>PMHJ01000031.1 GCA_003158175.1 Candidatus Cybelea septentrionalis
GGATGACATGACTGCGCTCAGGGTGACGATGCGCTAGGCGCCGAGGATGGAGCGGATGCGTTCGCCTGCGCCGTTCTTGACGATCACGATCATCGCGTCGCCGGCGTGCAGCGTCGTGTCGCCGGTCGGGATCTCCAAATCGCTCTCCGGACGGTCGACTGCGACGACGACGGAGTTGTGCGGAAAGTCGATTTCGGAGAGCCGCTTGCCGTCGACCGGAGAGCGTTCGGGAATCGCGACTTTGACGAGCTGCATGTCGCCTTTGCCGAACAGGTGCATCGTCTCCAGCATCGAGCGGTACTTCGACGCGTTGACGTGCTCGTTGAGCACGTCGAGGATGAGCTCCGTCGACGAGATGACGATCACCGGATCGTCGGTGTCGAGTGAGTTGAAGATCAGCTTATTGGCCGGATTATTGACGCGAGCGATGCAGCGTGCCTTCGATTTTTTCTTCGAGAGGAGCACGACCACGAGATTGTCTTCGTCGTCGCCGGTATCCGCAACGACGACGTCTGCGCGGCTGACGCCCGCCGCGTCGAGGACCATCGGGTCGCAACCGTCGCCGACGACGGTCACTTGCCGATCGATCAGACGCTCGAGCATCTTGGCCTTCCGCTCAACCTTCTCGATGACGACCACCTCATGGCCTTGGTTGAGCAGCGCACGGGTGAGATACGAGCCGACTTTGCCGCCGCCGACGATCAAGATAAACATTGGTTAGGCCGTCACTTTCGGTTGCAGAGGCGTGCTGCGAAAGCGTTGCGCGAAGTCGCCGATTGCATCGGGCGCGACGACGGCATTGACTTCGTCGCCTTCTTGAAGCACGAAGCTGCCCGAGGCCACGGCGACGCTCTGCGCTCCCCGCCGCACGGCCGAGATTCGAATCCGGCCCTCCTCTTCGATTTCCGCGACGCGTTTGCCGGCATCCGCGGGGCCGACGAGTGCGGCCACGGACGTCAGTTTACCGAAATCGAACGCTTGATTCTCCCAGGGCGCGTCGATGAGGGTGTCGCGGATCAGTTTGGCACCAACGGTGGTCGGGCAGACCGTTTGAACGCCGAGCTCGCGATACATCTGACCGCGCGGTGGATCGTAGATCCGAGCCACGATTCGTTTGATCTTAAACATCCGTTGCGCGATGAGCGCCGCCATGATGTTGCGGTTGTCGCCGTTGGTTACGGCGATAAACCCGTCGGCGGTCGCGGCGCCGGCTCGCTTGAGCACGTCGTAGTCGATGCCGGTGCCGACCACGACGTGGCCTTTGAATTTTTGCCCGAGACGTTTGAAGGCGGCGGCGTTTTCGTCAACGACGATGACTTCGTGTCCGTCGGAATCGAGAAGTTTTGCGAGTGCAGAACCCACGCGTCCGCACCCGACGATGAGGTATCTCATGAACGACGAAACTCTTTCAGAGGCCTCTCAGCTTTACCCTGGTCGCGGCAGGCCGAAGCGCAGAGTAAAGGAAGGGAGCACGGTTCTGCAAAATCTTTCGAGGCTCTTCGGGGCGTGGCTCAGCTTGGTAGAGCGCTTCGTTCGGGACGAAGAGGTCGCACGTTCAAATCGTGTCGCCCCGAAATTTCTTCCCCCCCTTCGTCAGGATGGACTACGTCGAGGGACGCTTGTTCTCGAACTTTGATCCTGCGGCGCGGCGCGTGCTTCGGGTGGCCGAGCAAGAGTGCCGAAACCACAGCCATTACTACGTAGGCGCCGATCACTTGCTCGTGGCCTTGCTCGAGGAGCGCGACCCAGCGACGCTCAGCGCGCTCGACGCAGAGGGCATCGACGTCCCTGAGGTCCATTCAGCGGTCCGGCGAGCGTTGGGCACCGGCGAAGACCGGCTCTGGGAGGGCATCCTCATAACCCCGAGGGTTCGGCGCATCGTCGCCCTGGCGCAGGAGCGTGCCGGCGAGCGCGAGATTGGGCCCCTCGACCTGTTCGAAGCGTTGCGGCTGGAAGGCGGCAGCTCGGCCGCCGAAATCTTGCGACGCGCCTCGACCCGAAACAGAACCCCGGCGCTCGAGTAAAGGAGCCGGGTGGAACACCTGCAGCAAGCGATTCTGTGGCTCATCGATACCTACGGTTACTTCGGTCTTTTCGTGGCGCTTGCGTTGGGGAACATGGCGGTTCCGATCGGGACGGAGATCGTTCTACCCGTGGCGGGAGCGCTGACCGCGACCGGACATTTGAGCAATCTCGGGCTGACAATTACCGTGGCACTGGCGGGCGAGTTAGCGGGCGGCTCCGCCGGTTACGCGATCGGCCGTTTCGGCGGTGTGCCGCTCATCGAACGGTATGGGAAGTACGTTCATTTTACGCACGACCGATTGTTGGTGGTGCATCGTTTCTTCGAACGCTGGGGAACTTTCGCAATCTTCGTTTGTCGTTTTGTTCCGATTTTGCGGGGCGTCGTCGCAGTTGCGGCCGGGATCGCGGAGATGAACCTCGCGCACTTCTACCTTTGGACTTTCCTTGGATCCCTGATCTTTTGTGGTCTCTTGATCCTGCTCGGCAACGCGCTAGGTCCGCACGTAAGCGCGGTGCTTCCGCTGTTGCATCAATGGGCGTATCTCATCCTCGGCTTCTTCGTCGTGGCCGTCATTGCCAGCATCCTCGTAATTAGAGCGCGGTCGCGACCGATTCGAGCTAGGTGACGCTGCTCACCGATCTTTCGCAGGTCCCCGATGCTCCAGGCGTTTATATGATGATCGGCGCCGGCAACGAGATCCTGTACATCGGGAAGGCGATCTCGTTGCGAAATCGCGTGCGTTCGTATTTTCAAGAGGGTGCCGTGCATCACATTCGGATCGCGGCCATGGCGGAGCGAGTCGTCGACGTTCGCACGATCGTCGTCACCAACGAAGTCGAAGCGCTGATCCTCGAAGCGAATCTGATCAAGCGCCATCAACCCCCCTTCAACGTCCGTCTTCGCGACGACAAGCGCTACCCATACTTGAAGGTAACCAACGAGCCGTTTCCGCGGGTGGTCTTCACGCGAATGGTGCGAAACGACGGCGCGCGCTACTTCGGCCCCTATACCAACGCTCACGGCTTGCGCGAGCTGATCGACCTGGTACGGCTCGTCTTTCCGCTGCGAACCTGCCGAGAGCCGATCGACGGGCGGCGCAAGCGTCCATGCCTGCAATATCACATTCACCGATGCCTCGCACCCTGCGTCGGCTATCAGAGCGAAGAAGAGTACGATGCAACGATCGATGAGGTCGTGCTCTTCCTAGAAGGCAAACAGGACTCGCTGCTCCGGCGCCTGCAGCACGAGATGACTGAGTCTGCCGAACGCTACAACTTCGAGGCGGCGGCGCGGCTTCGGGATCGCATCGTCCAGGTTCGACGCGTCACCGAAGGGCAGAAGGTCGTGTGGAAATCGCGCCTCGACATGGATCTGATCGGCGTCGCGCGCGCGCAGGGACAGGCCTGCATGCAAGTCTTCCTGGTGCGCGGCGGCAAGCTGATCGGTCAAGAGCACTTCATTCTCGACGGCGTCTACGAACAATCCGACGAAGTGCTGATGGACGAGTTTCTCAAGCAGTTTTACACCGCACGCACCGCGAGTGCTGCGGAGGAGAGCGTCTTGTCGACGGTTCGCGTCGCCCGCGACAATCAAGCCCCCGTGCCGGAGAGGCGGCGTTCGCGCGCCACGCAGGCGGCAGCCGTGCCGAAGGAGCTGCTCGTCTCCGCGCTCCCCGAAGAACGCGAGACCATCGAAGCGTGGCTCTCGACGATCAAGGGGCAGCGCGTGCGAATCTTACGACCGCAGCGCGGTGCGCGCTGCGAATATATGCGCCTGGTTCAGAAGAATGCCGACCAGAATCTCAAGGCCTTCTTGGCGCATCAGGAAGTACAAGAGACCGCGCAGGCGACCGCGCTGACCGATCTCGCCGATGCGCTCGAGCTTCCGGAACCGCCGCATCGCATCGAGTGCTACGACATCTCGAACATCCAGGGGACCAATCCCGTCGCGTCGATGGTCGTCTTCGTCGAAGGCCGGCCGAAGAAGAGCGAGTACCGCAAGTTTAAGATCCAGTACGACCGCGGCCCAAACGATTTTGCGATGATGCAGGAGACGCTTCGCCGGCGGCTGCGCTATCTTCGGCGCGAAACGGACCGCACCGAAACGCCCGTCGAGCGGGAGCTCGCCAAGAAAGAAAAGTTCAATAAGAAACCCGACCTCTTGTTGATCGACGGCGGAAAGGGTCAGCTCAGCGCGGTGGTCGAGGTGCTCGAGGAGCTCGACATGACCGGTCTTCCCCTTGCCGGGTTGGCGAAGGAGCACGAATGGCTCTATCTTCCCAATCAGTCCGATCCGATCGTCTTGCCCGCCAACTCGGCGGCGCTGCATCTCGTCGCTCGAATTCGCGACGAGGCGCACCGCTTTGCCGTGACCTATCACCGGCAACAGCGTGGCAAATCCATGACGAGGTCGGCACTCGACGCCCTCGACGGCGTCGGGCCGGTGCGGAAGAAGCGGCTCTTGACGGCCTTCGGCTCTCCGGCCGGAATTCGGCGTGCCGCACTGGACGAAATAGCGGCCGTGAAAGGGATGAGCCCTTCCTTAGCCGCAAGGGTTAAGCAAGCACTCGAAGGAGGGTAAAAAGCTTGAACTTACTTCTACGCTTCCTCGTCAACGCGCTCGTCCTGTATCTCATCTGTAAGTATGTCCCTGGCTTTCATATTGTCTCAATCTGGGGAGCCGTAATCGCTGCAATCGTCTTCGGACTGGTCAACGCGATCATCGGGCCCATCCTGCGGCTGATTTCGCTGCCGCTGACGTTGATCACGTTCGGGCTGTTCTCGTTTGTCATCAACTACCTGCTCTTTGTGATCACGGCCGCGATGCTGCACCTGAACAGCGGCGAGATCAATCCGTGGCTCGCGAACCTCTATGGCGCCATCATCATGATGATCGTCTCCACGCTGATGCATCAGGGGAGCAAGGCCACCGAGAACGCCCGCTAGCGCTCAGGAGCCTGAGAGGAACCCCGGCTTGCCCCGGCGTGTTATAGTATGTGTTCCTTCGACTGGGCTGCGGACAGGCTAGTCGGGGCAAGCATGGGGCTGAAATAGGTTCGACAAGGACGCTTCAGTCGGCGTTAGCAGGCGGAGTTGCGAGCTCTCCTAAAACGATCGCAACGGCAATAACTGCCAATCACGAATACGCACTGGCTGCCTAATCTAGGCTAGTCACCGGACGCAGAGAGTCGGCCCGAGCCACTCTGCCTTCCGGTCACAAACTCGGGCTGGCACGATCGCGTGATTCGACGCTCGTGCGAGATAAAGAATCTGCAGCGACCGGTAAGCCACGCTTCGAGGCGTACGGTCGAACAAGAAAAATTCGAGGCTGAGCCTGGAGAACGCGCCGGTTAAGTTTCTTGGACTCGGGGGGCAGTACCCCGACAGCTCCACCATTCTTTCTGCTCAGCTCGCGGTGGGGAACCTCCGCTGGAACGAAATCACGTAAGTTATCACTTTCGTGGGCTCGTGTCCGCGTAAGTCGGGCAGAGCGAATGTAGTTTTGCCATCGCCTCCAAACTTGGTCCCCAGCAGCGTGTAGAGCGCCACCTCTCGGTCGATCTTCAGAAGCTGGCCGTCGTATGTGGCCCAACCGGCCGGCCCGAGGAGCGGGGGGATTCCATACTCATTTGGCTCGTTGAGGGCTTTACGGCTCGGGTAGATGCCGGCCGTTGCAATCAGATAAGACAACCCTTTGATCGGTTCTTGCCCGCGCGTGTCGGGAAGCCCGAAGGTCTTGTTTCCGTCGCCTCCAAACCGATCGCCCAGCAGTGTGAAGAGTGCGGCGTTCGACGCTATGGGAAGAATCTGGCCGGCACACTTTGCGAACCTTGAATCACCTGATGCATTGAGGGGACGACGAGAGAATTGGGAGCCATAGCGGCCCCGGCGCAGCCGGCGAGCACTGCGCCGGCGCCGGTTTGCACGAATGCTTGACGCTTCACGAGGGGGTGCGCCCATCGTAGCGATGCAGTACTTCACACCTTTAATAGGCTCGTGCCCCCGGGACTCAGCATTTTTCAAGGTTCGGTCGCGCGCACGGTAGTAAAATAGCAGCGGCGGATTTCGCCGGATGGACGAATGCTCGAATACATAGCAACGCTCTCGCTGCTACTGGCGCAAGTGCCGACGCCGCCGAACCCGTCGTCTGCCCCTCCGAAGACGATCATCCGCATCAGGTCGACTCCATTCTGCACCGTCTTTCGCGAGAACGTCTTTTTCGCGGTGCAAGGCCTGCGTATCAACGACCTCGTTATCGATCAAGGCCGCGCGGTGCTGGCAAAGTGGGCGTACGATAGCGTCGTCGACGCCGGCAGGTTCGGCGGCGCCAGCCGCAAGATGGATCAATACCAGTTAGGCCAAGTCGTGAATCAAGCCGCGCGCAACCTCGAACGCGTGCATGCCCTACTCAACGATTCCGATCGGTTTCCAGCCACACCTCAAAACGATGCCGACCGCGACCTGCTGGCAGTGAAAGCAACCCTTCAGACCGTCGCAGACTCCCAGGAGCGCTCGCTGAACATTCTCTCGGGAACCTACGAAACGACGGCGTTGTACGCGCTGCTCTCACTGGGTAACGGCGCCGCGGAGGCGTTAAAGACGAGCAGCACGCCGGAGAAATCGCCGGAGCTCGGAGATCCGGTCTTCAGTACGCCGAGCTACATACCGCCGCCGTCCGCGTCGAACTCCCACGGTTCGCTGCCGACCGCGGCGAGCGCGCACGGCTCGCTCTTCGCGAGCACGCCCATCGGGAAGGTTCAGACGGCGGTCGTGATAACGCAGCGGATGACCGGCAGCGCCGAAGACCGCGTCGGTGCGGCCGTCACGCCCGGCGTCGAGCGGTGTAGTCTTCACTGACTTTCCTCCTCGATTTTCCCGTGCCCGGTGCTGTCGAGCAAACCGATCTCAACCGCTTGCAGGTCGAGCACGCGCAGGACGCGGCGCAGGACGGTATTGTCGATTTTTCCTTCGGTGCGCAGTTCGATCAACCGTTTCCGCTGCGTGTCGAGCAGGCGCCGTTCGACGCGACGGAACGCTGCCGTCGTCTCCGCGGCGCCCTCGGCGCTCTCCCCGAACTCGGCATATCTCGAGCGCAGGCGCTTGCGTTGCAGCTCTAAGATCGCACCGGGAACGCTGCCCTCGCGTTCGAGCTCGTCGAGACAATCGAGCCCGGCGCGAGCGGTCGCCGCAAGCGCGATGCGTTCCTCCCCCTGCGCGGCGAGATCGTCTTTGACGCCCAGCCAGCTGATGATATACGGTAGCGTTCCGCCTTGTCCGACCAGCGTCGCCAATAGGACGACGAACGTGATGAAGATCAAGAGGTCGCGAAACGGAAAGGGTCCCGCGGCGGTTTCGAGTGGAATCGCCAGCGCGGCCGCCAACGAGACGCCGCCGCGCATGCCTGTCCAGGCAAGGATCGAAACGTGAGACCAATCGGCCTTTCCGCCAACGTGTTCGGGCTCATTGGTTGCCGGCAGCAGCCCTTGCGCGAAAGTCCACACGAGTCGCGCGAGGATGCACGTTGCCGCGATGGCGCTCCCCCACCAGACGAGCTGGCCGGCTGAATAAGCGTTCAGCCGAGATACGATATGGTGAAATTGGATTCCAACCTCGACGAAGATGAATGCGTTGAGCAGAAAGACGATCGTCACCCAAAAGCCCGTCAACACCTCGCGAGCCATTGGCAGCAGCACGGTCGGTGTGAAGCGGCTGATGAAGAGTCCCGCGACTACCGTTGCCAACACGCCCGAGGCGCCGATATAGTATGCCGGAAGATAGGCGACGAACGGGACGACGACGGAGATGACGCCTTGCAGCGTTTCGTCCTGAATGACCCGCCATGCCAGAACCGCGAGTCCGCCTGCCGCGAGCCCGATCGCGACGGCTTCGACGACCGAAAGTGCCAGCGCTCCGAATGCGTGTGAGAGTGAAAACGACGCGCCCACCACTGCGGCGATGCCCGCTCCGTAGAGAATGAGCGACGTCGCGTCGTTGACGAGGCTCTCGCCTTCGATCGTTCCAATGATGTGGCGTGGCACATTGAGTCGATCGGCGACGGCGACGAACGCGACTTCATCGGTCGACGAAACGATGGCGCCGAGTACGAAGGCGACGCCCCAGCCCATGCCGGGAACGATCGCGTGCGCGACCAGTGCAACCACGACCGTCGTCAGGATCACCAACCCGAACGCCATCTGGAAGATCCAAAAGGCGTTCGCGCGGAACTCGCTCGTTGGTGCCGAGACGCTTTCCCAATAGAGCAGCGGCGGTAGAAAGACGACGAGCACCAGAGCCGGGGGCAATTCGATGATGGGAACGTGCGGAATGAAACCGATCGCGATGCCGCCGAGAACCAAGACGATCGGGTACGCGATGTTGATGCGGTTGGCGATCGTCACCAGCACGACGATGGCGGCGAAGACGACGGCGAGCGCGCTTGCGGCATGGAGATCCATCTACGTACTCCGGCGACGAAGCGATTCGAGCTCGTCGAGCGTGCGCGGCCAATCGGATTTCAAAAGTCGTGAAAGGCTTCGGTCCGCCAAAAGCTTGCCGCCCGTCTGGCAACGCGCACAGTAGTTCGTCTCATTGTCGGCATAACGTATTCGCTGCACCTTTTCACCGCAATCGGGGCACGGTTTCCCGTAGCGGCCGTGCACGGCCATCTCCTCGCGAAATGCGGTGACGTGCTTTGGAAAGCCGCGCTCGGCCTCGCCTTGCAGACGATCGATCCAAAGCCGCAGCGTGGTCTGCGCTGCGGCGAAGAGCCGTCGCCACTGCTCGAGCGAGAGCTTGTGCGTGAACGCAACTGGAGAGAGACGTGCCGCGTGAAGAATCTCATCGGAGTAAGCGTTGCCGATTCCGCTGAGCATGCGCGGATCCGTCAGCGCTCGTTTGAGCGTGCGGTTTTCGCTCACTAGTGCGTCACGAAATGCTTCGAAATCGCAGTGAAGGACGTCGATGCCGCCGGGGTCGAGGTCGTAGAGCGCTTCCTCGCCCTCGAGCATGCGTAGCGACGCACGTCGCTTCGAGCCGGCCTCCGTCAGCACGAGCGAGCCGTTCGGAAAGTCGAGAACGGCTAACGTCGCCCGGTTCGCGGTGCCGGCGCCTGCTTGTTTCCATTGCAGCCGCCCGGCTATCATGAGGTGAAGCACGAGCCAGTAATCCCCCTCGAATCCAATCGCGATGCGCTTTCCGATGCGCCGCAACTCGCGAACCGTGCGACCCTGGAGAATGCCAGCCGGTGGCTCCTGCGTTCGCAGGACGAACGGATTGACGATCGAGATTCGTTCGAGGGACTGACCCATGACGCGCTCTTCTAGGGCGGTCATGTAGGCGGCGATGTCGGGCAGCTCTGGCACCCAAAATGCTTCGCTAAGCCACCATATTTATCAGCGTGTCGACCGCTCGATCCATTGCCGCGATGCGCTCGTCCATTCCGGCGACGCCGTAACGAGCCGCGATCTCGGACATCATCACGTAGCCAACGCTGACGTTGTCACCCTCTTCCCACACGAGCAGCTTCAATGGAAGGTCGAGGGCGACGAGCGGAAAGGCGTCCATCAAGGGCGTGCCGCCCTTGGGGTTCCCGAAGATAATGAGCGCGGTCGGTCGCAACGACAGGCCGGCGCTCTTGGCGGCCGCTGCCTGATCGATCGTCGCAAAGATCGTGTTTCCGCCATCGGTGATTGCTTTGGATAGACGCTCGAGCGTCGCCGAGTAGGGATAACGGCTTGGTTTCGTTATGAACTTCATACCTGAATCACGCGTCGCGGCCTACGGTTCTTCGAAACCGCTCGAACGATCGTTTGTCCGCGCCCCGTATCGTCAAAGGGCGCGACCGCATCTTCGATGGCAACGTTCATCAGCGCCCGGACACCACGCTTCTTGAGGGTGGCGGCGCCCTCGAGACGGATGTGCCGCACTTGGTTGCCGCTACCTTGGAGCAGGTGCTCGGGATCGGTCAAGCGCGCGCCATACAAAAAGCAGAGGCTCACTTTTTTCGGGTAGATGACGACCGAAAAAACCGCCTCCGACGGCCGCGGCGTCGGCCCGAAGCCGACAACGAGTGCGTACGCGTTGTCGTAGACAAGTTCGAACGCTCCCGGGAGCCGCTCGCGCATGGTTGACAAGGCGGCTCGCGCGAGGCTCGCGATCTCGGGAGAAAACTGCGAGACGAAGTGTGCGAGTTGTTGTTTTTCCGACGCCTCGGCCGGCGGTTTATTCTTCGGCAATTTCTGCCTCCACGTCGACGGGAAAGTTTACCGATCGCGCGATGAAGCAGAGGCGATGCGCTTCCTCGTGCAGCGCGAGCGCACGCGCCGAATCGCCGCCGCGAGCGATCGTGATCTTCGGTCGAAGCTCTGCCTTGACGAAGTGCCCCGACCCATCGCCTTCCTCCATCGTGCCCGTCGCACCGTCGCGGTAATCGAGGACCTTGATTCCGTTGACCGAGCAGAGATGCAAGTACCAAAGCATGTGGCACGACGACAGGCTCGCAACGAGCAGTTCCTCGGGATTATAGCGCGTCGAGTCTCCGTGAAACACCGGATCGCTCGAGCCTTGGATATCGGGCTTCGCTTCGGCGGTAATCGCGAAGTTGCGCGAGTAGGTGCGATAGGATTTCGTGCCCTCGCCGTCGGCAGCCCACTGAACGCTGGTCTGGTACCGGTGAGTCCTCACGCTCGTATGATAGCACGACAGGCCTCCGTCACACCGTCAAAAAAGGCACGCTGATGCGAGTGATTTCTCTCAATGCCAACGGGATACGGTCGGCTGCACGCCGGGGATTCTTTGCTTGGGCCGAGTCGGAAGAGGCCGATGTAATTTGTTTGCAAGAGACGCGCGCGCAGGAGCATCAGCTTCCGCCCGAGGCGACAATGCTGTCCGGATTTACTCCGTATTTCGTCGACGCCAGCCGCCGCGGCTACAGCGGTGTGGGGCTCTACTCGCGGCAGGAGCCGGTCTCCGTGCTGCGATCGCTGGGCTGGGACGATATGGATTCCGAGGGACGCTTCGTGCAGGCCGACTTCGGCGCGGTCACCGTTGCGTCGCTGTACGTGCCGTCGGGCATCAGCGGTCCCGCGAGGCAGGCCTTCAAGATGAGTTTCCTCGAGCGTTTGCTCGCAGTGCTGGCGCGGTTGCGGCATTCCGGCGTCGCTCACATCGTCTGCGGCGACTTCAACATCGCGCACAAACCGATCGACACCTACAACTTTGCCCGGAACAGTCACGTCACGGGCTCGCTTCCCGAAGAGCGCGCTTGGATGGACGCGTTGATCGAACGCCTTGGCTGGATCGACGCCTTCCGCGTCGTCAACCAGGAGACAAAGCAGTACACGTGGTGGTCGAATTGGCCCGCTGCCTGGGAACGAAATCTAGGATGGAGGATCGACTATCAGATGATTACGCCTGACCTGGTGCCGCGCGTGCGGCGCGCTTCCATTTACAAAGAGGCACGCTTCAGCGACCATGCGCCGCTTACCATCGATTACGACATTTCAATATAAAAAGCTCACGAGGAAAGCGGGAGGCCGTCGGGCAAGAAAAGCGCGTTCACACTTGCTGGAAAGGTACCTCTCGTGACGATCAAGCTATTACGTACTCTAGCCGCCGGAACAGCGGCTGCTCTTCTTGCTGGCTGCGCTACCGCCGGCTCTTCTCCGCAACAGCCCGTCGCGGAATCTCTCAATGTCAACACCTACCCGTTGGGCGCCTATGGCACGAAGCTGGGCATCGATCTTCTGCATACAACCAAGCTCGCGCACGGCAGTCCCTCATACGATGCGAAGGGCGCCTCGCAGCTGGCATACGTGTGTAACCTCGGCGCGGGTGAGGTCGACGTTTTTCATCAGCATGGTAAGAACCAAACGCCGATCGCGACGATTACGAATGGGATCCTGGGTCCCGGAGGCCTCACGACCGATCGAAAGGGCAATCTCTACGTTGCCGACGAGGGCCCAATCAGCGGCAAGTGGACCGTGCAGGTCTACGCGCCCGGCGCGACGTCGCCGACCAAGAGCTACACAACCGATCTTTCCTCGCCGACCGACACGGTCGTCGCCAAAGACGGAACCATCTACATCGCGAACTTCAACGGTCTTAGCGATGGTTGGGTAGCTGTCTACCCCAAAGGAAATGTTTCCAAGGAATACCGCCTCTCCGATTTTGGCGGAGGTGCTCCCCTTTCGGTAGCGCTCGACTCTAAGGGAAATCTCTACGTGATGTACGACGTGAACGACGGCAGCGCGGTCAACGAATACGCACCCGGTGCGAAAACCGGCACCAACCTCAACCTCGCCTTTGGCAGCGGAGGCGGGATCCAGGTCGATCCGGCCGGCAACATTCTGGTGGCGCAGCAGCTCGACCCATCCGAAGTCCTCATCTTTCCACCAGGGCAAACGCAGCCGTCTCAGAGCATCCCCATGCCCGGCGGCGGAGAGCCCTTTAATTTCGCCCTAAACCATAAGAGCAAGGCGCTCTTCGTGGGTGAATACTTCACCGCTAACCAGGTCGACCGCTTCGCCTACCCATCAACAAAGTTCCAATACAGCATCGCCAACGGCTTCGAAAATCCGTCGGGAGTCGCAACCGCTCCAACCGAGTTTTAGCTGGTACGTAGCCTCGACCGGGGACTTAAAGCCCGCCGAGCTTCGAGAGAACTTTCGGTGGAATCAGAAAGATGAGCTTGCCGCGCGCTGCGGACGCGTCCGAGAGTACGACACCCGCGAGCGCGGCCTTTTTCAGCTCGAGGTTCGCGTCGCCGATGAGCCGGCCGATCGCAGTGCTCATCGTCGGCTCGTGACCGACGAGCATGATCGCCTCAGCGCTATCGTGCTCGTCGAGAATCTCGGAGAGTCGTCTGGTGTCAAAACCGTCCGCAAGCCGTTTGTCTTCGACAACTGCGTCAGGTAGTTTTAGGCGATCGGCCACGATTTCGGCCGTCTGACGTGCGCGTAGCAGCGGACTCGTCACGATGACGTCGAGCCGCAGCGAGAGATCGGCGATTGCACGCGCCTCGCACGTCATTCGCGCGATCCCCTCGTGCGTCAGCGGGCGGTCGAAATCGCGCCCCGTCCACTCGTCAGGTTCGACGGCAATTCCGTGCCGCAAGAAATAGCAGTTCAAGGAAGCCTGGATTCGCACGCCTTCCAGTCGACGTTGGCGAAAAACGCCTCGACGTACTTACCTTTGTCGGCCGGCTTGTAGTCTTTGATGTAGGCGTGCTCCCATACATCCATCACAACGACCGGAACAAAGCCGGCTAAATTCCCGTTCTCGTGATCGCTGATCCAGTGATTGGTGATCTGCCCGTTGGTGGTATCGCAGTATGCGATCGCCCAGCCGATGCCGCGCATGCCGCCGACCGCCATGAAGTCTTTCTTCCATTCTTCGAAGCCGCCGAAAGCCTCACCGAGGGCGTTATAGAGCCGCCCGGCGCCGATCTCGCTCGGGACCTTGGCCATATTGTCGAAGTAGTATTCGTGGAGGCGCATGCCGTTGTACTCGAAGCCAAGACGCCGCACCAGCTCGGCATATGCCGGATCTGCGCCTGAGGCTTTACCGCCCTGCCGGATCGCACCCAGACGCTCGTTCAACAGGTTCGTATTCTTGACGTAGCCCTCGTAGAGCCCGAAATGCATCTCGAGAGTCCCATCGGAGATGCCGTTCAATCCGGAAAGGTCCCATTTCTTCGGCGTATATATCTTCATATCGAGCGGGTACCCATTTAGCCCCGGTTCAATCCTTGGACCTCCGGAGGGAAAGTGTTACCGCAGGGCGACGGCGCCGACGAGCGCTCCTCCGAGAATCAAAAGCGCGGGGTTGAGACGCGTGCGCATCGTGGCCGCGAACACCAGGAGCGCAACGGCGACAGTTACCCAGCCGGTAACCGCGGTTCTGCCGAACGTAATGAGGCCGGCGACCGCAAGACCGATCGCCACCGGTCCAAGCCCTTTTTGGATGGACGCGCGCCACGGCCACTGTTCGAGCCGCTTCCAGAGGCCGCCGACGCAAAGCGTTAGGATGCCGGTCGGCACGAAGAATGCGAACGCGGCGACCAGCGCGCCCGGGATCCCCGCGACGCGTTCGCCGATGGTCGCAACCATCATCATGTTCGGGCCCGGGGACATTTGGCCGACGCTATAGATATGAATCAGCTGCGGATAGGTGAGCCAGCGGTGGGTGTCGATCACCAAAACTTTCATTTCGGGAAAGGCCGCCATGCCGCCGCCGATCGTCAGCAGCGATAGGTACGCAAATACGCGCGCTATTGCAGGGATCTGATCCATGCGTGCTCCTCCTTCCTGTGATCGCCGGGCTTACGCGGCCGGAAGGCAAAGATCGAGAGCGCGCCGACCGAGAGCAGCACGACCGGCACCGAAAGCTTGAAGTAGTTGATGCCGAGGATCGCCGCTAGGATGAAGAATGCTTCGTAGAAGCCTTTCACCGTCTTCTTTCCAATTTGATACCAGGTCGCCGCGATCAGCCCCGTCGCCGCCGCTGCGACGCCGCGGAGCATCGCGGTGACCAACGGCCGGCTCCCTTCCGCGCCGTACGCGAATCCGGCGGCGGTCATCAGAATCAGGGCAGGCAAACACATCCCGATCATCGCCACGGTTGCGCCAGTCGTTCCGCGCAAGCGCTGGCCCGCAAGGATCGCCATGTTCGTTGCGTTCAAGCCGGGCAGCGTGTTGCTTAGCGACATCAGCTCGAGAAACTCGGTATCGGTCAACCACTTCTTTTTAGTGACGAGCGCGCTGCGAAGATAGGCCACGACTCCGCCGCCGAAGCTCGTTGCTCCGATCTGCAGAAACACGCCAAAGATCGCGGGGATCGAGACCGGCGGCGAAACAGTGCTTGGTGGCGAGGTTGCTGCAGTTTTACTCATGGCTTTGCGGCGGGTTGCCTTTCAATTGGTAGACGAGGCCGGTCTTCGTGGTTCCGAGTAAGAGCCAACCCGTGGCAACCTGCTGCAGCTTGATGAACATCTCTTCTACGCGTTGCTTGATGAGCTGGTACACGTCCTCGCGCCGGTCGAACCTCGCCTGATAGGCGAACTCGCCACACATCACGTGGTGGTCGCCGAGCGAACGCCATAGTGAAATGTTCGACTTTGTGATCATGCCTTTACCGAAGTCGATCGGTCCGAGGTCCATCAGCACCTCTTCGACGAGCGTCGAGTTCACCAACTCGACTTTTTCTTCCAGGTCGCCCACGAGACCCGCGATCGCGGGAAGCGCCTTCGCGATGACTCGCAGATTCGTGCGGTCCGCCCCGTGCACGGAACTCGTCGGAAAAATACAGTTGTGTGAATACAACAGGCGGAATCCGCCCGGACCATCTTTGAGGGGCAACGCTTCGGCCTTAAACTTCGTCCGATACGGACCGGCGATATGCGGCCGCACGTCGATCGAGGACGTCTTTTGCATATCGGCGTTGCGGAATTTGAAGACGATCTCGGGATCGCTCGTGGGGAAGCCGTCTTGATAGTCGTTACGGCGCCGCAAGATGAACGAGTTGTTGTAAAGCCGGAAGTCGGCCGTGTCGAGGAACATCACCTCTCTGATGCGGGGCCTCGCCTTGGCGAGGTCGGCGGGCTTGTACGTGACGCCCTTGACCTTGCCGGCTGCCTCCGCGACGAGATCGCTAAACATTTTGAAGCCACGGACCGTTGCAAAGAAATCCGGCTTGAGAATCACTTTTGCGTCGAAAAACTGGATGCGATCCTGCGGACTGCCCTCGACCGACGCCGGCGGGGCTTGAGTTTCCATCCGCCGGTGGTTCTGCACCCAATCGCCTCAAGCATCCAAGAGGCTTGCACGGCGCTGAAATGAAAGCGCCGCCCCATGACCACCTGGCAAACGCGGCTTCTGCACTCCCAAACGCGTATTCCGCAGGGATATCGTTCGCTCGCGACGCCGGTCTACCGAGGGTCGACGACGCTCTTCGCCAACGCCGCCGGCGTCACCGACGACTGGGATCAGGAGCGCGCGGGCTATACCTACGGCCTTTACGGAACGCCGACGTCCCTCGAACTCGCCGCGCGGATCTGCGAGCTCGAATCGGGGCGGCACACGATACTCACTCCAGGCGGACAATCCGCGATCTCGCTCGTCGACTTTGCGTTGTTGAAAGCCGGAGATCATATTCTGGTTCCTCAGAGCGTGTATCGTCCAAACCGGCAGCTCACCACGTTGCTGCTCGCGCGATTCGGCGTCACCGCAACCTTTTACGATCCGACGATCGGCGCCGAGATTGGCGACCTCTTCAATGAAAAGACGCGTCTGGTTTGGACCGAAAGCCCCGGCTCGGTCACGATGGAAGTGCAGGATCTGCCGGCCATCGTTGTGGCGGCGCATAAGCGCGACGCATTGGTCGCACTCGACAATACGTGGTCGGCGGGAGTGCTGCTCGACGCGTTCGCGCACGGCGTCGACGTCACGATGCAGGCGATCACGAAATATATCGGCGGCCATAGCGACGTGCTGCTCGGGTCGGTGACGGTACGCGACGAGGCACTTTACCGCCGCCTCGGGGACGCCCGGCAAGTGATCGGTGCCGCCGTCTCGCCCGACGACTGCAGTCTCGCGCTGCGCGGACTGCAAACGCTTGCCGTACGTCTCGACACGATCGAACGCTCTGCGCTGGTGGTTGCCAATTGGCTCGCCGAGCGCCCCGAAGTCGAGCGAGTCCTGC
The DNA here is from genome assembly GCA_003158175.1 of Candidatus Cybelea septentrionalis. Lineage (GTDB taxonomy): Bacteria > Vulcanimicrobiota > Vulcanimicrobiia > Vulcanimicrobiales > Vulcanimicrobiaceae > Cybelea > Cybelea septentrionalis. The sequence goes on from PMHJ01000031.1 coordinate 16,723, forward strand.
ATCCGGCCCTCCCATCCTGTCCCGGCCACGAGTTCTTTGCGCGCGATTTCCTCGGCTCGTCGGGCGTCTTTTCGATCGTCTTGCGACCCGGACCGACGCGCGAAGCGGTCGGGGCCTTCGTCGATGCGTTGCAGCTCTTCGAAATCGGCTATAGCTGGGGTGGGACGACCAGCCTCGCGGTCGCGTACACGATCGGGCGCGATTCCGGTCGTCCGGCGTACGGCCACCGCCTCGTGCGCTTCAGCGTGGGCCTCGAATCCACGAGCGATCTCATCGGCGATCTCGAGAGAGCGTTCTCGCAGCTCGAAGTGTGATTTTGTAGGCGAAGTGTCGCTCAGGCGTTTGCCGGCGTTTTGGGCTCGAAGCGGCCGAAGCCTTTCGCGGCGACGCCGCTCGCGGCGAAGGCGATGAGCGCCGACGCGACCATGGCGCTGCGAAATCCGCCGACGTACGAAGACGAGGTCGTAACGACGACGCCGAGAACCGCGACGCCGATCAGTCCCGCAGTTCGCGCTACCGCATTGTTGACGCCCGAGGCAACGCCGGAGTGTTCGGTTGGAACCGAGTTCATCACCGTCGTCGTCAGCGGGGCGACGAAGAGCGCGCCACCGCATCCGAGGATCATCGCCGCCGGAAAAAAGGTCGTCCAATAGGACCCGTCGTTTCCGGGCAATGCGTAGGCCAAGAATCCAAAACCGGCTATGATCGCTCCGAGAATCAGCGGCCTGCGCGCCCCGATCCGTGCGACGAGGCCACCCGACCAGCGCGATGCGACGACCATGATGAAGATGAACGGCAGGAGCGCGGCGCCGGCCTCGGTCGGTGAGTAATGATGGACGTTGATCAGCACGAACGGCACGAAGTAGAGGCTGCCGCCGATCGCGGTGTAGAGAAAGAACGTGTAGATATTGGCGGCGCTGAAATCCCGCGAAGCGAAGAGATCGCAACGTACCATCGGGTCGCGCGTGCGCCGCTCGAAAAGAACGAAGCCGCAGAGTACCGCGACTCCAACGATCGTGGTGCCGAGCGCTTCGGCCGTGATGCGCCCGGAGTTCATCGCGATGAGCCCGTTGACCAGCAAACCGAGTCCGAACGTCGCCAGCGCCGCGCCGACGACGTCGATGCGTCGATCGGCCGACTCGTCGCGGCTCTCCGGAACGCCCAGCTGGAGTACGGCGAGTACTACGATCGCAACCGGGATGTTAATAATGAAGACGTAGCGCCATGAAAACTCCTGCGTGAGCCAGCCGCCGATAATCGGCCCCGAGGCCGACGTCAACGCCGAAAAGCCCGACCACAGACCGATCGCACGTCCTCGCTGTTCGCCCGAGTAGGCGGCGCTGATCAACGACAGGCTGCCGGGCGTCAGCAATGCTCCGCCGATACCCTGGATGCAGCGCGCCGCGATGAGTATCTCGATGCTGCCGGCGAACGCGCACGCGATGGAAGCCGCCGCGAAGAGCACGACGCCGTACGTGAAGATCTTGCGGCGTCCATAGAGGTCCCCCAGCGCTCCGCCCAACAGGATCAGCGCCGAGAGGAAGAGCGCGTAACCTTCGATGACCCACTGCGTTTGGCCGGTCGTGGCGTGAAGCTCGCGTTGAAGCACGGGCAGCGACACGTTGACCGCCGTGCTGTCGATGAAGGGCATCGTCGACCCCAGAATGGCCGCGATAAGAACCCAGGGCAGCTTCATCAGGCGCCATTCTCCATTCCAACGGTGTCACCCTGAGCCGAGTCGAAGGGCCAACATCGAATGAGCGAACTGCTGGACCGTCCCCTGCGAACGGCAATCTTGGCGGCCGCGGACAATCCGATCGTGCGCCGCGGCGTGACCCGCTACGGCATGCGCTTTGGCGCGCGCCGTTTCGTCGCGGGCGAGAGCATCGCGGATTTCTTGCCGGTTGCTCGCGACGCAAACCGGCGGGGCTTCTCGGTCGCAGCGACGCTGCTCGGTGAAAGCATCCGCCATGCGGAGCAAGCACGCGACGTTGCCGACGAGTACTGCCGGCTCTTGCAAGCCTTTGCGCAGGAAAGGCTTGATGCCAACGTCGCGTTTAAGCTAACGCACGTCGGCCTCGATATCAGGCCCGAGCTCGCGCTCGAAAATGCATCGCGCATCGCGGCGCAGGCCCAAGCGACGAATAACACCGTGCGGCTCGACATGGAACAATCGAGTTATGTCGACGCAACCTTGCGGATTTATCGCACTCTCCAAGCGCGCTACGGCTGCGCCGGCTTCGTCCTGCAATCGTATCTCTATCGCAGCGAGTCGGACCTGGACGCGGTGCTGCCGTCCGCGCCGAACGTTCGCATCGTCAAAGGCGCCTATCTCGAGCCAGCGTCGCTGGCCTTCCCTCACAAGCGTGACGTTGACGAAAACTATGTCAAGCTCGCGGAGCTCGCGCTTTCGCACGACGGTTACACGGCCATCGCGACGCACGATGCGGCGATCGTGGCTCGCATCGAAGAGTTCGCCGCGGCCCGCGGATTGCCAAAACGCGGCCGCTTCGAGTTTCAAACCCTCTATGGTATCGCCGAGCCGCTCGCGCGTGGCCTCGTCGAGCGAGGATACCGCGTGCGGCTTTCGGTGCCGTACGGGTCGTTTTGGTTTCCGTATTTGATGCGCCGCTTGGCCGAGCGCCCCGCAAACGTCGCCTTCTTTCTCAAGAACGCCTTCGCGCCGCGATGAGCATCATCGCTGGGATCTGGGCAGCGGCGCTCACGCCCGTCACCGGAGATCTTGAACCCGACGCGGCTAAAGCCATCAGCTATTGTCGCGAGCTGCTCGAAAACGGCTGCGACGGGATCAACGTTCTTGGAACGACGGGCGAGGCGATGTCGTTTAGCGTCGAGCAGCGCGTGCAATACATGCGAACGCTAGCGTCGAGCGGCCTGCCGATGGCACGAATGATGGCCGGGACCGGCGCGGCAGCGCTCGACGACGCCGTCGACCTGACGCGCACTGCGCTCGCTTGCGGCTTCGCCGCGACGTTGATCATGCCGCCCTTCTTTTATCGCGAAGCATCCGACGACGGAGTCGTCGCGTTCTTCGAAGCTCTGATCGCTCGCGCGAAGCCGCCGCGCAGAAGCGTGCTGCTCTATAACTTTCCTCGGATGAGCGGGGTCGTTCTGCATGCCGATCTCGTCGATCGGCTCGTCGCGGCATCGGGCGACCGCATCTTTGGAATGAAAGATAGTTCCAACGACGCGCGCCTGCAGGCCGAAGTTATTGCGCGCTTCCCCGGATTGTCGATCTTTCCCGGCTCGGAGCTCGATCTGGCAGAAGCGAAGAAGCGCGGGGCCACCGGATGTATCTCGGGAAGCGTTGCCCTGTGGCCGCAGTTGGCGAAGAACGTCTTCGAAAGCGGGGACGAGGCGCAAGCCTCGGAGCTAGGCCGTCGTCGGGCGTTGCTTGACGGCGTACCGCTCGTCGGCGCGATGCGCTATCTCGTCGCGTCGCTGCGCGGCGAGCCCGAATGGGAGCGCGCGATGCCACCGCAAGAGGCGCTCTCGGTGGAGCAGCGGGAAAGGCTCGATCGCGCGTTAGCGTCGGTCCGGGATGCGGAGACGATCGTTTCTCAGTGAGTACGCGGTGAGGTTACCGCTCTCATCGGAGCAGTACACCGAGCCGTTGACCACGATCGGGCTCTGCCAGTGAATTCCCCCGATCGTGCCGCCGGCGTTATGGTTGGCACTGCTCCAAAGCTCGCTCCCGCTAAGTGCGTTGAGCGCGACGATCGCGCCGTCGAACGCAACGAAGACGATGCCGTTGGCAACAACGGGCGACGAACCCTCACCGTAACTGCTCCCCGGGCTCGCCTGCCAGATGCCGGCGAGCTCGCTAACGCCGGACTTGTTCGTCTTGAGCCGATAGGCCGTCACTTCGTTGCTGAATCCTAAGAAGACCCAGGCGTTGTTCGATGCATCGGTCCAAACCGCGGGAGCGGAGAAGAGGCCGCCGGGCAGATCGACGAGCTGCAGTTCGCCTCCGACGCCGGGCAGCGCGGCGCGATTGAGCAGCTTGAGTATCGCGTCCTTTCCGCCTTCGACGATCATGTACGGCGTCTGGCTCGTCGCTTGATCCGGCAAAATCCCCGGCGACGAGCTTCCCAAGTCGGTGTCGCCTTCCTGGAGTTGTTTATAATCGGTGGGCGTGTAACTTCCGAGCAGGTTTGAAAGGTCGGCACTGAGCGACAAGAGCGTGTCGCCGTAGTTATCGCCGCCGTGCGCTGCATCGAACTGACCGTTTCCGGTCGCGGCGTAAATGCGCCCGTCCATCGAGGAATCCGGGTCCACGACCGCGCCCCCGCGCCCCCAAATCCCCGATCGCTGTTGCGCGCACGAATGCGCTCTGACGAGTTTGCGGTACTTGCTGCAAAGGGAGTTGAAGATGGTCGTCTTCCCGGTGCTCAGGTCGACGGCGACGACGTGGCCGTCGTATGGGGGTGCGTCGCCGTTGTAACCCGACGTGACCGCGTAGAGGTATCCGTTGGCGACGTTGAGCGGGGATGCGTCCTTCTCGGTTAAGGGCAAGAGCGTGATGCGCACGGGAAATCCCGCCGCACGTTGCTCGTGGCCCGTTGCCGCGGAGAGCCTATGTACCATGCCGTCGATGCCGGGGACGTAGATACTGGTTCCCGACGGGTCTGCGGCCGGTGTGGAATCGGTGACGGTCGAACCGTGCGTCCTAAAGCGCCAGCGGATCTTGCCGGTGGTCGCTTCGATGCCGAGCGTTACGCCGTCGATCCTCGTCTGGAAGAGCATCGGCATCTCTGCGCGCCCGATCCGAACGTGTTCGAGCAGAATGGGCGTTGAATCCGCGACGGCGCCGAGCGAAACTTGCCACCGTTTGTGCAAGCGATGGACGTTGCCGACGGTCAGCGTGCGTTCGTTCGAGTTGAACCCACTGCGCGCCGTATCGAAGCCGAAGAGCGGCCAATCCGTCGCGAAGGCGGGATGAAGCGCCGCAACGAGAAGCCCGGCTACGAAAGCCGCCGTTGAAAAAACTCTGATGGTGGGCGAGGAATACGAATGTCGCACCGGCGTTACCTCAGAGAATATGCAGTGAGATTACCGCTTTCATCAGAGCAGTAGACCGACCCGTTGACCACGATCGGACTTTGCCAGTGAATCGATCCAATATTGCCGTGGGCGCTCTTTAGGGCGCTGCTCCAGAGTTCATTTCCATTGGCCGCGTTGAGCGCGACGAGCGCATCGTTGAACGCGACGAACACGATGCCGTTGGCGACGACCGGCGACGAGCCCTCACCCGAGCTGTTGCCGGGACTCACCTGCCAGCCACTCGCGAGCTGGCTGACTCCCGACGGGTTCGTTTGCAACTGGTACGACACAACCTCGCTGCTGAACCCAAGAAATATCCAGGCGTTGTTCGAGCCGTTGGTCCAGACGGCCGGAGCGGAGAAGAGGCCGCCGGGCAGGTCGACCTCTTGCAATTCGCCGCCGAGGCCGGGAAGCGCCGCGCGGTTGAGTAATCGCAAGATGGCGTCTTTGCCTCCCTGCACGATCATGTACGGAGTCTGGCTCGATGCTTGGTCGGGCAGAATTCCCGGCGACGAGCTTCCGAGATCGGTGTCGCCGTTTTCGAGCTGCTGATAATCGGTCGGCGTGTAACTGCCGAGCAGGCCTGAGAGATCTTCGCCGAGCGACAAGAGCGAGTCGCCGTAGTTATCGCCGCCCGAGCCGGCATCGAACTGGCCGTTTCCGGTAGAGGCGTAGATTCGGCCATTCATCGACGAATCCGGATCGACGACGGCGCCGCCACGTCCCCAAATTCCCGAGCGCTGCTGCGAGCAGGTGTTCGCTTTGATCAGCTTCCGATAGGTGCTGCAAAGCGAGTTGAAAACGGTGGTCTTACCGGTGCTCAGGTCGACGGCGACGACATGGCCGTCATAAGGCGGCGCGTCACCGTAATAACCCGACGTGACCGCATAGAGATAGCCGTTGGCGACGTTGAGCGGGGATGCGTCCTTCTCGGTTAAGGGCAGGCGCGTGATCCGCGCCGGAAATCCCGGCGCGTGCTCCTCGCGGCCCTTTGCCGCGGAAACCTTGTGCACCTTACCGTCGATGCCGGGAACGTAGATGCTCCTGCCCGACGGGTCCGCGGCCGGCGTCGAATTGGTAACGGTCGAACCGTGCGTCGTAAAATGCCAAACGATCTTGCCGTTTCTTGCGTCGATGCCGAGCGTCACGCCGTTCTTTGTGGTTTGAAAGAGCATCGGGATCTCTTCGCGGCCGACTCGGACCTTATCGAGAAGAATCGGTGTCGAATCTGCGTCGGCGCCGAGCGAAACTTGCCACCGCTCGCGCAAGCGGTGGACGTTTCCGACGGTCAATGTGTGTTCGGCGGTATTGAATCCGCTGCGAGCCGGGTCGAACCCGAATACCGGCCAACTCGTCGCACCGGCGGGCAGAAGCGTCCCGGAGAGGAGGCCGGCGACGGCGGCCAACGTCAAGAGTGATCTGGCCATGGCGAGGACTTCGGCGCGTAGGCCGTCAAGGTCTGCTCATGACGGAGCCGAGCAACGAATCGAATTTGACGCCGCCCGTCCAGAGCGTCGTCGAGGACGTGCCGGGCTGGCAGCAAGTCCAACCGCGCATTCCCGACACGCTGCAGCGCCGGACCCTTGAGAAGCGACGCAGCATTCGCGAAATCGTTTTCGGAGTGCAGGACGGCATCCTCACGACGCTCGGGATCATTACCGGCGTCGGAGTCGCCGAGGGCGATCGCGGGGCCGTTTTCATCAGCGGATTTCTCGCGCTGCTGGCGGGCGCGCTTTCGATGGGCGTTGGGGAATATCTCGGGCGCAAGTCCGAGCGCGAGGTCGTGCAAGCCACGATCGACATGGAAAAGCGCGAGATGGAGAGCGATCCGCAGGGCGAGTTCACGGAGCAGGTAGCGTACTATAAGCTCAAAGGCTTCAGCGCGGAAGAAGCGGAGATGATCGTCAGGCGCTTGACCCAACACCCGGAGATCTATCTCTACGAGATGGTGCGCGACGAGTTCGGCATCGATCCGCGTGAAGCCGAGAATTCGGATCTGTTGCGGGCGCCGCTTGCGATGAGCGGCTCCTACGCGATCGGATCCCTCGTTCCGATCCTCGCGTTCATGCTGCCGTTGCCGGTTGTTGGATCGACGCTCGTATCGCTGCTCTTTGCACTGGGCGCGCTCTTTGCCGTCGGATACTTTGCCGCCACGCTCAGCGAGCGCAATCCGCTCGGCAAGGGCGCCGAAGTCGCGCTGTATGGCTGCGCCGTCTTCGCGCTCTCGTATCTCGTCGGCCATTTTATTCCACCGCTCTTCGGCCACGCACCGGTTCCCATTGGCGGCTAGTCTGGCCCAGGCGTTAGCAGCGGGCATCCTCCAAGCGGCAACGTTCTTTTGGGATAGCCTCTTTGGCTTGATCTTTGGATTTCTCGTCTCCGCCATCGTCCAAGTGATGTTGACGCCGGCCACGCTGGAGCGCTACCTGGGGCCAGGTCTGCGAGGGTTGCTTTACGGCGCGGGGTTCGGCGTGATTTCGTCATCCTGTTCGTACGGGGCGGCCGCCGCGTCGCGCGGATTCTATCGCAGCGGGGCCGATATCCGATCCGTCTTTGCGTTCCTCATCTCGTCGACAAACATGAATCTCGCGATTCTGATTCTGTTTTGGTCGCTGTTGGGCTGGAGGTTCGCCTTCGCCGAGTTCTTCGGAGGCGTCATCATCATCGCCGTCGTGACCCTCGGCCTTTCAATATTCTTCGGCAACGAGCAGCTCGCACGGCTGCAGCGCGAGTACATCCTTCCCCTGAGCCTGTCGAAGGGTCAGGATGGCAACCGGCAAGGTCAGGATGACAATGCTGAAGGCTGCGAGCATCACCAGATGGGGGGGCCGATGGAACGCAGCTGGAGCGCGGTCGCAAAAACCGCGATGGCGGACGTGCGAATGCTGCGCACCGAGCTGATCGTGGGCTATCTGATTGCGGGCTTTGCTGCGGCGCTCATTCCGTCCGGCGCGCTCGCCGCGGCGTTGCGCGCGGTCGGCTCCGTGCCCTTTATCGGTTACGTGCTGCTGCTGATCGTTGGGCTGTTGATCGCGGTCGCGACCTTCGTCTGCTCGATGGGCAACGTCCCGGTCGCGCGATATCTCGCCAATGCCGGCATCCCTTTGGGCGCCAACACCACGTTTATCTACGGCGACCTTCTGATTCTGCCGCTGATCGCAATTTATCGCAAATCGTTTCCCGACCGCATCACGTGGGCGTTCGTCGGCCTTTTTGTCGCCGGCGCGATGCTCGCGGGCGCAATAATGGAACGGGTCATCGGCAGCGGAGCCGCAGCCATGACGGCTGCTTCAATGACGCTCAACGACCGCTTTACGCTCATTTCGAATATCGTGGCGCTGGCGGCAGTCGCCGTGCTGGCGGTTGCGACGCTTGGGAGCAAAGCACGAGGAAAGGCTTCGTGAATCGAGTTTGGCGTTCCGCGGCGTCGGCGCTGCTTGCTGTCGTCACGGGCTGCGGCGGCCAGATGAGTTCCGTGCCGGCCCTCTCGACCGCAGCGACGAGCGGCGCCGCGCGCTCGCTGCAGCGGTGGCGCAACGATATCGGCCCCCGGTATCAGTGGAACCACAACTATGGCTATTGCGGTGAGGTATCGGAAATCAGCGCCGGCTTGTATTACGGTCAATATCTCTCGCAATACGATGCGCGCGCCGCGGCGGACGCCACACCGCAGAACCGTTATCGCAGTCAGTTGCTGCTCGGAGTCAACGCGCTGCGCGCCGCCGAGAAGATGCACCTCCGCGCGATCGGCCGGAACGGACGATTCAATAGAAGTCCCGATGACTTTCTGGAGTGGGTCAAGGAGAACGTACTGCTCGGGCGCCCGGTCGCCATCGGAATTTACATGAACCAGTTTCGATTCTACGGCAGCCGCAATCCGAATGCAGGTTCGCCGCAATACGATCATATTGTCCCGGTCATCGGCATCGGCTCCTACCACTCGCGCGACGAGCCCGGCTATTTTCCCGACGACGTGATCGCGTTCAGCGACAACGGCGAGTGGAGCTCGAGCCGGCGCGACGCACAATATTATTTTAGCTATGCGTTCTCGGCGTTCCAAAAGACGCGGCGCGAAGCCAACGCTCACGATGGTCCGATCTACTCGCTTACCGACGACCACCGTGACTTCGGCATCGCGATCCTCGGCGTGCAAGACGAGGACAAAGAGACACTCCCGGTACGGGTGACCACGAATATCAACTACGAGCATCCGCAGATCGTGCAGGGGTCGGCCAGGCGTCCTCCGCCGGAGCCTCTGGAGCTAACGATTACGGTTTCGGGACTGACGCAGGGAACGAAATACGACCTCTATCGTTACAACACGCTCGAGTCGATTCCGAACGGCGCCTTCAACAAGCACGGGTCGAGGGCATACGAAAAGTGGGTGATCGCCGGGCGCGCCGACGGCAAGTTCGTGATGACCGAAAAGATCATGTCCGACGACGTCGCCGCCTATCGAGCAGTCCCCGCCGGCGCGCCGTAGTCGTTATTCGGGGTCGCCGTGCGAAACCGCCTCGCGGTGCGTGATAAAATACCGCGCGTCGTGCTGCGACGGAATAACGGTAAAGGAGCGAGGCTTCTGATTGTAGTTGAAGCAGTCGACAATGCTGGTCGCCCGCTTGTCCGTCGTTCCCAGCGAGCCCAGACCGAAATTGTTCTCGACGTATTTTAGAATGCTGCCGAACTCGTACGGGGTAGCCGCGATATAACCACCCTGGCTCGATTGACCCAACTTTGCGTATGGCGAGACGACGATCATCGGTACGCGCAATCCGAGGCCGCCCTGGTCGTCGCGGCATTGCGATTTGGAGAGGCAAGGGGGCGCAGCGTTATCGTAGAGGCCGCCCCAGTCGTCCCATAGGATGACGATCGCCGTCGAGTTCCAGTACGAACTCTGTCCGACGGCGTTCACGACGCTGGCGACCCAAGCGGGGCCGTCGTCGACGGGGCCGTCACCGATATGATCGGAGTTTTTATCCTCCGGAATCACCCAAGAAACGGCGGGTAGCGACCCGCTGGAGATGTCGCCGAAGATGTTGGTCTCCGGCATGGAGACGTTCGTGCCCCACTCGGGACCGTTGCGCACAGGCCAGATCACATCGAACGCATTGAGAAGGTCGCCTGCGCAGCTAGGGCACTTCGAGTCCACGGTGCAGCCATCCGACTTGCTGAAGCACGGCGTGTAGTATTTCCACGAAACCTTTGCCGCGTCGAGCAGGTCGCGCAGCGTCTGATAACTGGAACTGCCGTCCGGAAAATCTTTCGTACACGGGGCCGGACCGGCATCCAGCTCCCACTTGAGTGAGGTCGTCACGAGATCCGTTTGGCTGTTAGGATTTCCGTCGCAGCCCCAAGGCTCTTGGGTGGGCGTATCGATCATGCTCGCGCCGCTGCCATACGAGCCGTCCAGCGCCGAACCGCCGCGGATCAAATCTTGATGCGCCGTGAAGCTGCCGCTGCCTTGGGTCTGGAACATTGCGTCGGCGAGCACGTACTGCTCTGCCATATCCCAATACGGAGCGATGTCAGCCGGATTGACGTATTGGTATGGATACAGGCTCGACGGCCCTCCGCTCCAGCTACGGGGGCAATAGTTTTCGGGTTCGTGGTTGAACCCGTCCATCTTTCCACCGTCATAGGCTTTAATGAACGAGTAGTAGCAATGGCCGATGTCATGGTTTGGCGACGGCAGCAACGACTGCTCTTTGAGTTGAACCCACTCGTCGACCCATTTGCCGCCTTTTTTAATCCTCGCTTTGCCGCGCATGGTGCCGTTGGCTCCCGGAAAACCCGCGAAGAGGTTGTTGAAGGTGCGGTTCTCCTGAACGATCATGACGACGTGCTCGATTGGCGAGCTTCCCGAGTGCTGCTGAAGGAATGGGCTATTCGGAAGCGCCTGCGGACTGCCGGCGCCGCCGCATGCTGCCAGAACCGTCGTCGCCACGACGGCAAGGAATGAAAATCGACCAAAGTCTACGACTCTCATAGGCTCCTTCCTAAAGGACGAAGGCTTATAGTTTCGACGCCGAGGCGCTTCCGACTTGTTATCTTTTGTTATCCTTCGACAGGCTCAGGATCACGCTCGACAAAGCTTGTCCTGAGCGTAGTCCAAGGGCTCAGGATGAGATGGCCCAAGCGGGCCGCCGGTTGCGGATTTCGTTTTTTGGGTAATCTGCAGCATGCCTCTGATTGAAATCGTCATCGTGCTGATCGTCGTCGGGGTTCTCTTGTGGCTGGTCAACACGTACATTCCGATGGCCGGCCCGATCAAATCGCTCTTAAATGCCGTCGTCGTCATCGTTATGGTCGTCTGGATCCTCAAGGTTTTCGGCCTCTGGCACTACATCACTCACATTCGCGCCGGATAAGGCTGCTCGGCACCCTTCTCGCGGCGCTCCTGACCGGCGCGACGGCGCGTCACGCGATGGTCGCAACCGCGCACCACGACGCCACGCAGGCCGGCGTTAGCATCTTGCGCGCCGGCGGTAATGCGGTGGACGCCGCGATTGCCGTCGCCTACGCGCTCGCGGTGGTCGACCCGTGCTGCGGGAACATCGGCGGCGGTGGTTTCATGTTGATTCGCCTGCGCGACGGGCGCGAGCGCTTTCTCGACTTTCGCGAGACGGCGCCGCTGCGCGCTACCCCCGCGATGTTTCTCGACCGCTACGGCAACGTTCGGACGCAAGCGTCCCGCAAGGGTTGGCTGGCGGTCGGCGTACCCGGAACGGTGGCGGGAATGGAGACGGCGCGACGCGAGTTCGCAACGATGTCGAGGCCGCGTTTGATGGCGCCCGCCATCGCGCTCGCCGATCAGTTTAATCCGCAGCTCGCTCGCACACTTTCGCTCATCGCAAATGACGGCTCCGATGCGTTCTATCGCGGACCGATTGCGCTTGCGATCGTACGGGCAAGCAACGCACACGGCGGCATTCTCGCGCTGCGTGATTTTTCGGAGTATCGGGTTGAAGAGCCGCAGCCGATTCACTGCACGTTCGGCGGCTACGACCTCATCTCGGCGCCCCCGCCCAGCTCGGGCGGCGTGACGCTCTGCGAGATCCTCAATATTCTGGCGCCGTATCCGCTGCAGGCCTGGGGCTGGCACGACCTGCGCTTCCTGCACTATGCGACCGAGGCCGAGCGGCGCGCCTTTGCGGATCGGAACGCCTATCTCGGTGATCCCGATTTCGTTTCGAATCCGGTGACGCAACTGCTCGCCCCGTCGTATGCCGCCAAACTGCGCTCGGAGTTTTTGCCGGACCGCGCGACGCCTTCAAGTGAGGTGCGTCCCGGACTCGGCGCGGTGGCGAAGGAAGGAGAAGACACGACGCATTACTCGATCGTCGATCGTTGGGGAAACGCGGTCGCCGTCACCTACACGCTCAACGACTCGTTCGGCGCCGGCGTCGTCGCGGGCGAGACCGGGTTTCTCTTGAACGACGAGATGGATGACTTTACGTCCAAACCAGGTGTAGCGAATATGTACGGGCTCGTGCAGGGCGAGCGCAACGCGATCGAGCCGGGCAAACGGCCGCTCTCGTCGATGACGCCGACGATCGTGACACAGCGCGGCATGCTGAGGATGGTCACCGGCAGCCCCGGCGGCCCTCGGATCGTTACGACGACGCTCGAGACGCTGCTCGACGTACTCGAATATGGCATGAGCGCGCAGACTGCGGTCGACGCGCCTCGCACGCACATGCAGTGGCTGCCCGACGAGCTGGAGTATGAGCCGGGCGCTTTCAATGTCGAGACGGCGCGCGCGTTGCAGCAAATGGGATATGCGCTAAACGAAGTCCCGAAATGGGGCTCAGCGCAGGCGGTTGTTGTAAACCCCCAGACCGGCTTGCTCGAAGGCGGCAGCGACCGGCGCACTCCGGCGGGGTCCGCCGCCGGGTATTGAGGCCCGGTATTGAGAAGGACGGGTGAGAACCTTTTTCGTCGGATAGGAGAAACGGATGAAACGTGGTCTCGTTCTTATAAGCACTCTCGTAGCGGTTGCGTTCTTTCTAGCGTCTTCGCCCTTCGCAGCGGCGGCCCCGAGCGGTTTAGCTTGGGATTCGGTTTCGAAGCTGTCGATGACCACCGACCCGTCTGCGCTACAGCCGGGCTCGTTCGAGGACGACTATTCCGCCGCGGCATCGGCACAGCCGCCGGCTCAGGGAGGTGGGGGACTCTTAGGCCACTTCAAGCAGCAAATCGCGATGGCCCAGAATGCGCAGCAGATGATGCAGAGCGGTATGGCGGAGAAGCACTACGTCGCCGGTTCGAAAGAGCGCACCGACATGGTCACGGTGCAGACTGCAATAATTACGGACTGCGTGGCGCGCACGATTACCACGCTGAATCTTCGCAACAAGACCTATCGTGTGGTCTCGATGGACCAGCCGAGTGCCCCGGCTTCGGGCGGAGGCAGCACCGGCGGATCGATGCCGAAGGACGACGGCTCGAAAATCGCTATCGTCGTTGCCAATAGCGTACTCGGTGCACGCGCGGTGGGAGGCGAGCAGACCAACGGCTACCGCTCCGACATGACGTTCACCGAAACGAAGCCGACCGGCGAATCGAATACGCAGAACGCGAACTTAATCGGGTACTACACGGCTTTCACACAGCCGTTCCCTCACTGCTCCGGGAGCGGCGCGTGGTCCGGCGATTCGATGTCGCCAGCTCAGGGCTTGGCGATGATGGCCGCCGCCTCAAAGATGATGCGGGAGCTGGCGACCGCCGGACTCGACAAACGGTTTACCCTCAAGCAGAGTGGGCCGGCGTTGCCGTTCGTCAACTTCTCGATGTACCAAGCCATCACGTTTACCGCGAAGAACGGCCAGGGCGCGGCCTTCGTCACCGAGCGCGGGCACGTTCACCCGGTCGACGCAAACGATCCGGCCTTCAGCATTCCCAGCGACTTCACGAAGGAGCAGTAACTAGACTTTCCCTCGCAGCATGACGCGTGCGGCATTCCAGCCGGCCGCGCCCATCACGCCCCCGCCGGGATGCGCGGCCGCGCCGCAGAGATAGAGCCCGCGAATCGGCGTCGTGTAGTCTGCAAAACCGGGAACGGGGCGAAACGCGAAGAGCTGATGCAGCGGCATCGCCCCTTGAAAGATGCTGCCGCCCGTGAGGCCGAACGTCGCTTCGAGATCCACGGGCGTGAGGATCTGACGGTCGATCACGGAGTCCTTGAACCCCGGCGCGTAACGTTCGACGACGTCAAAACAACGATCGGCATACTCGTTGCGCAGCGCGTCCGTCCACGGACCTTGCGCGAGGCGATACGGCGCGTACTGCGTAAACATCGACATTAGGTGCTTGCCCGGCGGCGCGACGGTCGAGTCGAGCGAGGACGGCATCGTGCACTCAACGACCGGCTCGCGCGAAAATCCGCCGTACTTCGCGTCGTCGTACGCGCGCTCGATGAAGTCTTGGTCCGGGCAGAGATGCACGGTGCCGAAGTGTTGGGGACCAGGCTCGTGGCCTGGCAACGCGGTAAAGCTAGGCAGTCGCTCGAGTGCGACGTTGATTTTACACGACGCGCTGCTGTACGAAATGCGAGCGACGGCATCGCGAAAGTCGTGCGGCAGCTCGGCCGGCTCGAGCAGCTGCTCGAAGGTTACGTGGCAATCCACGCCGCTTGCAACGCGCTTGGCGTGAAACTCGTCGCCGTTCGTGAGTGCGACTCCGGTGACGCGACCGTCGCGGGTAAGAATACGCGCGACTTCGGCCTCGGTCTTGATTTCCACGCCGAGCGCTCGCGCGGCGCTCGCGAGCGCCTGCGTCAGGCCGCCCATGCCGCCGCGCACATAACTCCAAACTCCTCGCTTGCCGTTCGTCTCGCCCATGACGTGATGAAAGAGGACGTAGGCGGTGCCCGGCATCGAGGGCGCCATAAACGCGCCGATGATCGCGTCGGTTGCGATCGTTCCTTTGAGCTCCTCCGATTCGAACCATCGGTCGAGTATCGGACGTGCCGCTCCTGTGAGAACTTCGATCGCTTCGCTCATTCCCGGTCCAAGTCGCTGCAGCGCGCGGCCCATCTTACCGGCCTCGAGCAGTTGACCGATATTCGGGCGAAGGACGTTGGGCGGAATCTGCGTGAGCGTCGGCTCGACGACCGACGCGACGCGTTCGAGCATCGCCTCGTAGCGCGGATAGCTTTGAGCGTCGCGGGGACTGAACTTCGCGATTTCCTCGACGTCGCGCGCCGTGCCGGTTCCGAGCACCAGATAGCGACCGTCTAAGAAAGGTGAAAACGACGCCGGATTGCGCTCGATCGCTTCGAACCCGTACTCGTTCAAACGCAGATCCGCAATGATTTCGGGGCGGAAGAGGCTGTTCACGTAGGCTGCCGTCGAGACCTTGAAGCCGGGGAAGATTTCTTCGGTTACGCACGCGCCGCCGACGATATAGCGACGTTCGAGCACGAGAACGCGCCACTTCGCGCGAGCGAGATAGCACGCGGTCACGAGGCCGTTGTGGCCGCCGCCGATGACGATGGCGTCGTACGCCGGCTTCAAACGTTCACCGGCTCTTAAGCTCCCATGATCGAAAGGTAGTGGCGGTCGAAAGCGCTGAGCAAACCTTCGGCGTTCGAGTACGGCCCGGGCGAATACGCGCGCGAGTTCAAGCCCCGCTGTGTCAGCTCGTTGACGTGCCAATCTTGGCGATTCGTCAGGTCCCAAAACTCCACGACGTCGGTCGGATCGAAATCCGGCTTCGCCATCGCGTTCGGATCGAAAAGCCACGCGCAGACGACCTTCGTGAGATCGGCTGCCAGCGGCTTGCAGTAGTGCACCATCGCGTAGTCGGGATGGAGGCTCAGCAGCAGCGAGGGAAAGATCGTATAGTAGTAGACCCGATCGAGATCGTCGCCGCCGACGCTTCCCAACGGCTCGCGCGAACTCCGCCCGCTCGTCGTAAGACTTGTCCCGTGCTGGCGCAACTCGGAATACCCGCCCAGGAACGCTCCTTCCGAAAGGTCGTTATGTCCGCTATCCGAGGGCGAGAGCTTGTCGAGCTGCGGATGGACGAGCGGACAGTGGTAGCACTCCGAATAGTTGAGAAAGACGAGTTTCCAGTTGCACGCAAGCTCGTAGGTGATGCTTCGCGCCGTTTGCAGATTCTCGACGTTCCAACGCGAGAACCGCCCGATCAACGGCGCAAAAACTCGCTCGAACGTATCCTGACCCGGTCGCGTGTCATCCTGATTTGAGCTCCCATTGTCATCCTGAGCTTGTCGAAGGATGAGTGACGGTCTCAGGTTGATAAAAATGAAGCCTTCCCAAAGCGCGACCCTGGCTTCTTTGAGGGGATACCCGGCCGGGTCGAATCCCGGAACCTCCGCCATGTTGCGCGCAACCTTCAGCTTTCCGTCGAGCGCGTACGTCCAGGCGTGATACGGGCACTGGATCGATCCCGTAAAATGGCCTGACTCTTCGCTACAGAGACGCGTGCCCCGGTGGCGGCAGACGTTGTAGAACGCATGCACCGTGCCGCCGGCGTCGCGCGTGACGATCAGGCTTTCTCCGGCACGCTCTACCGTAAAGAAATCGCCCGCGCGCGGCAGCGATTCTTCGCGCCCGACGCAGAGCCACTCGGAGCGGAAGATTCGCTCCTGTTCCTGGGCAAACACGTCGGGCGAGATGTACCACGCGGCGGGCAGCGTCTTGGCGCCGGCGCCGACGCTCGGCCTTGCAAATATCTCCATTGCGGTTTGCTCACTTTCTCAGAGCGGTGACGGAATCCGCTGTTGGCCATTGAAGGCGTATGGAATGGAGCACTCACTCCCGCGCGAGTACGACGTCATCGTCTTAGGCCTCGGCGCGCTCGGCAGCGCTGCTGCGTACTGGTCGGCGAAGCGCGGTGTGCGGGTACTGGGGCTCGAGCAGTTCGAGCTCGGCCATGCGCGCGGCAGCTCGCACGACCGTTCGCGGATCATTCGCTTATCCTATTTCACACCGGCGTACGTGCAGATGGCGAAGGAAGCCTATCGCGCATGGGCTTCGGTGGAAGAGGATGCCGACGAACGCCTCGTCGTGAAGACCGGCGGTCTCGATATCGGCCTGCGCGGAAGTTCCGCCAGAATGTCCGAGCACGTCAGCTCGATGCGCGCGTGCGGCGTCCCGTTCGAGGAGCTCGATGCGGCCGAGATTCGCAAGCGCTGGCCGTGCTGGCACGTCCGTGACGACGTTCACGGTGTTTTTCAAGCGGACGCGGGGATCGTCGCCGCCGAGCGCGCGACCGATGCGCTTCGGCGCGCAGCCATTGGTTTTGGCGCGACGCTGCACGATCGGACGCCCGTCACGTCAATACGCGCCGAGGCTGGAGAGATTGAGATTGAAGCCGTCGGTACGCATTACCGCGCCGGCAAACTGATCGTCGCCGCCGGCGCGTGGACCAATGATGTGCTCGCGCACTTCGGCCGGAGCTTGCCGATCGAGGTGACGAAGGAGCAAGTAATCTATTTTACTCCGCAAGATCCGGCGGCGTTCGCCCTTGGTGAGTTTCCGATTTGGATCTGGTCGGGCGAACCCTCGTTCTATGGATTTCCGTTATCCGGCGAAACGAGAACGATCAAGATCACGCAAGACTCAGCCGGAAAGCCGGTCGATGCGCGGACGCGCGACTTCGAAGAAGATGCAGAAATTATCGCGCGCGTCAGGGGTTTTCTCGAGCGATACTTGCCGGGCGCACTCGGTCCCGTGGATCTTGTGAAGACGTGTCTTTACGCGCGCACTCCGGATCGGGATTTCGTGATCGATACGTTGCCGGGACACGCCAACGTCAGCGTCGCCGTTGGCGATGGGCATGCATTTAAGTTCGCGAGCCTCATCGGGCGCCTCCTCAGCGACGGCGCGGTGGAAGGGTGCGATCTGACGCCGTTTAAGATCGCGCGCCCGATGCTGTCACGCTTTCACGACAGCGAACACGATCAGCGTCCGGCAACAGATGGGTGACTTCGTAACCGTCACGCTGAGCTGGTCGTTGCCGCTACCGACGAGAAAGACGGCCTTCTCCTGCGGGGCCATAACGTGCGATCGCTCCGATCCCGTCGGCAAGCTCTTATTGTAAAAGGCGTACACGGTGTCGAATGAGTCGCTCGTCGAATAGGCACGTTCCGAGAGCGCTCCCGCCCCAGGATAGACTGGCGCAGCCGACGGTGCGCTAGCGGTCATCGCGGCGTTGCGGGCAGAGCCGTGCGAACAGCCGGCAGCGGTGATTGCCAGAGCGAGGGCGAGGATTCTCGAAGTCCGCATTTTCCTATTTGCTCGTCAGGTGCGAGAACTTCGCCGCGGTTCCGTTGGCGGCGCGCTGTGCCGCGATCTGATCTTTGTGACTCTGCAGATAGGTCACGAGCGAATCCATCCCATCGGCGAGCCGGCCGTTCGCGGCCGGCCAGCTGCGGCGGTCGATAAAAGCGACGTTTGGATAGGTTGCCTGTAAATCGCCAATCCGGCGGCCCTCTTGCTGTACTCTGCGGACGATTTGAATCAGGCGATCCGGATGGCCGAAGGCGTACGCGTTGATCCAGGTACCGGCGGTCTGCATAAAGGCGCCGCCCGCGGCTTGCAGCTCGAAGCCGGGATCGCCGACGTTTCCAATCTTGGTTGGGTCGAGGAGTACGCTCACCTGGCGAGCTCGATACTGAGCCGTGTAGAACCAATACACCGCTTCATTCCGATAACCGACGTCGTACAGACGAATCGCTGCGACATAAAGTTGCGGAAAGCTCAGGCGTTGCCACTGCCGTTTCATCTGCCGGGTCGTCGCGAAAACATCGCGTGGATTGCGCGATGCGAGCCCCGAACTGAACGCGCCAACGTGTATCGAGGGCCCGTTTGAATCGTAATACGGCGTGACGTAGGCATCGATGCGAGCGGGATCCATCGCGGGTTGCGCGCCCCCCGAGCGGCAAGCGCGGGCGGCTGCGGCGAGCTTTTTGCCGGTCTCCGGATCGTCCGCACTCATCTTGATAAGCTGGTCGTCGGTGTTCTGGCGTTCGAGCGTGCTTTCGATACAGCCGCAGAGCGCGTCCGTTGTTCCGACTTGAGCCGTGCACGACTTGATGAAGCTCGATTTAAACGACGAACGGAAGCCGCTATGAAAGCCGGTCGCCGCGCTTTGCTGCACGTTGTGGACCTCGCTGCAGCCAGCAAGGATTATGCCGATCATGCCGAGCGAAACGGCGAACCTGGTCCCGGTATTCAGTCGCATTTTTATCCTCTGCGCGACGGCCGCTCCGCGATTGCGGAGCGGCCACCAAAGAGCGGGGAACTCTTCCCTAGTGGGCTAGGGAGTTGGGTCCATCGAGCGTGGTGTTTGATCCTTCAATCGCGCGGAGCGGCGTCGCGTTGCCGGTAGCGCTGCGGGCAAACTCGTTGATAATGTTGCTACTAAACTCTGCGGTGTAGATGTGGCCTTTGGAATCCGCCATGACGCCTGCCGGGTAGCTCGTGGACGTGATCCACTGAACCGGCGCGACGTTGCCGATGGCCCCTTTGGCGAAGACGAGGATACCCGAGGACTCGTCGGCGACCAGGAGGCGGCCACGATTATCGAACGCGAGGGCGAATGGTTTGGAGAGGCCGGAAGAGCCTCCCCCGATTACGCCCAAGGGTGTGGCGTTGCCGCGGGCGCCCTTGGCAAAAACGACGATCGTGCCGGCGTTTCCGTTCGCCACAAAGAGCTCGCCCTTGGCGTTCATGGCCATCCCCAGCGGCTCGCTGAGCAGCGTGTTGCTGCCCCCGATGGTGTTGATAGGCGCGACGTTCCCGGAGGCGCCGGGGGCATATTCGGTGACGTCATCGACGCTGTAACTGCTCGCCCAGAGATCGCCGGAGGGGTCGGCCATGATGCCCTCGGTGGGACCGAGGTTCGAGCTGGAGCCGCCGATGATTCTCGCCGGCTTAACGTTGCCGTTCGCATGAGGGGCGAAGACGGCGACCTGAGTTCCGCCGTCGTTTGCGACGTAGATCTTCCCGGAGCTATCCATGGTCAGCGCGTCGGGTTGGCTCAGCGTTGTCTTCGATCCCGCGATGGTAACGACGGGCGCGACGTTGCCGTTCGCCGTCGACTCGAACGCGACGACACTTCCGCCATCGCGGTTTGCGGCAAACATTCGGAATCCGCCGTGCTGCGGAACTGCTTGGGGCTGCGATTGGGCCGCGGCGGCCGGGACGAACGGGCCCGTCGCCGTCTGGCCGGCACAGCCGCCGAGACCGACGACGAGCGCGACCGCCGGAATGCGCGAGCGGAAGAGGGTGGACGTGAACATGATTGCTCCTCAAAGAAAGAAAGTTTGGGTGACTAGGGCTGATGGTAGCAGCGCCGGCGTACGGAAACGTCCGGGCGGCCGGGAGGCGGCCGCCGGATTCGAGAAGGCCAAATCGGGAGGGCAAAGCCGTCGCCAACGTGAGCGAGCTTCGTGCACCGGCAGCCAAAACGCGCGGGCGTCTCGAGTTCCGGCTGTTCGGCCATTTGGAGGTCGCGCTCGACGGCGACCGCTTTACGCTGGCCACGCCGCGGAAATCGCTGCAGGTCCTCACCTACCTCTTGCTGCACCGCGGGACCCCGGTATCGCGTGAGTATCTCGCCTTTCTCCTTTATCCCGACGACGAAGAGGGAGCGGCGCGAGCAAAACTGCGCGCGACGCTCAGCGAGCTTCCGAAAATCCTGCCCCAGCCGTCGGAGCAATACGTCTCGATCGAGACCGACAAGGTCGGATGGAATCCCGATGCCGATGTGTGGGTCGACATCGACGCTTTCGTGGCGGCGTCGGGCGATCGCAGTCGCCTCGGCGAAGCGATCGGGCTCTATCGGGGCGACTTGTTGCCCGAGGTCTACGACGAATGGCTCGACGTCATTCGCGAACGCCATCGCGCCACGTATCTGCGCTGCCTTACCGAACTTGCTTCAGAGGCGCGACGAAACGCGAACCTCGCGCTCGCGATCGAAACGGCGCGTAAAGTGCTGGCGATCGATCCCTGGCGCGAAGATATGGTACGGCGCATCATCGCGATGCGCTACGAGAGCGGCGATGGTGCCGGCGCGCTCAGCGAGTACGCGGCGTTCGCCAAACGCCTACGTGTGGATATGGGTGCCGACCCGATGCCCGAAACCGCCGCGGCTGCGGAACGCATCGCGCGCGGCGAAGATGTAGCCGAAGAAGGCGTTGAGGACCGGCCCGCGATCGAGGGCGGCTCGGCAATTCTACCGTTCGTCGGCCGGCGCGACGAGATGGAACGCCTGCTCGAAGCGTGGAGCCGCGTCGCGCGCGGACGCGGCGCCTGCGCGTTCGTCGGCGGCGAGCCCGGCATCGGCAAGTCGCGGATGGTCTCCGAGTTTGCGCATGCCGTAGAAGATCGGGGCGGTCGGGTGCTGGTCGGCGCGACGAGTTCGCCGGAGAGCGTTCCGTATGAAAGCGTCGTCGATTCGCTGCGTTCGGCCCTTCCGCTGGTCGCGTCGCTCAAGCCCAGCATCGCGCTCGCCTCGGTGGCAACGCTCTTACCCGAGATCCACGCGCGCGTCGCACTCCCCGCCGTACCGCGGCTGGACGCCGAGAGCGAGCGCATCCGTCTCTTTGAATCGCTCTTCCGATGCATCGCCGATCTCGCGAAGCCTCGTCCCTTGCTGCTGATTCTCGAAGACCTGCATTGGGCGCAACCGGCGTCGATCGAGTTGCTGCAGTTCTTGCTGCGGCGGGTTGCGGGCGTGCGCGTCATGATCGTCGTTACCTATCGCGACGAGGAATCGCTGCGTCTGCACGCCTTTCATCGCTTGCGGCGCGAGGCGCGAGTGGTCGCCGGCGCGCAGAGCATGTGGCTGAGTCCTCTCTCGGTCGCCGACGTTGAAGAAATGCGCGCGACGCTGCCGGACATGCGCGATCGCGCAGCCGAAACGTTGATCGCCGCGTCTCAGGGAAATCCGCTCTTCCTCACGCACCTCGTTGCCGAGGTGCGGGAAGGCGAGCGCGACCGCGAGCCGATTTCGCTGCAAGCGGTCGTCGCGCGCCGCATCGAACGGCTTTCGGAGAACGCGCGGACCGCTGCCGAGATCGCCGCGTGTATCGGCGATCGCTTTTCGCGCGACGCCGTCCGCGAGGTCAGCGCATGGGACGAGGCGGCCCTGACCGACTCGCTCGACGAACTGCTCGACCGGCGCATCATCCGCGAAGCTGCCGGACGCGGCTTCCTCGAATACGCCTTCACGCATCATCTCGTGCAGGATACGATCGCCGGAGCCGTGCCGGCCAAAGCGGCCGCCATCCGCCGCCGTCGCGTTGCGCGCGTGCTCGAGCGGATCTATCCCGAACGGGTGCCCGAGCTCTCGGCTTCGCTCGCCGCGCACTACGAGTTCGCGGGTGACGTTGCAAACGCCACGCGCTGCTATCTTGAGGCGGTGCGGCGCTCGATTTCGATCGGAGCGCTCCACGAGGCCCGGATGCAATGCGCGCGCGGGCTCGCGATTGCGATCGAGCCGCGCACGCGCGCCGACCTGCTTCTGGAAAGCGTCACGATCGAGACGCGCTCCGGCGACCTCGAATCCCGCAACGCCGCGCTGCTTGCATTGGAACGCGTCGATTCCGAGCTGGACGACCCGGCGATCCATCGCGCCACGCTGTTGCATCGCATGGAGTTTGCCTCGACCACGGGCGACCGCGCCATGCACGAGCAAGCCGCGCGTGCGCTACGTGCATGCGTGCCCGACGATGACGGGCGCTGGAACGCCGAGCTTCACCTCGCCGAGTCACAAATGGCCTTCACGCTGGGCCGTTTGGCGGAATCGTTCGATTCGGGAAAAGCCGCGCTCGCCTACAGTCGAGCGGCGAACGACGACGCGCGCGCGACGCGTGCGCTCTGCTTCTTAGCTCAAGTAGAAGCGCATCGCGGCCACCTTTCCGCTGCCGAAGCATTACTCGACGAAGCCGCGAAGGACGCCGCGCGCGCCGCCGATCCGATGCTGGAACAACTCGCGCTGAGCAGCGCATACACCGTTGCGTATCAGCGCCGCGACATCCGGCGATGCCATGCGTTGAGCTCGCGTTGCCTGGAGCTGGCGGTGAAGCTGGGCGACCGTTTAGCCGAGGCGCAGGCACACGGCCGTCTGGGCGCGACGCTCGCCGACACGGGCGCCAAATACGCGGAGGCACGAGAGCATTATGCGGCCGCGAGCCGCATTTACCGCGAGAGCGGATATCTTGCCGGGAGCGCGGGGCAACTACTCAATCAAGCAATTCTCGAAATGAGGCTAGGCTTTTTCGAACGGGCCTGCGCCGCCACCGAGAAGGCGGTGGCGCTCTTCGAGCGCGCCAACGATGCGCGCGGACGAGTCGGGGGGCTCTCCAATCTCATCTTTATGAGGGCCTACACCGGACAGATCGCCGGTGCGCGTCAAGCGGCCGAGTCGGCGCTCAACCTTGCGCACGAACTCGGCTTCGGGTTGATCGAGGCCTCGGTTCTCGAGAATCTCGCGTTTGCGGAGGCCAAGGCCGGCGATTACGCGCGAGCGATCGAGCTCACCGAGGCGTCGTTCGAGTTGCGTTCGCAATCCGAATCACAAGTCTGGTCGAGCACGACACTTGCCAACTTCGCGATCTGGCACGCGGCGCTCGGTAATCTGCCGGCTGCACGCGATGCGGTACGACGGCTGCTCGCCGCCGACGAGACGATTATGCGCGCCACCGATTGGCCCACGCACTGCTACTGGGCGGCGGCGCAGATCTTCCACGCCGGCGGGGAGTCCGCCGAGGCGACCAGCGCGCTCGAGCAAGCGAAGCGCATGATGCTTGCGGCGGCCGAGGGCCTCGAGCCCGAAGATCGCGAGAGCTTCTTGGCGCTTCCGTGGCACGTCGATCTGGCAAAGGCGGTCAAAGCGGGCGTGTGGCCGGATCCGCCTAGATAGGTCTCCTCGCTTAGATGACCGCGAAGACCCGGTCGAGCCCGGTGATCGAAAGCATCCGAAGAATCTCGTCGCGGCTCGATCGAAGCGCAATCTGGGCGCCCTTGAGGCGCGCACGCCGCAGCAGGGCGATCAAATCCCGCAACGCGTCGGTATCGAGGACGACGAGGGTGTCGAGATCCAGAACGACCTGCTCTGCCCCGCCTAGCAACTTTGCGTCGACGGCGGCTTCGAGCGCGGGGTAGTTCCCGGGAAGATAATCGATCGAAGCGTCTTCTGCACTTCGCTCCGGCGGGCGCGCGCAGCGCGGGAATCGCAGGTAGCGCGGGAAGAGGGTGAACGCGGACATCTAGCGGCTCCTCGACGGTTCTGGGTGATTCGCGCTCATCGTACCGGAAGGCTCGTACGAGAACGTAGCGCCCAAGAGGCAGGCGTCGCTCTAAGAGTTGCTACGCTCCGAAGAAGCGCAAAACGATGAGGAATCCGGCGCCGAATATGAGCGCCCCCAGGAAAACGGTAACCGGGACCGTCAGGACCCAGGCGATGACGATATTTCGCAACGTCCGCGCCTGCAATCCCGAGCCGTTGGCAGCCATCGTCCCCGCTACCCCCGAGGAGAGGATGTGCGTTGTGCTCACGGGCAGCCCGAGCATGTCGGCGCCCTGAATCGTCGCCATGGTAACCAGCTCGGCGGAGGCACCCTGGGCATACGTCAGGTGCGACTTTCCGATTTTCTCGCCGATCGTCACCACGATGCGCTTCCAGCCGATCATCGTTCCGATGCCTAAACACAAGGCGACCATAAACTTCACCCAGACGGGAATGAACTTTGTCATTCCGTCGAGCTCTTTTTTATAGTCGCCCAATTGTTTGGCATCTCCCGGAGCGGTGAATGTCTTATTGGGTTTCGTCAGTTTGCCGATCGACTCTCCAACCAAGTAACCTTTGGTCCGCAAGTCTTTGCGCTGAGCGTCGGTCAGTTTGTCGAAGGTCGGCGCTGCGCCCACGATCTGTGCGATCGCTCGATTCTCATACGCGAGCGCGACGAACGTGGTTTGCGACGGTTTTGCGCCGTATTTCAAGAAATCGGAGAGCGTCGTCTCCGCATCTGGCGCGGTAATGGCTGCGCCCGAACCGGCCTTGGCATCGAGAATAGGCTGCACGGATTTATTATCGGAGACGAGCCGTGCTACGCCGGTCGTCGTGATCGTAGGGTTGATCGCGTAGACGCCCGGCAAGATCCCGATGAGGATCAGCATGATGAGGCCCATGCCTTTTTGGCCGTCGTTGGATCCGTGCGCGAAGCTGACGCCGGTACAAGTGATCACGAGCAGCAGCCGGATCCACCAGGCCGGCGGCTTCGTCCCTTCGGGAGCTTCGTAGAGCTGCTTCTGGCGGACGATCGCCTTCATCAGGAGCAGCAGCAGCGCCGCGCAAATGAAGCCGATGATCGGCGAGAGGAAGAGTGCCAGAAAGGTATCGTGCAGCTTGCCCCAGTTCACGCCGTCGCCGAAAGGATGCTTCGATAGGACCGCGTTCATCAGGCCGACGCCGACGATCGAACCGATCAGGGTATGCGAGCTGGAGGCCGGAATTCCGACGTACCAGGTGGCGAAGTTCCAGATGAGCGCGGAAAAAAGCAGCGCGAATACCATTGCAAATCCCGCCGCCGACCCCGCATGGATCACGAGCTCGACCGGCAGCAACGCGACGATGCCGAAGGCGACGGCGCCGCTCGAGACGACGACGCCGGTAAAGTTCCAGATCCCCGACCAGACGACGGCGTACCACGGTTTGAGCGTGTTGGTATAGATTACCGTTGCAACGGCGTTAGCCGTGTCGTGAAATCCGTTGATCGCCTCGAACCCGAAGGCTAACAACAGCGCTCCAATGAGGAGCGCTGCCGTGGCAGGGGTGAGGTCCGCAAGAAAATGTTGCAAAGCTTAGCGATTTATTTTACGGATGCTTGATTAAGGTGCGCTTAACTACTGCGGATGCGGCAGCATTTTAGGTCTGCGTCAAGGGCATGCGTATTTGCCTCGGGTAATGGCTGCCGGAGGAGGACAACGCGTTGAAGACCGTCACCGTCATCGTTGAGCTGCAAGGGCAGCCTCTCGAATTCACGCTCGATTGCGACACGCGCAAATGGTTGCCGGTGGAAGCAGCGACGCGCGGGCTGCTCCACGAAGGTGAGTTTCCGCTGATCGCTTCGGAGGGCGGCAAGCGCTACGAGCTCTATAGCGATGGAACCTTTAACGACGTCGAGCTGTAGGGAGGCCATTATTTTCTTGCGTGTTTCGCTCACGGACTGCTGGGGTAGATAACGCGCTGAAAGTGAGGGCTCATGTACTCAGAAGACGCGTTTGAATCCGAAATTTACTACGACCGAGAGCCGGCGACCGCTGCCGTCGACCGGCTTCACGATCTCGGTTACGCACGTGACGACATCAGCGTGATGATGGACGATAAGACGCGCGAGCGCGCCTTCTCTGCGGTCGTCAATGCTAAAGGCAGCGAGGGTATTGCGGCCGGCGCAACCATCGGCGGCGTCCTGGGCGCAATCGTGGCGGGTCTGACGGCGACCGGAAGCGTCGTCGCGATTGCCGGGACCGGCGGTCTTGCGGCACCGCTCGTTGTTGGCCCACTGGCGGCTGCACTTGCGGGATTAGGCGCGGGTGCCGCGGGCGGCGGCATCGTTGGCGGCTTGATCGGCGTGGGCATCGGCGAAAGTCATGCAAGACAATACGAGAAAGGACTGCGCGAGGGAGGCATCCTCGTGGCGGTTCGGCCCAAATCCAAGGAGCATCGCGCCGACGTGCGCCGCGCGCTCGATTACGAGCGGTCGACGAGTCGCGGTGAGATCGATCCTGACGTCGAGTACGCGGGAGAGATACGCAGCGAATAACGGAGTTCTGTGAACGGCGGCCGCAACTGCGGCCGCCGCAACTATCGCAACGAAGGTCGTGGCGAGCCCGATACACGCGGCGACGAAGATCGTTGCGGCACCGCCCGGAATCCGAAACTCAATCGGCGATCCGACCGCGCCGCGAAGCTTCAGCGCTGAAGCGAAGAGGAAGGGCAGCAGCGTGATGATGACGGTGGAGCTGACGAGGACGTCGTAGGCGCCGCTGACGCTCGTGCCGCCCTGGCCCAAGAAAATGAAGAGTGCCGCGATTGCGGCCTGCGTGACCAGCGCCGCCACCGGCGAACCCCAACGCGGATGCATGCGACCAAAGGCGTCGGGCAGATACCGATCGATGCCGGCGACAAATGGAATTCGCGCGATGGCGCCCAGCCACGCTCCGACGCTTCCGATACAGCTCAATGCGACGAGCAGCGCGATAAACGGCGTTAACGCATTCCAGCCAAAGCGCGAGGCAAGGCGTGAGACGCCGTCCATCACGCCCGACGACGGACTGATGTCGTGCGGTACGGCCGCCACGAGCAGGCTCAGCGTTCCGGCAATATAAATGCCGGCAATCAGCGGCGACGCGATGGCAAGCGCAATCGGAATCGTCCGGCGAGGACGTTGGATTTCACCGCCCATAAACGCGATCGCTTCGGGCCCGGTCCACGCAAAGGCGATCACCGACCAAAAGATGAGATCCTTGATATGCACGCCGGGCCGCAGCGCCGCGACGCTGAGATGCGTGGCCGAACCAAATCTCCACCAGGCGATTGCGCCGAGCGTCATCAGCAGCAGCGTCGCGCTCCAGCGAGCCACGCCGCCGATATTCGTGAGCCACTTGCCGATTTGCAGGCCGTAGACGTTCAGGATCGTGGCGAGCGCAAGTCCGCCTAAAGCTACGGCGATGAAGTAGAGCGGCGAGGCGGAGAGTACGCGGCCCCGCGAGCCGGCAATGAAGAGTGCGTTTCCGGCGGCGAAGTAGAGCAGCGCCGGCAAATACGGAAGATTGCTCGCCCAGTACGTCCAGCCCGTGATAAAGCCGGCGAAAGGCCCGAACGCGCGCTTACTCCAGACATAGAGGCCGCCTTCATCGGGATAATGCGACGACAGGAAGACGACGGCGATCGAGAGCGGCACGAACATCGCCAGACAGCCGATGAGCCAAACCGCGAGGGAGCTCGGTCCCGCGGCGGCCGCGGCTGCGATCCACTGTAAGTTCGAGCCCGCAACGACGAAGAAAAGAACCACATCGACCGGGCCCAGCGAGCGCCGAAGCTGCATGCGCCCGCGACGTTCAACGCCGCAATGAAGGTCGCCCACCGGCGCGTGCGATGCCGGTGGGCGATGTTTGAATGAAGCATTAGTGAAGGTCGCTGGAGTTAGTTAGTACGGGCGTCCCCAATGACCGGCGCGCCAGTACCAGCCGCGGGGTCCGCTGACCCAGTGCCCGGCGTGCCAGGCTGCGCCGGCGTACGGCCGGTACGCATAGTGACCGCGAGCCCAGACATAGCGGTATCCGTTCCATTGCCAGAATCCGCCAACCCAGAAATAGCCGGGTCCCGGCGCAACCGGTACGCTTTCATAGATCGGCGCCGGAGGCGCAGTCTGAATGTAAACGCCACCATAGACTTGTGCGGCGGCCGGCAACGTGGCCCCGAGTAGCCCGGCGCCGAGCGCGCAGCTGAGTAGGACGTTACGAAGTTTCATCATGTTTATTTTGTACCATCCTCGATGCGAAGGCTCTAACCTCGAACGATTAGAGCCGTATTCAAAAACGATGAGAACGATAAACTATCGGACGCGCCCGCGCCAATACGCGCGGCGATACGGGCGCCAATAGGCACGACGTGCCCAGTATGCGCGACGGCCATATACGGCCGGATATGGCGCGTACCCGTAACCTCCGCCAGCGTACCCATAGCCTCCGCCAACGTAGCCGTAGCCGCCGTAACCAACGCCAACGGTAACGCCGTAGCCGTAGGGGTAGCCGTAACCGTATCCGTAGCCGTAACGATTGGGATAGCCATAGCCGTAACGATAGCCGTAGCCGCGATAGGGGTAGCCGGCGCGATAGCCGTAGCCGTAGCGATTGCCGTAGCCGTAGCGATTACCGTAGCCCCGGTATCCGGTTCCGTAAGAGCGATTGCCCGGGAGCACCCGGCCCGTCGCTGCCGGTCGCGCGGTTCCAGCGACGACGCGAGCCGCCGATGCCGGCGCCGTCGCGCCGAGTAACGATCCTGCGCCTAGAGCGCAGGCCAGGAGGACGTTATGGAGTTTTATCATGCTCTATTTTTAGCATCGTCCAGGCCGAAGCTCACGCTAGAATGATTAGAAGCTTCTTCGAAAAAGATGAAAGGGCAGCCGAGGAGCAGTTCTTGCGCTTGCGTCCATAGCCCGCCGGCGCGGTCGACGCACGCCTCACGGTCGGTGCGAAGGCGGTGCTCGGTCTGCGCCATCGCGGCTGGAAGAATGGAGAGAAGTACGTCGCGATCGTGGGCTTCGCCTAGCGCATCCTGCAATAGCGCGAAGGACTTCGCCGGCGCTTCCAGCGACGTCTCGAGTTCCTCAAAGCGCTCCAGCGCATAACGAAGGCGCTTGCACGCGATGCGAAAAGCGTGAAGCCCTTGTGGCTCGCGCCGCTCTAAGCCGCCGGCGAGCCGCCGAACCTCGCGAAGGCGAGTGTGCAGCACCCGTCGCGCCAATTCGGTGCTGTCGGTAACGCCGCGCAGAAGGACCGGCTCGGGCTTCACGTTAGCGTTATCCAGTGAATCGCGTTCGCCGCAGGCGCTTGTGAGCGAGACGCGTCGCCTCTTTTTCGCGCGCGCTCAGCTCGGCCACAAGCGGTTGCGCGACGTGCCGTTCGCCGGCGTCCGCGCTGCTCTCGAGAAGGCGCAAGATGATCGTTGCATCGCGCGCCGCATCGGTCTGCTCGGCCGCGCGCTTGACGCCTCGCAAAAGCTTGGCGGAGGGCGCGAGCTCGGCGACGTCCTCGAGCAGCGATCTAAAGCGGCGACCGGCGGTGCGAACCGCGTGCAGACGCTCCTCATTTGGCTTCGAGATAAAACGCCGGCGGGCAGCTTCCAGCGCGCGCCGTTCCTTCGCAACGGTCCTTTTCAGCCACTTCACTGCCGGCCGCTCACTGCGCGCCAGCGTTCGACAGAAGTATTTGTAGCAACCTTCGCGAAGGATACGATTCGACGTGAGATCGCCGCGCTTGCCCATCCTCGTCGTGCTCCTTGTAATCGTCGCCGCCGGCACGTGGTATTATCTTTCCCATCACGCGCCCGCAGCCGGCGCAACGATCCCAATCTACTACACGAAACTCGACGGGAAGTCGCTAGCCGAGATGCGGGTTTCGATGCGCCCGCGTCAAGCCGACGAAAGTGCGACCGAACGCCTCCACAACGTCGTGTTGTATGCTGCGGTTCAGGCGATCGCCGGGCCTCCGAACGACGTGCAAGCGATTCGCTTTCCGCCGGGAACGCGAGTTCTGGAAGCGAGCGTTAACGGTTCGACGGCGACGCTCGACCTCTCGAAGAATCTCGAACAGCAAGCCGGAGGGAGCTTCGGAGAGAATGGTGAGTTCAAAGCGCTCGTGTACACGATAACGGGCGTCGAAGGCATCGACGCGGTGCAGATACTCGTTGAAGGAAACCGGCTGGAGACGCTGCCGGGAGGTAATTTTGAATTGGACCAACCGCTTCATCGCTCGGACTGGTAGACTCGCATTGCTGATCTCGCCGATGCTGGCTGCATTGGCGATCGCGCTTCCGGCGTTCGCCGATTCGTCGCTTACGGCGACGTATCAAGGGCGCGTGATTCGCTTTACGCACGTCCAGTCGCGAGCCGGCGCGCCGGCGATCGGTGTGAACGATCCCGGATTTGCGACGTTGCTGAGCGATACGGGAGCCCTCCTGACGTGGAAGCCCGGCGAGCGTTTCGTTCTGATTACCACCTCCGTTCCTTCGGTGGTCAGTTTTGCGATCGGCGATCGCCGGTACGACGCCGGTCCGATCTCGCTGCAGGCCAGCTTCGCGCCCTTCCTCGTGGGCGATGAGGCCTATCTGCCGCTGCGTGAGGTGCTGCGCGCGCTCGATCTTGCCTTACGCGAAGAGAACGGAGTGGCCGTGCTGCAGCCGCAACTCGCCGCGCTCGACGTGCGTCAAGAGGACGCTCGAGTGACGCTTTTCGCCCACGGCGGCACGACGCTGCACGCGCGGGTCGCGCAAGAGAGCTCGACGTCGATTACGTATGCATTCGACGGCGTCGGCACGACGCTGGCCGGAACGCGTCAAGTCAGCGCCGGCGGCATCGCAAGCATTACAATTGCCAACGCGGGAACGCTTCGCGAGCCGAGCACGCTGGTTACCGTCCAGTTCGAATCGGGGACGATTGCCGAAGCGCCGCAGAATACCGACGGCCGCGACGTCCTGCTCGCATTCGACACGCCGGCGTCGGCGAATCCGCAGCAACCGGCTGGAGGAGAAGCGTCGCCGACTCCCGAGCCGCCGCCGGATACTACGTCGGCAAACGGTGCGGCGAGCGCTCCGGCAAGCGGACCCGCGACCGTGACGGGCGTGACCGTCGCCCCGGCGGCCGATGGCGTTTCGGTTGCGATCGCGATCACCGGCAGCGCGACGTATGAGTGGCACCGCCTGCGCGAGCCCGACAATCGCTTCTGGGTGGATATTGAGAACGCGCAGCTGCAGGGGCCGCCGATCGATCAAAGCGCTCCCGCGCCGGTTCTTTCGGTGCGGGTGAGGCAAGTGGACCCGACGACGGTGCGCGTCGCACTTTCGCTCAGTGGTCCGAAGTCAATTGCGTTCAGTTCCTCGCCCGACGGCCTCGGATTAGCAATCGGCTCGCAAGACGTCGCCGACGCGTTACGGTCCGGAAGCGGGGGCGTCGGCAACGCGAGCACCGCCGTCGCCGCAGCGCCGCTCGAGCAATCCGAGCCCGGGACCGGCAGTTTTGACGATACGAGTTGGAAGTTCGGCCCGCGCAGCGGTTACGTTGCGACTAATCCGCGTCTGATCGTGATCGATCCGGGCCACGGCGGAAGTGATCCCGGCACGGCGCATGGGGGCGCCTCCGAGGCGCAGTTGACGCTCGACATGGCCAAACGGCTGCGCGCGATCCTAATTGATCGAGGCTGGGAAGTGAAGCTGACGCGCGAGAGCGACGTCGACGTGTACGCGGCCAACGATAGCGCGCACGACGAACTTCAAGCCAGAGACGACATCGCCAACAAGGCCGGCGCGAGGCTCTTCGTGAGCATTCATGCCAACGCGTTCATCAACTCCGGACCGTACGGCACGACCACATACATCTCCAAGCCGGACGACGTGGCCTTCGCGCACTTCGTCGAAACGCACCTCGCCGCGGATGGCACGAAGGACGACGGCATCATCAAGAGCCATCTGTACGTAACGCTGCACGCACGAATGCCCGCCGTGCTGATCGAGACGGCATTCCTCACCAATCCGGGCGATTATGCGCTGCTCACGTCGGCCGCGTGGCGGCAAAAGGTTGCCGAAGAGATCGCCGACGGCATCGGCCAGTACGCCCGAACATATCCGGTCCCAAATCAACCGGCACAGTAGGTGATCGGTCTCTTCGACTCCGGGCTCGGCGGGCTGACGGTCTTGGCGCGGGTTCGCGAACGGATGCCATCGGCAGACATCGTGTTTTTCGCCGATCAAGCCAACGTGCCGTACGGCGACCGAACGCATGCGGAACTGCTGGAGCTGCTGCAGGCGAACTTGGCGCGGCTCGACGCGCGGGGCGTCGATGCGATCGTGATGGCCTGCAACACGTCGTGCGCGGTGGCGGAGCGCTACGGCTGGCCCAAGACGCGCGCGCCGGTGGTTGACTTGATCGAATCGGCGGCAATCGCGGTCGATCGCGGCGGCTTCGCACGCGTCGGCATCGTTGCGACGGCGGCAACGGTCGGCGCCGGTTCCTACGGACGAACGATTCGCGCGCGCGTCGGGGGCATCGACGTCGTCGAAGTTCCGGCGCCGGCGCTCGTGCCGCTCGTCGAAGCGGGAGCGACCGAAGGCCAACGGCCTCGCGCCGCCGTTGCGGAAGTTTGCGGACACCTGCCGCTCGATCTCGATGCGCTGGTCTTTGGCTGCACGCACTATCCCGTGCTCGAATCGCACTTCCGCGCCGCGCTCGGCGACGGCATTGCGTTGATCGATCCGGCGTTTATGCAGGCCGAACGAACTGCCGAGCTTCTCGGCAGCCGCGCGCAGGGGAGCGGCTCGACGGAGTACACCACGAGCGGCGACGAGGTGGCGTTTCTGGCGAACGTCGCGCGCTTCCTATAACGTTGTGACCGCGCCGCTCGCCAAACTGTGGCTCTGTATCGCTGCGATGGCGTCGATCCCATTGCTGGCAGGCGCAGCGACCGCCATTGAGACGACGATCCCCGAAAGCGTCGCTCCGATAACGATCGATCGATGCGTCGTCACGCTGCAGAAGGCGCCGGCTGGAGATGCATTTTCAGATGAGGTCGACTTCACGAACGTCAGCCAGCGCGCAGCGACCGAGGTGCGCTTCCGTTTTGAGTTCGTCGACGCGATTGGACGCACGACCGGCAGCCTAACCGACGATAAGGTCGGAGAGTTTGCGCCAGGGGTTCCGGTAAGTCATTCCACCGCGGCGCCCACGGGTTCGAGCCCGCCGCCGCAGTCGATCAATAACCTATCCGCTTCGTCGAAGATCGTTTGCATGGTCCAACTGGTGCGCTTCGACGACGGCAGCGGTTGGAACGAAGGCGACGGACCGGTGGGAACCGGATCGATGATCACGCCCCCGCCTCAACCCTCCGAGACACCGCGTTGGCAATTCCCGTTCGATCGACCCACGCCGCCGTAGCAGACTCGATCAGAACCAGGTGCCGTGACTTCCTTTGGATTCGGGCCATAGCCGTTATCGCCGGGTTGGCTATCTTGGCAGAAGAGCACCAGCAGCACCAGGCCCCCAATCGGTATAAAGTTGAGCAGCACCCACCAGCCGTTCATTCCGATGTCGTGGAGACGGCGAACGCTCACCGCTAAGCTCGGAAGAAAGATGAGCAGCGAGAAAAAATCGAGCAGATACGCGGCGAGTGTGGGCGGACCGCCGGTCACCTTGGCGACGTACATGCCGGCGGCGAACAGTGCGACGCCGATCAGGCAAGTAAAGAGAATGAAAAACCAGTATTCGCTTCGCCGCGCTCGTCCGGTGAAGACCGCGTACTTTCCAAGGGCCTCAAGGAAATAGCTCATGAGACGCTCCCAATAAACGGCGTGTGGATGGCTAGTGCTTGCCTGCTTCTTGCTCGCCGGATCTTTCCACCTGCCGCGGCACTCCATCGGCATGACATCGCTGCGGGCGTGCGAATCGTGGCCGGATGATTTATCGCATTGCTATCCTCTCGACTATGGCTTCGCTGCTCGCTGCATGCGGCGGCAACGTTCCGCCGGTCGCGACGCCGGCGTCGTCAGCGCTACGGCCCGACAAGGGCACGAACTCGCTGCTTTACGTAGGGGATCTCGGCACGGCGCAGGTCGACGCGCTCAGTTACCCGCAAGGGAAACCGCAGTTTACGCTCACCGGATTCGGTTCGGTCAACGGCCTGTGCACCGATAGCAGCGGCGACGTCTGGGTCTCGGACGGACACGACGGCAAGCTCATCGAGTACGCGTACGGCTCGAAGAAGGCGAAGCGGACGCTGACCGATCCGGGCTTCTACACGCAGGGCTGTGCGGTCGACCCGCACTCGGGCGACCTCGCCGCGGCGATCCAGCCGATGAACAGTAATCCCGGCGGCGTCGCGATCTTCCGTCACGCGAAGGGCAAGCCGCGCAACCTCACCGGCCAGGACTTCTACTTCCCGAGCTTCTGCGCGTACGACAACGAGAGCGACCTCTTCTTCGACGGCAACGGCGTGAGCGGCATGTTCTTCTTCGCGGAACTGCCGAAGGGGAGTCAGACGATGCGACGCGTCTCGCTGCCGCAGCAGATCGACGTCGCGGGCGGCGTGCAATGGGACGGCAAGAACGTCGTCGTCGACGATCAGGGCGCCGGCTATAAAGGCTCGACGCTCTACGAGTTCTCGATCAGCGGCTCGACGGCCACCGAGACCGGTACGACGCCGCTGGACGGTTCGGCCGACGTCATCAACTTCGCACTCGACGGCAAACGCGCGATCGGCCCGAACATCGGCCAATCGCCCAACGTCATGTACTGGCCGTATCCCGCCGGCGGCCCGTCGAGCAAAACGCTCACCGGGTTTACGGAACCGGTTACGGTCGCGGTGGACACGAAGCAGTAGCTCTGCGTACCGGTCTTCGCCTACGCGCTTATAGCGCCAGAGCCAAAGACCCACCCTAGCCGTGCTGTACTCGATGAGGTCGTAAGTTCGTCGCCGGACGTTTGCGGACGCGACCGCTGATAGGCTGCCGTCATACAGCAGCCCGCCGCGAAACGCGGCGCATCAGATTGGAGTAAAAACATGCTCGGCAAACCGTTCATCATGCTTACCGCATCGCTCGTCATCGCGACATCTGGGCTCGCCTCGGCAAGACCCATCATGACTCCGGCGAGGGTCATGCAACCGGACCAAACGTTCGTCCAGGCCAATCACAAGAAGTCGGCCGTTAAGGCCGGCGTCGTCGGCTCCGACGGATCGATCATTGCGGGGAGCCATTTCTCGGTCAGTCACGACGGGACGGGCGAATACACGCTCGACGTTCCCGCAGGATACTTCAAAAACTGCCCCGCCGTTATGGTGACGCCGGCGGGCGTCGACGGACAGGCCCCAATCCCCAACGACTACGATTACTACACCTGCGGTAACAACGGCGAGGTCAAGATTCAGATCCGAATCTACTCCCGCAGCGACGGCTCGCTCCAGGACAACTCGTTTCAGTTCGTCATGAACGAGATTCAATAAATCATCGACCGGCGAGGGCCCGGCTTTCCGAAGCGGACCCTCGCTTTCACTCGCATTCAAGAGAGGTGGAGAATCGTGCGCTCTGAGGATAAACGCGAGCGAGAAGATCGCCGGTTCGTGCTGCGCTTCTGGCGCGAGCCGTCCGCGGGATGGCGCGGAAGCGTCTACGAAGTATCGAGCGCGTTTGGCATCGCCTCGGGTAAGCTTCGCGATCTGTGGGATTTCGTTACGCTGCGCCTCGGCCAAGGATCCGAACCGCGCGATGCCAGGGAAACGCACGACGAAGAATAAAGGCGCACCGACGAGCAAGGCTGCACAGTCAACCGAACGTCGATCCCTCGAGGTGCGGCTGTTCGGTCAACCGGCACTCGAAGTCGACGGTCGGGCGTTTCGGCTGGCGACGCCGCGCAAGTCGCTCCAAGTTCTTGCATATCTCCTGATGCACCGCGCGGCTCCCGTCTCGCGCGACTACCTCGCGTTTCTGATCTGGCCGGACGAAGAGGAGGGCGTCGCGCGAACGCGCCTGCGCTCGACGGTCAACGATCTGTTGCGCGTGATGCCGCAGCCCGGCAGCGACTTCATCGGGAGCAGCGCCGCCGAGCTGTGGTGGAATCCCGACGTCGCGCTGTCGCTCGACGTCGACGCATTTGCCAACGCGTCTCAGGATGCGGCCCGGCTCGAAGAGGCCGTCGCGCTCTACCGCGGGGATTTACTGCCCGAACTGTACGACGAATGGCTCGACGGTTTGCGCGAACGGTTTCGGAACATCTATTTGACGGTGCTGACGCAGCTCGTTTCGAGCCTGCGCAAGCGCGGCGACGCGACGCGCGCGATCGAGATGGCGCGCAAGATTCTCGAGGTCGATCCGTGGCGCGAGGACGTCGTCCGGCGCGTCGTCGCGTTACGCTATGAGACCGGCGATGCGGCCGGCGCGATCAGCGAATATCGCCAGTTCGCCGCGCGGCTGCGCGACGAGATGGGCGTCGACCCGATGCCCGAGACCCTCGCTCTTGCAGAGCGCGTCGCCAAGGGAGATGTCGCGGGCGACGACGACGATGTGCCTGAAGCCACGATGGAAGCGCGTGCCGCCGAGCGCAAGCGATCGCTGCCGTTCTTTGGGCGCGAGCGCGAGCTCGAACTTCTGTCCGAGGCGTGGAACCGCGCGAAGATGCGAGGCGGCGGCATCGTCTTCATCGGCGGCGAGCCGGGGATCGGTAAATCGCGGCTCGTGCGCGAGTTCATGGAGTCGATCGAAGAATCCGGCGGCCGCGCACTCTACGGCGCCACCGGATTTCCAGAGGCGTTTCCCTATCAGTGTTTGGTCGAGGCGTTGCGCGGTCAGCTGCCGCTCGTCACGGCGCTCGACTTCGGAGCGACGTGGTTTGCGGCGCTTGCGCCCGTGCTGCCGGAGCTGGCGCAGCGGGCCGGCCCGCTGCCTCAACTTCCAACGATTGGCGCCGACGATCAACGGTTGCGACTCTTCGAAGGGCTTGGACGCGCCTTCGTCGGATTGGCGCGACCCCGCCCTCTGCTCGTCGCCCTGGAGGACTTGCATTGGGCGAGCCAGACCACGTTCGACGCGCTCGCATTCTTGGCGCGCCGCGCATCGGGGGCGCGCGCGCTCTTCCTCGTGACGTTTCGCGACGACGAGACGCTCGCGCGCCATCCATTGCGTCAACTGCAGCGCGATGCGAAACTCGAGGGCAGCGCCGCGTCACTGTCGGTGTTACCGCTCGACGCCGGCGTGGTGGAACGCATCGTCGACGAGACAGGAGTGCACTTCGAAGGGACCCTTGCGGAGTTTGCCGCCGTGCTGCACAGCCGGTCGAGCGGCAATCCGCTCTTCCTCGCACAATTGCTCGAAGCGCCATCGCCGCAAGGATCGGTTCCCGCGACCGTCGCCTCGCTCGTCGGCGCGCGCGTCGCCGCTCTCTCTGCACAGACGCAGACGGTTGCCGAGGTGGCGGCGCTCGCAGGTCAGCGTTTCTCGGCCGAGGTCGTGCGGGACGTCACCGGTTACGGCGACGCGATTGTCGACCGCGCGCTGGACGAGCTGCTCGACCGCCGCATCGTTCAAGAGACCGCGGGCCGGGGCATTCTGCCCTACGCCTTCGCGCATCAGCTCGTGCAACAGGCCATCGCCGCGCTCGCGGAGCCGGCGCGCGTCCGCGAGCGTAGCCGGCGACTGGCGCGCGCGCTCAAGCAGCTCTACCCTGAGCGCAAGCGCGAGTTTGCATCGCAGATCGCGGCGCACCTCGAAGCCGCGGAGCAGCGCGAAGAGGCGGCGGCAGAGTATCTCATCGCCGGACGGCATGCGCTCGAGCTTGGCGCGCCCGACGACGCGCGCCGGCACATCGACCGCGCGCTGACGCTGGCAGTGGAGCGGCCGACGGTCGCGCAGCTGTGGCGCGAACGCCAACGCATCGACGAGCGCGCGAGCAATGTCGCTGAGGAGAGAGCCGACCTTGATGCGCTCACAGCGATTGCCGAGCAGTTAGACGACGAAGATCTGCGCTGCAACGTGCTGTTGCGGCGAGCGCGCATCGCGTTCAACGACTACTCCGGGCGATCCGAAGCATTCGTGCCGCTGGCCGAGTTGCGCGAGCGGGCGCGGCGGGGCGGCAGTTTGCGCTGGCAAGCCGAGGCCGACCTTGTCGAGAGCATGTTCCACCCGCTCGGCGTCGCTGCCGGCGAGACCGTCGCGCTCGCGAGGAGGGCGCTTCGAGCGTATCAAGAGCTGGGCGACGAGCGCGGCATGGCCTCGGCGCTCTCTGAAATGTCACGCTCGCTCTGTGTCAGCGGAGCGACCGAAGAGGGACGCGACGCCGCCGAGGAGGCGCTGACGATTGCGGAGCGCTTCGGCGACTACGCGATGGCCGAACGGGCGCTCGCGGTGCTCGTTGCGAACGCGCAAGACGCGCTCGACCGCGACGCGGTTAGAATGTGGACCGCGCGCTGGCTCGAGCTTACCGTGAAGGCGGGAGACCGGCGCTGCGAAGCCGACGCGCTCGGCCAGAGCACGTGGCCGCTGCTGTGGAGTCCAAATTTCCTGGACGGAATACCGATCCTGGAGCGCGCCGCGCAGATTTGCCGGGAGTGCGGATTGACACCCGCGCTGATGGTTAATGAGATGAACATCGGCGAGTTTAATCTCAAGCTCGGCCGGTTTGATGCGGGCAGGGCAGCCTACGAGCGAGCCATCGAAGCCTATGCTTCCGTCGCGCCGTTCTTTACTGCGGGGGCGCGAAGCAGCCTCGTCTTGCCGCTCACGTATGGCGGACACGTGGAGCGCGCGCTCGCGGAAGGACTCGAAGCATTGGCTGTCACCGAAAAAAGCGAGAGCGTTTTTGCGCGCGAGCAGGTGCTCCAGCACTTATCCGAAGCGGAATATGTCGTCGGCAACTTGGCTCGCGCGATCGAGTATCTAGAGCAAGCGGTCGCGATCCGCAAGACCGCATCGGCGGGGCTCGCCGCGGCGCACCACGGCGCGCTCTTAGCCGCCTTCTGCGCGCAAGCCGGCGATTGCGCGGCCGCCCTCGCGCACGCAACGCTGGTTCCAAAGGACGAACCGCAGCGCTCCGTCGGACTGCTCTGGCCGCAGCGCTCGGCGTGGTGCGCGGCGTTTGCGTATCACACGTGTCATGACGATGCCGCCGCCCGTAAATGGCTGGACCGGGCTGTCGCTCTGTATGATGCGCACGTCCCGCATCTCAACGAGGAACAGCGAGTCGTGTTCGCAGCAATCCCATGGCATCGAGCGATGCTCGCCGCTAACGCGAATGAATGGCCCGCGATGGTCTGGTAGCGGAGAAGAAGTTCGATATTGAAGCTTGAAAGGGGGTGCCATGCCAGAGTTTCCACTTGCGGGCAGTGAACGGCGGCCGGTTGCAGGGGCGAAGCCAACCGGCCCCGCCGATCCAAACGAAATTGTTGACGTGACGGTTCTCGTTCGTCGCCAGGCCGCGGCCGATTTCGAGCGCATGGCCAGTGACGCGGCGGCCACGCCCGATACACACCTCAGCCGTGGTGAGTTTGCGAAACGATTCGGCGCCGATCCGCAGGATATCGCGAAGATCAAGGCCTTTGCACGTCAGTACGGGCTTCGCGTCGTCGAGGAGAGCGCGGCGCGAGCAATGGTTCGTCTGTCGGGAACGGTCGCGCAGCTGCAAAGCGCGTTTGGCGTAGAACTCAGAACGTTTGCCTCCGAACAAGGAACGTACCGCGGAAGAACCGGCGCCGTTCACCTGCCCGATGAACTGAAGGGGATGGTGGAAGCGGTGCTGGGGCTGGATAATCGGCCGCAGGCCGCAGCCCACTTCAGATTACGACAACCGGGACGCGTGGTCGTGGCACGCGATCAAGCCGCGTCTGCGGCTTTCGATCCGACGCAGATCGCATCGTTGTACGACTTTCCGAGCGGACAAGCAACGGGCCAATGCATTGCCCTGATCGAGCTCGGCGGCGGTTTCAAGCAGGAAGATATTCAAGCGTACTTTTCGGGACTGAAACTCGCGGTTCCGACCGTCGTGGCCGTCCTCGTAGATGACGGATCGAACGCGCCGACGGGCGATCCAAACGGCCCCGACGTCGAAGTGATGCTGGATATTGAGGTGGCCGGTGCGGTCGCAAGCGGCGCGCGCATCGCGGTCTATTTCGCGCCCAACACCGACGCGGGATTCTTGGATGCCATCACTGCGGCCACGCACGATGCGACGAACAAGCCTTCGGTGATCTCGATCAGTTGGGGTTCCTCAGAATCGAATTGGACGCAACAAGCCTTGACCGCGTTCGATTCGGCCTTCAAGGCCGCAACAATTCTAGGCATTACGGTTACGGTTGCGACCGGCGATAACGGCTCCGCGGACGCCGTCTCAGACGGAACAAACCACGTCGACTTCCCCGCATCCAGCTCGTTCGCGCTTGCCTGCGGCGGGACGACGCTTCGTGCGTCGGGCGATGCGATTGCCAGCGAGACGGTCTGGAACGATACCGCGCAAGACGAGGGAGCCACGGGCGGAGGCGTGAGCACGGTCTTCCCGCTGCCTTCGTGGCAGCAGAACCTGAGCACGACGCTTGCGCAAGGGCAGAAAACTGCGCTTACAAAGCGAGGCGTGCCCGATGTTTCGGGCGATGCCGATCCCGAAACGGGTTATAACGTGCGAGTCGACGGAAGCGATACGATCGTCGGCGGCACGAGCGCCGTCGCCCCGCTGTGGGCCGGCCTCATCGCTCTCGTCAACGGCGCGGGCGGGAGCAGCGTCGGATTTCTCAACGCGACGCTGTACGGCAATTCCGCTGTGTGCCGAGATATCACCACCGGAAATAACGGCGCCTATTTCGCGTCACCAGGATGGGACGCATGCACCGGATTGGGCAGTCCGATCGGCAAGCAGATCGCGGCGCTTTTGAGCCGGAAATCGGGTTAGAAATAACTCCGCCGTGCCACGAGACTGCACTAGAGTCGCGCTATTCGTTCTCTTGCTTGCAGCGCTCTGCGGGCGCGGTGCCGCACAGGGCGACGCCGGCTTTCATTATTTGGATCCCGGGCAGATCGACCTGACGGTTTTGCTGCCGCCACCGCCCGACCTTGGTTCGGCGCAGCAACGTGACGACGAGGAAAAGGTCGCCGCTCAGATAGCCGCCCGTAACTCTTCGCAGCTGGCTTCGGCGAAAGCAGCGTCGCAACGAAGCGTCTTTTTCTTTGCCGACTCGATCGGAGCGCAGTTCGATCCGTCGCGATTCCCATTGACCGACGCCTTCTTCGCGCGCGTCGGATCGGACGTCAAAGAACTCGTCGATCTTGCGAAGGCGCACTGGAGCCGGCCGCGGCCCGACGGGGCTGTAAAGAATCGCGGCTCGTATCCGAGTGGGCACGCTGCGTTCGCAGCGTCTACGGCAATCCTTTTAGCGCAACTCGTGCCCTGTAAGCGGGAGCAGATCTTCACACAGGCGCGTACGTTCGCCGAGAATCGGATCGTTTTGGGCCTGCACTATCCCAGCGATATCGCCGCCGGTTGGACCGCCGGAACCCTAGCGGTGTTTGTAATGATGCGCAATCCCGCGTTCGAGCGAGATTTTGCGGCGACGAAAGCCGAGCTGCAAAAAGAATGCGCGCCGGCGCTTTAGAGAATACGCAGCTCGATCAGCGAAGGAGCGCGATCCCTACCGCACCGCAGAGTAGGATCAGCAACGGTGCGTTGATTTTGGTGCGAAGCATCAAGATCACGACCACGGCGCTGGTCACGTAGGCCGCAACCGACGACGGCGCGCCGCGCGCAATCGTCGGGACGCTCGACCAGACGAGGCCGACTATTGCCGGCGCAAGCCCGCGCGAGACGATCGCGCGCCAGGGTGAGGCTGCAAAACGCTCTTCCAGCGAATCGAAGCCGATCATGATCAGGCTCGACGGTACGAACATCGCCGCCGTC
Source organism: Candidatus Cybelea septentrionalis (assembly GCA_003158175.1). Taxonomy (GTDB): domain Bacteria; phylum Vulcanimicrobiota; class Vulcanimicrobiia; order Vulcanimicrobiales; family Vulcanimicrobiaceae; genus Cybelea; species Cybelea septentrionalis. Next base: position 58,961 of record PMHJ01000031.1, read on the forward strand.
GCGACCGCTGCCCCCAACAACGGACGTTGCGGCAGCGCCGCGTAGCCGATGAGCGCCGCGAAGATCGTCGTCGGGCCCGGCACGAGCTTGCCGATCGTATAGAACTGCGTAAACTGCTCGGAGTTGACCCACCGGTACGTCGTGACGGCGTCGGTATGCATCTGGGGGATGATGCCTTTCCCGCCACCGAAACCAAGAATCGAGAGCTGCGAAAAGACAGAGAGCAGATGGATCAGCGTTTCCATTGACGCTAGTCTTCCGATCGCTTACGCGCGCGCAGCCATTCGCTAAGGATCCCGGCGCCGCCGAAGATTGCCAAGACCGGCAGCAACGGCACGTGCAGCAGCGAGACCGCTAAAGCGGTCGCGGCAACGAGCGCGACGCTGAGCCAGCTCTTGCGCTCGTCCCACGTGAGCTCCAGCGCGTTGCCGAGCGTCAGACCCAACGCCCCTGCCGCACAGCCGCGAAGGCCGCCGTGGACGAACGGATTCGAAGCGAATTTAAAGTAGAGCGCGCCGGCGACAAGCACGATTGCAAACGGCGGAATGCTGACGCCGGCAAACGCCGCCAGCGCGCCGGGAACGCCGCGCGCCTTTTGCCCGCAATAGATCGCCAAGTTGAGCAGGTTTGGGCCGGGAAGGACCTGCGCGATCTCCAAGCCCTCGAGAAATCGGTCGGAATCAATCCATCCGCGCGCGAGTACCTGCCGGCGAATCGAGGCCTTCTGCCCACCGCCGAACGACGTTGCGGCAATCGTCGCAAAGGTGAGCGCGATGCTCCCGAGAGAGGGACGCGCCTCAGCCGGCATCCGGCATCGGCCCGTCCACGACCGCGCTACGGTGCTTGCCCGAAAGAATGTGGATATGCACGTGCTCGGTGTGCTGATAGGGCGGCAGCACGCCCATCCGAATCATGAATCCTTTTTCGTACAGGCCGAGCGCGAGCGCGACCTTTTGAATGCCGCCGAGCAGGCGATGCCAAACCTCAGCGTCGCCGATTGAGAAATCCAAGATCGTCGGGATCCATTTTTTCGGAATGATAACGACGTGAATTTCCCACCACTCCTCTTTGCTCGGATCTATGCGATGGCGAAATGCGAAAACGTCGTCGTCTTCATAGACGACCTCGTCGGCCGTGGCTCGCGTGCCATCGAGACGTCCCCGAAAAGTGTGCTGCGGGTCCGGCTTCTCCCAGACGCGTTGTTCGGGCCCGGAAATCCGTTGCGAAATCCAAAACGTCATTGCGGCGCTGGCTTCCGGCGTAGCGTGCAGGCGTCCTTTGCGAGACGCGGAAGCTGCGCGCGATGAGCGCCGATCGGGCTAAGAACAGAGTCGCAGCCGGCGAGGTGCTCGGCGCGCCGCCCCAGTGGACCAAGGAGCGTCGCGCTTGGGCGGGGATCGTCGGCAATAACGAGGTCGTCTACGAAGATCATCACGTCGTCGTCTTTCACGATCCCGTCGACGAAGAGCACGAGTCGGCGCGCGGCGCCGGCGAGCTCCGCCTCACGCTCCTTTCTAAGAGGGACGGTCTGGATTCGCTGATGGACTTGAGCGTCGCCGACGAAGAGTTGAGCGCCGCGATCCTCCACGGGATACAGCAAGCCGCGTTGCGCCTCGGGCTTCAACGAGAGGGGTTCGAGGTGCGCGCCCACGTCTATCCGCCCATGCAGAGCCGGCCCGAGTTGGCGTTCAAGATACGCGCCGGCAAACCGCCGAAACGCACCGACGCCTCAGCCGGCTAAGGCTTCCTCAGGCTCGGATCAGCTTCTGGTCGAGCATCTCGATCCGATCGCGCGTAACATCCAGGTGTTTTGCTGCCCACCGCGCGATCGAGGGCTGCTGGGCAAAAACGATGATCTGCCGCGCGTGGCTCACGCGATGGAGTAAGTCCATGATTGCCGCAGTCCGAACCGGATCGCAATGGGCCGTTATATCGTCACAGAGAAGCGGGCAACTCTCTGAGGAGGCCGCGGTTAAGTGGTCGACCATAGCCATTCGAAGCAGCAGGTAAACCTGCTCGGCCGTTCCGTGCGACAGAAGCACGGCGTCGCGCCAGTCGCCGGCGTCGCTTCGTACTCGAACGTTCAAGGTTTGCGGATCGACCGTTACCCTCGTGTAAAGGCCGTTCGTAATAACGGGCAGCCACTTTTCCAGGCTTGCCACCAAGACCGGCGCTATGTTCCGATGGACGGTCTCTTGTGCGCGTTCCAGAAACTCGCGTGCGGTGTCGAGCGTGCTGCCGAGGCGCTCGATTCTCTCTAGCTCGGTAGCTGCTTGAGACGCGGCCTCCTTGGCCTCCGCAACGCTTGGCAACGTCCGGACCATCGCCTCAACATCGCCGGCTTCCTTATCGGCCGCGCTTCTCGCTGCTTTTACATGCTCTCGAAGTGCTCGCAGATTCTGTTCGGTCGGCGCACCCTTTGCTCTTTTTAACGTCTCTCGCTCCTGGACCGGGAGAGCCGACCTGAGCACATCGAGTTCCCTGGCTTTTGCGAGCGTTTCGCTCTCAAGAGCCTCCAGCGTATCACCCTGCAAAAGATTTCGCAGCTCTTCCCAACCGACGATTTCGGTTTGCAGATGTTTTAGCCGCTGTGCGCGATGTCGCTGCCAGTCGCGCAAGCCGCTCAGCAGCGCTCCGCCTTTAGCTTCAACGGCGCAGCGGCGTGCGAGCTCTTCGAGACCTGCGTTGAGTTCAGAGCGCCGGCTATTATATTCGCGTCGCTGCGTTTCTGAAGCTTCGGCAGCCTCCAGACGCCGTACCAAGTCTGGTTTGCGCGAGAGCGCAGCAGCGTTCTTGTCGTGCACGACGCAGTCGTCCATGTATTGCCGGCACACCGTTGCTAGATCTCCGGTAACCGTATATCCGCGTGACGATAGGGCCTCGGCCAGCGACGTACGTAGTCGCCATGTCTGGTCCTCATGATGTTTGGCGCGGGACGTCCATTCGAACATCTCTGAGCGGTCCACGGCGTCCGGCGCCGCCTCGCGAGGACTGGAGCGGGCCCGAACGGCCACCCAGACAGCGAAGATAACGAGAAGCATGGCTGCCACGCCGGCAGCGACGGGTTGATGCATGAGGAAGAATGCGACGCCGATAACGATCGCTAGGCCTAGCGCAGCAAAGGCCTCAACCGGGATCGGCGCGGCGCTCGGCATCGGCAAATCGTCATCCGATAGGCCCGAAGGCTTGTGGAGCGCATGTTCGGCGGCGGCTGCCTCGACCTCGACAAGATTTTCATGCGCAGCGAGAATTAGCGGACTAGGGCTGGTGTCGCCACTTGTTTCGACCGGCAGCGCGGCGAGCTCGGCTTTTATCGCCGCAGGATCCTCTCCGAACGATGGGGGGCGAAGCTCTTCAGAAGCGCTCAAGGCCGCGGCTACGTCCGTTGCTAGTTCTTCGTCATCATCAAGCGTTGCGGGTGGTTCGGGCCCCAGGTCGGCGCAAAGGCGCTTCCCACGCGCAAGTTTGGCATCGAGCTCCTCCGCAACGGCCTGCGTGTGGAGGGCGTCGGCCAGCGCGTATTCCCGTTCGAGCTTCAGCGCGTCGTTCTCGAGCCGGTCGCGTTCGTTAACACGTGCGAGGTAATGCGCGTGGGCTTCCTGAGCGACTACAAGCTGGGCGTTACACCGCTCGAACGTCTCTTTTGCGGCGCGTAAGGGTTTGGTACTGTTCCTGCGATCGGGGCCGACGTTTTCGCTTGTGTAATTGCCGATGGCGCTAATTGCGGCAGATGCTGTGGCATCTCGGCCAGTACTGGCTGCTGCGCTCTGAAGATAATTCTGGAGGTCGTCTGCCGCCCCTACGATATCCAGAATTTCCGTCTGGCCGATGCATGCCGTCCTCGCAAAAGCCCGCCGGTCGAGCCCTACAAACCTAGAGCCGTCGGGTGCGCCTTCGGACATGATTTCACTCGAAAGATCTCGTCCAAGATCGATGTCGGTCGCAGAACAATTGATGCGACCGTCGAGATCGTGTCGCAGCTCTACCCTTTGCTTGTTGTCCAGCTCAATCTCGGTAACTACCTCCCATTTGTCCTGATCCCAGGGCCGGTGGCGCTCCTTGAAAGCGGTATCCTCTGAGCGCGCACCCATGCCACGGCGCATGCCGCAGAGGCCGGCATAGAGCGCCGCGTGCCATGAAGACTTGCCCGCGCCATTTGTGCCGGCAACGATCGTCATCCCCGGCGCTAGCTGGATCGTGCGGTCCTTGAAGGGTCCAAAAGCGACCGCCGTTAGGGACTTGAAGCGCACCTTAGACGGGCTCCAAGTCGGTCCGGCCGTCGAGCGCCCTCAACCCCAGGACGAGCACGCGCTGCGTTTCATCATCTGCTAGGTCGCCGTTCCGTACGTCCCGCACGAACTGACCGCGCACGGTCTGCTCTTCCGCGAGCGCGTCGAAATCGTAATCGGCGATCAAGTCTTTCGTGCGAACGACCAGACCATCAAGCTCCGCGGGATTTGCCCGAATATCGTCGAGCTTAAGGTCGACGGCTGCGGCGAGGCGCCCCGATACCGTTACCCGCGCGACGCCGCGGAGCTGCGCGACCGCATCGCGCGCTCGCGCAAGGATTTCGCTCATTGACCCGGCGCCCGAAACGTCTAAGGGGACGCTGTGGAACGCGACCGAGGACACGTCGACTCTCGTGCGGTGTATTTCACCGTCGGTTAACTCAACGATTACCGCGTTGCCGGAACTTTTGCCGAAGGCGAGCGGTTGTGGGCTGCCGGCGTATGTCAGCCATTGGCTATCTCTTGGCTGGTGGTAGTGACCCACAAATGCGTGACGGAGACCTGCCGCGGAAATCTCATCCTCACGAAAAGCTGCGTGCGGCACTTTCCCTTCGTCTTGCTCTGTGAGAAAGCCGCGCTCCGAACCGTGAAACAGCGCAACATTCAACGCCGGGCCATCGGCGTGAAAGCCCCGTAAGAAGCCGTCGGTATTTGCGGGGGCGCGATGGGCCGCGCCCCACAGCGTCACCTGCCCGTCGAGTGGGACGGCGCTAAGGCGAGCTTCATCGAAGACGCGGACGTTTGGGCTCCACGGCACTTCCCTATATAGCGAAGTAGGCCCGTACCAATCGTGGTTGCCGGGGGCGATGAATACTCTCAGCGGCGTCAACTTTTCGAAGGAGCTTCGCAGATACTCGGCCGTGTCGGGCGTGAAGTTCTCCTGCTCATAGAGATCGCCGGCGCAAAGCAATGCATCCGCGCCTTCGTCGACGGCCAAGCGGCAGACACGGTCGAGCGTCTCGCGCAGCGCGAGGCGCAGCTTGCGCCCAAGCGACGGCCCCGCCCATTGAAAGGGCGAGTCGAGATGCAGATCTGAAAAAAGGACGAACTTCATCCGCGGTACTCCCGCGGGCACCGTTTCTTGGCCGCTCCGAAAGCCCTGCAGGCGAGCCCTAGGTACTCGAGTCTGTGCGGGCGGAGGGTGCTGGGAACAAGGCTTCGCGAGGCGATCGCGCGGCGGTTCCAGAATTGCGCTAGCATTGTGAATGTTGGATCGACGCGACGCAGAGAGGTGCTGGCCGCCGCCACACTAATTCTTTTCGTATCCGGCTGCGCCGGAGGAGCGACCACGCCGGGCGGACCGGCCTCGGTAATGCCGCCATCGTCTGCCGGCGTGTATCATTCCGGTAGTTGGATGTCGCCCGAGGTGAAGACCGCGAAGGCGCTGCTTTACGTCGGCGATCCGACGGGCAGCCCGTCGTACAGCGGCGTCATCGACATCGTGGCTTTACACGGCCTGCAGTATAAGCTCGTCGGCCAGATTCAAGACGACGCCATGCCGGAAGGTATGACGACCGACGCTGCCGGCAATCTCTACGTAGCCGACTTGGGCGTCTCGACGGAAGGCCAGGCACACGGCGACATTAAGGTGTACCCGAAGGGCTCCACAAAGTACTCGCGCTATATCGTCCCGACCCATTGGGTTCCAAACGATATTGCGGTCGGGAGCGACGGAACGATGTACGTCGCGAACATCGCGCCGTTTGCGAAGTTCTCGCCGGGCTCGGTCTCGATCTATCCGCCGGCGGCTAGCGAGCCCTCACGCGTGTTGCGGCTGCATAACTTTCAAGTAGACGGCATAACGCTCCATGCCCAAACGAACACGATCTATATTTCGTATCAAGGAAACGGGAGCAGCGGCAACATCGCCGAGTTCAAGCACTCGCGAGGGAAAGCGATCGACCTCGGCGTGAGCTACGCCGAACCGTGGGGGATCCTCGAGGACGGCAGCGACAATCTCCTTGCGTTGGACGGAAGCGGCACGGTCGAAGTTTATTCCGAGGCGACGGGCAAACTCGTGCAGCAAATCCCGGTTCCCAATGGTGCGGCGTGGGAGACGTTCAATCAAAAACGGTCCGAGTTGTTCGTCTCGAACTTCGAGCAAGTGGAAGTCCTGAGCTATCCCGCAGGTAAGGTGCTTGGATCGATCGACGAGGGATGGAGTTCCGAGAACTACCCGACCGGCGTCGCCTATTGGCCGCCGCCGTAGGGAGCTAGCCTAGTACTCTTCAAGCGCCTTTACGATGGGGTCCAGTTCGGCTGCGAGGTGCCGAACACGCGGATCGCCTGAATCAGCATACAGCTTGAGAAGCGTTTCGTAGTTCCAAATGGTGCCGTCGCGAGCGCCCGTGAAGCGATCCCAGACGCCGGGCCCAACGCGCTGAAGATCGGCGAGCGTTGCTCTCGCGTTGTGAAGCTTGTCGGCAGCGCTCACCAGGAGCACCGATGAATCGGCTGTTTGCCGAGCGTTCTCATGATAATGCTCTTTGCGCGAGCGCCACTCTTCTTTCGCCCAAGGCTCAACTTCCAAGGAGTCGGAACAGCCCTCGACGATCGCGGCAACGCGGTCTCCAAAGCGAACGCGAATCTGCTCGAGCTGAGGACGGCCGCCCTGATCCTCGGGAGCGTCGTGCAGGAGCGCTGCGAGCGCCTCATCTTCGTCTCCCCCGGCTTCGAGCACGATGCTTGCCACCGCGAGGAGGTGGCTCACGTAGGGGATCTCCGTTCGCTTTCGGGGCTGGTTACGGTGAACGGCGTTTGCGTAAGCAAAGGCGTCAGCAAATCGATCGGAGAGAACGACCATCAAGACCTCACGGTATTTTTCGTGCGAGCGCTTTCAGTTCTTCAAGAATGAGACCTTGCGTCGCTCGCAGCGACGCTATAGCGTCCCCGTTTTGATTCGAGAGCGTATCGAGCGCCGTGCCTACTCCACGAGCGAGCGCAAGGAGCGCGTCGCACTCATCAGGCGCGTAGGCCTCGCCGTCGCGTTTCGGACCGCAAACGAGCGCGCCGACGAGATCGCCGCGCGAGATCATCGGGAACGCCAACTCTCCGCGCAGTTCCGAATCCTCGAGCGAATGCAGGTCGACCGGTTTGCTCCAGGCCTTAAGGGCAACGATGCCAGGGTCATCCCGATCGATGTGCGCGCGAAATCCATCGCCGCGGCTCACGTATCCCTGCGCCTCATCGCGCACGAGAATCGCCGCGCCGTCCGCATCGGTGTGCGCCAGCACTTCGCGAATCGCCCGGCTGAGCAGTATGTCGCGATCGTTGATGTAGGCGGACTCGCCTGCGAAGCGCCGCAGCGCGGCTTCGTCGTCGTGGCGTTTCCGGAAGAAGACGCGATCGACGAAGACATCGACGTACCGGTGAATGTAACGCATGGATAGACCGAGTGCGAGCGCGACGACCATCCCGGCCACCACGCCGGTCGTATGGCTGGCGCTGACGAGCCACTGGCCGACGGCCCATTCGACCAAGATGAAGGCGCCGATGACGATCGCCGAGACGATGCCGAACACCGCCGCCCGGTTCAACACGAAGCCGATGTCGATCAACCGCCGGTTGAGAGCGACGTACGTCACGACCAGCGGCGTGGAAAAGAGTACGAGACTATAGGTATAGGTCATCGCAAGATAGCCGGCATAGGAGTGCAGGTGGATCGCCGCCGTATCCAGCGCGTAGCGCGTCAGAACGAGCAGCGCCGGCGGGACGAGCAGCCATGCTGCGCGGCTCCGCTCAATGCCTTGCGAGGCCGCAATCGCAAGCACGCCGCATCCCAGTGCGGCGAGCAACGCGAGGCCGAACAACGGCCCTGCGGCAGCCCACAAGAGTCTCATGGGATCGAACCACAAGGTGATGACGCCGACGACGACCCCCGCGCACCCAAGCACGATCGAGGTTGCGACGAAAAGATAGCACAACGTTTGGGTTGCGCGCCGAGCCTGCGAGAGCGGCGTGCCGAAACAGCCGGCACACGCCGCCCAAAACGCTACCGCCAACGGCCCGAAAAAGACGGTGCCGATGCGAAAGACGACATAGACCCACGTCCACGGCGCGGCGAATTCAAACGGCGCGGTAACCTGCCACAGGGCGTAAGAGACCAACGCCAAACACAGGAACCGCATCTCGCGAACGTGCGATCGGCGCCACGCGATCAGCGCCGCAAGCAGCGCGATCCATATTTGACCCGGCCAATTGAAGAAGGCGTCCCAGCGTTTCTTCAAGTTGGGCGGACCCGGCGTCACGATGGCCGTTCGTTGCGCCGCACCGCGACGCACCAGGATGGTCACCGGCCGCCCACTCAGCGGTTGACCCAGAAGTGAGAGCCGATCGAGAAGATCGTGGGCGCGCAGATCGACTCGATCGCTTGCGCGCAGGCCGCCGAGCTCGGCTGCGCCGCCGGGTTCGATCGATTGAATCGTGAGATTGAACGGCTGCGAGGAAGCCGAGACCGTTGCGCCCCAGATTCCGAGCCAAGGCGAAGCACCGCCCAATCCGGTCGCGCCGAAAAGCTCGGCCAGAGCGGCGAGCCCCGTTATTCCGCAGACCACCAGGATTACTGCACGCCACGCAGCGGGCCTCATGGGAAGCCACGTTATAGGTTCAGGTTGCCCAGCCTCTTATGGCGCAGAGTGCGGATCATCTACACTACGGCGCGGGATTTACGGCCCGTCGTGTTATTGCGCCATGTTGGATGGTTTGCTCGAATGAAACTCGGCCAAGACGTTGACGGTTAGAAGCCGAGACATTTGGCGGTCTAGTTTTGCTCGACCCGCTGCCGGCAAGCTTAAGAGTGCGGCTCGCCGTCGCGACGGCAGGCAGTTCGCTTGTCCATTGGGCAGCTGCGGGGAATCTCGGCGGAATCGAAGGCGTTCTCGCGGGCGCGATCTTCATTCCGGCGCTCGCCATCGCGTGCGGCGCGCTCTCGGGCACCACGCGGCTCTTCGAAATCGCTTACCTCGTGCGGTACATCGGCCCGATGAACCGCACGAGTTTCGATTTCACGCAAGGCGCTTACGCACCGGAGTTCACCGCGGCCTCGGCTGTGCTCTTCGCGATGGCCGTCGGCGCGCGGAAGCTCCGGCTGTTCTACGCGTAATGCTCGAGGCGACGCCTTACTTGGCGACGTTTGCCGGCGTAACGATTTGCGTGAGCGCGTGAAACAGCGCGGCGATTGGAGATGCGGTACCGACCGGGATGTCGGAGTTCACGAGCAAAACGAGGGTCGCATCTTGGGAGGGCAGATAGTCGACTTCACTAGTGTAGCCGGGGATGGAACCGTTGTGACCTAGCCATCCGTGATTGTACGCGATGCCCAGACCATAGGTGTGATCGGGCGTGACGGGCGAGAGCGTCACCCACTTTAGGCGCTGCTTCTGTAGACCCGGCGAGATCTGTGCCCCGGTGGCGCTGGCCTTGACCCACACTTTGAGATCCCGCAGCGACGAGACCAGTTCGCCGGCGGTAAATGCCTGACTGGGACTCCAATGGGTCGCGTCGACGATCTTGCCGTGCACTTCGGTAATTCCGCGCGCATACGGCGCGGGCAACGCACCGGACGCCGGCCACCCCGTGTTGGTTAGGCGAAGCGGTGCAAAACTATATCGTTGAAAGATCGACGCAATCGGCTTTTGTAGGACGCTCTCGATGGCGATTCCCAGCAAAACCGTGTTCGTGTTGCTGTAATGCCAGCCCGTACCAGGATCAAAGTATGGATGGTGGCGCAGGCCGACGTGTACCAGCTCTCGCGGCGTCCATAGGCGCTGGGGATTCCGGGCAACCTCTTCATTAAATCCGTTGTCCTCGGTGTAGTTGAAGAGGCCGGCCGTCATGTTCGCCAGCATGCGAAGCGTAGTGTGCCGACCGTTGGGGACGTAAGAGACGTACTTGCTGATGGGATCGTCCAGACCGAGGCGTTTCTGATCGACGAGCTGCAGCAGGACCGTAATCGTAAAAGTCTTGGTGACGCTGCCGATACGCATGTGGTCGTCGACCTCCATGGGCGCACCGGTCGACCGGTCCGCCGTCCCTCGCGCCGCGACGAATGTCCCCTTGCGCGGGATCCAGATTCCGACGATAACGCCCGGCGCTTTGTACTGCGTAAACCACTTCGCAATGGCGGCGTCGATCGCGCTGACGGTAGCGGGTGGAAACGGCGACGTTGCCGGAGCCGCTGCCACCAACGCCGTGCTGTTGCAGACGGCGATCACTCCGATCAGTATTGGAAGGATGGCGCTACGGCAAAGCGGCCTCATGCGTCAGGTAATACGAATTCGTGAACGGCGGCCCCTACCTTAGCGTGGCGCCGACGCGGCGCGCTTTCGGATGGTATTAGCCGACTCATAAGCGAAGACTCTCCCCTCATGAAACCACTCGACCTAACCAAAACGTCCCCGCGCAGCCCGCGCGAACAACTCGTGGGCGTCGTGTTTATTCCGAGGACGATCGATAAGATCCGCGCGCTGCTTCCCGGCGGCAATACGGGCAAGTATCACGTCGACGGCGCCAGCCTCGCCCTGCTAGGGCAAATTGGGGTCGATCCTGCGCAGTTCCAAGAGGTCGTTGCAAGCGCGGCCTCAGACGTCGACGTCGCAGCGTGGCTGCAGGAGCACGCCGACCTGTCGCAATTCGCCGGGATCAACGAGCGCTTTATGACGATCGGACCGGCAGAAGCGTCGCCCGAGAACCTCGAGAAGTTTCGTGCGGACCTCGAGCCGGAAATCGCGGAGTCGACGTACGCGACGTTCTCCGAAGCGCTGGATCGCGACGACGTCGCTTATTTGAAGGCCTGCGCTACGCTATAAATACTTTACTTCGCCGCTTTGCTTATCGCGGCCCCGAACGGATATGCGAAGCCGGTGAGGGTTTTCGTCGGAGTGCCGCCTTTGGGATACTTCCAAATCCCGACGTTTGCGGAAAAGTCGTTCGGCCCAATCACCTTCTTGCCGTCGATGAAGTACTGGAAGATGCCGTCGGAATCGCTCAGCGATGTGGTACCCTCGACCTTGCCGCCCGCACCGTCGGTCTGGTAGATGTTGCCGCTCTTCGCGTCGCCGACCGTAACGTATTTGCCGTCCCACTGCACGCCGCCCGGCGTGGTGATCGACACGCCTAGCGGGATCTCGGTGAAGCTGCCGCTGCCTTTCGGCAACTCCGCGAACTCAAAGTTGCCGCTGCTGTCGGCCCCGTCCACGAAAATGTTGCCTTTGTTGTCGTAGCCGATTTGATAGCCGAGGTAGAGATTCGAATCGTTCAGCACGGTCGGGCTCCCCGAGGCGTTGGCGAAGATCGCCACACCGCCGCCGCCCCCTCCGCCCGAGGGCTCGAAGTCGACCGCCGCGAGGTCTCCGGTCGTCTTATCCACGGAGCACCCCTCCATGTACTCGCCGGGATTGCTCAACGTGTTGATCGGCGATGTCCCGCCGTGCGCGTATTCGATTATCTCCTGCGCTGCGAAGGTCGTGAAGAACACATCGCCTTTCTTGTCGACGCACTCGCCTTGCGGGTCAGGCAGACCGGTGAGCGTGCCCATCAGCTCGCCCCTCGGATACGAATAGACGTACGCGGTGCCAGTCTGGTCATCGAGATAGAGCAGATCCGACTTCTTCGCGGCCGGCCTCATCCAGCTGCGGCCCGCGCCCTTCCCTTCGACTCCGCTCAGGGCAGGCTGGCTCAGGGTGACACGCGCCTGTCGAAGGGCGACACGGGGACTCACATAGCCACTCGCGTTTGCCACGCCGCTGGGTCCGCTCGACACCGTCGTCTGACCGCAACCCGCCGACGCCAGCGCTGCCGCTGCGGCCACCGTCAGCAAACTCAACCGTGAACTCATGTGCACCTCCGAGCAAAAAGTGGACTAGGGCGTTACGCTGAAAATTGTGCCGCAGCCGTTCCCGCTGCAACCCGTACCGCCTCCTGTATAGGTTGTGCTGTAGAGCGCGCCCTTGAACGCGGTCGTCGGCGCTTGCGGATCCGACCCGTCGTTGCCGCCTTTAAAGCTGTAGAGCACGTTTTCGCTGCCCGTTTTGCTGATCTCGTAGGCGGTGCCGTCGCCGGCGGTGCCGCCCCCGACCGTCGTGCTGTAGAAGTTGCCGTTGAGATAGAGCAGATTTGCCGCCGGAAGATTGCCGTCGGGAATGTCTTGGAACGAGTACAGCGTTTGCAGCTTCCCGGACTTCGTGATGCTGAAGAACGTCCCGGAGCTTCTAGAGCCGCCGCCCTCTGTCGTGCCGTACAGGAGGCCGCCGACCGCGGTGAGCCCATTGGGATACGCGCCGTCCGAAGTGCCGCCGAAGCGGTACAGCACGCGTTTCTTTCCCGACAGGCTCAACTCGAAGATCGTGCCGCATCCGGCGCTGCCGCAGCCCGAACCGCCTTCGAGCGTCGCGCCATACAACTTGCCGTGAAAGTACGTTACGCCGGAGTAGAGCCGCTCGCCGTCGCTTCCGCCGGCGAAGCTGTAAAGCACGCTCTCTTTGCCTGCGGGGCTAACCGAAAAGACCGTGCCGCAGCCCGCTCCTCCGCATCCCGAGCCGCCGCCGTAGACGGACGTGCCATAGAGCGTTCCTTTTGCAACGATCATGGTAGCTTCGGAGCCTTGGGCATCCGTGCCGCCGGTGAAGCTGTAGAGCACCTTCTCTTTGCCGGAGGGAGTTACGGTATACACGACGCCGTCGCCGAGACCGCCGCTGCTTGTCGTACCGTACAGCGTTCCTTTGAGCTCGGTCAGGCCTGCAAACGGCCACGAACCGTCTTGCGCGCTGTTGAGGTTGCCTTTGAAGTTGTAGATCACGTCCTCTTTTCCGGACGCATCGACCGAAAAGACGGTCCCGCAGCCGAGATAACAACCGTTGCTGCAGCTTTGCGAGCAGTAGTTTTTCGACCCATTCAACGTCGTGCCGTACAACTTGCCGTGTAGCGCGATCAAGCCCGCGAGCGGGCTTGCGCCGTCCGGCGTCCCTTTAAAGCTGTAGAGGAGCTCGTAGGCGGTGCTCGACGAGTGCGCCTTAGCCGCGAGCGGTGCGCTCGTCGACGTCGAGGGGGCGAAATGGCTGCCGCCGCATGCGGCCAGGAGCGTCGCCGTAACAATGGCGGCGACAAGCAAGCACGATCGTTTCATCAATCGTCCTTTACTGAGAGCGCGCTCGTTCCTTCAGCCGTCGGCCCAATCCATCAGCCGATCGATCTTCTCGTGTCCGCAGTCGAACTCGCCGAACTCGTCGACGACGACCGGGTAGCCGGCGTCTTGGATGGCTCCGAACTCCTTCGTCCAGATTGCACGCGCGGAGTCCTTCGGCGCGTACTTGAGCCAGCGGGGAAAGGTTATTCGAGAAGTTGAGTCCTGCGACGCGACGTTCTTGGCGCCGCTTGCGTGGATAGTATCGAGCGCCGACTGCGTTCCCGCCACCTGCCAGCTTCCGAGTTTGCCGACGCGCGGCGTCCTGCACGCGTACTCGGCACCCGAGAAGTTTACGCCTGGGGCGGATTCGCTGCCACAGCTCGTCATGGCAAACGGCAGCAGTGCTCACATGGTTGCTCGCCGTGCTTCTACTGCGCTCATGCTTCGACAGGCTCAGCATGACAAAAGCATTGTGTTCAGCGTGAGACGGTGCGGAGTTTGAGAGGGAGCGTGGCCGAGACGCAGTTGCCGTCACCCGTCCGTTCCACGGTTAGATCGAGGGCCACCAATTGGGCCAAGAATAGTCCGCGTCCGTCCTCCGCGAGAAGTGCGATGCGTCCCTCGCCGTTGCGCAGCGCAAAGGGCTGGCCGCGATCGCAGACGCGGACGATCGCGGTCTCGCCGCTCCACTCGAGTTCGACCTCGGCGGGTCCGGGAGTATGCCGCGCCACATTTCCGAGCAGCTCGTTGACGATCAGCTCCACGGCCGGAAGCTGCGCGTCATCGTCGGTCATTTCCCCGAGCTGCCAGAGCAGCGCGCGTTTGATACGGCGCGTGGAACGTTCGCTGCGCGCGTCGATCGTCCAACGCATCCGCTGACGCGGGAAGTCTGCGGCCGCCAGCGCGGTAACGCACAGAAACAGCAATGCAATATCGTCGCGCGCAGAGCGTCCGGCGACGACGCGCTTGACGATCGCCTGCGCGATGTTCTGCGATGCATCGCGGTACTCTGCCTCGATCGCCTGGCGCAACTCTTCCCGTCCCGCGAGATAGTCGCGGCTCATCTCGACGAGGCCGTCGGTGAAAAGCACGATCGCCGAGCCTTCGTCCAGCATCACCTCGTGCGTTTCGAAGACGGCGCGATTCTCGATGCCGAGCATCAAGCCGCTTCCGGCCAGCGATTCCACCTCGCCGCCGGTCCGCACCATCATCGGCGGCGGATGCCCGGCCAGCGCGTAACGCATCCTCCCGTCGGACAAATCGAGCGTCGCGAAGAACGCTGTCAACAGCACGCTACTCTCTGCGCGGCAGAACAGCCGGTTGACGTGCTCCAGCGCGGTGGCCGGATCGTCGTCGACGTAAGAGGAGGTGCGTAGCGCTTGGCGCGCTTGGCCCATGATCGTGGCTGCTCGCAGGCCGTGCCCAGCGACGTCGCCGACGCTCACGCCCAGGAGCCGGTCGGAGATCGTGAAGACGTCGTACCAGTCGCCGCCCACGTCGGCGCCGCTGTACGCGGGCACGTAACAGGCGTCGAGCCGCACGCCGGCAACGGCCGGCAGCCGTTGGGGCAGTAGCGCCCGTTGAAGAATGGTGATCATGTCGTGCTCGCGTTTCGTACGCCGCATCATCTCGCGGTAGACGAGATCGAGCTCGGCGATCTCGTCGTTGCCGCCGATGTGCTGCGCCTCTTCCCCGGCGGCCAGCCGGCGCGCGTTCTCAGCAAGTTGGTCGACGCGTCCGGCGATATTCACGCCGAAGCGCAGCGCCAGCAGGACCGTGACGACGATGCCGAGCGCACAGATGCCGATCAAGGCGCCGGTAAGAATCGCGATCTGGCGCCGTACGACCCGCAAGCGATCCAACGTGAGGGCCCGCTGCCGTTCGTTGAAGTCGCTGCGCGCGGCGACGATCTCCACCGACAAGCGGCGGACCCGTAGCGAGCTCGCCAAGCGCGCTTTCGCGGTGGCATTTCGCGCGCGGGCGTAACCGAGATATTCGCTGGCGACGTCGAGCGCTTGGGTCAACGCGCGGGCGAAGCGAAGCTCTGCCGCACGTCCGCGCGGCAGAGCGTTTTGCAGCTGCGCGAGCGTGGCCAGCGTCCCCGGCAGCTGCCGGCGAACGAGTTCGTAGTCTCGCAGATCGCTCTCGCGGTGGCTGCCGTCAAAAGCCAGTACGCTGCGGCTGGCTCTATCCATCGATACGGCTGCCTGATCGGCATGGGAGAGCAACGCAGTGAGGTTCCGCGATTCGTCGGTCTCAACCGCGTTGCGCCATTGCAAGAAGAGCGCAGAGCCTAGAAGCAAGACGAGAAACCCCAGCGGCACCGCGCTGAGGAGAAGCGTGCGCTGGCGAAGGCCCAGCGGTTTCATCGCGCGTTTGCGCTCATGGAAAGCCTGCTTAGATGGCAGCCGGACTGGGCCTGCGTCAACGGACTAGCTTGGAGGTTTCGAGTCCTCCTCGCCGTCGTCGGATTGCGGAAGCTCCAACTTTGGCAGCTTGCGATACTCTCCGCGAAGGTACACTCCCAGGTCCTGTTCCTTCTCCTGTTCGGCTTCCGATTCGTGCGCTTCGCGCGCTTGGAATAAGCGCGCAAGCCAGTCAATTTCCGAATCCGGGTAGTTGTAGCCGAGCAGTTCGATGACGTCCTCCGCCAGCAGCGTCTCGATATCCCAGGGGTATTCGCGAAGGTCGATGCCGGCTTCCAACGTTCCGTACACGGCCACCATCGGAACGCTCGTCGGCTGGAAGCCGACGATGTTGAAGTCCTGTCTTACGAACTCGACATTTGAGCGATCTGCTAGGATCGGGCGCGTATGGATAACGCGGATGTCGTCACCCTCGTGCTGCCAGGCTTCCTCCAGTACGACGTGCCCCACGACGGGAACCCGCAGAAAGACCGCCGGATGAAACGGGCCGAAATCTTCGTCTTGGCCTGCGCGAATGAGCGGTGGCGGTGGCTCGGAGATCTCCCCGATGCGCGATCCGATGAACTCGTAGGCCGTTGCGTCGAGCCTTTGCCCGAAGTCGGCTTCGAACGCTAAATACGTCCGCGAATCGTCGTCGCTCTCTGCCTCGCTCGCATCGTCTTCCAGCTTTTCATAAACGTCGGGGATGTAGGAAGACGCAAAGATCCCGGCGCGAGACAAGATATCGAGCAGGGGTGTGAGATCGTCGAGGAGCGCCTCCGCTTGCTGCTCGTGACGGAGACGATAACGTTTGGCGGCCTTTTCGTCTTCCTCCGGAGCATCGGCGAACTCGCCTGCGGCGCCCTCAAGGCTCTTCGCACGCTCCAGAAGATCGGCAAGCGTGATCCCGCGTGCCTCGTTGCGTTTTGGTTCGGACTTGGCTTTGCCCATGTGTTGCCTCTTAGCGCTTTACGGTAGCGTTCCAGATGAGGGGATATTCGGCATAACCGCGGCGGGACAGCTTCCCGTAGGTCACCCTTCGACAGGCTTAGGGTGACATGACCGTTTGACACGCGCCGGAACCCTTCGGCCGAGACTCGAAGGCCGCTCGATGAATAGATCGCCGGCATGAAACGAGTACGCTTCGTCGTTGGCTCGATCTCTGCGACTGCCGCGGCGGCGGCGCTGGCCTCCGATGGATGCTCGTCAAACGTTTCGAATCCGATCGTCACCGAAGGTGTCGACTCGTACACGCTGCAGGTTCAGTACGCAACGACTCGATTCGGCAAGTACGTGCTGCGCACGCGAACGTACGGCGGGCGGACCTACGGTCCCATGGTCGAGACGCGGCCCGGCAATCTGCTCCGCATGCGGATCGTGAACTACCTGCCGCCCAATCCACACGCGGAGCCTCCGACGCGCCCCGTGCGCATTCCGAATCCGCGTTCCATGGCCGAAGCGATGATGGGCGACCGAATCGCTGCGACCCAAACGTCCGCGGCGGCGATCGACCGGATGAACAACCCGCACGCCTTCAACACGACGAATCTTCACGTGCACGGCGTGCAGACGATTCCGCATCTCTTCTCGCCGCTGGGAACGTCGAACCCCGCGGCGATGATGATCGCCATCGATCCAGGCAAGTCGTTTGAATATCCGTTCCCGATCCCGGCGAATCATCCGAGCGGCCTCTTTTGGTACCATCCGCATCACCACGGTGCGACCGACGTCCAGATCAGCGGCGGGATGGCGGGCCTATTGGTGATCCGCGGTCCGATCGACGAGGTGCCGGAGATCGCGGCGGCGCGCGAGATTTTCCTCGTGATTCAGACGCTGCAGGTCAATGCGACGCCCGGCAAGCGCGATCACTTCGAACTCGAACCGATCGCCTACGAGCCGCCAAGTAAAGGCGGCTACAGCCTCGGCACCAGCTATGTGATGATGACCGTCAACGGTCAAGGCGTGAACTGGCAAGACTTCACGAAAGTTTCGACTGGGACGTTCACGCAGCTGCCGCCGCCGGAGTTTTCGATGCGGCCCGGTGAAGTCGTTCGCCTTCGGATGTTGACAGGCACCAACATTCTAGTGCTGCCCTTGGTGCTTCCCGGCATGGACGTCTTCCAGATCGGGGTCGACGGAATAAACTTTCTGGAGCCCGAGCTACTCGCCCAGCGCGGGACCAAACTCGTTACGCCGAGCAACCTCTTCGACGGCTCGACGATCGTAGCGTCGTCTGCCAATCGCAACGAGCTCCTGATCCGCGCTCCGAAAACGCCCGGAACCTTTACTCTTTCGGCCGTCGCGAACGACGGAATCTCGTTCCAAGCCTGGCCCAAATTCGAACTCGCGCGCTTCGTCGTGAGCGGCTCGCCCGTGCAGATGGATATTCCGCGCAGCCTGCCGACTCCCACGCGCGAGTACCCGCTCGTTTCGCCGCACGAAGTGGTCGCGCGCAGAACGATTACGTTCACCGACGGTCCCACGAAGGTGCTTCTTACCGGCTTCGGATTCTATATCAACGGCGAGTTGTACGATGAGCTGAAGTGCTCGGCGTTCCCAAAGGTTGGAACCGCCGAGGAGTGGACGATCGAGAACCAGACGCTGATGTGCGGGCATCCGTTCCACTTGCACGATAACTCGTTTCAAGTCTTCGAAATCAACGGGCAGCCCGTCGATCCGGTGCTTATCTGCGACACGATCTTCGTTCCACCAAAAGTTGATGGGGTACCCGGGCGCGTGAAGTTCTGCGTGCGCTTCCAAGAGTTCACGGGGAAAACCGTCTACCACTGCCACATCACGCCTCACGAGGACACCGGGATGATGCAGAACATCCTAATGACCTGACCCAGAGTCACCGAGGGCGAAGGTAGAGGCGCTCCTAGGGGACGCCTTGGGCGCCCGAGAAATTCAGTGGCTATGATGCGGAGTTTGGTCGTGGCGGGTGCGATTGCCCTGGCGCTTCTGCCGCCGGCCGTAACGCTTGGGGCACCGACCGCGGTCGTTCGTGGCGGACCCGTTGTACAGCCGCCGCCGGCGCGATCTGCGGTGGGCCGGTCCGCCGGCCAAGATTCTTTCAAAGTACCGTTTCATGTCGACCTGCGCCCGAGGTTCAGCGAGCCCGGCATGCAGTCGACGCTTTCGCCGTACCGTTCGCACGGTTGGCAATGGGCGCCCCAATACATTGGGAATCAGCCGCTCTGGTATCAAAACGGCTGTTTCGCCAACAACATCTTCGGGGCTCCGTCGGTTTTCTCGAGCGACGCTTCGGTGGGGCCGGGCGTCACGCTCGGCTCCGTCGTCGACGATCGCTCTAGGCATCTGATCTCTTCGACGCCTTCGTCCGAGCCCAGTCTGCCATTGAGTGGCAGCGCCGTCGTGACGTTGCAACCAACGTCGTGCGGGTCGGAGAATATCATCAACCTCTGAGTCGCACCGTCAACTAACGCGCTTACGAGCGGTTCTTTTGGATCGTCGCGTACACCGTTCCGAAGAGTTGTTGGAGGTCGCTGTTCTTTTCGACCGGGCGGCTGTTGGCAAAGAGCGAAACGACCAGGCCCGAGTTTGGAAAGTAGAGGTGCGCCGCTCGAAAGCCGAGCGTCTCGCCTTGATAGAACCAGAACACGCCGAACGCCGGCGTATAGCGCGCGGCGACGCCGAGGCCGAAGCCCGCGTCGTCCTCAGCGGTCGGCTTTGCGAGCGGCTTTGCGGTCTTGATCGAGATCAGGCTCAGCAGTTCCGCCTTCTGCTTTGCGGGTAGCAGCGACGTGCCTTCGTAGAGTGCGCGGGACCAGGTAGTTAGATCTTCCGGCGTCGAGACGATCGAGCCGGCACCTTGTGCCCATGACAGGCTATCGGGTGTCACGTTCTTGCCGATGAAACTGCGGAACCCGGGATCGTCGTTTTCGTAGTATCCCGCTACGACGCGCTTGGCGATCGGCGCGGGGTACAGGTGCGACGTGTAATAGGTGTTCTTCAGGCCGACGCTTGCGATGATGCGATCGATCTCGGCGGGGAAGCTCCTGCTCGGGCTGAGTGCCGCGACGATTTCTTGCGCCAACAGATAGCCCGTATTGGAGTACGAGTACTTCGTTCCGGGCTTCGACTGGAACTTTGGATAGACCAGCCCGATAAGCGTGCTCGACGCGACGTTTGCCATCGGATCGCTCGTATACATTTTATACCAGGTCGGCGTGTCGTCGTACGTCGGAATTCCACCGGTCATGCTGAGCAGCTGACGCAGCGTTATCTTGCCGTACTTCGGATACTGCGGGAGATACTTGCCGATGGGAGCGTCGATCGACAGCAATCCCTGTGCCTCGAGCTGCAGGACGGCGACCGACGTGAATGCCTTGGTGTTGCTTCCGATCTGATAGAGGCTCGTCGGCGTCACCGGCGGTCCCGACCCGTAGCGCGTCGTCCCGGCGGTCAGGTCGATGGCCGGCGCATCTTTCGCCAGGCTGACCGAAAGCGAGAGCGACGAGAGGTGCTCCACGGCTCCGCGCTTCCTTAGGTAGGCGTTGAGGTCGCGCTGCAGCGCGGCTTTGAGCGACGGCGACGCTTGCTGCGCCGGCGAGCTTTGGGCAAGGCCGGCGAAGCGCAGGCCGAGGACCAGCAGCACCGCGCCAACCGTGGCAAACATAATGAAGCGAGAGAACGATCGAAGCTGTAACAAAAACGCCTCCAAGAAGCTTCCGTTGCGAGTGATGCTTGCTTCACCGGCGGAAGCGCGAGTACCGCTCGGTCATGGTTCGACCGGCTCACCATGACAAACCACTAGAGGCTACTTGTCGGAGCGACGCAACACGAGGAGTTCGAAGGTGCCCGGCACGACGGTATAGCGATCGCGATACGATGTTGGATGCGAATTTGCAATAAGCTGGGCGGTGACGAGATAGACGTCCCCCGTCTGAGTATCGAGTTCCATCGTTCGTGCACCGAGGGCCGTTGCGGCGTTCTGTACTAACGTAAATTGATTGGGCGCGTCTTCGTGCACGACCGTCAGCGTGGCGTCGCGCCCGTTGGAGGCAAACGCCAAACCGGAGGCCGGATCGTACCGCGTGGCGTCGGTGCCGGAGCCGGTCGGAATCGTGGCGACCACTTTCCCGGAATCGGCATCGACGATGCCCATCTCGCCCGTGCAGGCTGCGAAGAGGCGACGCTGTTGTGGGTCGATCGAGAGTCCGGATGGATGCGCGCAGCTTCCAAGCGGGAAGCGCGCGGTAATCTTGGCGCTGCGGGCGTCGATGGCGACGATTTCGCTGGTGCTCTCGACGTTGTCGTAGAGCATGCCGCGTCCGTCGACCGCCGGAAACTCGGGCCGTCCGCCGAGCGGTATCGTGCCGACGACGGCGTTCGTGCGCGCGTCGATAACCGTCGCATCGTTGCTGCCGCCGTTAAAGGTGAAGATCCGCGAGCTTACCGGATCGTACGCGATTCCATCGGGGTTTTTCGCGCCGGTTTGAATCGTCGCGATCGTCGCGAGCGTTGAAAGGTCGAAGACGGTCACGGTGCCATCGGCGCCGTTGGAGGTAAAGCCCCTGTCCAGATTGGGAGCCAGCGCGATCCCGTGCACGCCTGGCGTATTGGGGATGTCGCCGACGATCGCGCCGCTGCGCGGATCGACGACCATAACCTGCGTGGCCCGCGAAACGAACAGCCGGTGAGTAGCGGCGTCGTAGGCGAGGTAATCCCAACCCCCCTTGCCGCCGAGCACGTACGTTTGCGCGAGATGATAGCTGACGGCCGACGCCGCAGCGGCAGCCGGTGTCGCGACCAGCAGGGCCGCTAAAACGATGAACCACTTCATTTATTCTCATTCCGTTGATGGGCAATGCTGAGAGCCCTTGTCGCCCTTCGACAGGCTCAGGGTGACAAGGTTGCGCGCTCAGGGTGACAAGGTTGCGCGCGCAGCGTGACAAGGTTGCGCGCGCAGCGTGACAAGGTGCATTGTCATCCTGAGCTTGTCGGAGGACGACAATGCGCTAGTGCGCTGATAGTAGGCCGACGTGGAAGAGGGAGAAGAAGAAGGCCGTTGTCGCGACTGCTAAGCCGGCGCCGGCGACGACCTGCATGATCGTGTGCGATTTCAGATAAACGCGGGCCCAGCAGACCATTGGGATCAAGACCATGAACGGTAACGGTTGGCGGCCGTAGAGCAGCGTCAACGCCGTGAGCGGAGCGGTGATACCCAGCGCGTGCGTGCTGATCTTCCAGTAGCGTGTGATGTACTGCACGATCAGCGTCGAAACCAGGTAGCCGAGCATCGCCGCGATCATAAGGCGTGGAGCGTGGACGAGCCACAGTGCGCCGGCCCCAAAGAGGTCGAAGACGACGAACGCGGTCAGGATCATCTCGCGCTCGGCGCGCACCGACATGTCGAGATCCGAGATGTAGTCGTTCGCGTAGAGCCAGAAGACGTAGAGCATCGGGCCGAGCGACGTGAAAAATGTTGAAACGAAGAGCAGGCGCCAAAAGTCGACCGTATCCTTGGCGCCGATATGCGCCAGGATCACGAAGAGCGCGAACGCTGTAAGGAACGGATTGAAAACGGTGGAGAGAATGCGTGCCAGGTCGCGCCAAACCCGCCGGTTCTTAATTGGAACGATCGTGGAAACGGCCTCGGTCAGCCCCTCGAATTCGGCCACCCGAGCCTCTTCGGCCAGGTGCCGGCGATTACTTCACGCGGGCGGTTTCGGCAGGCAGCTTGGGGCCTGCGGTCGTAGAGAAACTGCCGCTATTACCTATTTAAGGAAGAGAAGAGCCAATTGAATCCCTTGTTCGTCCTGGCCGCGGTAACCGCTAAGGTCCTGCCATCGGCCGCCGCGACGCTGCCGCCCGGAGTCGTGCCCCCACAAATCGTGCCGCCGCAGGCGCAGCCCAGGACGGCGATCGCCATGCACGCAGGCTGGCTAACGCATGGTCTGGCCGGCGTCTTCGTGCTGTCCGCCATCTCGCTGATTTTCTTGCTTGCGATCCAAACGACCAAACAGGAGGGCCTCACCGGCACCATCGGCGGCCGAGTTGAAAGCTCCTATCATGGGCGGCTCGGCGCGGAGGAGCAGCTCAAGCGGCTAACCGGTTTTGTCGCCGTGCTGTTCGTCGTTTCGGCCTTCGTACTTTCGCTCACGGGTATTTAGCGGGCGCGTGGATCTGCTCGAGG
The DNA here is from genome assembly GCA_003158175.1 of Candidatus Cybelea septentrionalis. Taxonomy (GTDB): domain Bacteria; phylum Vulcanimicrobiota; class Vulcanimicrobiia; order Vulcanimicrobiales; family Vulcanimicrobiaceae; genus Cybelea; species Cybelea septentrionalis. The sequence goes on from PMHJ01000031.1 coordinate 81,935, forward strand.
TCAAGAACCTTCGGACAACGTTTCGCACCGAAGACGGACCGGTAACTGCGGTCAACGGCCTATCGTTCTCATTGGATGCCGGCGAAACGCTCGGCATCGTGGGCGAGTCCGGCTCGGGAAAATCGGTAACGGCGCTCTCCATCATGCGGCTGTTGGCGCGCAACGCCACCGTCACCGCGGACCGCATCGCGCTACGCGGTGAAAGCCTGCCGGCGAAAAGCGAAGCCGAGATGCGCAAGATCCGCGGCCATCGGATCGCGATGATCTTCCAAGATCCCATGACGTCGCTCAACCCGGTGCTGACCATTGGCGAGCAGATCGCCGAAGCCGTGCGCCTGCATCTGGGTCTGGGCCCGCGCGAAGCTCGCGACCGCGTCATCGAGATGCTCAATAAAGTCCGCATTCCGCAACCGGAAAAACGCTTGGGCGACTATCCGCACCAATTCTCCGGCGGGATGCGCCAGCGCGTGATGATTGCGATGGCGCTCTCCTGTAATCCGGAGCTCTTGATTGCCGACGAGCCGACCACGGCGCTCGACGTTACGATTCAAGCGCAGGTCTTGGAGCTGATGGCCTTGCTCCAAAGCGAGACCGGAGCGGCGATCATCCTGATCACGCACGATCTGGGCGTGGTAGCGGAGTTCTGCAAGAACGTGCTCGTCATGTACGGCGGCAACATGGTCGAATATGGAACGGCCGAACAGATCTTTGCCGAACCGCGCATGCCCTACACCCAAGGGCTTCTCGCATCGCTGCCGCGCCTCGATCGCAGTGATCGCCAGCGCCTCGAGCCGATTGCCGGCCAGCCGCCGAACTTGTTGCGTCTGCCGCCGGGATGTGCGTTTGCGCCGCGCTGCGCCTATCGCATGCCGATCTGCGATCAGCCCGTTCCGCTCTACGATTTCGGAGCGGGGCATCTCGCCCGCTGCTATCTCTACGACGAGCGGGCGCGCGATCAGCGCCCCGAAGCGATGCGCGAGCTTCCGACGATCCCGGCCGGCACCTCGTGACCAGCGCCGCTTTGGTCGAAGCGAAGGATCTCTACAAATACTTTCCGATCTATGCCGGATTGACGTCGCGCCACGTCGCCGACGTCCGCGCCGTCGACGGCGTCAGCTTTACGATTCAAGAGGGCGAAACGCTGGGACTCGTCGGCGAGTCGGGCTCCGGAAAGACGACGATCGGCCGTCTCTTGCTGCGGCTGTTGCCGGTGACCAAAGGCGAGATCGATTTCGAGGACCGGAACATTTTGACGATGAACCGCGGCGATATCCGCCGTCTGCGGCGCTCGGTGCAGATCATCTTCCAGGATCCGTTCGCTTCGTTGAATCCGCGCATGTCGATCGGAGAGATCGTCGGGGAGCCGATCCGCATTCACGGGCTGGCGAAGGGAAAGGACGTCGACGACCGCGTCCGCGAGCTGCTGGGCCTCGTCGGTCTGCAACCCTATCACGCGAACCGGTATCCGCACGAGTTCTCGGGAGGGCAGCGTCAACGCGTGGGAATCGCGCGTGCGCTCGCCGTCCAGCCGCGCTTCATCGTCTGCGACGAGCCCGTGTCCGCCTTGGACGTCTCGATTCAGGCCCAAGTCATCAACTTGCTCGAAGACCTGCAAGAGAAGTTCAAGCTCACGTACCTCTTTATCGCTCACGACCTTTCGGTCGTGCGCCACATCTCGACTCGGGTCGCGGTGATGTACGTCGGCAAGATCGTCGAGCTCGCGTCTCGCGACGACCTCTACGAGAACCCGCTCCACCCGTACACGCAGGCGCTGCTCTCGGCGATTCCGATTCCCGATCCGGTCGTGGAGAAACGGCGAAAGCGCATCGTCCTGACGGGCGACATTCCCTCGCCGGTCAATCCTCCGCCGGGCTGTCGCTTTCACACCCGTTGCCCGCTGGCATTCGATCGCTGCAAAACCGAGGTGCCGCCGCTGCGCGAATATGCGCCGGGGCACTTCGCCGCCTGTCACTGGGTCGAGGAGCACGACGGCAAAGCCCCCGATCTGATTTGACGCTCGCGGCGAGCGCTACATGAAAAACGGGCGGTCGCATTTGCGATCGCCCGTCGTTCTTTCTTCCGTTACGCGTTAGGCTTTCTTTTTGCGGCCGCCCTTGCGTTTGCGCCGGACGATTTTACGGGCGCCGGCTTTCGCGACCCCGGTCTTGCGGCGAGTGGTTTTGCGGGCTTTGCGCGCGCCCTTGCGTACGGCCTTGCGCACTTTACGCGCGCCCTTGCGGGCTTTGCGCGCGCCCTTGCGGACTTTGCGCGCGCCCTTGCGTACGGCTTTGCGAGCCTTGCGCCCGCCCTTGCGTACAGCCTTGCGGACCTTGCGCACTACCTTACGCGTCGTCTTACGAACCTTACGGGCGGCTTTGCGAGCCCCTTTCTTACGTCCGTTCGTTGCCTTCTTCCGACCATTCGCGGCCTTCTTTACGGCAACAACGGCTGCAACGGCTTTGCGGCGACGTGCCTTACGGCGCGGTTTCGCTTCCGGCATTGCCGGCCCGCCGTTCATCGTGGAATCCGAGTCCATTCATTCCTCCTCGTCCCCGGGGACGATAAGCGTTATTGGACAGCGCTCTGTGGCGCTTTTGTTCGCAATCATAGAGGATTTTGCCAAATCATGCAAATTCACGCGCTCGCGCGCGCAACACTTTGTCATCCTGAGGTGTGTCATCCTGAGCCTGTCGAAGGATGAAGGATTGCCGGGCCTTGACCCCGGCGGTATACTAAGCCCCGTGAAAAAGCCCCTCATTATCGTCGAATCGCCGACGAAAGCGAGGACGATCAAGAAGTTTCTTCCCGCGCGATATGTGGTGAAGGCATCGGTGGGGCACGTGCGCGACCTCCCAAAGAGCTCGCTGGGGGTCGACGTTGATAACGATTTTACGCCGCGCTATTTGACGATCAAAGGCAAAGGCGACATCATAAAAGAGTTGCGGAGCGCCGTAAAAAGCGCGACGGAAGTCTACCTCGCAACCGATCCCGATCGCGAGGGTGAAGCAATCGCATGGCACCTGGCCGAGCTGCTCAAACTCCCCGATCCCAAGCGGATCGAGCTTCATGAGATCACGAAGGCGGCGGCGCTTGCGGCTCTCAAAGACGCCCATCATATCGACATGGGGCGGGTAAACGCACAGCAGGCCCGCCGAATTCTCGACCGTCTCGTCGGATATAAAATCTCGCCGCTGCTCTGGGCCAAGGTGCGCGGCGGGCTTTCCGCTGGGCGCGTGCAGTCGGTGGCGGTTAAGCTGATCGTCGACCGGGAGCGCGAGATCCTCGCCTTCATTCCTAAGGAATACTGGAGCGTTACGGCGCTTTTGGCGCGGGTCGCAGCGTTGGCGGCGGATTCCGATATGCCGTTTGCAGCAGAGCTCGTATCGCACGGCGGCAAGAAGCTCGAGCTGCGAACGCAGGCCGAAACCGAGGCGGCATTACGGGCGCTGGAAGGCGCCGCTTACCGCGTCGGCTCGATCAAGAAGCGCGAGGTTCGGCGCAACGCGCCCGCGCCGTTTACGACCTCGACGCTGCAGCAAGAGGCCTCGCGCAAGCTCAAGATGCGCGTTCGCCGCGCGATGCAAATCGCCCAAGCACTCTACGAGGGCGTCGACCTGGGCGCGAGTGAGGGAACCGTCGGCTTGATCACATACATGCGCACCGACTCGACGCGAATCAGCGATCAGGCGCGCGATGCAGCCCGCGAGTTCATCGTCGCCGAGTACGGCGAAGCCTTCCACGGTGGCCGCCGGTACGCCGTTCGCGAGGGAGCACAGGACGCGCACGAAGCGATTCGTCCGACCTCGGTCCATCACACGCCGGCGCGTCTCGCGAGCCACCTCAAACGCGAGGAGCTTCGTCTTTATACGCTGATCTGGGAACGTTTCGTCGCTTCGCAGATGTCGCAGGCGCTCTTCGATCAGACCGTCGTCGACGTGACCGCCGGTGAGTACGGGTTCCGCGCGACGGGCACGATCATGCGTTTCCCCGGCTTCACCCGTGTCTACGACGAGGGCAAAGATGAGGAGAGCGCCGGGAAGGGTCGCATTCGGCTACCCGAGCTGAACGAGAACGAAGACCTCGATTGCCGCAAACTGGAGCCCAAGCAGCACTTTACCGAACCGCCGCCGCGGTATACCGAAGCCGCGCTGGTCAAGGCGCTCGAAGAGAACGGCATCGGCCGGCCCTCGACGTACTCGACGATCGTGGAGACGATTCAGGCGCGGGGCTACGCCACACAGCAAGAACGGCGGTTCGTGCCGACCGAAATCGGCATCGCGGTGAACGATCTGCTCGTCGAGCATTTTCCAAAGATTCTCAATCTCGCTTTCACGGCGCAGATGGAAGGCGATCTCGACAAGGTCGCCGTGGGGAACGAGAATTGGATTACGCTGTTGCGAAGCTTCTACGGTCCGTTTGCGAGCGAGCTCGAGGAAGCCGAAAAGAGGCTTCCGCGCCTGGAGCTGCGCGACGAGCCGACCGACGAAATCTGCCCGAAATGCGGACGTCCAATGGTGATCAAGACCGGGCGTTTCGGCCGTTTCATTTCTTGTACGGGTTATCCCGAATGTAAGACTGCAAAACCGATCGTCAAGGAGACGGGCGTTCCGTGCCCCAAGTGCGGCGGCGCGATCGTCGAGCGCCGCTCGAAGAAGGGCCGCACGTTCTACGGTTGCGGGAACTATCCCAACTGCGATTTCATCTCATGGGATCCGGTGGTCGTGCAGCGCTGTCCCGTCTGTGGCTCGTACGTCGTCAGCAAGACGCGCCGCGGAGGAACGGCTCGCCTGGAGTGCGCCGCCGACCGCACGCACCACGTCGAAGCGGAATCGCCCGACGAGAAAGAACCCGTCGAAGTATAGAACGACTAACCGTTAAACGACTAACCGTTATTGGAGGCGGACTTGCCGGCTGCGAGGCAGCGTGGCAGGCTGCGCGCTGCGGCGTCGAGGTGGACCTGTACGAAATGCGGCCGAACCGCAGCGGTCCGGCCCATACCTCGGGCACACTCGCCGAACTGGTTTGCAGCAACTCGTTTCGCGGCGCAGCGCTCGAAAACGCCGTCGGCCTGCTCAAAGAAGAGCTCGCGCGACTAGGCTCACTCATCATCACGTCGGCGCGCGAGTGCGCCGTTCCGGCGGGCGGTGCTCTGGCCGTCGATCGGGCGCGCTTCGCCGCGCTGGTTGAATCGCGTGTTGCCGGCGAACCGCGGATCACACTGCACCGGGAAGAGGTTCGCGCGATTCCGGTGGATCGGCCGGTAATCGTCGCCTGCGGGCCGCTGCCCAGCGACGAGTTCCTGACGATACTGGACGAGGTGCTCTCGGTCACCCTTCGACACGCTCAGGGTGACACTGAGAGCGCTCAGGGTGACACTGCGAGCGCTCAGGGTGACACTGGGAGCGCCCAGAGTGACGGTGCGAGGCGGGGGAGGCTTCATTATTATGATGCGGCTTCGCCGATCGTGGACGCGGACTCAATCGACGAATCGTTCATGTATCGAAAGTCGCGTTACGATAAAGGCGATGGCGACGATTATCTCAACATTCCGTTAAATCGCGCGCAGTACGCGCAACTGCTCGCCGACCTGCGCACGCTCGAGCGCCATCCCGCGAAAGACTTTGAAGAGACGCGTTATTTCGAAGGCTGTCTGCCAATCGAGGAGATGGCCGACCGGGGCGACGACGTGTTGCGCTTCGGTCCGCTCAAACCGGTCGGCTTGCGAGATCCGAGCACGGGCGTGACGCCCTTCGCCGTCGTGCAACTGCGCAAAGAGAACGCAGAAGCTACCGCGTACAACCTCGTCGGCTTTCAAACGCGACTCGCGTGGCCGGCTCAGAAAGAGGCGTTCGGGAAACTTCCTGGTCTTGCGCAGGCGGAGTGGCTGCGGCTCGGCGTGATGCACCGCAACACATTCATCGATTCTCCGCGACTGCTCGACGAGCGGCTGCGTTTGCGGGGCATGCGCTGCCTCTACTTCGCGGGGCAGATTACCGGCGCGGAAGGCTACGTAGAGGCGGCGGCGTGCGGCGCGATGACGGGCATGCACGCGGCGCGCGAGATCCTGGGGCTGCCGGCGGTCGAGTTACCCCGCGAAACGGCGTTCGGCGCCGTCGTTGCGCACCTGCAGAACCGTCACACCGCCGACTTTCAGCCGTCAAACGTCACCTGGGGAGCCTTCCCGGTCATGCTTCGACAGCATGACAAGGGGAGCGGCCAGCATGACAAAACCGGCAAGCGGGAGAGGCGGCGGATGATGGCCGAGCGCGCGCTCGCCGCCATCGAGAAATTCGCATCTGAAACCGTTATGGCGCCGGTCGGGTAGAGTTAGAGGCCATATGAAGGTTCGTTCTACAACAATTCTGGCCGTGCGTCGCGACGGGAAGCTCGCGATCGCCGGAGACGGCCAAGTGACCCTCGATAAGACCATCGTCAAACACGGTGCGCGCAAGGTTCGCAAGATCAGCAGCGGCAAGGTCTTGGCCGGTTTCGCCGGCTCGGCCGCCGACGGTATCACCCTGCTCGAAAAGTTCGAAAGCAAGTTCGCGGAGTTCAAGGACCTCACGCGCGCCGCGGTCGAGTTGGCCAAAGATTGGCGGCAAGATCGCGCGCTGCGACGTTTGGAGGCGCTCATGATCGTCGGAAATCCCGAGCATCTGTTCGTGCTCTCCGGGAGCGGCGACGTTATCGAACCCGATCAGGGCGTCGCGGCGATCGGTAGCGGCGGCCCCTACGCTCAGGCGGCCGCGACGGCGATGCTGCACAACACCACCCTCGCAGCGGACGAGATCGCGCGCAAGGGACTCGAGATCGCCGCCGAGATCTGCATCTACACGAATACCGATATCATCGTGGAGACTCTTCCATGACCGGCATGCTGGTTACCACGCTCGATCCGGCAACGCTGACGCCCCGCCAAATCGTCGAGGAGCTCGACAAGCACATCGTCGGGCAAGGCAAAGCCAAGCGCGCCGTCGCGATTGCGCTGCGTAACCGGTACCGCCGCGTCCGCGCCCGCGAAGACTTGCGCGAGGAGATCACGCCGAAGAACATTTTGATGATCGGCCCGACCGGCGTCGGCAAGACCGAGATCGCTCGGCGCCTGGCGGCATTGGTTGGCGCGCCGTTCATCAAGGTCGAGGCGACGAAGTATACCGAGGTCGGATACGTCGGCCGCGACGTGGAATCGATGGTGCGCGATCTCGTGGAAGCTGCGATTCGTACCGTTATGGATGAGCGGCGCGAGGAAGTTCGCGAGCTTGCGGCGAGCCATGCGGTCGAGCGCGTCATCGACGTGCTTAACCCCGAGACCCGTCCGCCCGGATCGAACTCGTCGGGAAATCCGCTCGGCGCCGCTCTTGGGTCGATTTTCGGCGGTAACGTTTCCCAACAGCAGCACACCCCGCCGCCGGTCAACGTATCGCCGGACGCGCAGCGCGTCCGCGACCAAACGCGCGGCGAGATCGAGCGGGGCTTCTACAACGTTCGGCTGATCGAGATCGAAGTCGAGGAAACCGCGTCGTTGCCGATCGGCGTCATCGGCGGCGGCATGGATCAGAGCGGCGATCTGGGCGAGATGCTCGGCGGAATTCTGCCCAAGCGCAAGACGAAAAAGCGCGTGACGGTCGTCGACGCATTGCGCATCTTCGAGCAAGAAGAGGCCGCGAAGCTCATCGACATGGACGCAGTCAAGCGAGAGGCGCTACGGCGTGCCGCCGAAGACGGAATTATTTTCATCGATGAGATCGATAAGGTCGCCGGTTCGCAGCAGCGCGGTGGTCCCGACGTTTCACGAGAGGGCGTGCAGCGCGACATCCTGCCGATCGTCGAAGGCTCGACGGTTAACACCAAGCACGGTCCGATCAAAACCGATCACGTCTTGTTTATCGCGGCAGGCGCGTTTCATATGAGCAAGCCGTCCGATCTCATCCCCGAGCTGCAGGGCCGCTTGCCGATTCGGGTCGAGCTCGATTCGTTGACGGCCGAGGATTTCAAGACGATTCTCACCCAGCCCAAGAACGCATTGGTCGAGCAGTACAAGGCGCTCCTCGCGACGGACGGCGTCACGCTCGATTTTCGCGACGATGCGATCGAGCAGCTCGCTAACTTCGCCATGACGGTGAACGAGCAGACCGAGAACATCGGTGCTCGCCGGCTGCATACCGTGCTCGAACGCATGCTCGAAGACGTCAGCTTCGAGGCGCCCGAGAACGGGGGCACCGTCGTGGTCGATAGTGAGTACGTGAAAAAGCGGCTGGCCGACGTGGTGGCAAACGCCGACCTTTCGGGGTACATTCTCTAAGGGAATTCCCATTAGGACCTACAGGTCCGGCTACCGCGCAACGAGGATTCTTACAGCATGAGAAAACCCAAAGGCGTACTCCTCATCGCTCTGCTCTCCGGTGCGGCCGCCTTGGCGGCGTGCAACGGCGCGAACAACGGCGGCTTTCCTGGTCCCGGCCCGACCTCTGGGCCGTCGGGAAACTGCGGCGGTCCGCCGAGCTCGAACAAGCTCGAGGTGCTCTACCCGATACCCAACACGAAGAGCGCTCCTAAGGCGCTCGGCAATGTCTACGTTTCTACAAAGGGCCAGTTGCCGCCGAGCAACCAGTTCGACTTCTTACTATCGCAGTCGAACGGCTCTTCGACGTTTACGGGGCCATTTACGGGCATTAGCAAGTCGCAGATCCCGACGCCGCACGCGACGCCGAGCTATACCGATCCGGTGTACTATCAATCGGCGATCGCGGGGCCGTATGGATCGGGCTACATCATCGGGCCAAATCAGTTCGTCAGCCTCTTTTGGAACGATGGCGGGCGCAACTGCAACCCGCACTTCCTGGTGAGCTCCTTCCGAACCGCGAAGTAACAGTAGCGGGCGGCGCGAAGCGCGAATAGCCGCCCGCGATGCCCTATATCCGCGAGATCTTGACCGACGGCCACCCGACGCTTCGGAGGGTGGCCAAGCGGGTCAACCCCAAAGAGATTCGCGAGCCGCTTTTTCAGCAGCTGATCGACGACATGTTCGAAACGATGTACGCGGCGCCCGGCGTGGGCCTGGCAGCGCCGCAGATCAACGTTTCGAAGCGGCTCTTCGTCATGGACGTGCACGACGACGAGCACGAGCCCGCGGTCGTCATAAATCCGAAGATCGAAGAGCTCGGTGAAGAAATCGAGCTTCGCGAAGGCTGTCTGTCGGTGCCCGGCCTCGTCGGCGAGATCGTGCGCTTTAAGCGCGCCGCCGTGAGCGGCTTGGATCGCCACGGCGAGAAAATCCGGATCGAAGGTGAGGGTCTGCTCGCGCAGTGCCTGCAGCACGAGATCGACCATCTCAACGGCGCGCTCTACATCGATCGCGCAAAGAATTTGCGTCCTGCCGTCACCGACGAGGAAAAAGAGACGGCGGAGGCGTGAAGACGCTCTTTTTTGGCACCAGCGCTTTTGCCGTGCCGAGCCTTCGCGTCGTTGCAGAACGCACCCAATGCGCCGGCGCGGTGACGCAGCCGGACCGTCCCGCAGGGCGCGGGCATCGCTTGCGGAGTAGTCCGGTAAAGAGCGCCGCGCTCGAGCTCGGGTTGCCCGTCTTCGAACCATTGCAGCTCCGGGGCTTTGCGCGCGACATGGCCAGCGAGCGCTTCGATCTTTTCGCGCTCGCGTCGTACGGGCGCATTCTACCGCGAGAGCTGCTCGCGCTTCCTGCGCGCGGCGCACTCAACGTTCATCCCTCGCTGCTTCCCAAGTACCGCGGAGCAACGCCGATTCAGAGTGCGATTCTGCAAGGCGAACTCGAGACCGGCGTCTCCATCATGCTGATGGACGCGGGCCTGGATACCGGCGAGATCGCGATGCAACAACGCACGTCAATCGGGCCCGGCGAAAGTTACGGCGAGCTTCACGACCGCTTAGCGGTAATGGGCGCCGAGCTGCTCGCGCAGTGCATCGCACTGGCAGAGCGCGGAGAGCTGGCCGCGCATCCGCAGATTGGCGAGCCGACCCTGACGCGTCCCATTAACCGAGAGGATCTGCGCGTCGACTTGAGCTGGATGCCCGAGCGCATCGTGCGCGCCGTTCGCGCTTACGCTCCCCAACCGGCAGCGCGCGCCGAAATCAACGGCGAGATCGTGAAACTTCTGCGCGCGCACGTCGACGATGCCGGAGACCTGGTTATCGACGAACTGATCGCGCCCAATCGCGGAAAGGTGAGCGGCGCCGCCTACTACCGCACCCTTCGACAGGCTCAGGGTGACAATGGACAGGCTCAGGGTGACAATGGACAGGCTCAGGGTGACAATGGACAGGCTCAGGGTGACAATGGACAGGCTCAGGGGGACAAGGGGTGACTGCGCGGGAGTTGGCCCTGCGCGTCGTCGGCGACGTCTTTCCGCCGGAAGTCCAGGCGACGGCGCGCAGTGCGCATGCCGCCTTTGATTATCGCGTACGACGCTCGGACTTGAGCGAGCGCGACGTGGCCTTTGCCGCCGAACTCGCTTATGGCGCAATCAAAATGCGTCGTACGCTCGACTGGTATCTTTCCCTCGACCCGGCGCAGGATGAAAAGAATAAAGCGCTGCCGCCGGCGATCCGCGAGCTGTTACGTCTGGCCATCTACGAGCTCGTTTATACGCACGCCGACGAATATGCGACGCTCTTCGAGTTCGTTAATCTCGCAAAGCGCTTCGGTCATCGCGGGCTCGCGAACCTCGTCAATGCGGTGCTGCGCCGCTTCCTTCGCGAGCGGCCGGCGGCGCCGGTCCGAGAGCTTTTCGCCGACGAGGACGAGTATCTGGCAACGCGTTACTCGTTGCCGACGTGGCTCGTGCGCCAGTGGCGGGAGATCTTTGACGGGCGTCTCGAGGAGGTCTGCGTTGCGGTCAATGCTCCGGCGCAAACGGCGATCGTCGTCAATACGCTGCGATTGACGACCGACGAGGCGGAAGCGCAGCTTGCATCGACGGGAGCAGAAACGAGCCGGTCGTCTTTCGTAGCGGAGGCGCTGCTGGTGCGGCGCGGACAGGTCTCGGAGGCGAGGGGCGACGGCCGCTGGTGGCCGCAATCGGAGAGCTCGGCGATGGCCGTCGCCGTCCTCAATCCGCAAGCGGGTGAAAGCGTTTTGGACGTGTGCAGCGGGCGCGGAAACAAGGCGCTGCAAATCGGAGCGCGGCTCCGGCGGGAAGGGAGCCTGCTCTGCATCGAGCGCGACGCGCGCAAGGCTGCCACGCTCGCGCAGCGTTTGGAACGAGCGGAGGTTGTCGGAGGCATCGTGAGCGGCGACGCGACGGAGGCGCTGCTTCCGCCCGAACAGCATTTCGACCGGGTTCTGCTCGACGCCCCATGCTCGGGCACCGGCATCGTCGGGCGCCAGCCCGAAGCGCGGTGGAAGAAGCAGAGCACCGACGGTGAACGCCTGGCCATGACGCAGCGAGCGCTTCTCGAGCAGGCGGCTCGCCACGTCGATCCCTCCGGCAGCCTCGTCTACGCAGTTTGTTCGACGGACCCGCGCGAAACGACGGAAGTGGTGGAGTGGTTTCTTGCGCGAGAGAACTTCCAACGCGGCCCGATACCGGCGGCCTACGAGTCGCTGTTGACCGCTAACGGCGACGTGTTCGTGCCGCCCGGGATCGACGGACGCGATGGGTTCTATATCGCGCGACTGGAGCGGCGCGGGTGAGCTTCTTGGCGAAGATCGAACAGGCGTGCGCGCTCTTTATTGAGCGAGCTTTCGCAAAGACGTTCCCGAGCGACGTCGAGCCTGCGCAGATCGCCCGGAAACTCGTCTCGACGATGGAGGCGCAGACCCGCGCCGATAACGGGCATCTGAGCGCGCCCGCCGCGTATGCGGTGTACGTGAGTCCCGAAGATTTCGAGCGACTTACGGAGCACGCAGAGTATCTGCAGCGAGCTTGGGCCGAGCTCTTACACGATCTGGCCGCGAAAGTCGGCGTCACGTTTACCGGCGGCGAGGCGCGGGTCGCCATGGCCCCCCGCGAAAGCGTGCCCCTGGGCGCCGTTGCAATTGAGGTGGGGGAGGGGGCGACGCGCCACACTCACTTTTCTTTGCGGATGGTCAAAGGCGTGCCGCCCGATAGGGTATATTCCATCGAGGGAACGACCCGTGTGGGACGAGGCGATGAGAGCGAGATCGTCCTCGTCGATCCTAGCGTTTCGCGCGCCCACGCGATCGTCGAAATTGACGGTGCGCAGCCCGTCGTCCGGGATCTCGGCTCGACGAACGGCACCTTCGTCAACGGCCGGCGGGCGAGCGTCGAAGCCTTGCGAGACGGAGACGAGCTGCAATTTGGAAACACGCGAATGAGATTTGAATCGGCATGATCGTGCTTGGGGTCATCGCCGGCTTCACGACGCAGATGCGCATCGGATCGCTGGAGATTACCGCGGCCCTGGCCGTCGCGGCGGTGCTGGCGGCACGCCCGCGCGTTCGCGCGGCCGCGGAGATCGGCAGTCTAACGCCGATGCAGGTCGAACTTGAGATCGTCGAGCGAAGCGGGCGCCGTCCGCATCACGTGCGTCCGCCCGTAGAAATCGGCCGCGCGAAGAATGCCGGGGTGTCGTTGCCGGATCCCGAGGTGAGCCGGGAACACGCGCGTTTGTCGAGCCACGACGGCGTCATCTACGTCGAAGACCTGCGCAGCCGCAACGGCACCTTCCTCAACGGCCGTCGTGTGAACGAAGCGATCGAAGTTCGCGAGGGCGACGAGATCGATGTCGGAGCGACGCGCATCGTCGTGAGGTCGGTGCGCGCCGGATGACGCTCGCAATCCGGGGAGACCGGACATCGTGTTTGAGTTTACAACTTGGCCCGGGCACGTGGCTGCTGGCGGTCGCCCGAGGCTTCGGCCAGATGGGCGGCCTTCCAATCGAGTCTGCGCTGCTCGCGCGGCTTCGCGCCGAGTGTCAAGGCCGGATGCGCAGCCCGCTCTTCCGGCGTGCGATCGATCGCCCGCAGGCCGCCGCGACGGCGATGTTGGCCGTCTTAGGGCGTGTGAACGGCGCGCTCCACGCGAACACGGCCAACCACGACGATTACGTGACGGCGGCGGCATCGCTGACGGCGGTGATCATCGTGCAGGGCTTGGCCTATGTGATTCATGTGGGAGCGACCGCTGCGTATCTGGCGCGTGCCGGCGAGATCGCACCGCTCTGCGACGATGACGTGATGGAGGAGCGGCCGGTCCCCGTGCTGATACGTGCGTTTGCCGCCGCACCGACGCTCGACGTCGGCATCTCAAACGTCAGACTGATTCCCGGCGATGCGATCGTGCTGCTCGGACGGCGCATCGCGGGAGCGAACGAGCGACGCACGCTACTGGACCGGTTGGATGCCAGCGAACTCGGGGAGCAGATTCTCGTCGCACGTTTCGAAGAGGATGCCGGGGCGATCTCCCCGCGGGCCGGCGCGACCTTTTACAGCTCGACGATCGTCCGCGCGTTCACCGCCGTCGCGGCGGCAATCGGGTTTCTTGCCGCTGCGGTGCTCGCGCACTGACCGCCTTACTCATTCGGCGGCTGACGCCGATGAGCGTCGCGCTGGCGGTTGCAGCGCTGATGCTTTCCTTTGCGCCGGCTGGCTCGATTGGGCCGCCATGGGTGCTCGTCGCGCTGGGCGTGCTTGCGATGGCGTGGGTCCTGTGGCAGCCTGCAACGAGCGTACGGGACGACGTCATCCCCGCGCTGGCCGTCGTCCTCGCGGCGCTTGGCCTCGCGATGGTCGCGAGGCTTTCGCCGGATTTGGCGCATCGTCAGCAGCTTTGGCTGCTCGTCTCGCTCGGATTAGCTCTCGTCGCCGGGCCCGCATTCACGCAGTTTCGGCGCTTCGCGGCGTTCAAATATCTCTGGGTCGTAGCGTCGCTCGCGCTCTTCGGACTGCTGATTCTCTTCGGCGTAGAGATTAACGGCGCTCGACTGTGGATCAAGGTCGGGCCGATTCAATACGAACCCATCGAGCTCATCAAACTCTGCATCGTGCTCTTCTTGGCGGCCTATCTCGCCGAGATGGCCGACGTCATCGCTGCGGCGCGGGCGTGGTCGTTGCGCGCCAACCTCAAATATTTGGGCCCGCTCTTCATCGGTTGGGGCGCCTCGATGGCGATTTTGGTCGTGCAGCGCGATCTCGGCATGGCGACGCTCCTGCTCGCGACATTTGCCACGCTGCTCTTCGTGGCGACGCGCCGAATCGACATCGTGGTCTTCGGCGCGCTATTGTTTGCAGCGGGCGCGTTTTGGTCGGCGCATCATTATCCGTACGTGCAGACGCGCATCGCGGTCTGGTTCCATCCCTTCGCCGATCCACTGGGTGCCGGATATCAATCGTCGCAAGCCTACTACTCGCTGGCGGCGGGCGGTTTGGCGGGAACCGGTTATAGGCTCGGGCATCCGCAGTTCATTCCGGACGTGCCGACCGACTACGTCTATGCGGCGCTCGCCGAAGAGTTCGGCCTGATCGGCGCGACAGTCGTCTTGGCGATCTTTCTCGATCTCGTGCGGCGCATTCTCGCCACCGGGCTCGAGCAGCCCGACCTCTACACGAAGCTGCTCGCCGCGGGGCTCGGTGCGACGCTTGGGTTTCAAGTCGTCATCATCGTGGCCGGAGTGATCGGCCTGCTGCCGCTGACCGGCATTACGCTGCCCTTCATCTCGTACGGCGGAAGTTCTTTGGTTGCCAATTTCTTGCTCGTAGCACTCGTCTGGGCGATGAGCGCTCGCCCTCGGAGAGTCGCATCATGAGAATCGTTGTTTCATTCGTGCTCTTGGTAGCCGTCGCGGGCTGCGCCAAGAGTTCCCGCGGCGCAAGCGCGGCGGCTTCGGCATCCGCCGCAGCAATGAGGAATCCGGCGTCGCCCAGCGATGGCGCGACGGTCTATCTCACCGATTGCTCCAGTTGCCATCAACCCGACGGCCAAGGCGTCACCGGAGCATTTCCACCGCTCGCCGGCAACGGCGCTGTGACCGGCAATCCGGTCGCGGTGATTGCTATCGTCAAAAACGGCCTCGAAGGCCGCGTGACAGTGAATAACCAGGGCTACAGCGGCATCATGCCGAGCTGGAAGGGACAGATTTCCGACGATCAGATCGCCGCGGTCATCAGCTACATTCGCAGCGCCTGGAACAATCACGGCGGCGGCGTGAGCGTTCTCCAGGTACAGTCCATCAAATAGACGCGACTTTCCCTAAATCGAGGCGTTCGCCGAACTCGCGCTCGAAAAGCGTCTCGACGTAATCGTGCATGCCGGGGTCGCCGTGGCGCAGGCGCGCCCGCGTAGCGCGCGGCCACGGCGAGGCGCAATCGTTGGCCTCGACGTACGCGCGCAGCGATTCGGCGAAGTATTCGTCGACGCCGGTTGCGGCATAGGGCGTCACGAACGTACGAGCGTTGGCGAAAAGCGTGCGAACTTGCGGGTCGATGCTGCTGCGATAGACGCCGCCGCCGAGCGCGCAATCGAGCGCGTGGCCGAACTCGTGCGCGACCGTCATCGGGCTACGCGATCGCAAGAAAAGGGCGCGTTCTTCGACGACGAAGAGCCCGGCCGGCGGCGCCGGCCACGCATCGACGTCGATTCCCAAGCGCGCGAGTGCCGGCGAGGCCTCCCGATAGAACTCGCCGGCGCGCAAGAGCAGAATCCGGATGCGGCTTCGCAGCGCGTAGGAGAGGGCGCCATGACCGAAGCGGAGCAGGGTCTCCAGCACGGGCGGTTCCGCGGCGCGGCGACGGTCGCGCTCGAAGAGACGGCGAGCGGTAGCCAGTGCATCCTTCTGCATCAGGCCATCGTCGCGCTGGAACGTTGCCGAGCCGTTTCGGCGGCATTTCAGAATTTTTTCACATCCCCGGCCTACCGTAGGGGGATGAAACGAATTGCGATTGTGATAATTTCCGTACTGGCCATTGCCGGCTGTAACGGCCACTCCAACATGCTTCCGGGCGGCTCGACCTCCTCCGCGCTGGCGCCGGCCGGCCACGGCGCCGGTGAGGACACCACCTCGATCTTGAAGCTGCTCAAGAAACAGGTCGTCATCGGCTCGACGGTCGATCCCAAGTTTGGTCAACTCAATCCCTATGGACTCACGGTTGCAACCTCGAGCGCCGGAGATTTTACCGCGGGCGATCTCGCGGTCTGTAACTTCAACGATAAGAAGAACGTGCAGGGCACCGGTTTTACGATCGTGGCGCTGCATCCCACGCCGGGTTCCAAGCCGCTGCTCGTCTCTTCGAGCAAGACGCTGCTCGGATGCGCGGCCCTGGCATTGAGCCCGTCGGATGACATCTGGGCCTCCGCGTTCGCCGCTAACGACGTTCCGATCATCTCCCCGTCCGGCAAATCGGAGGGGAACATCAAAGGCAAGCCGTTCAATCATCCCTTTGGACAGGTCTTCGCGCAGGCGACATCGGGAAGCCCGGTCTTCTATGTAAGCGACGCCGGCGCAGGAACGGTCGTCCGCATCAACCTCGGATCGACGTTTACCTACGACGTGATTGCAAAGGGCTTCGCCGTCAATCACGGCAAGCCGGGCAGTATCCTCGCGCCCTCGGGGTTGGCCTACGATCCGAGCATCGACACACTCTACATCGTCGACGGCACGAACAATACCGTCGTGGCTTTCGATAAGGTAACGACGATCCCCAACGGCGGCGTCACCGTGGAAAAAGGCGGAAAGACGTTCAAAGGCCCGTCCGCCGGCGACGCCAAGCTCGTTTACTCCGGCTCTCCACTCGACGGTCCGATTAGCTCGGCGCTCTTACCCAACGGCAATCTCGTGATTGGAAACACGGGGAATCCCAGCGGTCAGAACATCATGGTCGAGATAACGCCGAGCGGCACACTCCTCGACACGCGTAACGTCGACAAAGGCGCGTCGGGCTCGCTCTTCGGCATGGTGGCAACGGGCACCGACGACTCGAATACGAAGATCTACTTCAACGACGATAACGACAACAATTTGCAGGTTTTGGAAAAGTAAGCCCCAACAAGACTCTCCCGTTCGATCGGGCTCCCCATCGTAGGTCATTCACCGTCGCAGCTTCTCTCGGAGCTGCGACGGTCGCGTTCTAGCCCTCGGTGCCCTCGGCGCGACCGCCCGGGAGGCGCGAAGTCTGCGGCGAATCGTCAGCCTTTAGGTCGCCGTCGATGGGGAACAACGTCATGCGATGTGTACTTCTCGCAATCAGCATCACGCTCGCAGGCTGCGGCGTTCCATCGGATCGGACCGCCGCGCCGAATATGGCTCAGAGCAGCCGTTCGCGCGCACAGACGCTGCTTTTCTCTTTATTGCATCGCATGAACGGGGTTGCGATTCGGCGAGATCGCCGCGCATCGTGGATGGCGCCCGAAGCAAAAGCACAGAATTTGGTCTATCTCTCCGCCGGCGGTGCCGATGAGGTCGTCGTTTACTCGTACCCTGCCGGCAAGAAGAGTGGAACGCTGACGGGTCTGCACGACCCCGCCGGCACGTGTTCCGACGCGGCGGGAGATGTTTGGATTGTAAATTCGGCTGAGTTTGAGGTCGTGGAATACGCGCATGCCGGGAAGAAGGCCAAGGCGACGCTTAGCGACTCGGGCGCGGCAAACCCACTCGCGTGCTCGGTCGACCCGACGACGGGAAACCTTGCGGTGACGAATTTGGGAGCTGCGAGTGGCGGAGGAAATCTTTCGATCTATACCGGCGCGAAAGGAAGCCCGACGAAATACACCGATCCGGACCTGATGTTCGTCTATTTTTGCGGCTACGACGATCAAGGAAATCTCTTTGTGGACGGGCTCGACAGCGCGTTTGCGTTTGTTCTCGCCGAGCTTCCCAGCGGCAGTGAGACGCTGCAAACGATCAGTCTCAGCAACGCGGTCGGTTTCCCAGGCGGCGTTGCATGGGATGGCGCGTACGTAGCGATTGGGGATCAGCTTTATAAAGGCGAACATAAGTCCGCGATCTATCAGTTCTCCGTCACGGGTTCGACCGGTACTTTGGAAGGCACGACAGCTCTCGCCGGCAGCTGCGACGTTCTCCAATTTGCGATTCCGAGCGGAGGTAGCCCGAGGAAAGCCAAACAGGGGAATACCGCTGTCGCGCCAGATGATTGCCTAAGCAATGCGGCATTTTACCATTATCCCGCCGGCGGCAGCCCAACCAAGGCGCTTAGTGGACTCCAATACCCTGTCGCTGCCGCCGTTAGCCTCGCGCGTTAGACTTCGTAGGATTTCCAAGAGCCCACGAGGAACGGCGGCCCGGCACGTTACGCCATCGATAACAGTATTCGGAGGAAGCATGTTTGCCAAGCGGTTTCTCGTTTTTGCATCGCTGGGGTTCATCGTTTCAGCATGCTCTTCTTCAGGCAGTACGCCGGCGGTCTTAACGCGCGCGCTGCCGCAGAGCGGCTCGCCGAGCCAATACATCAAGAACGTCGTCGTCATCGTCCAAGAGAACCGCAGCCTTGAAAACTTCTTCACCGGATATCCCGGCGCCAACGCGCCTACGTCGGGTTGTGCGATTCCACACGGAAGCGCAGGATCCAGAGTAGTTCGGCAAGTCGCGCGCCGGGGCTCGACTTCGGGTTGTCCCACTGGAGATGTCTCGGTTCCGCTCCAACCGATCACTTTCAACAGTAAGATCGACTTGGCGCACGACTGGTACTCGTCGATGGTCGATTATCACAAAGGAAAGATGGACGGTTTTTCAAGGTGGGGACAGCCGGGTGTATATCCGGCGTATTCGTACGTCGAACAGTCGTCGATCGCACCCTACTGGGATATGGCGCAACAGTACGTGCTCGCCGATGAAATGTTTCCGACGGAGTTCGGCGGCAGCTTTACCGCGCATCTCACGCTGGTCGCCGGCACCGACAATATCAAACAATCGCCCTCTGAAGCGGAAGTCGATTTCCCAAATAACGTCCCCGACGATTGCGACTCGCCCCCGGGCACGGTGAGCTCGTACCTAACGTCCAAGGATGCCGAGCATCGTTTCAAGGGCCCATTCCCGTGTTTCAATCAATGGGATACGATGGCCAACGTCCTCGACAAGGCCGGCGTTTCGTGGAAGTACTATGCGACCAAACTTCTGGACGGCGGCCTGTGGGAGCCTTACGAGGCGATGAAATACGTGAGGTACGGACCCGATTGGGGTACCAACATCATCGCTCCGCAGACTCAGGTATTGAAGGATGCGGCCGATGGGAACCTGGCATCGGTGAACTGGGTCAGCCCCAGCCACGCCGATTCCGATCACCCGGCGTATCATAGCGATCTCGGTCCGTCTTGGGTAGCATCGGTGGTCAACGCGGTCGGGGAAAGCTCGTACTGGAACTCAACCGCGATCATCATCGTGTGGGACGATTGGGGCGGATGGTACGACAACTCAACCCCGCCGCACCTCGATTATCGCGGCCTCGGTTTCCGCGTTCCGTGCCTCATCATCTCGCCCTACGCCAAGGACGGCTACGTCGATCACACGCAGTACGAGTTCGGCAGCATTCTGAAGTTTATCGAAGAGGTCAACGGGACCGGAAGCATCGGGCCGACGTCGCAAGGTTACACCGACACTCGCGCAACGAGCCTGGACAACGCCTTCGATTTCAGCCAGAAGCCGCGCGCGTTCACCACGATTCCCTCGAAGTATCCGCTGTCGCAGTTCCTGCGCGAACCGCCCTCCTACGAACCCGTCGACACCGAGTAAGCTTGCTCTAGGCGTGGCCCTTTGCGAACGTAAAGCCGGGGTGGGCGACGGGGGGCGGCACGACGCGAATTGTAACGCGATCGCGCTGCTTGCCGTCGGCGGCCTCAATCCGCCACGTTCCCAAGCGTAACGGCCAAAATGCATTTCCGCTTGCATCGAGGGCAAGCGCGGTACCATTAACGCTCCAGCGGACGGAAGAGCGCGCGTCGAGCGCGCGCAGCGAGAGCTGCTGCTCTCGCCTCTGCAGCGCGCTCGTCGTGACGTTGAGCACGAACGTGTCGCCATTGGCTGGAAAGAGAATGCGCAGCGCCATAGTTTCATCGCGCGCTCGTAGCGTCGTAAGGTCGCGCGGTGCCACCCACTCCCGGACGACGGCCGCACAATCGGCGGTTGCATGCGACGCGAGCCGCCCGGTCGTCGCGCAGATCGATCTCCGAACGAAGCCCCGCGGCGGCGCGAAAGGCGGCGGTTCCGCATTGCGTTCGTACAAGTGCAGCATGATACGATTCCAGAGTGGGCCCGCTCCGGTGACGCCGGAGACGCCGCGCATCGGGCTGCCGTCGAAGTTCCCGACCCAAACGCCGACCGTGTAGTCGCGCGTAAATCCAACGGTCCAGGTGTCGCGAAAATCCGACGATGTACCGGTTTTTACCGCGGCCGGGAACGGCATCTCGAGCACCGAGTGCAGGCCGAACGAGTGCGCCCGCGCGTGCGGATCGGCCAGCATGTCGGTGACGAGCGCCCAGTTCGCGGGATCGCCGATGGCGCGCGGTGTTGCGGGCTCTCCCATGAGATGCAGCGGTAAGAAACTGCCGCCGCGCGCCATCGCAACGTACGCCTGCACGAGCTCCCAGAGACTTACCTCGCCGCTGCCCAGCGTTAAACCGAGCCCGTAATAAGCCGGCGGACGATCGAGGTGCGCAAAGCCGAGCGCGTGCAAACGCGAGAGGAGCGGCTCGACGCCCAGGCCGGAAAGAACGCGAACCGCCGGCACGTTGAGCGAGTTTGCCAGCGCATATCGCACTCGGACCGGCCCGCTGAAACGGCCGCTATAGTCGGCGGGCTCGTAGAGCTTGCCGCCCGGAATCGCATATGCCGCCGCGACGTCGGGCAGAATCGTCGTCGAGCGAATCGTTCCCCGCTCGAGCGCTAGTTCGTACGTGAATGGCTTGAGCGATGACCCGGGCTGGCGCAACGCCCGAACTCCGTCGTTACGCCCTAATGCTTCGTCGGAGAAATAATCCGGCGAGCCGACGTAAGCCAAAACCTCGCCGGTTCGATTATCGACGACGAGCGCGGCGCCGCCGGTGACGTGATAGCGCTCCAGGGCGCCGATCACGTTCTGCGTCTGCGCTTGGACGAAACGCTGGAGCGGACGATCGATCGTCGTGCGGACGCGTCCGCTGCGCCGGTTGCCGTCGCCATAGAGGGAGAATAGTGCGTGCGGCGCGTCGTCGATTCCCGAGTCCCCCAAGCGCACGTTCAATGTTTCGGCAAAGGCGCGGTTCGCAGTCGCCGGGCTGATTTCGCCGAGGTCGACCATGCGATGCAAGACGTAATGTTGGCGAGCGCGCAGCGCTTCCCAATCGGCGTCAGGCGCGAGCCGAGCCGGATCGTTGGGAATCGCGGCCAGCAGCGAGGCTTGCGCCAAATCAAGATCGGCCGCGGGCTCGCCGAAGTAGGTGCGAGCCGCCGCTTCGACCCCATACACGTTGCCGCCCATCGGCACGCGGTTGACGTACGCGACGAGCACCGCCGTTTTGCTCGAAGCTATCTCGATCCGCTCGGCAAGCGCGATCTGCTTGAGCTTTCGAACTATCTCGCTCCGAGCGCCCGCCCCGTCATCCTTCGACAAGCTCAGGATGACACCGGGAGAATTCGGGATGACACCGGGAGAACTCGGGATGACGCTGGGAGAGAGGAGTCGCGCGAGCTGCATTTCGATCGTCGAACCGCCGCTGCCGCCGCCACCGAAGATCGCGTAGTCGCGCGCGGCGCGGAGCAGCGCTCGAACGTCCACGGCACCGTGCCGCCAGAAGCGTGCGTCCTCGGCGGCGAGGATGGCGTCGAGGAAGATCGGAGAGACCGAGTCGAGCGCAACGTTATCGGAGTGCGCCGATCCGGCGCCGAGGATCGTTCCGAGCGCGATTCCGTTGCGGTCGGTGTACGTGACGGATCCCTGCGGCCGGTTGAGCTTGGCGACGTCAATTCCGGAGCGTTCGAGAGCGATCGCGGCGCCCAGAGCGCAGATCGCGAACGCGAGCACAAAGTGTTTCATCGCTGGTTGCTGGAAGATGGCATAGGTGCGTGCGCTCTATTCGCTGCTCGTAGCCATTGCCATCGCGGCGATTGTCTCGTGCACGGGCACGGGGACGAGCGGGCCGAGGCTTTCGACGGTGACGGCGGTTCCGAAGCCGTCGCTGCCGCCCTGGATTGCGTCGATTTCGCCGACGCGCACGGCCCAATCGTTGGCGCAGATTCGGATCATCTTCGCGAACCCGGTCACGCCGGTTGAAGCGCTTTCCGGCGAAGGCCCGCGGTCGATCCTCGATCGCGTCAGCATCGAGCCGGAGCTTGCCGGCCACTTCGTCGTTCTGACGCCGCGAATGATCGGCTTCGTGGCCGAGCGCGCCCTGCCGATCGGCACGCGCGTGCGTATTACGCTCGCCGCGGGATTACGCGACCTCGCCGGCGACACGCTGCAGCGCGATCTCGCCTGGACCTTCGAAACGCAAGCGCTTAGCTTCACCGGCTTGCCGCAACTCGTGGCTGGCGACGACGAGGCGACGCCCGCGCCGGTTGGCCTGCGGCCGAAACTCCAAGTCACCGGCAATGCCGCGGTGGACGTCGCGTCGTTGGCCGCGCACGCGACGATCGACGGTACCGACGGCAGCAGTTCCAGCGTGACCGCCGTCTTGGAAGCGACGCCGTCGCCCAATCCGGGCGACAACGCGCAAGAACTCTACGATCCGTCGCTCAACGTTTGGGTCTACGATCTGCGCCCGACGCAAGAGCTGCGGCGGGGCACGACCTACCAGCTTGCAATAGCGCCGGGCGTCGAACCGCTCTACGGAAATTTAGGGACGGCACGACGCTTTCTCGGCAGCGTGCGCACCTATGACGCGCTGACAATCGTTCCGACGCCGGTCCCGAGTCCGAACGGCGGAGGCCGTTTTGCCGACGGGGATCCCGCAATCGCGTTCAGCAATCCCCTCGATCCGAACTCGATCGCAAACGCGGTGAGCATCTCGCCGGCACCCGCGGCGGTAAAGACCTTGACGAGCGTGCCGGATCAATCGAACGCCATCGCCATCGATCCGTATGCGCTCGATCCCGACAAAACGTACGTCGCAACGGTCGCAGCGAGCGTGAAGGACGTATTCGGTCAAACGCTCGGGCAGGAACGGCGCGTGACGATTCATACGTCGGATTTCGCGCCGGGCGCCTGGGCGCCGAACGGATGGCAGCCGAGCGTGATCCCGGCCGGCACGCCGGTCGACCTGAACTTCTACGCGACGAATTTACCGGGGAACTCTTATCGCGAGGGCTACGCTACGCTGACGCCGCTGCAGATGCTGGGCGCGCGCGATCCGCTCGCGATGCTTCCGCCATGGCAAAGCTGGCCGAGCATTTCGCTGGCGGGTGCGCGGCGCAACGTGCAGAGCGTTGTGCGGCTTCCCTTACAGTCGCGCCTAGGCGGCTCGTACGGTGCGCTCGCGTACGGTTTTCGCACGGCGCTCGACGCGACGGGCTCGGAGAGTCTCGTGGGCGCCGTACAACTCACGAATCTCGGCGTTTTCTCGCAGTGGTTTCCGTCGCACGGTCTCGTACTCGTCCAGCGTCTGAGCGACGGCGCACCGGTGCGCGGGGCAACGGTGACCGCCTATCGCGTCGACGATCAGAATAAGCTGGCGCCGCAGCCTTGCGCGACCGGCGCGACCGATGCAAACGGTGAGCTGAATTTCTACGGCGTGGACGTCGAGCGCTGCTCGATTCTGGCGAGTTCCAATCAGGCGCCGAATCTCGGCGTCGTCGTGACGCAGGGCGCGGACGTCGCGACGGTCACGACGTGGAGCTACAGCGGCTATCCGCGCTTCGACATTTACGGCGGATGGACGAGCGGTGCGCCACTCTCGCGCGGCACGATCTTTAGCGATCGTCAAATGTACCAACCCGGAGAGCGCGGCGAGATCACCGGCGTCGCGTACTATGTCAAAGGCGATCGCGTCGTGCCCGATGCCAATGCGTTCTACAACGTGACTCTGAGCGATCCCAGCAACGTCACGACGTCGCTCGGGCGCCGGCGCACGGATTCGCTCGGTATCTTCTCGATTCCGATCGACTTCTCGAAACAGCAGGATTTGGGTTACTACTCGATTGCCGCCAAAGGAACCAACGGAAACGAGATCGACGGTTCGCTGCGCGTCGCTGAGTTCAAGCCGCCGAACTTCAACCTAACGCTAACGCTGGCGTCGAAGTCGGCCGTCGCCGGCTCGAGCATCGGTGCGAACGTTTCCGCGAACTATCTCTTTGGAGCGCCGCTGCAAGGCGGCACCGCGCACGCCTACGTCACGCGTGACGTGGCGACCGTGCAGCCGAAGGGATGGGATGATTTCTGGTTTGGGCCGCAGTGGTTCTATCCCGAGCAGACGCCCTCGTTTACGACCGACGTGCTGCAGCGTGATCTTACGCTCGATGCCAAAGGCATGACGTCGCTCGACGTGGCGGTGCCCGCCGATCTGCCATTCCCGATGACGTACACCGTGGACATGGAGACGAGCGACGTCTCAAATCTTTCCGTCAGCGACTCGCAGACGTTTCTCGCGCTGCCCGGCGATGCGGTGATCGGCTTGGCCTCCGAGACCGTGGGGAAGGCGGGCACGCCGATGCCGGTTCGCGTCGTCGTCACCGATGCCGACGGCAAAGCAATCGCAGGACGGTCGGTGCATCTCGAGCTGCAGAAGATGACGTACACGTCGGCCACGCAGGAAGAAGAGGGCGGCGAAAACGCGCAGCAGTCGATTAAGTACGATACCGTTGCCGGCGCCGACGTCGTTTCGGGGGAACGCCCGATCACGGCGCAGCTGACGCCCAGCGACGCGGGCCCGTATCGCATCGTTGCACGGCCAGCCGCCCTTCGACACGCTGAGGGTGACAAAGCGAACGATGCGAGCGCGACGGAGATTCAGGTTTTCGCCTTCGGGGCGGGCGAGGCCGATTGGGGGCTCTCGGACGTCAATGCGGTCGCGATCAAGCTCGACAAAAAGCAATACGCGACCGGCGAGACGGCGACGGCTCTGATTGCGTCGCCGTACGATCGGGCCGACATCTACCTGGCCGTCGTGCGCAACGACACGATCTACCGCACGACGATGCATAACGTCAGCGGCACGGTGCGCTTTCCGTTCATGATCACCGCCGAAATGATGCCGAATGCGGCGCTGGAGGCGGTCGTGGTGCGGCGGGGCCCATCCTTCGACCCTTCGACAGGCTCAGGGCGGCCCGAGCTCAGGATGACAACGAAGCTTGCCACGCTTTCTCTAACTGGGATGGCCGGGTTTAACGTCGATCTTGTCGACCGGTACTTGAAGCTCGCGATCGCTCCGAAAAACGCCACGGTGCAGCCCGGCGGCGCACAGAGTGTCGACTTCGCGTTGAGCGGCCGCGCGGGCGCCCCGGTGCGTGGGGAAATCGTTGCGATGGTCGTCAACGATGCGATTTTACAGCTCTCCCGCTATCGGTTGCCGGATCTCGTGCAGACGGTCTTCGCCGCGCAGCCGATCGCGACGATCTTCGCCGATAACCGCGAGAACGTGACGCTGAAAACGCAGACGCCACCGAGTGAGAAGGGCTTCGGTTACGGCGGCGGCTTTCTGGCCGGCGCCGGAAGCACGCGCGTGCGCGCCAACTTCCAGCCGATGCCCTACTACAGCGTCCTGCAAACCGACGCGCAAGGGCGGGCGCACGCGCAGTTTACGATGCCCGACGACCTCACGACCTGGCGGGTAATGGCGGTTGCGCTCGACGGCGATGCGGCGCACTTTGTCACGGGCGATCGCACGTTCATCTCGACGCAGCCGCTGATCGCCAATCCGCTCTTGCCGCTGTTCGCCCGTCCCGGCGATCGTTTCCAACTCGGCCTTTCCATCGCGAACCAAACCGGCGCGAGCGGCGCGCTCGATCTCGTCTTGAAGTTGAGCGGCGCGCTTGCCTTTGCGCAGGGCGATGCGCACTCGCAGCGCGCTACCGAAACCGCGCAGACCGGCATGCAGGCGTTTCGTTTCCCGGTCGTCGCCGGGACGCCGGCAGCGACGTTGGTGGAAGCGTCGAGCTCGCTCGGCTCGCAACGCGACGCGTTCCGCGTTCCCTTCACAACGAGCGACCGAACCGTCACCGAATCGGTCATTGAAAGCGGCGTCAGCGTGGGCCACGCGGCGATTCCCCTGAACGTGAGCGCCGGCGGCACGCTGCAGCTGACGCTGGGGAACTCGATCGTGCCGCAGTTTGTCGTGCCGTCGGAGCGCGCGATGGAAGGCGAGGCGCTGCCGCTGGCCGACGAATCGGCGTCGCGCTTGGTCGTCGCCAGCGCGCTCGCGCGGCTGCGCGGCCCGTATCGTCTCGAGTTGGCGTTCGATCCGGCGGCGGCCGTTGCGACGAATCTGCAGGGCTTGCTTTCGTACCGGCGCGGTGACGGCGGCTTTGGAGCATTTGCCGGCGCCTCGGCCAGCGATCCGTTCACGACGGCGGGCGCCCTCGATGCGCTGCTCTTCGCGCGGGCGCAGGGCGTTCGTGTTGATACCAATGCCGTTTCGCAGGGCATCGGGTTCATGACGCAGGCACTCGCCAATCCGGGGCGCTTCAAGTGGTGCAACGCTGCGCTCTGCAAGGCTCAGCTGCGCTTCGAGGCGCTCTGGACGCTTTCGCAGGCCGGCCGTCGGCGAACCGACTTTCTCTCCGATATCGTCGCCCAATCGAGTTCGTTGGACAGCGCGACCCAGATTCGTTTGGCGCGTTATCTTTTGAAGACGCCGGGTTGGCAAGGGCAAGGCGCGGCGATGGCCGATCGCCTCCAGCAGACGCTCTACGTCACGGGGCGCTACTCCGTCGCGAACCTGGGCACCCAATGGAGTTGGCTGGGCTCGCTCGTGGACGCGCAGTCGCAGATGCTCCAGCTTCTCATCGAGCGCCGCGCGCCGCCCGAGCAGGTCGACGGCGCCGTGCGTGCGCTAGTCGCGCAACAGTGCAAATGCGGGTGGCCGACGACCGACGACACGGCGTCTGCGTTGACTGCACTTTCGGCCTATGCCGCCACCGAGAAGCTTACTCCGTCGACGGCGACCGCGATGGTGGGAGATCGTACCGTCGTCAGCATGAAGTTCGGGAGAACGGCGTCATCACAAACGATAACCGTCGATGCCTCGTCGGTGAACGGTAAAGCCGTCGCGATCGAAGGGAACGCGCATTACACGCTGCTCTACACGTATCCGGTCGCGCTCGACGCGCCCGGTCAGCTCGGCGCGTTTCGCGTTATCAGGACGGTCAACGAGCCGAGCGTCGGGAGCACGGCGACGGGCGCGCCCGCTCTGGCGACGATGGATTTATCGGCGGCCGCGCCCGTGGCGGTTGTTGCCGGGCGCGTCTTCGACATCGGCATTCGAACGATCGTCGATCATCCGGTGGACCGGATCGTGATCGAGGATCCTTTGCCGGCCGGCTTTGAAGCGGTCGACACGTCGTTCCGCACGACGCTGCAAGCGATCGTCCCGCAGAGCGATAGCTGGCAGATCGACGCTACGCAAATCTACCGCGATCGGGTCGTGGCCTACGCGCAGCATCTCGATCCGGGCGTGTACGACGTGCACTACTTAGTGCGCTCCGTCACGCCCGGTACGTTCAGATGGCCTGGCGCGCGAGCCTATCTGCAGGATGCGCCCGAGCAGTTCGGTCGCAGCGCGAGCAGTACGCTCGAGGTACGGCCGTGAAGGCGCGATCCGTTATCTCAGCCTCGGACAGTAGAAGTTAACCGTTGCTTTGCCGGTGATCGAGATGGTCTTGTTGGTGTTGTTGACCCAATAGATATAGACGGGGCTGCCGTTCGATCCGGTCTCCGTGATGTCGATTGCCAGCGGCGTTCCACCGTTGCTGTTATTCCAGAAGTTGTTGAAGAAACAGCCATTCCGATGGAATGATTTCGATGAGGCGCAGATGTCGCCGGGCTTGCAAGTGCTGTCCGGAGAGATTGGGCTGCCTTGAACATAACCTTGCGTGAAACCCATCGCCGAAGGCGGCGCCATTGCGGGGTTGAGCGTGATGACCGACAAGAGCAGTGACATAAGTAACATCGGTATGTAGATCTCCTTGAGAAAAGTGTTGTGTTTGTCTACCCATAGAGTAACCGTAGTGATTGCATCCGCCCGCAAGCAGGCGGACTCTTTTATACGATTTCTAATGCCCCGTAGAGTCGAGGAAAGGGCGTCGCTCTTCGCCTCCCGTATCTGCTGTTTCTAATATATGGAAAGAAGGAATCCCAAATGAGCACCTACCGGGCACCCTTGCGCGACATGAACTTCGCGCTTCGAGAACTGGCCGGCATCGACGCGATCGCCGCGCTGCCCGGCTGTGAAGAGACGCTCGATGTTCTCGATTCGGTGCTGGAAGAGGCGGCGGCATTTGCGTCGGGCGTGCTGGACCCGCTCAATCGGATCGGCGATACGGAGGGCTGCACGTGGAACGGCGGCGACGTGGCGACGCCTCCGGGTTTCAAGGCCGCGTACAAGCAGTTTGCCGAGGCAGGTTGGATCGGATTGCCCGTTCCGCCGGAATACGGAGGCCAAGGGCTGCCGCAGATCCTGCTCGGGCCGACGCTCGAAATGTGGAACGCCGCCAACATCGGGTTCGCCAACGGGCCGCTGCTCAATCAGGGCGCGATCGAAGCGATCGAACTCGTCGGCTCCGAGGAACAGAAGAAGCGCTTCATCCCAAATCTCGTCTCCGGCAAATGGACCGGTACGATGTGTCTCACGGAACCGCAGGCCGGTTCCGATCTGGCGCAGGTGCGCGCCCGCGCGCTGCCCGACGGCGACCACCATCTCATAACCGGTACCAAGATCTTCATCACGTTCGGCGAGCACGACATGGCCGAGAACATCATCCATCTCGTCCTGGCGCGTCTGCCTGACGCGCCGGAAGGCACGAAAGGCATCTCACTCTTCATCGTGCCGAAGTTCCTCGTCAATCCCGACGGCAGCTTGGGCGATCGCAACGACGTCGTTTGCGCGAGCATCGAGCACAAGGTCGGCATCAACGGCAACCCGACGTGTACGCTCAACTACGGAGAGAAGGGCAAAGGCGCGACCGGTTACCTCGTCGGCGAAGCGAATCGTGGCCTCGAGTACATGTTCATCATGATGAACGCGGCACGTTTCTCGGTCGGCGTGCAGGGCATCGCGCTGGCGGACCGCGCGTACCAGAGTGCGCTCGAGTACGCGCAGGAGCGCGTACAAGGGCGCGGCCTCAAGCCCGGCTCCCGCGCGCCCGAACCGATCTTCAACCACCCCGACGTGCGGCGCATGCTGATGTGGCAGAAGGCGACGATCGAGGCGATGCGCGGCCTCGCCTACGTTACCGCGGCCTCGCTCGATTATGCGGCGCGCCATCCCGATGAAAAAGTGCGCAAGCAGCACAAAGCCTTCGTCGAGCTAATGATTCCGGTCGTCAAAGGGTGGTGCACGGAGAACGCGGTGGAGCTCTGTTCGAACGCGCTGCAGGTCTTCGGCGGCATGGGGTACATCGAGGAGACCGGCATCGCGCAGCAGTACCGCGACGTTCGCATTCTCACGATCTACGAAGGCACGACCGGCATTCAATCGCTCGATTTGATCGGGCGCAAACTGCTGCGCGATATGGGCGCAACCGCGCGTACCGTCGGCAAGGAGATGGAGTCGGTCGCTAAAGAGTGCGCCGGTTACTCCGACAAGACGGTCAAACGGATTGGCGAGGCGCTCGGAAAAGCACTCGCAGTCTTGAACGAGACCTCACAGTGGATCGGGATGAACGCGATG
Source organism: Candidatus Cybelea septentrionalis (assembly GCA_003158175.1). Taxonomy (GTDB): domain Bacteria; phylum Vulcanimicrobiota; class Vulcanimicrobiia; order Vulcanimicrobiales; family Vulcanimicrobiaceae; genus Cybelea; species Cybelea septentrionalis. The sequence continues at coordinate 111,673 of PMHJ01000031.1, forward strand.
GGCGATCTCAATAAAGCCTTCGCGTGCTCCGTGCCGTATCTGCGGCTCTGGGGCGCGGTCGCGGGCGGCTGGCAGATGGCGCGTGCGGCCGCAATTTCGGCGGGGAAGATCGCCGCCGGCGATTCCGAGGCCGATTTCTATCGCGCGAAGCTCGGCACGGCGGCATTCTATGCCACGCACGTGCTCTCGCAGTGCGCCTGGTATCAGCGACAGATCGTGGACGGTTCGGGCGACGTGATGGCGCTGAGCGACGAGCAGTTTCATTTGGATCGTAAGGTAACCGCAGGGGTTTGATACCCGCCGATCCGTCCTTCGACGAAGTTTATCCCGAGAGCAGTCGAGGCACTCAGGGTGACAAGGGCGTGCGTGTAATTACGCTGGATAACCCACCAGTCAACGCACTCTCGTTTGCCTATTGCGCCAAGCTGTACGAAACGATCGAGGCCGCACACGCCGACGACTCGGTCGAAGCCATCGTTTTCTCGGGCGCAAACGGACTCTTCAGCGGCGGCGCCGACGTCAACGATTTCAACAGCGAGCTTCCGGCGGGAGCCGTGACGATCCGCGACGTGATCCGCGCGGTCGAGCTGAGCATCAAGCCGCATATTGCGGCGATTGACGGCGTCTGCCTGGGCGGAGGGTTGGAGCTCGCGCTGGCCTGCGATTACCGCATCGCGACCCCGCGGTCGAAGCTCGGTCTGCCGGAGATCAGGCTCGGGCTGCTGCCGGGCGCGGGGGGAACGCAGCGCCTGCCGCGATTGATCGGCGCGCGTGCGGGGCTGGAGTTCATGCTGAAGGGCTCGGCCGTGCCCGCGGCGCGCGTCCTCGAGCTTGGCATTCTCGACGAGCTCGTCGAGGGCGACGTCGTCGAGCGCGCGATCTCGTTAGCGAAAGAGATTCCACCGAAACGGCGCATCTCGGCGCTCGAGGCGACGATTGCGCCTGACGTTCCGATGCAAGCCGCGCCGTTCGTCGTCGCGCAGGCGCATAAGATGGTGCCGCCGGAAGAGAACGGCGGCTTCGCCGCGCACAAACTGATCGACGCGGTGCAGGCCGCGGTCGAGCTGCCGTTTGCGTTCGGCATCGCGCGTGAGGCGAGACTTTTCGACGAGCTCGTTCGCTCGAAAGCGTCGCTAGCGTTACGCCACCTTTTCTTTGCGGAGCGTGAGCTAGATAAGATTCCGCCCGTCATCCTTCCCTTCGACTCCGCTCAGGGCAGGCTGGCTCAGGATGACACAGAGAGTGTGCAGCCGCTAACCGTTGGCAACGCCGGCGTGGTCGGGGCGGGGACGATGGGGAGCGGCATCGCGATTACCTTTGCCCAATCCGGTACTCCGGTCGTGATCGTGGATACGAATGAAGAGGCAGTCGACAAGGCGCGCCAGACCGTGATGGGCATGTTCATGTACCAAGTGCAAAAAGGTCGCCTGACGCAAGAAGAGGCATGGCAGCGCGGCCAGTCCATCACCTTCACCGACGATTGGAGCGAGCTGGCCGACGCCGATCTCGTCGTGGAGGCGGTCTTCGAGGATCTCGACGTCAAGCGTGAGGTCTTTGCAAAGCTCGACGCGATCGTCAAGCCCGAGGGATTGCTCGCGAGCAACACCTCGACGCTCGACATCGACGCGATGGCCGCCGCGACCAAACGCCCGGACAAGGTTCTCGGGCTGCACTTCTTCGTGCCGGCGAACATCATGCCGCTGCTCGAGATCGTGCGAGGGCGCGCGACGTCCGCGCAAACCCTGGCGACCGCCTTTGCAATCGGCAAGACGTTGAAGAAGAAGGCCGTGCTCTCCGGCAACGCGTTCGGGTTCATCGGCAACCGGATGATCTTCGATTATATGCGCGAGGCGTTTGGGCTCGCCGAGGAGGGTACCGCGCCGGCGCGGGTCGATGCGGTGATGAAAGCCTTCGGTTTTCCGATGGGACCGTTTGCGATGAGCGATCTCTCCGGCCTCGACATTGGGCTGCACGTACAAAAACTTCAAGGCAAATCCGGTCAGGGGCGCACGAACGTGCTCGAACAGCTCGTCGAGCAAAAAAGGCTCGGCCAGAAATCGATGGCCGGATTTTTCAAATACGACAAAGCGGTCGGCAAGGGGCGCGAGCCGATTGCGGACCCGGTCGTCGAACAACTCTTTGCGCAAGAGGCGCGCAAAGCCGGAATCGCGCCGCGCGTCGTGACCGATCGCGAGATTCGCGAGCGCCTGCTCTACGCGCTGATCAATCGCGGTGCCTATCTGCTCGAAGAGGCCGTCGCGCTGCGAACCGGCGATATCGACATCGTCTTCGTCTACGGCTATGGCTTCCCGCCGCATCGCGGTGGCCCGATGTGGTATGCCGACGAGGTCGGCATCGCGCGCGTCTACGAGCGTATCCGCGAGTTTGAGGCAGCATTCGGACCGCAATGGAAACCGTCGGCCTTGCTCACGCGCGTTGCCGAAAGCGGCGGCACCTTCGCCGCCTCGTCATGCTTCGACAAGCTCAGCATGACACCGGGAGGAGGAGTAGCCAGTGGTGCGTGAAGCCGTTATCGTTTCGGTCGCGCGCACGCCGATCGGGCGCGCGTTTCGCGGTGCTTTCAATCAAACGCCAGGCGCGACGATGGCGGGATATGTCGTCAAACACGCGATCGAGCGGGCTTCGGTCAAACCGGAGGAGGTCGAAGACGTCATCATGGGCTGCGGCCTGCCGGAGGGCGCCACCGGGAACAATATCGGCCGGACGTCTGCGCTGCGTGCCGGCTGTCCGGTCAGCGTTTCCGGGCAGACGGTGAGCCGCTACTGCGCGTCGGGGCTCGACGCAATCGCAACGGCGGCAAAGCGCGTCATCGTCGACAACGCCGAGGTGGTCGTGGCCGGCGGTGTCGAGTCGATCAGCATGGTGCAGAACGATTTGAATCTCCACTTCTTTGCCGAAGAGTGGCTGCTGCGCCACGAGCCGGATCTCTACACGCCCATGCTCTACACGGCCGATTTCGTCGCGAAAAAGTACGGCATTTCTCGCGAGCGTCAAGACGAATACGCACTGCAAAGCCAGCAACGGACCGCTGCCGCACAGGCCGCGGGGCGCTTCGATGCCGAGATCGTGCCGACGCCGTCGTGGAAGTACGTGCAAGAACGCGAGACCGGTGCCGTGCGCGAGGAGCGTGTCGACCTAGGCAAGGACGAAGGGAACCGTCCCGACACGACGCTTGCTGGGCTGGCGGCGCTCAAAGGCGCCGTTCCCGGCGTTGCCGATTCGACGATTACGGCCGGCAACTCATCGCAGCTTTCCGACGGCGCTGCCGCCGTCGTTGTGATGTCGAGCGAGACTGCGAAGGCACGCGGACTGCAACCGCTGGGGATCTATCGTGGCTACGTGGTCGCGGGATGCGACCCCGGCGAGATGGGAATCGGTCCGGTCTATGCGATTCCCAAGCTGCTCGATCGCCAAGGACTTAAGGTTGGCGACGTCGGTTTGTGGGAGCTCAACGAAGCCTTCGCTGTGCAGACCGTCTATTGCCGGGACACGCTCGGCCTTCCAAACGAGCGCTTCAACGTCGACGGCGGCGCGATCTCGATCGGCCACCCGTACGGCATGAGCGGGGCGCGGATGACGATGCATGCCTTGATCGAAGGCAAACGCCGCGGCGAGAAGTATGTCGTCGTAACGATGTGCATCGGCGGCGGCATGGGCGCCGCCGCGTTATTCGAAGTGCTCTGAACGCTCGAGAAGGAGAAGTCCATTGATTGGAACCGTAATTCTAACGCTTCTAATCGTCATTTCCCTCGTTCTTATCAGCGGCGTGCGCGTGGCCTGGGAATACCAGCGTGGCGTAGTCTTCCGGCTCGGGCGCTACGTAGGAACGCGGGGTCCCGGACTCTATTACTTGATACCCTTGATCGAGCGCGGGCGTACCGTGGACTTGCGCACCGTGACGGTGACCGTCGAGCAACAGGAGACGATCACAAAAGACAGCGTGACGATCAAGGTCAATGCCGTTCTGTGGTATCGCATCGTCGATCCGGCAAAGGCGATTATAGCGGTTGCGGATTATAGCTACGCAGCCTATCAGGTTGCGCTTACGAGCTTGCGCAACATCATCGGCCAACACATGCTCGATGAGGTGCTCCGCGAGCGAACGACGATAAACTCAAGGCTTTGCGAGATCGTCGACGAAGTGACCGAAGACTGGGGTCTCAAGGTCACGATGGTCGAGATGAAGGACGTCGAAATTCCCGAATCGATGCAGCGCGCGATGGCGCGCGAAGCCGAAGCCGTCCGCGAGCGCCGTGCGCGAATCATCAAGGCCGACGCCGAGTTCGAGGCGTCTCAGAAACTGGCCGAGGCTGCGAGGTGATGGAGTCCCGCCCGATCTCATTGGAGTTACGGCGGCTGCAGATGATCTCCGAAGTCGGGGCGGAGAATAACTCGACGACTATTCTCATGTATACCGTCGGACTTCACCAATCTCGCACGCGTGTTAGCCTCCAAGGGCGACGATGCGAGCATTCCTTAGCCTCGTCCTCGTCTTCGCGCTGGCGACCGCGCGGTAGATGAAGCGACGTGCGTTCGCGGTAATGTTTTGCACCGCGATGGCCTTCACGTTGGCCGGCGCGCGCGCCGGCGAGCCGCAGCTATTGTACGTCAACTTTCCAAGCAAAGCTCTCTCGACGTTTCTCAACCAGCCGGTCCAAATTGCGGCGACCGTTCTCCTTCCCGACTCCTATTACAAGGAGCCGGAGCGGCGGTATCCGGTGGTCTACGTTATATCGGCATTCGACGATTTCTACGAAATCGACGTGTGGAGACAGCTAGCTTGGCAAAAACCTATGAGGGCGCTGGGCTCCGAGTTCCTGATTGTTTTCCTGCGCGGAATGATCGAGTTCGACGGAGAGGCGATCCACGATCAATATGCCGACTCGGCCAACGACGGACCCTGGGGCACGGCACTTACGAGCGAGTTCCTTCCGGCAACGGATGCGCATTTTCGGACCCTCGGTGCCGGCGGCCGTTTTCTGTTCGGGCATTCATCGGGCGGGTGGTCGGCGCTATGGCTCCAAGTGAACTATCCCGATGCGTTCAACGGCGCATGGGTAGTCTCGCCGGACGCGGTCGATTTCCACGATTTCTACGGGCCCGATCTGACGAAGCCGTCGGCGAACTTCTACCAAGACGCTGCGGGGAACGCGTACGGCGAGTGTCGCGAACACGGGCACGATACTTCGACGATGCGCGAGTTCGTGCTTAGCCCAAGCGGGTGCGACGTGTCGCCGCGCACGCCGACCCGCGAAACGCCGTGGGCGAAGCGGCAAATAGACACGTACGATATCGTCTACAGCCCGCGGTGTACCGACGGATCGCCGGCCCAACTCTTCAATCGAGCGACCGGCGCCATCGACCCGGCGGTCGCAACGTATTGGGAAGAGCATTATGATATCACGAGGATTCTGCAAGAGCGTTGGAGCACGTTGGGCCCGCTGTTGCAGGGGAAGCTTCACGTGTTCGTCGGCGCACAAGACACGTTCCATATCAACGATTCGGTCGTGCTAATGCAGGACGCCCTGCACAAACTCGGCAGCGACGCCGAGATCCAGATCGTGCCGGGCGACGATCACTGGCAGATTCTCGACTGGCACGGCGGGTTGATCGGCTACGCTCTAGCCGAAATGCTGCAACGCCTCACGCCGAAGTAACCTCTGAGAGATTTGGTGACATTGGCGGTGTGCCGGCTCGTCGAGGTCGAAGCAAAGTAGATCGACGGTGTCACCCTCCGCGCTCAAGGGATTGCTCAGGGCTGCGCAAAGATGCGCATAAGTCATGCCCGTACTACCTGACATTCCTAATGTCGTGCTTATCGAAGCTGCCGATACCGACTTCAGATGGATGCTTGGTGAGGATTGCTGCCAAAATGGACTGAGCCTGCCCAAAGGCGGCGTTGACGATCCCATTGTGCTTGGGATCGTACGCGCAATAACGATGCGCCTTCATGATGCCGGAAGCCGCGCGTCGTGGCTGGTGGTGTGGAACGGAGAGGTGGTGGGCCTGTGTAGCTATCGACGACCGCCCGCTGACCGTTGCGTGGAGATCGGCTTTGGAATCGCGCCAAGCAAACGGGGCAACGGCTATGCAACCAGCGCTGTTGCCGCAATGGTGGAAGTCGCGGCGCTTGATCCATCCATCGACACGCTGACCGCCGAAACGGCCGTGCAAAATATCGCGTCGCAGGCCGTTCTCGAACGGAACGGATTCGCTCGCGTTGGTACGCGCGTCGATGTCGAAGACGGCGAAGTCATCGGATGGGCGAGGCAGCTGCACGAGAGGAAGCTGCACCAGAGGAAGCCCTAGCCGAAACGCTGCCACGCTTCATACCGAGGTGACCTCTCGGTCATCCTTCGACAAGCTCAGGATGACATCG
>PMHJ01000022.1 GCA_003158175.1 Candidatus Cybelea septentrionalis
ACTCAGACAATACAGTCCTCGGCAGCCCCAAATGAGGGCGTTATGTTATCCGACAACCGATTGTAGGGCGTCGCGCGAGACAGTCGGCTGAACACTTTTGAGCTCCGATCCATTGCCAGCGTCTCCATAGGACGTATCGTCGCGGAGGAAAAGTTGCCCCTGAAACACCGTTCCTAGTACGCGCACATCTTTAAGCTGCTCCGAAGGAATCGCAAGTGGGTCTCGGTCTAGAACGGTTAAATCAGCCTTCTTTCCAACTTTTACACTTCCAATCTCGTGTTCCATTTCGATTGAGTACGCAGCTTCAATCGTCACCGCACGCAGCGCCTTTTCGGAGCTGATGCGCTGATCCGGATCCGCCGTGCGTCCTGAAACCGTTGTCCGATTTACCGCACACCACATAAGAAACAGCGGATCGGCGGGAGCCATTGGCATATCCGAATGTAGGGAGATACTTATGCCGTTACGCACGGCCGAGCCGAGCCGCGCCATACTGTTGGCGCGTTCCGGGCCGAGTCCGAACTCGGAATATTTGTCTGCGAGCACACTTGCGTAATACGGATTCGCGCTGATGATCGCGCCAAGGTCGGCAAGCTGTTTTACCTGTTCGTCGGTCGAGCACGCAAAATGCACGACAGTAAAGCGATGGTCGGCGCGCGGCGCCCTCTTGAGGTTGCGCGCTAGCGTATCGGCAACGACCTGTAGGCCGTGATCGCCGTTGACATGCGTATGGATGTGATAGCCTGCGACCCAGTAGGTGTCAAACGCTTTCTCGTAATCCGACGGCTCGGCGATCCACTCCCCGTGATGGCCGTCGAGATAAGGGGACTGCATCTGCATGAGCTGCGAAAAAATCGCACCATCCGCGAAAAGCTTAACTTGCTTGGGGAGCCACGCCACGTTGCCTTTTCCCCAGGTCGCAAATGTCTCGGTAGCGGCAATAAGGCCGCTGAGATCGCCTTTCTGCGTATCGTAGAGCGCACGGCCGTCGGGGATGAAGTACGTCCGGAATCCCACGTCATTCCCCCCGAGACTCTCCTCCCAGAAGGACTGTATCCGTCGCGAAAGCTGCGTACCGGGTTCGCAAATCGTCGTTACTCCCTTTGCCCGCAGGAACGCCTTAACCCGTTCAATCCCGGTTTGAAGGCGAGCGGGCGTCACGAGATCTTTACCAACGGGCTCTAGGACTAACGTCAGGCCTTTTTCATAGAAGTGACCTTTGGCAAAGCTCGCTTGCGAACTCGCCATGCCGTGCCCAATAACCGACTCCTCGGTTATCCCGTATTTCTCGAGGGCGGCGGTATTCAGAATCAATTCATGACACGAGCGATGCCAGATGACGATTGGCCGATCTGCGCTAAGAGCATCGAGTTGCGGACGATAGACATCCCCGTGGAAATACTGGTGGTATCCCCATGTAAAGAGAACCTTATCAGCGGGCGCCGTTTTCATGGCGGCGATGACCCCTTTGAGTCGTGAGACGTAGGCCGCGTTGTCGAGCGCAGCCTTCGAAACATTGCCCGGAACATCCCAATCCTCGATCGAGATGATGATTGCGGACATGGAGAGGGCACCTAGCAGCGGATGGAGATGCTGCTCAATAAGGCCGGGCGTGATTACGCGATCGGCGAACTGGTGGTCGATTTTGAACGATCCCGGCTGCAGCGACCCAATGACCTCGTCCAGCGTTCCGACAGCGGTGATGCGCGTGCCGGTAACGGCGACAGCAGACGCGGGACCGCCATTCTCCATCGTTATAATTCTCTTGGCGACGTACACGGTCGTCGCCGGCGATGAGGTCTGCGCCTTCGCTAAGGTCGGGTCAGCTACCGCGACGGCTGCCGCCGTCGTTGCGGCGATGAACGAAAATCGCGAAATACCGCCACCCCAAAGCGCAGCAGCGTCCGCGCATCCAGAGCACTGATGTAAATTGTGGTCGATTTCCATGCGGCCCCCGATCTCATAGTGTTCGTTGTGCATCGAAAGTCATGAGTTATCATTTTTGAAGTCCGTGAGACGCGCGCACGTAGCGTCAGAAGCTGTCGGATTCTCGACACCGGCTTCGCGTAAGTGCGCGATAAATGCTGGTGTTACGCCCAAATTCACGTTCGCTTGCATTACGAGGTTATTTTGCGAAACCGAATGGCAGCTTAACGAGGAGTTGCGCTGCAGTCAGGTGCGGCATCTTTGCTTTTAGCTGCTGAGCATCTGCCGCGGTGAAGCCGAAGACATAGACCATGATAACGGCATCAAGCGTCGCATCCGGGAAGCGTGTCGTAATGATACGAACGTCCTGCAAGCTGACCCGCCGAAGCGCTAGAGAGAACTTTTGGAGAGGACTCGCGAGCGATCCACGCTCCGAAAGCTCATCGAAATATCCCCTGTTCGCGTGAAACACTGCGTCGCCGGAAACGGAGTTCTTAATGTCGGCCGACGATCGCGGATAACCGGCTAGAACGATGTTCCCCGCATCGCTCACGAGTACGGCCTCAACTCGGTTGCCTCGGTTGGGAACAAACCTCACCGAGGCAGGCTTTGCCATCGGCCGGCCAGACGGCGAACGTGCCGCCGACTTTCCCGAAATAAGGAGCTGCGTGTGAGTGCGCTCGCGCCCTCCAGTTGTAAACTGAATGCTGAGGAGTGTGCCCGACCCAGTTGCGAGAATTTTCCAGCGGCCTCGCAAAGCATCGCTAGTGCGATCCATTCCAACCTGGTTGCCCACTAGAGCGGGCGGGGCCGGCGAGCACGCCGTCAGGGCAGAGGCAGACCCGACGATGAAAGCCGTCCTGCTGATTCTGTGGCCACGTTGCATTTGGTACCTCCACCGCCGGACGCGATTCAAGACACCCGGTTGGTCCGCCCGGCGAGCCAACGGGTCCTGTCACTATGACACGCTACCTACTCGCAATATTCAGCCCCTCCGGGCCGAGCGTTAGCCGTACGTGAGATCGGTGCTCTGTCCGACCTCGATAATATAACCGTCAGGATCGCGGATGTAGCAGCGAATCTCGCCGTATTTGGCAATTGGTTCCGTGAGGAACTCGGCTCCCCGACTCTTCCATAACTTGTAGCACGCTTGAATATCTGCTACACGGATATTCATGAAGCTACTGATCTCATTGGGGTCGGGAGGGGGGCGGAGCGTCACCGTTGGTTTGTCAGGTGTCGGGCCGCCACCAACGTTGATTATGAGCCACGTGTTTGCGATTTTGATGTACGGCGGCGCGTTCCCATCGCCCATGCTCACAATTTCTCCGCCGAAGACCGTCTTGTAAAATTCGGCGGATCGCTTGAGGTCGGCCACTGTGAGAAAGTGAGCGATGGTAAACCCCTCGTGCGGTGGCATCTGATAGTTTTTCTGTTCGACTTGCACTTCGTCCATTGATCTCTCCAATTGCAGTTATGGTTTAATGCGCGGGTACAATAAACTCGACGGTTCTCTCGTCGATCGGACGCCTCGGGATGATGCGCCGGGGCAATTCGACAAGTTCCGTTTCTGGAACGTTCAGCTGAGGAAACGGGCGGATAGCGGTCGTATCGCTGCCCGTCTGTTCTGCAACTTCAGTCATAGCCGCAGTCCTTTCTGGAAGACCGAAAAAACCAAGCGGGCCAGCAGCAACGGTTGCGACCGCAGCGCCGAAAAGGCTGCGGCGATCGAGGCTAAGTATCCTCCGCGTTCCCCCTATCAAATCTCGTCCCGGCGACAGGGTCAGCATGCACCCCTGCGTACTGGCGAGCATGCCCATGATCGATCCCAGGTCGGGGCGATACCTAGTAGCCCGGCAATCCAAACCCCTCAGCGCTATAGGGATTGGCTCTATCTCGGGGCGGGGCCTTGAGCAAGCAATCGATAACGACGCCCGCTCGGGAAGGAACATCTGCATGACAAACGTCCGTCATTCGACCGTCCGAGTCGGCCCCGCGAACGTCTTCTACCGTGAAGCCGGTGCGCAAGGACAACCGGTTCTTCTACTGCTTCACGGCTTTGCAAACTCGTCGCACTACTTCCGGCACCTGATGCCGAAGCTCGCAGGCCGATTTCACCTGATTGCACCAGATCTGCCCTCGTTCGGATTTACGACGGTCGAAGAGCGAGCGGGGTATCAATTTACTTTTGCCGCTCTGACAGAGACGATTCAGGGCCTTATGAACGAGCTTTCACTACGACGCTTTGCGATGTACGTGTTCGATTACGGCGCGCCGGTCGGCTTCAATCTGGCGGTCGCCAATCCGGATAGCATTACCGCAATCGTGTCGCAGAACGGCAACGCATACGAGGAAGGCCTGGGTGATGGTCCTTGGACTCCATTGCGTGCCTATTGGAGGCAACCTTCACCGGCCATTCGCGAGACAATTAAGGAACGTATGTCGCTCAGTGGGGTTCGCGAGGCCTATTTTCAAGGGGTGAATGATCCCACCACGATCGAGCCCGAGGCTTATTGGCTGGATACGGCTCTACTTGCCCGCCCGGGGATGATGGATCTTCAGGCCGACCTCAAGCTCGACTATAAATCTAATATCGAACGCTACCCTTTGTATCAGCAATACCTCCGAACACACCAGCCTCCATTGCTGGCCATGTGGGGAAAGAACGACACCTTCTTCGTTCCACCCGGCGCCGAGGCGTTCAAGCGAGACGTGCCCGACGCGGATGTCCGATTTTTGGACGCCGGCCACTTTGCTCTCGAAACCAACGTCGATGACTTTGCCTCGGCAATCCTGAAAATGACAGTTAACACATGAAGCCCGCTGAGTTTTGTTTCCCGCCGCTGGCCTCACTCATTACCGGCGGCAGCCATCCTCTGCTGGAGCGACTGGTGACCGATCGCGGCGGCACGTACGCCACGCCGCTCCCGTGCCTCCAATCGGGAGGTTGGTCACGAGCGTACCGCTGGGATAGTCGTACACGCCGACCGTATCCTCTGAGCATGTTTCGGGGACATAAATTTTGCTCTCTGCTTTGTTGATCGTGGGGCCGTCCGGGCAGGGGACCGAAATCGTCGATGACGGCGAGGTCTGTCCGAGCGGATAAGTGAGGACTTCGTTGCTGTCAGAGTCCGTCACGATGAGATCGTGGTCGGCGACGATCACGCCGCCGAGCCTGCCAAGGAGGCCCGTCAGGCGGAGATTCTTGCCCGATCCCGTTGCGTTAGTGAATTCCACAACGGCCGGCGTGTAGTAGCTGGAGCCGCTCTCACCATCGGCGTAGACGTCGTTAGACGAAGTCACCGCGACGCCGACCACTCGGGTGAGGCTCGGGTTGGTTAGTCGCAGCTTCGGTGACGTAGCACCGGGCCGGTAAACGTCGACGCCCCCCGCTTCGTCGCCGACATAGACGGACCCGTTGCTTCCGACGGCAACGTCGAGGGGGGAATCGGGCACATTCAACGTCAGCGAAGGGCGCTTTGCCCGCGGCCGGTAGACGGTGACCGCGTTTGAGTCAAGATCTGCGACGTAAAGGTTGCCCTCCGTGTCGATGGCGAGTCCTTGGGGCTTGTCAATCCCATAGGTGATTTGTCCCTCCAGCGAATATTCGGGCACCGAAAAGACGTCGACGAGTCCTGCTGATGATGGCGACGGCTCCGAGACGTACAGAAGCGCTTTCGGCTTCTTCCTGTCCGGCGACAACCAATCGCGCAGCGTAGAAATATGTGATGCTTGCGTTTGACTAGCAGACCCGAGAGTTGCAATCCCTAGAACGCAAGCCGTACCTAATGACCGTGAGCCTTGCATAGAATCTCTCTATCCGACGGGATTTTAGGGTCCGCCTTCGACTCCTTGTGAATGCCGCGAAGAACGCGCCGTCGACCGCGCGATCTGTGGCGAGCCGGTTCTCAAACGTAGGCGTCGTCATTGCGAGATTTGCATACCTAATAGGCTCGGGCTTGTCGCTCGCGGCTTGCTCGCGCATACGGGCACGCGCGAGGGCCGCATCCAAGGCATTGGGCATTGCGAGAGCTCACGGACTCGTAGACGCTTACTCCGCTGGGATAGCTGACGGCTCCGCCGAACGTTGTAGCCGCTGGTTCGTTCAGCTTCTGGGAGGAATCGCACGCAACAGATGAAGACTTTGGCTCGCTACGTGCTTATGGTCGGCGCTGCTACGGTTTTTGTGGCCTGCGGCGGATCGCAGCCGCCGATAGGGGCGCCCGGCGCAGTACCACAAACATCAGCACTGGCCGCACGAACCGACAGCACGAACTACAAAGTCGTATATAGCTTCGGCGGAGGAAGCGATGGAAGTAACCCCTACGCCGGCTTAATCGACGTGGGCGGCACGCTTTACGGCACGACTTTCGCGGGTGGCTCGTATCCCTGCGATTTTTCCAAGACCTCCGGCTGCGGAACGGTCTTTAGCGTCACGCTGGGCGGTACGGAGAACGTGCTGCATAGCTTCGGCGCGCATGGCGATGGCCGTAACCCTCGTGCCGGCTTGATCGATGTGGGCGGCACGCTCTACGGAACGACGGAGCACGGCCACTATGCGTGCTATTATTATTATGGCACCTGCGGGACGGTCTTTAGTATCACGCCGAGCGGCGCAGAAAAAGTGCTCGTCAGCTTCGACGGACAGCCCGAGGGCGCGTACCCTTTTGCAGGCCTGATCGACGTAAAGGGTACGCTGTACGGAACGACGGAAACGGGCGGCTCGGGTGTTTGCTACTCAAACTACGCATCCTGCGGAACGGTCTTCAGCCTCAGGACAGGCGGTCACTCGGGAGTCCTGTACAGCTTCAACGCGCATCACGATGGCGCGTACCCTTACGCCGGTCTGATCGACGTAAAGGGCGAACTCTACGGCACGACTTTCAAAGGCGGCGCGAACGATCTCGGCGCGGTCTTTAGCGTCACGCTGGGTGGCAAGGAGAAAGTGCGGCACACGTTCGGTGCCGCAGCCGACGGTGCGCAGCCTTCAGCGGGCCTGATTGACGTAAACGGCAAGCTCTACGGCACGACACTAAGGGGGGCGCGTATAGCTGCGGCTCCTCCCATCAGGGCTGTGGGGCCGTCTTTAGCATCACGCCGGGCGGCACGGAAGCCGTACTCCACAGCTTCGGTCACGGAACTGATGGTGCTAACCCCTACGCGTCCTTAGTCGAACTGAACGGCAAGCTCTACGGCACCACTTACTCCGGTGGCGCGAAGGGTGGGGGAACGGTCTTCAGCATCACGCTCGACGGGAGTGAGAAAGTGCTGCACAGCTTTGGCGGAAGCGAAGGGAGCGGCCCTCGCGCCGGCCTAATCGATGTAGGCGGTACGCTCTACGGCACGACGTATTCAGGCGGCGCGTATAACTATGGCACAATCTTCTCCCTGAAACCATAGAGCATTAAGCCTCGCGCGCCGTTAAAGGTTTTCCCCGCACGCTCTGCCCCTCAGCACCCGCGTAGCTCGCACAGCGGTTGCGGATGCCTCGCAGCGCCTGGGCCTCGCAGCGTGTTCGCGCATTCAGGCGGGCGCAAAGATTCCGCATCCACGGCTTGGGAAATCATGCTTCCCACCGGCGAGGGTTCTTCATGTCTGACTCGGTCGGACCCCCGGAACCGAATCCCTACCCTGGCCCCTTACGCCGCGGCTCGGGCATAGGGGAACGACCCAAAAACCAGGCCGCCGTCGCCTCGGCCGGGTCGCGTCGCGCGCGGTCAAAAAAGCCTTTAAATTGAGAGGAATCATTCTGAGCACCTGTGAACCGAACGGGCCCTGTAATACATCTATGGGAGCGATAATATGCGTTCAAAAACAGGCATTAAACGCGATCGATTTCTTGTGACTAGCGCGGCAGCGATCGGTGCCGCCGCGGCGAACTACTCCTTCGCATCGGCGCAAACGGAAGTGGCTGCGACGATGAGCGGCGCAGGCAAGCCGAGCATAGTTTTCTGTCATGGTCTTTGGGCCGACGGCTCGTGCTTTACCAAAGTGATGGGGCCGTTGCAAGCGCAAGGCTACGATTGCATTGCCGCGCAGTACCCGCTCAACACACCCGAAAACGACGTCACTTTTGCCAGGTGGGCGATGGACGTAGTGGAGGCCCCTATCGTGCTTGTTGGACATTCATATGGCGGCTCGGTGATCACGGCCGCCGGAACCGACCCGCGCGTGAAAGCCCTCGTTTATATAAACGCCCTTGCTCCCGATACCTCTGCCGGCGAGACATCGCAGAGCATACAGCAGAAGTTCCCCACGACCGACGTGCTCAAGCACATCAAAGTCGTCGACGGACGTATCTGGCTGACCAAAGAAGGCCTACAGTATTTTTGCGGCGACCTCTCGGCGACTGAGCAGCAGCTCGTGTGGGCGACACAGGGCGCGCCGGCTGCCAACATCTTCGCGCACGATGCGCCGGGCGTTGCGTGGAAGACCAAGCCGAGTTGGTACATCGTCGGAAAAAAGGATCACACTGTCAACCCGGATCTTGAACGCTTTCTTGCGAAACGCATGAAAGCCAAGACGACCGAACTCGATTCGAGTCACGTGCCGATGCTCTCGCAACCAGACCGCGTGGTCGAGGTAATTCTCAGCGCTGCGCAGTCGGTGTAGAAGTCAGGGGAAACGGTCTCGCAGAGTTGGCGAAGGGTGACGATACGTTTCTTGCGGTATCGGTAAGTCAAAGTGTCGGAAGCCCCGGTCAGGTACAGTGGGACCGTACAGTAGCCTCCATGAGTACGCCAAAAAATCGGTATTTGGAAATATCCCGAGGGTGGAAAGCCGTCAAGCAAAGTGACGCGTTTCCCGGGCTACTCCAAGAAAAACATAGGGGGTTTTATGGCGCAACGCTCAGCGTAGCAAGCAATAAGGATTAGCTCCTGCAGCGGTCAAGGAAGGGTCAATCAATGTCCATAATATGCTCGCGGGCCGCGATTTTCGATGTGCTGGAGCCTTGGTATGAAGCTTCGCCGGGGAGGAACAGCCGATGACGACTCCAGCCTTTCTCCGCTCTACATTTATCATCAGTGTTGCATTATTGCTGGCGGGGTGCGGCGGATCGCAGCCGCCGGTCGGCGCACCGGGAGCGATGCAGCAAAACCACCCGCTCGCGCCGTCCGTGCCGTATCAAATGCTGTACCGCTTTCATCCCTGGGAGGGAACGCATCCAGAAGCGAGGCTGCTCGACGTGAACGGCATGTTGTATGGGACGACCCCGGCCGGTGGCCTGTCGGGCAAGGGAACCGTCTACAAGGTCAGTAGAAGCGGGGTAGAGAGGGCGATCTACCGGTTTCGCGGCGGATCCGACGGAAGCGATCCGCAATCGGGATTACTCGACGTAAACGGCACGCTCTATGGCACGACCTACTCTGGGGGCGGTTCCGGATGCTACTACGCACTAGGGTGCGGAACGATCTTCTCGGTCGCGCCTTCCGGTACGGAAAAGGTACTGTACGCGTTCAAGGGCGGCTCCGACGGGGCATATCCGACCGCCGGTTTAATCGATGTAGAAGGAACGCTTTACGGCACGACTTCCCGAGGCGGCGGTGCGGGATGCCATACCAGTGAGAGTGCTGGCTGCGGAACTGTTTTTAGCATTAATGCAAGCGGGCAGGAGACCGTTCTGCATAGCTTCGCCGGTTCACCAGACGGCAGCTACCCGTACGTCGAGTTAATTGACGTCAAGGGCGTGTTCTATGGTACCACCGCCGAAGGCGGCGGTTCTTGTTACGGCGGCATCGGCTGTGGCACCGTTTACAGCATTACACCGGCGGCCGTGGAAAAAGTGCTCTACGCATTTAAGAACGGGTCAGACGGGAATAACCCTCAGTCGGGCTTGATCGATGTGAACGGCATGCTCTACGGAACAACGAGTGGAGGCGGTCAGGCCGGCTCAAACTGCGAATACGGTAACTGCGGAACCGTTTATCGCGTTAGCACCAAGGGCGCTGAAAAGGTACTATACCGTTTCGCGGACGGATCCGATGGGGCGGTGCCGGCAGCCGACCTGATCGAGGTGAACGACGTCCTGTACGGCACAACGACGACTGGCGGGGGGGCCGGCTCGTGCTGGGCGCCCGATGGCAACTGCGGAACGGTTTACAGCGTAACCACTTCTGGTGCGGAGACCGTAGTGTACCGCTTCACTGGAGGCAAAGATGGTTGGGACCCCGTCGCACCGTTGACGAACGTGAACGGTACACTGTACGGAACGACTCGACGCGGGGGACATCAGGACGTATGCTGCCAGTTTTACGGCTTCGGAACGGTCTTTGAATTGTCTCCGTAATATGCTTTTCTGGGAAGCTCTGACGGCCATAGCGACAGCGATCACCGCAATAGTTATTGCCGCGACGGTCGCGGTCGGCTACCGACAGATTCGGCTTACAGGCGACCAGCTCGAACATCTAAGGCGATCGACGCAGCTCGACGGGACGATGAAGGCCTTCGCGGACTTGGAAACGCCAGAGTTTCGGTCGGCACGCATGTTCGTTGAAAATGAGCTTGCCGTGCGAATGCAGGATGCGCACTTTCGTGACGATCTACTTCTTCCGTTTCAGGCGCTCGACGAGTCCGACCACAAAGAGATTCTCGTCGCGCAAACGTTCGAAAAAATTGGAACATACGCACGGCACGGCTTGCTTGACACCGCTTTGATGGCCGACTATTGCGGGCCCCTGATCCGCGAGATGTGGCAACAACTTGAGATATGCGGATACTTCGAGATGCG
This sequence comes from Candidatus Cybelea septentrionalis, assembly GCA_003158175.1. GTDB lineage: Bacteria > Vulcanimicrobiota > Vulcanimicrobiia > Vulcanimicrobiales > Vulcanimicrobiaceae > Cybelea > Cybelea septentrionalis. The sequence continues at coordinate 10,655 of PMHJ01000022.1, forward strand.
CCGGAGAAACAATGCCTATTCGCTTGAGAATTTTGAGTTTCTTTATGATGGAGCGATGGATTGGTACGAAAACGACGATCCACCATTTCGGACAAGCCGCCGCGGAGCAGCGGCGCCACGACCGGGGTTGGAGTGAAAGTGCGCTAGCTGCTTCTACGCCAAAACGGTTCCGTTGCCGTAGTAGTCACTACTTTGTACGTTCCGCCATAAAACGTTGTGCCGTAAAGTGTGCCGTTCTTATCAAGAAGGCCTGCGCGAGCTTCGGCGCGATCTCGCGCTTGAAGGGTGGAGCGCCAGGCGCCACCGGCCTGTCTTTTGAACCCCGCTAACATGGCGTTAGCAGCGCCCCTTCCGACCGGTGCG
>PMHJ01000047.1 GCA_003158175.1 Candidatus Cybelea septentrionalis
CGTCTTTCTTCCAGTCGGGCCCGTTGTAGATGTGTTTGACGGCTTGATAGCCCGACCACGTTGCGCCGTTGCCGCTGCCCGCGCCATACCTGCTGGCATAGAAACGCCACGAGAGGTTCGCCGTGTCGAGTTCGTCGCCAAGAGTTTGATAGTCGAAGCAGGCCTTCTGATCGTAGCGGCTGACGACGCGCTGCGTGGTGATCGTTGAGACTTTGGCTGCCTCGTGATCCTCGCAACCCCAATCGCCGTCGGGCAAATCGGCGCTCCAGGCCGCCTGCGCGGCGATGACGTATTGATGCGCGACGAAGCTCTCGTCGAGTTGCGACTGGAACATCCTGTCGGCGAGCGCGCCTTCGTGCGCCATGTCGAAGTAGGGCTTCGACTGATCGTGCGGCACGTACACGTATTGCGGATGTTTAAAACCGCCGTCGGACCACTCTTGATCGAATCCGTTCATCCGGCAGTCGGTACCGGGCAGTTTGCCCGTACCGTTGCAGGCCTCAATCATCGCCGCCACGGAGTGATCGATATCGTAGAACGCGCCGAGCTTCGACGGCTGGAGTTTGATCATCCGGCCCTTCGAGTCCGCGCCTTCCGTGACAGTATAAGCGCCCGGGTAGCCGTAGAACAGGTTGTTGAAGCTGCGGTTTTCTTGAACGATGTAGACGATGTGCGTGATCTTGCCGGCGCCCGTTGCGTTCAGCCCACGCAGTGCGTTGCCGCTTTGCATGTAGGGCAACGAACCGGGCGAGCCAAGCGAGCAGCCCCCGAGCATGGCCGCGCTCGCACAAATACCGAGCACAAAGCGCGCGAAAACCGGGATTTTCATCTACCTAACCTTCCACCGTAGCGGCAACGGAGCGACGAGCGGTTGAATTTCGACCAGTGGCGCTCAGTTCCATCGCCGCAGCGGAACGAAGGTTAGGCGTTTACGGGATCGTCGTTATGTAACCGTTGGTTAGGCCGGCGCCGACGTATACGCCGATGACGGTGCTTCCGTAGACCGAGTTGGCGCTGACGGGGCCGATAACGGTGGCGGTACCGGCCGTCCAGTTGCGAATCGGCAGGAAGAACCCATACTCGAGGGTTTTGTTCTTGATATCGAAATAGTCGCCGATCACGTTGTAGTTGCCGGCGCCGCCCGCCCCGGTGATCCCTTCGAAGTGGGTAAGGATCGACTTCGGCCAGCTATAGACGAGCATTTTGCTCCCGGCTAGGTTGCGCACGTACGCGTGTGTGCCGGTCTTGTCGGTGTAGCCGCCGGCGATCGCGACGTCACGGCCGTCCATCCAGATGCCATAGGCCGTCGAGCTGATCGAGCCCGGAAACTCGAGCGTCGAGAACTTCGCGGTGGCAGAATCGTAGATGAAGGCATGTCCCGAAGCTGGATACGTTTCCGAAGGGGTCAGCGACGGGACGGATTTTATGGCGTCGTAATTTCCGACAGCTTTGTAGGCCGCATTGCCGTAGTTGCTGTGAACGATCGTGTAGTTGCACGATTTGGGCGCGCACAGGTTTGCCGGGGCGTCGACGGTGAGATACTTCTTGGTCGTCGAGTCGTAGACGAAGCCGCCGGCGTTCGTCTGGCCCTTTTTCGAATAGCTGCCGACGAGCCGATAGCCCGTCTGCGTGATGGCCGGACCGTACACGCTAGTATTCGACGATCCCGGATACTTAATCGGCGTCCAGATGCCCGTTTTCCGATCGTAGACGACGCCCAGATTCGACCCGTTCGCCCGAGCGATGAAGCCCGTGATCAGATTGCCACGGATGCCCGTAAGAAGGGTTCCGACCGCATTCGGAAACTGGCTGAGCGGAACATCGAGCGTTTGAAGCACCGGTCCATCCGCGCCGAAACGCAAGACGTTCGTTTGTGTGGACATCGCGGGCACGGCGCCCAAGCCGCCGGAGCGACCTCCGCCCGCGCCGCCGCCGGCGCATCCGGCCAGCACCGCGATCGAGAGTGCCACGATCGAGGCCCGCGCGCACACAAAAGTAAACGGAAAACTCATAAAGAGATCTCACTTTTCAAATAGAGCAGCGCCGCAACATCTAAGCAGAAATGCAGCGCGGGGAGAGAACAGTTGAACCATCATAGCACCAAGAGCGCCGTCTCGGAAGCCCCTAGCGTTGCGGAACCGTCGCCAAACTGCGCCGATCTATCGCGATAACGCGTTAACGTCGCGGGCTGCTATGGCGGCGGATCCGACCCTAACGGAGAACATCTACGAGATGGCGGATATCGCCGAAAGGTTAGCCGTGCAGGCCTACGCGTGCGGCATGATGGGCTCGCCGTTCATGGCCACCCTCATCCAAGCTGCCGAATCCGACTACCGCGAAGGTGGACAAATCCGCGACCTCCTCGACTCGTATCCAAGCTACCCGAGACCCGGCCTCAATCTCGCCGCGGCCTTGCACTATCTTGCCTTAAATGGAGAGCCGGCACTTTCAAAGCGCTACCCTTCGGTCGGCGGTGACGGAGACGGGCGCGCCGCGTGGAGTGCCGGCCGTGCCATTTTAGCCGAGCATCGGGATCTGATCGAGCACCTTTTCGCAGGCGTTGTTCAGACAAATGAGCCCGCGCGCTCGATGCCGATCCTCGCCGCCGCCCTATCGTTAGCCGCACACTTCAACCTTCCAGTTCGAGCTTTCGAGATCGGTGCGAGCGCGGGGTTGAACCTGCGATTTGACCGCTACCGATACGAAGAGCCTGATTGGTCCTGGGGCGACCCCGGTTGCGCATTGCTTCTTCGCAACAGCACAGAAAAAGGACGGCCGAAACATCTCCATGCGGATCTCAACGTGATCGAGCGACGTGGCTGCGACCTTAGGCCGATCGATTTGAACAGCGCGAGCGATAGATTACGCCTGCAGTCTTTCGTCTGGCCCGACCAGGCGGATCGGTTGGATCGTCTACGGGCCGCGATTGCGGCCGCCGCGGATATACCAGTTAACATCGACGCTGAAGTTTTTTCGACATGGCTCCGCCGCGAAGCGAGGTGCCGCGAAGGCTACGTAACGCTGATCGTGCATACTCTCGTGGAAGAGCACCTAACGGCAGAGGAACGTGCAGAGCTAAACGAAGCAATAGCTGCGTGCGCCAAAGAAGCATCTCCACGAGCCCCGCTCGCACGTGTCGGGATGGAACTAAACGACGGCAGGTATTCTACCGAGGTCACAACATGGTCCGGTTCGAAATTGGCAACCACGATCTGTACTTCCGATGGCCACGCACAGCGAATCATCTGGATGTAAGAACATCCGCTCCTTCTGCATTTAGAGGTTTCATTTGAATAGGCGCGAGCGGCTGGCTCGCCAGCAAAGCCACAATTGATGAGCTGCGGCGCCCGCGACGATTGCGGCGAGAAAGGCGTCGATTGCGCGATTGAACTCCGACGCCGACCCTAACACCCCCATGGCCATTACTCCGAGAGCGATGCCGAGCAGAATAATCCCCGAAACGACGCCTTCGCGCCAAGCAAACAATGGGGCATTCTTGTGCATGCGGAGCAACAGCGCCACAACAACCGTATACATTTGCCATCCGATCCTTGCGCCGAAACCCATCGCTAAGATGAGCACCAGCGATAGGTCATCCCCCACCATCGCTGAGCCAGGTTCCGATGAAGCGATGCAGATGCCTCCGTCTTGCTGCTCAGGGCGAGGTCCTTCCCGCGTAAAGGAGGTACACGCCGCTAAAGCCCAACTGAAGGTGAAGTAATGTTTCGCCTCGCGATATCGTCTCTCGTCGTGCTAATCCTGGTGTCGGCATCTGCCGGTGCCGTGCCGCCCGCGGGCGGCATTCACAAGATACGGCACGTGATCGTCATCATGCAGGAGAACCGTTCCTTCGATAGTTACTTCGGAACGTTCCCCGGCGCCGACGGCATTCCGATGCGTGACGGGGTGGCGCAAGTCTGTGTTCCCGATGAAGAAACCAAGACGTGCGTGCGGCCCTTCCACGACACGAACGACGAGAATACCGGGGGCCCGCACGGTGCGAAGGCCGCCGATCTCGATATCGACGGCGGAAAAATGGATGGCTTCGTCGACGTCATGCGAGGAGCGCAGCGCACGGGCGGCTGCCCGACCGATATTCCCACGTGCGTCGTCAAAGGCCACGAAACAACGGTGATGGGCTATCACACCGCGCAAGAGCTTCCAAACTACTGGGCATATGCGCGCAACTTCGTTCTGGAAGACCGCATGTTCGAGCCGGTGCGATCGTGGAGTCTGCCGGCACACCTTTACATGATTTCGGAGTGGGCAGCAGACTGCGCCACGATCGGCGACCCGGCAAGCTGCAAGCCGGAGCGCACGTATTTTAAGGAAGCTGATTTTCCGCGCGATCTTTTCAGTAAAGACAAGCCGCAGGCCGCCGGCCATCCCGACTATCCTTGGACCGACTTGACGTATCTGCTGCACGCGAACAACGTCTCATGGGCCTACTACGTGATGGACGGCCTCGAGCCGGACTGTGAGAACGATCAGAGCAGCTGCAACCTTCAGCCTCAGACCGCTCGAACGCCCGGCATCTGGAATCCCCTGCCGTCATTCGACGACGTGAAACAAGACGGGCAGCTTTCAAATATCAAAGACACCTCGCTCTTCTTCAGCGATCTTCACAACGGCACGTTGCCCGCGGTTGCGTGGCTCGCGCCGGGAAACCGCTACAGCGAGCATCCGCCGGGGCGGGTGAGCGCGGGACAGGCCTACGTCACCGGAATCATCAACGCGGTGATGCGCAGTCCGTACTGGGACTCCACGGCGATCTTCTTGAGCTGGGACGACTGGGGCGGCTTTTACGATCACGTCGCGCCGCCCGACGTCAACTACTTCGGCTATGGCCCGCGCGTTCCGGGCATCGTGATCAGCGCCTACGCTCGCAGAGGATATATCGATCATCAAACGCTTAGCCACGACGCCTACGTGAAGTTCATCGAAGACGATTTTCTCGCGGGGCAGCGGCTGGACCCGAAGACCGACGGACGCTGGGATCCGCGCGCCGAGGTCGCCGAAAATGCACCACAGCTCGGCGACTTGCGAAACGACTTTGATTTCACGCAACCGCCGCGGCCGCCGCTCATTTTACAAGGCGGAATCGGCCCACCCTACAAACCAGGCTACGCCGGAGCTCCGTGAGAAGTCATCGCTATGCAAGCCTCTAACCCGATGCCTGACGATGAATTGGCGACGTTTCTGCGCGCTGCCAAAGAACGTGGGATCCCCGATGAATCGCTCGTTGGAATGCTGCGGCACAACGGCTGGTCCGAGCGGCGCATCTACCGCGCGCTCTCGGAACATTATGCAGGCGTTCTGGGCGTGCCGGTGCCACGCCGAGCGCAGGCGACCGAGAACGCTCGCGACGCCTTCCTGTACTTGCTGAACTTCATCGCGCTCGGGTTTTGGACGGTAGCCCTTTGGCAAATCTGGGACCGTCTGGTGAACCGCTGGTTTCCCGACGCACTTTCCGTTACCTCGGGGACCTATCTGCGGGAAGATATCGCCTGGCAAGTCGCTCTTATCATTGTAAGTTTCCCCCTCTTCGCCGTGGTGCATTCGCTAATTCAGCGAGAGCTGGCGCGCCGTCCGGAGCTCTACTATTCCGCCGTCCGGCGTTGGCTTACGTACATCGCGCTCGTGCTGACGGCGATTCCGATTCTCGTCGATGCCGCGTACACTGTGCAACAGTTGATCGTCGGCCAACTGACGATTCACTTCTTCCTAGACACGCTGGGGCTTATGGTTATCGGCGGCGGCATCTTCGCATACTACTTGCTGACGATCGATCCCCCGAAACCGACGTCGTGAGCGTCTCGCGAGCCATTGCGGTGACCGCAATCCTTATCGTCGTCGCTGTCGTTGTCGCGGCATTCGTCACCATTGGATCCCCGAAGCACGCGCGCGCGGAGGCGCTGGATCGCCAACGCGTCTTGGACCTTGGCGACACGGCCACGGGGCTGCATGAAGACTACGGTGCCGGTCCCCTACCCGCCGCGCTTCCACAGCCTCGCCACGATCCGGTCAGCGCCAAACCCTACGAATACCAGCGCCTCGGCGGCAATCGTTACCGGCTGTGCGCGACGTTCGAGTTGCCGACGCCGCCGGAGCAACGGGCGGGTCCCTACGTCAATACGTTCTGGCGTCATCCCGCCGGACGGTTCTGCTATACCCTCGACGCTGGAAGCCGGGTCGAGTCGACGCTCTAATGGGGGCATTCCTTCGTCTTGCCGCGATCCTGTTCGTTGCTTTCGCCTTTTCGCCGTTTGCAGTCTACGGTCAGACGGCGAGCGGCGCGGCCGTTCGCAGCGCCTATCACACCCTTCAAACGGCGCTACGCAAGAATGAAGCGCCGGCGATGACCGCGTTGCTCGAACCGGCATTCTCCGCTCGCGAGGTCGACGGCTCAATCGACGATCGCGCCGCCTTCGTCAAGAACCAAACCGAAAGCGACCCGCGGATGACGGTCTCCAAGGTTGAGATCGTTTTGACGAGGCTCGCCGTCAACGGTGCCGCCGCCGAGGCCGATGCGACCTACAACTACGCCGGTACGTACGCAGTAAACGGCGTGGCCAAACCGCTTCGCGCACTCGTGCGCTCGACCGACGAGTGGACGCTCGATGCCGGAACGTGGCGCCTGCGGTCCACGGTCGTCCACGACGTGATCTCTTACGTTGACGGTAAGCTCGTCCAGAAGGAGCACGCACCGGTCATGCCGTCGAACGCCGCGATCGCGCAACTCCGAACCCAAGCCGTCATCATTCCGACACTTTCGCCGGAAGCCGATCCCGAGCAGCTGGGGCGGATCGGAGCGGCGATCGGAGCCGCCCGCATCGTCGGCATGGGTGAGGGAAGCCACGGCACGAGCGAGTTCTTTGCGTTCAAAGATCGCCTCTATCGATATTTAGTCGAGGAGAAAGGCTTTACGCTCTTTGCGATGGAGGCGAACTGGGGCGCGGGCCTCAGTGTCGACCGCTACATCAAGACCGGGCGCGGCACCGCGCAGCAGGCCGTCGCCTCGCTCGGGTTCTGGACCTGGAACACACCCGAGGTCGTCGACCTCGTGCAGTGGATGCGCAGTTACAACGCCGCGGCCGGAAAGCATCCCATTCTAAGCTTCGCCGGATTCGACTTGCAAGACCCCAGCGCCGCCATCGGCTATCTCGCAGCGTATCTGCGCGACAAGAATCCGGCCGAACTTCCCAATGCGCGGACCGCGCTCGCCTGCGTTATCGATTCCGTGGCAAACTACGCCGCGAAGCCTGCCGCGAGCTGCCGGCAGCGCGTCGCCGCGTTTGGCGACCGGCTGGCGTCGCTGCCGCCCTCGCCCGACGCCGCAATCGCCCGCGAAGCCATAACCAATATTCTTCAGTATCTCGATCTCTCCACGGCGACGGCGAGCGGGATGTTTACCGGGACGGAGACGCGCGACCGCTTCATGGCGCAGAACGTCGAATGGCTCGCGACGCAGGCCTATCCGCACGCCAAGATTACGTTGTGGGCGCACAACGGCCACGTCGGTCCGACCGCAGAGCTCAGCTACCATTCGATGGGCACCTATCTGCGGCAGCGCTTCGGTGCGGATTACTACACGATCGGGCAGACGTTTGGCAGCGGAACGGTTCGCGCCATCGTCACCGGGCAAGGATTGAAGGCCGTGACTATACCTCCGAGGCCAAACGACACGATCGCCGCGCTATTCGGGCCACTCGATGCGGCGGCGTTCCTCGATCTGCGCGGGCTCCCGCCCGGCAGCCCGCTGCAGACCTACTTCTCCAGTAGGCACGGCATCGAGGAGATCGGTGGCGGCCTCGATCCGCAGCATCCGCCGTACCCGATGCAAATCGTGGTTCCGAACTCGTTCGATGGCCTGGTCTACGTTCCAATCAGCACCGCGTCGACGTACGGCGTGCCGCCTTTGTCCATGCACCGCGACATCGCGCAGAGCGGCGCCGACTGGCGAATCTCCGGTATCGGCTACGACGACGTTACGGTCACGCAGACTTCGAACGGGGCGAAGCTGACCAACACCGACGGACTGAACGGGACGCCGCAGAGGCTGGTTCTTCGCGTCGACGCCGCGCCGTATATTGGGCAGAGCGTCCACGTTAGCGGTGAGTTCCGGCGCGACGACCTGCTCGGTTACGCCCTGCCCGTAGCGCAGGCCTCGACGGCGGGTGGTTCGGTCGTCGAAGCCGTGAGCGGCAACGCGCTCGGACCGGTCATCGGTTCGGATTGGACGCCGTTTACGCTAACCCTCAAAGTTCCGACGGATGCGGCCGTTATCGACGCGGGCATTCAGACGGAAGGCCTAGGCTCGGTCGAGGTGCGTAACATCACCGTTCGTTAGCACGAGAAGGGTTTTCGCGCCGCCTTGGCACGATATCGCACAATGAAGCGTCTTTGGATTCTCGTCGTCGCGGCTGCGGCCATCCCGATCGGCGCACGTGCCGCAACGCCCGCATCCGCCTCGCAACAGCTTATCGGCAAACTGCAATGGCGCAGCATCGGGCCGTACATCGGAGGTCGATCCGTCGCCGTTGCCGGCGTCGCGAGTAACCGGGACTTGTTCTACATGGGCGGCGTTGAGGGCGGCGTTTGGAAGAGCACCGACTACGGTCTAACCTGGACGAACATCACCGACGGTAAGATCCCCGGCATCGCGAATCCGATCGGTGCGCTTGCCGTAGCGCCTTCGAACGCAAACGTCATCTACGCCGGAACCGGCGAAGCCGACATTCGCAGCGACTTCGACACGGGCGACGGCGTGTACAAGACGACCGACGCGGGCAAGACGTGGTCGTACGCCGGTCTGCGCGATACGCACATGATCGCGAAAATTGTCGTGGATCCCAACAATGCCCGGGTCGCGTATGCGGCTTCGATGGGGCACGTCTTCCGGCCGAATTCGGAGCGCGGCATCTTCAAGACGACCGATGGCGGAAGCACCTGGAGCAAAGTGCTCTTCGTCAACGACGACACCGGCGGCATCGACCTCGCGATGGACTCCCGCAATCCCAACGTTCTCTACGCGGCAATGTGGCAAGCGCAGCGGTTCCCGTGGAAACTCACGAGCGGGGGACCGGGAAGCGGCCTTTACAAGACGCTTGACGGCGGCCGGCATTGGATGAAGATCTCCTCGAACCGCGGATTTGCTACCGGCGTGCTCGGAAAGATCGGCGTCGCGGTAGCGGCGAGCGATCCGCGCATCGTGTATGCCATCGTGCAGGCGCACGATGGCGGGGTCTTCCGGTCGAACGACGCGGGACGAACGTGGAAGCGCGTCAACGCCGAATGGAAGTTGAGGCAGCGTGCGTTCTACTATATGGCGCTCACGGTCGATCCCACCAACGCTCAGGTCGTCTACGCGCCCGAAGTCGACGGCGTCTACAAGACGACCGACGGCGGCAAGACGTTCACCAACATCGAGATACCCCACGGCGACAATCACATCATTTGGATCAATCCGCACGAGCCAAAGATTCTGCTCGTCGGAGACGATGGCGGCGGAACGGTTTCGGTCGACGGGGGCGACAACTGGAGCGACCATCACAATCAGCCCACAGGGCAGTTCTATCATGTCGCGCTCGACGACCAGTTTCCATTTCACGTCTTCGGCGCCTCACAAGATGAAGGCGCGTACGAGGGTGCGAGCGCGGCCGTCGGCCCGGGCATCGGCCCGGATCAATGGCACGTGGTCGCTTTGGGTGAGAGCACGTTCGTCGCGCCCGAGCCCGGCGATCCATTCGTAACCTACGGCAGCGGATACTTCAGCTCGTTCGTGCGCCTCAACCGGATCACCGGAGATACGAAAAACGTCAGCCCATGGCCTCGCTATATCTCTGGCGCCACGGCGGCCGAAACGAAATATCGCTTCGGCTGGACGCATCCGATCTTCTTCTCACCGGCCGATCCGCGCGAGCTGCTCGTCGCGTCGCAGGTCGTCTTCTCGAGCATGGATCACGGCCAAACTTGGAGTATCCTTAGTCCCGACCTCACGCGCAACGACCCATCTACCGAAGGTCCGACCGGCGGACCGGTCGATAACGACCAAACCGGTGCCGAAACCTTTCCGGACATCTCGTCGCTCGCGGTCTCACCCCTCGATGCCAAGGTTCTCTGGGCCGGCTCGGCCGACGGTCTGGTGCACGTAACGACCGATCACGGTGCGAACTGGAAGCTCGTAACGCCGCCGCAGCTTCCGCAATGGGCTCAAATAAGCTCGATCGAACCGTCGCACACCGACCGAGGCACAGCTTTTCTCACGGCTTCGCGCTACATGTGGGACGACTACCACCCATACGTCTTCGAGACGACCGACTTCGGCAACCACTGGGTCACGCTCACCAGCGGGCTTCCCGACAATCAATACGTGTTCGTCGTTCGCCAAGATCCGCTTGCGCCACGGCTGCTCTTTGCCGGAACGCGCAGCACCGCGTACGTGAGTCTCAACGGTGGTCAAGACTGGCAACCTCTCACGCTGAACTTGCCCGGCGTTCAAGTCCGCGACCTCGCGATCGACTCTCGCGAAGGAGAGCTCGTCGGGGCGACGCACGGCCGCGCCTTTTGGATTCTCGATAACCTCGCGTACCTCGAACAGCTTGCGGACAAGACAAGTCTTTCGGTCGCAAGCCTGCAGCTTTTCTCACCCGAGACCGCTTGGCTCTCGAACGCCTACGGCGGATCAGATTCTTCGATTCCGGACTTCGGCGATAATCCCAAATACGGGGCGGCAGTTTTCTTTAACGTTCCGGCCGCCTATCACGGAGAGTCGGCGCTGACGATCTCGTTCCTGGATTCCAACGGCGCAACCGTTCGCACCTTTGCGCTGCATCCTAAGAATTCGCGCACGCAGAAGCTGACCGCCGAACAAGAAGAAAACCTCGACATGGTTACGCAGCGTGCTCGCGATTTGGAAAAGCTGACGACCGTCAAACCAGGACCCAACCTCTTTCAATGGGATCTGCGCTACGAGCCCGCGTACGATGTGCCGGGCGTCCGCGCGCTCGAGACCGACGACTTCCCGGATACCGCCGACGGACCCACGATCGTTCCCGGCGCATACACGGTCGTGCTGCGGTACGGCGCTCAGACGCTTCAGGCTCCGTTCAAGGTCGTGCTCGATCCGCGCATTCATTCCTCAACGGGCGACCTCGAGGCTCGGTTAGCGCTGGAGATGCAGATCCGCAGCTCCATCGACACGTTAGATCGATCGATCGTCGCCGCGATGAACGCTCGCAAGAAGATGAGCCCGGCGCAAGCCCTGGCCGTCAATAGCGCGATCGCCGATCTCGTCCTGCTCGACGTTCACTCGAGCGAAGCCGACGTGATGCACGGGACCAAGGTGCGAGAGCAACTCGGTTTCTTGCTCAACTCGCTGGAAGGCTCATATCAGCGACCCACCGCCGCGGAGTATGCGGCGTATAAGGATCTGGCGGCGCTCGCCGAGGCCGGCGAGGCGCGGTTGAAGGGAGTCACGCAATGAAGAAAGGTTACGTCGGTCTGGCGCTTGCTGCGGCTTGCGCGATCGCGGGTTGTGGGCAGCGCGACAGCGCTGCGCTCCCGCCCGCGACGACGGCTCGGGCCGCCGCCGCGCCTCCGCAGTGCAAGGATCAGCGAACGAAAGAAAATTACGCGCAGATCAGAGTCGTGCTGAGAACGCGAGCCGGCTCGTTCTGTATTCCGGAGTTTGACGATTTCGGGGGAACTATGGAGTATCCGGGCGTCGACCGCTCCGTGAAGCTCGTCGTTCGCTCCAGCACGGAAAACATTTACTACGAGCCGCCGCTCGGTTCGGGAACGCCGATCCTCTACTTGAACCTTCACTTCCTCGCCGGAACCCATTTCCATACGAAGCTAAAGTCGAGCGGAGGCCTAACGGGCGCAACGATTCAGGCCGGCCAAAGCTACAGCGCCTTCGGTATCGTAGCGGTCGGACATCTCGTCCTGATGTTTCCACCGTGCTACACCGTCGCAACTCAAGGTCCGTACGGAGGTGTCCTTCCAGGGATCGGTCAGCTTTTCAGCGATACGACGATTACCGGCGCCGGCTACGGCGCCATCGAAATTTACCCCGGCATGCAAGTCAGTCAAGGGTGCTAAGAATCATCCAGCTTTAGGAGCAATATGCCATCTCTGGGTCATCGCCTCGCCGGATCGCTCGCGATCGCGGCAACGCTCGTCTTCTCTGCCTGCGCGCAACTTGGCAACGTTCCGGTCTCGCCGCAAGCGGTCGCAATTCCAGATCGCACGCCACCCAGTTGTAAAGGTCAGGTAAATAAATCGGAGTACGCCACGCTAACCGGTACGCTCAAGACCGCCGGCGGCTCCTTCTGTATTCCGGCGTACGGCGGATTCGGCGGTAAGCTAGAGTACCCGAGCCTCAATCCTTCGATTCAGCTCACTCTGAGCAGCGGCACCGAGAACTTCGACAACTTTCCGACGCTCGGCTCGGGAACGCCGATCTTTTATCTTGCGTTCTCGACCTCCAGGGGGACGGCGTTCGGCAAGGATCTCAAGTCGGGCGGCGGTCTCACCGGCAAACAAATCGTCTCAGGCCGACCGTATACGGCCTATGGCGAAGCCTCGGTCTTTGGCGACAAGGTTAAGTTTGGGCCCTGCTATACGACCGCCACCAAAGGCAAGTACGGCGGCGTCATCGGGGGAATCGGAGCGCTGCTAAAGAGCGAGAGCATCCCGCTTAAGGTCAGCGGCATAATCGAGATCTATTCAGGCGAGCAGACCGGCACGCAGTGTTGATTCCAACGCATCGTCGGGCTCCTGCGCCGGGGTGATGATCCCGGCGAGATTTAACGGATCGTAAGCGCCGAGCGGCAAGCTCTCGACGCTTGCGCCGGTTCTGCGCACGGCGCGTAAGGCGTCGATCGCCTCGGGCAGCGCAAACTGTTCGCCGACAAACCCCGAAACGAAGCGCCCGCCGCGAATTTCTCCGCGCGCCTCCATCCGGCGCAATGCGAGCAGCAACTCGCGCCATCTCGGCGCGAGGCTTTCGCGAGCGATGACGTCTCGGAACACGACGCCCCAGCGCGCCAGCAAACGCCGCGCGAAGAGGTCTGGTGCGATGGCCTCGGTCGTCGCTTGCAAGAGCGTCCAGCGCCCGCTCGACGAGCGTGGCCGTGCGCGAAGGCCCTTCTCACCTAATCGGCGCTTGGCATCGCTGAGCGATCGCAGCGCGTCGAAACCGTCGGCAGTGACCAAGCCCGCCGCGACGAGTTGCCATAGCGCCTCTTCTACTTCGCTCGGCAGGCGTTTGACGGCCCGCACGATCTCGGCAAAGAATGGCGCACGTAGCCGCTCCACCTGTTCGAAAACTTCGTGCGCGACGTGCGAGAGCGCTTCGACATTCGCTTGACGGCGAACGATGAGTTCGTCGGCGTTCGCGCGCAAAATGAGCGCGACCGGTGCAAGGCGCGTGGGGCGGACACGCCGGCTCGCCGCTTCCCGCAGCTCTAATGCCGGATGCGGGGTAAGGCGCCCCCACATGATATCGCCGGCGTAACAGAGCCGGTCGAGAAATTCGGGCTTGTAGCCGGCGATGCGCGCCGGAAGAATCTGTCCCTCCCACGCGACCGCCGGAATCTCGTAGCCCTCGAGTTGCCGGACGATTTGAAGCGTGCCGTCTATTCCGTGCAAGCGCGTCGCCGGCGTCACGTGCTGCCAGCGTTGCAGGAAGGCCATGTACTGCGCCGCGGTAACCGGTTCGATCTCACGGCGCAAACGGCCGATCGTCAGACGGTGAATGCGCGCGAGCACGCGACGGTTGCACCACTCTTCGCTCTGCGCCGCCGCGGTGAAGCGGCCGCGCAGAACCTGGCCCTGCGTTTCCAGGCGAAGGAGCGCCGCGGTAATCACTTCATCGTCCGTGCTCAACCGTTCCGTCATCTCCGCCACCGTCATCGGTCCGCTCGACTCGAGCCAGCCGCGCAAGATCTCGGTCATGGCCTCCTCGCGAGCCGGCGAAGATGGGTCGTACGCCGCGCGCGCGATCTCGAGCCGCTCGGCACACGTCCAATACTCACCCTTCGACAGGCTCAGGGTGACAGGAGGTGGGCTCAGGGTGACAGGAGGTGGGCTCA
>PMHJ01000018.1 GCA_003158175.1 Candidatus Cybelea septentrionalis
AGCGCCCCTTCCGACCGGTGCGGTGACCTTTGCTTTCACCGATATCGAAGGCAGCACGGCACGAGGGGAGCACGATCGCCCGGCGATGCAGGAGGGCCGTGCGCCGCCACGACGCAATCTTGGATGCTACGATCGTCGAACACCGTGGCCACGTCTTCAAAACGATTGGTGAGGCATTCTGCGCGGCGTTCGCGCGGCCCGTCGATGCCGTTGCTGCAATGCTTGCCGCGCAACAGGCGCTGGCCGCCGAAGATTTTTCGGCGATGGACGGCTTGCGCGTGCGAACAGCGATCCATACCGGCACCGCCGACGAACGAGACGGCGACTACTTCGGCCCGCCGGTAAATAAGGTTGCGTGGCTGCTGGCCATCGGTCACGGCAGCCAGGTCCTCATCACGAGCGAGACCGCCGCTCTGCTCGACGGCGTGCTCGCCAGCGAGACGTCGCTGCGCGATCTAGGTGCGTATCATCTTAAGGACTTTACCCAGCCGCAGCGCGTCTATCAGCTCGGGCCGACTCATCCCGACGTTGCGTACTGCCTGAACGGTCTCGCGCTAACGTTCCGTGATCAAGGCCGTTACCAAAAGGCCGAGGGTTTATTGTCGCAAGCGCTGTCGACTCGAGAGAGGGCGCTAGGTTCCGATCATCCGTTGACGAAGTCCACTCGCGAAGCGCTCGACACGCTTCGCTCAAGCAAATAGCAGCGCGGGGCGCTTTCATTGAGCGTTTTGGCCTGGTCTTGTGTTAGCATGACTCTTAGCTATGGCAAAGAGACCGGCGCTAAGGCAGGCCTGCTCGCGTGGTTTCCACGATAAATGCACCTACGACCCAACTAGCAAGACTCGCGGCCGGACGATTCCCTGCAGTTGTCCGTGCCACAAACGAACCAACCCACGCCAAGATT
Source organism: Candidatus Cybelea septentrionalis (assembly GCA_003158175.1). Taxonomy (GTDB): domain Bacteria; phylum Vulcanimicrobiota; class Vulcanimicrobiia; order Vulcanimicrobiales; family Vulcanimicrobiaceae; genus Cybelea; species Cybelea septentrionalis. The sequence goes on from PMHJ01000018.1 coordinate 905, forward strand.
CAAACTGACCACTACCCGCCATATGCTTGCGCAGCCGCAATACAGGTCCACGCTGCGATGCCTGCAATGCTGCAAGTGCCTAAGGGTAACAGTTGTCTAGGCCGTAGTGGCCAAAAGAGAAAATCGCGACCGCGACTATTAATACGAAGACGAACGGCACATGCGTTGATTTGCCTCCGAGCCGCTAGTGCTCCTTTCCTGAAGAGATGAGGCTCCGGAGAGCATCGAAGTGCCGCGGATGCGGCACCTCCGCGTCCGCTTCGCGGACTCGTAAACCCTCGCTCCTCTGGGATAGCGCTCGGCCGCGGCGAACGTTGTCTGCCGCTGATCGGACGCGTCAGGGAGGCGCACGTGAGATGAAGAGCTTAGGTTTGGATCGCTGGGCTTTAAGTACCAGCATCATAGCAGTATTGCTCGCCGGGTGCGGCGGATCGCAGCCGTCAGTTGGCGCGCCAGGCGCGATGCCACAAAGCCAAGCGATTGCACGAACTGGGATCGTCGCGGATCACGTCTTGCCTGCGTGGTCTTACCGCGTGCTGCACAGCTTCGGCAGCGGCACTGACGGTAGCAGCCCCCAAGCCAGCTTGCTCTATGTCAGCGGCATGCTCTACGGCACAACCGCAGCCGGCGGCGGAGGGTACTGCGGCTTTGGGGGCAGCTACTGCGGAACCGTGTTCAGCCTCACTCTGAACGGCGCGGAGAAAGTACTTCACAGCTTTGGCCGCGGAAAGGATGGTTGGCTCGTTCAAGCTGGCCTGGTTCGAGTGAACGGCAAGTTCTACGGCACGACGGTGAGTAGCCAAGCCTATTGCGGGTCTAGGAACGGCCATCGCGTTTTCTGCAACGGAACGGTATTCAGCATTAGCAAGACTGGTGTAGAAAAGGTTCTCAACAATTTCGGAAATAAGCCAGGCGAGGCAGCTTCCCCGTGGGCGTCGCTCGTTTACGTCGGCGGCTTGTTGTACGGCACGACGGCCGGTGGCGGCGCTTCTGGGGGCGGGACCGCGTTCAGTGTGACGACGAGCGGCGAAACGAGAGTGCTCCACAGCTTCTGCACCGCCGGGGCGGACGGTTGCGGCCCAGTGGCGGGGTTGATCGACGTGAACGGGACACTCTACGGCACGACCCCCCGAGGTGGCCGTTACGGCGTAGCACATAATGGCAACGACGGAACCTTCTTTAGCATCACGACCACAGGTAAGGCGAGAACGCTCCATAGCTTCGGGAAGGGCTACGACGGATACTCTCCCAAGGCGTCCTTGATCAACGTAAACGGCATACTCTACGGCACTACGGCCTACGGCGGCGCGCACGGATATGGAACCGTGTTCAGCATCACAACAAGCGGCAAGTATAAGATCCTATACAGCTTTGGGAGTTCCGGCTCGCCATGTTGCGACGGTCAAAACCCCTGGGCGGGACTCATTGACGTCAACGGCACGCTCTATGGCACGACCGCCGGAGGTGGCGCGCTTGGCGTTGGAACGGTGTTCAGCGTTACGACAAGCGGCGTAGAAAAGGTGCTGCACAACTTCGGTAACGTTGGGGACGGCTACGGCCCCTATAGCGCCCTAGTCGATGTCAACGGGATGCTCTACGGCACGACCGAGTGCGGCGGAACGTACAACTCATGCATCGTTGGCGGAACAGTGTTCGCGCTGAGGCCGTAGCACGCGAACAGCCCTGCAAAATAACGAGAATACTTCCCGCCGGCAGCGCTTTGGGGCGTCACTGTCAGCGTGGCGCAGCTTGAGCCGTAGCGCGACACTATTATGTGCGATCCTTTCAACCTTACTTTCAGCTTTGTGCGGTTGTGGGGTTGTTGCATGCGGGCCAACTGCCGATTACCCTTCGGTAGAACGTCGCGAGCTAGCTGCACTACAAGGGGCCCTTAGGGGTGCGCGTCCGGTCTCGTATTGGCATTCCGAGACCATCTCAGCACGGGACGGTAACTCCGGCCGACTCGTAACAAACCACTACCGAATCCATGTAAGCATTCCACGGCTTTCGTATTTGCGAGCGACCGCTGTCCATGGGCACCAAGCTGTCCTAATCGATTATTCCGCGGCAAATCATTATGCCTATGAGGAAGTTGAGGGGGTATCGAGCGAGCTACGTCAGTTGTGGAATCGAATCTATCGAGAAAATCACCCACATGGTTGGGCGAACGACATTACAACAGTTCTCATTAACGACCCCCTGGGCCGTTACCGCATAGAGATTTCAGTGCCGCAGTGCGCAGTTCCATGAGAGAACAGGCGACATCCCCCACCCTCCGCCTCTCTGCCCCTCTGCATGGCGTCGAGCTCGCGAGGCCGCCTCGCGTTGGGGCTTAGAAGCCTGGATCAGGCGCGTAGCTCGCATTGCAGTTGCGCATGGCTCGCAGTCCGGAAGCCTAGCTCGCAGCGTCCTCGCAGCTTAGATCGCGGCGCTTAACGCGTTGCAGCTTCGATCGCAGCGGCTTCGATGGGCTTGGAGCCGGGCGGCCGGGGTGTCTCGGCTTCAGCTCGCCAACTCCTTGTATGATGCCGATAGGGCAGGTCACGCTGAATGAACCCCTTGGGTTAAAAAAACCCGTGGGATAGATAGGCGGCCTGCCCTGTGGCGCCCTCAGAGATCGGAGTGTATCGTGAGCACCGAATCGCCGGTTAGCTCGAATGCACAAGGTCGATCGAGAAGGGGTGCCGTTACGGGAGGAAGTTGATGCCATCGTTCTTTGATGGGGCGACGGAGATCGCCACACTGCCGGTTGCACCCGGGCCAACAGTCTTGATTGGGTTTCCCCCCTTTGGATATTTGTAGTAGTTCAATGAATTCGTTTCATCGATCCCGCAGGAAACGGCAAGTTCTGAACCGGCAATCGAAAAGCTAGGCTCGTAACCAGGGGCACAGTTCTTGAGCGAAACGCTCCCTACGACCTTACCCCTTCCACCGTGTAGCTTATAGATCGTCAGCGGCTCCGTGAAGCCATTTCCGGGTCCAATTGCGAAATATCGACCATCCCACCCATACGAACCGAGTTTGGTGATATGGAATTGCATGACGGTAGATGTGCCTTTGGGAAGCCAAGCCCCCGATTTATCACTGACAAAGCTTCTCATGTAAAGATCACCTTTGCCATCGTAAGAGATCGTGCGAACCTCCTTGAAGAAAGCGGCGGTAGAATACAACGTGGGCCGACCCTGGCCGTTAGCCCATACCGCAACGTTTGAATTTAGCGTTCCTACGGCAAGACTACCGGTGCCAGCATCAACCGAACAGGCATCGGCGCGATCGTTCAAGCGTAGACTTGCTATTGGCTTGGAGCCGTCGTGGGCATACTTGAGAAGTCTGCTATGGCTGTGGGAATCTGACTCTATCACCCAAACATTGCCGCTAACGTCGGAACAAAGCGCGACGGGTTTTTTGACCCCTGTGAGCGTACTAACGTGTTTGCCACCGGGATAGCTGTAGACGAAAACCTCTCCGTAAATGGCTAGATAGACAAGGTCGCCCCGCGAGGCCGACGGGTTAACCCATGACTGGGAGGCGGGTCCACTTTGCGAGCCTGAAATCGTCGCCGCGTTTGGCGGAGCAGCTTGCCAGCCGCTGCACCCGCTGAGCAATGCTGCGGCGACGCTGATGCTTACTGCATAGCGGCCAGAATCCAAGCTTTTCATCTCTGCTGCGCCTCCCTGAAGCCTTCGATCGGCGACTGAGAACGTTCGCCCCTCCCGAGCGCAATCCCAGCGGAGCGAGCATTTACGAGTCCGCGAGTTTGCGAAACTCCTCCCAATGGCGGCCTTGGTCCACGCTTGAAAGGTGGGGCCGCCAGCCGCCAGCGCCCTGTCTTTTGAACCCCGCTAACATGGCGTTGGCAGCACCCCTTCCGACCGGTGCGGTGACCTTTGCCTTCACCGATATCGAAGGCATCACAGCACGATGGGAGCGCGACCGCCCGGCGATGCAGGGGCCGTGCGCCTCACTGTTAGTTTACAAGTACCATCGGGGGTTGTTTCCAAGTACCGTCGATTGCTGTTTGCTCCGGCCAATAGATCCGCAGGATATTCATAAACGGGCCAGCTGGTGCCGGCAGCCAGTTCGACTCTTTGGTCGCACCGGGCGAATTATGCTGCACGTAGAGCGTGACACCGCCATCGGCATCACGTTTGAGATTTGGGAGCATCGGCGAGTTAATCAAATATCGGTTGACGGGGTTCGCGACAAGTAGCTGTTGCGGAAGGTCGTACATCGTCAAAGACCAGAACGCTTTTGCCGGTGGAAGTTGGCCCTTCGCGAAGTGAACCGTGTAATTATGCGCCCCGCTGAGCGGCGTACCGTTGCTGTCTTTCTGGTAACCGAGATAGACTGCTTCTGCCGCTGAGTTTCCGAGGATTCCGTACTGCGCGCCGATTGCCCGATCGAGGTAGTTGTTATGCATCGCCTCGGGCGTTCCGAAAAGGCCGGTGGTGCTCGTTAATGCGGCGCGAGCCTTGTCGATCTCTTGCTGGCCAGCCTTAACACCAACCACGTAGGGCGCGGCATTTGCCCCAGCTGAAAACGGCTTACCAGCATGAATGCCGATGCTCGAAAACTGTTGACGCAGCGCCGATTCGCTCGATGGGGTTGGGACGAATTGCAGGACGAACGCGAGGACGTCGAACATCTTGGGGGTCCGCTCGGCGGCGGGACTCAACGCCGGGATCCATTGCACGGCTGGCGTCGCCGGCGGCGCGGCCTTGTGCAAATAGGCCGATAGCGGCTGCGCTCGATAGCCAGCTTGGATCTTCTTGACGTTGGGGAGGTCAGCTGGATTGAAGAGTTGTGTGCGAATGCCTACCATCCCGAATTCCGTGTCGAAGTGAATGACTTTCGTAATTCCAGTTGGCGCGGCGCCGTGCCAGTTTGGCCCGACCATTAGAATCGTGCTGCCTCCGTTCCCCGTCGTCCGCGATCCGACGTAACCAATGTTATAAGTGTACTGGTCGACGAATTGCGCCGAATAGTAACGGTTTTTCTGAATGGCTGGCATGGTTAAGACCATCGGCTCCGCTCGGAAGTCGAGTCCCACGAAGGAGTACGGTGTATCCGAGTTCGGCGTCTGAACCGTCGTGTCTGCCGGCGTGTAGACGTTCGCCGTGTTGTGGAGCGTGTTGAACGGCGCCACATAGGCCGGACTCTTCGGATCGATGAAGTACCCAAACATGATCCGGTAGAGATCGCCCAGCGGAAACCCGTAGACGTAGGCGCTCTTCGCGATCGTTTCAACCTGCGCTGCGGGTACGGTCTGCGCGGAGATTGTTATGGGCAGTAACGCGGCGAGGGTTAGTAAGGCGAGAATGTGTACGGACCTCATGTGTCGCTCCTCAGTCGGCTCGGAAGGAAACCCTCGTAAGGTCGCAAGTTGCACTTATATAAGGCTCCCTTAATGTCGGACCGTGGGACGATGCAGCTTTTGACATCCTGAAACGCTGGGACCCGACCTGGAGTGCCGCGGTTGAAAAAGTTACCAGCAATCCGTGGGAAGGGGCGCTCGATTGCAAAACAGCCGAACTTGTTAGTGTGGCGATCAATGCCGCCTGCACGAATCTTAATCTCGACGGAACGCGGCGACATATCAAAAGAGCCATCGAAGCAGGCGCCACACGCGACGAACTGCTGATGGTTCTGAAGATGGCTTCGCTTCTGTCGATTCACGTCTGCAGTCTCGGGGCGCCGATCCTCATAGAGGAGGCTGGGGCTGCAGGTGTTTCAGCAAAGGGAAAGAGCGCGGCAACAGCAGCCTGTGACCGAATGCGCGCCGCTGGGCAATGGAACGTCGCGTGGGATCCGTTCTACGAAATCGACCCCGAGTGGACGGAAGCATTCATTGTTTGCGGCGCGCCGGTTTATGCAGGCGGTATCCTCGATCCGAAGCTCGCCGAGTTGCTCAGCATCGCTTTCGACGTATCATTCACTCACATGTACGCTCCCGGCGTGCGTCGCCATGTCAAAGCCGCACTTAAACTCGGAGCGACCGTCGAGGAGATCATGGACGTTTTTAAGCTATGCGTCGCGCAAGGCGTTCAAGCATCCAACATGGGTATCCCGATCCTGGAACAGGAGCTAGAGGAGACCCCGCGCGCAACGCCGGCGTGATACCATTGGCGAGGGGGCGCCGTTGCACGCTCCTCGATGCATCCCCGGGCCCACCATGCGTCGTGACCTGCTGCGAAACCCATACGCCATATAGCGTTTTTGACTCATGCCGAGTTTTGCGAACGGCGCTGCAGAGTTTGCACGACGGCCCGTGCTCTGGCCGGCCGTAACGGCGCCCTATTCAAAGTGAGGCCCCTTCCCGGCTGCCAGGCTAGGCGTCCGAGCGGCCGCGATCCAAGCGACAACGCATTAAACGCCGCGATCTAAAACGCTAAGCTAAACCAAGAGTGCGAGGCTGCTGCGAGCTAGACTTCCACGCTGCGAGGCATAATCAGCTGCAATGCGATCTACGCGCCCCAATCGAAGCTGCTAAGCTGCAAAGCGCAACGGCCTCGCTTTCGCGAAGCCGTGCAGAGGGGCAGAACGTGCCGGTCAGCTATTTAGGTACGCTAATCGTAATGCCAGAAATGGATTAACCTAGTCCCACTGGCGCTGCAGTGCCACCCCCTCGCGTTGGGCAACCTCTCGCGACTAAAGGTCAATGGAGGAGCAGCCGCTCGTATACGGCGATCCCCCGCTCGGCGACTCGCGATCCGTCGAGATCGAGCGTCAGTTCTAGGTCCGCCTTCCATCGGTAGTACCACGCATTACCGGTTCCGACAGGAAACCACTCGATGAACTTCGGGTTGCGTAGCCTAAGACTCACGCGCCCTTGCGACCCGGCCCAATCGAAATCGAGAGCCTTCGGATACGAGCGCCCGCCGGGCCCCGTTGCGAAGTCGGCCTCACGCAACGTAAGGGGAATGCCTTGGCCGTAGTCGCCGAACACGATCGAGCTATCACGAGCCGCGAGTAATGCGGAGATCGGCGCACTTCCGAGGGCTTCCGGGCGCCCGAACACCTGCACGAAGACAA
>PMHJ01000043.1 GCA_003158175.1 Candidatus Cybelea septentrionalis
CGACGACGTCGTATGCGGTTTGCGAATCTGCAATGGGCGGCAGGTGCAGCACGTCGATGAGCGCGGTGCCGGTATACTCCGGGTAGCAGTCGATGTTCCCGTGCGCCATCGCGGCCATGGCGATCTGCGTCGAACCGAGGTTGAAGAGCCGATCGACGCGCATGCCGGCGTTTTCCAGCGCCTGAGCGTAGATCTCGGCGATCAGGAACGATTCGGTGAAGTTCTTGGAGCCGACGCGAACGTGCGACCGGTCGAACGCGCAGCGCGTGAGTGCAGGCATCGCGGCGATGAGCGTCAGGGCGCGCGCGCGAGAAATGTTCACTGGTGCTCTGCCATCAGCCGCCCCGCGGCGCCCAACACAAGATCGGCGCCCAAGGCAAGAGCGGCGACCAGTGCTGCCGCGACAAAGAGCAGCGTCGCATTATCGGTTTGAAGACCGCGAACGATCTCGTCGCCCAAACCGCCCGCGCCGATGAACGTCGCCAGCGTAGCGCTGGCAATGGTCTCGGTGGTCGCGGTGCGCAGACCGACGAATGAGACGGGCAAGGCCAGCGGCACGACCACACGCGTAAAGCGTTGGAACGAGGTCATGCCCATGCCGGTCGCGGCGTCCACCGCCGCGCGGGAAGCGCCGCGGATGCCAAGGTCGACGCTGATGACGATAGGAGGCAGTGCGAGGAGTGCGAGGGCGATAACTGCCGGCGTCGTGCCCACGCCGAGCCAGGGCAGCAAAAGCATCAGAACGGCCAGGCTCGGAAGGGTGCGTCCGACGCCCGCCGTGGCGAGCACCGCGCCGCGCAGCCAGGCAGATTGCGTCGCTGCCACCCCTAGCGGCAGGCCCGTGGCCAGCGCGACGGCGAGCGCGCAAAGAGCCAGGGAAAGGTGTTGTGCGACGTGCGCCGGCAGGTCGTAAAAGGCCACCGGCAAGTTTTTGGCCGTTTGGGAGGCGAACCCCGGTCCGAACCGCTAAGGACTAGAACCACAGTGATAGCGCAGCCCCGAACCCCGCAGCCGGTTATTCCGGTCGCAACCCTCGACGATCCGGCTTTCTACATCAGCCGCGAGTTGTCGTGGCTCGAGTTCAACGACCGGGTTTTGGAAGAGGCGCTCGACGAGCGTAACCCCTTGATGGAGCGGCTCAAATTCGTCGCGATCTACGGGACGAACCTCGACGAGTTCTTCATGATTCGCGTCGCCGCGATCAAACAGCAGATCGAAGCCCAAGTCATGCGCCGTTCCGAGGAGGGTCGGACGCCGACCGAACACCTCGCCGCCATCTCGCAGCGGTTACGCGCGTCGCTGCCGCTTCAAATGCGGCTGCTCAACGAACAGCTTTTGCCCGCGCTCGAACGCGAGGGCATCCAGTTGATGCGCGTCGCCGAGCTCGGCGAGGAGACGCAAATCGCGCTCGAGCGCACGTTCGACGATAGCGTCTTTCCGGTGCTGACTCCGCTGGCCGTCGATAGCGGACATCCGTTTCCATACATTTCCAATCTCTCGCTCTCTCTTGCGGTCGAGCTCGAGGAGGCGACGAGCGACGGCGTCGAGCTGCACTTCGCGCGCGTGAAGATTCCGCCGACGCTGCCCCGCTTCGTTCCCGTCGACGGCGCGAAGGAGCGGCGTTTCGTTTTGCTCGAGGATTTGATCGCGCATCACCTCGACGGGCTCTTTCCAGGCATGCACGTCCGCGAATCCTATCTCTTCCGCGTTACGCGCGACGCCGACCTCGACTTGCAGGAAGACGAAGCGGACGATCTCTTGCGCGCGATCGAGTCCGAGTTGCGGCGGCGGCGCTTCGGCGAGCCGGTACGCCTCGAGGTCGAACGGGGAATGCCCGAGTACATCCGCGATTTTCTCTGCAGCTCGCTCGAGCTCGAGCCCGTCGACTGCTATGAAACCGAAGGCTTGATGGCGTTGAGCGATCTTTGGCAGATCGTCAACCTTCCCGGATACGAGCAGCTGCGAGACAAGCCGTTCATGCCGGCTATCCCCAAGCGTTTGATCGGCGTCACCGATATCTTCGCGCAGATTCGCGAAGGCGACATTCTGCTGCATCATCCGTACGAATCGTTCGATCCGGTGATTCAGTTCTTGCAGCAGGCCGCCGAAGACGAAAAAGTCCTCGCCATCAAAGCGACGCTCTATCGGACTTCGGGCAAGAACTCCCCGATCGTCAGAGCGCTCTTGACCGCTGCGGAGAACGAAAAGCAAGTTGCAGTAGTCATCGAACTCAAGGCGCGTTTCGACGAAGAGAACAACATCGAATGGGCCAAACGGCTCGAGCGCGCGGGGGCGCACGTCGTCTACGGCTTCGCCAATCAAAAGGTGCACGCGAAGACGCTCTTGGTCGTGCGCGAAGATGAAGACGGACTTCGCCGGTACATGCACTTCGGAACCGGCAACTACAACGAAAAGACGGCGCGCCTCTATACGGACCTTAGCCTCTTTACTTGTCGTTCCGAGCTCGGCACCGATGACGCCCAACTGTTCAACGCGCTGACCGGCTTTTCGAAGGTTACCGATTACGAAGAACTGTGGGTCGCGCCGGTTACGTTGCATCGCGAACTGATCGCTCGCATCGACCGCGAGACCGAACACGCCCGCGCCGGCCGGCCCGCAGGCATTCGCGCAAAGATCAACGCGATTACCGAGGGCGACGTCGTGCGTGCGCTCTACCGTGCATCGCAGGCGGGCGTACCGATCGATTTGATGGTGCGTGGAATGTGCGTGTTGCGGCCCGGTGTTCCCGGAGTCAGCGAGAACATTCGCGTCCGCAGCATCGTCGGGCGCTTTCTCGAGCATTCGCGCATTTGGGTTTTCGAAAACGGTGGAGAGCTCGAAACAATAATCGCCAGCGCCGATTGGATGGGGCGCAACTTGGACCGGCGAGTGGAGCTCGCCGTCCCCGTCCTCGACCCGGTGATGGCCGAAACGCTGGCGTCGCAAATCCTTGCCGTGCTGCTCGCCGATAACGTCAAGAGCAGGGAGCTGCGGGCCGACGGCACGTACACGCGCCTATCGCCGGGACCTGGCGAGATGCCGGTCGACGCGCAGCGCGTATTCCTAGCGCAAGCGCAGGGTCTCTAAGCGACGGCTTAGCGGCGTAAGCTGCTTCTTAGGGACTTGGACCTCGACTGAAGTGATGCGCCATCCGTGACCCTCGGGGACGACCACCGTGGGATAGGNNTTAAAACGAGGCCCCCCTCCCCCGGCGCCTGGCCGGGGCGATCGGCGCCTAGCAAAACGAAGCCCCCGCCGGCAGTGCCGCGTGGCTTTAGGCGGCCGCGATCGAAGCCGGGGAGCAGGGATGCTTCTGCGAGACCAAGGCGCCTTGCAAAGCGTCCGGTGCATCTGCAGTTGCGGCTAACGTGCTTTTACTAGTCGCCGGGCTGCTTCGAGCGGTTCGCGTACGCCTACCATCGGAGCTGATTTGCCACTCGTTATTTCAAGTTGAGCATGCAAGTCCAATGCGCGTTCAAGGTCATCAATTGCAGCACTTGGATGGTTTAACGCGAGTAATACGACGCCACGACAGCGCAAGACCTCAGGCTCGATAAAGGTTCCCTTGAAGCGATCAGCGGCGCTATTTGCTAGAATTAGTGCCCAATCATAATGTTCTTCTAGGGCTTCGTTGATTATTTCGCCACAGGTAACGGTGCCCATAAGAGCAAAAAACTCAGGGCTCGCCGTCGCAAAATCGTATACTGAAAACACCTCTTGCGCGTGATGCCATTCTTCTGGCTTAATCGACTGAAAAGCCTCTACGGCGTGCGGGAGCGCCCCACGGCCGCTGCACAGATGGACGAGGAGATATGCTATCTCTCCATCGTGTTCGCTATTCATCGGGTACATTTCGGAAGCAATAGCACTAAAAAGAACGTCTCGCGTTTGCTTGTGGAACTCGCGAAACCGATTCTTCTGCGACGGCTTCATGCCGCTCAACCAGAAGCAGATATCCCTGTTACTTGGTGCATTTGAGTTGCTAAACATCCACCTCATAAGTTTATCCTCACTTCGGCACGGTCGCACTTGGTAGGTTTGCAGGTTGCAGTTTCAAACGAGGCGCCCCTCCCGGAGCGCCGGGGCGGGAGGCGCTAGCGCCTTGGTTCCTCACTCGCTGTCCCTTTATGCGCTCTCACTGCCAAGAAGGCTAGTGCTGCGGCTGCTCCCACGGAAAGGATAATGGTCCAATGATCGTACGGCTGCCACTGCCACTTTCGCATCGTGATGGGGCTCACAGGGTTGAAGAGCAGCGCGATGAGCGCGGCAAGAACTGTTACCGGATACCAGCGATAAGCATAGAAGCGAATTCCACCTGCGATCCAAGCGATTGTGACCCAATTACGCAACGACTCATAGTACGAATAGCGATGGTAACCGGATGTACCGTGCAGACTCCATGCGGCAAATAGCAACAGTACGACAGTGATCACGTCCCACAGTGTCCCTGATCGCGTAGTCGTCTCCAACTTTTGCATGGTTGCGCGTTCCTACTGAGTCTTTGACGCGGACTTCAAGGCTTTTCCTTATATGCTTTCGATCGGCCGAGATTTTCGATTTGCGTCAGAGTACAATCAAATGCGACAGTTGTTCCCCGGTATCCATCCATAGTTACGAGACCAACACCGTCAGCGTATGCACTGAGCGCATTCCCTTCAGGAAATGCGTCCTGATAAACTTGCACACGTAAACGATCATGTCGCTCATTGCCATCAGCATCGGTGAAGTTAATGCTCGCAGTTGTGCTACCCACCCAGGTGCGCGGGTGGACCTGGCCGCTGTCATACAGAATCCTTGAAACAAACCCGCGGTACGGTCTAAGCGGAACCGCTGCTTGCGGGATCTTGAACTGCTGCAACGCGCCCTTCTTATTGAATTGCCCTTCGTAAAACAGGTTACCCGCTTGATCATGGCCCTGGAGATCCGAACTGGGTGCGATGTACTTCTGCGTGCCGATCCAGCTGTACGTGACGCGATAGGCGCCTTTGCCGCCGTACGGTTCAAATGTAAAAATGTGACGCGCACCAGTACTGCACGTATATGTTTGGCGCTGTGGTCGTAATGGGATGTACGTCTGAAAGTCCGCGTTGGAATAATACGTCTTTTTCTCGGGCCCATTAGGGGGTCCAAGCACCGCCGCAATGGGTTTCTCTGTAGGCCAAAAGAACGAGTTTGGCGGATCAAAAACTGCGATACGGGGTGCGACATGAATATCGTCGATGTGATATTGCCATTTGCCGTCGTCGTCGTTTTCATCGTTTTCGTCGCCGTTTTCATCTCCGCCACGTTCGTACGAGAGGTGCCCGCTCATTATAACTGAGTTATCGGGCCAACTCAGATGTGTCGATCTTGGCTTCTCTGAACAAGCAATCGTTTCACGCTTCTCGACCGAGCCAGCGTGATCAAGTGCAATTCCGAGATCTGAAACGGGGTCGCCATACGGCGTGCGGAGCCGAAAGTGCTCTATGACCACTCCGCAGGCCGCCGGATGTAGCAAGTCGCCAATGATTGCAAGCTCCAGTATGCGCACGTCGTTGCGGAAGCGAAGTGTACCTGGATCGCCGTTTTCTATGGCGATAGCGATTATCGGTGAATTCAAATCTGCGTCTTGATGAATCGTGACGTGCTTGTCGTTAACGCGCATCCCCGGCGAGGCTGTCGGGGTGGTCGAAGTGTTGCTTGATGTCGCGCAGCCAACTAGGGGGAGTAGCAGTCCACAGACGACGGCTACTTTTCTGATCATAGCTTGATGCGAGTCGTCAGGCCGACCTTGCGTCTATTACGCTCGATCCTCTCGGGCGGCTCCCATGGAAAAACCATTCACACGCTTGAATCTGGCCGACGCGGCTCGGAAATTCGCCGACGGAGAGTTTCTACGTTTCTATCTCCGCGGGCTGTCTCTGCGCGCCGCGAGCGAGGCCGTCCTAGAACTCGAAGTCTACCGAGCCAAACAGTCCGTAAACCCTCGCCCTGAATCGGAGCAGAAAGTGGGCACGCGAGTCGTTGCGGTCGCGTTGCTCGGCGACCTGCGACAAAACAAAGGGCTCGATACGCATCTTGGGTTACCTCCAGGCCCACATTCCGGGTTATGTGGGCGGCTTCCAAGGTGAGACAAGCTGAGCGAGTGAGGCTCAGAAGATGACCACGAGTTCCGGTGTTCTGTTGTCGATCATCCTCCTCGGCGTGATCGTCCTTATCGTCGTCGTGATAGCGCAGCGGAAGCGACCCGCACCACTAGACCACGAGGCAATCTTTGAGCAAACGCGGGAAGTGGCTCGGGAGGTCGCGCGGAGCGCCGCGCAGAGTGCGGCGCAGGAGGCCGGGGACGCAGCCATCCGAGCCTATCAGGGGCAGCAGGACGCTTTACGCCAGGAAGAGAGCACAAAGCGGAGGGAAGCCGCAGCCAAGGCGAAGGCAACGAGAGCTACACGGATCGAGGCGCTGCAGCAGTGGCGCGAAACCTTTGTGACGTTTGTAAAGGGGCTTGGAGAACCATTCTTCGCCGAGTGGGACCTTGATCGGTCCCTTCTCGATGAATGGGCTGAAGAGCGCGCGGACGTTTATATTCAGCGGAAACCTTATGTCCTTGAAATCATTCAGTCAATTCATGCCGATGCGCAACGAGCGGCCGAGGCCCTTGCGAATAAAGCCCAAAAGTCCGGGCGTGAAATCGCGCGGGAGCGTGCAAGAAGCATCGGAGGCGCCCTTGTGCGCAATATCGATTGCCCATACTGCGGAACCCGGTTAGACGATAAAGCTCACCTTGAGCACATCATTCCCGTTCAACGTGGCGGCCCATCGGCGTCTTGGAACATGGTTTATGTATGTATACCTTGTAACCGTGCGAAACACGATCTATCGCTTATGGAGTTTCTGGACAGCGAATACGCCCGCCGGAAGGGCCTCAAGGCTAGTGAGATTGCGAAGCGTCTGAAAGAGCTACAAAAGTATATCGACGTGCTACGCTAAAATGACCCCACATGTTGAACCTAAGGCGATTCGCAAGGGTCGTTTTTTCTTAAAGCGATCATCGTGTTTCAGTAAAGGGGCGACAACATTCACTGTTTCCTACAGATGTTTGCGTTGTGCGAATGGTAGGTTCGCGATGAAGCATGAAGCGTGAACAGCTGAGGGGCGACTCGCGGAACAGCGTGCGTGGGAAGGATGCCGACGCGATCGCTGAGCAGATCGATGAAAAGCTCAGATCGTTACGCTCGTCCATCAAACTATACGCCGGGCCCGCGAAGGCGGACTTCAACGCCCGTGACATTCACCTGGTGTGGGTTGCGAACCGGGACGCCTGCGCCGAGTGCAGGGCCTACGCCGATGGCTCGCCGTATCGGCATGGTACTCTCAATAGCTGGCCTGGCCTCACTTCTTGCGGAAACCTCTGCCGCTGTTATATCACGGCGTTCAAACCAGATTGGGATGCTGTCTTCGACCGTCACCCAAGCCCCGAAGAATAGCCCTGAGCCTCGACCGCGGCGCCGGGCGAAGGGGGGCCTCGTTTATAAAGGCTCTGTCTCCTATCCCGGGACGACCACCGTGGGATAGGAGCCGGAGCCATCTGAAATGCCGCCCCCCGTCGCCGCCAAGCTGGCTAAGCGATCAAAGCCGGAGCTATGCCGTTGCGCGATCGAGGCCGCTACGCTGGAGCAGTTGCAATGCCGATCCACGCTGCTATGCCCGCGATGCTGCAAAGCCCGCTAAGCAAACACGGCCCCGCTTTCGCGAAGCCGTGCAGAGGGGCAGGGCGCGGAGGGGTTAGCGGCTTGAGCCGACGCTGACCGTGACCGCAGTCGGGGAGGTGTGACGCCCCAGATTCACTATCGTTACCGCCTTACCGCTGTGTGGATAGTCCCAGAATCCTACCTTGTTGTCCCTTTTCCCGGGTCCGATCGCGACGATCTCACTTCCTTGAATCCACGACGCCCCCGAAGCATTTTTGAGGCTCAAGCCCTTTAAGCGCGTCTTCCCGGCGATCGTTGCCGTCGAGCCCGATATTCGTAGCCGATAAATCGTGGTGAACGAAGACACGGTTATATACTTGCCGTCCCACTGGATCTGACCGCCGCCGATACCGTGAGGCAGTGTAATATTCGTGAAGTTTTCGGCCCCGCGGGGGAGTTCCGCAAAGCCCTCGCCACCTACAAAGAGGTTCCCTTGGTTATCATAACCGCAGTCCATCGGGAGTATACCTGAGCCTGAGTAGTAGGTTGGGTCGCCTTGAGCGTCGGCGTATACTGCAACGTTGCTATCCTGCTCGTAGGTATAGTTCGGGTTCGTAACCGCGAGGTTACCTGTCGTTGGATCAACCGAGCAACTGGACGGCCAGCCCCCAGGGTCTTTAAGCGTCGCAGTTGGCTGGGTCCCGCCGTGCGCATATTCCACGACTTCGGCGTCGAAGGCTATGGGTACGAAAATGTCGCCTTGACTGTCGGAGCATATGCCTTGTGAGTGAAACTCATCAGGCAGGTCCACTTTTCCCACTAGCTGGCCTTGCGGGTAAGAAATAACATACATAAGGCCCGAATAACTAGCGGCGTAGACCAAATCGTTTCCTGACGAAGCTCCACGCTTCATCCACGACTTGCCACGATCGGCGTGCGTCGCGGGGGCGGAGGTTTGCGGCATCGCGCCCGGCGCACCGATTTGCGGCTGCGATCCGCCGCACCCTGCCAGCGTTGCAACAGCTACGCAGCTGCCTAGCACATAACGGCTGAAATCCAAGCTGTTCATTTCCTCTGCTCCTTGCTTCGTGAACGCGGCGGCGTTCCGCACCCTTCGCTAATGCTGCGGCCAGACGCGGCGTCAAGGATCGGTGCGCTAGGCTAGCTCGGCGCGATACTAACGACAGCGCCAGTTAACCCCGCCGCGCCTGGTGGCTGAATCACCTTCGTCGGTTTTCCGCCTCCTGGATAGCGCCAAAGCTCTACACGTCCTTTTGTACTAAACGTATGACCCGGTGCTTGGGAAGCCCGCGAGCGCGATCCTGGCACCTACCACAGGTAGAGTGGAGCTCAGCTGCAGCGGTCGGCAACCAGAGGGAATGAGCAAGACCGCAGCATCGAGCGACGACGTCCGGACCACGGACGCGGCTAAAACCTTGTGCGTGTTCGACATCAAAATGACTCGGGGATAAGGGTCGCGTGCGACCGCGTGCTGGTTTGTGAGCAAGAGGCCGTTATTGCCTCCTAGATCAGCGATGCAAAATGCCGTGCCGAATCCAAGGTTCTTGCCATGTCCGGCTGCGACGAGCGCCAATGACGGCTCCACCCGAGCGTAAGTCGCCGACTCCGTTTCATCCGCCCGGACCACCGGCGTAGTGATTAGCGCCGCGATTACTGTCAGCGCGAGAAAGTGTATCCCTTGATGTACGCATCGCCTGCTCCTGCGGGAAGGTCAGTATTTATTGATTTGCGTCGGTCCACGAGCCGCGAGTGCCATTGCTGAGTTATAGTTACTGGCCGCTATCGCGCCCCAAATCATGCATGCGGGCCACGTGAAGAACAGACTGACGCCAAACGTTGTTGCCGCAAGTATGACCGAAAGAATAAGCATAACGACGCCGCCGATGACACTTGAGTAAAAGAGTCCAAGTGGGCCAAAAAAGAACGTTAACGCTAGAGCGAGGCCGACGCTTTTTGGCTGGTAGAGTACGATTGGTGCAACTTGTACTTGTTGAGTAACGTGTACGCTGGAAGGCTGAGAGTATTGCGGACCTTGCCATGGTTGAGAATGCGCGATCGATTCGATTCCGGCGTTGCTTGGAATGCTCTCGTAGGATTGTGGGATTGGCATGCGTTGTGCGCGCTATCGGCGGCTGAGATTGAAGCCCTTGGCGCGCTATCGCTGCTGCTGTTGGTTGCCCGCAAGCCGGACAAAACTGCGCACCATCCGGATTAGGTTTTCCACAGGCTGAACAATACATAAATCCACCTCATAGTTACCAGGCCACGCGTGAGGAAATAATAAGACCTAGGCGTTCTGTTGCCGGATCCATCTTAGCACCCAGGCCGCGATCTCGGAAGCCGTCTGGGCCCAGACCGCCGTAGCCAGCTCGCCGATCCGTGCCCCTCGGCCCTGCTTAGCTAAACTGAGCAGATCCGCTGGCCGATGTAAGAAGCGTGGGGCCCAGCTTTGAGGCCTCGGAGGTTGCGCATGTTTCAACGCTTCGCAATGGCCGCGGCGCTCTTAATCTGCGCCGGACTTTTGCCTATCCAAGGTGTTCATGCGGCGACACACTCGTCGCAAGCTATGGTCGTCGCTCAAGCTTCTCTGCCGCCGCTCTTCGACACGGAGAACGCCGCACAGGCGCACTGTCCAAAGGACGTTGTTGTGTGGCTTAATATCCCTAGCGGCATTTACCATTACAAAGGTGAGCGCTGGTACGGGCTCACGAAGCACGGTGCTTACGCCTGCGAAAAGGAGGCGATCAAGGTCGGCGATCGCGCAAGTGAAAATGGGCAATAACTGCGCAAAGCGCTGGCCGCTCGTTGCAGCGATATCGAAGAGCGTTGCGCTGACGGCTTGCATAATTGCAACACTCCTCATTCCAGCAAGAGCGAGCGAGTTTGTCTCGCTTGACGGAACCTGGTGGACGAGTCTCACAGATGAGGGGCAGCTTACTGCTATTCAGGGTATACTTAGCGGCTATGAAAGTGGCTACAACAACGGATATATCGCGGCGGGCGTGAACGACGTACTTCACTATCATTCTACGCGCTCGGGCCCTCAACTGACCGGAGATCCAAGTTCCAGCACTCATTTTGCAAAGACTTTTGGGACGTACCAGCAAGAGGTTACCGATTTTTATAGTCGATTCACCTCTTCAATGAGCGTTACTGTGGGAGATGTCTTGTCCTGCCTTTCTGATGATCCCCAATTCACTTGTGATCAAGTCTCAAAATGGCCGCATTGAAGCCCAACGGTCTCTTCCTCTTCATGCTGGTCTTAGTACTAGCGTTTGCGGCAGCGGCGCTAGCAGATACGCCTTTTGAGCAGGGGACCGTAGATGGTCGCTGGATCGGCACCGTGCTACAAGCGGGCGGCGCGAGTGGGAATATCTTTGTCGTACCAGTTTATGCCAGGAACGCTGGGCAGGTCTCCAAGATCGGAGAACTGTCTCCGGCGGAGGTTGGCGGTGCTACCATCTCCGCGGTGTTCTTTTCAAAGGGCAAGATGTACGTTACTAATGATCTTTCGCTGCCTGGAGAGTGCCAGGGGTGCTTCGATTACGCCGTCGTGAGGCGGTTTGGTATTGCGCGCGGCGTTCTTGCCCAAGAGGCGGTCGGGATTGTCCGGTATCCATACGGTGGTTCTACCACAGCGCAGTTCCGCGCCGAGGTGCTCGGGGCTCGGCTCCGGTCTACGCCGAGCGGGCCTAAGGTTGGGGGGCTGCCCTTGCCATAGGAAAGACGAACGAACCTAGTGGCGCTGCCTTTCGTAGCTACTCGTCAAACCAGAAAGGGGATTATCTCGTGAGGTTATTCGGTGTAATATGCTGCCTCGCGCTCATCATGACGCTTCCGGCGCGCTCATCGGGTGAGGTCACCATGGACGGAACGTGGTGGAATGGCCTCAGCGGAGAACAGCAACTTACGGCGGTTCAGGCTGGCTTAAGTGCTTATGATTCAGGCTTCGCCAGCGGGTTGGTGACGGGCATGCTGCACCCAACGATGGGCTACCGAAAGGTATTTGATAAATATTATCCCGACTTCGGAAAAATCTTCGGTTACTACCAAGAGGCGATTAATGACTTCTACGTTAGGCACCCCGCTGCGTCAGATGTCGGCTTCGGTCTAGTCATGGGATGCGTCGCCGATAACCCCGTTCAATCTTGCGAGGACGTTGCAAAAACGATCCACTAATCAGGCTTACCCTAACCGAGATCAGTTCTGCCAATGCCGCTTATGCGGCACAAGCCACCCACTGCGAACCTTTGAGCCGTGCGAGACGCTCGCGCCCAGGGCTTCGGCGATCACGCGTACGGGCAAGCGTTGCAGCTTGGGCAGAATATCGCGCCGGAAATCCACGCTATCCAGCGATCCGTCATCGCGCCACGCCACGACGGCCTTGCGCTGCTGCGAAGCGGAGGCAACTCGGCGACGCTGGGCTTCAGGCGTCGTGGTCGGATCGTGGCCAGCTGCGCGCATGGCTGCGATCTTGGCCGGACCGGCTGCTCTAAAGCCCGGGATCACGCCGCCCAGCGCCTCCTCGCGCCGATCCGGAAGGCATTGATCGCAGAATAAGCGCTTGCGGATCGTGAGCTTGGCGCCGCAGCTGCGGCAGGCATTGCGAGCCGTGGCGATCGGAACCGATCGAACGGACTTCGGCACAACAGGCACTGCGATCGGTCGCACCCGCACCTTCACACGCGCACGATCGGTCGATGGCTTCGGCCCGATCGGCGCCGCGATGCCGAGGCCGCTCCTTGCGAGGCGGGCGACGTGTCTCGCGACGTTCTCGGCATAGGGGGCGACGAGTTTCGCCCACTGAGCCATGGTGGGCGCTAGTTCCTGTGCGAGCGATGATGCGAGGCGGCATGCCCCCTCGCGCGTTTCGGCAAAGTCCTTGACCGAGAATGTCCGCGTGCGTGCAAGGTTGAGCACGAAGGCATCGACGTGCGGCCGCACCGGCTCCATCACATCTGCTGCGAGGCTTTGACGATTGGCTTCGTCCGCGTGAAATAGTGCGAGGCCCGAGTCGAGACCGCGGCCGATCAGGGCGATCCGCGTTTCAACTTCGAGCAGCGTATAG
The DNA here is from genome assembly GCA_003158175.1 of Candidatus Cybelea septentrionalis. Classification (GTDB taxonomy): domain Bacteria; phylum Vulcanimicrobiota; class Vulcanimicrobiia; order Vulcanimicrobiales; family Vulcanimicrobiaceae; genus Cybelea; species Cybelea septentrionalis. The sequence continues at coordinate 12,760 of PMHJ01000043.1, forward strand.
AGGTAATTCAAGATCGCGTTTAGCGGGTTGGCCGCATTGCGGGGCGCCAGTGTTAGCGGCGATCGACGCATGCCGAAGCTACGCCAATGATCGGGGACGCGATCGCGCCGTGCGAATTCCATGGGCACGGAAGACCACGCATCCCAGTACGCCTCAGCCGCTTGTGCTTCGGCGATCAGCACGCGATCGATGCGATCGGCACGATCGATTAGCGCGAGAGCCGTTGGAATTACAGACGATGGTCAGCGATTCGCTATCGCCGTCGGCCCCAAGGATGGGACTGTCGGCAAGCGTTACATGATTGACGCAGGTCGAGAAGCTTTGGATGAAGCGTTGGCTGACGCTCTTGCCGTTTGCGGTTTTGCGTTCGAGGATGCGGCTCAAACGGAGCGGCTTGGCTCACTACTTGTTTTGAAGGTCCGCATGAACCAGGATTTGCAGCTTACCGATCTGCTAAAAAAGAGCAAAACCGCGAATTTGTTTCAGGTATATGGCGAGCCCGATGTGCTTCTGGAATGCAAGGATGGGAGTTGCGTAGTGGCCGTTCGAGGCATGGACGTCTTCGACCCAGCGAAGCGAGATATCCGAAGCGCCGGCACGGACAAGATCCAAGCGTGGTTCTTGGACACGAACTACGACGGCGAGCGCTTCATCGTTCGCCATGCCTATTTCCTCTGGGACGACGACGTGTTCGACGACCTGAAGCGCGCCCTGAAAGGCGAAATAGACGCCGGGGCTTGGAGCAACCTCTACAGCGATCGCAGTCGTCCTTTCCTGAAACCGAAGACCGGCAAGATCGCGGTTAAAGTGATCACCGTTTTCGGCGACGAGGCTATCGTTGTCTTAAAGCCGTAAGATCCGAAGAACACAGCCGCAGTTGAAATCTATGCAGGTCAGCCTTAGCCACCCGCGTCGTCGCTGGATAGTTGAGCGGGCCGAAGCCAACGACTCACTGACAGACAGGGCTACAAGACCTGGCGCACGCAGTGTCTGTCCTCCCAATGGCCGATGCTCTAGCGAACCCGGCCCGGAAGTTTGGAAGCTCTGATGTAACATCCGTAGGCCAAAATCTATTGTGCCCATAAGCACTGAAAGGTTCGGAACACCCTCAAGGTGCGCGGTTCCCTCCGCCCCGCTAACGCGAAGTTGAGGTTATCGCTAGTGGGAGACTGAGACGTTCGGCCCCACTGACTTTTGCCAGAGCGGTCCTTCAGGCAGCCATTCGCACAGACAGTTCGCCTGGTCTTCGTGTAATCTGCGAATACGCGACGGGCGGGCCAGGATTTGGTGGTGTACATTGAGAGGGACACCAGGACTTTATACATGTATGTATTATATAGGTATCTGATGGGCAGGACTCGGGAGGTCGACCATCCGGACGGCGACCTTTATTGGGAATGGAGCGAGACGCAGCGCAGTCGCGGCCGCACGGGCGACCAATATATGTCGGACGTGGCGCGGTTCCTTCGCGAGCATGTGCACATTCCGCTGGATCAGGTTACGGAGACGACGATACGAGATTTCCGAGAACCTCTCAGCTCCAGCCAGCGTACTCGGATGACCTCAGCCTTGAGTAGTTTTTTCCACTTTGCACTCGAACGCGGAAGAGTAGTATATGACCCCGTGTACTACACAAAATATGGCAGACGCGCCTCACTAGTTGCGCAGGTTAGCCTCTTCGATGCACTCCGCGGCGAAGGAATCGGTGACCTCGACGTGCGTGGCCTTGTTTGGGAAGACTTCGTCGCCCCACTTGTGCAACGAAGAGAAGCCCTTGGACTACGTGTTCGAAGGAGGACCTTGCGAATAGGCGAGCAGCTTTGGCATCGGCTGGAGCGGCGATTCCGAGAGCTTTCCTCCACGCATGAACTTCTAGCGTTGATGAGGCGGAAAATTGCGTCGTAATCCTCCTCTCAAACAAAGGAAAGGGCGGCCCATTTGACTGCTGTAGTATCGCGAGCCGGATGCGAAAGACGGCGACGCCGCGTCCAATGATGAGTCACAATGTCGGAGCCTGCCGGGTCGCCTTAGCAAGGAGAAGCGCTCTACGCGAGCACGCATTGCTCGCATTGCGATTTCCGATGGCCGCAAGAACCCTCGGCGCGTTCCTCTATGGCATAGCGCCTCAGTCGCAGCTTGTCTTCGAACGCGGTTCTCATGTCTTCAGGGTAAAGCAGCGGGCGTCGCCCATGCCCCTTTCACGATTTGTCGACGTCGACCCGAAGGTCAACGTTGAGGGAGCGGTTCTTAATCAGGCCTTTTCCGCTCATTGCCTCCGAGCGCGTTCGAAGTGCACCATGCTTGACCTCCTGAAAGATTCGGAGGAAGTGCGTAGCCTTGCTATGATTGGTCGTCACGTTCGCAACTCGATCTCGCGCGGTGATGGATCTCTGTCCTCGGTTGTCGCCCGTGAGACGGCCGACCGCGCGGATTGCTTTCTTCTAGGTCTCGTCGGCGACGAGATTTCTCCGCGCTACGAGCGTGCACTCCGCGTGCTGGAAGACGTCCAATCGACAGGGGAGGATCAGAGCAGTCGCGCCAGTTGGGTACATCAGGTAATGCGAGCGCTGTCTTGGAAAATAGCGGTTGAGCAGATTATGCCGATCCTGGATATAGTAGTACCAACGACGACCATCAGGCCATCGCCATATGAGAGATTTGCTGCTCGGTCCAGAATCGCGTTGGGGATTCGGAATGTCTAGCCCCATCGTCGTGTCCGGCAGACGCCTTCGTCCGACGGCCGTCTACGAAGCCTATTGGCGGTTCGCAGACGAGCGGCAGCGTACGTTCTATCGGAAAAAGCGCGGGGACATAGTGCTTACCAAGGACCCGATCATCGCTGCGTTTCGCTTCACGAACGCCTATCGGGTGATCGATCGCGTCACGCAGTATCTTATCAGCCACGTAATTCCCGATGGCGTGGCTCAGGCGCGCAACCTGTTGTTTCGTGTTTTGTTGTTCAAGGTATTCAACAAGATCGAAACGTGGCGGCTCCTTGAAGACTCTCTCGGTCCACCGAGCGTGGACTCTTTCGATTGGTCAGCGGCCGACGGGGTGTTGTCCGGAGCTCTTGAGATGGGGCAACGGGTGTATTCTGCCGCCTACATCATGCCGACGCCGCGACTGGGTGCGCGATACAAGCATTCGAACCATCTTTTGTTGCTGCGCAGGCTGGTCGAGAGCCATCTCGCGTCGGCATGGGTCGCGTCAAGAAGCCTTCGAGCCCTCTACGAATTGTTGCTGGGGATACCGTCGTTCGGGAAATTCTTGTCGTACCAGTACGCTATCGATCTGAACTATACGGATGCCATAAAATTCGACGAGGATTCTTTCGTCATCGCCGGGCCCGGCGCGATCGACGGCATTTCCAAGTGTTTCGAAAACGCGGGCGATATTGAGCCGGAGGCGATCATCAAGATTGTGTCGGAGCGCCAGGATGAAGAGTTCGTACGGTTTGGTCTCGATTTCCCTAAGCTGTACGGCCGGAGACTGAAGCTGATCGACTGTCAAAACCTTTTCTGCGAGATTAGCAAATATTCGCGAATCTCGCATCCTTACATCCGCGGCGCGTCGGGGCGCACGTCGATAAAGCAGACGTATCGCCCGAAAGCAGCAAGTCTTGAAGAGCCCCGGTTCCCTACGTCCTGGTCGCTAACGGCATCGAAAGGTTACGAGGATACCGTGGTGCCGATCTTTCCGAGATAGGTCATTGTGCGGTTCTCAAGGTCATATCTCGCGTCGCCGCCGCCTTTGGCGACTAGCATGCGCCAAATGTCGAACCCCCCGATAATGGCCTGCTCCCATTCGTTGCGGGTTCGTATGCTGACTTCAAGATGCTCCGTCAGACGCTTGATCGAATCGAGCAAGCCAAAATCTAACGTGCGCTTCGACTCGTAAAAGCGATGGTTTCGCGCGTCTTCGAAGACGAGCCCGGAGATCGCTTCCTCGTAAATGATCGCGCGCGCTCCGTCCTCGACCTCGTCGACGGTCTTCTCTGACTTGCGCTTCAGTTTCAAGTTGCGACGGGTGACCGGCGACCAGCCGAGTATGCAGGCGTAGGCAAAATGAAATGCATCGTGATAGCGATAGCCGTCGGGGACGTGCGAGTTGTCGGTGAGAAAATCTCCGATTTGCTGACGCTCGCAGGAAACGACGACTCGGCGCTTTCCTCTTTCATCGGATTCCTCCGAGAAGTGCGCATCGAACCAGCGCGGGAGGCGCTCCTTCGGCGGGAACTTGTCGTCGAAGAAGCGAGGCGCGGGACTTTCGTTGGAAGGGCTCCATCGGTCTGCGATCTTGGCAAGGTTCCTTTGTGCGATCTCACTGAGATCGATCTCGAACTTCGTGGCGGCGTTAGATAGATACCACAGAATGTCGCCGAGCTCTTCAGAAATCTTGTCCTTGAATAGCTCGTGCGCATCTCCGTCGCGAAGATACTTCTTGTACTGATTGAGGACCGTCCCTACTTCGCCGGCAAGCCCCAGAAGCGGTATTTCCATCGCTGTACGGTCCTTGCCCGGGTGACGATCAGTTTGCTTCGCAAGTCGCTGATATTCTGAAAAGTTCAAGAGGTTCGATTTCTCCGATTTCTAGGTCAGGGGGCTTCAGATGCGGCCTTAATCAGGGGAAGATGTTTGCGTAGCAGCGCCGCCGGCGCGTCGAGGTACGCTCGACCGGCGAGCAACGTTAGGTGACCGCAACTCAGCTCGGTTTGCTGCGCAATATATTCGCACAACTGCCCGAGGCCGAGCATGTTGCCGTACGCCTTGCGCCCGATGTCTTGGTTGCGGTAAAACGCGGCGACATGTAGCATCCCGCCGTCCCGTTGAAAAGAAAGATGACTCATGCAAGGGAAGCCCATTCTCCGAGCATGATTACGCTCCGTTTCGTAGACGCCCAATGCCGGAGCGTCGACATCGATCTCGAATCGCAGGTCGATCTCTGTCATCGTCGCGTTGCCATTGCGTCCGCGCAGCTTCTTAATGGTGTCGTTCAATTGATCGTAATGCGAACCATCGCGCGAGACTTGAGCGTCCACGATTCGCCCGAAGTAAGTGCCGGACATGTTGGCCGGGTTGCTCTTACGTATTTTTGGGTAGTCGGCTCGGTAAGAGTCTGCCAGCTCACCGGCGCTACCTGACCTTTGAGCGTAGTGTTTGGGAAATATCGTCGTTCGGACAGTGCTGACCGGATAGACCCTCGAATCCTGCTGCGACCATTCGGCTAGGAAGTCTTCCAGCGCCCGCCGACCGGCGTCTGATTCGCCCACGGGATTGGCGGCCCGAACCGCGGGGTGGAACAGCTCTTTCGGTCGATGTGGCGTCACGAGGTCAACGTATTTAACCCAAGCGTCTGTGACATTATGCGCGTCGACGATTCCTGCTGCGATCATGCGGCGCGCTCTATCACGTGAGCCGCCAGAAGATAGCGATCGGCGTACGCAGCGGTGACGTAGCCGTAACCGCTGTCGCCCCATGCGTCTCCCCAGCTGTTCTTGATCACGATAACGCTCTGGCCGTTCCGAACGTCCGACCCGACGGCAAGCACCGCATGCGCGTCTTGAGGCGCGAACTCGTCTTCTACCTGGATTACACCGTCGTCGTTGTCCCAAGCGGACGGGACGAATCCGAGAGTGAGTATGACGCAATGTCGTTCCACGACGGAGATCATATCACGCAGCGTTGCGAAGCGTTGCGCGTGCCACACGCTGAGCAGAGCACGACGGTTCGCATGGTTCAGACTCGCAACCGGCGCCGGAGCGGGATAGGCTGGATCTCCATACGGCCAAGCCGCGGCCAGGGCGTGCCCCGCGCCTTCAATACCGCTGAGCACGTGATGAACGGAGGTGTATTCCTCATTCAACCACGGATCGAGACGCTTGCCTTGATGGAAGGCGTCCTCGACAGACAGCGATTCCTTCGCACGCAGCCATTCGTGAGCAGAAGTCACCGCGCAGGCCGCGCACGTTCCCCGCGGGCCCTGGTCGAAGATGGCGGTCTGCTCGGCGCGGCGATCACTCACGCGGCGATCTCATTCAAGTAGCGCGCCGGAAAGCCGACACGTTCGGTAGATTCGACCGTCACGCGCACCTCGAAGCGGCGAGCGGGTTCGTGGCGCCGCCACATGCGCACCTGCTCGAATACGATAGACGCGTCAGTGCGTTGCTCGACTTCCTTCGCGGAAAGTACAAACCTTCGCTTCCTTAGCGTGCCGGTTGGGGTGACGCCGACTTCGGGCGAGTATTCGGAGTCGTAGTCGTCGGACAGAACTCCAAAGGCATCAGTTCGGCCCATCTGCCATCGGTATCCCGACGACGGTATCTCGTGCAATTGCACGATGAATCGATCTCCACTGCGTCCGAGCCGCGATGTCCCGTCGTCGACTTCCTCAAGGGCGTGAATGTCGCTTCGCCAAGAGTCCGGCTCAAATTTACCTGCAAGCCGATGCTTGATTTCCTGCGGATGCACCTGGAGCCAACTCTGCGCTCGCTGTTGGGACGCGCGCTTCGTATAGCGCAGGTGGTTCGCCGTCGACTCATAGGATGTTCCCAGAAAGAGCGAAAGCTGATAGACCTGCTCCGCTGTGGAGATGCGTTCAATGCCCCGGCGTGACACATAGTCGTCAAGGAGATCGGGCGGCATAAGAAACCACGACGCGAAACTTTCGGCAAGTTTTTCTTCGTCGGTCTTGGCCGCTGCGCCCGACTCGAAAATGTCGGCCATGTCGACGATGGAGGGATGCTTGAAGAAGATATGGCCCAACTCGTGCGCGACGCTATAGCGTTGCCGCGACAGGGGATGCTTTGAATTGACGATAATGCCGCTGCCGGCGCCCGGCTCGGAAATGACAACCGCGCCGAGTCTGTCGAGAGGGCGGAACGCCAGAAAGATTCCCTGTTTTGCCGCAACGTCGAACACGTCTATCCAAGCGTTCGTAGGAACTGACCACCTACGATGCGCCTTTGCGGATGCGTTCAGCGCGGCGGTGGACGCGTGGAACCAATTCACTCGCGTTCTCGATCCATGCCCCGACGCTGAAATCGAAGGAACTCGGCGAAGCGAAGTACTTCTTTGCGATCTTCTTCAGTAAGTTCGCCGGCAGCACGAGCAAACGCATTAAGTACGTTCGCATCAGTCTTCATTTGCTCATCCTCGCCGAGGAAGTACGACACCGGGTAACGGTACAGTTGCGCGAGCTTCTTCAGTTCCATGCTCTCGACGCGCCGCTTTCCGCTCTCGATCTCCACGATCGCGGTTCGGGGAATTCCGGTCTGATCTGCAGCGAACTGCTGCGTTAGGTTCAGATACTCGCGTGCCTCTCGCAACCGGCGTCGAAGGAGCTCCAGGTCGTCGTCCATAGCCACTAAGCCGTCCGCTCGATCTGCGGAATGACGAGTTTGCGAATGAACTCCGCAAGCAGCGTCACGCTGCGCTGGACCTTCTCGACCTCTATGGGATCGATGTCGATCCCGAAGTGCTCCTCGATGTCCATCTGATAATGAACGAAATCCTCCGAGCTCCAAGGCGGGTCGTAGGGGCAGCGGACACCCTCGGCACGTACGTCCTCGATGGAGATACCGCGATCCCGAGCAACGAGCCCCAGGAGGAAGTCTTCGATTTCCTGGATTGAAGGGGTTGTCGGCATAAGTCACCACCTTGTCGTATTTTCCGACATTGTATCAGCGCTGGAGGTTGCCGTCAATTAGGGGGGTGGCCCTGGAGGAACCGGCCCCGCAACCAGGCGCCGTCCTGATCAGCGGGGAGAGGGCCCGAGGCAGGCAGAGACGGCCGGCTGGACACCTAGGGCTGCGAGGCTATGGCTTTGGCCTTTTGGGTGCCCCGATGTTGGCGGGCGCCAGCGTCGATGTCGGTAAGGACGAGGCGCCGGGCACCCGGCCATCTCGTTCCGGCTTTACGAAATATAGTGCGAAGCCAACGACTAGCCCTATTACCAGCGCCACGAGCACCTTTTGGGTGACGTTGATTGCTGCTTGCGCTTTCTCGATCTTCTGCATTCGGCTCGCGATCATATCAAACGACTTCCACTCGCCGGAGATCTGCCCCACCAGGTCTGAGCCGATGTGCGTGTGTCCTGGTTCATGTCGGATACTTTCCGAGAGCTGATCAAGCGAAAGGTACCAGATCAAAAAGCATTCGTCTCCGCTGCGGAGATGAATCGTCGATGGTCCAGCATTATATACGGCGAAGATCAGCTTGCCATCGTACCCTGGGTCGACATGAAATCCCGAAACGTTTACCAGGCCTCGCCACTTAATTCTAGCCTTTATCGAGATTAGGGCGAGGGCATCATGAGGAACTTTTACAGTTTCCGCGCTAATGAGGAACGCGAACTGTCCCGGCGGTATTGTCGTATCTTCGCCCGGCTGCAGCTGCCGAATCGTGGCACGTTTCCGGTCCTTGAGCTCGCTCGGCGAAACATAGATCTCGCCGCCAAGTCTTAGTGTGTATGCGGCGCAATCGATGGCCCTTTCGTCGAACGGGGTGATGTAGTTCGGAAGCCTCAAGCGTAGTGTTTCGCCACTCCAAACGGACAAGATGCGCACCTCACAGGATGGTCGATGTTCCTGCTACATTGTGCCGCGCAGACGGCATGCCGACCTCTCTGTGGCGGCGGGGGCTTCGTTTGGGACCATCTTCGCGATAGCAGGCCTCTTCTGGCTTGAGAATCGCGGGTTGCCGCAGAGCCACGCGGCGCATCCGGAGATCATTGAAAGCAGTTTCCTTAAGTTGGACCATGACTTTCTCAGGCGTTGTGGTTGAAGGGCGTCAAGAATCCTAGTTTGTCCGTCAGGTTTGACTGTCGATAATGACCGTTATCGCTAGTTAGACTGGGGTCGGGCGCGGTTCCAGTCGCTGCGTTTGAACGAATACATCGAGCTTTACCATCGCCATCCCGAAGCCAAAGCCGCCGATCAGAATGGAAACCCAACTGGGCTGGAGGCGGCCGGCCTTCTTGGGTGTTTGAGAGTTCGATCCGAGAAGCTGGCCCGGGTCGGCGAGGAGGTGGATCGGATCAATCAGGACGGCGCGCTTCGCTCGAACCGGATCAGCCGGTCGAATACGAGCGCGACGATCTAGCGGAGGATATCGACTATCTGGCTTCGTTTCCGCAGAAGACGACTGCCGCAGAGATCGGCATGTCTGAGCGGCGCTGGGGCGGATATCGCACGGGGAAGGACCAAGCCGCGCGCCTTGACAGCGGAGCGCATTCGAGAAGCGGCACGAGCACGCAGATTGGATCAGGAATCGAGCGAAACTAGTTAGGACGCTTGCGAGAGCTTGTCCCTTCTTCCGGTCGTCTACTGTCCAACTGCACGACCTTCGACGCGTCAACCCCCTGAGGCGGCTCCAACGATCCGTAAGCATCCTCGTAATAAGTATCGCGCAGATTTCCAAGCTGCATGTCCCGCGTGATCGGTTCGCTGCCTCCACGATAGATCGTTACGCCCTTTACAAGTAGCCGGTACGCTTCGAGGCGTGCATTCTTCCAATCGGAGACTTTCCAGCGCTGGGGTGCCATGACGGGATAATCGTAGGGTGGTAGCGACGGCCGCTTGCCCTCGAAGAGTTGGAGCTCGATACGAAACCCCTCGCGTTCAAGGATCGCTTTTTCAATCTGCGCTTTGGTAGCCACAGCACTCTAACCTTTCGTTGAGCGAAGCACTTCGAGTCAACTATTACGGGGCGCTTCGGCACGCGCGCGAGCCAAAACTCCGTACCATTAAATCGTAACACGATCCCGGCGCCGGCCGATTTGAGGCGAGAACATGGCCCCATCGTCTCGATAGTAGAGCAACATCCATGCTATGAGTTGGGCCCGATCGTTGGGGCTGAGGTGCTTTATGGCAGCCTTCGCCGCAGTAACATCGCGTGTCAGGTCTTCCGAACGCTCGAACTGCGGCGGCGTTGCCATAGCACGAAGAACAGCGGGCAACGTTCCAAGGATTCACCAGTTCGCCGCGTTGGTCGAGCAATGACGCACCTCGTTGCTCGAACTGATCCGGTGGGACTGAACCCGCGCCTGCCGAAACGTCATCAAGTCCCGTGGCGTTCACGGTGTGAGGAGCAGACCAACCATGAGGAGTCGAGAATTAAGCCGCTTCGCGCTATGCGCATGCGTGGCTACAGCAATGCTCGCGGGCTGCGGCGGTCGCACCAGTAATGGCGTTGTGCCGACCAGCGGTGCCCCTGACCATCTTCCGAACCATAAATCGTTTTATTACACCGGCGCGGCGCAAGATTTCACGGTTCCCGCGGGCGTGCGTCGTCTCAAGGTCATTGCTCGCGGTGCCAAGGGCGCGGGCTCGCCCGCAGTCCGCGCCGGGCGAGTGCATGCGGTTATTCCGGTCACCCCGGGAGAGAAACTGGTCGTATACGTCGGAGGCGGCGCCTCCGGAGCCACCGGCGGCTTTAATGGCGGCGGGAGCGGAGGCTCTGGGAGTTACAGCGCAGCCGACGGGTATGGCGGGGGTGGAGCGTCCGACGTGCGGGAGGCCGGCGGTACGCTTTCGGATCGCATTGTGGTCGCCGGCGGCGGCGGTGGCAACGGTGGAGTAGCGCATTATTATGACTGCCCCACGCCGACTGGCGGGAAGGGCGGTGGACTCGCTGGCGGCAGCGGCATCGGCGGTCCACCGAGCTACGCGCAGTGCGGCCGCGGCGGCACCGGCGGCACGCAGAGTGCCGGGGGTTCCGGCGGCGCCGGCGGCACCAGGTGCGACGGATATTACGGAAGCGCGGGGGCTAACGGCACGCTCGGCGCTGGCGGTTCGGGTGGAAGCGGCTACGGTTCGTATTCGGCGGGCGCTGGCGGAGGCGGTGCCGGCGGCGGTTATTACGGTGGCGGCGGTGGCGGCGCGGGCTGTGCGTCGATCAGTTCGTATTCCACCTCCGACGGAGGCGGTGGCGGTGGGGGCTCGTCGTACGTCGAGTCCAGCGCGACCAACGTGCGTCTCTGGCAAGGCTGGAAAAATGCAACGGGTAACGGGCTCGTCGTCTTGAGCTGGCAATGAATAAGTTGTGCTTCATCCGTTACGCATTCAGCGGCTGCGCGGCTGCGGCAATGCTGGCAGGGTGTGGCGGATCGCAGCCGCAGATCGGCGCGCCGAGCATAGTGCCAGGCAAGGTGATCCCGATGCACACCAGTCTCGGCCGGTCGCACATGGCTCGCCGCGGAAATACGAAGGACCCGTGGCTTTACGTCACCGGCAATGCAAATAACAGCGTTGTCATTTACGACTTAGCTCAGCCAGGTTTCCCGGTAGTCGGTACCATTACGGACGCGGTAAGCAGTCCAGGCGGCGTGGCAGTGGACAGAAACGGACAGGTGTACGTCGCTAATGAAACCGGCACGGTCACCATTTATCCCCCGGGCAAGACGACGCCGAGCTTGACGCTTTCTGAAGATTTGGAGTTCCCGCAGAGCGTCGCTGTTGATGCCAGTGCCAACGTATATGTTTGTAATCGGGGTAGCTCGCCAGCCATCGTCATTTTTCCGCCCGGCAAATCGACCCCGTCAGAGGTCATTACGAACGACCTAGTTCAAGTTCCCAATCAGATACAGTTTGATGCGCTGGGCAATCTGTACTATGCCGATGGCAACACAGGTGTCTCGGAACTCGCGGCCGGCTCGCAATATATGAAGTCCCTGGGCTTACAAGACCTACAGTCTCTACGAGGTCTTGCGCTCGATCACTACGGAAATCTCTATGTCGGCACTTACGGCGGCAAACTCGACGGTGCCCGTGAGTACCTTCCTGAGCGCCAGAGACCCATTCGAAGGTTGCGGGATTCCGAGGGGTCAGACCTTTACGCAAGCGGTGTCATGCGACACCAGGAATATATCTTTCTTCCCGATAGTTACAATGAAACAGTTAAGGCTTTCGAGCCTAACGCGGGAAAACCAGCGTTCGTTATCAATACGGCGGATGCGCAGCCCAGCGTGGGCGTAGCCTTAAAAGCGGCTGGCGTCCCTTAAACCGTTTAGCTGCACATGAATCTGTGAAGGAGCGAGGCAGATGAATCGATCAGATCTTAGGCGCTACGCACTTAGCAGGTGCTTGGCCTCGGCATTGCTCGCAGGATGCAGCGGATCGCAGCCGCCGATCGGTGCGCCGGGCGCGGTACCAGAAACCTCCGCCATTGCAACGCACGTCGATCGCGGCAAGTCGTGGATGCTGCGNNTACTCTATATCTCCGATGCGGGAAATAATACGGTTACGGCTTACACCTACCCGCGGGGGAGGTTGGTGGGAACACTAGGCGGCTTCGATTTCCCATATGGCCAGTGTATCGACAGAGCGGGCGATGTGTTCATCACGAACACGAACGCGTCCAACATCCTTGAGTATCCAC
>PMHJ01000036.1 GCA_003158175.1 Candidatus Cybelea septentrionalis
AGACGCCCAACGAGATCGCGCTTTCGATTTTGCTCGCCGGACTTACGATCATCTTCCTGATCGCGGTGGCGACGCTCGCGCCGTTTTCGGCCTACGCCGGCAAGCTTCAAAGCGTCACGGTCCTCATCGCATTACTCGTCTGCCTCATTCCGACGACGATCGGCGGATTGCTCTCGGCGATCGGCATCGCNNACAAGACCGGCACGATCACGCTGGGCAATCGCCAGGCCGTCGAAATCATTACCGCGGCCGGCATCGACGCAAAGGATGCGGCGCGCATCGCCTACCTCTCGTCGCTGGCCGACGAGACGCCCGAAGGCCGCTCGATCGTGGCACTCGCACAGCAGGCCGGAGCTCGTGAGGGCGACGCGCCGGCGAACTCGACCTTCGTACCCTTCAGCGCCTACACGCGCATGAGCGGCCTCGACCTCGCCGACGGAACGAAGATCCGAAAAGGTGCGCCGGACTCCGTGCTGGCCTGGATTCGCGAACAAGGCGGAACTCCGTCCGCCGATCTCTCTCCGCAGGTCGAGCGCATCGCGCGCAGCGGCGGCACGCCGCTCTTGCTGGCCCACAACACGCTCGTGATCGGCGTTATCTATCTCAAGGACATTCTCAAGCCCAATATGACCGAGCGGTTCGCTCGCTTGCGCGCGATGGGGATTCGCACGGTGATGATCACCGGTGACAACCCGTTGACGGCGGCGACGATTGCCAAAGAAGCCGGTGTCGACGATTTTCTCGCCGAGGCGACGCCCGAGACGAAGATGGAGTTGATCAAGCGCGAGCAGGTCTCCGGGCGCCTCGTCGCAATGACCGGCGACGGTACGAACGATGCTCCGGCGCTCGCGCAGTCCGACGTCGGGGTTGCGATGAACTCGGGTACGCAGGCGGCCAAAGAGGCCGCGAATATGGTCGATCTCGATTCCGATCCGACCAAGCTCATCGAAATCGTCGAGATCGGCAAGCAGCTTTTGATGACGCGCGGTGCCTTGACGACGTTTTCGATAGCCAACGACGTCGCGAAGTACTTTGCGATTCTGCCGGCGATGTTCTGGACCGCCTATCCGGCGATGGGGATTCTCAACGTCATGCGCTTGACGACGCCCCAGAGCGCGATTCTTTCCGCCGTTATCTTTAACGCGCTGATCATCGTCGCGCTGATTCCGCTCGCCTTACGCGGTGTCCGCTACGAGCCCAAAGGCGCGAACCGGGTTCTCTTCGAGAACGTCATGCTCTACGGCGTTGGGGGCATCATCATTCCCTTCATCGGCATCAAGCTGATCGACATGGCGCTCGCGGCGCTCCATCTCACATAGGAAGACGAAGGAATGATCAAACACCTGGGCACTTCGGTTCGCGTCACGATCGTTTCGATCGTCCTGCTTGGGATCATCTACCCATTGGCGATGACGGGCATCGCACAAGCACTGTTTCCACGGCAGGCCAATGGTTCGCTCGTTATAGTCAATGGGAGAGTCGTCGGATCGACGATCATCGGGCAGCTCTGGACCAAGCCGCAATATTTTCATGGGCGCCCGTCGGCTGCCGGCAAAGGCTACGATCCGACGCAGACCGGTGGAACGAACTACGGTCCGACGTCGAAGAAACTGATCGCCTCGACGAAAGCCACGATCGCCCAGCTCGAAAAAGAGAATCCCGATGCGAGCAGGCCTCCCCCGATGGACCTCGTGACGTCGAGCGCCAGCGGCATCGATCCCGATATCACCCCAGAGGGGGCTTATTGGGAGGCCCCGCGCGTCGCGAAGGCGCGCAACATGAGCGTCGCGTCAGTCGATGCGTCGATCGCCCAACATATCGAGGGGCGCACGTTCGGGTTCCTAGGCGAACCGCGGGTCAACGTTCTCGAGCTGAATCTCGCGCTCGACAAGCCTTCGACAGGGCTCGGGATGACAAAGCATTAGGTAGGGCGAGGCTTCAGAAGGACGAGCAGCTCGCGCGCGCCGGCGTCGAGCAGGCGCCGCGCGAACGACGGAGGCTGCGGCCAGCGATGCGAGTGCTGCGTTCCCGCTAGTGCTACCGTCGTTTGCGGTCGTGCCCGAGCGATTTCGATAACACGTTTCGGCACGTCTTCGGCGACGTCGTCGATCCATTCGACGTTGGTCTTGCGAGCCTCGGCGCGAAGAGAGTCCACGACGGACTGGTCGACGCGTTGGCTCGGAGTCACCACGTGAGCGATGGCAAACTCAATGGCGAGGCGCGCCGCGATGCGTCCCGCGCGGGCGATCATCGGTAGATCGGTCGCGCGCGAGCCGATCGAGAGCAGAATTCGATCGAACGGCGACGCGACGCGCTCGCGCTGCCGTGCGCGCAACGCCTCGCGCAGCGCAAGCTCGCGGAGCGCAAAAAGGTTTTCCGTGCGGAAGAAATTGGCGAGTGCCGCTTCGCAACGCTCGAGCGGATAGATCTTGCCTTCGCGCAGCCGCTGACGCAGCGTCTCCGGCGTGACGTCCACCAGAATGACCTCGTCGGCGAGCGAGAGGATTCCATCGGGCAAGGTCTCGCGCACGACGGTTCCGGTCAGACGCAGAACCGTGTCTCCCAGGCCTTCGAGGTGTTGAATGTTCAGCGTTGTGATGACATCGATGCCCGCACGCAACACGGCGAGGACGTCGTGAAAGCGCTTCGGCGCGATCGAACCCGGAGCGTTGCTGTGCGCGAGTTCATCGATGAGCGCAACCTGCGGCTTGCGGGCGATTGCGGCATTGCGATCGAGCTCGCGATACGTGATGCCTTTCTCCCTCACGATCTTTTCCGGAATGATTTCGAGCCCCTCGAGCAGCGCCGCGGTCTCCTTGCGGCCATGCGTCTCGACGAATCCGACGACGACGTCGATGCCTTCGGCCGCAAGCTGATGGGCGCGGTCGAGCATCGCATATGTCTTGCCGGCGCCGGCCGCCGCGCCGAGATAAACGGTGAGCTTACCGTAACCTACGCGTAGGCGGTCGCCGGCGGTCTGCGAGTAGGGTGAGGGCGCCGGATTTTCGCCGACGTACGTCTGGCCCACTCCGACGATGAAGAGGTCGTAAGGAAGCGGCGCGTTTGCGAGCTTCGTCGCGATTCGCCCGTGAGGCAGCGCGACCAGCGCAGCGCGCAAAGCCTGACCCGAGGGCGAGGCCGGATCGATAGCCTCGTGCAGTATCTCTCCGCCAAGCTCGCGCACAACGGGTTCCAGCGCAGCGCGGTCCACGCCGGGCGTCGGAATGACCTCCAGCCGGAGATCGAGGCCCTCCGCGATCGCCGCGGTGCGCCGCAGAAACGCCGTTGCGTCGAAGTTCGGATAAACCAGTGCGGCGGCCGTGGAGTTGCGACCGGCTTGCACGACCGGAAGCGTGAGGTTGTCGACGGTGCGCAAGAGCAGTTCGCGCAGCATGTGGAGCGTCGTTTCCTTGAAGGCCCCGTTGAGCGCGCGTTCGATATCTTGTTCGTTGACGATCTTGCCCGCGCGCACGCGGCTTTGGAGAAGGCGCGGCGAAACGTCGAGCGCGACGACCTCGTCGGCCCTCTGCAGAAACGATAGCGGAACGATTTCGCGAACCGGATAGCCGAGCAGTGCTTCGGCCGTCGGGGCTACCGTTTCGAGGTGCGCGATGTTGAAGGCGGCGATGACGCCGATCCCACGTTCTTTAAGCGCAAGCGCATCTTGCCAACGCTTGGCATGAGGGGCATCCCCGAGATTATCGTGCGCGAGCTCGTCGAGCACGACGACGTCCGGCTTCTCGCGCAACCCTGCTTCGTAGTCGAAATCCTCGAAGGTTGCGTCACCGATGGTGATGCGGCGCGGCGTCACGCGAGGCAAGCTCTCGGCGAGGCGTTCCAAGTCGGGACGCCCCTTCGTCTCGATCCAACCAATGAATACACGCTTACCGTCGGCCGCAAGTCGTCGCGCGTCCTCCAAGAGCCGGCGCGTTTTGCCCGATCCGGGCGCACTGGCCACGTAGACGACGAGCCGCGCGCGGCCGCCGAGCTCGCGTAGCAGCTCCTCGGCCTTTGCCGTGCGATCCATCGCCGCAGGCCTTCGCGCTGTAGCAAGGCGCCCCCGCCACTCTGCCCGAAAACGCGCGCAGTGGCCCTACTCTGTTACGGCTTACTCATCGTCGCATGGATTATCGATCTCTATACTCCACAGCTTTTTATCGCGGCGATCTTATTCAACGGCCCAATCGCGCTCAGTAGCCTAGCGCTTCGGAGCAGGCTCACGACGAACTTGGTCATTATGGCAGAGCTGGCAAACGTGGCGGCCGGATACTACAACGGCGTCGTCGCGGGCCACCATTGGGACGGAGTCGCGGTTGGCGATCGATTGCTCTTGGCCGCCTCGTACGTTCTGGTCGGTTATATGAGCGTAAAGACCCAAGAATATGCGCGGGAGGCCGGCGTCTCGATGGGGCGGATGCGCCAGATCGACGTCGAGAAAGCGTTGCGCAACGCGATCGGCCGCGTGCGGGAAACGCTCAATGTCGAGCTGGTGCAGCGCGCCGTTGCGCGCGAATCGGTCGCCTTGCTGGGCGCGTCGAAAGCGATTTTGATCCTACGGGAGACTCCCTTTGGAACGCCGCTAACGCTTTCATACTCTGAGGGCGACCGGGATATCTCGGTCGAGCGCCGGCCGCTCTCGACCGAGATTGCCTCGCTCGCCGCGCGCGCCGCCGAGGCCGACGATGTGGTCTCCGTGACTGAAAACGACGTTTTGGGCCGGCTCACGCTCGACGCGCTGGGAGCGTCGGAGGCGCTCGTTGCGTCGATTTCCGCAAGCGGATCGTCGGAGTACGTGCTCGTTGAATGCGCCGCCGCCGCCAAACCATTCGTTTCTGACGTGCCCGCGACGCTTCGCGCCTTTGCTCGGCAGGCCGGAATGGCGCTCGAACAGGCCGGGCTGTTTACCCAGCTCGGGGAGCGCAACGATGAGATTGCCCGGCAAAAAGACGAGCTCGCCGACCGCGGCGACGTGATCCGCGACATCGTGTACGCGCTCGCGCACGATCTGCGCACGCCCCTGTCGGCCGCGCACGTCACGATGAATCAGGCGCTAACGGGTGCGTACGGCGAACTCCCCGAGCGCTATCGCACGATCCTGCGAACGAGCCTCGGAGCGAACGACGATCAGCGGCGGATCGTCGAAACGCTGTTGCTCGTCGCGAGATACGAAGCGGGAGAAACCTCGACCATTCGAGAGCGGATCTTCTGCGACCAATTGGTTGAGCGGATCGTTGCCGAGCTGACGCCCATGGCCGAGATCGAAGGAGTCGAGATCCAAGCCGTCAGCGCGGAACCCTTACCGACTATCGGCGATCCACACGAAATTCGGCGCGCGATCACGAACTTGCTGGCCAATGCCATCGATGCAACTCCACGCGGCGGTCACGTGACCGTGCGGGGCATTCGCAGCGCGCAGTGGGTTGAAATCGCCGTGGAAGACGACGGGTACGGCATCCCCGAGGAGCGGCGCGAAGGTCTCTTCCAGCGCTTCGGCGGAGGCCACGCCGGTGCGGGAACGAGCCTGGGTCTTTACATCGTGCGCCGGATCGCGGAAAAGTACGGGGGAAGCGTGCAGTATGCTCCGCGGTCGCCGCGCGGCAGCACGTTCACGATGAAGTTGCCGATGATGGAGGAGTGATGGAAAACCACGCACGTACACGCGTCGCGATCGTCGAAGATCATGCGCTAACGCGGGCGGGATTACGTACGGCGCTCGAGGGCTCGTTCGACGTCGTTGCCGAGGCGGCCGACGGTTTGATGGGCTGGGAAGCGATTCTGCGGGAACGCCCGGACGTGGCCGTTATCGATATCGGCATTCCGGCGATCGACGGCGTGACGCTGACCAAACGCGTGCGCACGGAGTTGCCCGAGACACATGTCGTGATCGTTACCATGCTCGATCTCGAGGACGAAGTGTTGGCCGCACTGGCCGCGGGCGCCGACGCCTATTGCCTGAAGAGCTCCGAGCCGGAGCGCATCGTCGAGGCGGTGCGAATTGCCAGTGAAGGCGGCGCGTATTTCGATCCGCAGATCGCGCATATCGTGCTCTCGCGTTTCTCGCCCGGTACGACGGCAAGTCCTCGTTCTTCGCCGCTGACGCAGCGCGAAACCGAAGTCTTGCGTGCCATCGCGGAGGGTCGCGCGAACTCGGAGATTGCCGAGAGCTTGCATTTAGGCCTCGGCACGATCAAGGGACACATTCGCGATATTCTCGAGAAGCTCTCAGCATCGGACCGAACTCAAGCCGCAGTCGTCGCGCTAAAGAAAGGCTATATCTAGCAGACTAGCCATCGACCGGCGTCGCCGCCGGCGAGCGTCTCAATATACGCTCGCCGGCGAGGCTCTTCCTGAGCGGATCCCGCTCGTCAGATGCCCTTTTGGCCGGGGTAGAACGCAACGTCGTCGTTGACTTGGAGGGGTGGACCGATGCGCGAGCAGCACGTGTACACTCGCAGTTGCTTACCGCTAGGCCAGGACCAGGAAATGCCTTCGGGCCCTTCCGCCGTGGTGTCCGTCGCACCGAGGACGATCCCGCCCTCCCTGGTAACGGCGATGCCTTCTGTCGGTGTGCCCGTCGTGAATGACTGGCCCGTCGGCGAACCGTTTTCGGCGTATTCGGTGATCGTGGCGTCAATTAGGTCGGTGACCAGTAAGTTGCCGGCATTGTCCGGCTTGATGCCGCCGGGAGCTTGCAGGACGATACCGAGACTTTTCGCGCCCTTCTGCTTGCCGTGTGGAAACTCGACGACGAGGCCATCACCGGCGTATTCGCCGGTCAAGAGCGCGACAAAGACGTTGCCGGTGGCGTCGCACGTTAGGAACGGGTTTCGGAAGTCTGTCGCATAGTCGAGGTTGCCCGTCGGCGTAGTGCTGCCATGCGCGTAGACTTGGATGCTGGAGTGGTTGCTGCTACTGTTGTCATAAAGGTCAGCTACATAGGCCGTGCCGTCCGGACAGACCGTTACATCGGTCGGAGGACCAACCGAATCCGTGAGCGTCGTGCTCGGAGATAAACTGCCGCGTGGATACACCACGACGTTGCTCGTGTTTGCGACCCAGAGGCTCCCTTTTGCGTCGACGAAAAGGCCCTCTGGCTCCACTAAGCCACTCGTGATCTGGCCGACCTGCCGCCCCTTCATCGTTAAGACATCGACGACGGAAGCAGTGCCCCAACTGGACATGTACACGAGCTGCGTCCGAGCGTCGATCTTCTGCATGAAACCGTGGCTTTTGTTCGACGCGAACGGTCGAAGACTCGTTCCTTGCCGGGCAAAAGCCTGACCAAGCGAGTTTGCAGAGCCGGATACCGCCGGCGTTTGCGAGCTGCCGCCCGAGCAGCCCGCGAGAAATGTTACGAGCGCCGCGACGGCCAAGGCGTTGGGAGTTAGCATTGAGTGGCGCACTTACTTGTTCTCCTTCGAGAGCGGTGGGGTCACCGCGATGCCGATCGGCTGGCCGCCGACAGCGATAGTGTTTTCGGCCGCGCCGCCGGCTGTGTACTTGTACTCCTCCGCGACTCCGGAGCCGCCAGGGTCGGCAGCATAGAGATTCGTACCGGAAGCAAGTATTGCAATGCCCAATGGCGCGATCGATCCCGTCAGCGGCGTCGTCGATACCGGCTCTCCGAAATTATTGCTAACGGGTGGGGCGAACGTATCGACGACTAGGTTGATCTGGTCGCAGAAGGCGATATTGCCCGCCTTGTCGATCGCAATGCCACCCGGGAAGCTAACCGTATAGATGTAGCCGAGGTTCGTAATGCTCGTCGCGCTGCAACCGCCAGTGACGATCCCGAACGACGACTGGTATCCGCCGTTCATGCCGTCGATGTAAAGCACGCCCGTGCTGTCGAATTCGGCGAACATCACGCGTGTGAAGTTGAACGCCGAATCGGAAACGGTGGCGCAGCCCTTCGTGCTACCCTTCGCGTACAACACAACGTTGCCAGTGTTGAGGCGGCAATTCGGCGCGTTGCAGATGTTCGTCACGGCGACGACACCGGCACTGGAGACGGCGACGTCAGCCGGAAACTCGTGGGTGTCGCTAATCGTCATCTTGGGCTTCCCAGTGTAGGGCGGCGCGTACACGAGCACATTCGAGCTATTGGTATTTGCGACGTACAGGTTGCCTTTTTTGTCGGTCGTGATGCCCTGCGGCTGCGTCAGCCCCGTGATTTGGCCGACCATCTTCTGGTTCTTACCGGACTGGGGATAGATGTCGATGACCCCATTGGCCGCGTCGGATACGAAGATCAGCGACTTGCCTGCGGCGCGTGAATCCACGAAGCTTGCCGTCGCGACCGGCTTGTGCGAGATTCGCGCGATGGTCGGGGCGAGCAGACTGTTGTCGGCGCGACCGGTGGACGGTCCACCCGGAGAGAACGCTCCCGGCGAACTACCGCCGGAACAGCCCGCTAGCATCGCCAGTGTAGCCGATGCGCCGAGCGCGGCATGGATTATGCGAAAAATAGCCATGAAGTTGGCCTACCATTTCTGCTCCCTTTGGTCTGCTCCCAGGAAAGTATCGGTCGTCCAACTGATGAAGCATTCGCGTCCAAAACGAGGCATCAGCAGAAGAAACAAAGGTCTTGAGGGTCGCCTCCAACGAGAATCTAGCTCTGCAATCCTAGCAGTCGCAGAGACGTGTCACAATCGTGGAAACCCCTAGTCTTTTACCGGCGTACCGATTCGAGCAGTTGGTGACGAGACCGCAGGCCCATTCGGCGTAAAATCGAGGTCATATGGCATTCGACCGTTCGCCCCGAGATCGAGAGCCTTTCGCCGATCTCGCGATTCGACAGTCCGAGGATCGCCAGCTGGGCGACGCTTTGTTCTCGTAGAGTCAGCTCAGAGGGGATGGACGCTGCAGGCTCGGCAGATCCATCGGCCAGGCTACGGGTGCGATGGGCGGAGGCTGCGAGCAGGGTCGCGGCCAGTTCGTAACTCGTCCATCGGAGCTTTCGAAACAACGAGGCAGCGGCCGTTGCTTCGCGCACACATCCTTCCTCGTCGCCCCTGCGGTCTAAAACGAGGGCGTCGAAATAGTGCAAATGCGCGCTCGCCACGTCGGCGTTCGGTAGAAGCGTTCGGCTTCGAAGGACCTCGCGTGCCCGCCCGAAGCAGCGCTCGTCGCCGAATTGGGCGATCGCGAGCGGCAGATCGCACGCTTCGTCTGCGTTCTTCACGTACTCGAGCGCTTTCTCGAGCAGCTCGCGGGCTTTCTGGAGTTGCCTCATTCGATGGAAGTAGCGGGCGAATGAGGATGCGACGGGCCCGAGGCGCGGCGGTTGACCCGACCTAAATGCGAATGTTAGAGCATCCTCTTTCGCACATTGGCTGAGAAGATATGGGTCGTTGCACTCGATGGCGATTGGTATCCCAATTTCTGCTAAAGCTTCGAGTAAGACCGGCGGAGGATTCTCGACCGTTGCCGCTTGGTTAACATAGGCATGGGCCAGATGCCGGTTGCCCCGGCGGCTGAGTACTCGCGCGTATTCGAGCGAAATACAGGCAACGTACCACGCGAGATTCCGATCGCGCGCCGCGCTCAACGCTTGCAAAAACAAGTTGCCGGCGAGTTCGGTGCGGCCGAGCATACTGGCGGACATGGCGTGCGAGTGGAGTATGCTTGTATACGCGTATGGATCTGGATCTTGCTCCGCGTAATGGAGCGCCTTCGCAAAGCTGTCGGACGCCATCTCGGCGTTGCCGGAAGATGCGTACACCAATGCGCACACGCGGTGGTACTGGGAGATGACTTTGGGATCCTTGGGCAACGCATGAATACTGATGGCGCGCAGGTAGCGCTCCGCTTCGTCGTACCGCGACAACAAGTGAAGAACCATTGCCAACGACAGCCGGGTACCAACGACTAGGTCGGCGTCGTTGGAAGTCGTTGCGAAATCGAGCAGACGTTCGGAAAGCGGAACGATGTCGGCAGTTCGCGAGCTTGCCCATAGGGTCCGAATCTGCTGCATGTGCAGCTGGGCGACGCTAGCCCCGCTGCCGGGCACCGTCGTTTCTAGCGGAATATTGAACCACCCGTCGGAATCGGTTGCGATTCCGCGATGGAACGCCGTGTCGCCTACCTTGACCGCGAGCCGCGCGTGAGCGCAGAGGTCGCCTGCGGAGAGATCGAAGGCGCGTTGATAGCTCTTCAGAGCCGCGCGGTAGTCTCCGTCTGAAGAATAAGCATCACCAAGGGTTTCCATCGCGCAGACGCCGCGTTCCATCTCGCTCTTCGTCCGAGTTGCCCGCCGTCGTCGAACGGTGCGCGCGGAAGCGTCGGCCGAACACTTCGGACACGTGGATCGGTCTGGGGCAACCTTCACGGCGCAGCATGTATGGCACAGCCCATCTGCCGCAGCGTGTCGGCGCTGCTCCAGCTTGTACTCGGCGCCCGACCTCGGCACGCCTGCTTATTTGGACAGAGACACGGCGCAACCTCTGTCAAGGGAAGGCAGCGCCGGGAGTGCATTGTCGCCCTTCGTCCTTCGACTGCGCTCAGGATGAC
>PMHJ01000007.1:0-165392 GCA_003158175.1 Candidatus Cybelea septentrionalis
CATCGGGAGAAGCTCAGGATGAAAAATTACTTCTTGGCGTAGGCGATGCACCAGCCGTTGGGGCTAATCGTGCCGGCGACGAGCGAACAACTGCCGTTTGCGGTGGCTGAGCTGCCCTTGGTGAAGAACTTGCAGAGCGAGCACTTCTGACCGTTTTTTGGCGTGCCCTGATATTTGAATGCGGCTTGGGTCCCTTTCGCTTCGGCCGTGGCCGTCTGTGTGAGGACCAACCCGGCAAGCGCCGGAAGAACGACGACGCCGGAAAGGAAGTTACGGCGGCTGAGATTGCTAGAAGAATCGCGCATCTTTTTTACCTCCGGTCCATCAGTTGGCGGGGAGAAACCCGGACCCTCTCATGTGGGCTTAATGCGAAGCTAATCGCGACACGATGACTTGTTTTCCTTATTCGGTTTCAATGGTGGTGAGGGACTAGAAACAAAGATATGACGTTCAAGTCGTTTGCCAGCTTCATCTCCGGGGTCGCCTTGGTCGGGCTGACCCTGGCTGCCACGCTTTCGGCCTCGGCCGAGCAGGCGCCGGACGGCAACGGTCCGGGGGTCGCCAGAGTTAGCGTCGTTCAGGGCTCGGCGGTCATCCAGCGCGGCGACAGCAATACGCAAACGACTGCCGTTATCAACGCCCCGCTGCTTCCCGGCGATTACGTCTCCACGGGAGGAACCTCTCGGGCCGAGCTACAGTTCGATGGCGAGACCGCCGTTCGGCTCGGCGGCAACGTGCAGGCGCGAGTCACCGACAACGATCCGAATAACCGCGCGCTCCAGTTGGCCGACGGCACGGTGGAGATCGGCATCGTTCACGGCGACCAGCCCTTCCAAGTCGACACGCCCTCAGTTAGCGTTCGCGCGCAGGACGAAGGGGATTACCGCATCACCATCAACCGGGACGGCTCGAGTTGGGTAACGGCCCGGCGCGGAAGCGCCCAGGTCGTCACGCCGCAGCATACGTACGATCTCAGTCCGGGCAGAACGCTGGTCGCGCGCGGCTCGGCCCAGGATCCCTCCGTTAGCTACAGGTCGGAGGTCGGCTTCGACTCATTTGACGACTTCAACGCCAAGCGCGACGACACGATGATGGTCGCCCTGAACGCGAGCCCCAATTTGAGCCCGACGATCGCGGGTTACGATAACCTCGATCAGTACGGCAACTGGCAAGACGTCGCCGGGTACGGCCAAGTTTGGGTTCCCGACGAGCCGGCGGACTGGGCTCCGTATCGTGATGGCTCTTGGGCCTGGGAAGGCGGCTACGGTTGGACTTGGGTCGGCGCCGAGCCGTGGGGATGGGCTCCCTATCACTACGGTCGTTGGTTCTGGGCTAACGGTTATGGCTGGGCATGGTATCCGCCGGCCTACTCGTACGCGCCGGTATGGTCACCCGCACTCGTCGGTTTCTACGGCTGGGGCGGCGGCGTGGGAATCGGTCTTGGTTTTGGCTTCGGCGGATTCGGTTACGGCGGCATCGGTTGGTGCCCGCTCGCTCCGTTCGAAGCGTTCTATCCGTGGTATTCCGGCTGGGTCTGGGGAGGCGGGGGCTGGGGCTACGGCGGCTACCGCGGGGGAACCCGGGTCGTCAACATCACGAATGTCCATAACGTCTACAGAAACTTCGGCCACGGGGGCGGAAGCGGAACGCTGCGAGGAAACTTCGCGCATGGGAACTTCTCGCACAACGTCGCCGTGACGTCGCAGAACGCCGGCCGGCTCGGCAGCATCCGCGGCGCGCTACCGGTCGCTCCGAGTAAAGACAATCTGGGTTTCGGGCGGACGCCGAGCAGAACGGTTGCATTCTCGAAGGCCTTCGACTCGCCGCGATTCGCATCGAATCGAGCGCTCGCGACGCACAACTCCTTCGCGGCGCAGCAGAGGTCCGTCGATGGGGCGATTCACGCGAACGCCAACGCGGCACACGGAAGCGCGCCGGTGAGTCGCGAGAGCGCGCCCAACCAGTCGTGGCAGCGCTTCGACGATGCTCGCGGCTCGTCCCACGCGAGCGCGGCTTCCCAACGCTCTGCTCAGAGCGCACGCGCGTCGAGCGCAAGCGAAGGATCGCGCGAAGAGCGGCCGGCATCGAATTCGTGGAGCCGGTACTCGAGCGAGCGCGGTAACGTCTCGGTACCCGTCACCTACGGCGATCGTGATCGTGGATCGTACTCGCACAGCTCGTATCCGTCGTACTCGCACAGCTCGTATCCGTCGTACTCGCACAGTTCAGCTCCCTCGTACTCGCACGCGTCCTCCGGGTCTGCGCGGCCCCCGGGAGGCGGAGGCTCCGGTCATGGCGGAGGCCGCCCGCCTCACTAACGGAAAAGTCGCTGAAAGACGCCAATGCGGGGCGGTGCCAAGGCACCGCCCTTTCGTTTGCAGAAGGCTGCATACCCAGCATTTCTCGGCATCTTCTTCATATAGGAGCGTAGTATCGATGAACACACAACGGTTTTGGCTCGTCCCCCTAGCGTTTTGTTTGGGCGCCCTCTTGCCAGCCGCCGCGTCGGCGCAAACCATGGTCGCGGTCCGCGCCGCGCATCCGATCCAGGTAAACGCCTGTAATCCGGAGCGCAACCTCAGCTATAACTACGCGGGCTACACGCCTGGCTACTATCCGTACGGCTACGGATACAACCGTTTCTGGGGCTGGCCCTCGGTTTACGGCCCTACCTATTACCAGGCTCCGGTTGCGAATAATCCGACGCTTGGGATCGATTATGTTAACGCGACCAGCGTCGTGATGAAGCAGATCGAGTTTGGGCTGATCGTGCGCGGTTCGCTGGTCGCGGAAGTGAAAGACGTTGGAACGTTCTCGCCGGGTGCCGAGATCAAGCACAAGTTCGGCGTGAGCCCAAACATCTTTCCGATCCAGACCAGCTATGCGAAATGCGTTCCGCTGCATATCCTCTTCGTGGACGGCACGAAATGGAAGAATCCGCACCTTCCGGCCTACCGAGCCAGCATGTACGGCGCCCCCCGGCACTAAGGTCGTAACGTCGTGACGGCTCAAGATCTCTCGGCAGTCCAGTCACAAATCAACGTTTGGGATATGGCGCAGCGTCAGCTCGATGAAGTCAGCAAACTGATCGGCCTGAACGAATCGCTGCACGGCTACCTGCGCCAGCCCAAACGCGTTCTCGAAGTCTCGGTACCCGTGCGAATGGACGACGGCGCGTTTCGGATGTTCACCGGTTATCGCGTGCAGCACAACTTATCGCGCGGTCCGGGAAAGGGTGGAATCCGTTTTCACCCCGACGTAACGCTCGACGAAGTCAAGGCGCTCGCGATGTGGATGACGTGGAAGTGCGCGCTCGTCAACATTCCCTTCGGCGGTGCAAAAGGCGGCGTGATCTGCGACCCGAAGGCCATGTCGATGCAGGAGCTCGAGAACCTAACTCGGCGTTTCACAACGGAGATCTCGATCATAATCGGGCCCGAGAAAGACATTCCGGCGCCCGACGTCTACACGACGCCGCAGATCATGGCATGGATCATGGATACGTTTTCCATGATCCACGGATTTTCGATTCCTGGCGTGGTGACCGGCAAGCCGGTGTCGATCGGCGGATCGCTGGGGCGCGACAAAGCCACGGCGCGCGGCTGCAGCTACGTCGTCGACGAAGCGATGCAGGAGCTGGGCCGGGAGATCGAAGGAGCGACGGTTGCGATTCAAGGCTTCGGCAATGCCGGAATGTACGCGGCGCAGCTGATGGCCGATCGCGGCTATCGTATCGTCGCCGTTTCGGATTCGCGCGGCGGCGTCGCGAACGATCGCGGGCTCGACGTCAAGGGGTTGACGGCGCATAAGGCCGAGACGGGATCGGTCGCCGGATTTGCCGGCGGCGAACGCGTCGACAATCGCGAGGTGCTCGAGTACGCGTGCGACGTGCTCGTGCCGGCCGCTCTCGAAAAGGTAATCACGAAAGAGAACGCGCCGCGCATTCGCGCGCAGATTATAGCCGAGGCCGCCAACGGCCCGACGATGCCCGACGCCGACGACATCTTGTTCGACCGCAATATCATGGTCTTGCCGGACATTCTGGCCAACGCGGGCGGCGTGACGGTCTCCTATTTCGAGTGGGTTCAAGACTTACAGGCTAATTTTTGGGAAGAAGCCGAGATCAACGAACGCCTCAAGCGGAAGATGGTTCGCGCGTTTCGCGAGACGCACGAGCAAGCGAAGAGTCGCGGGGTATCGATGCGCCAGGGTGCGTATTGCGTTGCGGTTGCGCGGGTAGCCGAGGCAACGAAACTGCGCGGCCTCTATCCCTGACCCAGCTCGGATTCTTTGGCGACGGGCGGCAGACGCTCGTCGACGACGAAACCGGCCGGATCGTCTACATTCCGGCATTCGTGGATCCGCAGACCGCTGCGGCGTGGTTTGACGCGCTTCGCGAGAGCATAGCATGGCAGAGCGAACGCCGGCGGATGTACGACCGCGACGTCGACGTGCCGCGGCTGGTCGCGCGCTACCGGCTCGACGATCCCGACTTGCCGGCGACGCTCGCCGACGCAGCAGAGTGGGCCTCACTGGCCACGGACACGCGGTTCAATAGCGTCGGCCTAAACTTTTATCGCGACGGCCGCGACAGCGTCGCGCCGCATAACGACCACTTGTATGAGATTGTCGCCGAGCATCCAATCGCATTGATCTCGCTGGGCGCGACGCGGCTGATGACGATTCGCAGCAAGAACGTTCCGCGTCGGATTCTCGATCTCAATCTCGAGAACGGCAGCCTGTTAGTGATGAGCTACGAAACGCAGCTCCACTACGATCACGGCGTACCGAAGACGAAGAATCCAGCGGACGCGCGCATCAGCATTGCATTGCGCGTGCGCCCCTCGACAGCGCCTGCGCGAAGCTCAGTCCTGAGCGCAGTCGAAGGGTCAGGATGACAAGGTGAGGGCTAGACGCCGATTTGGCCGAGGTCGCCGAAGAAGCGCTGGACTCTGGGATCGTCCCACCAGTTGACGACGATCGCCTCGAGCTCGGGGAGCAAGCGCAGACGCGCAACGTGCCGCTCGACCGATCCGCGGTTGGGCGCCGGCTTATGAAGCTCGGCATGGAGCGCATCGACCGTCGCGTGATCGGCGTGCGCCTCGGGAAGCGCCGCATGCATTCTCTTATGAGGCAGCGACTCGCGCAGACGTAAGAGTGGAAGCCCGGTCTCCGCTTGCGTTATGAGCTCTTCGCCGGCGACGAGACCGGTCGCGTCCGCATCTTCGATTCCTTCGCGAAGGTTGCGATTCTTGTCCATGACGGGTTCGTACAAGGTCCGGGAACGGCGCTCCTTCGAAGTCAAACCAATGCGTGTCCCGTCGGCGCTCTGCCTCTGCGTAACGATCGCCGTCGCGATGACGCTGGCCGGCTGCGCGGCCGCGACGGAGCCGCACGTCCTCGTTATCGCCGACAACGTCGATCCCTCATCGCTCAATCCGCTGCTCGCACACGATCAGGACACGATTGGGTACGATCTTCTCGTTACCCAGACGCTGGTTGGCCTGTCGGCCGCCAATCGGCTCGTTCCCGTGCTGGTGACGCGGGTTCCGTCGCGTTCGAACGGCGACATTTCACCCGATGGAAGAACGATTCTCTATCATCTGCGTCACAACGTTCGGTTTGCCGACGGAGCAGAGTTGACCGCGTCCGACGTTGAGTTTACGTACCGCGCGATCGTCGACGTTCGCAATCCCGTGGAGTCCGTCGACGCCTACCGCCGTATCGCGTCGTTGGCACCTCGAGGTCGCTACACCGTCGTCGTGCGTTTAAAGAAGCGATGGAATGCGGCGGTCGCCGAGCTCTTTGCCGAGGCCGACTTCGCCTTCGGCATCCTTCCCGCACATGCGTTTACGTCGGAAGACGTCACGCGCGCGGCGTGGAACGGCCGGCCCTTTGGAACGGGTCCATTCCAAGTCGTGCAGTGGCAACGCGCAAGCCGCATCGTTCTCGAGCGAAATCCATACTACCGGCCGCTTCCGAAGCTGCGCCGCATCGTACTGGAGTTGGTTCCTACGACGCAAGGCTCGTTGCTTGCGCTGCGGGCGAAGGGCGTCGACGTCACCGAGATTAGTCCGGTGCAAGTGCCCGAGGCGCGCGCCATACCGGGCGCTCGGGTCGTCGTCACGCCCATCAACGGCGTCTATCTGCTGATGATGCAAACCACCGCGCGGCCGACCAACGACGCGAGCGTGCGCCGCGCGATTGCGGCCGCAATCGACGCGCGGCAAATCGCTCGTGCCGGCTACGGCGTGCTGCGGGCGGCCGATTCTTTTCTGCCGCCGGTTTTCGCCTGGCACGACTCGGGAAGCACGACGAGCGATCCGGCGACGGTGACGCGTGAGTTAAGCGCCGCGGGCTGGCAGAAGCGCGACGGCCGTTGGACGAAGGCCGGAGAGCCATTGAGCGTAACGCTCGCGCTGACGCCGGAGCGCGGCACATGGATGCAGCTGATCGAACAGGAGCAGTTGCGGCGTGCCGGTATCGATGCCCAAATCAAACCTTATTCGACCGCGCTTTTCAACGCGCCCAACGGCCCGTTGCGGATCGGTGCCTTTACGCTTGCCGCGACGTGGTGGATCGGCGCGGCAGATCCGGAGGAGTCGGTGATTTTCGCCTGCAGTCAGCGAGGGCCGGACGGCAATAACTCGATGAACTACTGCAGTTGGCGGTTCGACGCGTTGTTCGAAGATCAGGCGGTAACCGCCGATCCCGGCCGGCGTCGTCGGGACTTCATTGAGATGCAGCGCATCGTGCGCGCCGACGCGCCGATCGTTCCGGTCGCGTTTGAATCGAATGCCGACGTCGTGAGCGATCGTGTGACGGGCTTCCGCCGGAACATGCTGATGTATCCGGTCGGCGCCGAGTTGTGGGATAGTCGCTAGGCGCTAACTGCTATGGTGTCGTCGACGGCTCCGGGGTTGGGCCGTAGATGGCTCGCGCGGTCGAGCAGACGGTCTTCGAACCGAGCTTATAGTCGACGAGCTCGTCGCCGGTTACGCTCGTGGCCGTCGAGCCGACCGCGACGTCTGCGCCGGCCGGCAGCGCAACCCGGTTATAGAGCAAGTCCGTTTGGCGCGACAGCGAGCCGATGCTTCGGTCGCTGTTGAGATTGTCGTCGAACCACTTGCAGGTGTCGACCGCACCCGGAAGCCCCGTGAACGAAAAGAGGATGGGTTGGGCCGTCGCGGCGGCGCTGGCGATCAGGACGATCGCGGCGAAGGCGGTTCCGGCGGTTGCGTTGCGCTTCATCTTCGTCAGATACTACGCGCTCATGCGACGCCCTGTTCGCTCCGCGGCTTGAGCCAAGAGGCGCCGCACTTCATCGTCGCTGGTCTGGTCGAAGTTTTCATAGTAGAGCCCAACGGCGATAAACGGCTCGGGCGTAAAGGGGCAGACGATCCCATCGGCGACCTCCCTGAGCGCCTCGCACGTCTGGTACGCGGCAACCGGCACCGCGACGACGATTTCCGCCGGACTACGCCGGCGCAGCGCGGTCGCCGCCGCCCGCATCGTTGCGCCGGTGGCCAGGCCGTCGTCGACGAGGATCACGACCTTGCCGGCGACGTCGGCCTGCGGCCGCCGGTCCCGATAGGCCTCCTCGCGGCGGCGAATCTCCTCTGCCTCACGATCGATGACGTCTTGAATCGTTTCGTCGTCGAGACGCAGCGAAGCGATAAGATTATCGTCCACCACGCACGTTCCATCGCTAGCGAGCGCGCCCATCGCGAGCTCCGCATGTCCTGGAACCCCCAGCTTGCGGACCACGTATACGTCGAACGGGAGCGCAAGGCGTTGCGCAACTTCGTACCCGACCGGAACGCCGCCGCGCGGCAGCGCCAACACGAGAACGTCGGGCCTATCGGCATAGACCGCGAGCGCCTCGGCGAGCTGCCTGCCCGCATCGGCGCGGTCTTTAAAGGTTACTCGGGCACACCCCCGTCGTGTTCGATTATTTGTTGAGCGGTCATGCCACTTCCGTTTCCGCAAGTTGCCTTGGGCGGCAATGGTTCCTGCGGTACGAACTTCGTAGGCTTCTGAGAGAAGTTGAACATGTCGCCGATCGAGGTCGAGGTTTCGTCGGTTGTATGAAGTGAGCCCAAACCAAAGTTCTGCTCGATGAACTTCAAAATACTTCCGAACTCGTACTGCGTATGCACGACCGTATTTGGGCGAGCCCACGGCGAGATTACGATCGTTCCGACGCGAAAGCCGAGGCTGGTATAGTTGGTCTGCGGCGGCGGGACCGGATCGTACCAGCCGCCCCAATCGTCCCAGAGCAGAATGACTGCGGTCGAGTCCCAGTATTTGCTCTTACCGATCGCGTTGACGACCGAGCTGACCCAGCGCGGTCCGCCGCTGCAACCGCTTGCTGGATGATCTGAATCCTTCAACGAGGGGATCACCCACGAGACCGCCGGGAGCGTGCCGTCCTTGATGTCGCTAAAGACGCTGCTGTTCGGGAAGCTGATGTGTTCCCAATCGGGACCGTAACCATGGCAATCCCCTGGCCCCTTGTATGGCGGCTTCCATGTTTTACAGCGGACCTTGGCGATTGCATCGTAACCGTTCCAAACGTCACCCGAAAAATCGCCCATGTTTCCGGTTCGGCTTAGCTCGCGGTCGACGTAGTACTTCCACGTGACGTGCGCGGGGTCGAGGAGGTCGGCCATCGTGCCGTACTCCGTAAAACATGGAAACGGCCCATATTGAGACTCATTGCCGTCGGTCCTGAGGATGGGCGTGGTAGTACCGGGCGGTGCATCGCAGCCCCACGGCGTGGTGGGGGGCTGATCGGTGAGCGATTCGTGGGAGTTGAGCGCGACCGTGCCGGATAGAATTATCTGGTGCGAGATAAAGCTGGCTGCCGTCTGAGTGAAGAACATATGATCGGCAAGCGCGTACCGCTTGGCGAAGTCCCAATACGCCTTGGTTTCAGAGCGTTCGACATAGGCGTACGGGTAGGTTTTTGCAAGCTCTCCGGTTCCTTCCGCGCCGAAGCGAATCTTGTCGAACCCGTCGTTGCGGCAAACCCCGGTAGCGGAATCGAGGTCGCATTCCTCTACGAAACCGCCCGGCTCGCTTCCCCCGCCTTGGTGGCTGTGATCAATGTCTATGCCTTTCGAGAGTTCGTTGGTTTTGCTCTCCAGCTTTACCGACTCGAGCGTGATCGTGCCCGTCTTGCACCATCTGGCCGGTTTGCATTTCCCCACCAATGCGGTATCCGCGCCGGGAAAGCCCGCGAAGATGTTGTTGAAGCTGCGGTTCTCCTGCATCATGATGATGACGTGCGCGATCGGTTTGGCCGCGGTCACCGGCTGCGGCACGGCGCTGGAACTGTTGCACCCCGCGATGGCGGCTGCAGCGAAGGTGAGTATGGAGCGAAAACGGTCCATGGTATCCCTCCGAGACTCTTAGGCTATTCCGGTACGCCTCCGTCGTTTTCGATGATCTGCTGCGTGTTTGCGTGGCCGCCGCAGGTCGCCTTGGGCGGCAACGGTTCGGGTACGAACTTCGTCGGGTTTTGCGAAAAGTTGAACATGTCGCCGATTGAAGTCGCGGTTTCGTCGGTTGTGTGGAGCGAGCCCAAACCGAAGTTCTGCTCGATGAACTTTAGAATGCTCCCGAAATCGTACTGCGTGTGCGAGACGGTATTTGGGCGCGCCCACGGCGAGATCACGACCGTCCCGACGCGGAAGCCGAGGCTCGTATAGTTCGTCTGTGGCGGCGAGGTCGGATCGTACCAGCCGCCCCAATCGTCCCAGAGCAATACGACGGCGGTCGAATCCCAATACTTGCTCTGACCGACCGCGTTGATGACGGAGCTAACCCAGCGCGGTCCACCGCTGCAGCCGCTGGCGGGATGATCCGAATCCTCCAACGAGGGAATCAACCAAGAAACCGACGGGAGCGTGCCGCCGCTGATGTCCTTAAAGACGCTCGTGTTCGGGAAGCTCATGTGCGTCCAATCCGAACCGAAGCCATCGCAAGCGTATGGCGGCGACCACGTTTTGCAGCGGACCTTGGCGATCGCGTCGTACCCGTTCCAAACGCTGCCCGAAAAATCTCCGTCCTTCCCGGTCTCGGAGTCGACGTAGTACTTCCACGAGACGTGCGCGGGATCGAGCAGGTCGGCCATGGTGCCATACTCCGTGAAACATGGAAACGGCCCGTATTGCGATTCTTTCCCGTCGGTCCGAAGGATCGGGGTGTGAGTACCGGGAGAGGCGTCGCAACCCCACGGCATGCCGTTTGGCTGATCGGTGAGCGATTCGTGAGAGTTGAGTGCTACCGTGCCGGATATAATTATCTGGTGCGCGATAAAGCTGGCCGCAGTCTGCGTGAAAAACATCTGATCGGCGAGCGCGTACTGTCTAGCGAAGTCCCAATATGCCTTGGTTTCGGAGCGTTCGACGTAGGCGTACGGGTAGAGCTTTGCGAATTCTCCGGTACCGCCGGCGCCGAAGCGAATCTTGTCGAACCCGTCGTTTTGGCAAACGCCCGAAGCATTGAGATCGCATTCGATTTTGAAGCCGTTGTGGCTGTGATCTATGTCGATCCCAAGGCCGAGCCGGTCGGTCGTTTCGAGCGTGACGGACTTGAGCTTGGCCGTGCCGGTCTTGCACCACTTTGCCGGCTCGCAGGGGCCGGTCAGCGCGGTTTCGGCGCCGGGGAAGCCCGCGAAGATGTTGTTGAAGCTGCGGTTCTCCTGCATCATAATGATGACGTGCTGAATCGGTTTGGCCGCTGTCTGCGGCGGCGGCACGACGCTCGAGGTGTTGCAAGCGGCTAAGGCGGCGGCTGCGGCGAAAATGAGAAGGGCGTGAAATCGGTGCACGGGATCCTCCATGGCGATGCGCAGCGAGTTCTTTCTTCCGAATGTGACGAGCGCCTTCTTCGCGCCAGTGCGAACGTCGCGGGCCTAACCCGCGTTACTAAAGTAGGTCCGGCTCGCGGCGCAGGAAAGGTCCAGGCAGCGTCGCAGCATCATGCAATAGCAAGAGGAATTTTATCGTGAGACTTTCAGCGAGCACTTCAGTAACTTTAGTTATCGCTTTAACGGCATGCAGTGGAGCGATGAACGCCCTGCCCCACGGAAACTCGGCGCAACAGCCGGGCCTAACGCCGGCGCAGCAGCCGGGCCTAACGCTGGCGCAACAATCGCTTCATCCCAGCGCTGCGGAGCTCGGACTTTGGCCGCGTGCCGGACAGGCCGAACGAGTCTGTGCCGACGCCCCCGCCGGGTACGCGCATTGCTTGGCGCTGGTGCGGACCGACATTCACGGGCTGCTCGCTCCGGATATACCTGCGGGATACTCGCCTGCCGATTTACGAACGGCGTACGACCTCACAAAGTACAGCTCGAGTAAGGGCAGCGGCGAGACCGTCGCAGTCGTGGACGCGTATGACGATCCCGACGCGGCTTCGGACTTGGCGATCTACCGCCGCGCCTACGGACTGCGGCCGTGCACGTCGGCCAACCACTGCTACACGAAAAAGGCGTTCACATTGCAGGGCAACTCCAGTTGGGGAGAGGAAGAGTCCGTTGACCTCGACATGGTTTCGGCGATCTGTCCGAACTGCAAGATTTTGCTCGTTGAAGCGGCCAACAACGACATCGGCAGTCTCGCGAGTGCCGAAAAGTACGCAACCGCTCACGCGGACTACGTCAGCAATAGCTGGAGCGGCGACGAAGGCTCGAGGACGTACGACGGGGACTTCAACGTCAGCGGTGTCGCGATTACCGCGGCGACCGGAGACAACGGTTATAACAGGACCGCGCAGTGGCCCGCGATTCTTCCAAGCGTGACCGCCGTCGGCGGAACGACGTTGTCGTCCTTCAAGCCTCGCATCGAGAGCGCGTGGTCGTATGCCGGAAGTGGCTGCAGTACGATTTATGCAAAGCCGAGCTTCCAGCACGACCTGGACACCGGCTGTTCAGACCGTGCAGAAGCCGATACGTCGGCCGACGCCGATCCAAATACCGGCGTCGCCGTTTACGATACCGATGGTGAAAGCGGCTGGCTCGTCTTCGGCGGCACTTCCGTCGCTGCGCCGATCATCGCTTCGGTCTTTGCTCTTGGCGGTAATAGGGCGGACAACAACGACACGCACCTTTACGCCCACAAGTCGAGCCTGAACGACGTGAAGAGCGGGCAAAACGGAAGCTGTGGCAAGCCGCTCTGCACCGCCGGTCCGGGCTGGGACGGGCCGACGGGACTCGGCACCCCCAAAGGCATCGCCGCCTTCTAGCTGAGAAGCTCGGATTCGGCCGATTTCGTTGTCGGTGGGCATGCCCTCATTGCAATCTAAGGTTAGGGTCTGAGCGCGCTCGGGTATGAAAGCAGGGTCTTTCTTGCCATCCGAGAGGAGAGTTTCAGCGATGAGGTTTTTTTCAGGAATGACGGCACTCGTAGCGGCGATGCTGCTCGTTGGCGGCGCGTCGATCGCGCCGGTGGCGGCCCAAGATGATGGCGTTCCGGCATACACGACGTGGCAGCCGGGTTGGGACGCGCATCAGTTCGATAAGCACCACGTAATGTTGGGGACCGTCGCTTCGTTTGCGCCGTATCGCTTGACCGTGGCGCGCCGTAACGGCAACGTGCAGACCGTGGATCTCAAGAACGGCACGGTGATCTATCCGACGGGAGCAACACCCACGACGGGAGAGCGCGTCGCGCTCGTCGGCTACTACAGTAACGACGCATTTATCGCCAACCGCGTAATCCTGCATCCTTAGCTCCGGCCTGGCAACCGCGCCGCCTGCGCTCGCGCAGGTGGCGCAACGGTTCGTCGAAACGACTCGCGGCATCGTGGGATTTCGGCTGCACCGAGTTCTCGACGTACACGCCGGCTTCTCACATCGCCACGAAGATCTCGTCATGACGGGCGTCTATCAAGATGGAACGACCGTCAAGGTACGCATCGTCAGTTACACGATCAATGGAAAGCCGGCCAGTGCATCGGCCGACGCGGCGATGACGAAAGCCTTCGAGCATCCCAAACCGGGCACCGCATTCCAGCCGCCTTTCGATCCCCGGTATGGCGGCGGCTACTCCTACCATACGGCCGGTCCCTCGACGATCGCTTTTGCATCCGGCGTCCGCGACGAGGCGCACGGAAACGGAACCTTTGCGTACGACGCGAGCCACGACGTCGTCTGGTACGCGTATCAGCCGAACGCGCTCCCGCCGCACGCGACCTCTGGGACGATCCTCGATCGGCGTTCCGAAGTCTTGCCGAACTACTGGGCTGTGACGCACGAGACGCAGCGGTATGGAGGCCATTACGGCCCCTTCTCCGGCGCGGGCTTGCAAGAGGCCGACTATTCCGGCTTTAGTCGCTTCCCGAACCTGGAGAGCGCGCTCCGCTCCCTCTGAGCGGGGGGAAGGCTTTGCGCCCCCCGCAGAAAACCGTGAGAAGCAGAGGAGAAGAGCATGCCCGATTTTCTGAAGACGTTGTTCGTGAATCCGCCCACCTTCGAAGGCTTCGACGGCGGCGCGGGCTCGCGGTATCAATGTCGCCGTGAGGTGCGGTCGTTCTGGTACCCCACGTGGCTGGCACAGCCGGCCGCGATGGTGCCGGGGAGCCGGCTGATCGACGCGCCACCCGACGGCCTATCGTTCGATCAGGTCGCCGCGATTGCGAAGGATTACGAGTGCATCATCCTCCACACGAGCACTCCGTCGTTTAACAATGACGCTCGTTTCGCGGCGCGCGTCAAGCAAGAGAATCCCAAGGCGCTGCTGGGCCTCGTCGGCGCGCACGTCGGCGTGCTGCCAGAGCAATCGCTGCGGCTTGCACCGGCTGCGGATTGGGTCAGTGTCGGTGAGTTCGATTATACGTGCGTCGACGTCGCATCGGGCAAACCGATCAGCGAGATCGACGGCGTTGCCTATCGCGAAAATGGCCAGATCGTGCGAACGCCCGAGCGCCCGATCATCATGGACATGGAAGCGTTTCCGTCGGTGCTCGACGTCTACCGCCGCGATCTAACGATTCCAAACTATTTCAACGGCTACTTGCAGCATCCGTATCTCTCGTTCTATACGGGACGCGGCTGCAAGTCGAAATGCACGTTCTGTCTTTGGCCGCAAACGATCGGCGGCCATCTCTACCGCTTCCGTAGCGTCGACAGCGTCGCAGCCGAGATGGTACGGGCAAAAGCGATGTTTCCCGAAGTCAAGGAGTTCTTCTTCGACGACGATACGCTCACCGATAACGGTCCGCGTGTTGAAGAGGTGGCGCGGCGCTTGGGTCCGCTCGGTCTCACCTGGTCGTGCAATGCCAAGCCGAACGTGCCGCGGGCAACGCTCGAGGTGATGAAGGCCAATGGCTTGCGGCTCTTGCTGGTCGGCTACGAGTCGGGCAACCAGCAGGTGCTCAACAACATGAAGAAGGGTACGCGCCTCGACATCATCCGCCGGTTCGCAAAAGACTGCCGCGAGCTAGGCATCAAAGTGCACGGTACGTTCATTCTCGGCATGCCGGGCGAGACGCCGGAGACGATCCGCGAGACGATCGACTTCGCTTGCGAGATGGATCCCGAGACGATTCAAGTCTCGCTGGCCGCGCCGTATCCCGGAACCTATCTCTACAAGCAGGCACAAGAGAACGGCTGGCTCGAGGCGCAGAGCGAAGAACTGGTCGATACGCACGGCGTACAGCACGCGGCGCTCAACTATCCGGGCTTGAATTCGACGATGATGTTCGAATCGGTCGACGAGTTCTACCGGCGCTTCTACTTCCGGCCGCGCAAGATGTTCTCGCTGCTGGGCGGCATGATCGGCGATCGTCAGGTGATGAAGCGGCGCGTACGCGAAGGCGTGGAGTTCTTCCACTTCCTGCGCGAACGCCGGCGCGAAACGGCCGCGGCATCGGCGGAGAGTGTCGCAGCGTCTACTTAAACGCGCCTTTAGGTGCGCAGCGTCAGGATCGAAACGCTATATGCCGGGAGCGTTAGCGGTACGGTCGGCCCGACCGTGCCGAGGCTCCGACTAACCGGTCCGATCCAGCGGTTCTCTTTCGACTTGTCGTACTGCGTTTTGCCGTAGACCGTCAGCGTTGCCGTAAAGCTCGTCTTTCCCGAACCGCTCAAACGCGCGTCGATTGCGATGCCCTTTAGCGTGTTGTTGAAGAGCACGAACGCATAGCCGTTCGTCTGCGCGAAGCCGTACGCGCGCACGTCGGGCGAGAGCGACCCCGGCACCGTGGCGGTGCGCACGTTCGATCCCGCGGGAACTTCTGAGGCGAAGAGCGCCATCACGCGTGCCGTCGGAAAAGGCGTTCCGCCTGGGATCTTCGGCGTGTTGGCGCAGCCTTCATACGGGTCCGGCAGGCCGTCGGAGAACAGCGCCTCGCTGCCGAAGTGCTGCCAGCCATAGAGCTTCTTCGAATAGTCGCCGGTCTCGTCGCAGCTTCCGTAGGCAAGCCACCACGTCGCCATCGGAACGCCGGCTTTCAGCAGCGTGCCGAGCATTTGCCCCAAGAACAACCCGTTGACGATCGAGACCGATTGCTTCCC
Organism: Candidatus Cybelea septentrionalis; assembly: GCA_003158175.1. Lineage (GTDB taxonomy): Bacteria > Vulcanimicrobiota > Vulcanimicrobiia > Vulcanimicrobiales > Vulcanimicrobiaceae > Cybelea > Cybelea septentrionalis. The sequence goes on from PMHJ01000007.1 coordinate 15,524, forward strand.
TTCGTTGCCAGCGTCGTTGTTGAACTCGCCGAGATAGATCGGGACGCTCTTAGCAACACCGGCGGCCGTCATCTGCTTGCGAAGGCCCGTGAGATCGCTGGCGAAATTGTCGACGGCCGCGCCGAGAAGGAACGAATCGCTGTCGACGTTGTATTGCGGATAATAGTGCAGCTCGACGAAATCAAACGGCCGCGCTTTGCGCAACACGACGTCGTTCCAGGCTCGATCGTTCGGCGTGTTCACGACGACGCCGAGCTGGGCTTGCGGATCTGCTTTCTTTACGGCGGGATAGTATCCCGTGCGAACGGCATTCGAATACGTCACCGGATCGTGCGGATTGGCGTGCAGATCGTACTCCCACGAGCCGTACACTTCGTTGCCGACCGTCCAATACTCGGCGCGATAACCGTGGCTCTTGGCCTCGGCCACCCAAGCGCCGGCCTCACTCGGCTCGCCGCCGGCGTTGCAGGCGCGATTGCTTCCGTAGTTGAGCGTGATCGCGACGTCGATGTTCAACGGAGCCGAAACATCGTTCATCAAGTGAGCGAACGTCGCTCCGGGCGTGATGTAGCCCATGTTGTTGCAGAGGGAGCCGCCGTTTTCCCAATGGTACGCGTCGGATTCCGAGCCGCCCGGAAAGCGCACGAGTTTGATCCCGGTCTTACGCAGCGACGGATTGACGAAGGATTGCCTGAAATCGTACCAGGTAACGATCGATGCACCGTACGCATCGGGTGCGACGGCCGGCCCGCTGGAGCGCGCGTCGAGCTCGATCACGGGAACCTGCACCGATACGGCCGCGCCGGGCGATGCCGGGGGAATCGTTCGCGCCGCCGTACACGAGGTGGCAATGATGAGAATGAGAACGCCCAGCCCCAATCGGTATCGCATACGGACCTCCTGCGCCCAGTATAGTACGTACGTGGCGCTACGGAGCCGCGGCGATTGACGAACATACGTTCGCATGATAGAGTCGGTAGCGTGATGAGGTGCGGCAAGTGAGCTGGCTTTCACGGATGCGCTCCTCACTCGGCCGCGCGCGCGAGGTCTTTTCGGCCGTCGCGCGACTGGGTGCCGCGCAGCGGCCCTTGACGCCCGAGTTTTGGGACGAACTCGAAGATATGCTCATCGTCGCCGATTTCGGCGTGCCCACGACTACGAAGATCATCACCGGGCTCCAGACCGTCGCTAAACAGGAAGATTGGAAAACGAGCGATCAGGTCGTCGCGCGCTTCCGCAAAGATGTCGAACGGTTTCTCACGTTGCCCGGAGCGGAGCTGCATCTGAAGCCTGTGCCGGCCGTGATGCTGATCGTCGGGGTCAACGGCAGCGGCAAAACGACGACCATCGGTAAGCTCGCGGCGCGCCTGCACAAGGAAGGAAAGCGCGTGCTGCTGGTTGCGGCCGACACGTTCCGAGCCGCCGCGGCCGAACAGCTCGCAGTCTGGGCCGAGCGCAGCGGCAGTACCGTGGTTCGAGGCGCAGAAGGCGCGGATCCGGCCTCGGTCGTCTTCGACGGCATGCGCGCGGCGAAGGCGCGCGGCTTCGACGTTGCGATCGTCGATACGGCGGGCCGGCTGCAAACCAAGACCAATTTGATGGAAGAACTGAAGAAGATGCGGCGCGTGATCGAGCGCGAACTCGGCGGGCCGGCGGCGGAGACGCTGCTGGTCCTCGACGGAACGAGCGGTCAGAACGCCATATCGCAGGCAAAACTCTTCAATATGGCAACGCAGCTCACGGGCATCGTGGTTACCAAGCTCGACTCCACCGCAAAGGGCGGAGTGCTCGTCGCCATCGTGGACGAGCTGGAGATTCCCATCAAGCTCGTCGGGCTGGGTGAGGGCACCGACGACTTACGAGCCTTTTCACCTAGCGAGTTCATTGACGCGCTCTTCGACGAGGCGGAAACCGCTGCAACATCGTGAGCGGTCCGAGCAAAATGCCATCCCCTTGGCACTCCGCGATGAGAGCGTGATACGTAAGGCGCCCAACGGCTTAGAGAAAGGAAACAGAATGGCTGCAGAAGACGAACGACAACTCGCCCTCGCCAATGCGCTCACTCAAATCGAGCGCCAGTTCGGCAAAGGCTCGATCATGCGCATGGGAGATTTCCAGGAGCGCATGGGGTTCGAGGTCGTGCCGACCGGCTCGATCGCGCTCGATTTAGCGCTCGGCGTGGGAGGGCTTCCCCGCGGACGAATCGTTGAGATCTACGGCCCCGAGTCCAGCGGCAAAACGACGCTGGCGCTCCATGCCATCGCCGAGGCGCAGAAGACCGGCGGAACGGCCGCCTTCATCGACGTAGAGCACGCACTCGATCCCAACTACGCCGCAGCCCTCGGAGTCGACCTCGACAACCTGCTGGTCTCGCAGCCGGACACGGGAGAGCAGGCGCTCGAGATCGCCGAGATGTTGACGCGAAGCAATGCCGTCGACGTGGTCGTGGTCGACTCGGTCGCCGCGCTCGTGACTCGTGCCGAGCTGGAAGGCGATATGGGCGACGCGCACGTCGGATTGCAGGCCAGATTGATGTCGCAGGCGCTGCGCAAGCTGACCGCCGCGATCTCTCGCAGCAAGACCGTAATGATCTTCATCAACCAACTGCGCGAAAAGGTCGGCATCATGTTCGGAAATCCCGAAACGACATCGGGTGGTCGCGCGCTGAAATTCTATGCATCCATTCGGCTCGACGTTCGCAAGCTCGAAACGATCAAAGTCGGCCAAGACAGCGTCGGAACGCGCACGCGCGTCAAAGTCGTCAAGAANNAACATCGTCGGCAAGAGCGGCTCCTGGTACACCTACGGAGAGCAGCGCATCGGCCAAGGGCGCGAAAACGCCAAGTCCTTCCTCGAGGAACATTCCGATGTCGCCGTTGAGATCGAAAGCAAGATCCGTGAAGCACTCAGTACGGTTGCCTCGAGCAACGGGAAAGCTCCGGCCGCCGCGGCGGTTGTGGGTTGAAGGCTGAAGACCTGCGCGAGAGCGGTNNACCGCTCTCGCGCAGGTCTTCAACAGAGCGTCAGGTGACGAGAGCGTACCCGGTTGCGCTGGCGATGCTGGCGCGGCAGCGGCTTACCGAGGCGCAGCTTTGGCAACGGTTGGAGCGCAAGGGCTTTAGTGACGAGTTGACGCGTGAGGCAGTGGAGCGCTGCAAGCGCGAAGGGTTCGTCGACGATCGTCTCTATGCGACGCTCTACGTCGAGGGCAAGCGGAAGGCAGTCGGCGACAGCCGGCTGGTCGGCGAACTGATCCGCAAAGGAATTGACGGCGATGCCGCGACCTGTGTGGTCGCATCACTGGAGAACGATGAGGCCTCGCGCTGCGCGGATGCGTTCGATCGCATGGTGAGCAAGAAGCCCGATGTAGCGTATCCGTCCGCCGCGCGGCGTTTGGAGCGGCTCGGTTTTCCCGCCGCGACGATCTATCGAATTTTGCGCGAGCACGCCGCTAAGTACGGTCCGTTAGCAATGGAAAAAGAGGGCCGCTTGTAGCTGTCCCAGTCGTTTGGGCGCTCGGGCACTGGTCCCGTCATGGCGACGCAAACGATTGTTCTAGCCGACGACGATCGTGCGATTCGCGAGCTGCTGACGCATCATCTCGAGCGTGAAGGTTTTACGGTCGTCGGCGTTGCCGACGGCAACTCGGCGCTGCGTTTGGCGCGGGGCGCCGCGGATCTTCTGGTGCTCGACGTCGGACTGCCCGGGGTCGACGGCTACGACGTCGCGCGAACGCTTCGACGCGAAGACCGCAGCGTGCCGATCGTTATGGTGACGGCACGCTGCGATGAGCTCGATCGCGTCGTGGGTTTCGAGCTCGGCGCCGACGACTATTTGTGCAAACCGTTCTCCCCGCGCGAGCTGGTCGTCCGCGTCAAGGCGATCCTGCGGCGCGCCGGTCGTCCCGTCGCGCAAGCCGGACCGCTCCTGTGCTTCGGCCGGCTTGAGATCGATCCGGCGGCTCGCGAGGCGCGCGTCGACGGATGCGACGTCAAGCTCAAGCCCCGCGAGTTCGCACTCCTGATGGAGTTTGCGGACAACCCCGGCGTCGCGCTCTCGCGAGATTGGCTGCTCCAGCGGGTATGGGGCTTCGATTTCAACGGCGACGAACGAACGATCGACGTCCACGTCCACCGCTTACGCGCGAAAATCGAAGAACCGGGGAAACTGCCGCCGATGCTGCGGACCGTGCACGGATTCGGTTATAAGTTCCTTCGACCGTAGCGCGTCGGGCATCGTGCTGGATCTTGAACGGCTTGCAAATTCCATCGGCGAGTGCGCGGTGCTGCCGACGGTCGGGCACGAGCTGCGCACGCCGCTGACCTCGATTCGCGGCTATATCGAGACCGTGCTCGATGGTCAGATCGATCCGCAGACATCGCGCCGCTTTCTCGAAACGGCGCGACGCGAAGCTCTTCGCCTCGGCCGGCTGATCGACGGCATGCTGGAGGTCTCGATGCTCGATCTGACGCCGAGCCTCGCTCAGTGCGACGTGGTCGAGCAGATTCGCGCAACCGTCGACATCATTGCGCCGATCGCGCGCAAGCGCGACGTCACGATTCGCACGCGCTCGCCGAAGCGCGCCGTTGCGCGCCTGGATGCCGATGAATGCGTTCATGCGCTCTCAAACCTCGTCGAGAACGCGGTCAAGCACGGCAGCGAACACGGCACCGTCAAGGTCGCGTGCCGCCGGGCCAACCCCTTCGTCGAGGTTGCCGTGGACGACGATGGCGACGGCATCGATCCGGCGCGGCGAAAAACGATCTTTACGCTGGGCGTCCGCGGCGCTGGCACGGATCGAACCGGCAGCGGCATTGGATTGGCCGTCGTCAGGGCCATCGCGGAACGCGCCGGCGGCGACGTTCGGGTGGAGTCGTCCCCGCTGGGCGGCGCCCGATTTGTTTTGCGCGTTCCGGCGGGATAGCGGGGCGGCCCCGTCGTAGATCACAGTCCGTGGCTATGTCCCGGGTTCCGTTCGCACATGCGAGTGAAGCCGAGCTCGCGCGGATTTTTGACTTCTACCAAATCGTCTGGCAGTACGAACCCCGCAGCTTCCCAATCGCTTGGAACGAACATGGTCGCCCCGTCGAGTTTTTCACTCCGGATTTTTATCTTCCGGAGTTCGACCTATATCTGGAGCTGACCGTCGCCAAGCCAATCCGCAACTCGCGCAAAAACCGAAAGGTCCGATTGCTGCGCTCGCATCATCCCCGCATCAACGTCAAGCTTTTCACCCGCCGCGATGTCGAGCGCGTCTTCTCGCGTTCGATGAAGCGGGCCTCATGACCGGGGATCCGCTCTTCGACTCCACTTCGATCGCTGCGCGCGTCGCACAAATTGGATCGGCTATCTCGCAGGACTATGCGGGCAAAGTGCCGGTCATGGTCGGAATGCTGGCAGCCAAGGACACGTTTCTTGCCGACCTGGCGAGGGCCGTCACGATCCCCTGCCAGCTTGACGTTATCTCGGTCAACCGCTATGGTGACGGCGACGGCATCGTGTTGGAAAAGGACCTGGCAATCCGAATCGAGCAGCGGCACGTCATCCTCGTTGACGACACGGTGGATACCGGGCTGACGCTCCAATTCGTCGTCAAGACGTTGCTGGCGCGCGGACCGGTCTCACTCGCCGTCTGCACGTTGCTCGATCGACCGCACCGAAGGATCGCCGACATCGAAATTAAGTACAGGGGCTTCGAGGCCCCCGACGTATTCGTCGTGGGCTATGGACTTGGTTATCTAGGGCGTTATCGGGAATTGCCGGCTTTGTACGCACACGGAACGTGGCCCGCATGAGGGGCGCGAGGCTGGCGAGAATCGCGATCGCTGCGCTCGTGTGCCTGGCGGCGATCGCGCTGATTCCGGCTCGCAGCTTCGCGCTCGAGCTGCGTTCGATCGAACAAGCCGCAGCCGACTATCGCAGTCCCAACGAGCACCTGGAGGAAATGTTCCGCGCCGCCTTGCTCGACACGAGCCGCCTAGCGGAATACGCCCCCGACGGCACCGCCTATATTCCGACCGGGGACATCCCGGCGGAGTGGCTTCGCGACGCGAGCGCCCAGGCGCGTCCGTATCTTTTCTTCGCCAAAGAGGACCCCGACGTTCGCGGGTTGCTGCGCGCCATCATCGCGCGCATGGCGAAGTACCTGCAGATCGATCCCTACGCCAACGCCTACACCTTGGATTACCGCGTCTGGGAACAGAAGTTCGAGCTCGATTCGCTCGCCTATCCGACGGCGCTGGCGTGGAGCTATTGGAAGACCACCGGCGATACCAGCATTTTTACCGGGGATTTTTCCACCATGCTCGACGACGTGCTTGCCACGATGCAGCGCGAACAGAATCACCCGCGCTACTCGCGTTACACGCATAAGGAGCTGTCCAACGACGGCGCCGGCCGGCCGGTCGGCTACACGGGAATGATTTGGACGGGTTTCCGGCCTTCCGACGACGCGTGTTACTTCAACTTCCTGATTCCATCGGAAATGTTCGCGGTCGTCGCGCTCGGCGACATGTCTGAGATCGAGCTCAAGGTCTACCACAACGTCGTCAAGGCGCGCGAGGCTCGCGCGTTACGCGACGAAGTGCAGCGCGGCATCCAGACCTACGGCTTAGTGCTCGTTCCGAAGTACGGCTACATCTATGCCTACGAAGTGGATGGTTTCGGCCATGCGATTCTTACCGACGACGCAAACATCCCCAGCCTGCTCGCCGCTCCTTATTTCGGCTACACGATGCCCAACGACCGCTACTACGAAAACACGCGGCACTTCTTGCTATCGCAGGACAATCCGTCGTTCTATCAAGGTCACGTGGCGCGCGGAATCGGCAGCTATCACACGCCGGAGCACTACATTTGGCCGCTTGCGTTAATCATCGAGGGCATGACGGCGACGACCGATGCCGAGAAACAGGACGTTCTCGGACAACTGCTGGCCAGCGATCCGGGCGATCATCTGCTGCACGAGTCGTTCAATCCCGATAATCCGCAGCAGTTCACGCGACGCAGCTTCGGCTGGCCCAACGCGTTGTTTTCGGAGTTTGTGATGACCCAGTTCGAAGGCGATCCCGGGATCCCGATGGGTGACACGAACGACCTAGAGTTTCGCTCGGAGTAGCTCTTGAAGGCCGACATCATCCTCGGCTGTCAATGGGGTGATGAGGGCAAGGGCCGCATCGTCGATCTTTACGCCGCCGATTACGACGTCGTCGCGCGATTCGGCGGCGGCGATAATGCCGGACACTCAATCGTCGTCGGCTCGCAAGAGCTAGCTCTGCGGATCGTTCCGTCGGCGGTGATGCATCCCGGCGTCGAGCTTTTCATAGGGGGCGGGACCGTCGTCAATCCGCAAACGTTGCTTGACGAGCTGGGACGTCTCGAGGCAATCGGCATCGACACCTCTCGCGTCAAAATTTCCGATCGCGCGCACATCGTGCTGCCGCACCACGTGATGCGCGATGCCGCAGCCGAGCGCGAACGCGGAAGCGCTGCCATTGGGACGACCGGGCGCGGGATCGGCCCGGCGTACGTCGATCGCGTGGCGAGAAGCGGCATTCGCTTCGCGGACATCGGTAATGCCACCCTTCGACCCTTCGACAAGCTCAGGGCAGGCTTAGCTCAGGGTGACAAGGGCGCTCAGGGTGACAAGGGCGGTCAGGATGACAGGGAGATGCTCGAAGCCGCGGGGCGGTTGGCGCCCCACGTTGTCGACGGCGTTGAATACATTCACGAACGGCTTTACGACGGGAAGCGGATCCTGCTCGAAGGCGCTCAAGGCACGCTGCTCGATGTCGGCTACGGCACCTATCCGTACGTGACGAGCTCGCACACGATTGCGGGCGGCGCTTGTACGGGACTCGGCATCGGCCCCGGCTCCATCGGGCGCGTGATCGGCGTTTTCAAGGCCTACTGCACGCGAGTGGGCGCGGGCCCGCTGCCGTCGGAGCTGCACGACGAACGAGGGGAAAAACTGCGTCGTCAGGGCGGCGAGTTCGGGACGGTGACCGGGCGCCCGCGCCGTTGCGGATGGTTCGATGCCGTCGCCGCACGGTACGCTGTAGCGCTCAATGGATTGACGAGCGCGATCGTCACAAAGCTCGATGTGCTGACCGGCTTCGAGCGAGTCGGACTCGTCACGAGCTATCGCGTGGGCGACCGCAGCGCCGGTTTTAGTGCCGCCGGGGAACCCGATCTGCAGATGGACGTCGAAGAGTTGCCAGGATGGAGCGAACCGATCTCGGACTGCCGGCGAATCGCCGATCTGCCGGCGACCGCGCGAGCGTACCTGCAGCGCTTGCAAGAGGTCCTCAAGGTGCCAATCGAGATGGTTTCGGTGGGGCGCGAACGTTCGCAGTTGGCTCGCTGAGGCGGCGCGGCGGGAGTTCTCTACGCATATGGCCCGATTCGTCTTCCCGCTGCAGCCCTTGCTCGATGCGCGCCGGCGAAAAGAAGAAGAGAAGCAACGCGCGTTTGCCGGCGCCAAAGCAGCGCGCGATGAGAACGTGCGTGAGCTCGAGCGCCTTTCCGCCGCGTTGCGCATTGGCGCGCACGCGCTACATGAGTGCGCGATGACCGGCTCCGCGGCGAGCCTGCGCCTGCACGACTCGCACCTCCGCTACCTCGAGCGAACACTCCAATCGTGCGAAAAGCGCAGCGCGGAGTCGGCGCCGGCTTTCGATCGTGCTGCGTCGGAGCTATACGCCGCGAATCGCGAGCGCCGCCTCATCGAGAAGCTCAAGGAGCGCCGGCTGCAAGAGTTCGAGCGCGAAGAGGCGCGCCGCGACGAGCGCGAGCTCGACGAAGCCAATGCGCGGTTGTCATCCTTCGACCCTTCGGCAAGCTCAGGGTAAACTACGGTGATTACGCTGACGAGGGTGAACGGGCAGGCGGTGATGTTGAACTGCGATTTGATCGAGTCGATCGAGGAGGACGGGCACACCGTCATCGCGCTTACGACCGGAAATGCGGTCGTGGTCTGCGAGCGTATGCCGGAAATCGAGGCGAGGATCGTCGCGTTCAAGCGAAAGATCTACGGCCCGCGCGATCCGAGCGTTTAGCGAACCCGGCTTATGCCTTGGAGTTTCTGGGAAGCGTACGCCGTAAAGCTGCTGGTTCTCGGACTCACGCTGGCGGCGCTTTACGCCTTAGCGCTCCGGCTCAAACGTGTGAGGTTCTTTGCTCGCGGCGTCGACCGATACGTCACCGTCATCGAATCCACGATGCTGTCGCAGCACGCTGCCGTCCATCTGCTCCGAATTGGTACGCGCTACCTTTTGATCGGGGGCGGCAGCGCCGGGCTCTTCAAGCTCGCCGAGTTTAACGCCGGCGAGTTCGAAGCTACACGGCAAAATATCTGAACTGAGCGATCTTATTGCCGGCGGTTTCGACAAGATAGATCTGGCTGTCGATCCCGAGCACCATCGCGGTCGGTTCCGAGTTCGGCGTGGGAATTCTGTAGTAGTTGACGTTGTGGCCTCTGAAGAAGAACTGTCCGATTTTGTTGCCGGCCGTATCGGTGAAGTAAAAGTTCCCATCTACGCCTTGAAGGATTTGATTGGGGGTCACCGCTCCAGGAAGCGGATACTCCGCGGTCACGACGCCACTCGTGGAAATGCGCCCGATCTTGAGGGACTTTTCTTCGGTAAACCATAGCGCGTTGTCGAGGCTGGGCGCGATGCCGGTCGGCTTGGAATCCGCCGTCGGGACTTTGTATTCGTTTAACGGAGATCCGCTGATTGGTAAACGGCCGATGGAGTTCGTGCCGGGCTCGGTGAACCAGAGCGCGTCGTCGGGTCCGTTGGTAATCGTCAGCGGTTGCGCGTTGCCGGTGAGCCGGAACTGCGTGAACTTTACGAAAGGCTTTCTTCGGATCGATTGGATGCGCCAGATGGAGTTGGTTCCCTGATCGGTTAACCACATGTTGCCGTCCGAGCCTAACGTGATGCCGACGGGCCGCGCCGCGGGGTCGGGAAGCTGGTACTCGACGAACGGCTGGCCTGCCACCGTGATTTGGCCGACCGTGGCGCGACTGGTTTCCGTAAACCACAAGTTCAAGTTCGGTCCCGAGCCCGACGCGATACCGTTGGGCTCGGCCTTGCGCGAGGGAGTTACCTGCTCCATGATGTGACCGCCGTGAAGCAGTTGCCCCAGTTTGCTCGCCGCAAACTCCGTGAACCAGAGATTGCCGTCGCTTCCGACCGCAATCCCCATGGGCTGGCTCGAGGCCGTCGGAATCGTGTACTGAGCGACCACCGCCGGCGGCGGCGTGGGCGGCGGCGTCGGCGTACCGCTGGTAATCGGCGTCCCCTTGCCGCACGCGGCCAGAACGACGAGCGACAAGACTGCGAGCAGAGCGCGCGCCTGTGGCAATTGCTTCTCCTTAGGAACCGGCAGGGTGAATAACCCTCCCTTATTGGCAGACCGTCTCCTTATTGGCAGACCGTTTCCGCATTCCCCCGACGCGGCAAGCGGCGTGGCCTCCGGTGCGCGCCTTCTAATACTAATTGCTTAGTTGACAACTCGATTCCGGTGCGTTACCCTTCAACTAACGAATTAGTAGAAGCAACCTTCCGCCAGTAGAAAGCGAGCATGGCACGACGCCGTTCCAGCACCCTGACCGAAGCCGAGTTGCGGCTGATGGAAGTTCTTTGGGAGAAGGGCCAAGCGACGGTCGCGGAGGTGACGGCCGCCTTGCCGCCCCCGCCGAGCGCCTACAATAGCGTTCTTACCACGCTGCGTATCTTGGAACGAAAAGGATATGTCGCGCACGACGAGGCCGGCCGTGCCTTCGTCTATCGGCCGTTGCTAGCCCGTGAGGATGCCGCGAAGAGTGCGGTCGGGCATTTGCTCTCGCGCTTTTTTGACAACAGCGCGGGAACGCTGGCGTTGCGCTTGATTCAAAGCGAACGTCCGTCGAACGAGGAGCTAATGCGGCTCAAGGCGCTGATCGAGACCTATGAGGAGGGCCCGAAATGATTGCGATTGCGGCCACCGTGCTCAATGCGCTCTGGCAGGACGCGCTGCTCGTTGTCGTCGTCTGGCTCGTCTTGCAGGCGTGGCCGCGGATCAATGCGGCGACGCGTTATGCCGTCTGGATCGTGACGCTGCTCGCCGCGCTCGTCGTCCCAATCGTCACGACGCTGGCCTTCTTTACGTCGTCAACGCCACCGGCGGCGGCGACCGCGCAGCACATTTCCCCGACGAGCTCCTCTCGCACCGCCGTTAGGCCGCAACCGTGGCATCACCGCGAGATTCGCACGGTCGGCGCGCCGGGCGCGATGCTCTCGCTTCCCACTCGTCTGCACGTCACGGTGCCCTTGCGCCTCGCGGTCGCAGTGTTCGCTGCATGGGCGTTGCTGAGCGGTTACGCCGTAATCGGCCTTCTTATAGGACTCGCTCGCCTCGCGCGGCTAAAACGTGACGCCTTACCACTTCCCGTCGAGTATCGCGATTCGATGCCGCTATGGAGCGACGCGAATAAAGGAGGGCGCCCGGTTCGACTTTGCGTAAGCGAAGCGATCGACGTGCCGGTGGCCGTGGGCTTGTTCGACGCAATGATTTTGATACCGCAATCGCTGTTGGAACGCCTCTCGCCGGCGGAGGTCGAGCAGATCAGCCTGCACGAACTCGCGCATCTTCGTCGCGCCGATGACTGGAGCAACTGTCTGCAGCGGCTGATCGTCGCGGCGCTTGGTTGGAATCCTGCGGCTATCTTCATCGGGCAACAACTCGAGTTGGAGCGTGAAGTCGCCTGCGACGACTGGGTGCTCGCATCGGTGGGCGCCGTTCGCCCTTATGCGATGTGCTTGACGAAAATGGCTGAAACTGCGGCGTGGCCGCACCACCCGATGCCGGCACCGGGCGTCTTTACGACCCGCAAGCAGATCTCGCTGCGGATCGAGCGGCTCTTGGGTACCGGGCGCGACATTGCAACGACGCTCGCTATCGGTCCGGCCGCAGCCGCGGCTGCGGCGGTCGCCGCACTGGCGATCGCGATATCGTTGGTCGCACCGTCGGTTGCCGCTCCTGCGGCTACGGTTGAACCGGCGGTAGCGAGCGCCCCCGTGGTAACGAATGCGCCCGCGCTGCCGAAGAAAACGATCGTGACGCCGACGCCCGAAGTGAAGATCGCGCGAGTTGCCGAGTCGATCGCGCCGATGGCACGCGTCACGGCGGAGCCCCTGCGTGTAAGTGTCGCCAAGAAGCTCAGCGTTGCCGCGAGCCAAGTGGCCGTTGCGCAGAGCGACGGGAAGTCGTGCGCGGGCTGCGATCTACAAGGAGTGAACTGGGCGGGGCGCGACCTTCGCGGCGCAAACTATACCGGTGTCGACTTCAGCCGCGCAAATCTTGCGGGAGTCAATCTTTCGGAGAGCGTTCTAAACGGGACAGATTTTACGAAAGCAAATCTCAGCGGCGCCTCGTTCCGTCACGCGCACTTGACGGGCTGCGACTTCTCGCAAGCGAACCTCGAGGGCGCCGATTTTACTAATGCCTGGATATCGGAGTGTCAGTTTACCGGCGCGCGGTTGGAAGGCTCACAACTTCGCGATATCCTCAACGGCTGCAAGGGTTGCGATTTCAGTCACGCCGACCTTGCGCGGCTTAACTTGGCCGGCGTGCGTGTCAATGGTGACGATTTCACGCACGCCGATCTGCGCGACGTCAACTTCGCCGGCGCGGAGCTCGTCGCTTGCGACTTTAGCGACGCGCGATTGGACGGCGCAAACTTTTCCGGCGCGATGCTCGACGGGTGCGATGTCGACGGCGTCGATCTCAAACACGTCGATTTCTCGAAGGCCAAGATCACCGACATGGATATCCCAGGGAGAAACGCTCCGCCATAACCTAAACCGGCGATCTAGCCGTTTTAAAAAAGCCGCGCGGTCGAGGCCTGCTTTCCTGCGCCCTCCGGCCGCCTCGTAACAAGGAGCAACACCACATGAACTATCTCCTAGCCGTGGTCGCCGTACTAGCAAGCAGTCTCGGGACGGCCGGTGGGCTTCCCGCACACTGCTCGGGGTGCTCGTTTGCCGGACGCGACCTGCATGGAGCCGGCCTCGCCAACGTCGAGTACGCCGGCGTTAATCTGTCGCATGCAAACCTTCGCGACGCCGACCTGCGCGGCGCGAGACTGGCCGGAGTCGACCTTTACGCGGCCGATCTGCGCGGCGCGGATTTTGCCAAAGCGAAGCTCGCGGGAGTCGACCTTCACCAGGCGCAGTTGTCGGGCGCTATCTTTACTGGCGCCACGTTAGCGGGGGTCAACTTGCGAGACGTGTTCAACGGCCTGCGCGACATCGATGCGCGCGGCCTGCTTCATAAGTGCGCGGGTTGCGACGCCCGAGGCGCAGTGATCGCCGGATTCGATCTTTCGGGCGTCTCGATCGAGGGAGGCGATTTCCGCGAAGCTCGCGCGCAACGCGTACGTTTTTCCGGCGCCGAACTCGAGGGCGTGGATTTTGCGCAAGCCGATCTTCGCGACGCCGATCTTCGCTACGCCAAGCTCTGCTGGCGTAATACCGACGATCCCAGAGTCCAGTGTATCGATTTGCGGGGAGCCGACGTTCGCGGCGCCGACTTCCGCGGCGCGCTGCTCTGCCAAAACGATCGCAGGCCGCGTAACTGTATGCCGGTCGATGCGGCAAAGCTGCGTGAGGGAAGCCGCTCGAGCCTCGCAGGCGCCATTCTGCCGTGAGAGCAACGCTCGGCGCAGCGCTCGTCGCCCTCGCAATCGCCGCCACGAGCGCGCCCGCGTTGGCGTATCCGCGACTGACGGTGCCGCAGTCGGCGAATCCTCCGTTGGATCCGAGTGCGCCGGCAGCGCAATGGTCGCAGGCCGCAAGCCTCACGCTTCCATGGGACGACGTTCGCTCGCGGCCCGCCAGCGAGCCGACGAAAGCGTGGATTACGACCGATGGGCACGCGCTCTACGTGCGATTCGACGCCGTTCAGCACGAGCCGATCGCCGCGAAGCAACACACCAACGACGTCGGGCAGGGCAACGACGACGAAGTATGGGTAGACCTCTGGCCCAACGGCGTCAGCGGCTACTTTTATCAGTTCTACGCTACCCCGAACGGAACGCACTACGAGTTTTCGTCGGAGAATACCGCGTACTCGCCAAACTGGGAGTCGGCCGGAGCCGCGCATAACGACGGCTATACCGTAACGATGAAGATTCCGGTCGACGTGCTGCGCAACGCCCACGGCGGCGTTTGGAAAGCACAGTTCGTGCGATACGTTCACGCGACGGGCGAGCAGCAGGTCTGGTCGTACGACAAAGTCCAGATGCAGCCCGATTCGTATGGCAGCGCAGATTACGCGCACGCAGGCTCTATCGACCTCCCGCACATCACCGGAGTTTCGGCCTCGCGGCCGAAGCCGAGGGCGGCGCTCTACGCCTTGGGCGAAGCGGCGAGCCGCAGCATCGGCGGATCCACGTCGCGGGTCGGTGCGGACCTGTCGGTCCCGATTACGCCGACCGCCTCGTTCTACTCCACGTTCCATCCCGACTACTCGAACGTCGAGCTCGATCAGCAGTCGATCGCGCCGACGGTCTATCAACGATATTACAGTGAGGTCCGGCCGTTCTTCACGCAAGCGGCAAACTTCTATAACGCCTTCAACTGCGACGCCTGCCCGAACGTCCAGGCGCTCTATACGCCCGCGATTCCGACGCCGAGCGAAGGATATGCCGTTGAGGGTAAACAGGGGCCGCTTGGCTTTGCCGCGTTCGACGCGATCGGTGAGAATCGGAACGATCTCGCCAGCACGCTGGATTACACGTCGCCGGATACGAGGTGGCAGGGGAGCATCGAACGCGTCGCCGTGAGCCTGCCCGGCTTAGTTGACGACGTCACGGAAACCGGCATGGCATACTCCGATCTCAAACACGTCAGCGGGTATTTTAACTACGGCGACGATTCCGGCACGAACGTCCTCGTCCCCGACCAGGCCCAGTATTACGATTTGGGCGGCGGCTGGGCGAATCAAACGTTCGGCTTCTTTGGCGCGACGCGCAAGATCGGCGAATATTACGACCCCGTCGATGGGTTCGTCTCCCATCCCGGTATTGCCGGCTACGCGCTCTACAGCGCAAAGATTTGGGATTTCGACGGAAACAGCGATCTCAAGGCGGTGGGCGTCTCCGGATTCGTCGACCGCTACCAGGGACCGTCGATGGGAAGCGCGCAGAGCGACAACCAAGTGCTGCTGGACGTCCTCACGAAGAACGCGCTCGATTTTCAGGTGTTCAGTGGTTCGAACTATTGGCGCTTCGGAAACATCTTGACGCCGATTTCGCAGAACGCCGGCTTTTCGTTTACGTACGATAGCGGCTTGCAGACGAATAATCCAGGAAACTTCCCGTATCATGGAACGTCGTCGACGCCGACGCAGATCAACTATGACACGGGGCGATACGGCGCGGGGCGGCTCGACACGTGGTTTCGCACCACGACGATCCGCGTGGGCAATCGCGGCGCACTTACGCTGGCGCTTGACGATACGGCCCAATGGCTGCCGAGTCCAGGGGCCGAGAACATTCAATGGTTCGAGAGCCTGAGCTACGCGTATCAGCTCGGAAGCAACTCGTCTTTTGCCGTCGGAATACGGAGCGTGATCGGCGATCCGCCGATTCCAAATGGCGGAGGCGATTGCATCGGCCGTTGTTCGAATGTTTCGGTGGCGTACCACTTACGGCTCCGTACGAGCGAGATTTACCTCGCATACGGCGATCCAAACACGCTCACGACGGTGCCGCAAGTGATTCTCAAGCTAATCTTCTATGCAGGAGCGCAAAAGGGCACGTAGGAGCCCGCGCGCCAAAACTTCGGCGAAATGATGCGCCATCGGGTTTGCTTGGGTACGGTCGCCCGGGGAGAGGAGCTCAGGAACCCTTCACCTCAGTCTTTTAGCTCAACGAAGACGACGTGTGTATCGGTGGTCCCTATGTTCTCGCCCGTATGGATTTCAGCCGGCCGCCAGAGTGCCCGTCCTGTTTCCAGAGCGACTTCCTTAACGTCATCGCCTACAGTCAATCGGCGCCGGAAGTCAGACAGAGTTAACAGCACACTGTTAGGGTGCCGATGTGGTTTCGTCTTCGCTCCGGGCGTGTCTCGGTAGTCCAGAACTCAGACCCGGTCATTCTCGAAAATCGTCTTGTACTTGTCCGGATCGGTGTAGGTCGGATCTAGATCGTCCATGGGCAGCCCTCTTTCTCTCAACGGGCGCTACGCTCGAGCGTGGGACGTTCCTCTTCCCCCGGCCCTGCGGCCGGGCGAAGCGGCTGGCGGGCCCGTTCATGGGCGCCTCAGGAATCTCAAGTAGAATGCTGCGAACACCAAGACGATTCCAATATTCACTATAAGCCGCTCCCAGAATCGGTTTCTGAAGAACGCGAAATCTACACTGACTATGATGGCTGCCATGGTCACTGCGTAAAGCACGATGGCCATTCGTCTGCCCACTTTCAGTTACATTACCACAGGTTCTGACAGCAGCTTTCTTAGGCGCCGTTCCGTAGGAGTATCACGAAGACCAGCGCGTGCGATACTAAGAGGGGTGGCACAATCGCCGTTATGAGGTAGTACGCGGCGCCTAATGAGCCGGGGTTGAGGGCGAGGTTGACGCGTGCTCCTCTGTAAAACCCGTACAAAAGATCGAGCGCACCCCAAACGTTGAAAATCCAGACCACCTCAAATGCCCAAGGTAAGTTATACGCCACCGCGGCCGCCGCAATGATGGCGAGAATCCCAGCGACCAGGTCGCCGTAAGCAGCCGGCACGGCCCAGCTCCTCGGTAACGACGCGGAAACGACACCGGGCACTAGAAAGCTGAGGCCAATGAAGCGAAGAAACATGTGCGGAACCACAAGCCACAGCAGCGCTACATGAGTGTCCTGGGCTTGGAGCCACGGCATTGCAAAAAGCACCGCGGCTGCAACCGAACTCACGAAGCTCGCCAGTACGTTAATTCCGAAGATCGCGAGAGGCTTCATCGGCTGCCGCATGCCTTTTTGTCAGGTCTAAGTGTCACCGGAGCTCCTTTGCGATTCAGATGACTTAGTGCAACAGATAGTGTACTGCATCCGCTGCGTGGGGAGTCTGCTTTACGGAAATCCGGAAAAGAGACGAGCCCGCCGAAGCGGGCTCGTCCCCTTGGTGCCGCTGCCCTATCGCGGAACCGCGGATTCGCGGAGATCCCAGAACCGAACACGGGGGTCTCGAAGCCGCAACCGCACGCTTTCGGGTGGCGTGCTCTTAGCCGCCGATACGCCCCTAGAGAAAACGCGGGCCCCTTCGCGAGGAAGCAGCAGAATTGCGCTCTCTACGCCCTGTTCGTTAACGGTTGCTCCGACGATCTCGCCCCAATCGTTGATGTTGCCGCCAAACAGCACGTTTAGGTTTTTGTTCCGCGGAATCAGCGTGTTGAGGTCGGTCATGGAGCCGTTCTGCCAAAGGTAGCCCCGGCAGTTCCCGCTCGCGTCGCACGATTCGCCGACGACCTGGCCTTCATCGTTGATTCCACCGGCAAAGCTATCGACGTCGCCGGGCAACGTGCCAAGATCTTTCATCGTGCCGTTCTGCCAGAGGAACGAATGAGTCACCGTGTTTCCCGAAAGGTCCGAGTTGCCGATGACCTGACCGCGGTCATTGATGTCCAGCGCTATGTTGGCTGTGCCTCCGAGGTTGCCGAGGTTGATCGGTGATGAGGCATTTTGCCAAAGCACCGCGTGAGCCGATGGAGAGGCGCACGAGCCTGAGTTCCCGACGGCAGCCTGCCCGGACTGGGTAATCGTGTACGCATAGGAGACGGTATCGCCTGAGTATGGCGGCAGGGTTGTGATCTTGCCGTTCGGCTGCCAAATAACGCCGAGGAAATCAAAGACTCGGGGCGAGATGCAGCTTGAGTCTTTGGTACTGGTCTCGGCAGCACCAACGATCTGGCCGCGCCAGTTCACGTCGTTCGCGTTGTCATTATTTCCGCCAAGAGTGGGCAGCGATCTCATCTTACCGCGCTGCCAGGTGAATCCGAGGCAAGTGTGTGAGGTGCCGAAACCGCAGAAGTTTTCGTCGTAGGGGTCGATGTTGGAGGTTTCGGACCACCCCACGAACTGACCAGCGGGGCCGTGGTTATACTGGAAAATCGCGCTGTTCGGACCGCCCAGCGTGCCGAGGTCGATCGTGTGCGGGGGATACTCCCAAATCTGGGCGTGCTCGACGTCGCCGCTGCTTAGAAGGGACGTCCCGCTGGCTTGGCCACTATCGTTGATGTTGATGGCGAAGCTGACATTTCCGCCGAGCGAGTCCAGGGTGAGGAGATAGTAATTCGTGACCTCTCGCTTTGATCGTACGTTCGATCCGGTTTGTGGAATGCTCTGCTGCGTCGATGCTGAAGGGGCGAAGCTCGATGACGAAGCGCCCCCGCCGCAGCCGGACAGTATAGCAGCGGCCGTAAATGCGGCTGCCGCATCAACGGCCGTGATGGAAATTCTCATGACAGATGCTCCTCTTCACCAAAATGGTGCGACGGCGTGTGCCGTTGGTGCAAGGTAGCGTCTAGGTCGCTAACGTTGTGACAAACGACATGACTTTTGGCTCGTTTTCGCGGCGCCCCGACGGCGACGATCTCGGCAGCAGAGCTACAAAGCGAGTCGTAGTAAGCTTGATGAAATGTGCTAGCGTCGCGGCGTCAACGTCTGGGCCTATAGCTGAGGGTTACAACGATCATAACGGCCGCCGTAGGAAGCGGTGACTTGGAAGACGCGCTGCAGTTCCTCAGTAATGCGGTCGATCAGCGTTGAGCGGGTGGCTAAAAGCCAGTATTTTGTTTGCTTGTCATACGTTTCCGCCGTCTTGACTTCGAAACCGTTGCCTTCAAAGACGGACTTTGCCAGTGCTCTGTTCCGCTCGTCGCGGAAATACATCTGATGCTCCAGGGTTACGAGTTCGGAGCCCGGCGCCAAACGCAAGCGAAGAGTCGCGATTAGCTGGTCCCAATCCGTTTTCTGGGCTTTGCGAAGCCGTCGCAGCGAAAGCGCATCGTTCGTATATCGAATTAGGAAACTTGCAGCGAACATGACAACGATGCCTCCAAGGGGAAGGCCAACGGTGTACGGACTCACTGTACGAGCCTATCAAAATGTCTTGCTCGGGAGAAGGAGCGCCGAAAAGCCTCTCGGTCTAAAGCCTCGATCGCAGCGCCGGAAAGAGGGTCCTTAGTACGATGACCTTAGTAGTTTTCTCTGCACCACACCCTTTTATAAGGTGGACAGCGGTTGCTCGCTCTTGCAGGCGACGAAAGAGGCACTTCGAAACTCGTTTCCATCACTGCGTTAGGAGCGAGGTTTAGGATGCAAACTTTCAACAGTCGCGTGCTTATGCTGACGGCGGGAGCACTTTTAGCGACTTCGGCATGCGGAGGAAACACGGTTCCCTCCTACACGTCGCAAGTCTCCGCGCCGGGCGCGAGTTCCATCGTTCCAAACGACTCGACCTCAATTTTGAAAAAACTTACGAAGGTCGTCGAAATCGGCTCGACAGTCGATCGGAAAAATGGCGACATGGGCCCGCGCGCAATCTCGCTGGTCCGATCGACCTTCGGGCTCAAGAAAGGGCAACTGCTCGTTTGTAACTTCGACGACTCCGCGGGCACTGCTGGGAAAGGAACCACGATCGAAGTACTTAATCCGGACCCGCACTCCAAACCTGTGACCTTTACACAAAGCACCAAGCTAGAGGGCTGCGACGGCGATGCAGTCACGGCGACAAATCAGGTCTACGGCGCGGGGCTGGTCAGCGGTCTCGTTTCGCGGTTCAATCAAGCCGGCGAGCTCCAGAAGAGTCACGGTTCTCCGATCGAGGCTCCGTTTGCCGACACCGATGCATTCTGCGGTGAGGCTTACGCGCCTGAGGACATCTACATTTCGGATGCCAAGACCGGCTCGATTGTGAAGTTGGCGTTCGTCCCGGTTAGCTCCGGCAACGTGCGACTGACCCAAGTGATAACCGGTTTCGCGGCCAATAAGGGCTCGGGTTGGAGCACCTTGGGCCCATCCGGAATTCAATACAACGCGACCCGGACCGGCAGTCTTTGTAACGACACGCTTTATATCGTGGATGGGGTCGATAACACGGTCGTCGCCGTTTCGAACGCCAGCAACCTGCTTGAGAAGAACGAGATCGTCGTGCAACCCGGTGGAAAGAAATTCAAATGCGCTCACCCAACACGCACGTGCGCGACGCTCGTCTACAGTGGCTCTCCGCTCAATGCGCCCGTAGCTTCTGCTCTCCTACCGAACGGAAACCTCATCGTTGCGAATACCCAAGGTGGAAACACCCTTGTGGAGCTAACGCCGGCCGGGAAGGTACTTGCCACCAAAACAATCGACACGAGCACGACTGCCGATGTCTTCGGGCTCCTTGCGACCGGCACGAGCGATAGCGATACCGCGCTCTTCTATACCGATACCAAAACGAACACGCTGCAAGAACTCGAGCAATAGGGGATCATCGCATATTGCCTTGCCTGCCTAGTAACCCTTGATTCCATTCGGTGTGCCCCAACCACCCGGACCAGAATAGTATTTCTTGTATCTCCCCTTGCCGCACAAATAGTTGCTGCAACTGCCGTCGCCGCCATTTGACGGATGATGGAAGTACTTTCTGTGCTGCTTGTTATCGAACGTCCAGAAGTTCTCGCCGCCATTCTGGTTGGCGGCGTTGCCTGCGAGCCCGATGACCCCTGCAGTAAATGGCGATGCCACGCTCGTGCCGCAGACGTCGACCCAGCCGCCGTATTGGCTCGTATACTCAGCAACGCCCGGCGTGCAGCCGGATTCGGCCGACACGTCGGCATCGGTGCGGTAGGCGCAATCGGGATCGTCCTGCCATGGCGGCTTCGGGACGCCGGGGCTCCCGACGACGGCAGGACTCGCGCAACCGGCACTCGCGTCATTCCAGATGGTTTCGGAATATTTCCCACCGCTCAACGCGAGCTGGGTGCCTCCTACCCCGATGACAGTCTCGAGATCGGACGGGCCGCCGATCGTGTTATAGGCGTCGTCGCCGGTTGAAGCGAGATACGCGATGCCCTTCGTGTCGAAGTAGTTCGGCAGGTTCGTATCCTCGCAATCCCAGTCTTCGGGGCAGCTCCAGCTATTGCTGAGGATCTTCGCGCCGAGCGTGACGGCTTCGGCTTCGGCTGCTTCGAAGTCGCTGATCTGGCCGCCGGCTTCCATGAGATAGATCGTGCAATTCGGGCACGCAGCGGAGACCATCTCGATGTCGAGGTCGGTCTCCAAGCACCAGCCGTAGTCCTGGCACGTGGGGGGATAGTTAGACTGTTTTCCCTTCTCGTTGTATTTAAAGAAGCTGGCCGCTCCGAGGCTGTACTCGGTGCGGTACGTTGCGAGATCGGTCGCTGCGGTAGCCTCATCGCCGGCTTCGATGACGGCGACGATCTGCCCCGATCCTTTTCCAAGCGATTTCGTTAGGTCGTAGGCGGTTTGGAGTTGGCTTGGAGTCCAGCCGCAGGCTGACGACGGCGAACAGAGCGGGTCCACGCCCGTGTGGGCGAGCAGTACCTGACAGGCCGGCTTGCCCACGGCTTGCGGGCAGACGGCACGCGCGAGATGCTGCGCTTGCCACTGCGGCATCAGGTTGTTCACCGGGCTTTGCGGCATCGAAGGCACGGTTTGCCAAGCGCACCCGGCGAGCATTGCCGCTGCCATGCAGCAGCTAACCGTGAAACGACTAATCTGGAAAGCATCAGCGCAAATACGTAGTGCGTTGCGGCCAGAATCCAAGCTCGTCATCTGCGTTGCTCCTCGCTTCGTGAACGCCACGGTGCCAGCAACGCTTCGGCAAGATCGCGCTCAACCCCGCATGGCACGCGATCGATGCGCTACGTCCTAGTTGCGCGGGGCCGGATCGTTCGCGATGCCATAGGGTTCCAGGCCGTTCAGACCGTTATCGTACGTGTAAAGAAACTTTCCACCCGGATACGAGAACACGTTCACCACGCCAAAAAAGCCAAAGGTGCAGTACAACTTGTCCTGGTCGGGACCGAGGGTGCACATGCTGGGATCCGTGACCTTACCGTTTTCCAAGACAAGTCGAGTTGTCGGTTTGCTTTCGGTGTACGGCGGAGCATAAATATCCAGGGATGAAAAATCACCATTCGGGCCCATCAGGTTTTGGTTCCGGTCGAACTGGAGGCTGCCGGGGAACCCGAGGGAGATATTCTTAAATAGCTTGGCCGGCATGTTTCCGTGTCGGAACTCTGCGACATAGGTGCCGGTGCTACCGGGATCCCTGTACGAAACCCAGACGTTGTTATGGTGGTCGACGGCAAGGCCTTGCGGCGTGGCGATGTCGGCATCCGACAGCGTCTTGGTTATCGACGTCCCTGTGTATTGCAGGATGTTTCCCGGACCGCCGCTGTTCGCGAAAGAGTTTGAGACGTATACGTGGCCATTTGTATCAAGTGCAACGTTATCGGGCCCAGCGTCTCCCGGGTCAGACAGCACCGTCTTTGCCGCTCCGCAATCCGGGCCGTACTCCGTGACGGTCTTCGGATTCGCACCCATGTCGGGAACCCACAGATTCCCAGACTGATCGACGTCGATCGCGCCGTTGACGGACACGAACGGACCCACCGTACAGACCGGCGGCTGATTCGTGCGGTTGTTACGCTTATAACCATACACGGTCGTGGTGCCGATCGGGGCGACGTAGGTCATGCCCTGGCCGTTGTCTGGGCCAACGATCGTCGCCGAAGGCCGGCCCGACCGAGCATTTTGCGCACGAGAGCCCGAAACGCTTTGCTGCTGTGGCGAGTTGGCTAACGCCGGGATGCCGTTGCCTTGCGAGCTGGTGGAGCAGCCGGCCAGGATGCCAAAGGCCGCGCAGACGACTAATACGTAGCGAGCGGAGACTGAAATGCGCATTATTGAACCTACTCTTCAGAGAACGTGGCTGTGAAAAAGCAAAGCGTGACAAGGCCAAGACATGACCGGCTTTCCTCAGTGCCATTCTGCGCCTTCTTGTTGGCCGTTGTCCATAGTGGAAATCACGGTGCGACGCGATAAACTCAGACGCTGTATCCGGGGCGCGCCGAGTGCTAGAATATCGACAGGACCGCCTGTGGAGGATGACATGCTGCGCCGCTCCTTCCTTTCTCTCTTGCCCGTTGCCCTAGCCTGCGCGCTGACAGGCTGCTCGCTATCCGGCGAACAAACTCGGCCTGACGCGCCGGCGTATGCGACGCACCATGCTGCGCCAGTCGTCCGCCAAAAAGGAAAGGGCGCGCAGTGGATCCAGTTTACTCCACATACGGTCGGAGCGTTGTATAGCGCGATGGCGCTCGGACCGGACGGCAACGTTTGGTTCATCGACGAGGACGCTGACAGACTCGCACGAATATCCACGAGCGGCGCGATCAAAGAATTCTCTTTTGAGAGCGTCGCCGGTGGAAGCGGCGTCTCGATGACCGTGGGCGCCGACAAGGATTTTTACATCGGCGATGAGTCCTCGAGCATCATCCGCGTTTCCGTCAAAGGACAGGTGCAGGCGTTTCCAATTCCTAGCGGTGACGGTACCTCTATCGATGGTATGGCCCTTGGTTCCGACGGCAACGTGTGGTTCGCGGAGTTTAACCACATCGGCAAGATCACGCCTTCCGGCAAGATCACTGAGTTCGCCTACCCTCCCGGCTACTCGACCAACCAATACGGTGGTGTAACCACCGGTTCCGACGGCAACATCTGGTTCGCCGAATCGTCGAACAACGCGATCGGCCGAGTCGTTCCGTCAACGGGAAAGATCACGATGTTTCCTATTCCGGTATCGTCGTGTACGCCGGCGCCCGTCGTACTCGGAAACGATAAGAACGTCTGGTTTGTTTGTCTGTCGGATGGGCCGCTGCTCGGGAACATCACGCCGAAAGGCAAGGTTGCGACGTTCGCGATCGGCGGAGCGTTCAGCTCAAACGAAACCGAGCAGTTCTGTGCACGCGGCCCCGACGGGGAACCGTGGTGCGCGAGCGGAAACGACGGCACCGTATTCCGAATCGACACGACGTCGCACACGGTAACGACGTTTACCCCTCCGCTTGGGTCGGGCGCTCGGCCCGACGCCGTGGCCCCCGGCTCCGACGGCAACCTCTGGGTTGACTCGGTGGGCGGTGACCTCGACGTGCTCGTCACCAATCCAATGACGGTCACACCGACGAAATTATCGTTCTCTTCCCCCGGGCAAAAAAAGACCGTTTCGGTGAGCGAGGCCGGCGCGAGCAGTTGGAGGGCGAAGTCGAGCAACACTGCGGTTGCAACGGTCGTTCAAGGGGGTTCCGACGCGTCATTCGACGTTACGTCGGTAGGCAAAGGACGCTGCAAAATCACGATATCCGATAGCGTCGGCAACAGCGTCGCCGTCGGCGTCACCGTGAAATAGGCGCTGCATGACGATCTTCGCAGCTTTTCTTTTGGGGTTGTCGGTAGCGCAAGTTGCGTCGCCCATGCCGTCGACGCCGACCAGCACGTGTCCTGAGACCGAAGCCACGGTGACGCGGCCGTCGGAACCGGTGTTTCCGTACGGAATGAAGATTATGGCAGAGGGCCCGATAAGCGTCGAGGCACTGGTAACGGCTGGCGTTGACGGAACCGTGAAAGCGGTGACCATTACGAAATCGAGCGGTTACAAATTCGCTGACGATGCGGTCGTAAGGGCTGCACGAATAAGTTCCTACCGACCGAAAATGGTAAACTGCGAGCCAGTTGAGGGAACGTACAAGTTTAGGATAGACGAGGGTCCATAAGCCGGGTGACGAGTAGACGCGCCGGACTACGCCTGCAGTCTAGTTAGCTTGTCGGAAAGGATGGTGGTCAGCTCGTCCTCTACCCAGCTCGGAACACAACGCTTTGGGATGATAATGAGCTTCCGTCCTTGCCGCAAACGAAGCATAATGAGTGTTGTTGTTTCAATGAATCCCGCGAATAGGCCCCATTGAAGTTGCGCTGCGGCATTCTTTGCTGAATCTCAATGCCGTCGTCAGTCACAAGATACTTCGTCGGTCGACTCGCCTCGCCACGGCGCGCGGTCTCGCGAGAGCTGAGAAATAGGGCTGCGAATCCTAGGCCGAGTATTCCGATCGTTACGCCCACGACGTACGAGATAAGGTCGGTGATTAAATCCCAGCTGTCTCGCCACGGGCGCTGAAGCCTTAAGAGAGTAACTGCGGCAAACGCGATTAGTCCGACGACCAAATAACGCTTGAGATAGCTTCGGCCGACCGCCTGACGAGCTTCGCTAGCATTAATGCTAGTCTCAAAGCTCAGTCCGGCTGCAGGCGTCAAAACGTAGGCGGTGCCGGGTTGAACCAGGCCATGCCGTTTGCGTACAAGACCCTCAGCACCACGCAGTGCGTGTGCGAGCCCAGCGGGAATATCTCCTGGCTCAATATCAGGTCGCGCTTGATCACGGCACCGCGCGCAAACATCCCATCATCCTCGCCCAGTCCGACCAGTTTCCCGCCGGAGACTAGGCCGAATACGATCGCGCTTGCCGCCGTGGCCGCTTCGTTCTGATACTGCATCGCCAAGATTGCTCGCTGTCCGCTCTTAGACGGTGTGGCCCGGAATCCAGAGGTCGCATTGTTGTAGGGATGCGGGTCGCATTGAGTCACCAATACGTTCGAACCGGGCGTTTGAGGCGTGGTATGGGCCGCCCCCATCGCACAAAGCAAAGCGGCGGCAGCTATCGCCCGGAGAGCGTTAAGGCGCATGTCGACATCCCCTCCTCAATCGTAGCGTAGCACTCCGCGTCCGGGTGATCCTTGAAAAACGCTGTGAACGGGAGGACCGAGGCGGGACGCCCACATAGCCCCCAGACCGTTGGGTTACTATATTCGGACGAACGTACGGTCGAAAGGAAATGATTGTGGCGGATTCAAGCCTTTTAATGCCCGGCGTCGACGAGGCGTATCGCCGATCGCGCGATCGTCTGCGTAGTGCGGAGATCGAATTGCGCGACCGCATCGAAGAGGTCGCGGCGATGCGGCGCAGCCTGCCTCCAGGTCCCCTCGTCCGCGAGTACGAGTTCATCGAAGGCGGCAATCGCGTTCGTTTGTCCGAGCTGTTCGCAGAGAACAAGCCATACTTGATTCTCTATCACCTGATGTACTGGGCAGACGAGGATAGCTTCTGCCCGATGTGCTCGCTCTGGATCGATGGGTTCAACGGGATCGCGCCGCACGTAACGCAGCGGGCGAACTTTGTCATCGCGTCACGAGCGCCGGTGGATAAGTTACAGGCTTGGGCCGCCCACCGCGAGTGGCATCGCCTTCGCCTGCTTTCGGACGATGGTCCGGCGTTTGCGCGCGCCATCGACGCCGAAGATGCCGAGGGCAACCCGGATTCGACGATCGTCGTCTTCGTAAAGGATGGCGATGACGTGCGCCACGTCTACACGGCCCATCCTATGCTCGACGACCGCGAGCGCGGGATCGACTTGCTCTGTCCGGTTTGGCATCTCTTCGATCTCATGCCGTCCGGACGTGGCAACTGGTCTGGCTCCAATGACGGCTTCGACACCGCGATGCAGACGCCGGCCTAAGCCGCAGCGGTTAAAAGCGAAGATTCTCATTTACCACGAGATTACGATCTGGCCGTTACCCGGAGGTGCCGCTCCCTGCAGGTTCTTCACGCGCGTCGCGCCTTTCTCGACGTATGACGAACCGCCACCGCCTCCGCCACCGGGGCCGACTTGTAAACTCTCGCCGTAATAGGAACCGGCCCCCGAGCCTCCGCCGCCGCCGCCATACCATCCGCCGCCCCCGCCGCCGGCGGGACCACTGCAACCTAAGCCCGCATCGCCGCCGCTGCCGAGCGCGCCGTTAGCGCCCGCATGGCCGTTACAGTAGCCGCACTCCCTGCATTGGGGCGCCGCTCCGTGGTAACTGCCCCCGGCTCCGCCCGCGCCGCCCGCTTTATTTGAGCCTCCTCCGCCACCGTCGCCATCGTAGGCGGCATCGCTGCCGCTTCCAAGACCCCCCGGGCCCCCGACCTTAGCACCGCCGGGGCCGCCCGCTCCGCCAGTTCCGTAACCGTAGAAGGTTCCGCCACCACCGCCGCCGCCGCCGGCTACCATAATGCGGTCTCGTAGTCCGTCGCCACCCTGACGTACGTCCGATGCACCGCCGCCGGCTCCGCCGTAGGTGCACTGGCCGTTACCGCCACCGTTGTAGCCCCCACCGCCGCTGCCGCTTCCGCTGCAGCTACTGCCGCTAGAGTAAGTGAAGCCTTGGCCTCCAACGAAGACCGCCAGTTTTTCTCCCGGCGTCACGGAAATCGTGGCCTCCACCAACCCACCGTCGCCGGCACCGCCACCTCCGCCGCTGCCGCTGCCGTAGTTCGTACTGCCGCTGGCACCGTCGGCGGCGATCGCGACGCGCTTCACTCCGGCCGGCACGTGGAAGACTTGCTTACGACCCTTGTAATTGAAGGTTTGAGAGCCGCTTGAAACCGCACGTGTCGCTAAGGATGGCGACGAGAGCTCGCTGCCGCCGCAGCCAGTCAACAACGCTGCGGTCGCAAAAATGCCAGCGAGGTCGCGTAAATGTGGCATGTGATATCCTCCTTAACGGAGTGATCGCTGCGAACCGGGGGGTGGCTAGCTTCGGAGCATTTCCGCCATGCCCTTGTACGAGGTCGACGCCAAGAGGGCACGTAGTACGGGCGGCGTAGTGCCCTTTCATGGGGTCCCTCGGGTTTCGTCTGCTGCTCGTCGCGACCGCGACGATCGCGGCGACGCCAACTCCAAGCGCGACACCGCCGCCGCAGATTTATCGCGTCGTGAGCCGGCCGTTGTGCAGCGAGCTTCGGCAACGGATAAAGCCGGCAATCGGGATGATCATGGAAAACGACGCGACCATCAAGAAGAGTCCGGAGCTTTTCAAACAGTACAACACCGCGTCGCTCTACGGAAGCGATCCGGGAGCGGCCCAAAACGGTCCAGGCGCGATGGATCCCGGCGGGTCGTCGAACGGGACGCAGGAGATCGCCTTGCTCGGGCTCGAGAATCTAATCCGTCCGATCGCCAACAACATCATCGCAATCCAAACGGTACTCGATAGCCCCGAGCTGCGCACGACGACGGGACTCGTAGACGACGACAAGCGCCTGCAAGACATTCGTCAAAAGCTGCTCAAGGCGCTCGCAGCGCAGAACGCGTCGCTCGATATCATCAGCGGCTTTGTCGATACGCAACAGATGGCGAATCTGCAGCACGCCGGTGAAGCGTATATCGGCGAGATGAGTCAACCGGAGACTCAAGGGGCAACCTCCTCGACCCCCGCGCCCAATCCGCTCTCGTACAGTCCGAACTATGCCGGCCTCCCGCCTAATCCGTATTCGATCGACCTGGCGACGGTTCCAGGACTTACGTTAGGTTATAATCCCGTGACGCGCCTGCTCGAGGCGCTCGGGTGGACTATCGATCAGACGGCGGGGCGCGAAAACGATGCGGCGACGGCCGTGATGTCGAGCGCCGCGCTCTGCGCAGCGGTTCCCCTCGCCTCTCCGTCGCCCTAAGAATAAATGCCGACGCTTAACAGCGGGATAAGTCGTCCATAAGATTTGTGCGGCATAGTCGGAGGACGACCGGACTTTAGAAGGGAGGTGAACCCGTGAAACTTATTGAGATTCCTCCAGTCGGCGACGTGGATAGCGATGACGATGACGACGACGATGACGACGACGAGAACGATTACGGCGGCGAAACGATCGTAGCGTCACCGCGTAGCGCCGAAGCGATCGCATCGCGCTTGGCGTCGCAGATAAAAGAGGCCGCCGCGCCTTCGCGCGCGGCATTCGCCGCCGCGAGCAACTTCGGCTTCATGCTCGAACGGCACGCGTTGCCGCGCGCGAAGCTCGCCGCCTCGTCGGGTGTGAGGCGGTCGATTCCCGACGCCGAATCGTCGGGATCGCGCAGCACGCGCGGCACGTTGGTCACCAGCACGAACGCGCGAGCGTGTAATGCCGCCGCGATCGCGGCCGCCGCCAGATCGGCGTTGACGTTGTAGGCGTGATCGGCGTGGCGCGCCAGTGCGAGCGGCGCGACGACGGGGAGATATCCCGCGGTCAAAAGCGTCGCAATGAGTCGCGTGTCGACTGCTACAATCTCACCGACAAGGCCAAGGTCTTCGCCGTTCTCCCCGAGAGCGCGCTGCGCGATCAGCGTGCCGGCGTCTTCCCCGCTGACGCCGGCCGCTCGGACGCCGAGCGCGAGGAGCTCCCGCACGATGCGTTTGTTGATGCTGCCGCAGAGCACCGCCTCGGTGACCTCGAGGGCCGCCTCATCGGTCACGCGTTGGCCGGCGATCCGCGTGGTGGTGATCCCGCGCCGCGCCAACGCCGCGTCGATCTCCGGGCCGCCGCCGTGAATCAGCACGACCGCTTCGCCCGCCTGCCACAGCGTCGCGACCTCCGCCAAGAGGGGGTCGGCCGCGGCAGCGCGAGCCCGGGCCATGGCATTCCCGCCGTATTTGACGACGAGAGTTCTTGCATATCCATGCGTCATATGCATAAATATACATAACGTGTATGCAGTAGCGCCAGCCCCCTCCCCCGCCGTCGCGCTCACCGGGCGCCATTTCTTGAAGGTAGACGACCTTTGCGCATCCGAGCTGCGCGGACTTCTCCGGCTGGCTCGCTTCCTGAAGGAGCGTCCCGGGCGCGAACAGTGCACGCTCCTCAAAGGGCGCACCGTCGCCCTTCTCTTTGAAAAGCCCAGCCTGAGAACGCGCGTTTCCTTCGAAGTGGCGCTGACGCACCTCGGCGCGAAGGCGCTCTTCGCCCAGGGTTCGGAGTTTGCGATCGGTTCGAGGGAGACGCCCGAAGACGCCGCGCGCGTGCTCTCTCGTTACGTCGACGCCGTCGTCATTCGCACGCACGATCATGCGGGACTCCAACGCTTTGCGAGCGCTTCTGCCGTTCCCGTCATCAACGCGCTCTCCGCGGAGTCGCACCCATGCCAGGCCATCGCCGACGTACTCACGCTTGGCGAACGCTTCGGCGAGGTCGCCGGTTTGAAAGTCGCCTACGTCGGCGACGGGCGCAACAACGTCGCCGCGTCCCTCGCGCAGGCGGCGGTAATGCTGGGTGCGACGATCAGCTTCGGTTCGCCGCCGACGCACCGGCCCTCGGAAACCTTTCTCGGGCAACTCGGGCGCCTTGGAAAGCCGGCCGGCGGCAGCGTTCGCGCTTTCTCCAATCCCGTACGCGCCGTCCGCGGCGCCGATGCCGTCTATACCGACGTCTGGACGTCGATGGGCGAAGAGCGTTATCGCGAGCGCAACGATGCGATGCTGCGTCCATACGGCGTTACCGAGGAACTGATGTCGTACGCCGCGCCGCACGCGGCATTCTTGCACTGCCTGCCCGCGCATCGTGGAGAGGAAGTGAGCGCGGACGTGATCGACGGACCGCAGAGCGTCGTCTTCGACCAAGCCGAGAATCGCATGCACGCGCAAAAAGCGTTGCTCGTCGCACTCTTAACGGAATGCAAAGGATTTCCAATATGAAAGAGCGTCGTCAGCGTGCCATCTTGACCCTGGTGGCAACGCGTCCCATCCATTCGCAGGAAGAGCTGGTGAGTCTCCTGCAGCGCCAGGGTTTCGAAGTGACTCAAGCGACGGTCTCGCGCGACGTCAAGGAACTCCGGCTGACCAAAGTGCCGATCAAATCCGAGAACGGCGACATCTTCAAGTACGTGCTTCCGAGCGCGGCCACGAACTACGTCAGCCGTTTGCACCGCGCGATGGCCGAGCTTTCGACGACGGTCGCTTCGAGCGCCAACTTGATCGTGATTCACACCGCGCCGGGAAGCGCGATGATGCTGGCTTCGGCGGTCGACGAGGCCGCGTGGCCCGAAGTCTTAGGAACGGTCGGCGGCGACGACACGATTTTGATCGTCGTGCGCTCGGCCGAAGAGACGCCGTACGTGATACAGCGTTTCCTCGATTTGAAGGGTCAGGCCGCCGCATGAGCCGCCTCGTGCTCGCCTACTCCGGCGGACTCGACACGTCGGTTCTGCTCAAGAAGCTGATTCTCGAAGGCAACGAGGTCGTCGCGATGACCGTCGATCTCGGTGAAAGCGACGCGATTGCCGGTACGGGGGCTCGCGCCGCGCTGGAAGTCGTGCGCGCAAAGGCATTAGATCTCGGCGCGTACGATGCGGTGCTGATCGACGCGCGCGAGCGCTTCATCGGCGAGTACGCGTTTGCAGCGCTGCGCGCAAACGCGCTCTATCAAGACGTCTATCCACTATCCGCGGCTCTCTCTCGTCCGCTCATCGCCGAGTTGCTCGTGAAGACTGCCCACGAGTTCGGCGCTACGGCGGTGGCGCACGGCTGCACCGGCAAGGGAAACGATCAAGTGCGCATCGAGCTCGGCGTGCGCGCTCTCGATCCCTCGCTGGTCTGCCGTGCTCCCCTCCGGGAATCGCCGCTCTCTCGCCCCCATGCGATCGCCTTCGCGCGCGAGCGCGGCATTCCGATATCGCACACGGCGGAGAAGCCGTATTCGATCGACGCGAACTTGTGGGGCCGCTCGATCGAAGCGGGCGTGCTGGAAGATCCGTGGGCTGCACCGCCCGAGGACGCGTATGCTTGGACGGCGTCGCCGGCTACGGCCACGCCGGCAGCAGAAGAGATCGTCATTGCCTTCGGGGGCGGCGAGCCCAGCCTCGATGCAAGCACCGGCGCCGCGATGGTCGCGCAGCTCAACGTTCTGGCCGGCTCGCACGGCATCGGGCGCATCGACTTGATCGAAGACCGCGTCGTCGGTCTAAAATCGCGCGAAGTCTACGAATGTCCGGCGGCGACGATCTTGATCGGCGCGCACCGCGCGCTCGAGCGCCTGGTGCTCACGCGCGACGAACTGCGCTTTAAGGCGCTGGCCGATCGCCGCTATGCCGAGTTGATCTACGACGGCTTGTGGATGCAGCCGCTGCGCGCGGCGCTCGACGCCTTCAACGCCTCGTTTGCCGCGCGCATGACCGGCGAGGTGCGTCTGCGGCTCGCTTACGGAACTGCGACCGTGATCGGGTTGCGTTCTCCGTACGGGCTCTATCGCGAGCAGCTCGCGACCTACGGAATGCACGACACTTTCGATCATCAGGCGGCCGACGGATTCATCGCCCTGCAAGCCCTGCCGCTCGAGGCGTACGCAGCCTCGCAACGCGCACCCGTCGGTGTTTGAGTGAGCACGTTGCAGTGGGGCGGTCGCTTCGGCGCTGCGCCCGACGCGCAACTGCTCGCCTTCGGCTCGTCGCTCGACGAGGATCTCATCTTGGCGCCCTTCGACCTGGAGTGTTCGCGCGGACACGTCGAGGCGCTGCGCGGTGGAAGGATCGTAAGCGAGGCCCAGGCCGCGCAGCTGACGAGCGCGCTGGAGGCGGTCGGTCTGGAAATCCGCGACGGCGCCTTCGCAAACTTTGCGCGCAAGCAAACTTTCGAGGACGTGCACGGCGCGATCGATGCCCGCGTTCGGGAGATTGCCGGCGCCGCGGGCGAATTGCTGCACGCGGGGCGCAGCCGCAACGATCAAGTCGCGACGACGCTCTTGCTCTACGCGATCGACCGCGCGCAGGCCGGGGCCAAGCATGCGCACGACATCGCCGCGGCGTTAATCGCGCGCGCGCAAAAAGAACTGGAGCTCGGGACCGTCGTGGCGGGCTGCACGCATCGTCAGCCGGCGCAGGCGGTGCTGCTCGCATTTTTGCTCGTGGCGTGGAGCGAGCCGTTTCTGCGTTCGGTCGGCCGCTTCGCGGGCGTGGGGCGTGCGGCGCGTGCGTCCTGTCCGCTGGGGAGTGCCGCGCTGGCCGGCTCGAGTTTGCCGCTCGATCGACGACAGGCGGCGCGCGCACTCGGTTTTACTCTCCCCTCGCGTAATGCGCTCGATGCCATCGGCAATCGCGACGTCGCGCTCGATCTGGGGCACGCGTTCGTTCGCACGCTCGTCGACGCGTCGCGGATTGCAGAAGAGCTGATTGCATGGTCGGCGCCGGCCTACGGATACGTCCGGCTCGGCGATGCGGCGTCGACCGGTTCCAGCTTGATGCCGCAGAAACGCAATCCCGATCCCTTCGAGCTGGTGCGCGCGCACGCCGCCAGGTCGATCGGCGCGTATGCGGGCGCGCTGGGGACGCTCTGCGGACTCGCGCCATCGTACCAACGGGATTTGCAGGAGACCAAGAGCGCTACCATCGCGATTGCGGAGGACGGGGTTGCGGTGCTGGATGCATTCGAGCGAGCGTTGGCCGCCGTTTCCTTTCATCGCGAGCGCATGGCGCGCGCCGCCGCGGCGGGCTATACCGTGGCTACGGATGTTGCCGACGCGTTGATTTCCGCCGGCGTGACGGCGCGAGCGGCGCACGCGCTCGTCGGCGCGGCAGTGGCGCAGGCAGAGTTGGATGGGCGCGCGCTCGACGCGAGCGATCTGGCACAGCTGGCCGTAAAAGCCGGAATCGAATCGCTGCAGGCGCCGCTCGACGCGCGCGCCTCGATTGATGCCAAGCAGACCCACGGCTCGACGTCGCCCGACGAGGTACGCTCTCAAATAGAAGCGGTGAGCGCCGAGCTCGCGAGCCTCGCACGGCAGCTCGCGTGACGCGCGTTCACGTTACCGGCGCGGCCGGTTATGCCGCGGCCGAGGCAATCCGTTTGCTGCACGCGCATCCCTTCGTCGAAGTCGGCGTGCTGGAGAGCCGCAGTCACGCGGGAGAAGAGCTTGCCGATCACTTTCCGCTCTTGCGAAGCACGCCGTACCGGTTTGCGCCGCCGGGCAGCGTCGCCGCAACCCTACGCCCGAGCGACGTGGTGATAACTGCCGCAGGCGACGAAGAATCCCGCGCGATCGTTCCCGTGCTGCTCGCGCGGGGCGCACGCGTGATCGACCTCTCGGCCGCCTACCGTACCGCCGACGATGCAGCGTACGGATTGAGCGAGTGGCAGCGCGACGCGATCGCCGGCGCGCAGCTCGTCGCCAATCCGGGCTGCTATCCCACGGCCGCACTGCTCGCGCTCTTGCCGCTGCGTTCGGCCGGCGCGCCGCGGCACGTCGTCGTCGACGCGAAAAGCGGGATCACCGGTGCCGGACGGACGCCGCAGGCGGGGTCGCTCTTCGCCGAGGTCAGCGGCGAAATTCGCGCGTACGGTTTGACCGGGCATCGCCATCAAGCGGAGATGGAACGCTATCTGCGTGTCGGCGGCATCGCTGCTAGCGTGACATTTACGCCGCACGTCGTGCCGATCGCGCGCGGCATGTTGGTCGATGCCTACGCGATCTTCGACGAGCCGCTAGATGAGGACGCCATCGAGACGGCCTTTCGCCGAGCCTACGCGAGCAGTCCGTTCGTGCGCATGCTCGGCGGTGCGCGAGCCCCCAGCATCGCGGCGGTCGCCGGAACCAACGACGCCGAGATTCGCGTCGACGTCGCGGGAGCGGTCGTGCGCGTCATTTGCGTGATCGACAATCTTGGTAAGGGCGCGGCCGGACAAGCCGTCCAAAACCTCAACCTCATGCTCGGATTTCCCGAAGAGAGCGGATTGAATGATCGCGTCGTCGTCGCTTGAGCTAATCGCGCTGCGCGGCGGGTTGGGAGCCGTTCCCGGCGTGCGCTTGGCGGGAGTGCACGCGGGGATCAAACCACGCAAACGCGACTTGGCGCTGATTGTCTTCGACACGCCGCAGAGCTGCGCGTCGGTCGTGACGACCAACGAGATCAAGGCGGCGCCGTTGCTGGTAAGCGCGGCGCACTTACGGGAGTCTCCGACGATGCGCGCGGTGGTCTGCAACTCGGGCTGCGCGAATGCCTGTACCGGCGAGCGAGGGGAGCACGACGCTCGCGCCACCGCACGGCAAGCCGCGACGCTGCTCGACTTCAGTCCTGCGCAGGTGATCGTCGCGTCAACCGGCGTGATCGGGATCGCGCTCGCCGTCGATCGCGTGCAGCGCGGATTGGAACGCGCCGTCGCACAGCTCGATTCGGGAGCGAAGGCGGCCTTCGATGCGGCCGAAGCGATCATGACGACGGATCGGGTGCCCAAACTCGCCGCGTACGCCTTTTACCATCAAGATCGCAAGTACGTCGTCGGAGGAATTGCCAAAGGCTCGGGCATGATCGCTCCCAATATGGCCACGATGCTCGCCTTTATCGCTACCGATTTTCCGCTCTCGACCGCGGCGCTCGCTCACGCGCTTGGCGCTGCAAACGACGACAGCTTCAACATGATTTCCGTCGACGGCGACATGTCGACCAACGATGCGG
Organism: Candidatus Cybelea septentrionalis; assembly: GCA_003158175.1. Classification (GTDB taxonomy): domain Bacteria; phylum Vulcanimicrobiota; class Vulcanimicrobiia; order Vulcanimicrobiales; family Vulcanimicrobiaceae; genus Cybelea; species Cybelea septentrionalis. The sequence goes on from PMHJ01000007.1 coordinate 50,851, forward strand.
TCTACGCATTCGCACCCACTCGGCCAGATCGGGCCGAAGTTCCCGCAGCCTTCGAGGGCGCGTTCAATGCAGTCGCGCTCGATTTGGCCAAGGCGATGGTCGCCGACGGCGAAGGCGCGACGAAGAGGCTGGAAGTGCGCGTGACGCAAGCGCGCGACGTCGAACAGGCGCGCTCGATCGCGCGCGCGATCATCAATAGCAACCTGGTGAAGACCGCGCTCTATGGAGAGGATCCGAACTGGGGGCGTATCATCGCGGCGGCCGGCGCGGCGCGCGCGCAGCTGGATCCGCAGCGCTGGTCGCTCTTCGCAAATGGTAAGCCATGGGTCGGCGTGGGCGGCATCGAGCTGCTTTCGGAAGCCGAAGCGCACCGCGAGCTCGAGCCGGAGACTGTTTTGGTAGAGTTGCGCCTCGGCTTGGGGCAGGCGCGAGCGACTGGCTGGGGCTGCGACCTATCGCGCGATTACGTGCGCATAAACGCAAACTATCGCACGTGACGCTGCTCGATACGTACAAACGTGCGCCGCTCACGATCGTCGCCGGCGAAGGCTGCGAGCTGATCGACGACCGGGGGCGCCGCTACCTCGATTGCATCGGCGGCATTGCGGTCTGCGCGCTGGGCCACGCGCACCCGGCGATCGCGCAAGCGATTGCGGCACAGGCGCAAACGCTCGTGCACGCCAGCAACCTCTATCATCACGAACCGTCGGAAAGACTTTCGCGCGAGCTCGTCGCGCGCTCCGCGATGAGCGCGGTCTTCTTTTGTAACTCGGGAACCGAAGCCAACGAAGCGGCGATTAAGCTCGCGCGAAAATGGGCCTATCGGCGTGGGCAACGCGAGCGCAGCACGATTCTGGCCTGCAGCGGTTCCTTTCACGGGCGCACGTTCGGGTCGCTTGCGGCGACGGATAATCCCGCGTACTGGGAGGGCTTCGCGCCGCTTCCCGGCGGCTTTGCATTTACGCCATTCAACGATGCAGATGCGCTGGAGGACGCGATCGGCGCACGTGTGGCGGCCTTCATCGTCGAGCCCGTGCAAGGCGAGAGCGGCGTGAACTGTGCGACGCCCGAGTTCCTACAGAGCGCGCGCCTGCTCTGCGACGACCGCGGCGCGCTCTTGATCTTCGACGAAGTCCAATGCGGAATGGGACGAACGGGAAGCCTGTTTGCTTTCGAGCAGTTCGGCGTGCGGCCGGACGTCGTAACGCTAGCCAAGGCTCTGGCGAACGGCCTGCCGATCGGTGCGATGCTCGCAAATGAGCGGGCCGCCGGCGGATTCGGGCCGGGTGACCACGGCTCTACCTTTGGCGGGTCGCCGGTCCCGTGCGCCGCGGCGCTGGCGCACTTGCGAATTCGCGACGAGCTTGATTTGGACGCCCGCGTCCGGGAGCGGTCGGCGCAGCTCTTCGAAGGCCTCGCCGATCTGGCGCGTTCTCGGCCGGAGATTCTTGGAGAGCCGCGCGGAATGGGGCTGCTCATCGGGCTAGCCGTGCAGGCGCCATATGACTCCGGGGCGATCGTTGCAGCGGCACGAGAGTGCGGTCTTTTGATTGGAAGCGCCGGCGGAAATAGCGTGCGCTTCGCGCCGCCGTTGATCATCTCGGAAGAGGAGGTGTCGCGCGCCGTATCGCTGCTCGGGATGTCCTTCGACTGCGCTCAGGATGACGGCTCAGGACGACAGACCTTAGCGCCTGCGCGAAGCGCAGTCCCGAGCGAGGCGCGAAGCGCCGAGTCGAAGGGTCGGAATGACCGTTCAGGTTAAATTCAGGTTGAAGGGCGAAGATGGTTTAACTCGAACCGATTCGTGGTAACCATTACGTCGTAAGTGAAAGGCTCAGTCCATTGCACTAGCTTACGTAGAACGCAAGAACAATCGGGGCTCGCTGCGCGGGCCTCGATTGCTTTTATTGGCAAGGCATGCTGGGCGAAGGGAAGCCGTTGGACGGCCGAGAGGTTGCCGGCGACCAAAAGGACAAGGTTCGCGCGTGCATGATGTAACCGAAGCGCTGCGGCTGCCGTCGCCGGCGCCGCGCCCGCAGTCGCTTGCGTTCGACGGTGATAAACTCTGGATGGGATCGATCGATACGAGTCGCCTCTATGCGCTCGATCCGCGCCAATGGACCGTTATCGAAGAGGAGAAGACGCCGGGCAAGCCGTGGGGTATGACGGTGGTCGGCGACGAGATACGAGTTATCTGCGGCGAAGGCGAGGAAGACGATCGCATCATTCGACGTTTCGTTCCCGGGCACGGTTTCAAAACGCAGCACGCGATCGAATGTCCCGACAAAACCGGTTCGCAGCTCAGTTACGACGGAACGTGGCTCTACGTCAGTCAGTGGTACAATCGCCGGATTCTCGGCCTCGACGAACAGGGAAACGTCGTGCGCGAGATCGATCTGCCGCGCGGCATCTGCGGTCAGTGTTACGTGGACGGAAACTTCTTTGTCGTGACGACCGACGATGAAGAGAGCGATGAGTATTTCCTGGGGAAGATCGGTGGCGACGGGACCGGCGCGTTTACGGACCTCGCCCGCATTCCATTCGCGGCTCGTGCGCTCGCCTACGATGGCGCGCGATTCTGGACCAACCATCGGGAAGCCAACGAAATCGTCGCTTTCGAGATGTAGAAGGGGCTCCTATTCATGCGTTCGATCGCCGCAATCGTTTCTAGCGCATTTCTCGCGAGTTGTGCACGCGGCACGAACCCGTACGCGCCGCTTGCTCCGTCAGTGGTGCAGCACGCCACCGGTTACGCGCTGCTCTACAGTTTCAAGTCGGGTGAGGACGCCGGCTATCCCTACGCTAGCCTGACACCGTTGAACGGCACGCTGTACGGCACGACCTACGGCGGCGGTGGCGGCTACGAGTGGGGAACGGTTTTCAAAATCAGCACGACCGGCGAGGAGCACGTGCTGTATCGGTTCAAGGCCGGGACGAAGGACGGCGCGCATCCATTTGCGGGGTTGGTCGCCGTCAACGGCACCCTCTACGGAACGACCTATCAAGGCGGCGCGAACGGAGCCGGTACGGTCTTTTCGGTCAACGCATCCGGCGTGGAGCACTTGCTGTACAGTTTTAAGGGCGGCAAGGATGGTCAATATCCATATTCGCGGCTCCTCGATGTGAACGGCACGCTCTACGGAACGGCGTACCAAGGCGGGGTCAGTCCGGGCTGGGGGGTCGTCTTTAAAGTCAGCACGGCCGGCGACGAGCACGTGATCTATAGCTTCAAAGCCGGCAACGATGGCGCCCATCCCTACGCCGGTTTGATCGCCGTGAAAGGTATGCTCTATGGAACGACCTATCAAGGCGGCGCGAGCGGCGCAGGCACCGTCTTTCGAGTGAGCCCGTCGGGCGACGAGAGGGTGATCTACAGCTTCAAAGGCGCCTCGGACGGTCAGTATCCGTACGCGCGATTGCTCGACGTCAAAGGCACGCTCTACGGAACGACGTACTCAGGCGGCGCTGCACTGGGTTGGGGAGTTATCTTCAAAGTAAGCACGTCGGGCAAAGAGGACGTACTTTACCGATTCAAAGCCAACGCCGACGGCGCGCATCCATACTATGCAGGGCTCATCGAGCAAAACGGCACGCTCTACGGAACGACGTATCAAGGCGGCGCGAAGGGCGCGGGAACGCTCTTCTCGGAGAAGCCGTCCGGCGGCAACGATCACGTGATTTACAGTTTTAAGGCCGGCACTGACGGTCAGTACCCGTACGCCGGCTTGATCGCGCTCGACGGTGCGGTATACGGAACGACCTACCAAGGCGGCGCAAGCAACGCGGGGACGGTTTTCAAACTATCGCTCTAATCCGCCTTCGATAAGATGCGCTTCTTTCTCGCCCCGGTCTTCGCATGTGCGATCTTTTTTGGCGNNTGAGTACGCTCGCAGAGAGAGCGAAACGTCGTTGCCGTTGCCGAAATCAACTACGGACCGCTGCCGAACGTGCAGATAGCCGGTTCATTTCCGCTCACGTTCACGACGAATCCCAACGATCCGGCGCGATTCGGGGCGGCCAACGGCGACTTCGGGATCAAGTACCGCTTCATTCCCGGCATCGCGGCCGCAAGTCGCATTCTATCCCTCGATCTGAGTTCCGACCGGAGTTGAGTCGCCCGAAGCCGATGGCAACACACAAACGCTCTTTTTGCCGCTCTGGGCTCAGAAGACGATCGGACGCGTAACGTTATTGGTGGAGGCGGGTGGGAGCGAAGCGAGAGCGCCGGCGGCCGAAACTTTTGGTCCGGCATGGACGACGACTACTCGGCGATACACTCCGTGCTATTCTCGTTCGGTAAGTCGATTGCGGGCGAGCGAACCTTCCACGCATATCTCGCCTACGAACTGCGGCTTGGCCTCTCCGGTTAAGCGGACCTTAGAAAGGCCCAGCGACGGCATGGTTCCAATTCACTCGAGTGAACCTTAGTCTCACAAAACCGCGAGCATCGCAGGGTGCGAAAGGAAGTATCATGGCTTGCATAGTTCGTCGTCTGGGGATCATCGCTCTGATCGGTGCGCTGGCGGCATGCAGCTCAGGATCGTCGACGCCGTCAACAAGCAACGCACCGAACCCGAGTTCGACGACGGTAACGCTGCTGTTGAAGGGAGGCGGCCTTTACGACCAGCCCGTGACGCTTTCCCGGTCGATCGTCAACGGGGGACCCGCCGGCGTCATCAGCATATTGAGGACGAATCACGCGGGTCAGGCTGTCTTTACGGATCTGCCGTCCTCGGGTCAGCTTTGCGTCTACTCCTCCATGGTCGTCGGAGGAACCTTATATGAGGTCAGCCACTGCGCGCAACCATTCCCAGCGAGTTATGCGCTCAAGTATGGCCCGCACGTTCCGTAAGCACGAAGGGAAGGTTCGGGTCGGCAGTCATTGAGAGCGGATCGGCGCGCGTTGCGTCGCGCTGGTGGAAGGCCGCCGCGGCGATCATCGCCGCGTTGTCGGTGCAGTACTTCGGCGGAGGAATGAAAGCCGGAACGCCGTCGCGCCGGCTCCAGGCCGTCACCGCGGACGCGAGCGCCGAGTTTGCGGCGACTCCGCCCGAGACGACGACGGCATTATAGCGAGCCCGTTCGAAAGCCGACTGCAGTTGCGTCATCAAGGCGTCAACCACCGCGGCTTGAAACGACGCGGCGACGTCGGCAGGCGCGGCCTCGCGACCGGCTGGCGATTCGAGAAAATAACGCACCGACGTCTTCAAACCGGAGAACGAGAAATCGAGCGCGTCGCCTGCAGGGCGATAGCGGGGAAATGCATACGCTTTAGGATTTCCCGTGCGAGCGAGACGGTCGAGCTCGGGGCCGCCGGGATAGGGTAATCCGAGCAGGCGTGCTGTTTTGTCGTAGGCTTCGCCCGCGGCGTCGTCGTGCGTGCGTCCGAGAATGCGCATGCGCAGCGGCGAGTCGACGGCGACGAGTTGCGAGTGGCCGCCGGAGACGAGCAGCGCCAGAAAGGGATAGGGCGGGCTCTCCGGGCGATCGAGGAACGGCGCAAAGACGTGACCGTGCAAATGGTTCACGGCGTAGAGCGGTTTGTTCGATGCGAAGGCGAGCGCTTTGGCGCCTGCAACGCCGATGACGAGGCTTCCGATTAGCCCGGGTCCGGCAGTGACGGCGACACCGTCGGTTTCTTCGAGCGTCGTTCCGGCGCGCTCGAGCGCGTCTTCGACGGCCGCTGAGAGCAGCGCGACGTGTCGCCGGCTCGCAATCTCGGGGACGATGCCGCCGTATTTGGCGTGGAACTCGTCCTGATTCGTTACGACGGTCGATAAGACGTCGCGCCCGTCGCGCACGACGGCCGTCGCCGTATCGTCGCACGACGTTTCGATCCCGAGTAAGAGCATCGCGCTTCTAGTACGACGGCGGCCGCATCCTTACCCTACAGCGGCGCCGCCCGGCGCACATCCAAACTGCCCGATGGGGCGTTTAAGCAGTATGGGCCTTCGGGGTTCGTCGCGGGGATTTGATTTTACGCCGCTGTTGTTCGCAATCGTTCTGGCGTTCGTCGTCGTCGGGTCGCTGCAATTTTCGCGCACGCTTGCCGGCGGCGAACGGGGTTTGCTTTTATTTGAGAGGGCTTGCCCGATTCACGCGGCGTTCGTGAAGAGCTAAGCCGCGCCTACTCGTTCGCGTGCCCCCTGGAGATCGGCGACGAACTGGGCCATCTCCGCGTGACGAGTATCGGAATCGGGCGCTCGAAGGATTGCGGAGGGGTGAATGGTCGCGAGTATTGGCGGCGCCCCGCCGACGATCCGGCCGCGGTTCGCGGTCACCCGAAAGCTCGAACCCAGCATCGATTGCGCGGCGGTCGCGCCAAGCGCCACGATCAGCGCGGGGCGCACGAGGGCGATCTCGGCCTCGAGCCACGGCTTGCAGGCGCGGATCTCGACGATCTTAGGCTTGTTGTGGATTCGGCGTTTGCCGCGCTCGATAAACTTGAAATGCTTGACGGCGTTGGTTACGTACACGTCTTTGGCTTGGATGCCGGCTTGCTCCATCGCAGCGTGCAGTAGCTTGCCCGCGGGACCCACGAAGGGATGGCCGAGACGGTCTTCTGCGTCGCCGGGCTGCTCGCCCACGAACATTAGGCGCGCGTGGGCGCGCCCCTCGCCGAAAACCGTCTGAGTCGCATATCTGTAGAGATCGCATGCGCGACAACTCGCCGCAGCTTCACGCAACGCTTTGAGCGTCACATCAGCAGCAGTGATTCGAAGGCTTTGTTGAAGGCGGGAATGTCTTTCGGGCCGCGGCTGGTGACGAGATTATCGTCGACGACGACTTCACGATCCACCCACTGGGCGCCGGCGTTGCGCAGGTCGTCGACGATCGTTGGCCAGCTCGTCAACGTGCGCCCCTTGGCAAGGCCGGCGGATACCAAGAGCCACGGTGCGTGGCAAATAACGGCCATCGGCTTGCGCTCTTCGTTCATTCGTTGCACGAAGCGTTGCGCATTGCTATCGGTGCGAATGCCGTCGGCGTTGAGCGCGCCACCGGGGAGGAGGACGGCGTCGTAATCGTCGGGCGAGACTTGATCGAACGTCTTGTCGACGTCGATTTTGATCGACGGCCGATGATGTTGAAAGGCCTGAATCGGTTCGCGCTTCTGCGATACGATCTCGACGCTGGCGCCGGCTTCGCGCAGCGCCTTGGTGGGCTCGATCAATTCGGCTTCTTCAAAACCGTCGGTTACTAATACGGCCACTTTTTTGGTTTGTAAGTTTTTCACGGGGCTTCTATCCCCGGTAATCGGCTAACGAAAACGCGAGCGGCGCCCGCCAACTTGCTGCCGGGGGCGGTACGGATTTGACTTGGTGGGTAAAGAAACGTACGATGATTGGCATGGACCTCGGCTCTGAACAACGGGGGCATGAGCACCTCGTTCAGTTCTATGGAAGCGACGACGCTCGGCTCGCGAACAACGTTTCGCGTTTTTTGAACGAATCGCTCCGCCACGGGGGCGCCGCGATCGTCATCGCGGGCCAGGAGCGGCGCGAAGCCATTAGCCGCGGACTGCTCTCCGGTCACGTCGTCTGCCTCGACGACAAGGAGACGCTCGCTGGGTTTCTCGACAACGACGGACAACCCAACCCCGAACGCTTCTCCGCGAGCTGCGGCGCAGTCGCCAGAGAGCTGCACGCGAAGTACGGACGCCTGCGCGCTTACGGCGAAATGGTCGGCGTTCTGTGGTCGCAGAAGTCGTTTGCTACGGCAATCGCTCTAGAAGCTTTGTGGAACACCTTGATCGATGCGATTGGCTTCGATATTTTCTGCGGCTACCCGATCGACGTCCTCAGCGAAGATTTCCAGCTTGCATGCGTGCACCCATTGCTCGATTTGCACACGCGAGTCGTTCCCGCGGTCGCGCATAACTTCGACCAGGCGATGCGGCGCGCGATGGACGACGTGCTGGGCAGCCACAACGACGGATTGCGCTCGCTGACGCTTCCAAGGCTCGGATCGCTCGACACGTTCGTGCCGACGGCCGAACAGACGATCCTTCGTTTGCGCAGCACGCTGCCGCGCTATGCCGACGAGATCCTCGCCAAAGCACAGGAGTACGCTCAGGCCTAGTCCTTCGACAGGCTCAGGATGACATGGGGAGAACGGCGCGGACGTGCGTGCCGAAACCTGGTAGGATCTCGACGCTCAGCTGTGCGCCGAGGCGTCCGACCAACCAGAGTCCGCGGCCGCGTTCGGTCAGTAGATCGACCGGTTCTTTTCGTTCGCTGGGCGCGTAGCCTTCGCCGCGATCGATGACGTGCAGCACGGCGTTCTTCGCGGCCAAATCGAGTGCGATATCGATTGGCCCCGCAGCATGTTGTGCGACGTTGGCGGTAAGTTCGCCGAAGATGAGCTCGGCAGCCTTGATGTCGCTCGCCGCGGCGCCGGCGGCCTCGAGACTGGCGACGAACTCGCGGCGGGCGCGTCGGGCTGCGTGCCAATCTCCGGGCTCAAACGTCCATCGCTGCGAGTGAATGAAGTTCAGAACCAAAATTGCGACGTCGTCGGGCGCCCGTTGGCGTAGGCAGTACGTTTCTACAAACTCCGCGGGGCTTTCAACGAAGAAGACCGCGTCGCTCGCGATCGCTTCGCGCAGCAATATCTCGCCGGCCAGGGCGTCGCGCGTCGCTTCGATCAAGCCGTCGGTGTACAGCGTCAACAGCGCAGCATCGCCCAGCGGTTGGGTCACCGGCGTGGCCGGTGGCCCGGCGGTACGCAATCCGAGGGGAAGGCCCTCGGCTTCCAGCTCGACGATGGTTCCATCGCCACGGCGCAGGAGGGGATAGGGATGACCGGCGTTGGCATAGGAGATCGTGCGGGTGCGAGTATCGAAAATGGCGGCGAAGGCCGTTGCGACCGAACCCGGATAGCGCCGCAAGAGAATTCCTTCGGCTGCATCGAGAATGCGCGCGGGATTGTTTTCGTACAACGCAACGACATTGATGGCGTGACGCAGTTTTCCCATCACGATCGACGATTCAAGGCCGTGCCCGGTAACGTCGCCGACGGTAAGCAAGATGCGATGATCGTCGATATCGAACGCATCGTACCAGTCGCCTCCAACCTGCACCTCCGAGGCGGCGGGACGATAGATTGCGCTGAGGCTCGCACCATCGACGCGGGCAAGATGCGCCGGAAGCGTCGCTTCCTGAATCGTTTGAATCAGGCGCCGTTCCCGGACTAAACCGTCGGCATGCGCCACGGCAAGCGACGCGCGCCGCCCGATCTCTTCGAGCATTTCGAGATCGCTGGAATCGTACTGACGGGTGTTCGAACAACAGACGATCGCTCCGTAGATCGAATCGCCCGAGAAGAGCGGAGCCATCATCCACGAACGCGGTCGAGCCGTTTCGTCGAGCGGGCCGGATTTGAGCCGCGACCCGCGCCCGACCTCGAACGTCGCACCGCTCAGGATCGAGCGCCGATCGAGGAGGGACGCGATTATTGCTCGCTCGCTCTCGGCACGCAAGGGCGCGCTCGTGCCGGTTTCCGCAATCATGCGGAGGCGTCCGTCGGTCAGCTTCGCGGCGAGCGCATAATCGGCAAACCGCTCGGTAAGCCCATCGAGCAGCAGCGCGAGCGTCTTCTTGGAATCAAGCGTCGCAAAGAGCCGTTCGGTGATTCGCGCCAAGAAGCGGAACCGCTCGGTGATCTTCTGCTCTCGCTCGAACGTTCTGATGTTCTCTAGGGCCATCGCCAGCTGACGAGCGACCACGAGAGCTACGTCCAGCTCGCGCGCCGCAAAGCTCGAACGACGTTCCGATTCCAAGAAGCTCAACGTGCCGATGCAGGTCGTGCCGACGAAGAGCGGCACGATGATCCCCGAGCGCATCTTGGAGATGCGGACGAACTCTCGAAGCTTTTCGTCGGCGGGCTCCCGCAACGTTCCGGAGAGTAACAGGACCGGTTGACGCGCGCGCAACGCGTCGCCGACGGGCTGGTCGAGCGCTTCGGGCGCAAGCTTGACGCCTTGTCGCCCATCGGCGAATCCTTCTAAAGTAACCGAACCGTCGTTCTCGACCGTGTGCACGGCGCAAAGATCGCAAAATTCCTCGATCGACGCCGCAACGAGCCGGTTGACGATCGTGGAGCGGCTGAGCGACGAAGAGAGCACGCTCGTCGCTTCGGAGATGAATCGCGTCCCGGCATCGGCAAAGCGATCGACCTCGGTGGCGTGCCCAGACCAATGGAGCACTTCATCGTCGTTGGAAAAGATCGGTATCGCCTGAATGAGGAAGTTGCGCAGCGCGGGGTTCCCCGGGGTGCGAACGTGATAGACGGCACTGAAGCGTTTTGCGCACAGGACCGCCTTGCGCCAGAGAATCTCGATTTGAGCGACTTCGGCTTCGTCGAGCTCGCCCGCACGCTCGGGCAGGGCCGGCCGGCAAACGGTGATTCCGGTGACCGCTCCCGAGGTGTCCGCTTGCCAAAGGACGTCGGCCGTCCGCGAAATGACGACGCGAACGGACTGCAGGTCGCGTTCCGCGGCCGCGGAGGGTCGGAGCTCACCTTCGTTTAGTCGTTTCAATTGCGCCAAGATCGCCGGTTTGACAGCGTCACCTCACCTTTAGCCGGGTCGTCCAAGAAAGCCCCCGCAGCGTTTTCCCAGCCTTCGAGGGCGCAAGCGCTTTACCGGGGGAGGCGTTGGTTGGCCCGGATTGGGGAAAGAGAGTCCCAATGCTCACACCCATGAAGGAGAATACATGATAGGTTTGCTCTGGACGATCATCGTCGTTCTGTTCGTCCTCTGGCTTATTGGATTCGTGCTGCACGTCGGCGGCGGTTTGATCCATATCCTTTTGCTCGTCGTCCTGATTCTGATCGTGTACAACCTGATCACGGGCCGAGGAGCTAAGGTTTAGCGGTGGCGGCACGCAAGAAGACTGCCGCTCGCAAGAAGACTGCCACTCGCAAAAAGACTACCACTCGGAAAAAGACGACCACTCGCAAAAAGACGACCACCCGGAAAAAGAGCGGAGCGCGAAAGAAGTCGACCCGCAAATACGGGGCCAAGGCCGGCAAGAAGGTTAAGCGCGCGATGCACGAGATGAAGCGTGGCGAGCTCAAATCCGGCCGCTCGGGGAAGAAGGTCACCACCCGCAAGCAAGCCATCGCGATCGGGCTCAGCGAGGCTCGGGCCGCCGGCGGAAAGGTCCCGTCGCGTAAGCGGTCGGGAAGCACGAAGAAGTAGGCGGGCGGCCGCCGACGCTCCCTGTGAAGAAGGCCCTGCCGGTGATGGCGGGGCCTTCCGGCGAGCGAGCCGCGTGCACGAGGGGCGCGACCTGAGCGTTCGTTCCCGACTAACAAGGTGGAAGTGCTAAGTGCATAAGGAGCGCCTGAAAAGGCCGCCGCTCTAAACGACTGCTCGCCTACTACTTCTATCGGCTAGCTCGGCAGGTGACAAGAGGGGGGCGGCGTGATAAAATCCCATTCTGCGCCCCGAGCCAGCAGCGACGGTGGGAGGCCCTACGTGACGACGTGGGAGGCGTCTTCCCTGCGTAAGCGGCGGCACCGTGGGCCGGGCGGAGTCCCTCTCTTTGAACCTCATCGACGTCAACAACTTCGACGCAATGCGCATCGGCCTCGCGTCCCCGGAGCAAATTCGGGCGTGGTCGTTCGGCGAAGTCAAGAAACCAGAGACGATTAACTACCGTACGCTCAAGCCGGAGCGCGACGGACTTTTCTGCGAGAAGATCTTCGGTCCGACCAAAGACTGGGAGTGCCACTGCGGTAAGTACAAGCGCATTCGCTTCAAAGGAATGATCTGCGACCGCTGCGGCGTCGAGATCACGCGCGCCAAGGTGCGCCGCGAGCGGATGGGACATATCGAGCTGGCGACGCCGGTAAGCCACATCTGGTATCTCAAAGGCGTTCCCAGCCGCATCGGCATTCTGCTCGACATGTCGCCGCGCCAGCTCGAGAAGGTGATCTACTTCGCGGCTTACGTCGTCATCGATCCGGGTGACACCACGCTGACCAAGCGTGAGGTGCTCTCCGAGCAAAAGTATCGCGAGGCCCGCGAGAAGTTCGGCAACCGGTTCAAAGCCGGCATGGGTGCCGAAGCGATTCGCGAGTTGCTGCGCGATCTCAACCTGCGCAAGATTCAAGAAGACCTACGCAAAGAGTTTAAAGAAACCACCGGACAGAAGCGGCTCAAGGCCATCAAACGCCTGGAAGTCGTCGAGGCATTTTTGAACAGCGGCAACCGTCCCGAGTGGATGGTGCTCGCGGCCGTTCCGGTGATCGCGCCCGAGTTGCGCCCCATGGTGCAGCTGGACGGCGGCCGTTTCGCCACGTCGGATCTCAACGATCTCTACCGTCGCGTGATCAACCGGAACAACCGCTTAAAGCGGCTGCTCGAGCTCAACGCGCCCGAGATCATCATCAAGAATGAAAAGCGCATGCTGCAGGAAGCGGTCGACGCGCTGATCGACAACGGCCGCCGCGGGCGCCCGGTCACGGGGCCCAACAATCGGCCGCTCAAGTCGCTTTCGGATATTCTCAAAGGCAAGCAGGGGCGTTTCCGCCAGAATCTGCTCGGCAAGCGCGTCGACTATTCGGGACGTTCCGTTATCGTCGTCGGTCCGACGCTCAAGCTGCATCAGTGCGGCCTTCCTAAAGAGATGGCGCTGGAGCTCTTCAAGCCTTTCGTGATGAAGAAGCTCGTCGATCGCGGACTCGCGCACAATATTAAGAGCGCGAAACGCATGGTCGAGCGCGTGCGGCCGGAAGTGTGGGACGTGCTCGAAGAAGTCATTAAAGAGCATCCGGTCCTCTTGAACCGTGCGCCGACGCTGCATCGCCTGGGCATCCAGGCGTTCGAGCCGNNACGGCGACCAGATGGCCGTGCATCTCCCGCTCTCTGCCGGGGCTCAAGCCGAGGCGCGCATTTTGATGCTCTCCTCGAACAATATCTTGCTGCCGGCATACGGCAATCCGGTTTCGATCCCGACCCAAGATATGGTGCTGGGTCTCTACTACCTCACCTTCCAGGGTGACGAGTACAGCGGCCCTGCCAAGGCTCCGGTAACCGAAGAGTACGAACGCATCGAACACGATCGGAAGAAGAACGCACCGTCGGCCGACGCGGCCGGCGCGATTCCGACGTTCTACGACGGCAAAGAGGCCGTCATGGCGTACGAGACCAAGCAGATCGAGCTGCAAGAGTGGATCTACGTTCGCTGGAACGGCAAGCTGATCAAGACCACCGTCGGGCGCGTGATCTTCAACCTCGCATTTCCCGAGCATTGGGATCATGAGTTCGTCAACCGGATCGTCGACAAGGGTAGCCTGAAGAAGACGATCACCGACTGTTACCGCAAATATGGTAACGCCGAAACGGCTCGGTTCTTGGACGCGATCAAAGACATCGGCTTCCATTACGCGACCCTCTCGGGTACGACCGTGTCGATCAGCGACGTCATCGTCCCTCAGAGCAAGCACGAGATCATTGCCAAGGCGCAGAGCGAAGTGGACGAGCTGCACCGGCTCTACGAGCAGGGCTTTATTTCGGAAGACGAGCGTTACAACAAGACGATCGAGATTTGGTCGAAATCCTCGGATGAGGTCACGACCGCCATGCAGGCGGCGCAGAACCCGCTCAACCCGGTCTTCATGATGGCGACCTCCGGCGCCCGCGGATCGATCGCGCAAGTGAAACAGCTCGGCGGCATGCGGGGCTTGATGTCGGACCCGTCGGGCCGAATTCTCGAAATCCCCGTCAAGGCGTCGCTCAAAGAAGGCCTCACCGTTCTCGAGTACTTCATCTCGACGCACGGCGCACGCAAGGGTCTGGCCGACACGGCGCTGCGCACGGCGGACTCGGGCTATCTGACGCGGCGTTTAGTCGACGTCGCGCAGGACGTCATCATCCGCGAGGAAGATTGTGGCACGGCCAACGGCATCACGGTCAGCGACATCCGCGTCGGCAAAGAGGTCATCGAACCGCTCATCGACCGCATTATCGGACGGCGAGCGGCCGAAGAGATTCGTCTCGATCCCAAACGCCCGACGACGGCCATCATCACGCGCGATAAAGAGATCGATGAGGAGAAGGCCAAAGCGCTCATGGACGCGGGAGTCACCGAGGTGAAGATTCGCTCGGTGCTCACCTGTCAATCCAAGTACGGCGTCTGCTCGATGTGCTACGGGCGTGACTTGGCCGCGGGGAACCGCGCCGACATCGGCACGGCCGTCGGCATCATCGCGGCGCAGTCCATCGGCGAACCGGGCACGCAGCTCACGCTGCGGACCTTCCACACCGGCGGCGTTGCCACGGAAGACATCATCACGGGTCTGCCGCGTGTCGAGGAAATCTTCGAAGCGCGCAAACCCAAAGGTCAAGCGACGATCGTGGAGGCCACGGGAACCGTTCGGCTCGGCGACGAGCGCAACAAGCGCATCGTCTATATCACCGACGCTCATGGCGAAGAGCGCGAGTACGAAATTCCGCCGGGCACCCATCTCTTGGTGCAGGATGGCCAGCAAATCGAGATGGGCGACCAGCTCAACGAAGGCTCGCTCAACCCGCACGACATTCTGCGCGTTAAAGGCGAGACGGCTCTCCAGAACTATCTGGTCCAAGAAGTACAGAAGGTCTATCGCTCGCAAGGCGTCGACATCAACGACAAACACATCGAAGTCATCGTGCGGTCGATGCTGCGAAAGGTCAAGATCGTCGAAGGCGGCGATACGACGATGCTGCCGGGGCAGCTGATCGAAGCGGCGCAGTTCCACGAAGCCAACGAACGGATGAAGGCTGCCGGCAAGGAGCTTGCGACGGCCAATCCGGTACTGCTCGGCGTCACGAAGGCATCGCTCGCGACCGAGTCGTTCCTCTCGGCGGCGAGCTTCCAAGAGACGACGCGCGTGCTCACCGATGCGGCGATCAAGGGCAAGTACGATCCTCTGCTCGGGCTGAAGGAGAACGTGATCATCGGCAAACTGATTCCGGCCGGTACCGGCATGTCGCGTTATCGCAACGTGCAGATCATTCCGGAGGGTCAGGATGTCGACGACGACGGTCGCCCACGCCACGAGTACGAGATCCCGTTCGCACAAGCTGCGATGACCGCCGACGACGCGGCGCTCGCGGAAGTCATGGGCGCCAACGGCGACGGAATGAGCCGCCTGGTCACCGCTTACGAGCGCAACCGGGAACCGCTCACCGTACAGTACGAAGGCGAGTACGAGCCGGCTGCAAACCCGCACGCGTCGCCAACGAAGACGCAGTACGATCGTCTGAAGGGCATCAACCCCGAAGACCTGTAGCCCCTCTCTCAGTGTGTCATGCTGAGCCTGTCGAAGCACGACAAAGCGATACCGCTGACCGAACTAAAAAGCCCCGCTTAAGAAGCGGGGCTTTTTCTATTCGTGTATTGTTAGGATGAACTTGATCGACGCCGGCTGGACGAACAGCTCATCGGTCGGGAGGTTCGCGAGATACGCGCCGTTATTCGGGCCGGGATAGAGTCCGCGGTAGGGGACGCCGGCGTCGTAAAGCGTGAAGGGCCCCGAAGCGGCATTGAAGATATTCGTCGCCGCCAGCGTAAGATCGATGTGGCCGAAGTTTTTACCGAACGCGGCGTTCACCATCCTGTACGGCTGCTGGTTGAGCGTGTTGTTTCTACCGGCAACGGTCAGCGCCGTCGAAGCATGCCAGCCCCGCTCTGCCCAGATGAAGACGGCCGAGCCCTGCTGCTGCGGAACGCCGAGAAACTGCTCGTCGTCGACTAACGTACCGCCCGACGTTGGGTTGGAAACGTTGGGCCCGAGTGCGTACGGGTAAGCGACGTTGAGGCCATACGAGAGAGTCGCCGTCACGTTCAAGTGCGGAAAGAACTGCTTGTAGCGCGCCTCAGCGCCTTCATAGACGGCATTGCCGATGTTGATTGGGATCTCGTACGCGTATCCCGGCGGCGCGCCACAGAAACTCTTCGCGCCGCCACCCGGATAGAAGTTCTCGATCGTGTCGCGAAGATTAGAGCGATAAAGCGCAACGTCGAGGTTCGACGTATTCGAAAAGAGATGCGAGAAGCCGAGCTCGTACTCCGTTGCGTGCTCCGGCCTCTCGTTCGGATTGCCGTTGAAAATGACGCAGTTTTGATCGGGCGGCGTCTGACCGCCCGGTTGGAAGTAGCGCTCGTAAAGCAACGGCGCCCGGAAGCCGGTTCCCACGGAAAAACGAACGTCGCTCGACGAGCCGACGTCTTGACTCAGACCTAGACGCCAGTTCAAGTCGTTGCCGAAGGACGAATACTGTGCGTCGTAGAGGCCGCCCGAGAGCCTTAGACGTCCGAACTGTTGGGATCCGCGAAAGAAATACGAGTCGATGCTCTGTGAGAGCGTGATAGGCTCGTTCGCAAAGCCGATGATGCTGGGTCCGGCAAGCGATTCCTGACGTGCGTAGCCGCCGAAGGAGAAGTCGCTTTCGTCGAACGTTCGGCCCCACTGCAGGCCCTCGCTGTACCGCGTGTCGACGTGCTGGACGTCGTACGGCGAAACGGAGCCGCCTTCGAAGTCGATGTTATCGTCGTCAGCGAAGAAGCTGGCGGAGAGCGTTCCCGCTCCCAGCGGCGTGCGCGAATATGCGTCGTATGCCCGGATGCTCTGCGCAAACGTCGCACTGCCGGCGCCGACGTTGTAGCCGTACGCCGGATTGGCGACTTCGTTCGGCTCGCCTTTCGTCTGCGAGAAGTCACAAGCTGCGCCGGGGCCGCTGAACACGCAGGTCGGGTTTCCCGCGATCCCGTTGACGGCGCTCGACTCATCCCGGTTATTGCCGAGCGTGAAAATGCGCAAGCCGACGTCCGAGCGCTGCGAGAAACTATAGTCGAGATTTACGAGGCCCAGCATCGCCGCGATCGACGAGCCGAGATGCACGAGGGTCGGACAGTTTGGAATGGGGCCGCTGCTGGAGGACGGCCCGCAGAAGAGCGGCGTATTGTTTGCCGGTACGACCAGAGCGGTCTGGTTGACTTGACCGGATTGCTGGAAATCGTCGCCGGCCAACGCGTACCCGAGTTTACCGATCGTGCCGGTTGCGTTGAGCCAGGTTTGTGTCGTGCCGAACGAGCCAATAGAGCCCGACAGGGCGAAGTGTTCGTCTTGCGTTGGCCTCAGCGAAACGAAGTTGACGGCACCGCCGAACGTGTTGCTGCCCTCCAAATCGGTCGGGCCCAGACCCTCGGTTACGTTGATGCTATTGAAGGCGGGGACGGCAAACTCGGAGATGTCAACGTCACCGGTGTTGCCGTCGTTGAGCTGCTGACCGTCCAGCGTGACCATGGCTTCCGACGGATCCGGCCCGCGCAGCGAAACGACCATCGGTGCGGTCGGGGCGCCAGAGTCGGGATGCTGAAGAACCACCGACGGAACCTCTTCGAGCGCCTCGTACGCCTGCGAGTATCCGAGCGCATCCATTTGCGCGCGCGAAATGTCCATCTCGGGGATGACGCTGCGATCGAGCGTAAAACCGCCGTTGACCGTTACCTGGCCGATCGTACGCAGCTTGGGTGTGTCGCTGGGTTCCAGAATTACCGAGATGCGGGCCCCGTCGTTCAGTTCGCCGGTGTTGACGGTGACGTTCGCATAGCCTTTAGCAACGACCGTGAGATCGTATCTTCCGGCCGGAACCACGACCGAGAAGGTGCCTTTCGCATCGGTCGACGCCGTTGTCGATTTCGGACCGTGAAAGGTCAGTTGCGCCTGCGCGATCGGGGCGCCGGTGGGGGTACGGACGTTGCCGCCGACGAGGCAGCACGCCGCGACGAGTATGGGAAGCATAGATGCCCTCGCAATGTGAGAGTAACGTTTTGGGATGGCGAAGGGCATCGGAGGGAGGGGCGCGCTTGCCGCGCCGCAGCGCGGAGAGCCTGCGCGGGCAGATCGGAGCGCCGGTAAAGTTTCGCGACTGCCGCGGCCCCGTATATGCTTGAGAGCGGAAACGGATGATCCCGACGATCGCTGCAATGATACGATCGCGGTACGAAAGTATCCAGCGCGCCAAGGCGAACACCGCGATCGCGACGGCGGCAGCGCACGCGAGCGTCGTGCCCAGCCCGAGGAGCACCGATCCGCCGAAGGCGTCGTCGAGGCCCGCGAGCGTCGTTCCGGCCAGTCGGGAGTCGAGCAGTTCCATTGCCGGAACGGTTATCGACGCGAGCAGCATCGTGGCGCCGACAAAGAGCGGCGCGCCGCGCCAACTGGGTGCAGGTGACGACGCAAGCGTTCGATGGGCCGCTGCGTCGCAGCAGAGCCGCAGGCCGTGCAGCGTGACCGCGGCGGCGACGATGCCCGCGAGCGCAACGACCAGCCCGCGCGAGTCGTGACTGGAGACGTCGTCGTAGCTCGCGTGCGCGACCAGATAGTCGGCAATGATGTCAATCGTGCCGTGCGCCACCACGGCCGCCGCGGCGGCGGCGGCGACGACCAATGCGACGAGCGAGCGGGAAACGACGGGCATTGGTGCGCGCATTCGGGCCCTTTGCCCTCTCCCCTCGCGAATCGCGCCCCTTCCTTGGTAGTGAACAGGATGCTAACGATGCCGTCGCAGGTCCGGCGATCCAATGGCGGACCGACGTGCCGTGCGAAGTTCAAGCGGCGCGGCGATCAGCACGAACGACGAACAGTTGACAGCAATCGGGAGCTGTTGATACCGTGGAAAAACTAAAGCAGCCATCAGCACTTGAGGTGAGCGTGATAAAGCCCAACGACGGTGCCCGCATGGTCGATATCCCTCTATCGCCCGACACCAAGGTTACGGTAGAGCGGCCTGAGCGGTCAGCTGCCCGAGTTTATAACGCCGCCGGGAATTCACCATCGTCATTCAGCCTGACCTTTACCAAGCCAGGCCGCTACGTCTATTGGTGCCTCGTGCACGATGAGGCGCACCAAGAAGGCATCATCATCGCAAAGTCGGCTAAGGAATGGAGAATGTTTAGGTGTCAAAAATCATTGTGATTGTAGGGTTCGGGCCGGGGACGGCTACGGCGGTGGCCGAACGATTCGCGGCCGAAGGTTTCTCGCTAGCACTCATCGCCCGAAACGAAGAGCACCTCGCAGCGGGAGTTGCGGCGTTAAGCGCTCGCGGCGCGACGGCCTTCGGGTTTCCAGCGAACGCAGCCGATCCTGAGTCGATTCGAACCGCCATTCGGAACCTGCGATCGCAAATGGGACCGGTCGCCGTGCTGCATTGGAATGTATATGGAGGGCTCGACGCGGGCGACCTGCTCACCGCCGACGCGGCATCCGTGCGGGCCGCGTTTGATGCGACCGTTGTTGGGCTTCTTGCTGCCACGGCCGAGGCGCTCCCCGATCTAAAGAAGAGCGGAAGCGGCGCCATCTTCGTATCGAACGGCGCGCTCGGCGAGGTGTCAGACGAGATGGAGGAAGTGGCCGTGAATCAGCACGTCATGGGCCTCGCACTTTCGAGCGCGGCCAAAAATAAGCTCGTCGGCTTGCTAGCGCAGCGGTTGAAGAGCGACGGGATTTACGTCGGCGAGGTCGTAGTGCACGGCACCATAAAAGGCACGCCGTCCGCGGATGGCAACTCGATCGACCCAGCGCTCATCGCGGAAGAATACTGGCGACTCTACCAAACGCGGAGCGAGACGCGCGCCGCTGTTAAATGAACGACGAGGTTGCAGCCTTTATTGCCGCCAGCCGATAGAGTGCCGGGGATCCGGTAGAGGTCGCCGCACGCGGAGCCAAGTAGAGCTGCGTAGTGGCCGTGGAAGAACGCTCGACCGGGGCATCGCCGCTAGAGGCTTTCCGATACCGACTGTTCGCGATGCTCTGGGTGGCGACGATCGTTTCAAGCATCGGAAGCTGGATGTACAGCGCGGCCGCGGGCTGGCTCATGACCAGCCTCACCAAGGATGCGTTCCTCGTTTCGCTCGTTCAGGTAGCGAACAGCGCACCGCTGTTTCTTCTGGCGGTGGTCGCGGGCGCACTTACCGACATTATCGACAAGCGTCGCTTGCTAATCTGGGGCGAGAGTGCGACTGCCGTACTTTCCGGCGTCTTCGCTGCGTACGTGTGGTTCAACTGGGTTACAGCCGTCTCGCTCCTGTGGTTTATGTTCCTTGTCAGCGTTTGCGGAGCGTTGACCTCGCCGGCATGGCAGGCGGTCGTTCCCAGCCTCGTGCCCAAAGAGGAACTTCCCGGTGCCGTATCTGCGAACAGTGTCGGTTTCAATTTAAGTCGAGCAGTTGGACCGGCGCTGGCGGGAGCGATCATTGGTCCGCTCGGAATAGCCGTGCCGTTTGTCTTCAACGCCGTCAGCAACTTTGGCGTCATCGGAGTGTTGCTCGGGTGGCGCGAACCGAAAGTAACGGGGGTCACGTTTCCTCCGGAGCGCTTCGGCAGCGCAGTCGGAGTCGGCCTGCGATACGCGATTAACAACATGCCTTTGCGAAAGACCTTTGTTAGGACGATTGCGTTCTTTCTATTTGCAAGTTCCTACTGGGCATTGCTGCCGCTTGTTGCTCGGCTGCGCGTGAGCGGAGGACCCGCGATATACGGCTTCTTGCTCGGCGCGATCGGCCTGGGCGCGGTAGGTGCCGCATTCGTGATGCCCTATTGGAAGAGGCGATTTGGTGCCGATGGATTGGTCGCTGCAGCGAGCATCGGCACTGCGATCGCGCTCGTGCTTTTCGCGATTGCTCGCGAGCCGGTCGCCGCCTTGATTGCGAGCATCGTGGCGGGAGCGGCGTGGATCTGCGGTGTGGCGACACTGAACGTATCGGCTCAACTTGCGCTGCCGGACTGGGTACGCGGTCGCGGGATTGCGATGTATATGACGGTCATGTTCGGATCTCTGACGCTCGGCAGTGCGCTATGGGGGCAACTCGCGACGCTCACGAGTCTTCAGGCGGCACTCTTTACCGCTGCGGCCGCGATGCTTGCAGGCATCCCTCTTACGTGGCGCTGGAAACTGCAGACCGGCGAACAGCTCGATCTCACCCCGTCCACACAGTGGCCAGCGCCGGTTGTATCGCGCTCGATCGAAGGAGCGGATGGGCCGGTGCTCGTGACGATCGAGTATCGCCTCGCGCGTGCTGACAATCGGAAATCGTTTCTATCAGCTCTCGGCAAGCTTCGACACGAACGGTTGCGGGACGGCGCTAACTCATGGGGCATCTTCGAAGATACGTCGCAGTCGGGCCAGTTTTTGGAGACGTTCCTCGTGGCCTCGTGGACGGAGCATCTGCGTCAGCATCAGCGTGTAACAAACGCCGACTACGTGCTGCAAGAGCATGTAATTGGGCTACTCGAAGGGGAGCCGCTGATAACTCATTTCATCGCTCCCAAAGAATGATTGCTCTATGATTAGCGGCTGAGGTGGCCTGCAAGATCTGTTCTTGGATCGCTTTCTTCGTTTATTTAGGGGTAATCCTGGGTTGCCGGCCGACCGTGAGCTGATCCCATCATCGAAAAAAACTCTCGCGCCTTTTTGTAGTCGAGGGCCTTGTCGTTTACCGGCTGAACGATCTCGATGTCTTTGGCAAACAGGCCGAGTACTTTCGTAATGTCGTGGCTGTTCCAAACGTCGGCCCGGTTGCGGTCACGTCCAGATGCGTGACCGGCGCTTCGGCGCTAGTCACTCAAAGCGGAATCGCGCCGAGGCTTAGGATCGGCGCGCTCAGAAGCCGCCTAATCATTTGGATCATTGGCTGCGTCGTCGCGATTGGATCCGATGCGGATTTCATGTTAAGTCCTCCACCCGTAGGGGCGTGCCTCCATCTCCGGCTAGGCGGGCGCGCGAGGCGCGGGCTAGCAGCAATTCGCAGAATTGGCGAGAACGGCTCTGCCCACGACCTACTTGCGATGTGAAGGGAGCACGATATGGGACATCATCTCGAGCTTGGCTTGGATACATTCGGCGACGTCACGGCCGATGCGACCGGCCGGTTATTACCACATGCCCAGGTGATACGAAACGTCGTTGACGAGGCGGTGCTTGCCGACAAGCTGGGCGTAGACTTTATCGGCGTCGGCGAACATCACCGCGGCGACTTTGCGATATCGTCGCCGGAAGTCGTGCTGGCGGGGATTGCCGGTCGCACGGCACGCATTCGTCTCGGCTCTGCCGTCACGGTGTTGAGCTCGGACGACCCAGTTCGGGTGTTTCAACGTTTCGCGACGCTCGACGCCATTTCGAGTGGGCGGGCCGAGGTTATTCTCGGTCGGGGTTCGTTTACTGAGTCATTCCCATTATTCGGATACGACCTCAGCCAGTACGAGGAGCTTTTTGCGGAGAAGCTCGATCTCTTCGCAGCCTTGATCACGCAAGAGCCGGTGACGTGGCACGGCAGAACGCGCTCGGCCTTGACGACGCAGCGTGTCTTTCCGACGATCGAATCCGGGTCGCTCAAGACTTGGATCGGCGTCGGTGGCAGTCCCGAGTCGGTCGTGCGTGCGGCTCGCTACGGCATGCCCATGATGCTCGCCATTATCGGCGGCGATCCGAAGCGATTCACGCCGTACGTCGAGCTCTACCACCGAACGCTCGAGCAACTCGGCAAACCCGCGTTGCCGATTGGCGTTCACTCGCCGGGTCACATCGCCGAGACCGACGCGCAGGCGAAGGAGGAGCTCTGGCCCGCCTTCAAGATCATGCGCGACCGGATCGGAGCCGAGCGCGGTTGGGGCCCCATCAGCCGCGCTGAGTTCGATCACGAAGCTGATCGAGGCTCGCTCTATTGCGGCTCACCCGAAACGGTGGGTCGGCGAATCGCCGCCACCGCGAAGACGCTCGGTATTGCCCGTTTCGACCTCAAGTATAGCGCGGGTCCTCTGTCGCACGAGTTACTCTTGCACAGCATCGAACTCTACGGCAGTAAAGTAATTCCCCTCGTCCGCGCGATGCTGGCCTGACGGTTAAGAGCGAGCCTAGGCCTCGGAGTCGAGAGCAGGCGCGGCATAATATAAGAGCGAGGGTGTTCCGTCATTGCGAATCACGTCGCTCAAGCTAGAGACGCAGCGGAAAACTTGTTCCAGCTTCAGGATGCCGAAGAGTCTTCGCAGATTAGGGTTTTGAAAAACGATGGTTTCGCGCTCGAAACCCCGACCGGCGCGGTAATGATGTAAGTTGACGAGCTCGTGGATCGCCTTCGAATCGACAAAGGTCACGTCGGTAAAGTCTAAGACGACCCTTTTTATATCCCGCATGCGATCCAGATCGGCTCGCAGCCGCTGGGCACCGGCGATGTCGTACTCGCCGTTAAAAATCATGACGGCCATTTGAGGCGCGGCCGCTTCTGGATAGTGGCGAAACGGGATCGTCGATACGGATCGAGGCAATGTGGAGATCGATTGAATCATCGGCATCCTTTCACGGAGCTTTGAACAATCGTAAGCTGCGCGGGCCGGGCGTACAAGAAGTGTTTGAAGGCGGGTCAGGGAGCAGGTTCTTCCCTTGCCTGCGCGGCGTGATCTACGGTGTCACGAATTACTCGTCGCGCGATGCGAACGATCGAACCGCGGCCATCAACGGAACCTGGACCGACTCGAGCGGTTGCTCACGCAAGAGGACGATCGGAATCTGGTCGTTGAGGTGCGGATTCGCGCCATGAAACCACGCGCTGGCCATGTGGCGAGAGGTTACGGTGGATATCATCATGGCCAGCTGCAAAGCGAAGCGCAGTACGTGGGAACGTTGGGGCTCGCGTTCGCCCGCCGCCCACTGCTGGACGGCGCGAGTCTCCTTGACGCCGGCTATTTCCGCCACCGTCGTGGCGCCAAGAAGGCCCACCAGGCTTTCGACAACGGTCGAGATCGGCAAGGACATGGCTTCGTTGTGCGCTTCCCCCGCCGTGAGTATCCGCGTTTCCAGTTCCTGTGGTAATGACAAGTCCTATCCCCCCATCGAATACGGGCAGTATGCCAGGTCAAATCACAGGATGCAACACGGGCAATTATTCGGTTTTCGGGCGAGCCTCGCCCCCGGGGAGGCAGAGCGAGACGACGATCAGGACGGCCACATTGGCAGCCAGGCCCGCGAATCCAGGGTTCATGCCCCCGGGCGCGAGGTTAAGGGCGGCCAACGGGATCGCCACTGCGAGGCCCGCGGCGATTCCCGAGCCGACGCCGAGCGCGGTGGCGCGTCGCCACAGAAACGACGCGATCACCCCGGGCGCAAACTGCGTGATCCCGTTGTAATAGAGTAGGAGCAGCTCGACGACGGTGCGCTGCGCGGTCAGCCAAAAGCCGAGCGCGAGCAATGCGACCACGATCACGAGAACGCGCGTCAGCCGAGTGCGCGCCACGTCGCCGGTTGCGATGCCGAATGCGTCGCCGGCGACGTTCTTGGTGATGGCGGCCGCACCGGCGAGGAGCAAGGCCGAGGCGGGGATGAGCGCGGCGAGCGCGCCCGCCGCCGCAACCAGCCCCAAGATCCACGGCGGATAGTAGCGTTGAACGACCAGCAGAAATGATTGGTCGACGGCGGTCCCTTTGAGTCCGGGTACGATCATCGCCGCCGAGAGACCGGCGAAGATCATCAACGACACGAAGGCTTGATAGAAAGGCAAGAGCACGGCATTGCGGCGCAGAGTCTCTTCGCTGCGAGCGCTGTAGACCGCGCTGATGGTCTGCGGGCCCATGAAGAAACCGATCGCCGACAAGAGTACCGTCGACGCAAACCAGACGGTTCCGTGAAAGGCGCCGCCTGTGGGAAGCACGAGCACTTGCGGATGCTGCACGAGGATTCGATCGAACATCGCACTGGGCGACCCAAAGAAACGCACCGGAATCGCGATGCCCGCGAAGAGCACGGCGCCCAGAACGAGGGCGTCTTTGACGATGCTCGCCCATGCGGTGCCGCGCAGGCCCGCGGTGAAGACGAAGAGGGCCAGCACGAGAAAGGCGACGCAAACCGAGACGGTAGCGTCGTATGCGCCATAGCCCGCGATGCGAAGCAGAATCTGCAGCCCGCTGAGTTGAAGCGCAACGTACGGAACTACCATGAGAAAATAGAGGATCGCCGTCGCAACGCCCAGGGCGCGACTGTTGTAACGGGTCTCGAAAAAATCGGGCCCGGTGAGAAGATTGAACTCCTTAGCAACGCGCCACATGGCGGGAGTGAGGAAGTAGCCGATCGCGTAGGCGGCCGCGCCGTACGCGATGACGTAAAAGGCTGGCGCGCCTGCCGAATACGAGAGGCCGGCGATCCCGAGAAACGTGAACGTCGTATAGATCTCGCCGGCGAGCAGCACCCAGAGAAAGATCGTGCCGAACGAACGGCCGCCAACGATATACTGCGCCGGATCCATCTTGATGCGGCGCACGGCCAGCAGCGCAAAGACGATCGTGCCAAAGACAATCGCCGCGACGATGGCGAGCGCGATCGGCGAGGCGCTCACCAGCGCCGCTCCAAACGGCCGATCGTCCAGAGAAAGACCGGCGTCAGGAGCGCCCACCCGACGATCCAGCACAAGAGAAAGGGAAGTCCCAAAAAGCGCGGCTCGACCCGATTCACGAGCGGCACGGCAATGCTCAGCGCGGCGACCGGTATTGCGGCCAGGAGCAGGCGCATCGGGCGCATTTGCCACGCCACGCAACAACGTCCTTTTTGGTGCGCAGCGGCGGTAGGGCGCAGCCAGGCCCGTGGTTAAGCGAACCTCATGCGTTTAGCCTTTTTCGTTTTGTTCTTGCTTTGCGCGGTTTCGTTGTGGGTCGCGACAACATCGGCGCAGACGACGACCCAACCGCTGACGGGCCCCTACGCCACGTTGCCCCCGGGCCCCGTGTCCTCACCGCAGACCATGAAGCCAATCCAGATGCCTTCGCCATCTACGACGGCGCTCTCAGGCACGCCGCAAGCGAGCAGCACTCCATAGCACCGTTCTCCAAGCGCGGCTATCTAGAAACAAGCGAGGGCGCGCCCTGGTAGAGTTTTTGGAGGGGAACGAAATGACGTTGTCTAGGGCGCGAACCACGGGCGCAGTGTACTTGCTCTATTTTGTAATGGTCATCGGCGCCGCAGCATCGATTGGCCGCACGCCCGCCGCGCTAAGCGATGCCGCCAACCTGATCGCGAATGCAGGGTACATTGTCGTGACGCTGCTGCTCTACCAGCTGTTCAATCGGGTGAACCGAAATCTGGCTTTACTTGCGGTCGCGATTAGCGTGGCGGGCTGCGTGATTCAATCGCCGAGCTCGTTTCGTCTCGTTCCCGCCCAAAGCGCGCTGCCGATCTTTGGTCTGTTCAACCTCACCATCGGCATCCTCATCTTAAAATCGACCTTCCTGCCGCGCGGTCTGGGCGTTTTGATGACCCTCTCCGGTCTCGGCTGGCTAACGTTTCTGTCGCCCGAGCTGCTAAAGTACTTACGCGCGTACGTCGAGATTCTCGGCATCGCGGCTGAAGGGTCGTTAATGCTGTGGCTGCTTGTCAAAGGCGTAAACGTGCAGCGATGGAACGCGCAGGCGCGTGGGTGACCGTCGGGGCTTTCGGTGCGGCGGGTATAGTCAGGAAATGGCAGCAAAAAAGTGGTCTCAATCCGTTACCGAGCACAGCGATTCGCTCGATCTCGAAGAATCGGTTTTCACGAAGGACGATCCTGCGGCGATCGCGCGATCGCTCAAGCGTTCTGCCGAACGCAGCACTCGGCGGAAAGGGACACCGTTCCAGTCGGCGATGTCGATGCTGACGTTTTACATCAACCGCGCTGGAAAGACGCTCCCGAAAAAGCAGCTGCGCATCCTGGAGCGCGCCAAGGCGGAGCTTCGCGCCGAATTCGGCCGTGATTGAGGCTACGACTCGAAGCCCTGCTGGATTCTAGGGCACCGCGAAGAATAAGAGTGTAATGAACGACTTCGACGTCGGTTGCCGTTGGTTTGGAGCCAGCGCGGCCTTGGTGATACTTGCGGCTTGCCAAGGATCGTCGGCGAAGAGCGGCGCACTGCCGAACGTCGTCGCCAGTACCGAGCTCGGCAAGAGCGTAT
This sequence comes from Candidatus Cybelea septentrionalis, assembly GCA_003158175.1. Lineage (GTDB taxonomy): Bacteria > Vulcanimicrobiota > Vulcanimicrobiia > Vulcanimicrobiales > Vulcanimicrobiaceae > Cybelea > Cybelea septentrionalis. The sequence continues at coordinate 77,809 of PMHJ01000007.1, forward strand.
CTTGGATGGCACCAGAGGCAGCGAGCCAAGATTTGCTCTACCTCTCCGACGTTGCCGCGAATAACGTCAAGGTTTATTCGTTTCGGGAAGGCCGCTTGGTCGGCACGCTGACCGGATTTGGCAAGCCTCGCAGCGAGTGTGCCGACGAAGCAGGCAATGTCTGGATCGCCGACATCGAAGGCCGCGATGTCATCGAATACCCACACGGGGGTACGAAGCCGATCGCATCGCTCGACACGTTCGGGGTGCCTGTCGGTTGTTCGGTCGATTCAGGCGCTCGTGATCTCGCTGTGGCCGGAGGCATCAGCGGCTCGATCGTCTCGATCTACCACGAAGGTCCGCAAGGAAGATGGAGCGATCCAAAACGCTATACCGATTCGGTAATGGGCATCCCATACTTCTGCGGCTACGATTCGAACGGCAACCTCTTTGTCGACGGCCGAACAAAATCCAAGGCCGGGAGTTTTGCGCTCGTGGAGTTGCGGCGCCGCAGCACAACCTTCGAGAGTATCGTCGTAAGCCAGGCGATCGACACGCCGGGTCAAGTGCAGTGGGATGGCAAGGATCTCGCAATCGGTGACTCCGGCCTCGCTCCCTCGGTCGCGTATCGGTTTTCGATCAGCGGAAGTAACGCAACCGAGGTAGGCAAAGCGACGCTCGACGGGACGATCAGCGTCCGCCAGTTCTGGATCGCGGGCGGCACGCTCGTTGGACCTGATTTCAACCGCAACGCAGGGTTTTGGAAGTATCCTGCTGGCGGCGCGCCTATCAAAGCGATCGCTCGGGTGCATAGTTACGGCGCTGCCGTGAGCCGTTCTTGAAGGAGGTTCTCGTGCTGCGATTCGCATTCGTCATCGTGGTCGTGTCGGCCGGTCTGGCCGGATGCCGCGCTGCGCCGAGCACTCCAACGAGTCAGATTCTGCCAGGCGTACTGCCGGGCGGAACATCACTTTCATACGCGCAGCCGAACGCGCAAGAGCTTCCCGAACCACCCGTCGTGAAATCGGTGCACGGCGTAGCAAAGGTCGCGCTGATCGTCAACCTGAGTGCACACACCGGCTTTCCGCAGTTCAGTTTCAAGGGTCTTAACGAAGATGCACCGACGATCGAGGTGAATCCGGGCGACACGATCGACATCACCGAGGCCGACGACCTGACTCCGGCCACGGGAGATAAAAACGATATCAATCTGCATTTTCACGGCTTCGGTACGTCGCCCAACGCCCCGGGCGACGACGTGCTTGGAATGCTCGCGCGTCCAGACCAGAGTCTGCACTACATCGTGCACGTCGCGAAGAACCAGGAGCCGGGCCTCTACTGGTATCATCCGCACGTGCACGGAGAAACGAACTATCAAGTCGGCGAGGGCGGAATGTCCGGTGCGATCGTCGTGGACGGCCTGGAGCGGCATTTTCCTCGATTGGCAAAGATGACCCATCGAGTGATCATTGTCCGGGATACCGGTAACGGCGAGGCGGCACAAAACGTCGCGGGCAACGCGAGCATGGACGATGGCATGGCGGGTATGGCGACGGCGAGCCCGCATACGATCAACAACGAGCCGTGCGGGGGCGAACTGGGGCTAACCACGAGTCTCAACTATGCCGTGCAACCGGACATTACGATTGCGCCCGGCGAGAAGCAGTTCTTCCGCGTGATCAACGCGACCGGTCATAAGACGCTCAAACTCGCTGTCGATGGGGAGAAGCTAACCGTAGTCGCGATCGACGGCTTCGCACTCGATACCTATCCCGGTACGCCTCCGACGCTCGTCGAGCCATACGCAGTCGTTCCTCCGGCGGGACGCGTGGAGTTCGTTGTAACGGGTCCGCGCAGCCGCTCGGCAAAGTTTCGCACCCTTTGCTACGACACGGGTCCCGGTGGCGATCGCGATTCCGAGCTCGTCCTGGCCAACTTAAAGCAGTCGAGTCGTCAGGGCGAACGGTCGTCAGCGTCGGGGCCGATCACCGTCGGCGAGCCATTGCCGCGAAACGTCTACACGACGTCGCTTCCGCCGGTTTCAGCTAAGCGCGTCGTAATATTCAGCGAAGGCGGAACCCATTTCAGCATCAACCACAAGATTTTTTCGATGCAAGCTCCGCCGATGTTCGTGGTGCACACGGGGACCGTCGAGCAGTGGCGCATCGTTAACATCACCCAGGAGGTCCACGACTTTCATATCCATCAGCTACACTTTCTCGTCAAGGAGATCGACGGCGTCAAGGTTGCGCATCCGTTCTGGGCCGATAGTGAGGTGATTCCGCACCGGCACACAAACGGCGAGCCCGGCACCCTCGTCCTGCTCATGGATTTTCGCGACCCGGTGATCAAGGGAACCTTCGTCTTCCATTGCCACATCCTCGACCACGAAGATCACGGCATGATGGCGAAGATCCAGGCTATCTAGGATATGGACAGGCTACGTTTCGTTCGCGGCGCGCTAGGCGCTGCTGCGGCCGCTTCGATGCTTGTCGCCTGCGCCGCTTCGCAACTCTCGGGCGCAACGCCGGCGTCGCTCCCAACGGTTGCCGGCACCAGCGTACTTTCCGCGTCGATGCGTTCGTGGATATCCTCCGGCGCGCAAAACGGCGATCTTCTCTACGTGTCGGACGCGAACGGCGCGGTCTACGTGTACTCGTATCCGGCGGCCAAGCTCGTTGGAACGCTCACCGGTTTTAAGGGACCGGCAGGACTCTGTTCCGATCGGGCCGGTAACGTGTACGTCGTCGACACACCCGCCGTCGCAGTACTAAAATACGCGCACGGCGGCAAGAAACCGATCGAAGTGCTCCACGTCTATGGCTATTACCCGCAAGGCTGTTCGGTCGACGCCACCACTGGCGACCTGGCCGTCGCGAACTACGCGAGCAATCCTCAGCTCGGACCCGGAAGCGTTACGATTTTTCGAAAAGGCAGAGGAATGGGGACGAGCTATCAGGCTTCCAACTTCAACGAATACTTTTTCTGCGGCTTCGATGCGAAGGGCAACCTTTTCGTCGATGGTACCAACGCCGGCACGACGCAGACGGAGCTCGCCGAACTGCCGCATGGTGGTGCGTCGCTTACCGGCATCACTTTGAAGCAGAATCTCGGCCCGTTTCCCGGAGCGGTTCAGTGGGACGGCAAGTATGTTGCGCTTGAAGACGCCACGACCAACGCGCTCTACCGCATAAAGGTAACCGGCTCGAACGGAACGGTCGCGGGAACGTTGCGGTTCAAAGGCGACCGCAGCAGCCTCCTCGCGCAGTTTTGGATTGCAGGCAGCACGATCGTCGTTCCGTATGGAGTCGTGAAGCGAACGGTCAGGAAAATAGGGTTTTGGCCCTATCCTGCCGGCGGGGCAGCCGCAAAGAGCATCCAGGCTCCGACCGGCGCTTCGGAACTCTTTGGCAGCACGGTCAGCGTCGGCAAGAACTAGTCGGTAGGGCTCACCAGCAAAGCTGCCGGATCGTGTACCCCCTTCGTGATGGTACGCACGAGCCGGCCGCTGGGATCGTAAACAGTGACGCAGTCGCCGTACGTGTTTGCAACGTACAGGCTGTCGCCGGCATCGACGACCATGGATTCTGGCATATCGATTCCATGAGTGATCTTGAACTTGGGGCTCGTTGCCCCTTTCGCGTACGCACTGATCCAACCGTCTTTGTACGGCTTATGGTTCGCGACATAGAGCGTCCCGGTGGAATCGACCGCCATCAAGTCCGGCGCTTCAATTCCGGCTGAAACCTTTGTTAGGGTTTTCAAGTCTCTTGTCTCATAAATCGTCACGAAGTCCTTAGCCCCGCTGTGGTTGCACGACGGACAGCTGCCGACGTACAAGTCGCCATTCGCGTCGAATGTCAGCGATCGAGGGGCCTTGAGTTCCTCCCTCAGCCTCCTGACGAACCGAAGCTTTCCAGGCAAACCCGTTTGACGATAGATGCCGATCGACCCGGAGTTCACGACATAGAGACGCTGGTCCGGACCAAAGGCTAGGGTGCACGCGCCGTCGACGCCGCGCCCGATTTCCCCGACGTAACGCACACCCCCCGGGGCGTATATTTCAATCCCGTCGCCACAGTTTGCTACATAGAGGTAACCGTTCTCGTCAATGGCCAGAGATCGGGGGCCTATGGATTCGAACGTTCGTATCAGGTGCAACGAACGAGCGCTGTAAACGGAGATTGCTCCGTAACTCGGGTTGCCGTTGGCGGCGAAAAGCTCGCCCGCAGAGTCGAGCGCTAGGGAAATCGCTCCGCTGGCCGCCTTAACGGAGCGCAGAGGCTTTACGCTGTCAACGGCATACTTCGAGATTTTAGGGAAAGAGCTCCCAACGAATAGCGCTTCATGGCTCCGCGGCCCGTGTGAGTTTGCGGAGTATGCCGCAGACATAAGGGGATTTCCCGCGTTCGGTAATAACGGCGAGCAGGCTCCCAGCCATGACAGACCGAGAGTGAGTCCTACAACTTGGAGTGTTCGGTGTAGCCTAGCAACTCCGAGACGGCGATGACCCATACTCTACGCTCCTCGACCTAAACGATGGCAAGTACGGCGCGCGCGTGCGCGCCGCCGTCGTGGCGCAGCGTCACGTTGAAGTCTTCCGCAAGCGACCAGACGATATAGAGCCCGCGGCCGCGCTCGCTGAGCATATCCAACGGCAGCTTTGGCGCGAACGTAAAGCCGGGACCGCGATCGAGCACGTGAAGAACCGGCGGGGTGGCGTCGTTCCAATTGAGGACGATCTCGACCGATCCGGGAGCAAAGCGGACGACGTTGCCGAGTAGCTCGCCAAAGACCAGTTCGGCCGCGTCGAGCTGTCTCTGACGCAGGCCGGCGTCGCGCAACACCTCGACGAACGAGTGGCGTGCCGCGTGCGCCTGGGGCGCGTCATCACTACCGAAGGCCCACCGCTTCGAGCCTTCGCCGTTGCCCTCATGGCGGTCGGCCTCAGCAGCTTCGAGCCGTAACGCCAACACGACCACGTCGTCGTTCCCGCCGCGCTTGAGCATCGCGCGATAAAGCGCGCCGGCCGGATTCGAGCTGCTAGCAATCTCGGGGTGAGCGAGCGCCGCCACGAGCCGTTCGTAACCGCGCGCGACGTTGCGATCTGCCTCGATCAAACCGTCGCTGTAGAAAATCAAAAGGCCGGAACGGGGCAGCGGTGTCGTCGTCGCGGTTTCGCCGCGAACGCGCAAACCCAGCGGCAGTCCACTCGTGCCCAGGGGCGTCACCGTGCCCGCATCATCGCGCAGGAAGGGTGCCGGATGCCCAGCCGATGCGTGCGCGAACGTCCGCGCTACCGGATCGAGCACGCCGACGAATGCCGTGACGAACATGTCGGGATACTCGGTTTTCAGCGTGCGATCGGCGGCATCGAGCATCGCGATCGGGTCGGCATAGACCTGTGCGACCCCGCGAATGACCTGTCGCATCGAGGCCATGATCACCGCTGCAGAGAGACCGCTGCCCGCCACATCGCCCACCGAAATGACGATGCGCCCGTCGTTGAGACGCAGCGCGTCGTACCAGTCGCCGCCGAGCAACTCGCGATCGCTGGCCGGCACGTAGATGCCGTCAAAGCGCATGCCCGGCACTTGGGGAAGCGAAATCGGCAGCGCCGCACGCTGAAACTCCGCGGCGATCTCACGCTCGCGTTCGTAAAGGCGCGCGTGGCCGATCGAAACGGCCGCGCGCTTCGTCAGCTCTTCGAAGAGCGGTAAATCGGCCACGGTATATCGGCGCGGAGTCTGCGACCAATATGCGACGAGCGATCCGATCGTTCGCCCACGCGAGCGTAGCGGAACGGTGACGGCCGAGCGCGGCTCCAGTTCGCGGATTACTTCGAGCAGGTGACGGGTAGCGACTTTTTCGAGGCGCCCGACGTTTACTTCGCGGATGACGATCGGCCGGCCGTTTCGCAATGCGGCGACAATTGCGGGCTCGTAGTGCCGATCGTGGGTGTAACGCCCGACGAGACGCTTCACCAGACGCGTTTTGTTTGGATCGGCGTGAATGGCCGCGGCGGTCTTTAAGCGGTCGTTTTCGTCGAAGAGATCGATTGCGGCCCAATCGCCAAACTCCGGAACGATGATGGCGAGCAAACGGTTGAGCGTGGCTTGCAAATCGAGCGATTCCGCAAGCACTTCACCCGCTTGCGCGAGAAAGGCAAAGACTTGACCTTGTCGCTTGTACTCGTCGATATCGGTGCAGATGCCGAGCCAACGCGTTCGGTCATCTTGCGCTGCGCCGAACGTCGAGACGAAGAGACGATACCAGCGGTACAATCCGTCCCCGCGTAACAAACGCAACTCAAGCTCGAAACTTGCGCGGCTCGTAACTCCGCCCTGCAGCGCCTGCCGGCAGCGCGCGCGGTCGTCGCGATGAACGGCCGCCCACCACTGCTTCTCCAGGGACGCCGGGGTCGCGTTCGAGCGCCGCCTCCGCCCGGTCTGCTCGTACCACGCGCGATTGAACGATAGCATCCGGCCGCCCGAGGTGGCAGTCCAAACGATCTGCGGAATATCGTCGATGGCGAGGCGCGGCGAAGCCATTGGTGCCCGAGTTTTTCGCAGGAGACCGGCCCCAACCCCGCGCGGCGGGCTACCTACTGCTCAATTGCGCAGTCCGCGCTTTTTTACGTCGATCGCGATCAGTCGGGATCAATATCTGCCGCACGGCGTCAGCGCACGGGGCCGGTCAACCGAATGTAAACGCAAACGCCTTTGAGCAGCTCGAAGCGCAGCCCAGACCGGGAGCCATCGATAGAGTGTAGAAGCCTCGGTCGGCTTGGAGACGGCCGGTTCCGACCTATCCCGCTGCTTTTATATAGGAGGCCCCGTGGCGAAAATCGTTTGCGTCCTCTATCCCGATCCGGTCGACGGATACCCGACGTCATACGCTCGCGCGGACCTACCGAAGCTCGAGCACTATCCGGGCGGCCAGACCGTGCCCACGCCCAAGGCTATTGACTTTCGCCCCGGCGATCTTCTCGGGAGCGTTTCGGGGGAACTCGGTTTACGCAAGTATCTGGAAAGTCAGGGGCATACGCTCGTCGTCACCTCCGACAAGGACGGCGAAAGTTCGGTCTTCGAGCGCGAGCTGGTCGACGCAGACGTCGTCATTTCGCAGCCGTTTTGGCCCGCCTACCTTACCCGGGAGCGTTTTGCAAAAGCCCCCAAGCTAAAGCTTGCAATCACCGCGGGCATCGGCTCGGATCACGTAGATTTGCCGGCGGCGATCGAACACGGCGTGACCGTCGCCGAAGTGACGTACTCGAACAGCATCAGCGTCTCCGAGCATGTCGTAATGATGATCCTGGCACTCGTGCGAAACTACATTCCGTCATATCAATGGGTCGTAAAAGGCGGTTGGAACATCGCCGACTGCGTCGCTCGCAGCTACGACGTCGAAGGGATGTCCGTCGGAACGGTGGCCGCAGGCCGAATCGGTCTGGCAGTCTTGAAGCGCCTAAAGCCGTTCGACATGAAGCTTCACTATACGGATCGTCATCGGCTGCCCGAGAACGTAGAGCAGGATTTGGGGCTGACGTTTCATCCGGACGTCGAGTCGATGGTTCCTGTCTGCGACGTCGTGACGATCAACGCTCCGCTTCACCCCGAAACCTTGAATCTCTTCGACGACGCATTGATCGGCAAAATGAAGCGAGGTGCATACCTCGTGAACACGGCGCGGGGCCTGATTTGCGACCGCGACGCCGTCGTGCGAGCCCTTGAGAGCGGGCAACTCGCCGGTTACGCCGGCGACGTCTGGTATCCGCAACCTGCACCGAAGGATCATCCCTGGCGCACGATGCCGCATCACGGCATGACGCCCCACATTTCCGGTTCCAGCCTCTCGGCTCAGGCACGCTACGCCGGCGGCACTCGCGAGATCCTCGAAAGCTGGTTCGACGGAAGACCAATTCGCGACGAATATCTCATCGTCGACGGCGGTAAGCTCGCCGGTGCCGGCGCACATTCTTACAGCGTCCCTAAGCGGGGATAATCGCTACAACGCGCTATTTTCGCTAGTCTGACGTCAGGCTGGCCGTCATACCCATCAGCGCTCGATCAACCGGTGGTTGAAGCGGATACTGGGAACGTATTCGCTCCAGCCGTTGCCGATACTCCGAGGCGATCGACGAATCCACTTCCTTCATTGCGACGACGCTCTGAACGAGAATCATACGGGCGGCGACGTTTGAAGGGCAGTCCAAGGCAGTGCCAGTGCACGATCGATAATATCGCGAGGAGAGTGCAAAGTCTCCGTTGCCCCCGGCTTCCTCGCCAGGTCTAGCGACATCAGGCCTTCCACCGACATCAAATAAGGGAAGAACGCCTTTCCCGCCGGGACGTCGTAAAGTGGCGGAGGCAACACCGCTTTAGCGCCGGTTGCGCTGAGTAAAGCGGATTGCATTGCGGATGTTAGCTCCTGCGGGCTAAGTGCCGGATCGTCCCTTCGGAGGGTCGCGGAGCCCTCGTAAGCACAAGCTGCGCCTAACGACCGGACGAGACGAAAATCCACGCTCCATGGCTCGTTCTTGGCGTTTAAGTGAACGATCAAGATCCACTCGGCGCAAACGTCCGCCCTTGTCGCGACCTCCGCCGCGTAATCATCCGTCCATGGTCGTTGGCCGAACACGTATCCTTGCGACTCTCCGGTAACCCACGGAACGAGTGTCTTTACGGGCAGAGATGTTCTAAAGAAGAGTTCTTGAGCGAGAAATAGCGGAAGCGCTCTGCTAAGCGTCCCAGGAACTGTTGCGAGCCCGAGCACGATCGTTGGTGACTCGCCTTGGAAGCTAGCGGTGGAACCGAGGATGGCGATTACCGGGCCAGTACGGGCCGGTGTGGGGAAAAGAAGATTTACCGGCAGCGTATCGGGAAGCCACAAGGGCCGCGACACCGACACCATAGACACCGGTATCGGCGTTGCTGGAGTTAGCCGTTCGCTTTTCTTCGCGACGCGGGCCTTCGCGATCTCCGCGGCCCAATAGTCCAACGTGCTTTTATAATCGGGACGGCCTTGCGCGTACAGTGCGTCGAGGATGTTTTGCGCCGCATCGAATTGATTGAGATCGAAGTGAGCCTTTATCAGATTGTTCCCGACGGTTAAGCCATGGCGTTTGGCTGAAAAGTGAGCGGTTCCAATCGTCAGCGCTTCCTGTAGGTATCCGTGGCTTCCGAGATCACCGGTTATCGACACAAGGACATCTGCAGGCACCGGATCTCCTGCCAATCTGAGCGCTTCCTCGTAGAAGGCAAGAGCGTCTTGCAGTCTTGCGCCCTCCAATGCGTCCCGCGCGAGGAGAAGACGGACGCGCCAGCTATTGGGGAGTGCAGCGATTCGTTGCCAGGCTCGAACCTGTGCAGATGGCCCTCGCTCCTCTCGCTCGATCGCGCCATACCATTGGAGAGCGTTGTCGACGTTTGGATCAAACTCGATGGCTCGCCAGAGCGTCTCGCGCGCCTTCGCCTTGTCGCCTCCCGCCGAGTAAACCTTCGCGAGATTGAGCAAGACGTAACCGTCTTCGCCATTCGTGGCGAGATAGGCGCGCATCACACGCGCTGCATCTTCGATCCTGCCGACGCGCATAAGGACGACGCCATACAGGCACGTACTTCGCGCCGACTTTCTGTCAAGCTTATGGAGATGCTCGGCCGCCTTTACGATATCGGCCTCGTAACCATCGCCGAGGGCTTCAGCCAACATGCTGTAAAGGGCTTCCGCGTTATGCCAGTTCTCTCGGATGGCTTGAGGGAGGACTCGATCGCGCCAAACCTTGCGGTCTATCAGGCGCTCGCGTCCGTACTCGTCGTAGACGCGGATGGACGATCGTCCTGGTTTGTCGTCGGAAGTAGCCACGCCGGCTAGTGATTAGCCCGGGCCCGAGAATAGCCTCGCCTCCGCCCATGCCTCATCGGTCAGTCGGTGTGCCGGTGCGGCCGAAGGAAGGGCCAGGCCGCATGGTGGCGCATTGCCTTGCTATGCAACAACGTCCTTCCTATGCTGTGCCGGTTGTGATCGGCGCGATCGTGCTCATCGTCGCGGTGATGGTCGGTACCGCCTATAACTCGCTCGTGACGCTTAGCCAAGCCGTCGACGCGCAATGGGGGCAGGTGCAGAACGTCTATCAGCGGCGCGCGGACCTGATTCCCAATCTCGTCGCGACCGTCAAAGGCGCGGCGAACTTCGAATCGAGCACGTACGAAGCAGTTGCGAAGGCGCGCGCGAGCGTGGGGCAGATTTCACCCGAGGTCGCGCAAAATGCGATCAACAACCCGCAAGACTTCGCCAAATACGCCGCCGCGCAAGATCAGCTAGGGTCGGCGCTCTCGCGGTTGTTGGCGGTCGTAGAGAACTATCCGCAGCTCAAAGCGACCGAGAACTTTGCGACGCTGCAGGCGCAGCTCGAGGGCACCGAAAACCGCATCGCGTTCGAGCGCAGAAAATACAACGAGGTCGCCCAGGCATTCAATACCCGGCGCGACACGATTCCGACGGTGTTCTTCGCCGGACTCTTCGGCAGCCGTTTCAACGAAAAGCCCTACTTCAAATCGCAACCGGGCGCGGAGCAAGCGCCGGTCGTAAACTTCAGCCCCTGACTTTCGGGGTTCGCGGACGGCGTTCAGAGTTTTTTCATAGATAATCGGTTGTATTAGGCATGCGTAATACTTGCGTTGTCGTCGCGCTGGCCGTCTTGGCGGGGTGTGCGTCGGGCGCCGGCACGATTCCGCAGGCGGCCGGTAGCGCGGGGCAGCACGAGCCCGCGTTACCGGAAAGCTCGGTGTGGTCGGTGCTCAAGAGTCCCGATCTGCCGCCAGGCTCCGACGGCCTTGCCAGCGACATCCTCCGCGGCGTGAGCGGCACCGGCGCGAACGACGTGTGGGCCGTCGGAGCCAACTGCTGTTACGCATCAGGCTCGAAGGGCTACGACAAGCCGGTCATCGAGCACTGGGATGGCACGAGGTGGAAACTCGTCGCGTCGGCGTCGAACGAACCATTGGGAACGCAGCTATACGCCGTGACGGCCATCGCGCCCGACGACGCCTGGGCCGTAGGCTATGCATCGCAGGCCGTCTTCGAGCATTGGGACGGCAAGAAGTGGAGCGTCGTCTCCAGCCCCTACATCTACGATGGCGGTGAGATGCTCTCGGTCGTCGCGATCTCGAAAAACAACGTGTGGGCAGGCGGCGAGGGCAACTTCGCCGCCATACTGGAGCACTGGGACGGAAAAAGCTGGAGTTTCATTCCGGCCTACAACGACGGCCTCACGTTCCTCAACGCGATGTCTGCGTCGGGCGCCAACGACATTTGGGCGGTCGGCGAGTACTGGGGCTATCCCGACCAGCATTCGTTCTCCGAGCACTGGAACGGCACGACGTGGTCCTTCGAACAGGCGAAGGGTACATATCTCGACCAGCTCAACGGCGTTGCCGACGTTTCGCCGAGCGATGCATGGGCGGTCGGCTATCAACGGACCAGCATACAGGAACAGATCCCGCAAACGCTGATCGAGCACTGGAACGGCGCGTCGTGGAGCATCGTTCCGAGCCCCAATAAAGACCCCGGCTCGGGCCCGGTGACCAACCAGCTCAATGCCGTTTACGCGATCTCGGCCAACGACATTTGGGCCGTGGGCGTCTGGACGTCACGCAGCCTCTTCGTCCATTACGATGGCAAGAAGTGGCGCGCCGTGCCTGGACCGGCGGCGCTGGAATCGAGCCGCAACTCGACGGTGAGCATGCTGTTCGGCCTGACGCGGCTGTCGTCGGGGCAGCTCTGGGCCGTGGGCTATAAATCCATTCCGCACCACTGCTGTCAGAACACGCTGACGGTCGAAGGCACGCCGCACTAGCTCCGGCGAACTTCCGCGCGTGAACAAAGAAGAACACGCCGGCATCGTCAAGGCGATCGCGGCGGCCGAAGACGGAACGACCGGGCGCATCGCGGTTCGCGAGATTCCCGATCGCAGCGTCGATGCGTTCGAGCGCGCGAAGCGGGAGTTCGGGCGCATCGGCTTACAGCGCCACGAACACGGTAACGCAGCGTTGATCTTGGTGGCCCCCAAAGCGCGCAGGTTCGCGATCGTCGGCGATCGCGCGCTGCACGAGCGCGTCGGCGACGCGTTCTGGAACGACGTCGTAGAGAAGAGCACGCCGTTTTTTGCGCGCGGCGAGACCGAAGCCGGCATCCTCTACGCCGTCGCGCGTCTCGGCGAGGTGCTGCACGCGCATTTTGCGGAGCCCAACTCGAGCTCGGCGTGAGATTGCAACGAGCGCTCTGCGCGCTCGTGCTGGCGACGCTTCCGGTTGCGGCGTTCGCGCAGGGGTTCGCGACTCCGCCGACGCCCGACCACTTCGTGACCGACAACGCCGGCGCGCTCTCGGCGAACGCGCGCGCCTCCATCGAGAACGAACTGCAAGCCTACGAACGGGCGACGGGACATCAGGTGCTCGTCTGGATCGGCCAGAGCACCGGCGACGTGCCGCTAGAAACCTGGACCGGCGAGACCGCCGACAAATGGAAAGTTGGCCGGCGCGGGCACGACGACGGTGCGGTGCTCTTTATGTTCGTGCACGACCGCAAGATTCGCATCGAAGTCGGCTACGGTTTGGAGAGCGCGCTGACCGATGCCGACAGCTACCGCATCATCAACAACGTGATTCGGCCGAAGATGCGCGCGGACGACGTAGACGGCGCGGTGAGCAGCGGCGTGGCCGCGATGCTGACGACGATCACGCCGAGCTATACTGGCGTGACGGCGCCGCCGGAGGCCTCGTCGAGCGACGAATCGAGCGGCAACGACATACCCTTCATCATCTTCGGTGTGCTGTTCTTGGGGTTCGGCATGTTCGTCGTGATCGCGAAGATCGTACGCAGCATTCGCTACGGCTATCTGGTGATGCGTGAGGGCTCGGCGCAGGCCAACCGCGACATGCGGCGCTCGGCGTTCTGGACCGGCGGCTTTATTGGCGGATTGTCGAGCGGCGGCGGTGGCGGATTCTNNGCCGCCTCCACCACCGCCTCCGCCGTAGTAGCCTCCGCCACCGCCGCCGCCACCGGCGACGTAGCCATAGGAGGTGCCTTTTCCGCCCGTCCCGCCATCGGCCGCGGTGCCGTCCTTGCCGGACTCTCCCTTGTCGCGACGGTAGATGCCGGAACCACCGGCGCCACCCGTTCCTCCTCGAGATTGGGTGCCACCGCCGCCACCGCCGGCGCCGAACTCGCCCTTGCTGCCGCTACCGCCAGTGGCTCGACCGCCACCGCCGCCTATAGGACCGGAGCCACAGCTTCCTGAGGCGTAACGGCAATCATCACCGCCGGCACCACCGCCGCCGCCGGCGACGAGAATTCGGTCGTGCAGAACGTCGCCATCACGCCTTATATCCGACGCACCACCGCCACCGCCGCCGGCACAATCGTTCTTACACCCCTTAGGATACCAGTCTGAGGGCCCACCGCCGGCGCCGCCGTCAAAGCCGCCTTTGGCTCCCGAAGCTGCACTACCAACGAATACAAAGAGCTTCTCGCCCGGTGTAACGGGAATGGTCGCGGACACGCGACCACCGTTACCGCCCGAAATGTCGGAGGCGCCTCCGGCCGCGCCCCAAGCATCGACCGCGATCTTGTGTACGCCGGCCGGCACTCGGAACTCTTGCGCCTTGCCGGTGTACTGAAACGTTTGACTGTCCGCGTTGCGAAGCCGGAATGCATTGTCGGGAACTGCTCCCGAAGGCAACGGCGCCCGGCCGCATCCCGCGAGCAATGCGACAGCCACGCAGCTGCTTAAGGCGTAGCGGGCAAGGCTAAAACTCTTCATTACTCCGTCCCTCTCCGGTCCGCGTGACGGATCGATTGTCGAGAACATTCGGTATTCAAACGCGGGTTCATCTCCGCCCGTTCGCCGGCGCACCTCTGGCGAGGCTAACGACGAGCCCGCTCGCGTACGGCACGCCGGTTATCGTGTGGCGCGGCGAGCCGCCTCGCGGATACTTCCAGTAATACACCCCGGAGTCGTCGCCGTGACCGTCGCCGTAGGCGGCGCCGACGAGTACCCGGTCGTCCGGCGAGATCCAAAACTCGAAGAGATCGTCAGCCGTCGAAACGTTCGTGGTTTTCTCGAGTGTCGCGGTGAAGTTCGAGATTGCAAACTCGTAGATCTCTCCCGCACGCTGATCGCCGACCGCGAGATAGCGCGCGTCCCAATAGATGCCGCCAGGATACTCGATCGCTTGATCGAGTTTCAGCGTGTGAAATTTGTGCGCGCCGTGGGGCAGCTCCGCCAGCGCGACGCTACTGCCTTCGTTCAGCCCGTCAACGAAGAGATCGCCCGCGCTATCATATGCGGGAAACCAATAGTAGTAGATGGCGTCTGAAACGTACACCTTTGGTATGCCTTTTGCGTGCCGGTAGATCGCGAGATTCCCGCCGCCGACTCCCTTCGACGTGAAGTTCGCGACCGCGAGATCTCCGCTGATCGAATCCACGGCACAGCCCAGCGGGGAGCCCGCAGGGTCGACCAACACTTTGATTCGGTTCGAGCCGCCGTGCCGGAACTCGGAGATTTGATAGCGACCGTTGTCGGTGACGTAGAGATCTTGTGCCGCGTCGACGCAAAGCGCCTGCGGGTAGTCGAAGCCGGTCAGCGTGCCGAGCAAGGTTTGGCCGCTATACGAGTATGCCAATACCTCGTGTTCGTTTGGGTCGACCAGCGAAACGTACAGCAGATCTTGACGCTGCGCCGAAGGAGCCATCCAGCCGGCCGCGGCGCCGTGAAAGCTGACGACGGTTGGATTTATCGGCGGTCGCTCACCACCGCAGTCGCACAGCAGCGCGGCGGCAAGCAGACCACATCCCAAGCGCTTCATCATCGGCGCGTTCCAAAACTCACGACGACGCCTTGCGGCGTCTCTACGCCGAGCGTATATCGCGGGAAACCACCCTTCGGAAAGGGCCACGCGCCGAGGTCGTCAGCGTCGTAGTCCGCTCCGATGACAACGTTACCGTCGATGAAGAATGCGCCGACGGCCGAGGCATCCTCGAAAGGCGTTCGGCCAGAGAGCTTTCCCGCCGAGCCAACGATGCGGTAGCGAAGGATGTCGTCGTTCTCCTGATCGGCAATTGCGAGGCGATCGTGCCACCAAGCAACGCCGCCCGCGTACGCAATGTTCGGCTCGAGCGTAAGGTTGACGAACTGCTTTCCAGCAGCGGTCAGCTCGGCCTCGAGCGCTTCGCTCGCCCCTTCGCTCTCGCCATCGAAAAAGAGGTTGCCGTCCGTGTCGTAGGCGCAATCGAAGTAAAAGGGGATGGCCGAATCGACGTACAGCTTCGGCACGCCGCGCGCTTTCTTGTAGATCATAATGCCGTACTGACCCCCCGAGAGCGCGACGCCGTTGGCAACGGCGAGATCGCCGTTGACCGGATTCACGGCACAGTTCCAAGGAAAACCGTACGGGTCGGCGAGATAGCGGGCCGGCTTCGTCGCGCCATGGTGGTACTCCACGATATCGTAGCCGTAGCCGTCGGTTACGTAGACGTTTCCCGCGGCGTCGGCGCAGAGACCCGCCGGGTCGGTAAACCCTGCCAGGGTTTGCACCTGCTCGCGGGTATGGTAATCGTAGACGTTGACGGTTCTTCCGGCGTAACTAGCGACGTAGAGAAGATCCCCGGAGCGCGGTTCGCGCAGCTCCGGCGCGGGCACGGCATTTGGCGTAATATCGCCGGCGGTCGCGGTGCAGCCCGTCAGCAGCATCAGGGCTGCAATAACGCCTAAATACGGGCGCACGGTCATGGTTGGTTTCCTTACGCGCAGCGGTTAGCCGATTGTCGTCGTGGGGTTCTGCTAAACTCCGAAGGTTCCGCGGAGCGGCGGAGGCTTTTCCGCAGGCGGCGGGAGTTTCGGCGGCGGCGGTGCATCGGGCGGATGGTGAGGATGCGTCTAAGCCTCTGGGCCGGTTTGTTTATGGCCGGCGTGCTGTCGGCGCCGGCGCTGGCGGCAGATTTCACCGTACCACCGGCTCCGACTCATTACGTTACCGATAATGCGGGTGCGCTTTCGAGCGCGAAGCAAGCCTCGGTCGACGCCGAGCTCAAAGCCTACGAAAAGGCGACGGGACATCAAGTGATCGTCTGGATCGGCGACACGACCGGCGACGTTCCGCTCGAGACCTGGACGGGCGAGACCGCACATCAATGGCATGTCGGGCGGCGCGGTAAGGACGACGGCGCGATTCTGTTCTTGTTCATGAGCGATCACAAGGTGCGCATCGAGGTCGGCTATGGGCTCGAAGGCTCGCTGACCGATGCCGACGCGTCGCGGATCATCCGCGACGACATCGTGCCGCGGATGAAGGCCGACGATGCCGACGGCGCCGTGTCGAGCGGCGTCGCCGCGATGTTGACGACGATTACGCCTTCCTACGCGGGCGTGACACCTCCGCCCGCAGCAGAGAACACCCCGCCGCCGGCTGTTTCGGGCTTTGTCATCGCGATAATTGCTTTCTTCGGCCTCCTCGTGCTGTTCTTCGCGTTCGTGATCTTCATGATCGTTGCGCGCAAGGGAGCGCCGGCGGAAAAGAAGGAGGGGAAGGGCTCTACGTTCTGGAGCAGCGCCGGCGGTGGCTCGTCATCGTCGGGCGGCACCGACGATTCGAGCAGCAGCGACGACGACTTTTCGTCGGGCGGTGGCGATTTCGGCGGCGGCGGCGCTTCGGGGAGCTGGTAGGATGCACCGCGCGAGCGTGGGACGATTGGCGTTAGCGCTTGTCGCGCTGCTCTACGCGGTGCCAGCGGGCGCGGCGGGCGCGGGTTTCATGATTCCCCCGACGCCCGCGCGTTACGTTACCGACAACGCGAACGTGCTTTCAGAGAACACGCGCGCATCGCTCGAAAACGAGTTGCATGCCTACGAGAGCGCGACGGGCCATCAGATCATCGTGTGGATCGGACAGACCACGGGCGACGTTCCGCTCGAAACGTGGACCGGCGAGACGGCGGATCATTGGAAGATCGGGCGGCACGGCAAAGATGACGGCGCGGTGCTCTTTGTGTTCGTGCAAGACCATAAGGACCGCATCGAAGTCGGTTACGGGTTGGAGAGCGCGCTCACCGACGCCGACTCGTACCGGATCATCACGAACGTGATCCGGCCGCGGATGCGGGCGAACGACGTGGACGGCGCGGTCAGCAGCGGCGTCGCGGCGATGCTGAAAACGATTTCGCCGTCGTACAGCGGTGTTTCGACCCAATCTGACGAGACGCAGACGCAGACAATGACGGGCAAAGATGCGTGGGTGCTCATCGTCCTCGGGCTGTTCTTTTTCTTCGCGATCGTCGCACTCGTGACGAGAGGCGGGCGTGGCGGATATCTGGTGACGGGCGGTGGATTCGGTGGGGGCGGCTTCGGCGGTGGTGGTTTTGGCGGCGGCGGATTCTCGGCGGGCGGCGGCGGGTTCGGAGGCGGCGGAGCTTCGGGCGGCTGGTGATCTTGACGTACGACGTGCTGATCTCCGCGGGGCACGAAGGGCGGCCGGCTAGTTGCGCGCACTTTCCGCAGCATCATTGCAATCTCGGAGCTGCGGGCGAACGGGCCTGGACGCCGATCGTCGCGGATGCCGCGACGCGAATTTTGCGAGAGCATGGCGTGAGCGTCGTGCGTCTTCCGGCGGACTTCGCCGGCAAGTATCGCGTGGGCGCGGCAGTCTTCATTCACTTCGACGGATCGAATCCGACTTGCCGAAGCAGCGCATCGGTGGGCTACGCCCAGCCAAGTGGCGCGGCGGCGGCAGCGGCATGGCATCGATTATACGGGCGCTATTGGCCTTTCGGTTTTCAGCCGGACAACTTCACGAACGGCTTGCGCGCGTATTATGCGTATTCGCAGGTGCAGGCGCGAGAAGGAAGTTTGGTGCTCGAGCTTGGCGAGATCACGTGCCCAGCGCAACGCGCGTGGCTCGCACCGCGCCTGCAATGGGAAGGCGCCCTGCTAGCGCGCTTCTTGAGCGAGCGAATTGGTAAGGGGCGCGTTCCCGACTTCCAAACCTTTCAAGAACAGGCGACGCCGAAGCCGCGTTATAACGACATGCGATGATTCTCACTCTCCAGGGCGACGATCGCACGGATAGTGCCGCCTTTGTGCCAATCGAGCGGCCGAGGCTGGTCGAGCGCCTTTCGGTTTCGGCGAGCTTTCCCATCGCCTTGTTGGTCGCTCCAGCAGGCTACGGCAAGAGCGTCGCGTTGCGTCAGTAACTTCGCAGTTTGCGAGAGCCCTGCACGCGGTTCGCGCTACGCGCCGAACACGCAACGCTACTGAGCTTTCTACGTGGATTCGCGGAGGCGTTGGGCGAGAGTGCGCCGCACGCGATTACCGCGCTGGCTGGAGCATACCAGCGGAATCAGGCATCGCCCAAACGAGGTACCGACTTAGCCCGCTGGATGAATGTTCATTTGGAGTCGTTTTCGGGCGTCGTTGCTATAGACGACCTTCAAATCGCAGACGACGATCCCGAGATTGCCAGATTCCTAACGGCGTTGATCGAAGGAAGCAAAGAGCGCATCCGGTGGATCCTCGCCTCCCGCTCGACGACTGGGCTTCCGGTTGGAAGCTGGCTCGCCTATCGCGACGCCGACTTGGCGATCGACGAACACGATCTGAAATTTACGTTTGAAGAAGCCGCGGTTGCAGCACGCGATCTGGGCCTTTCGATCCGTGAGGATGAACTCCGCGATTTGCTCGACCTGACCGAAGGTTGGCCTGCAGCCATGAGCTTTGCGTTGCGTACGTCCACGCGATCGTCAGACCTTCGAAACGTCTCGGCCGTCACACGTGAGATGATCTATCGCTTCCTCGCCGAGCAAGTCTACGGCGCGCTGGATGACGAGGAGCGCAGTCTGCTCGAAGTTGCAATGGCGCTCCCGACGATCGAGGTGAAAGTCCTCGAACGGGCCGGATTCGACCGTGCGTTGCAGATTGTAGAGCGGCTGCGCGAGCGTACCGCCTTCATTCATGAAGAATCGCCCGGCGCGTACTACTGTCACGACCTGTTCAGAAATTTTCTCCGGCATCAAAACGCGCTCGTTGGGAAGCGCTCCCAACAGGTCGTGCAAGCGCGAGCGGGCCGCGCCCTTGAAGAGAGTGGCGACATAGAGCACGCGATGGCCGCGTATGCAGCGGCGGCGTTGCGCGAAGACGTGCTCCGTCTCCTGGAGCAGCACGGCTTCGACCTCCTGGAGCGGGCTCGCAGCGACGTCGTTTTGCGCACAATAGAGTCGCTCGACGAAATCACCCGTCGCGAAAACCCTGCTATTCTTGCTCTGCACGGCGCCCTCCAGGCGATGGCGGGCAAGTTCGTCAGAGCCGAATCGCTTTTGCGCCGCTCCCTAGCTCGTGCGGGCGACAACCGCAATCTAACGGCAACAGCGAGCCTGCGCCTTGCCTCGATGATGGCAAATCAGGGCCAAGACGTCAGCTCGCTAATGGAAAAAGTCGGCGATGATTTGGAGCAAACCGCTGACCATCGAGCCGAAGCGATTTCTTTGATCTCTGGCCAACAGGCAGTTAATGGCGACCCTGCAATCGCCGCTCGCGCGGCCATGCGCGTGGAAAAAATGCTTTGCGACGTCGATTCCGACGCGGTACGTGCGAAAGTTCTCCATCGGATCGGAATCGCTTACCATCACCTTGGAATGGCGGTGCAGGCATTCGACGTACTGTCGCAGTCTCGCGAGCTGGCCGCCGACTTGCACCTGTTCGGCTTGGAAAGTAGAGCAAACGCCGTGCTTTCAAATTTAGCACTGCACGAGCGCGATGATGTCGAACAACAGTTGCAGTACGCGAAGTTGGCGGCCGCATCCGCGGAAAAAGCCGGTGACGCCTTCGCATTGCAGACCGCGTTGCTTCAAATGCTGAGCGCCGAGATGCGCCGAGGAGATGTTGAAGCGAGCATCGCGATTGAGCAACGATTGGCAACGATAAGAAGCAGTGATTTAGCGAGCCGATACCTTACGATCTTTCGTTCTGCCCGCTTGGCTTGGGAAGTAAGGTTCGGCGAGGCACATCAGTTGCTATCGTCGTCTTGGAGCCAGATGACGTTTAGTTTCGACCGTGTCTCGTGTGGGGGTGAGTACGCTCTTTTCTTAGCGCTCGATGGAAAGCGCGAAGAGTCCGCGAGGCTCGTAAAGGAGATTCTCGACATGCTGGAGTCTCAGGAGGCAACCGGGCTTTATCGAATTCGTGCCACTTCTATTACGACGGTACTTTGCGCGCTGACGGAGGCGATTAACGGCCGTACGACGCGCGCCGATCGAATCCTAAGCCGGTTTCGTTCTCATAAGGACGGCGTCATAACGCTCGTGGTAAGAGTAGTCGAAAGTATCATGCTGAGAATGCAACACGGCAGTGAGAGCGGCGCGGACCGCGTGAAAGAAGGCATTGCGGTCCTGAAGGATTTGTACTATGCGGATATAGCGCGCCTCCTAGGAGCGGTCGACTCGGTCGTCGTCAATAAGGCTTCGGACCGTCCGCGCACGGGTGGTCTTACTCCGTCGGAGCTTGAAGTACTTCGCCTCCTTGCGCAGGGTCTGACCCCCAAGGAGATAGCGGAACGCACATCCCGTAGCGTGTACACGGTGCGCGTGCACATTGCAAACGCAATTGCGAAATTGAACTGCCACGGGCATTCTGAGGCCATTCGTGCCGCACGCCGCCTCCGCTTGATTTAGGCCAAAGTCAAACCTTAGGTTTTCCGTGATTGGAAGAGTTGGCAACGAAGTCTGACCGGGGGCACAACGCCACACAGGTGGCACTCGTCTATGCCAATATCACCTCATGGACGAGTATTTCATTGGGGCTGGCGCGCTTCTCACGGCGGGACCTGCCGCGACGATTCGGGGGGCTAGCCTTCACGCACAGCCTGGCGTGGCGCTGGCGCGGCAGATCGCAGCGGCCCTCATCGACTTCGAGTCCTCCGGCCCCGACGAGCTTTCTCGCCTGCTCATCGTGGCGGCCGGCTGGACCGGCTCGCGGT
Organism: Candidatus Cybelea septentrionalis; assembly: GCA_003158175.1. Lineage (GTDB taxonomy): Bacteria > Vulcanimicrobiota > Vulcanimicrobiia > Vulcanimicrobiales > Vulcanimicrobiaceae > Cybelea > Cybelea septentrionalis. Next base: position 98,814 of record PMHJ01000007.1, read on the forward strand.
TTCACGCCGAGGTCGTAGCCCGATTACTCGCGCTGGGCGAATGTGGGCTGAGCGATGTGATCGTGGCCCTCGCGGATGCCGTCCAGACCACGGAAATCCATCTCTTCGCGCGGTGGTCGCCCGACCAAGCGACCTTAGATTCGCTAGAAAAGAGCGGCATTAGAATACTCTCCCATCCCCTCGAAGCGCTGGGACAGGCGGCGCTCGTTTCGGGGCAACGGGTCGAGCGCTGGCGGGTGCCGGTGAGGGCAGCCTAACCTGCTCTTCAGGCGGCTCCAAGGGTGAGCAAGCACGATGCAGCGTAGATGCATAACATGCCGAACGCCCGCGTTGCGGTCATCGATGACGACCGTATGGTACGGGAGATGCTGGAACTTGGACTCTCCCGCGAAGGCTACGAGGTTCGGACCGCCATGGATGGTATGGCCGCGCTCGAGCTGGTCAAGGTCTTCGATCCCGAACTGATCGTGTTGGATATCATGATGCCGAAGATCGACGGCGTCACGCTCTTGCCGAGGTTACGCGAGATCACCCAGGCGCCGATCGTCATGCTCACGGCCAAGGGCGGAACCGAAGACAAGGTGCGCTCCCTGAGTTCGGGAGCCGATGACTATCTCGTAAAGCCGTTCGTTTTTGAGGAGCTGATCGCACGACTTCAGGCCAAGCTCCGCCGCCCGCAACTTATTGAAGAGAATGTTCTCCGCTGGCACGATGTCTCGATCAATCCCGGAACGCGCGAAGCTTGGAGGTCCAAAGAGGTCCTCGAGTTTACGCAGCGCGAGTTCGATCTGTTGGAAGTTTTCCTGCGCGAGCCGCGGCGCGTCTTCAGCAAGGATCACTTGCTCGAGATCGTCTGGGGCCATGACTTCGAGGGTGGCCCGAACATCGTCGAAACCTACATCTCGTACCTCCGCGCAAAGATCGATCGCGCGGGTGAGCCGGGTTCTTTCATCCGGACCGTCCGCGGCGTGGGCTATGGCCTGTCGCTGTGAACGTATTCCCTTAGTCCTCCTTCGACAAGCTCAGGATGACAAGGTTGTGCCCAGGATGACGACTGCATGAAGCTGGCTGCGCGGCTTTCGGCGCTCTATGCGGGGCTTCTTGGCGTCACGGTTGTCATCGTCATTCTCGCTTCGTCCATCGCGCTCGTCTTTGAGCTGTGGGGCTTTTCGCGCGACGTGACGGTCGCCAAGCACGAAGAGGCCCGAGTTCTCGTCGACCAGTACCGCCGCGAAGGCATGACGCTGAAACGAGCGGCGCCCGACATCGTCAACGCGCTCAGCGGCATCGGCATGCGCGTGACCGTGTTTGATTTGAAGGGTCGCTATCTCGCCGGCGACAAGACGCTGCATCCCCGCGCGCTTGCCGAAGTGCTGGCGGCCGGCGGAATGCAGCATTTCATCCCGTCGTCATTACGCGGGCCTCCAGAGCCCGGTCATCCTTTTCACGGACCGTCGCTGCCGCCCGATCCAATCGCGCCCGAGCCGCTCACCCTCACCCACGTCGAAGGCGGCTACGTCGGCTTCGAGCCGTCCTTTCCGCTGCTACTCGTCTCGCTGACCCCCTATTGGCGAATCGTGCTGACGATTGCGGGCGCGGCAATTCTGCTTTCATGGCTCGTCGGCCGCTTCTTTGCACGGCAAGCGCTTCGGCCGGTGAACGAGGTGAGCGAGTCGTTGCGCGCGCTGGCGGACGGCGATTTCACGCCCCGTCGTTTCCTCATGGCGGGCGTCGACGAGGTCGCCGATCTGACCGCAGCGTTTAACGACGCGGTCGCCAGCGTCGCAACGGCGATCGAGCACCGCAAGCATGCCGAAGAGCGCATGCGACAGTTTGCCGCCGACGCCGGGCACGAGCTGCGCACGCCGCTCACGGTCATCGCGGGCTACATCGACGTGCTCCGTCGCGGTGCGATCGAGGAGCCCCGTATCGCACGCCAGATTCTAGCGACGATGTCGATCGAAAAAGAGCACATGCGCGGCCTGATCGATCGGCTGATGCGCTTGGCACGCCTGGATTCCGAAGCGCCGCCGATCATCGAATCGGTCGACGTCGCCGAGTTGCTCCGAGGCCAGTGCGAGGCGGCCCGGCGCCTGGACGACCGGCGCGCCATCGACTATAGTGTCGACGGTCTGCAGACCGTTGAGGCCGACCGAGGCGAGCTTGGCGAAGCCGTTTGGAACGTCATCGAAAACGCGTTGAAGTACGCACCCGATGCGCCGATTCATCTGCGCGCCACGCGAAACAACGGTCACGCCATCATCACGATTAAAGATGAAGGGCCGGGCATGTCGGAGTCGGAGCGATTGCACGCCTTCGAGCGCTTTTATCGCGGCGACCAACGCGGGGAAATCACGGGGAGCGGCCTTGGCTTGGCGATCGCAAAACGCGCGCTCGAACGCGTCGGCGGCGGAATCGCGATCGACAGTGCGCCGGGCCACGGCACGGCCGTCACCATTACGCTCTAGCGGGTACGCGGGCTAAGGCGATGCGGGAAACGCGAGGGTATAGGTTGCGGGAAACGGCGTTGCACAGTAACTCGCGAAGATCGAAGCGTTGATCGCGGAGACGCACGCCTGACCCGAAAACGGCAGATTCGTGAACGTCACCATACCGAGTGCGTTCGTCTTTGCCGTACTGATGACGCCCGTCGGTGCGTGATTAGCGATCCCCGTCGAGAGCGTCACGGAGAGGTATGCGATCGGGTTTCCGGTCGACGAGTTTACGGTAATCGTCGTCGAACTGGGATTGGGCACGGGCGGGATGACTGACGAGTTCGATGAGTTGCAGGCGACGACCGAGCACAGGACTCCGATCGTCCCCAAGACGCGAAGCAGCCAGGACATATAACACCTCCAATGCGATTGTAGCATTTCGGCGGTCGTTCCCAGACTCTTTTCAGGACCCGCTGCGCGGGCGCTCCGTATAATCGCCGAGACATGCTAAGACGCGGCGCGGTGTTGGCGCTCTCGTTGCTGTGCATCCTAACGGCCGCGGCGGCGGCCGTGCGCGCGCAATCGGATAGCGGCGAGATCGACATCGTGGTCGTCGATGCGACCACCAAGCATCCGCTCGAACTTGCCCGCGTACTCCTGGACGGTCCGGTCATCACCTCGGAGATCACCGAAACCAACGGCAAGGTGACCTTCACCGACGTGCCCGACGGCATCTACCGCGCGCGGATCGTCAAACGCGGCTATAACAGCTTGACGTCGGCCTCGTTCGAAGTGCTCGACGGCCGCCTCGTGACGGTGAGCTTTGCGCTTGCGTCGGAGACCGGCGGGCTCAAAGTGATCGGGCAAGTCACGGCCAAGGCGTCGGCGACGATCTCGGCGACCAGCATCGACCAGAACTCGGCGCAGCGACGGCTCTCCAACGATCTCGCCGATGCGCTCAACAAGCTCTCGGGCGTGAGCGTGTCGACCTCGAGCGACGACAGCGATGCGACGCAGACGATTTCGTTGGAGGGGCACGACCCGACGCAGACCCAGCTCACGCTCGACGGTATTCCGCTCAACGCGCCCGGCTCGGCCGGAAATCTCGGTGGGTTCGCCACCGATCTTTTCCAAGGCGCGTCGGTGCACATGGGCCCGACGCTGGGCGGCTTGGGCGGCTCCGTCAACTTCAGCACATTGCAGCCGACGCTGAGCTGGATCACGCAGATGCAGCTTTCGACGGGCAGCTACGGCCGCTGGAACTACTCCGTCGCGGAGACCGGCTCGGAAGGGAAGCTCGGCCTCGCCGTGCAGAGCGTGCAGCGCCTCTATCCGAGCCTTGCCGACGGCGACTTGTTCGAGGATGCCAGCGGCCTCGACTACGTGCACGACGGCGACAGCACGATCTCCGGCAACGTGATGACCGCGCGTTATGAGTTCGGCGACTCCAACTCGTTGACCGGCCTCTTCATGAACTCGACCCGCAATACCAACGTCATCTGCCTGCGCTACAACGGCGATCCGCAGACGACGCTGCCTTGCGGCTATGGGCCCAACAATACCGATGCCAGCAACGTTCAGCTCTACTCGCTTACCGACAACGCGCTGCTCGGCGCGACGCAGCTGCAGACCTCGGTTTTTTCTCTCGACAACTCGAGCCTGTACAACCAGTTGGCGCGTTACGTCAATGGAGAGCCGTCGCCCAACGGTTACTCGAGCGACACCAAATCGACCGGCTACGTCGTCAACGCGACGCTGCCCGCGCAGCAGCGCCATACGATCTCCTTTCAGGCCTACGGAACGTCGTCGCAGTTCGTGACCACGCCGCTTGTCCCGCAAGCCTTCGAGTTTTACAANNGCCGGGTCGGCGGGTCTGAGCACCGCAACCGGCAACGCCGGAATCTCCGAACTTGCCAGCGCGGCCGCAACCTGGAAGCCGACCACGCGCGACACGTACAGCGCGTCGTTTGCCCTCGGCGGCGCGGCGGCGACGCAAGGGCGCCTGCAGATCCTCAGCGATCCGGCGTCGCTTCGCTTCGATTGCAACGGTAAGGTCGCGTTTGGCAGCGCGCCCGGCGAACAGCCCACGCGAAGCTCGTCGAACTCGGTGCGCGTAAGCTACACGCACGATCTGCACGGCGGCAACCTGTCGCTGACGCTCTACCGCCAAGATCAGCAGGGCGTGCTGCTGCCGGTCAATGTGAACGGCGTCGTGCTCAACCAGCTCGGGGAGTTGCCGTTGGGCTACCTCCAGCAGGTGCAGGAGATCTACAACTCGCCGGCCGGCTGCAACGCGCCGCTGCAAACGCCGTTTACCGCTCAGCAGCTCTACATGACGACGCCGATCTCCGGCGTGCAGCGCGTCTACCAGGGCGCCGAGGTGACGGGATTCCTCACCCTCGGAAACCTGGTCGTCGAGCCGTACTACAACCTGACCGGCGCCGTCGCCAACTCGACCAGTTATATCTTCACCAATGCCTATTCGATCACGATTCCGGGGCAGCAGCTTCCCAACGTACCGCTGCAGAAGGCCGGCCTCGTGCTGGATTACAAGGCGCCGCATTCTATGTTCGAATGGCTGGCCGACGCGCAGCACGTGAGTGCGAACAATCCGAACGACTTGCCCGCGTACACGACCTACGATGCGGGCGTAACGGCGCAGTTGACGCGCGGAACGCTGACCTTCGCGGCCACGAACATCAGCAATACCTACGCGGGCGTCTTTTCGAGCCCGGCAAACGCGGTGCCGTACACGACCGAAGGGGGGTACGTGATACCGAACATCGCGCGGCCGTTGACGCCGCGCACCTACTCGATGACGTACTCGGTGAAGTTCGGACAGGGCACCGTGTCACAGACCGCGACGGCGTTTCGCGCGCGCGGTCCGGGCGGCGGTGGCGGCGGCCTTCGACAGGCTCAGGGTGACAACGGACAGGGTCCGGGTGACAACGGGGGAGTCGGTCGACCCGGTGGTGGGGGTGGTGGTTTCCGTTCGCTCTTTTCGCCCCTGCCGCAGACCCCGCCGTCCGATCCGTTCGCGGTCGGCGCGAATCCGCAAACGTGCAGTGCAGAGAACGTCGGGAAAGCGCGCCAACTATCCGTGGAACTCAAAGCCTATCAGGCGCAGATCGAAGCGGCCCGCACGGCAGCGGGGTATCCGGCGACGATGCCGGCGCCCGCGCTCGCGGATGCAACGGTGACCTATCATGGCCTCGGCACGACTTACGCGCTGGCCGTAACGCCCAAAGGCAGCGGGATGCTGCGCGTCGTCGCGGGGTGCATGTCGCTGCATATCGCGCGCGCCGACGACGTCACGCAGCGCAAGCTGTACGCTGCATCGAACCCGATCTTCTTTGTGCCGCAACTGAGCTTCATGCCGGCGGTGGGCATGTACATCGTGGCGCGTCAACCGCAAACGGGGCAAGAGATGTTCCGCGTGTACAAACTACCGGCGACGCCGCCGAAGGATCCATTCGAACTGCGCGCCTCGACGTCGTGCACCGGCGCGGTGCGCAATCTGGCAACGCCGTCAATGGCCGAACTGGCGAAACACTTCGCAGCGAACGCGGCGACGCCGAGCTGGACGATCACCGCGCATCCGTCCAAAGGCGGCACGTGGTACGAGCTTGAGCCGGGCGATCCGACCGTGATTCCCGCGTTGATGCTCTGCGGGCGGATCGCAGCAACGACCGAGGCCGAGTTGGCCTCGCGCGGCTTCGCCGGGAAGCCCGTGCCGGAGCTAAATTATGCGGCGCCGCTCGGCCTGTATCTCATGCGGCCGGCGCCACGCCCGTCACCTTCGCCATGACGCGCTGGGACGTTTTGATTCGTTTACGGCGAAAGTGGGTGCTCGAGGGCATTTCTAACGTCCCGTTCAGAGACGTTAAACGTTACATACCGTTGTCCACCGTTCCCAATCTTTCCGATCTGGAACTCCAACCGGTTGGATCCGTCGGGCGTGCTAATTCTTAGGCGTACGGTCCCGGGCGATAGTCCTACCGCGTAATAAGAATCACCTTGAACTCTTGCGGGGTGCACGACTAGCGTTTTCGGTCCTAGTCCACCCTGCTCTTGGGGCCAATAGACGATGCTCGCCGTGTAGCCAGCGAACGGCGCTGTGCCGGCGATCATCATTGTCGCGTTCATTAGAGTAATGCCGTTAGAACCTACGAACAGGACATCTTGATCCCGGTTATTCAGAACTGGTAATAATAGGGAACTTTGGCATTCCTTACCTAAGACTAGACCAGCGTTGTAGAATCCCGGAGAGAGAAGCACCTCTCCCTCAAAACCCAGCGATGTCGGTCTAATGCTGTAACGAACCTGCGTTTCCTCACGCCCCTCCCCAAGGTTGACTACGCCGACCCTTGGCCTGTCCGCTGGATTATGGGCGCCGGGGCAGTTTAAAGCCGTGAAGTGTACGCGACTTACGCTATCGACCGGAAGACGCGCTTGCCCCTGCAAGCTTATAAGTAGCACAAGAACGGTTAGCCATCTCATGTTCTTCTCAACTCCTATGGCCGTAGCGCATCTGACGGTGGAACGCACCCCTCTGTTTTGGGGCCGTTAATTTGCATAGGCGTTTCTCGCTTTCTAGCAGACCAACAGAAGGAGAGTGCGAGAGGCCGATCTGTGATTTCAACCTACGCCGTCGCCCTAAACTTCGGGGGAGCGGCCTTGTCTGCGCGCCTGCTCGACCATTTCGCGCATGCGCGGATGCTCGCCGGGGATCGTCGTTACCCACGATTCAAAGCGCGGCACCGGACGATTCGCGCGGAAGAGAAAGTACCAGACGTTCATATCGCCCATAAACTTGAAGCGCTTCTTGAAGTCTCTGGCCAGCGCTTCATAGGAGTGAAACGAGGCGAGGTAGTTGGCAAAGCCGGCGTAATCGCGATCGGTTTGCAGCAGTGCGCCGGCGTTGGCGATCGTCGCGTGGACCTTGCGCGGCGTGCGCAGGATGCCCGGTGTCGCGAGGACGCGCTCGACGTCGACCGAGTCGAATGCCGCGATGCGGTCTGGATCGAAGGTCGCGAAGGCCTCGCGATACGCCTCCCAGGGCTCCGCGATCTGTTTCCAGCGCACGCCCGCTTGAAAAACCGCGCGCGTCATCAGCTCCAGGTAGTCGGCCAGCGAGGCGGGTTCGATCACGTCGGGAATCGTTGCAGCCACGGCTGCGCGGCGGGTACGGCGGGGCGGCGAAATGGACCTCCCGGGGAGCAGGGACCGGCCGCGCAGAGGTCGCAAGAGCGGGCACGATACTACCCTCTCTCAGCCGGGCGCCGGTAGAGTTTAAGGAGCTTTGCGTTCCGTGTACGTAGATGAAGAACTAACTTGTGTGGACTGCGGACGTCCGTTCGTCTTCAGTTCCGGCGAACAAGCCTTTTACCAGCAAAAGGGCTTTCAGAACAAGCCCAATCGTTGCCCCGATTGCCGTCAGGCGCGCAAGCAGATGCGCGGCAGCGGCGGCGGTGGCGGAAACGGCGGCGAGCGCTCGGGCCGTCCGCGCGAGATGTTCACGGCAACGTGCAGTCAGTGCGGCGGCGTCGCCGAGGTTCCGTTCAGTCCGCGTGGCGATAAGCCGGTCTATTGCCGGGACTGCTTCGCCTCGCGCCCATCCTATCGCTAACGTTTAGTTCGGCCGGACGTAACGGTGCGTTCATAACGCACCGTTATGCTGCCGCTATGCAGATCACGTGGAAACCGGTCGCCCATGGGGGCGATGCGTCGCGCGCCAAACTTCCCGACAGCGCCTTCGCCTTTCCGCAAGAGCGTAAAGAACCGCTGACCGATCCCGGCCACGTTCGCAGCGCAATCGCCCGCTTCGACTCAGTCGGCGGCGTAAGTAGTTCCGAGCGCGCGCAGGCGTTCGAGAACATCAAGGCAGCGGCCGAATATTACGGGATAGCGCTCAACGCGTCGAGCTGGCACGATTTGGTCGGCTAGAGAAGATCGGCGAAAGCTTCGGAGATGTCGAAGCGAAGCCACGTGCGGCATCGTGGCGGAAGGCAACGGCTTCGTGGAAATTTTGTACCATCTGGCGTGATGCTATCGATTGCGTGCCCGCTCTCTCACCGCCGGGGGAACGCTAGGCCGCTGTAGAATCGTCCTAGCCCTAGCCGACCCGTAGAGGGCGAAGGGAGCAGGGCATGTCTTTGTTGCATCCGGCGCGTTATGCATTTGGCCTAGTCGCGGCCGCAGCGATTCTTACAGGTTGCGGCGGATCGCAGTCGTCCGCGGGGGCGGCGTTGCCGCAAAACGCGTCGGGGCTCGCGCCAGCGACCTTAAAGCTCCGCACAACTACAAGGGCGGCGGCAGGTTCGACGCAAGGCATCTACAGTTTCTTAGGCAGTCCCGACGGGCAGGAGCCGCTCTCCGCCGTCGTCGAGAGCAGGATGAACCACCATTACCCGCGGGTTATCGGTGCGACGCTGCTGGGCGGAAATTCGAACAATGATGGCACGGTGTTCGGCTTAACTCCGGGCAAGAACGGTGCGTTAAAAGAGAGCATACTCTACACGTTCAAAGGCTATCCCACCGACGGGTCTGAGCCGACGGGCATCATCAGAGAGATTGACCGTGCCAGCCCGATATTCTACGTCACGGCTAATGGCGGCGGCGTAAACAACGAAGGCGCCGTAGTCCTGACGGAGCCCGGTCAGGACCCGAACCACGATTGGGACTCGACCCTCCTCTACAGCTTCGCCGGCACGCCGGACGGTGCCAATCCTTTCGGACCGGTCATCGAAGACAAATCGGGGAACTTGTACGGTACGACGAGTGGTGGTGGCACGGACGGCGCGGGTGCGGTCTATCGGATGGCACGGAAGGGATCGAGCTACAGCGAAACCGTGTTGTACAGCTTCAAGAGCGGAAAAGACGGCGATCAGCCGTACGCGGGACTGATCATCGACAAGAAGGGTGCGCTCTACGGAACCACCGTGGAAGGCGGCTCAGTCGGTTACGGAAGCGTCTTCAAGCTAGCGCAATCGAGTAGCGGCTATACCAAGAGCATCCTCTATTCATTCCAGGGAGTTCCGGACGGGTCGCAGCCGTACTCCGGTGTATGCGCCGATCCGCATGGGGATCTCTACGGCACGACGCAAGAAGGCGGCACGCAAAATCTTGGAACGGTGTACAAGCTCACGCCCAGCGGCAGTAACTACAAGGAAAGCGTGCTCTGGAGTTTCGGCAGCGTTGCGGGAGACGGAGCAACTCCGTATGGCGGCGTTATCGTCACTAAGAAGGGCGTGATCTATGGGACAACCTACGATGGAGGCAGCGGAGGCTCGAGCGGTCTCGGCACGTTTTTCACCTTGACGCCCTCGGGCAGTGGGTATAAAGAGAGCGTCTCCAGCTTCACCGGCGCCAACGGTGCGAATCCATACGCGGGACCGTTGCTCGCTAGCGACGGCATCGTTTTCGTCACCACTGCGGCTGGCGGCACGCAAAACAAGGGAACCGCCGGCCGTGCGGGCTCCTCACCCTCGGTCAGCGAGTGTTTTTAATCCAGGCTCGCAGGCAGTCTCAGTGACCCTTACACAAAGCCGCTGTAGAATGGCGTTATGAACAAAAGCTTCTTCGCACTCGCGCTCGCGCTTAGCCTAATCCCGGCCGTGGCGCTTGCCCAGGACACCAACTCCTCGCAGCCGCCCACGGACGCCCAACGGCAGGCGATGCATCAAATGTTGCAGCAGTTCGAGCAGTCCGAACAGCAGCTCCACGACCAACTGCGCTCGCAGGTTCTCTCAGGACTGACACCGGCCCATCGGCGCGCGATCGCGACGGAGATCGGCAACCTCGTTATCTCGCCGAATCCCGACATCGATGCCGCGGCAAAACAGATCGACGCGATCCTTTCGCCGGGCGAGCGGGGGCGGATCCTCCAGGCGCACGCGGCGTACGCATCGCAGGCTCGCCAGCTGCACGAGCAGATGAAGTCGCAGCTAGAGAGCCAGATGCCTAACTGGCATCCGCCGAGCCACGACCATATGATGACGGCGGCGATGCAGACGGAGATGCGCGATCCAGGATGGATTCTGCTGCGCGCGCTTCCGCCGCACGAGCATGGCGCCATGGGCATGGGCGATCACGGCGCGATGGGGCCACACTAGCCGGCGAACTCGGCTTTAGCGGACGATCACGTTCACGGGTTGTACGGATTCTGGTTGTAGACCGGGTGGCGTGAGCCATCCACGGTGATCGTATACCAGGGCTCCGGTGATTCTTTAGCGAGCAAATCGAAACGCTCACCGTTGCGGGCGATGTGAGCGATCTCTACCGTATAATGTAACGGCTGACCGGGAATGAGCCGCGGCGGCGTGTCCGTGCGAATGAGATAGACCCCGCGACCGTCCTTTCCATTGAGCAGCGTCGCCGTTCCATCGGGGTCGACGACGACTGCGCTGCCTTCGTCGATTCCGAGTGCGTAGAGTTGGCCTGCATTTGGCAGCAGCCGATCGTGGAAGATGCGCGCGAGAAACGCGATCGTCCGTCCCAAGCGGTCGCGCGCGACCAAATGCGTATCGGTGATCGTGTCCTGCAATGCGGGCCACGCGAAGAGTCCGGTCGTGAAGCTGATTCGCGGCTCGAGCGGATCTTTCGTGGCATCCGCGGTCGTCGTTTCGAGGTTCATCGCATCGGCCGCGACAGAGTCGTACACGACGGCGCCCTGGATTGCCAAGCCGGCGCTGCCGCCGCCGACGACGCCGCCGCGCGCGTAGACGCGCTTGACGGCTGCGATCAGTTCCGTCCCTTTCCAGCGAACGTAGTTGGCTTGATCGCCGCCGGCGAAAAAAACCGCATCGGCGCCGTCGACAATCGTCGCTACCTTGTTCATTTCGACCGTTGGGGCACAGGGCGGAACGAGGACCGTCTGCACCGATGCGAACTTTCCGGCATCGTAAAAGTGGCGATCGTCGATGTTCGTATACGACGCGCGCAGGATCACGACGTTGCCGCCGCGCTGCACCGTTTCGCCGAGCAGTCGCTCGTGCAACCACGTTAATGTGTTATCGGGGGAACTTGAGGCGCCGGCGCCGTCGAGCAAGAGACCAGGTCCGTGCAGATGCGGCGTCGGCACGTACGTTCCGTAGCGAGAGAAGACGGTAATGGAGCACATGGCGAGAGCGAGCAACATGGCTAGCCTGCTTCGTGCTACAATGCCCGTGGCACTGCCGTGTCGCCCTTCGACAGGCTCAGGGTGACAGAGTTGAGGAGGTCTTGTTATGCGGGGTTTGTTGACATCGCTGCTCGCGGTTTCGATGCTTTGTTCGTGTGCCGGCGGCAGCGTGCCGTCGTTGCTCAATACGCAGGCGGCAAACGAAGCTAGCCGAGTACGACCCGCTGGCGTACCGATCGTGGGCGGCTGCCAGATCTTCCCCGCGAACAACTGGTGGAACACCGACATTTCACAGTATCCGCTCGACAAGCTATCCAGCAAATACATTGCGGCGCTTCCGGGGAATCTGCATCCCGATTTCGGGCACAATCCCGATTACGGAATTCCGTTTAACATCGTGCCGAGTACGCAGAAGAAGGTGCGCGTGACGTTTGGCTACGCGTCGCAGAGCAACAAGGGCCCGTATCCGATTCCGCCAAACGCGGAGATCGAGGGCGGCAAGCATGCCACCGGCGACCGCCACGTGCTCGTGCTCCAGCAGGGAGTCTGCAAGCTCTACGAAATGTGGCGCGCATTTCCCATCCACAGCGGAAAAAGTTGGAAGGCCGGATCGGGCGCACTCTTCCATCTGAACTCAAACAAACTGCGTCCCAACGGCTGGACCTCAGCCGATGCGGCCGGACTGCCGATCATGCCGGCGCTCGTCAAGTGTGACGAGGTAAACAAAGACAAGGTCATCAGCCACGCGCTGCGCGTGACGTTTAACGAAACGCAGATGGGCTACATTCATCCCGCCACGCACTATGCCAGCGACAGCAAGGATCCGAGCCTGCCGCCGATGGGGCTTCGCTTACGCATGAAGGCCTCGTACGACATCTCGAACCTCACCGGTCAGTCGCTCGTGGTTGCGGTAGCGATGAAGAAGTATGGCATGTTCGTTGCGGACAACGGCTCGAATTGGTATTTCCAGGGCCAGGGCGGCAAGCAGGCGTCGTGTTGGAATAACAACGATCTCGATCAGCTCAAGAACATTCCGGGCAGTGCGTTTGAAGTGGTGAAGACCGGAAGGATTCGTAGCTAACGCCTCGTTACGGCGCTTGCAAGCAACGGGTAGGCCGCATACCGCTTTAAGAAAACCGTTCGAACGATAGTTAACCTGACGAAGGATGGCGAGCCTATATTTGGTAAGCTATGAACCTACTTCAGATTGATTCGCGCTTCGCTCGAGGGGTGTATGGCAAAGCAACTTGGATCCAATTCGCTTTTTCGTGGCGCCGGACGACAGCGCTATTTGCTAATCATCGTTACACTGCTGTTGGTCTTTGTGCTTCTGGCCTTATTAGCCGCACGCGTTCACCCGATCTTGGGTGAGAATTACGTGTCGGTAATCAACCACGGCCATTTCCAAATTTGCCGCGTTACCGCAGAAAGTGTCGTGATCTGTCCGCCCCTCAGCACCAGCCCCAGCAAAAGTTACAGCCCGAGCAAAAGCGTCAGCGCAGCCACGAGTCTGAAGCCCCCTAGCCTGAGCAAGAGCGTCAGCACAAGCACGAGCCTCAGCGTTCAAGCGCAGTAACTCGGGGCCCCGAGGCTCAGGCTTCTGCCATTACACCCTTCGACTGCGCTCAGGGTGGACAAGGGCATTGCCCCCCTTCGTCGCTCTTCGTCACCCTTCGACAGGCTCAGGGTGACAGTTTTTTTTTGCGGGAGGGGCTTGACGGGGGCGTATCAGTGCGTTATTGTACTAATGTACTAGTACGACAGTAGATCGATACTAGGCGCTAGGAAGGATTCGAAGATGACGCACTTTTGGAACAATCGCAACGACGCTGAAGTGGCCCGCGAGGCCCGTACCCCGATTCGCCTGCCTCAGAATACGGCAGGAGGACTCTTCCAGGGCTGGGGCCCGAGGCTCTAAGGTAAGCCGAGAACGACGATGCCGGCCGTAATGACGGTCGACCCGCGAAGCGGCGTGCCGATCTACCTGCAGATTGTCGAGCAAGTCAAGCGATCCGTCGCTCTTGGGATCTTGCAGGGTGGCGAACAACTCCCAACCGTTAAGCAGCTCGCGCTCGATCTCACCGTCAATCCCAATACCGTGGCACGGGCGTACCGCGAGCTCGAGCACGCCGACGTTATCGAGACTTCCCCCGGACGGGGATCTTTCATCCGCGATAACGGAGGCGCTCAGTCGGCGAAGACGGCCGCCAGCGACGTCGCACGCGACGCGCTCGACATCGCACTACGAGAGGCGAAATCGGTCGGGCTTTCCCGCCACGACGTACGCGAACTAATCGACACCGTTATCGACCGGTGGTTTCCGGAGGAGCAATGAGTAGCATAAAGATTTCTAACCTGCGCAAGACGTACGGCCAGTTTGCGGCGGTCGACGGCTTCTCGCTCGAGATCCCGGCGGGAAGCGTCTTCGGACTGCTCGGCCCCAACGGCGCCGGCAAGACGACCGTATTCAAATGCATGCTCGGGTTAGCGCGAGCGACCAGCGGCAGCGTTCTCTTCGATGGAAAGCCCCTCGTCCCGGAAACGTTCGAAAGCATCGCATACGTTCCCGAGCGCAGCGTCCTCTATGAATGGATGACCGTCGCCGAGCACGTCGAGATGAACCGGCGAGCCTTCAAGAACTTCGACCAGGCGCGTGCACTCGAGCTGTTGGCGCAGTTCAACATCCAGCCCGCAAAGCGCAGTCGGGCGCTCTCGAAAGGGATGCGCACGGCGGTGATGGTCGCCTTGGCGTTCGCTCGCAACGCGCCGATCATGGTGCTCGACGAGCCGACCAGTGGGCTCGATCCTATCAATCAGCGCCACGTGCTGAGCCTGATCATCAACGAAGCAGCCCGCGGAAACTCGGTGCTCTTCTCGTCGCATCAAATCGGTCAGGTCGAGCGAGCTGCGGAACGCATCGCCGTGATGGATCGCGGGCGGCTGGTCCTCGAAGGGCTCGTTGACGACCTCAAGAGCGATCGTAAGATCGTCGAGGGCATCTTTCCCAACGTTAGCTACACGCTCAACGGGATCGCAAACGATCCGCGCGTACTGCGGGCCGATCGCACCGAACGCATCGTTCGGCTCCTCGTTCACGACGACGCGGACAACATCGCAACGATGCTTAGCAGCGCCGGCGCGACGGGGGTGCGGGTCGTCGATCTCAACCTCGAAGATATCTTCTTGTTCGCCGTGTCGCCGGCCGACGCCACCGCCGACGTGATCGCCAAAGGCAGCTCATAATGCCTTACGTTGAATGGCTGCGCGTCGGGCGCTGCGTAAAATGCACCGCCATCGTGCTGGGCGTGATCTTGTTCCTTATCGTCGTGGCGGAGTTTACCGTTTTGAACTTCGGCTCGAAGAATGCGTTGGCACAGGTCGATCTCCACACGTCTCACGGCGAGGTCAACGCAGCGCTGATTATGAAAAACGCGACGACGACGCTTTCAACGCTGCCCGACGGGACGAAGCGCTCGACGATCGTGAACGCGCCCGAGGGCGTTCGCGTTACCATCGACGATCACGGATACAGCGGCAAACATATCGAAGTCTTCGAGCGCTCCGTGTCGCAGCCGTCGAAGTTGATTGGATTCGGCCCCGTGACCTACCAGCGCGTTCCAGTGCCCGGTGGCAGCAAGGTCGCCATCGATACGAATAAACCCGAAGATTTCGCCTACTACGCCGCGATTGCCACCTTCTTGGCGCTGATCGTGGCGACGGTTCTCGGTGCGCCGTTCGCGCGCCAAAACGACGGGCACCTCGAGATCGCATTAACCAATCCAGCCCCGCGAACGGCGTTGGGGTTGGGAGCGATGATTGCCGACGTGACGGGCATCGCCGCCGCGTGGGTGATGACCGTCGCGGTCCTCTTCATCGCGCACATCGTTCAATACGCGCCAAACTACACGTACGGTCCTCGGGACACGGAGGTCATCGTGCTCGGTTTTGCCGGGCTGCTGGCGTGGTACGCGATGCTCTGCGCGGCGACGGCGTCGATGCGGCGCGCCTACGGCGTCGTGCTGGGAATCTCGTGGCCGGTCGCGTCGCTGGTCGCGGTGCTTGCGCGAGTCGATCTGGGCGGAGCGCCTATGGCACAACTCGTCCATTGGCTCGCGACGCCGCTTTCCTGGATCGATCCCTTCAACTATCTGCACTTTGGGCCCGCCTTTACGGTTAACGGCAGTCCCGCCGGGTCGCTGGCCGTCTCGCTGGAGAACGAACTTCCGGCCTTACTCATTCTTTCGCTCGTCTACGTTGCGCTCGCCATCGTTCAGTGGCGTCGCGTGGAGGCTTAACACCATGGAAATTCTTGGAACGAACTTTAGCTTAACGCTCGGCGCCTGGCGCCTACGCTTCGTCCTGGCAATCGAGGACACCGATGCGGCGCAAGCCGCAAAGGTGCGGCCGCCGCATCGCATGCGGGTCGTACCCGAGGACGAGTACGCGCTCTGATGACGTACGTAGAATGGTTGCGCGTGCGCGGCACGCTCAAGTGGACGACGATCGTTCTCGGCATTCTTTTCGTCCTTGCCTGCGTGGCACGAGTCGCTCTCCCAATCCATAATCATATGGAAGGAGAGCACGAGATGAACTTCGGATATTTCGTGATCTTTGGGGTCGTCGTGGCCTTGATCGTGGCAACGATGCTCGGGGCACCGTTCGCACGCGAGAACGACGGCCATCTAGAGGTCGCGTTGACGAAGCCAATCGACCGGACGCGTTTGGCGTTAATGACGATCGGCGTCGACGCCATCGGTATCGTCGCGGCCTTAGCCATCGGAACGCTCTTTGGGATCGGGCTCCACACGATCTTTTATCCGCCGTGGATTACGTTTCATGTTGTCGACCTGATCGTGACGGTCTTTGGCATCATCGGTCCGCTCTCGTGGTATGCCATGCTTGCCGCCGCCACCAGTTCACTGCGGCGCGGCTATGGAACGATAATTGGGATCGCGTGGCCGGTCGCGGCGGTCGTCGCCGGCCTGAGCCTCTTGGATCCGAACGACAATCCGGTGGCGGCTCTTATCCACGCGGTATTCTGGACGCTTAGTCGCATCGATCCGCTCGTCTACATGCACCTTAACTCCGACGACATGCACATGACCGCCGACCCGACGTGGCTGCCACGGTTAGCGATGCTCGCGGTTCTCGCAGCAGGCTACGGCGTCGCGGCAGTCGCCCAGTGGAGACGCGTAGAGGCTTAGACTCGAAGAACTACGCTTCGGACGACCGAGGCGTAGGGTATGCCGATAAAGGTCGGCCCCTTGGTTGAGGTAGCCTCCTGGACGATGACTGAATAGGGATCCCCACGAGCGAACACGGGCTCACCGGCCACGAGCGTGCCGGTTAGTAGCATTCCATCGGTCAGCCGAACTTCTACCCGGCGATCCAGATAATGCGCTAGCTGAGCATCTGTCATACCGGGACCTTTGGCCACTTACAGGCAAGCGCCTGGTCTCATGGGGGATTATTTGACCGCCTCACGACGCGTTCGAAACATTGCGACTGCGGCTCTGCTCTTAATCTCAGCGTATTTTCTGGCCGGAGCCGGGGGCGAGTACGGCTCCCACAACTGGCACGCCGCCTTCGGCGACGCAGGGTATTTTTCGTACGTCTACTCCGAGCGCGTGCGCTTTATCGTTTGCGGCTCCTGGATTCTCGCGGCGGTTCGCTTCGGCTACTTTCGCTGGTTCCCAGTGAGCATCTTGGCCCTCGCGATCGCGTGGCTTTTCAATCCGATCGTTCCGGTGATGCTGACCAGACTGGGGCCGCAGCCTTATTACCGCCCGACGATGATACTGGCGGTTGCCGCCGCCGTCGCGCTGGTCGTCCTCACAGTCAAGAACTGGCGCGTCGTCTCGGAATGATTTCGCGGCTTTACGGCACGGAAATCCTTACTTCGGTGGTATTGTGTTTCCCGAAGGGAGGTTCGTGTTATGCATGATTGCGATTAACCAGCTGCCGTCACTTTGGCGTTGCATAATCCAATCAAGCAAACCTTTCCGCAACCCCGCGGGACTGCCGCTAGGACTCTGGGCTCCGGACATTTGCCAATCGACGTCCACCGCTGCTAGCTCCGCTGTGAGAAACCGAACGCTGCGGATCGCACCAGTTAGATGTGAATCTTTGAAAATTGTTGCGAACACCGGCGCGTGGAAGGATTCGATGCCCGCACGACCGTGCGCGGTGGCGCCGAGAACGTTGGTAAAGTCAGCATCAGGCGTGAAGGCTAGCCCGAAAGCATGGGCGTCGTGGGCGTTCCAGGCGTTCATAAACGCGGCCATAGTCTGCCCGATCGCGACCCGGTCGGCGACCCTTGCATCGGTCGAACCCGCCCGAGCCTCCGACGCTACGTTAAAGAAGAAGAACGACATGAGGGCAGCAACACCGGCTAGTCGAGTTAGCTTCATTATGGGGTGGTGCTGCGCTGCAACGCTGGATACCTCGTTCTCCGCGGTTTCGCTCGCCCGATAAGGGGAATACCATTCGAGATCTTTTGTGATACGGAAGTTTATTCAAAAAGTCACAGCCTTGACATCCCCAGTGCAGAAGGCGGGATCGTGAAGTACACTCTCGCAATCCTCTTCACGCTCGCAAGCCTACCCTTCTGTGCCGCTGCGAGTGCCAGCGACCAGCAATCGCCGGCGCCTCGATCGTCCCCCAGCCCCGAACCGTCGAGTCCGTGCGGTGGACCTGGACGCCTCTTAGCAACCGCAAATCGCCCCACGATTGGATACAGTGCCTGCGCTGTCAAACAGCACACCGCCGTCTTCGAGCTCGGCTACCAGAACCAAGTAGATGGCACTCCCAGTTCCGGATCGATCCGAAGCCAGGTTCCCCAAAACTTCCTTAGGCTTGGCATTATACCGAACTTTGAAATCGACGTCATCGGCCCAAATTATGAAGCGACGCGCAGTTATTCGACCGGCCGTCCCGATACGGTGACGAACGGAGTAGCGGACTCCGGCCTCGGCTTCAAGTACGAACTGCCGCCTATGGGGAAATGGACGATCGCATTTGACGGGCTCTACACGGGCCCAAACGGCTCGACATTTCTTACCGCTGGAAATGCGACCTGGACGGGTAACTTCGACGCGTCGTATTCGCTAAGCCCGGCCACGAGCATCGGTACGACGGTTGCGGTCTCGTCGACTGGAGGCTATGCAGATAATGTGCACGGCCAATACGGCACCACGATGCCTTCGGTCGTGGTGACGACACAGATTCCACACTACTATCAGTTTTATGCCGAATACGTTCTCGTGTCTAAGATTGCATTGGACCGAGGCGACCGAGCATTCACCGACTTTGGCGTACAGAAGCTGTTAGGAACCCGCACTGAGGTCGATGTTGAGTACGGACACGCGTTTACTGGTATTTCGGCATTAAAATTTAACTACGTCGGCGCGGGGCTCGTCCTGCAACTGCGATAGGGCAGATCTCGTAAGGGGACGACACGATAGCGATTCGCCGAAAGGCCGCCCATGCGTATTTCTGCGGCGTTGCGTTATCTTCTTGGGTTCGGTGCGGTATGCGCGACGCTTGTGGGGTGCTCCGGCGGCACGGTGTCGCTGAATCCCATCGCGGCAACTCAAGGCACTGCAGGATCGCAAGGTGCGCACGGGGCGTGGTCAATGACCGGCCATGCCGGAACCGGTGCGATCCACGATCTCGCCGTCGATCGATTCAACACGAAGATCGTCTACGCGAACGTTGACGATCTGGGCGCCTGGAACGAGAACTTGTACGGATCGGTCGACGGCGGCAAGACCTTTAAACGCATCATCTGCTACTGTGCGGTCGGCGCGCAAGCGATTGCATTCAGCAGCGTCGTGCGCGATCGCCTCTATCTGGGGGACGACGGCGCCGGCACGATTTTGCATTTCGTGGTCGACGGAGGAAGTCATCCAAAAATATACCGTGGGGAGGACGGATCGGGCGCTGCCGAGTCGCGTTACTACGCCACGCGATTCTATGGAAATCGCGTGGCCTTCGATCCCCAGGCGCCGCCTGGGCGCAAGCTGGCCCTGATCCTCACGACTCGTTTTGGAGCATTTGAATCCTTCGATACGGGCTCGCGCTGGCGCCGGATCGATACCGATGCTATCCCGCATCACTTTATCGGTGTTCAGTGGGTAAACGGCCTCGTCTATCTGGCTGCGTTTGGCGGCGGCGTCATTAGGAGTTCCGAGCCGCTGCGATAGGGCCGGGCGCCGTGGTCAGCTTACGGTAGCCCCGCATCTTGCCAGCGCGGCGATCTTGCAGTGCGTTCCGGTTCGCAGTCCCAGCTCGTGCGCCCAGTCGACGCAATCGGACCCAAAGGCATCGGCGCCGTCGATGCGACGAGCGCCTGGTTTAGTGATTCGTGTAAAATGACGCCGGCCACTGCCGAGCCCTCAGCGCAGAGCGCGCCGGCTAGAATCATCGCGGGCAGGAGCCTCGGGAGTGGCGTTTTTGACATTTGTCTGATCATAGCCAAAATCGTTAAGGAATCTATGAAGACGCTCTAGCCAAACGTAAACGCGAGTGCTTGGACCGCTGATCGTCGCGAACGGATGAAAGCCGCCGCCGTATCTTTTGGGCCGGCACGTTCTTGCGCGGGTACGCCATCGCGCTTGGACGCCCGTCGTCATGAGGCTGACACGACTATGGCCGCCGCCATTGCGAGCTTGTGATCCTTGTTCCATGGCGGCCCGACCACCCTTCGCATACGGAGAAAGTGCGCGTCGAAGTTCTCGACGTGCAACGCTTGACTCGCCGCGCGCAACACGCTCTTTGCATCGTACCAGTAGACGGGCCAACCGCGCGCGGCCGCGGCGGCGGCCAGAGCCTCACGGTACATCACCCAGTCGGCGACGTTCCGTGCACGGTAGTCCCTGATTCGCTCGCCAACTGTGGGCGGAAGCGGAGGGCAGTTACGAAGGGCGACACCGAGAATGGGCTGCACCGCCGTTGTGACGGCATCCAACGCAAGCACCGCATGCGTCTCCGCCGAAACGCGCACCCGCTCGACCAAAGCCACGGCCTCGTCGAGTGGGAGCGCCTGCCCTTCGTGATGATGGGGTAGCGCCGGCAGGCGGTCGTCCACAAGCTCTACGCGGCGGCGGTCGAGGAGCGTTCCATCGCGTGCCACCGTCACGAGCACCGCCCAACCGCCGTGATCCGATACGCCGATAATACCGCCGTTGTTCGACATGATGTTACCTCGCATGGAGAACAGACCAGACTGCTTTAAGAACGCTCCGGGATTTCACCCAATTGCAGAAGGAGTCCGTCCTGAAAAGATTTGCGCGTGCCCAATCTTAGAGCTCGAGGTTTAGTTTATGGAGCTATCGGCTATAAAGCGGAGGCACTTAACGACTCTCTTCCAAAGAGAAAGGCTTAATCTTGATCAAGACGCTCAACGACCTGTTTTACGAAACCCTTCGAGACATGTTCTATGCGGAGAAGAAGATTCTCCGGACACTTCCAAAATTGGCAAGAGCCGTTAACTCGGACGATCTGCGCGAGGCGTTCCTGCACCATCGGGACGAAACCGAAGGACAAGTTGAACGGATCGAGCGCGTCTTCGAGATTATCGGCAAACCGGCGCGCGGAAAGACTTGCGACGCCATCGACGGTATCCTCGAGGAGGGCAATGAGGTCATGGCAGACTTCAAAGGCAACCCGGCGTTGGATGCCGGTCTTCTAGCAGGAGCGCAAGCGGTCGAGCACTATGAGATATCCCGCTACGGCACGCTGATCGCTTGGGCCAAAGTAATGCGACTGTCGGAGATTCCGCCTCTCTTGCAAGAAACGCTCGAGCAGGAAATCAAGGCCGACGAACTACTGACGAAAATCGCGAAGACGGCTGTCAACGCCGCGGCAGCTGTAAAATAGTTATTCGCCAAGCCAAGCTGAACGCTAGTAGCCGGACGCTTGGCTTTCCCGTGGCTGGGTAAGAGGCGTTATGGCCATAAACGCGACCCATTACGACTACATCCCGGCGCTTCCGAATACCAAGAAAAAACGCAATCGCATCGTAAATGCCATTATCGAGACGCCGAAGGCAAGCCGGCATAAGTATGCGTTAATGCCCGAATACGGCATTATTGCGTTTCATGACGTGCTTCCGGAGGATTTGGAGTGGCCCTACGATTATGGCTTCATTCCGCAAACGCTGGCGCCCGATAAGGATCCTGTGGACATCCTGGTTGTAAATCGCGACGGACTATTTTCAGGTTGCCTCATCCAGGCGCGCGTAATCGGTGCGGTTCGTGAGACGAAGGATGGGATTGAAAACGATCGTCTGATTGCCGTTCCGTTACCTAGCCCGGGGACGCCGCTTACCACCGACGCGTATACGGAGATCTCAGACCTGCCTAAGGACGTACTTGAGGGAATTAAGAGTTTTTTGGTACGCTATTCCTCGGGACAGGGGCACACAATAAAGATCAGCGCCGTTGTCGGGGCGCGGGACGCGATGAAAACCATTGCGAATGGCCGCAGGAAGTTCAAGAAGAAGAGGCCTCAGTAGAAAAACTGTCGGAGTTGCGTGAAGCCCTGGCCGCCTAATGCCCAACCCATCCGTTTGGTGGGATTGATTGCGGGTGCCGGTTCGTCCAGACCAAACGGAAAGCCAGTGATGGTCTCGATGAGATTGCCGCTCTCGTCGTACACGACGATCGCGCTCCCTTGACTCCCGTTGCAATAGAGATAGTCCGTCACCAGGAAGAGGTGGTGCACCGGGTCGTTTGCGATCCCGGTACCGCTGTTTTCCTCGCTTTCAGGTCCCGTGCACGGAAGCTGAACGGCGATCCCAGTTTGCTTGGTCAGATCGTAGAACTGGACTTGAGCGTTCAATTGCGTCGTTGTCGCGGCCATGCCGGTGTTCGGATCGACGGCTAAACCATTTACGAGGCCGGCACCGTAAAGGCCAGCGTTGATTCCGTTAAAGCTCGTTTCTTTCCCCGTTTTCAGGTTAATCAACACGTTGAGCGGTGCGACGGTCCCGCCGTGGCCGCCGTTCGGCGAGAGGGCAAAGACCGCTTCGTAGGCCGCCGTATATTCGCCGATCTGCGGCTCGTTCGCCCCGCCGAAGAGATTCGCGTCGAGATGAAAGACGGTGCTCGTGTTCGCCGCAACGTTCGAGACGACGAGATCCGGTCGATCCTGTTTCTTGAGTTCGACGCCGAAGAGGACCGCGGTCGGTGTGGACTGGTTTTCAGCCGCCTCTTGAATATCAGTGTCCTTTACGGGGGGCGTCCACGCTCCTGTGAACTTCTTGGCTGTCACGGGCTTCAGCACGTCGTAGCGTCGAATGAGCGAGCCCTTCCGCCTGACATAGTCCGTAACCAGTCCGACGTCGCCCGCAAAGATTCCGTCAACGCCGTACTCGGTTCGCGTCCCTTGACGTCTTGCGAATAAACTGGTGATCTTGCCCGAGTTTTCGTCGAACGTCTGAACGGAGACGAGCGCCTGGCTACCCGACGTCGTCTGTGCACTAGCGAGGAGGCCGTCGTTGCCGCTCTGATCGATGTCGAAGCCGAAGATTTGGCCGCCGTCTTTGGTCGAAAGCACCCCTCCAAGGCCGACCTTATGGGCGGGACGAGACGCCCCGCCGGTCGTGGCATCTGAGGCTTGTGTAAGCGTCGGACCGAGTTGCGATTGCCCGATGCAGCTCACTAGAAATACTGGTACCGCGCAAACCCATACTAGGTACCGGCGGATCCAAGAAGAAGCCACGTCGATTTCCATAGCAAACCTTGCGACAGAATGTCGCAAACGTACGAGAATTTGATAAGGAATCTCTGAATTGCCCGCGCTGGGCTGGCCGGCGCACTGGCTGCTTGCGGGGACCGAATTTCGGGAAGATACATCGCATGTTGAGCCGCCGCCGCTTTTTCTTCCGCGCCGCCATCTCCACGCTGGCGGCGGAGGTTGCGCTCCATTTTCGAGCCGCGGCGCAACGGCTGCCGACGGTGCGTCCCAATGATGCCGCCGCGGGGACCTCTGCTGCGCGTGCCATCACGATCAACGTCAACGGCGTCGAGCGGACGATGAGGGTCGAGCCGCGGGTCACGCTGCTCGACGCGCTGCGCGACCGCCTCGGACTTACGGGCACCAAGAAAGGCTGCGATCAGGGAACCTGCGGCGCGTGCACCGTGATGGTCAACGGCCGGCGCATCGATTCGTGCTTGACCCTCGCCGTGATGCACACGGGCGATCGCATCGTCACCGTCGAGGGAATCGCGCAAAATGGGTCCCTTCATCCGGTTCAGCGCGCCTTCATCACGCACGACGGTTTTCAGTGCGGCTTCTGTACGCCGGGACAGATCGTCTCGGCCGTTGCGCTCCTCAACGAAGGCAAGAGGCTCGACCGCGACACCATCCGTACCGAGATGAGCGGTAACCTCTGCCGCTGCGGTTGTTATCCGCACATCGTCGACGCAGTGCTCGAGGCGGCTGGAACGTCGTGAACCCGTTCCGTTACGCGAGGCCATCGAGCCCGTCCGCGGCCTTCACCGACTTCGCCGGCGAGCGGCGCGCACGCTACGTCGCGGGCGGCACGAACATCCTCGATCTCATGAAGATCGAAGTCGAGTCGCCTCCGCTGCTCATCGACATCAACGCGCTTGCGTTAGCCTCGATCGAGGTGACCGGCGATGCGATTCACGTCGGCGCGCTCGCACGCCTGACGGACGTTGCGGAGAACGAGCAGGTTCGCACGCATTTGCCACTGGTCGCGATCGCGCTCGAAGAGAGCGCGTCGCCGCAGTTGCGAAACATGGCGACGATCGGCGGTAACCTCCTGCAGCGCACGCGCTGCCCGTACTTTCGCGATACGGCCACGCCCTGCAACAAACGTGCGCCGAAAAGCGGTTGCGGCGCGTTGGGCGGAGAGCTCCGTCGCGAAGCCGTGCTGGGCACAAGCGAGCATTGTATCGCGACGCACGCCTCCGATCTAGCCGTGGCGCTTGCGGCGCTCGATGCGACGGTACACGTTACCGGCCTATCGGGCAATCGGGAGATCGCGCTGCACGATTTCTATCGCCTTCCGGGCGACACGCCGCACGTCGAAACCTCGCTAGGTCCCGGCGAGTTGATCGTCGCTGTCTCGTTACCGCTGCTGAGCTATGGCGCGCGTTCCACCTACCTCAAAGTGCGCGACCGCGCGCAATACGACTTCGCTCTGGCATCGGCGGCCGTAGCGCTCGATCTGAGCGGCAAGACGATTCGTCAAGCGAGGGTCGCGCTGGGCGGCGTCGCGACCATCCCATGGCGATCGCTGCAGGCCGAAGCCCTTCTGCGAAATGCGGCGGCGAGCCGCGACACGTTCGAGAGAGCGGCGGACGCGGCGCTCGCCGAGGCGCGCGGGCGGGGCGGCAACGACTATAAGATCCCGCTCGCGAAGCGCACGCTCGTGCGCGCCTTGGAGATTGCGGCGGCATGAGTCAACCGCTCGTCGGCGCGCCGCACGACCGCGTCGAAGGCCCGGAAAAGGTCACCGGCGAGGCGCGATATACGGCCGACGTTGTCATCGAAGGTCTGGTGCACGCCGCCGTCGTCCCGAGTGGCATCGCCAACGGCCGCATCGTCGCCGTCGACGATTCAGAGGCGCGCGCGGCGCCCGGCGTGATTGAAGTGATGACGCATCACAACGCGCCGCGAGTAAGTGCGGCCAAGCCCGCCGATAGCGATTCTTTGCTCTTTCTCCTTCAGAACGACCGCATCGAGTTCGATCGCCAGCCCATCGCCGTCGTGATCGCTCAAAGCCTTGAAGAAGCGACGTATGCCGCGCAACTGCTCCACGTCCGCTACGAGGCGGACCATCCCGAAACGAACTTCGACGCCGCGCCGCGCTACGTTCCCAAGGAGATCTTCGGAGAGCCGGCGACGCACCAGCGCGGCGATCCCGAAAAAGCGTTCGCCACGGCGCCGGTGCGAATCGAGCAGACGTATCGCACGCCGACCGAGCATCACAACCCGATGGAGACGCACGGGACCGTCGCGCAGTGGAACGGCGAGCATTTGACGCTGCACGATTCCAGCCAATGGGCCTTCGGGGTGCAGCGCCGGATAGCCAAAGTCTTCGGTATCGACGCCGAGCAGGTTCGGGTCATCGTACCGTACGTCGGCGGCGCGTTCGGTTCGAAGGGACAGATGTGGTCGCACGTAGCGCTCGCTGCGATGGCGGCCAAACTCGTGGGCCGTCCGGTCAAGCTGATCGTCACGCGCCCGCAGATGTTCGGATGGGTCGGCCATCGGCCGCAGACCGAGCAACGCGTCGCGCTCGGGGCGCAGCGCGACGGGCGTCTCGTGTGCGTCACGCACGACGTCTTGAGCGAAACCAGCGTCTCGGACGAGTTCGTCGAGCCCTGCGCCGTGTTCAGCCGCGATCTCTATGCGGTCGAAAACTACGGGATGTCGCACGCACTGCCGCGTCTCAATATCAGCAAGCCGACCTATCAGCGCGGGCCCGGCGAGTCGACCGGCTCGTTCGCGATGGAATCGGCGATGGACGAACTCGCCTACGAGATCGATATCGATCCGCTGGAGCTGCGGTTGCGTAACTACTCGGAGCGCCAGCCCGATTCCGGCAAACCCTACAGCAGCAAACAATTGCGGCAATGCTACGCACGTGCCGCCGAACGTTTCGATTGGGGTCGCCGCGTCCCGCAGCCGCGCTCGATGAACGAGGGCCGGCTATTGCTTGGGCTCGGCATGGCGACCGCTTCGCGCAACACGCATCGCACTGCTGCCAAAGTCCGCATTCGGGCCAACTCCGACGGTACCGTCGTCGTTGCCTGCGGAACGATCGAGCAGGGTTGCGGTTCGCCAACCGTCTACGCGCAGTTGGCCTCCGAGATTCTCGAAATACCGTTCGAACGCGTTCGCTTTGAGTTCGGAGACACCAACTTACCCGAAGCCCCACTGGCCGCGGGCTCGCAGACATCCGGAAGCGTTGGCTCCGTCGTCGTCAAGGCGGCAACGTGGTTGCGCGATAAGATCGCCGACCTCGGCGGTACAATCCCGCCAAACGGCATCGTGCTCGATGTCGCCGACGAACCGGGCGAAAATGACGAATCCTATGCGACGCAAGCCTTCGGCGCGCAGTTCGCGCAAGTCGTCGTGGATCCCGATACCGGTGAAGTGCGTGTCGTGCGCTTCGTGGGCGCCTTCGATGGCGGACGGATTCTCAACGCGAAGACGGCGAACAGCCAGTTCGTGGGCGGCATCGTCTGGGGTATCAGCATGGCGCTTTTCGAAAAGACGCGCTACGACGCACGCACGGCCCGCATTATGAATGCAAATCTGAGCGATTATCTCGTACCGACCAACGCCGACATTCCCAATCCCGAGGTCATCGCGATCGAAGCCGACGATCCGCATATTAATCCCGCGCACGTGAAAGGCATCGGCGAGGTCGGCATCACGGGCGCGGCAGCCGCGGTCGCCAACGCCGTCTACCACGCGACGGGCGTCCGCGTTCGCGATCTGCCGATCACCCCCGACAAACTGTTGGTATAGGACCGCTTAGGTTCGAGTTCGAGAATCTCTGAACGCGAAAAGTACACGGGACCGGGATGATCGTCCGAGAGTGCCCACTTCACAAGAGATTCCCATTCTAGTACGGTATACAGGTTCGAGAAGCAGTCTGCCCGCAGCTTACCGGGCTGGAGCTGCTGGAAGGAATCGACATGGCTCGCAGATTGAGTTTCGGTTTTGTTTTTATATTAGCGGCGGCATTCGTCGTCGCTGCTTGTGGACGCCAAGTGACACCGAACCCGGCTGGCTTGGGACCGGGCGGCGCTCCCCCGGGCTATGTAGCGATCCACTATGACGTCGAATCTCCCTTCAACTTCTCGAACTATCAGTACATGATTGTCTTCAACACAACCGGAAGCGGAGTGACGCCATCGACTGACACCGCACAAACGAATTGGGCGGGTTATTCGTTTGCCTTGATCGCGTTAGGCACCGGCGGGGCATCGTATGCGGAGGCCGGGGAGTACATTCCAAGCCAGAACCCTCATGCTCCTCCGGGATTTCTGAAGCTCGGGACGACGCCTAACCAGCTTTCGTATAATCCGAACAGCAACGGTCAGGGCACCGAGTTCTCGATGATCGCTCAAAAATCCATCATCAGAGGCTACGCTTCACCGTCGCCGAGCGCCAGTCCGAGCAACGTCTGGACATTCAACGCGTTCGTCTCGGAGCCCAGCCAGGGCCAGTGGTATTTCGCCGATTCGATGGGAGCGGGCGGCCCGATTGACCCGCAGTACGTCTCGCCGCGGCTTTGCATGACCGAGCCCTTCGACAACACCTACTACGCGTCCGATCTCCACGTATCGGACCCCACCGCGGAGATCGTGAGCGTCGAGCTCTCCAACAACCCCGTTAGACCAACAGCCTGTCCATAAAAAACCGCTCTTCCATCGGCGCATATTGTGAGTGTCGAAGGAACCAATAAACCAGCTACCCGGCGCCATGTTCGTAAGAAGGAGTGAAAGTATCGTGACGTTCCATTCGCGAGCAGTGAACGCTGGGCAAATCGTGTTAGCGATGTTACTGATCCTTGGAGGGTGCAAAGGCGGCCGACTAGTCCGGGCGCGCCAGCATGGGTGGTAAGCGCGAAAAGCTCCCCACAATTGCTGTGCGTTCCAAGTGTCGCCATCCCGCCAGGCGGCATCTTTGAATTTAAGCTCTCGAGCACACGCCTGCGAACAATTGAAAAGGGCATCAGCTATCCGGAAGGGGCCGCCATCGACGGATCAGGGACGCTCTGCGTTCTTAACCTTAAGGGTCTGCAGAGCGTCACGGAGTACGCACTAGGCACAACAACGCTTTTAAGGACGGTCACTCGAGGAATCAGCACTCAGCCCATTGGTATGGGGGTCGATGAAGCCGGGAACTTATGGGTCTTAAACTTCGACGGCCCACTTGTTCGATATAAGGCTGGGACTGTCGATCCAGAATTCGCAACGTATAGCTGGCTCTTGTGCCGGAGGCATAGGTTATAGTACGGGTCCTAAGGCATTGGCCGTTGATACCTTCGGCACGCCTACGTTGGAGTAACCTGCGGAAGTTACTCAGGTCCTCAACATGCGGTCGTTCGCGAGTACGATAGTTCGCACTCGGTCGCCGGACGATCGTTGTACCTTCTAACGAAACACCCTCGACAACTCGGACGGATAGCTCAGGACGCCTCTACCTTTGTTTCACCGACAACTCTGACAAAGGGCGCGTAGGAATAGCCGAATATGATCGAGGCGCAACAAAGTCGTAGCCATAGGAGCTGTTTCCGCTAGGCCCACTAGCGCCGCTGGCGGTGACCGTAATGGCGCCACATTTTTCGGCACGACGAAGCTCTGCGGCGCACCAGTGAATTTGAAAGGTTTTGAATGCTCCTTGCGGTCCCGCGCTTGCGGTATCGCGTTCGGCGCGCCGAACGGCGGCTGCGATCCCCCGCATCCCACGAGCATTGCTGCAGCTACGTAGCCGCCGAGCGCGTAGTGATTAAGATTCGAGGTTCTCATTTTGCGATGCTCCTGAAGTCTGGACGGGCGGCTGAGTAGGTTCGCTCCGTCGTGCCGGGACGAAACGGTGGGTCAGTCGCGAGCCACCGTCACGTGAAGAAACGTCGCCGTAATGGTCGTGACGTTTCTGTCGGCACTCATGTTCGCGTGCTCAAAAAGCGCCACAAGCTCTTTGCGCAGCTCGGCGGAACGGCCCGTCCTCTCCGCAGCTTCGAAAGCGTTCATCGTCGGGCCGTAGTAGTGCTCGAACTCCTCCACATATGCCGCGGGCGTGCCTTGGTAAACGAACGTAAACGTATCCCGGTCGCATGATACGTTTTCGGCCGGAACGCCGGTGCCGCCGAACCGCGCAATAACGTCCTGCTCGACGCCCCACTTCAACGGGCTGATAAAGCCTTCGGGCGGCGGCGGAGTATATCCCGAACTGATCTTGAGAATCTGCGCGACCATCGTCGGATCGTTGGGAATCCAGTTACCCATCACGATGCGGCCGCCGCGCCGAGTAACGCGAACCATCTCTTTAGCGACGTCAAATGGCCTGGGGGCAAACATTGCACCGAAGATGCTGACTACGATATCGAACGACTCGTCGTCTAAATCGCGCAGATTGGTGGCGTCCCCTTCCTGAAAGCGGATGTTCGCAAGTCCCTCGGCCTTTGCGCGCCGGTCGCCGGCGGAAACGAGATTGCTCGCGATGTCCACGCCAAGGACGTCGGCACCGCGCCTCGCTTCGGGCAACGCGGTGGTTCCGTCACCGCACCCGAGGTCGAGAACCTTCAATCCGGGGGCGATACCGAGGCGCTCGACCAATGCGTCGCCGCTCTCGCGCATGCTCGCGGCGATGCGAGTAAAATCACCCTTCTCCCATAAAGCCTTATTTAGATTCATCCCGGATCCCCCCATTAGGCCTCGCGTTCGGGTTGCCGCCGCAGCCAGCTAGCACTGTTGTGGCTTACTCCGTTCGAGTCATTCAAACATGTCTCCAATTTTTGCGGCGACATTCCAGAGCATGGTCTGATCTTCTTGCATTTTAGAGGTTAGCTCTGGCCAAGTCTCGCCACCGCGTGGACTGCGAAGAGCTATCGCCCAGAAGACGTGTCCGAAGCGTCCATCGTACCGTCCACGAGGACGTTCGATTCCAAAGACTCGAAGCGAGCCTCGCCTTGGAGTGTTTCGTGCATGGCTAACACTTGATCTCTGAATTTCGCGAACTCACCAAGTTGTGAGTGAAACTCGAAAAGTGCTTTAAAGCCTGTTGCGGCCGCCTCGGCTCGAAACAGATGCCAACCCTCCTCTGGTATTCCAGAAGGCTCCAGGTAGGCGATCCAAAGGCACAGCGTGGGCTGTTGGCCGATCCAGAATCCATGCCAGTCGTCAGACTCGTTCATCTCGGATATTAGCCTTTGCCGGTCTGCCGCCGATTGGTTTGGGGTTACCTACGGATGAAAGCGTCATACTGGTATTCCCGAATGGAAGGCAGTAGCGCGTCGTGTTATTGACCTGCTACTTGGTGATCACCAGTCCGAGGGGCTCGACAAGAGAGCTATGAATGACTTTAATCGGCTCGCCGCCAGCCGGATATTTGTAGATTGCGATCTCGAGAGTTTCGGCGTTGACACAAACGACTTCATGACCCAGGATAAAAAATGCAGTGCCACCCGATCCGAGCAGCTTCGTAGTTCCGACGACCGTTGCGACGCTTCCGCTGACCGCAAGCTGATAAATTACAGTAATGCCCTCCGTCTTGTCCTGACCGCCGAGCGCCAAGTTTCCGTCAGCATACTGAAGGGGGCCCGGGGACTCAATGGTTGCTCCGCTTACAGAGAGCTGCTCGACCTTTTTCGTTCCTTCGGGTATTTCGCCGAGCGCGAAATTGTCGCTGGAATTCTCGCCCTCGACAAATAGGTTCCCCTTAGGATCATAGCTCAGGAAGAAATTCCGCGTTAACGCCTCTATGACGTCCGGACTCCCCGTAGCGTGCTTATAAATCGAAAGGCTGCTGCTCCCATCGCTAGTCGAAAAGAGGTTTGAAGCCGCGAGGTTGCCGGTCGGCCCGTCGCCCGAGCAGGTGACGGGGTATTCCCCGGGGTCATATAGGGTTGCGATTGGGTTCGTGCCGAAGGGCGCGTATTCTAGGAGCTCTGAAACGGCCGTGTTCACAATCCAAACATCGCCCGCTTTGTTGAGGCAGATGCCTTGCGGCTCATCGAAACCAGTTAGCGTGCCGACGAGCTTGAGCTTCGGATATGTGTAGATGTCAACATCCTCCGTGCCGCCGTCGGAAATATAGAGAAGCCGGCCCTGCTTGGCGCTGGGAGCCATCCACGACGCCGTGAAATCCCGCCGTGCGTTCGGCTGAGCTGAATTCGGCCCCGATGCTAGGCCCGACAGCGATCCTCTACCGCATCCGGCGAACGCGACGAGGGACGCGCAAAGGCCCACGATGTATACTGGCGTACACGGGATTCTCATTCTGTATTGTTCCTGTCATTGTCAACGTACGATGCCGGAGTTACTTCTTCGTGCTTAGTGCCGCGCCGTCGGGCTGCGTGAGTCCGGTGGTGATCGTCTTCGTCGCCGTACCGCCGGCCGGATAGTTCCAATAGCCGGCAACGGGGACGCTGTTGAGGAAGGTCGGCGCGATCGCGCGCAACCCTTTGTGCTTCTTACCGCCGAGATTGTTCGTAATCCAGAACTGCCAAACCGCACTCGCGCCGCTCAGCGACGTCGAGCCGACGACGCTTCCCGTCGATCCGGAGAGTTGTATCTGATAGAGCGTCGGCCCGGCCCCGGCTCCAAACGCCAAGTCCGTGCCGTCCCATTGTATCGACGCCGCCGTTAGGCCGCCCGCGCCGCTGACCGAGACCGCCTTTGCCGTCGAGCTCTTCTTGGGAAGCTCGAAGAGCGCGAAGGCGTCCTGGTTCCCGTAGGCGTCACAGAAGAGGTTGCCGTTGTTGTCGTAGGCGCAGCCGGGAAGCCCCGTTTGGCCCGCCGGCGTGTAGACCGTGGCCGTTCCGGAGCCGTCGGTGAAGACGACAAAGCACTCTCCGCAAGTGCCGCCGAGTACTCCAAGTGCGAGGTTCCCCGTCGTTGGATCGACGGAGCAATTGAGTTCCGGAGAACCCGGAAGATCGAGCGTCCGGATCGGTGAGGAGCCGCCGTGCGCGTAGACTTCGACGCTCGTACCATTGCCGTTGAGAATGAAAACATTGCCGGCTTTGTTCGAGCAGACGCCCGACGGCGTTTGAAATCCGGTGAGCGTGCCTTCCGGCTTACCGCTGGGATACGAATAGACCTCAACGTCGTTCGCGCCTTGGTCCGCGACGTAGAGCAGGGTCTTGGACTTCTTCGCATCGGGTGCCATCCACGTACGCGCCGCGTTCGCACCCGCAAATTGGATTGGATGCGCCGCGACGGCGCCGCCTAGGTGTCGTAACTGGGCGACCGTGTTCTGACCCGTAGCGCCGAGTTGAGCCGGCGACGTGCCGGCGCCGCATCCGGCGAGCAGCGCGACCATTGCGGCTGCCGCCAGAGTTTGGTGCCCTAAATGTAAACGCATTCTTAAGAACGCCTCCTAACCGAGTAATGAGAGTGCCGTTTTCTAGCACTGGGCCGCTGCGCCTTTCCGAAACCACGCGAGGGGTGGCAATATACGGAAGCGAACCGCCGGGACGTTCTGCAGTGTACAGGGAGAAGTGCGAGATGGAAATGAAGCGCGAGCCGTTGTCGAATGCCGAGGGCGCGAGCCCAGGGAAGACGAGAGGCAAGTTCCTTACACGCTGCGCGCAGGTTTTGGTAGGCTTGGGCCTATTGCGCGTCCGTCCCGAGTACGCGATGGCGCAGGCTCCCCAGAGCCCTGCGGGCGGCTCAGACGCGAGCGGCAAACCGCCGTATAACGTCGTGTTCATCATCGTTGACCAGCGAGTCGAAAAGCTGCTCGCGGGTTCTGATTATTCGCTTCCCGCCATGAATGCGTTCGCGAGCCATGGTGTCACGTTTTCGCAGCACTTTATTTCGTCGGCCCAATGCTCGCCGTCGAGGGCGTCTTTCCTCACGGGACAACCGCCTCAAGTCACGGGCGTTATCGACCAGATGCAGTTCTCGTTCGTGCGCAGCTTGAGCCCGCGGATGCCTAATATGGGATCCGTCTTGAAAGCGATGGGCTACAAGACCGCCTATTTCGGAAAGTTCGAAATGGACAAGAGCATCCTCAACCCCAAACCTAGCATCAACTACAGCGACGCGGCACAAGCCTACGGCTTCGATATATTCAGCGCAGGCGGCGATATTGGCAGCACTCCGGATAGCGGCTACGACAACGACCCCTTCATCGCGGGCGAAAGCGTTCGACATCTGCTCGAGAGCGCTCCGGAGGCCCGAAAGACGGGCCAGCCTTTCTTCATGGTCGCAAGTTTCGTTAATCCCCACGACATCATGTACGGTGATGGCAACGTTCCCGGCCAACCCGTAGTGCAGAAGCCGGTGGTGCCGTTGGCAATTCCGCCACCGCCGGCAAGCTCGATTTATGAGAAGACGTGGTCGTTCACACTACCGGAAAGCCTCGACGAATCGCTCGCCGCCCCCGGTATGCCGGGTGCGCTTTCGGAATATAAGAAAGGTTGGGACGGCTGGTCCGGCACGATCCCGACGGATCGCAGAGACATGTGGACAATCTTTTACAACTACTATCTCAACGCAATTCGGGACGTCGACCGGGGTCTCCAGCAGATTGTCGACGTCATGGATCAGATGGACTTGTGGAAGGATACGGTTGTCGTTTTCACGGCCGATCATGGTGAGATGGGCGGCGCGCACGGAGGGCTGAAGGGTAAGGGGCCATTCGTCTACGAGGAAAACATCCACGTGCCGTTGATCATCGCGCACCCGGACGCGAAGGCCGGCACGACGTGCCCCGCACTCACCAGTCACCTGGACCTGCTTCCCACGTTCGTTGGCCTCACGGGGCTCCCCGACTCGAAGCGGCCATCCGCGGTGAAGGCGCTGCCTGGACACGACTTCTCCTCGCTCCTCACCGAGCCGGAAAAAGCGAGTGCGACGGAGATACGGCCGGCGATTCTCTTCAACTACGTTGGCCCATCGACCGTGGACGGAACCTTCCTCAACAAGACGATGGACACGCAGTTTATGAACGAAACGTCGCCACCGCTCGCCGAGGCGAATCTAACGAAGCGCGGTTTACTCGCTTTGGTGTTCGACGGACGCTACAAGTTCGGCCGGTACTACGCGCCCACCGCGTGTAACACACCGCAAACGATGGAAGAGATCTTTAAAAAGAACGACGTGCAGCTCTTCGACCTGCAAAACGATCCACAGGAAGTCCAAAATCTTGCCTTGGATCCCGAAAAGAACCAAGCATTGATCTTGCGTATGAACGCGCTGCTCAACGATCTCATGGCAAAGGAAGTCGGTTCAAACGACTGCGAACTCCTCACCAAAGCCATGGGGATTTCGAGCCGGGGTTGACGACCTCGGATTAGCGGCTGGGAGAGCACGCCTCTTTGCACCACGCCGATATCCGGGCGTGAATCTCATCTCGAACAACGCGTGTTTGCGAGAGGCGCTCCTCCCAGGATCCTTGGAAACTCGCGGGATCGGCAAAGGTCCAGTGCAAACGTCTAGCTGCGCCTGGGAAGATTGGGCAATGCTCGGCGCTCGTCTCGTCGCAGACCGTTATCACATATGAGTAGAGTCTGCCGGCTTTAAAAAGGTCAAATGCCTTCGTTGTTCCCTTTGTTGATATGTCGATTCCGACTTCGCGCATCGCGGCGACCGCCAGAGGATTGAGAGTGCCAGGATCAAGGCCGGCGCTTTCAGCTGCAAAATCGTCTGGGCAGATGCTATTAAGAAATGCTTCCGCCATCTGACTGCGCGCCGTATTACCGACACAAACGAACAGCACTTCGCGCTTCATTTGTCCCCCTGCTTCGGCTTACGCGGCGGCATCTGGGCCCCCGATATGGGGAAGCAAAACGGGATCAACGCCGGGTGCGTTGATGGGCGCGAGCCATCCGAATGCTAGCGTGGCGCAAGCCGCACCCAAAAACTGCGCGACGACGAATCCGGGAGCGTCCTGCGGACGTATACCGGCGAAAGTATCAGACAACGATCGCGCTATGGTCACGGCAGGATTCGCGAACGATGTAGACGCGGTAAACCAGTATGCAGCGACGATATACGCGGCGACGGCAAAAGGAATGAAAGGAGAGCCAGAGCGTACGCACCCCCAAATGACAAGCAGCAGGCCGAAAGTCGCAATGAACTCGCCTAGCCACAGCGTAGGTCCGGTACGTACGTGGTGCGAGACGAAGAACAGTGGGAGCCCAAACATTGCATTGGCGGCAGCGACACCAATCGTCGCGCCGGAAAGCTGCGCTACGACGTACGCTGGAACTTCGCGCCATGGTAAGCCGCCGCGTAATGCGTCGGCAAATGACACGGCTGGGTTAAAATGCGCACCGGAGATCGGTCCAAGTGCCGCAATCAGGCACATGAGAACGCTACCCGTGGCTAGGGTATTCGCTAGCAGCGCGAGCGCATGATTCCCAGCGCTTAGACGTTCCGCCATTATGCCCGAACCGACCACCCCCGCCAGAAGGAACGCGGTGCCAAATGCTTCGGCGGTGCTACGCTTCAGCAACGTCATCGCAACAGGCGTTCCATGGCTATCACGTCGACGTACTGCCCGTCGAGCAGTCCGTGCTCCTTGAAGACCCCAACTTCTACGAACCCGGCTTTGCGATACAGCCGCTTCCCATGTTCGTTTCCATCTAGCGCATGAAGCATAATTTTGTGAAAGGCACTTTGTCTAGCTTCGTGCGTCAGCCTCGTCAGCAGCGAATATCCGACGCCTTTATTGCGGTGCGCACGGGCTACGTAGACGGAAAGGTCAGCGATCTCCGAGTGCGCGCAGCGATGAGAGATTCGGTTAAGCGATGCCCAGGCAACGACCTCGCCGAGTTCGGCTGCAACGAGGATGGTGTACCGTTCATCGTGCTGCGACCACCATTGCATAATCGCGTCGTTTGACTTCGGGTTGGTATCAAGGGTGGCCACGCGATCCTCTATGCCCTCATTATAGATACGCCGAATCGCTTCGAGGTCGTCGCCCGATGCTCGCCGGATCGTCAAGGATACGCTCATCACCCGGCTAGTCGCTACAGCAGGGACGGTTTTCGTCCGCCGCAGTTGTGCAGCACGTAGTATCGGCAGCATCCCGCTCTTCGGTATCCTCGTGCACTGTGTAGATTTCCCAACGCCGGCCCGCCGGATCGATGGCCCATATCTTCGTCTGGTTCGCGTAGCAGCACGTCTCTTCGCGTTCGATAGACGAGGCGAGCCCCACGTGTTGGAGCCGGGCCGCCGCGAGCTCCACATCCTCGATCGAATCGACACAGACGCCATAGTGCACATCGCTCGTTGGCGAGACGGAGCCCCTTAAATCGAGCGCAAGCTCAAGCCCTGGCTGTTCGGTGATGAACAACGCGTAATCGCTTAACAGCTTCGCGGGCTTTGCGTCGAGCAGGGTTGAGTAGAACTGGACGCTCTCGGCGAGGTCAGTCGTGGCAAGATTCAAGTGAGTCTTCACGCGTGTACTTTCTTCCGGAAAACCAGGGCTAAGGCATGGTCCACTCGGGCGCGTGCATCTGCTGCGAGCTGGTAATACACCCAAGTACCACGCCGATCGCACGTCACCAACCCGGCCTCGCGCAGAATGCGCAAGTGATGTGAGACAGTCGGCTGGTTCAAGGGAAGAGCATCGGTAAAGTCGCAGACGCAGACTTCGTCCTCTGCAGTGGCCAGGGTCGCCAGCATGGTTAGGCGGTAAGGGTCCGCAATCGCCTTGAGAAGGCCGGCAGCGGGCTCAAAATCGGTTTCTACAACCTTCGCGGGGGGGCAACACCGTTGCATTGACATCCATCGATGTTAGCTCGTGTATCTAGAGTTGTCAATACAGGAAGTGCGGGCGCTGCCTGGCTGTAGGCCCTACGGGTTGCCTATCTTATTAACGGAGCTAGGGACTCCGTAGAGGAGTGAAACGGCTCGCACTCTAGCATCCAACGAGCTAGGAGTGGAAAGATAAAGGCACCCACCGGAAAGATCACGGCGTAATCAAGGACCACGCTAAGGGCAGTGCAGGGCAATGGCGCTAGATGAGTTTGGAGCCCTCCTGCGACTTGCTTAGCGATTACGCTAGGGACGTACGACCCGGCATAAACCAACAGAGTCGGTAAAAAGGTCGGTCGTGCTGTGAGAGCCCAAGAGCGTAAACACGCGCCAACAATGCCGTAATTGTTTAAGGCGAACCACGAAAAGGCGAGCCGCGCGCCAAGAAGCACGTCCACAATAGCAAAGCAGAAGCCTACCAGGTGCGGGTTCATGTGACCGACGCTTATAATGTTCGCGAACGGAATGAAAACAATGACAGCCGATACGAGAAAAACAAGATGGACCGCGATTAGCCTCAGGACGTTCACAAAAGTCAAACGATACGCCGGAAGCAGCACTAGTCGCATAGCATCGGCATAGAACACGGCCGCCAACACGAATGTACTTACGTCTTCGATCCAAACCACGGCACGAAGATTGTGCCAGACGGTAACGGCGTACGCCGCCACCAGGAACGTACCCAACGTTATTGCCGCCGCCGCCAACCATCTTCGTGAAATGATTGTTTTCGCGTCCGCGATGGAAGGCGCGAGAGCGGTTCCCAGGGCTTGGAAGGGTGTCACGACGACTTGCTTATGGCTTAGCAAAATGAAATCGGAGCGAGCCGTCGGCGTTCTTCGAAATCCCAAGGATCAGGCGCCCGCCATCGATGCCGATGTGGGTCGGCCGTGTTCGCGCGCAGTTCGAACGATGCGCGGTCGGGTGGTCGTCGTAGTCGACGTCACGTGAGAACGAATAAATAATTCGACCACCGTTCCTCCGATTAAAGCGCAAGACGTACGGCTCGCAATACGCGGCGCCTTCGGAGTAGATCGCCATTTCGTCACCGTTTGCATACGAAACGAGCGCGCAAAGGTCCGTCGCATAGCAGCGCACGACGGCCTGCCAAACGCTGCCGTCGGAGAGTGAGATCAGTTGCGAGACCGGCCACGCGAACGTGGGCGCAGGTAACGAAGGCGCCACCAGCTGCATGCTGCCGAAGTAATGCGGGACCGCCGGAGGCACCGATCGGATGGGTCCTGCGGGCGGCGGCCGGCCTGACGGACACGCGATAACCGATGCGTGTTCGCTGCGCGCGCCGGTGTACTGCGGTGCTCCGGAGCCCATGGCGCCCGCGATTACGAACTGCTTGAAGGCTTCGGGCGTCCCCGCGGGATCGTCGTTTTGATACATTGCGGGCGGCAAGGGAAAAGCCGCGATCGGCGCGGTCAGTGGCTTCACAAGGAGTCGACCTAACACGCCGAAGTGCGAGTACACCGCCGCGCTCCAAGCCCAGCGCACAATGACGCCTGGACGCGAGGCAGTAAAGGTCGCGGTCCACGTGACCGGTCCGCTGAGGGCGGGAATGAACGGCTCGGGCGCCTCGTAGGGCATGCCGTCGAAAAAGGCTTCTGGAATCTGCGACGGTGCATACGTGAGCGACCACGCCGAGTTGTCGACCCACCAGCGCTGCGGGTCGCTAGTCGATGGGTCGATCGTGATGGTGCTGTCGGGCAGCGTGATGACGTGCTGCCATCTCCCAAAGGTGATCCGCGACTGCCGCACGTCGATCCGAATCGGTTTGCTTCCCAAGGCGCCTTTATCGCTCGAGACGCCCTCGAGGACGCCCGAGAACCAGATCGTCGACCCGCTCTCGATGTGAGTGGTCGTGTATCTGTTGAAGAGCACTTGAACGCTCGACGTGCACGACGACCCAAGCTCTTGAGCGCGTGCTGGTGCGGCCGCGCAGCCGTGGAGCAGTGCGGCCGCCGCAACCAGGCAGATCACCCGTAAGCTCGGCATCATCCCTCCGAACGCGCGCCTGCGCCCCGCCCAAAAGGCGGCACGTCCGGCAGGTCGCGTAGCCGCCCTATTCGCCCCTTGCCGTGAGATACCCGGAATCCGCCGACGCGCGCTCGAGGCACTTAAAGGCAGGGCACCGACGCGCAAACCCGCATAAAATGAGGGAGACCGCGTGCGCGCCCGTAGCTCAAACTGGATAGAGCAGGGGACTCCTAAGCCCAAGGTTGCCAGTTCGATTCTGGCCGGGCGCACCATCGTTCTCCGTTGTCGCCCTTCATGCTTCGCGATCAGCATGGACAACGGGGGGTTGGTTGCCAGGCCCGCCCTTCGATGGAGCACGGGGCGGTTGAAAGGGGCTGGCGGATGTGCTAGCATTGACTTTCGAACGGACCGCCGGTCCGTTTTCTTAATGTTGTGATAGACTAAAGATGGCAAAGAAAGAATCTCGAGTGACGGTCGTCCTGGCGTGCACCGAGTGCAAGCGCCGGAACTACAACACGCAGAAAAACAAGCAGAAGACCACGGACCGGCTGGAGCTCAGCAAGTACTGCCGCTTCTGCCGATGCCACAAACCGCATAGGGAAACGAGATAGGGCGGTAGCTCAATTGGTAGAGTCCTGGTCTCCAAAACCAGTTGTTGCAGGTTCGAGTCCTGTCCGCCCTGCCACCCTTCGACTGCGCTCAGGATGACAAATTAAGGTAAACCTTTGGTGAACGAACAGCAAAAGAGAACGGCCCAGTCCATAGCGGGCGGCGATTTCATTCGCGGCGTCATCGCGGAGCTTCGGCGCGTTACCTGGCCGACGCGCGACGAGTGGATCTCTGCGACAATCCTCACGATCTCGCTCGTGATCGGCATCGGGCTGTTCGTTTTCCTCGTCGACCAGCTCTTCGGGTGGCTCTTCAACTTGATTCATCCGGTCACCGCCGGGTAGATGCAGACGATGTACGACGCCGAACCGATTGTTGACGACACGACCATAAGCGAAACGGCCGTCGACGAAACAAAAACCGAGGATCTCCAGATGGGCGACCCGGTCGCGGTCGAGGAGATTGTCGAAGAGCCGTCCGCCGAACTCGAGGACGAGCCCTCCGCCGACGTCGTCGACGACGATGTCGTCGTCGCCAAGCCCAAAGATAACCGTAACTGGTTCGTCGTCCACACCTATTCGGGTTACGAAAACAAGGTCAAGGCAAATCTCGAGCGGCGCATCCACTCGATGGGCATGCAGGACAAGATCTTCCGCGTGCTCGTTCCCATGGAGGACGAAGTCGAGTTCAAGGACGGCAAGCGCAAGATCACGCCGAAGAAAGTTTTTCCGGGCTACGTGCTGGTCGAAATGACCATGGACGATCAGTCCTGGTACGTCGTGCGCAACACGCAAGGGGTGACGGGCTTCGTCGGAAGTCCCGGCCCGGGTGAGAAGCCCGTGCCGTTGCAGGACAAAGAAGTCAAAACGATTCTCAAGCAAATGGGCATCGAAGCGCCCAAACTCAAGATCGACTTCAGGAAGGGCGATCGCGTCAAGGTCACGTCGGGGCCGTTCTTCGACTTCACCGGCGTCGTCGACGACATCGCGCCGGAGAAGGAGCGCTTACGCGCGCTCATCTCGATCTTCGGTCGCGAAACGCCCGTCGAACTGGAGTTCTTCCAAGTGGAGAAAGTATAGTTCTTAAAGGTTAGTGGCTTGGTCATGCTTCGGCAGGCTCAGCATGACAGGCTGCGCACAGGATGGCAAACGGACGAAGACCCCGACGTTCGTGTAGCACTATAGCTGGGGAAGAAGCGATGAGACTCGCTTCGAAAGGAGACATTTGTGGCTAAGAAGGTAGTTGGTAAGATCGGCCTGCAGATTCCGGCAGGCAAGGCGACCCCGGCTCCGCCGATCGGACCGGCGCTGGGCCCCTACTCGCTCAACATCATGGACTTCTGCAAGCAGTACAACGAGCGCACTGCTTCACAGGCCGGCATGATCATCCCCGTCGAGATTACGGTCTTCGACGACCGCACGTTTACGTTCATCACGAAGACGCCTCCGGCGTCTTTTCTGATCAAACAGGCGCTGGGGATCGAGTCGGGCAGCAAGGAGCCTAACCGCAACAAAGTCGGTAAGCTCACGCAGAAGCAGCTCGAGGATATCGCGAAGGTGAAGATGCCCGACATCAACGCCAACGACATGAACGCGGCCAAGAAGATCGTCGCCGGAACGGCGCGATCGATGGGCGTGGAAGTGGAGGCGTAAGATGGCTCAGCATCACGGAAAACGCTTCAAGGCACTCGCCATGGGCTTCGATTCCGGCAAGCTCTTCTCGACGCCTGAAGCGATTACGCTCGTCAAGAAGAACGCCAACGCAAAGTTCAACGAAACCATCGAGGTGCACATTCGCCTGGGCGTCGATCCGAAGAAGAGCGATCAAAACGTTCGCGGCACGGTGCTTTTGCCGAATGGAACGGGGCGCTCGGTTCGCGTCATCGCCTTTGCCAAGGGCGATAATGCGAAGGCCGCGCAAGAAGCCGGCGCCGACATCGTCGGCGATCAGGATCTGATCGATAGGGTCAAGGGCGGTTTTACGGAGTTCGACGTCGCCGTGGCGACGCCCGATATGATGGCGTCGGTCGGCAAAGAGCTCGGACGCCTTCTCGCGCAGAAGATGCCCAACCCCAAGGCCGGAACCGTGACGGCAAATATCGCCGGCGCGATTCGCGACATCAAGGCCGGTAAGGTGGAGTATCGCCTCGATAAGACGGGCATCGTGCACACGATCGTCGGGAAGGCGAGCTTCGAAGAAGCGCAGCTGCTCGAGAACGTCACGACGCTGCTCGATGCGATCGTCCGCGCAAAGCCGGCGGCTGCGAAAGGAACCTACGTTCGTAGCGTGACGCTGGCCAGTACGATGGGTCCCGGCGTGAAGGTCGACCCGAACCGGATTAAGGCGACGGCCTAGCTTTTAGGCAAAAGCGACCTCGCCGGTGTGCAGGGTATAGATTCCGCCAATCACCTCAACGTCGCCGGCGCTTACTGCGTCGGCGATGATTTTTGAGCCGGCCGTCATTTCGCGCACGTTGCGTCGCACGTTTTCGACAATCGCGTTGGCTACCCAGTCGCCTGGGGCGCCGCGCGTCGCTTTGGCGGCCGGGACGATTGCTTCGACGACGGTTGCGATGTGCCCGGGCTGCGTCGTTCCGTCTTTTACGTAGGAGACCGCCGCACTTACCGCTCCGCACTTTGTATGCCCGAGCACGACGATCAGCCGTGCCTTCAGAACGGCGACGCCATACTCGATCGAGCCGAAGTTAGCGTCGTTGAGAAAGTTGCCGGCCACGCGAACGGCAAAGACGTTGCCTGGAATTTGATCGAAAACCGTTTCGATCGGGACGCGAGAATCGGAGCAACCCAGAATGATTGCAAAGGGATTCTGTCCGCTGGCGAGCTCGACGAGGCGCGCGCTTTGGGGCCCGCTGCGAGGCTGCCCGGCGACATAGCGGACGTTGCCCGCTTTGAGTTTCTCCAGTGCGTCGGCCGGATTGCGTGCGCCCATCTCGAGGCGAGGAGTTGACGGTTCGGCCGCTGCGGCCTGCGCCATCGAGAGCGCCTCGCCTGTCCAGGCCGCAGCCAACCCAATACCGGCGCGTCCGAGGAAGGCTTCACGGCTAAAATCGCGTTGAACGTGTTCCATCCCGGCGGCTTCTGGCCGGCCCGTTGTCGTCCCTCGACGGCGGTGAGGATGACAATGGGCTAATGCGAGGCGGTTAGTGCGTGAACTTGCGCTTCCAATTCGGAGATGCGTGCGTGGGAGCGATCGGCATCGATGTGATCGTAGGCCGCGCCGGCGCTGCGCGCGACGCCTTCGAGCAGCGCATGTTCGTCGGACGTCAATGCCATGCCGTTTGAGCGCGAGCCGTAGAGCACGAACCCGAAAACCGATCCACGCATCAGCAGCGGAACGACGAGCGACGGCGTTTTGGCGCCGCCGGGAAGAATCGTTTCCGGGCGCGGACGCCCGTCGAGCACGATCGGCGTGAGTTCGGCGCGCAGCTCCACGATGAGCGGATCCTCGGCATCGATGCTCTCCGACTCCGTTTTCGACCAGCCGCGGGCGGCCGTTCGTTCGAAGGGCTTGCCGGCGGCCGGCGCGAGAAAGAGTGCCGCCGAGTTAAGCCCGAGAACGCGGATGGGTTCGTCGACGAGAAACTCGATCAACGTCTTTTCCGAAGACGTGTTGGCGAGCGCGCGTGATGCGCGGCGCAGAGCCTCTTCGGAGCGGCGTTGATCGCGGAAGAAGAAGGTGTTCAAGAAGTATTCGATTCGACCGTGCAGCGCGTTGAGCGTGAAGCCGATCGCTAGTGCGGCGAACAGGCTGATGTAGATCGCGGGCTTCGTGCTTTCGAAAATTTGTTCGGCTAGCCACTCGAAGGTGCCGAAGAGCATGAGCAAGACCGCCGTTATGAACCCATAGACGGCCGCGCGTCCGATCGCAAAGCGGAAATCGAC
Source organism: Candidatus Cybelea septentrionalis (assembly GCA_003158175.1). Lineage (GTDB taxonomy): Bacteria > Vulcanimicrobiota > Vulcanimicrobiia > Vulcanimicrobiales > Vulcanimicrobiaceae > Cybelea > Cybelea septentrionalis. Next base: position 142,351 of record PMHJ01000007.1, read on the forward strand.
CACGCGCTCCGAGAGTAGACCGTAGAGCACAAAGATCGATCCGATGAGATTGAACCACGGGAGCAAAGCTCCCGTCCACGATTGTACGTAGAGGATGGGGAGCGACGTATTGCCGATCAGCGTCGTGGTAACGTTGGCAAGGGCCCACGTCAAGTCGAGAATCGGTGCCAGAGCAATGCCCGAGATCACCCACGTCACCCGTGTGCGATCGAGGGCGGTCGCGCCGGACGCGATGTAGGCGAGCGCGGTGAGCACCACCACGAGCAGCGCGGCGTCGCTCCCGCTCATGAAGAGATTGGTCGGTCCGGGGAAACCGTACTTTTGAAAGACCGTCCAGACGATTGGATCGACCCACGCGACGAAGTCGGCTACCGAGAGTACGACGGCGCCGGCGAAGAACCAGGGCCATGCGCGCCCCGAGCGGCCGTAGAGCCGATGCGCAAAGATCAGGATCATCAGCTGCGTCAGCGGATAAACGGCCTGGATGGCAAGGTCGCTGTAGACATTGATTGGCCACGCTGCCAAGTCGATGGCGGCTTTGTTGATCTTGATGAGCATCAAGATCGTGTAGGCATAGAACGCGAGCGTGATCGGGCGAGGTCGCATCAGAAAGAGCGCGCTCGCCAGAGCCAACGTTAAGAAGAAGCTCACCGGCACGCCGACGTCGCGCGCAAGCGTCGCGCGCCGGCTGTAGTCGGGAGAGCCGGCCGGCAACGTCGTCACGAAGGTTCGGCCGTCGCGCGTCGCTATAAGCGTCAAGCGCGTTCCCGCATGCGCCCCCCGCAAAAGCGAGAAGCGCTGCGTCGGCGAGAGATCCTGCAGGTCGATGCTGTCGCCGGTATGCAAGGCCCCGTGCGGCGCGGCGGCCGAGACGACTTGGATGCGGTTGGTATTGTCGACCAGCACGACGGAGTACTGGCCCAAATGCGACGAGTGATACTCGACCACGACGAAGACCAGGGCCATAAAGACCGTGCCGATCGCGACGACGGCCAGCGAGAGGCGTTCGCAGATAAGCAGGACGACCGACTTCACCAGTCCGCGCGACATGCGGCCGCTTTCTCGGCCAGCAGAATCTATTCTTTCGCAAAGCGAAGAGGCGGTTGGTTCCTCGGCCCGTGTTGCGTTCTCCGCCATTGCTGTGGTAGTCTATCGGCTGGCTCCATAGACCGTGGCCGGCCGCAAGGCCTTAGTTTCCGCAGGTCACCCTTCGACAAGCTCAGGATGACAATGAGTGTGCTCAGGGTGACGCTGGGAGGACCACCGAGGACGCGAGAATGGGATGTTCAGCGCCGCTGAGGCGATGCGAACTTTCAACGATGCGCCCTCGAACGGGGCGCTTTTCTTTTTCGCTTTTGGCGCGTCTGCGCCGGGAAACCATCGAATGCCGACCGCACGTAAGGAAGCCTCAGTCGCAGAACTCACCGAGAAACTCGCCGCGGCGAAGAGCCTTTTCTTTACCGATTATGCCGGGCTGACCGTCGGAGAGATCACCAAGCTTCGCGGGGAGCTGCGCAAAGACGGCAACAGTTATTCGGTTGTCAAGAACACGCTCTTTCGCATCGCCGCCGGCGATCTCGCGTCGCAGTTCGAATCGATTCTTGCGGGGCCGACGGGCGTCGTGTTTGCGGGAGCGGATCCGGTTGCACCGGCCAAGGCGCTCAAGACCTTCAGCGATACCGTCAAAAAAGTCGGAATCAAGGCAGCCTACATCGACGGCCAAATCGTCGACGCAAAACACGTGGAAATCCTCGCCAAGCTTCCACCGAAAATCGAACTCCTCGCTTCGCTCGTCGGCACGCTTGCGAATCCGCTACGCGGCCTCGTTACCGTGCTGTCGGGCAACCAGAGCGGACTCGTCCGTGCGCTCAACGCCATTCGCGAGCAAAAAGCCGCAGCCTCAAACGCTTAGATAAGGAAGAGAAATACGTATCATGGCAGTTGCCGAAGTCATCGACCAAATTGATAAACTCACCGTTCTCGAACTTGCCGATCTCGTCAAGCAGCTCGAGGAGAAGTATGGCGTCTCTGCGGCCGCACCAGTCGCAATGATGGCCGCCGGTCCGGCCGCCGCGGCGCCGGAAGCCGAGAAGACCGAGTTCGACGTTATTCTGGCTGAGATCGGCCCCGAGAAGATCAAGGTCATCAAGGCCGTCCGCGAACTTACGAGCCTCGGCCTTACCGAAGCCAAGGCGTTCGTCGAGAGCGCGCCCAAGGCCGTTAAGGAAGGCGTTACTAAAGACGAGGCCGAGCAAGTGAAGAAGAAGCTCGAAGAAGCGGGCGCCAAGGTCGAAATCAAATAGGATCGCAAGCGACGCCCGAACTTCCGGGGTGGGTGCAACTGCTCCCACTCCTGATCGTGGTCGTTGTGTTGGCGGTTCGCATGATCCGGCCGCAGCGCATCAGCGTCACACGGATGTGGGTCTCGCCGATCATTCTCTGCGTGCTTACGGCGTGGGTGATCTACGAAAACGATCGGCTCTACCCGGCGCCACCGATCGACATTGCCGTCGCGCTCTTCATCGGCGCCATCGCCGGCCTGCCCTTTGGAGTTCTGCGTGGGATGCACACGGACGTGCGGCCAACCGATAAACCAGGCGTCATGCACCTCGGCTCGTCGTGGGTCACGATCGCGATCTTTGCGGTCGCCTTCGGATTGCGATACGCGATTCGCATGGCGATGCCCCATCGTGGGGAACTCACGGGCACAATCGGCGATGGACTCCTCGCCTTCGCGATCGTCTTTATCGGGGCGAGTTATTTCGTTATTTTCCGAAAATACGAACGGTTAGCGCACACGCCCACCGCCACCCCGTAGTAATGATTCATCGCCGTCCGGTTAAGGGTCGAATATCGTAATACTATCGCCCGCGGTTCCCCAGACTTTTCCGTCCGGCGCGACGGTAACGCCCCAGTTCCAGTTTGCGTGGTCCGGCGATGCATAGGCGCTAAAACGATGTGTCGACGGGTCGAAGCGAACGAAGCCGCCGATGACCTTTGAGCGGCTGCGGCCCGTCGGGTGCGAGCGTCAGGCTCGGAGGACGGGGCGCCAAGGAAGCGCGCCGGGGGAGCGTACTTCGTTCCCCTCTTGGTTTGCAGATCGAACCGAGCTAAGTTCCCGGCCATCACATATACCGATTAGTTGGTCGCAACCATTCCGCCGACGTCTACCAACGACGCTTCATAGGTTTCGACCTTTCCACTCCTTGGATTCAGACTCGCGAAGCCGTCACCAGCCATGCATCACATCCGGTCCTGCGCCCACACGAGGCCGGAGCCGGCGAATGTGTACGGAGTTGCGTACTCCGTAACGTGCCCCTCCAGGGTTACCGTTGCCGGGTGTGACGTCTGCAACACCCATATATTTCCGTCCCCACCGAGGGCGATGCCGCCGTCTGTATCATCGTCCAACGCAACGCTAGCGACTTGCAGGGTCTTCGGGTTAAAGCTGAGGATTAAATTCGGCCGCAGATTCGTAAACCATAAGACGCCCTCATCGGCTGTCGTCGCAACGGGACCCCACCCAATCTTGAAAAGCTTTTGCGTGCCATTTGGGCTAAAGCGGGAGAAGGTGGCGGTTTGGCTGTTTCCAACCCAAAATCACCGGATCTTAGCCTCACGATTCCTTCCGCACCACCGAGGTCAGGCACTATTTCCCACGTGCCTTTGTGGCCGGCGTTGTGAACGAACTCGGCTTGTACGTCGTCCTGGGCTGTTCTCGAAGTCGACTCTGCGAATCCCAACATCCTCCCCGACGCGTCGCTGACAATTTGACCGTGGAAAGTACGACTGGACGATGCGTGAAGGGAAAGGAAAAGGGACCGGCCTGACGCCGATCCCTTCAATAGACGCTCGTGTCTAGTGGTTGAAAGCTAGCACCAGTATCCGGGGACCCAGTAATAGCCGCGATGATTCGTATAGCGCCAATGCCCCTGGCAATATGCGCCGGCGTGGTTAGCCCAATAGCCGTGACTCCAAACATAGCGGCCGCCGGACCAGCGGTAGTAGCCGCCAACCCAAACGTAGCCGGCATGAGGCCGCGGTGGCCTGGTTTCGTAGATAGCGGCCGGCGGCCCGACCTGAACGTAGACATAGCCCGCCGATGCCGGCGCCGGCAGCGCGGCGAGGGTGAACCCCAGACCCATCATGGTCGCAATGAAGAAGTGCTTTATCAACTTGAGATCCTTTCACAGGAACGAAGCCAAGGTAAGCTGGTCTTCGAATTACTTCTACCCACGATGAAGTTCCCGCCAAGCGCTCGTCGCAGGACGGCCTCCTAGCGAAGGAACGCCACCAGCAGCAGCGCCACAATGTTGAGCACCTTAATCATCGGATTGATCGCGGGCCCGGCGGTGTCTTTGTAGGGGTCCCCAACGGTGTCGCCGGTGACGGCCGCTTGGTGCGCGATGGAGCCCTTACCGCCGTAGTTGCCATCTTCGATGAACTTCTTAGCGTTATCCCAGGCGCCGCCGCCCGACGTGAACGAGATAGCGACGAAGAAGCCGGTGACGATCGAGCCGACGAGGATGCCGCCCATCATCTGCGCGCCGGTATCGCCGGGCAAGATATTAAAGTAGGAGAGCAGCACCACAATAACCGGAACCCCGACCGGAATCAACGCCGGGACGATCATTTCGCGCAGTGCGGCGCGCGTGACGATGTCGACGGTCGTGCCGTAGTCCGGTCGCGTAGTACCCGCCATGATGCCGGGATTCTCGCGGAACTGACGACGCACGTCCTCTACGACGGCGCCCGCGGCGCGGCCGACGGCTTCCATCGAGAGCGACGCAAAGAGATAGGGCAACAAACCGCCGATAAAGAGGCCGGCCAGCACGTAGGGATTTCCCACCGCGAAGAGATTGCGAACTCCTTCGATGCACGCAGTCGTTTCGTCCAGGCCGCATTTGTGGTTGGTGAGTTGTTGGAGGAACGATGCGAAGAGCACGAGGGCCGCAAGCGCGGCGGAGCCGATCGCGTAGCCTTTGGTGACGGCCTTGGTCGTGTTGCCGACGGCGTCGAGCGGATCGGTGACGTTGCGAACGTCTTCGGGCATATCGGCCATTTCGGCGATGCCGCCCGCGTTATCGGTGATCGGTCCGAATGCGTCGATCGCCACGACGATTCCGGCGAGCGAGAGCATCGCCGTGACGGCGATGCCGACGCCGTACACGCCATCGAGCCCAAAGCTGATCAGCAGGCCTACCACGATGACGAGCGCCGGAAGCGCCGTGGCCTGCATCGAGACCGCAAGGCCGGCGATGATATTGGTCGCGTGACCGGTAACCGATGCCCGCGCGATGCGCTGCACCGGCGGGAACTGCGAGCCGGTGTAATACTCGGTGATAAACGTAATCAGGGCGGTAATCACGATGCCGATGATCGCGCAAATAAAGATGCCCGTCGAGCTCACGAGGCTTTGAGCGCCGAAAACCCACTGCGTTACGAAGTAGAAGCCTACGAGGGCCAGAACGCCGGTGACGGCCATGCCGCGATAGAGTGCAGACATGATCTTGTTGCGCCGCACGCCGCCGACTCCGACAAAGAGTGCGCCGATAATCGAGGCGACGATGGAGACTGCGCCCAGCAGCAATGGGAAGGTCGTCGCGCCTGGCAGCTTCGAGCCGAAGAGCAGGTTGCCCAGCAACATCGCGGCGACGGTCGTGACGCAATACGTCTCGAAAAGGTCCGCGGCCATGCCGGCACAATCGCCGACGTTGTCGCCGACGTTGTCGGCGATGACGGCCGGATTGCGCGGGTCGTCTTCGGGGATTCCCGCTTCGACTTTACCGACGAGATCGGCGCCGACGTCGGCCGCCTTCGTATAGATACCGCCGCCGAGACGCGCGAAGACCGAGATGAGCGAGCAGCCGAAGGCGAGACCGACCATCGCGTTGAGCGAGGTCGCGTTGTCGCCGCCGTTGACGTACATGAGAATGGCGTAGTAGCCGGAGACCGCGAGCAGACCCAGTCCGACGACGAGCATGCCGGTAACGGTGCCGCCGCGGAAGGCGACGTTGAGCGCCGGGCCCAGGCCGCCGCGCGCCGCTTCGGCGGTCCGAACGTTGGCGCGGACGGAGACGATCATGCCGATGAAGCCGGCCGCTCCCGAAAGGATCGCGCCGATCAAGAAGCCGATGGCCGCTTCCCTGCCCAGGGTCGGAGCAAAGAGAATTACGATAGCCAGGATGATCGCTACGATGCCGATCGTTCGGTACTGGCGTTGGAGAAAGGCCATCGCGCCTTCCTGGATGGCGGCGGCGATTTCGCGCATGCGCTCGTTGCCGGCGGGCTGAGCCAGCACCCAGAAGGTCAGCGCGACTCCGTAGAGCACCGCCAGGACACCCCCAATTAAACCGGCTGAAATCGCTGTCTGTGCGGTCATCCTTATCCTTCGGTTAAGCAAAAAATACTGGCCCCGGAGGGCCGACCGGCTTGCCTACTCCGGCAAGACGCGCAAGTCCTACGAGGCGGCGCCGAGCGCTTGGTTCTGCGAGGACTCCAACGATGATCGGGGTATTGCGTCGGAAAGGTGTGAGTAAACCTCTGGCGCCCGCTAACCGCCGCTACTCCATCGACGGCAGTCTGCTTACACGAGCGGAGGTCGTCCATAAGTATCTGCACCTCGTCAAGTATGTCGCGGGGCGGATCTCGATGCACCTGCCCTCCAGCGTCGACATCAACGACTTGATCAACGATGGCGTCTTCGGCTTGATCGATGCGATCGAAAAATACGACCAGAGCCGTTCGGTCAAGTTCGAAACCTACGCGGTGACCCGGATAAACGGGGCGATTCTCGATGCCTTGCGCACGCTGGACTGGGTTCCGCGAACGATCCGCCAACGCGCGCGCGAACTGGAGCGCGCGTATGAAGAGCTGGAGATGCGTCACGGCCGAGCGCCGACCGATGAAGAGCTGGCGGCGCACTTGGACCTTTCCCTCGAGGAGCTCGCCCGGACGCTCAAGCACTCCCGCGGAGCAACGTTGGTATCGCTCGAGGAACTGCTGCCCAACCAGAGCGGCGAGGGGCTCGCATTGGCAGATACGCTCAAAGACGAGGAGAGCGACGTCGCGCGTGACCTCGAGCGTGACGAAGTGCGCGCCGAGCTCGTGCATTCGGTCGAGTCTCTTCCCCCGCAAGAGCGGATCGTCATCCAGCTCTATTACTTCGAAGGACAGCGCTTGCGGGAGATCAAGGCCGCGCTCGGCGTTTCGGAATCGCGCGTTTCGCAGATCCATTCCGCGGCGGTGGCGCATCTAAAGAAGATGTTCCGTGGGCCCTAGCTCGTTGAAGGATGCCGTAGCAAACCTCGTGACGCGGGCAGACGTGATCGAAACGATCGCCCGGCTCAAATCGGAGCTGCGGGCATCCGCCGAGCCCTTTGTGTGGGCGACGATTGGTTTACAGGCGCGGCGGGCATTCCGACTGAGATCCGATCGGCGTGGATCTTTGCGCTGCGGGCAGAACGTTGGTCGGGGGGACACTACCACCCGAACAGCGTTCAACATATGGCGGTTATCGAGGGGCACGGACGTTCGCGCATTGGCAGCACGATCGGCGAGATGGTCGCATTAGGCGACGGCTCGCTCGGCGAGCCATGGTTTGTGATCGAACCGGGCGTACCGCACGAGTTTTATCCGGTAAAAAGCGACATGATCGTCATGTCGTTCCATACGGCGACGGCACAAGAGCTGCTTGAAGTTTCCGAGAGCGGCGCTTCGATCCGGCACTACGAATAGGCCAAAGCGGGTAGCCTTCAAACCGGGGCCGTATGGCGGCAACGCCCGCAGCAGATCTTTGAGAAGAAAGCGGCAGGGGAGTCTGGCGATTGCTACAAAGGTCAGGTCCTTCAATTCCGTCTCTTTCGGAGGAACACCCATGTTGCAGGCAGTCTCTCGCCGCGCGTTGTGCGCAGCCGCGGCATTGTCATTCGCGGCCGGTTGTTCGGGCAATACCTTAACTTCCGGTGGATCTTCTGCGCTTACGCCTTCGACGCATGTAGCCGGTCAGGCGGAGCGCATACTCCCGGGTCCCGCTGTGTCGGGCCCCATCGTCATACCGCTTGTTCACACCAAATCATATGCCCCCCTCGGCTGGCCCGATAAGAAGAAGAAGAAAAAATCAGTCCTCTTCGTGGCCGATTGTGACAGCGGCGTGCTCTTGTTCGATCCGACCAAGGCGAACAGCTCGCCGATAGGATCGATCACCACCGGAACCGATTGTGCCTTCGGCGTTGCGGTCGACAAATCCGGAAACCTCTACGTTGCCAATATTGGGAACAACTCGGTTACCGTGTATCCCAAAGGCCAGACCTCACCAAGCTTAACGATAACCGACGCGGTGTCGTCGCCTTACTCCGTCGCCGTCGACTCAAAGGGGAACGTCTTCGTGAGCAACCTCGGCAACAACACGATCACGGCCTACGCTTCAGGACAGACGTCGGCATATGAGACGATTAGCTTTAGCGCGTACGGGCAAGCAGTCGGCATTGGCGTCGATGGCAGCGACAACGTCTGGGTTGCTTGCGACACCAGCAACGGCGTCTTCGTAATCAAAGCCGGCTCGGAGGGCGTTACGAACTCGGGTCTCACGGGCCTAGCAGGGCCGATCGGCGTTTCGTTTGGCCCGAAGGGCGTTTTGTACGTTTCGAACTTCTCCACGACCAACGTAGCCGTGTACAAATCTGGTCAAACGAGTCCGTTTGAAACGATCACCGACGGTATGTCCGGTCCGACCCAAAACGGAGTCACCGCCGCGGGCGCGTTCTTCCAAACGAATCAAGACACAAACGTGGTCGGTTTCAAGAAGGGGCAAACCACGCTATTCTCCACCCTTAGCGTCACGTCGGGCGCACAGATCGCGTCTTCGCCGCTAGTCAAGAAGTAGTCGCGGCTAGGGTCTTGGGGCGCGACCACGATCGCGCCCCAAGGTTACTGTGCGCAAGGTACTCGGCGGGAAAGTAACAAACCGAGTACTTAACGTGTTGACTAAGACCGTGCGAAGTTTTGGAATCGTTCTTTCGCTTTCGATTTGCGGCGTTGTGGCGCTGACTGCCCAAACGCCCGCGCCCGCTTCCCCGCCGGGCAAGCCGCTGCGACATTTGGAGTATTCTTTCAATGTCGCCGTGCAAGGGTTACAGACCTCGAAGGTCACCGGAAGCAATGGCGTGCAAACGCTCAACGTTGCGGGGAACCTGGTCGCCCCTGAAGCGGGCAGCGGCACGATGCTTGTCGACGTGCTTTCCGTCGCGCCGGACGGCGCGCTGGTCGTGCGCATTTCCGAACTCGTCCAGAACGAGACACATCCGCGGCCAGCGTATACCTGTAACGTCTACGGCAGCACGTCGGTCTTCTGTCCGTCGACGGCGACTCCAAGTGCGGCTGAATGGCTGCTGCTCAGCTATCTCGGGCGGCAGTTCATCGATGCCGCGCCGTGGGATGCCCAAGGACACTGGCAGCGCAAGGAGCAGTCGGCGGAGTTCAATAGCGAGGACAATTTCACGTTGGTCGACGCCGGCGACGGTAAGAAGGTCATCGTTCGCGAGATAAAGACGATGCAGCTCCAGGGCGGCCCCTTCGACACCCAAACCTCCGATATCACGATTAACTACGATCGCGCGATGGAAGTCCCCACGGTGATCCATGCCGATGTCGCGACGGCCGGCGGCAACGAAACGAACAGCGCCAGCTACGTCATTACCCTCGAGAAGGATTCATTCGCCAAACCAAAACCGTAGTGAGTGGGTAGTGTCATCCTTCGACAGGCTCAGGATGACAAAGCGGCGCTCAGGATGACAAAGCGGCGCTCAGGATGACAAAGCGGCGCTCAGGATGACAAAGCTGCGTTCAGGGTGACGTCGCGAGGGGTGCGAAGCGGTTTTCCGGACGGACGAGATAGCCGATCGCGCTGAGCGCAAAGACCGCACCGAGGACGACGATTAGTACGAGCGCCATCGCTTCACCGTAGCTAGTGTGTTGAGCGAGCGACGCTTCCAGTTGCGCGGTGCCCGCGGCAACAAGGTTGCCGAGTTGGTACGTAAAGCCGGTGAAGGTCGCTCGTACTTGCGGAGGAGAGAGTTCGTTGAGATGCGCGGGAATGACGCCCCATGCTCCTTGTATCGCAAGCTGCATCGCAAAAGCGCCGGCGGCGAGGAGCGCGATCGTCGGACTGAATGCCCAGAGCGGAATCATGCACGCAGCGAACACCGCGCAAAACATCACGACGGGGCGGCGACCGAAGCGCTGCGAGAGCGCGCCGAACGTGAGGCCTCCAGTAATCGCGCCGACGGCGGCGATGATCGCGAGCGTCGACGTTTGGCCGGGCGAAAACCCGTGTTGTTTCTGCAAGAACGTGGCGTAGAGATCTTGCGTGCCGTGCGACATCGCGTTGAGCGCTGCCATGAAAGCGACGCAATAAATAAAGAGCGGCCAGTACGGGCGCAGCGACTGCAGGATAAAGGTCTTTCTTACGCTCACGCGGCGCGCACGCTCCTCGAGCCAAACGGGAGATTCAGGCACGCTCGAACGGATGAAGAGAATGAGGCCGGCCGGCAATGTGCCGATGACAAAGAGTCCGCGCCAATCCCAGTTCGTAAAGTGAAAGACCATAAAATACGCGAGCGCGGCGAGGAGATATCCCCACATGTAACCTTGTTGCAGCAGCCCGCTGAAGAAGCCGCGGCGCCGCGGCGGAAGCACTTCCATCACCATTGCGGCACCGAGTCCCCACTCGCCGCCCATCGCAATCCCGAAAAGCGCGCGCAACACGAGAAAGACGGTGAAGTTCGGCGAGAATGCGGTGAGCAGCTCGAAGAGCGAGTAGAGAGCGATGTCGATCATCAGCGGCGTGCGCCGTCCGTAGCGATCGGCCAGCCACCCGAAGAGCAGCGCGCCGATCGGGCGGCACGCCAGCGTCAGCGTGATCGCCAGGGCGACCTGCGGAATGGCTTGACCGAAGCTCGTCGCGATCCGCCCGATAACGAAGGTGAGAAGAAAGAAGTCGAACGCGTCGAGCGACCATCCGAGGAAACTCGCGATGAAGGTCTTGCGCGCCGCCGCCGACATAGGTCATCCTTCGACTGCGCTCAGGATGACACTGCTAGCTCAGGGTTACGGGGGCTACGGTGAGGAGCTGGGTGACGTCGTTGGGGATGGTGAGGGCGAGGGAGTCGGCGTGGCGCCGGGCGGGAGCTGCGCGCCGTAGAGCGCGACGAGCCAAACCTGCGTGTGGCGCACGGTTACCTGTGGAACGTTGAAGCTAAACTGCACGACGTTACTATTCGGCGACGTCCATTTCGCGTAGTTGCCGATGATTTGATCGGTGCGCTTGCCGCGAACCGTGGTTTCGTTGAAGAGCTGGAGCGCGAAGACGCGGCCGGTGAACTGCAGCGCCGGCAGCGTGTACTGTAACGTCGTGCCGCCACCGAGCGCGAAATCCAGGTTGCTCTGCAAACGGATCGCCATCAGCGGCGTGACGCGCAGGAAGAGGGGGTTGGGATTGACCATCGCGGGGACGTCTTTCGGCAACGGCTCGGTTTGCAGCGTGATCATTCCGCCTGGAGTTGGCGATGGGCTCGGCGAGTCGTCGTCGTCATCGCTATCATCGGACGAAGCCGTCGGTGACGGAGAGGGCGTGGGGCTCGCGGTGGGTTTTGGACTGCTGCCCGGAGATTTGCCCGGCGTCGGGGACGGCATGTTGAAAGCGAGGTTGCACGTGTACTGCTGATTGAAGAGCTGCACGTTGGGACACTTCATGCCGGTGGGTCCCTGCGAGATCGGATATTGGGCTTCGTTGGGCCCTAACGTAGCACCGGGATTGGCGAGCTGTTCTTGACCGTTCATGCCGATCGACGGACCGGACATTCCGCCGTTCGCGCCGTTGTTTAATCCGTTCGGGCCTCCGCTGTTGATGCCGCCCGCATTCATCGCGCCGGGCTGCGAGACCGGGGGCGACATATCGCCCATGCCACTATCGAGGCCGCTGCCTTGGCAGGAAGCCAGCACTAGAGCGAGCGCCGCAAAAACGGCGCGTGCGTCGCATTTCATTCTTTTCATCGTCTTGCCTCGACCACGGTCCCTAATTCCTCAACGAAAGAGTCGATCGAAACAGTTCGCTTCTCTTCGATACCGCGTTGATTGACATTGACGGTACCGTCCTCGACTTCTCGTTTACCGGCGACTAAGATATACGGCACTTTCTGAGTCTTCCAGTGCCGAATCTTGTAGCCAAGTTTCTCGTTCGATTCGTCGAGTTGGGCCCGAAAGCCCGCTTTCTCGAGCCGGCTGACCACTTCACGAGCATACCCCATTTCGTGCTCGGAGATGGGCGTGACGACTGCTTGAACCGGCGCTAACCATGCTGGAAAGGCGCCTCCGTAATGCTCGATGAGAATGCCGAAGAAGCGCTCGAGCGATCCTGCCAGGGCGCGATGAATCATGACCGGCTGGTGATCCTGGCCGTCGGCAGCTCGGTATTTCAAGTCAAAGCGAGCGGGCAGTATGAAGTCGACCTGCACCGTTCCAAGCTGCCAGGGGCGCCCGAACGCGTCGCGGACGTTGATGTCGAGTTTGGGGCCGTAGAAAGCGCCGCCGCCTTCGTCGACGTCGAAGGGAAGGCCTGAGCGCTCTAACGCACTTCTAATCGCCGCTTCGGCCACGGCATCGGTCTCGCCGCGATCCTCGCGAGCGCGAGTCGACAGCACGTACTGAAAATCGACGAAATCAAACGCCTTCATGAGCCGGAGCGCTTCGTCGAGCGTTTGCTCGAACTCGTGCTGGAGCTGATCGGGCATGCAGAAGAGGTGGGCATCGTCCTGGGTGAAACCGCGAACCCGCGTGAGGCCGTGCAGTACCCCGGAGCGCTCGAAGCGATAGACCGTCCCGAACTCCGAGTAGCGCAACGGGAGATCCCGATAGCTGCGCAATCGGTCCTTGTAAATGAGGATGTGGCCGGGACAGTTCATCGGCTTGAGCCGAAAGCGCTGCCCCTCCACCTCGAGCGGGCCGAACATGTTCTCGCCGAAATTATCAAGGTGACCTGAGATTTCGTAGAGACGCTCGTGTGCGATGTGCGGCGTCACGACCGGCTGATAGCCGCGCTCGCGCAACCCCTCGCGGATGAAGTTCTCGATGATTCCGCGGACGATTGCGCCCTTGGGATGCCAGAAGACGAGGCCGCCACCGGCCTGCTCCTCAATCGAGAAGAGATCGAGCTCGGCGCCGAGCTTGCGATGGTCGCGTCGCCGCGCCTCCTCGAGACGCGCCAAGTACGCTTCGAGCTCCGAGCGGTCGTACCACGCCGTGCCGTAGATGCGTTGCAGCATCGGCTTGTGCTCGTCCCCGCGCCAATAGGCTCCCGCCACATTCGTCAGCTTAAACGCACCGATTCCACCGGTGGATTGCGCATGGCCGCCACGGCAGAGGTCCGTAAACTTACCGATGGTGTAGAGCGTGATCGGCTGATCCTCGGGAATCTCGCGCGCCATCTCGACCTTATACGGATTGGCGGCAAACTCGGCGATGGCGTCGCCGCGCGTGACCTCCCGGCCCGTCATCGCGTAATCGGCCGCGACGATCTCGCCCATTCGGCGTTCGAGACGTTCGAGGTCGTCGGGCGTAAACGGCTCGGCCCGGTCGAAATCGTAGTAGAAGCCGTTCTCGATTGCCGGTCCGATCGTAGGCTTCGCCTCGGGAAAAAGGTCTTGGACGGCATAAGCGAGGACGTGGGCCGCGGTATGCCGCAGTTCGGCAAGCGAAGGCCTGTGATCGTCAACCATGGGGGCCCGTCCTTCTGCGGCGTGGCGAGCCCGTCATCCTTCGTCCTTCGTCCTTCGACAGGCTCAGGATGACAAGGCTCAGGATGACATGGCTCAGGATGACAAGGCTCAGGATGACAAGGCTCAGGATGACATGGCTCAGGATGACATGGCTCAGGGTGACATGGCTCAGGATGACGTGGCTCAGGATGACATCGGTCGGGGTGACATGGTGCCGGGTGCCTTAACGTGACGTTAATCGGATTGCATTACAACTAGAACGAGCCTTCGGCTCCAGGCGAAGGCCACAGTTTGCTACCGAATAAGGAGTTTTCTCTGTGATACGTTCGTTGCGTCGCTGTTGCTTCTCGTTGGCCGTTGTGGCGGCAATGGCCCTTCCTGCCGCCGCTGCCACGCAGCTCACCGGGGCAGGATCGAGCTTCGACTACCCGTTTTTCTCCAAAGCCTTCTACATCTATAATCAGAAGAATCCGGACATTACCGTCAACTACCAATCGATCGGCAGCGGCGGCGGCATCGCGCAGTTCACCGCACGCAACGTGGATTTCGGAGCCACCGACGTTCCGATGAATGCGGGGGAGCTCGCGCGGGCTCCAGGGCCGGTCCTCCAACTGCCGGTGACCTTGGGCGGGGCGGCGATTGCTTACAATCTGCCGGGCGTTAGCGCGACGATCCGTTTGACGCGCGCGGTGCTCGCCGACGTTTACCTCGGCAAGATCCTCAAATGGAACGACGCGCAGATCGCCAAGCTCAATAAGGGCGTGAATCTTCCCGACATGGCGATTATCGTCGTGCACCGCTCCGACGGCTCGGGCACGAGCTATATCTTCACGGATTTCCTCAGCCACGTTTCGGGAGAGTGGAAGAGCAAAGTCGGCACCGGTAAGAGCGTGTCGTGGCCCGCGCCGAGTTCAGTAGGCGCCAAGGGCACCGAAGGCGTCGCGGGACAAGTGAAGAGCACGCCCGGCGCGATCGGTTACGTCGAAATGGCCTACGTCGTGGAGAATCACATGCAAGCAGCGACGCTCCAGAACAAAGCCGGCAAGTGGGTAGACTGCACGCCGGAGACCGTCGGGGCGGCAGCGGCGTCGAAGCCCGAGGTCAGCGCGACGAACTTCTCGATTGTCGATTCGTCCGCGGCCGGTGGCTATCCGATCTCGGGATACTCCTGGGTCGTCGTCTACAAGAAACCGGAAGCCAGGGCCAGGGAACTCTTCAACGTGCTTTCGTGGCTAGTCGGTCCGCAAGGACAGGAGAATGCCAAGTCGGTTGACTACGTTCCGCTGCCTCGCAACGTGCAAGATGCGGCGGCGGCGACACTCCGGCAGATGCAGCGGTAATTCTTGACGGTCGGGCCGCAGTTTCGGCGCGTCGCGCGGTTCGTCAGCCCGGCCGACCGTGGCTTTGCCGCGGTCGTCTACGGCGGGAGCATTCTGTTTGCGCTGCTGATCATCGGGCTCTTCGTCGAGCTCGTACTCGGGTCGTGGCCGTCGATTATTGCGTTCGGGCCGTCGTTCATCTGGAAGAGCTCCTGGGATCCCATAACTAGTAACTTCGGCGCGCTGCCGATGATCTTCGGCACGGTCATGACATCGCTGATCGCGATCGTTCTGGCGGCATTCATCGGGATCATGGCGGCCGTCTTTCTCGCCGATTTTGCTCCGCAGTGGCTCGGGCAGCCGCTTTCGTTCTTGATCGAGCTGCTGGCGGCGGTGCCCAGCGTCGTGTACGGTCTATGGGGTCTCTTCGTACTCGCACCGTTCATGCGAACTACGATCGGGCCGGCGTTGCAGCACGTGCTCGGCTGGGTGCCGCTCTTTTCGGGGCCGATCTACGGCGTCGGCTTGTTGACGGGCGGAATCATCTTGGCGCTGATGATCGTGCCGACCGTGACGGCCATCTCGCGTGACGTCCTCGTGGCGATTCCACGCGATCTGCGCGAGGCGTCGATGGCACTGGGTTCGACAAAGTGGGAAACCGCGATACGTGTAGTCTTGCCCGCCGCGCGCGTCGGCGTCTTCGGAGCGTGCGTGCTAGCACTGGGACGCGCGCTGG
Source organism: Candidatus Cybelea septentrionalis (assembly GCA_003158175.1). Taxonomy (GTDB): domain Bacteria; phylum Vulcanimicrobiota; class Vulcanimicrobiia; order Vulcanimicrobiales; family Vulcanimicrobiaceae; genus Cybelea; species Cybelea septentrionalis. The sequence continues at coordinate 158,178 of PMHJ01000007.1, forward strand.
GCGAAACGATCGCCGTAACGATGGTGATCGGTAACCGGCCCGAGATCTCGGCCTCGCTCTTCGCACCGTCGTACACGCTAGCCAGCGTGATCGCCAACGAGTTCACCGAAGCCACGACCAGCATCTACACGAGCGCGCTTATCGAGTTGGGCTTGATTCTCTTCCTGGTGAGCATGGCGGTCAACGCGCTAGCACGATTCATGATTTGGAGCGTTCGTGGCTCAGAGCGCGTCTAGGCACCGTAACCTCGCCCGTCGCCGCATCGTTGGCGGCTTGGGAGTCGGGTTGGCGCTGCTCTGCGCCATCATCGGAGCGGCCTGCCTCTTGATCATCCTGGGCTACGTCATCGTGCAAGGCGCCGGCGCGCTCAATCGAGACTTTCTCACGCAGCTTCCGCATCCCGTCGGCGTGCCTGGCGGCGGCGTCGGAAATGGAATCCTCGGAACGTTCATCATCCTCGGCATCGCGACTGCAATGGCGATTCCCATCGGGCTGCTGACCGGCATTTATCTCTCGCTCTTTGGGCGCGGACCGATCCCCGAGGCGTTGCGCTTTCTCTCCGACGTGCTCTCCGGCGTACCGAGCATCGCGATCGGTTTGTTCGCGTACGCCGTACTGGTCGCGCCGTTCAAGCATTTTTCGGCTTTCTCGGCGTCGTTTGCATTCATGATGCTGATGCTTCCGCTGCTCGTGAGAACGTCGGAGCAGGCGATTCGCTCGGTACCCCAGACCGTGCGCGAGGGCGCACTTGCGCTGGGAATGTCGAACTTTCGGGCGACGGTGCGGATCGTGATTCCGACTGCGATGCCAGCGATCATCACCGCATTGCTCTTAGCAATCGCGCGCGTGATCGGCGAAACCGCACCGCTGCTCTTCACAGCATTCGGGAGTCAGTTTTGGGAGAGCAATCCGAATCGTCCGATGGCGGTCCTCGCGCTTCAAGTTTTCACGTACGCCATTTCCCCGTATCCGAGCTGGCAGGCACAGGCGTGGGGCGGCGCGTTGTTGCTGATCGGCGCCGTCTTCGTGCTCAGCCTCGGCGCGCGGCTGATGTTGCGCCGCGCGATGCGGGGGCTCGAAGCATGACGGCCGTTGCCGGCGGCGAGCTCTTAGCGACGCAAGACCTTGGCGCCTACTACGGCACCCGTCAAGCAATCGCCGAGGTTACGATTGCGTTTCGCCGCAAGGCGGTCACGGCGTTGATCGGGCCGTCAGGGTGCGGGAAGACCACGCTCCTGCGCTGCTTCAACCGCATTCACGAGATTAGCTTCGATGCGCGGGTGGAGGGCAGCGTGTTCCTGGACGGGCACGACATTTACGCCAACGACGTCGATCCGATGGCGATCCGGCGTCGCATCGGGATGGTCTTTCAGCGACCTAATCCGTTTCCGACGCTCTCGATTTTTGATAACACGATCGCATGCGCGCCCAAGGGTTTGAATTACCAAGGGAAGATGGAGGCGGCGGAGCGCGCGTTGCGATCCGCCGCGCTCTGGGACGAAGTGAAGGACAAACTGCGAACCAGCCCGTTGCGCCTCTCGGGCGGGCAGCAGCAGCGTCTCTGTATCGCGCGCGCCGTCGCTGCGCATCCGGAAGTTTTGCTGATGGACGAGCCGACGGCGTCGCTCGACCCGATCGCCACGGCCGTGATCGAAGAGCTGATGGCGTCGCTCTGCAAAGAGTTCACGATTGTCGCCGTGACGCACAACATGCAGCAGGCGGCGCGCGTCTCGAGCGTCACCGCGTTCATGCTCGCCGACGAAACGGGAGTCGGGCGATTGATTGAAGCCGACGCTACGTCGAAGCTCTTCACCAAACCCAGCGACCGGCGCACTGAGGATTATATCAGCGGCCGCTTCGGCTAGCGGCCGATAAATCGTGCAGCGGGGGTTGGGTGCTGTGTGAGGCTGAAGCTTGCAGACATGACTGCTGGAGCATGGCTGACGCCGCGCGGAATCGCGACTTTGGTGTTTGCATTCAACGTCGCTGCGTGCGCGAAGGCGGGGGAGCCGTCGCGACCAGCCACACTCATAATCGCCACCGGGCAAGAACCCTCTTCGCTTAATCCCCTCTACCTGGCAGGGACGATCGGTTATGCGATTAGCGAGCTCGGCTATAGCTACCTCACGAACTACGATTCATTGGGAAACATCGTCCCTGACGTTGCGGTCGCTGTGCCTTCGCGGGCAAACGGCGGCATCTCGGCTGATGGCAAGCGCGTTACCTACCACTTACGTCGCGGCGTTTCATGGCAAGATGGCGTTCCGCTCAATTCGCGAGATATCGTTTTCACCTACCGCGCGATCATGAACCCTTTGAATGCCGTGCCTTCGCGCGCTTGCTACGATCGCGTCGATTCCATCAACGCGTACGGTCCATACGCGGTGGTCGTGACCCTCAAGAGCCTTTACTCGCCAATCGTCGCGTGCTTTTTCGGTGGCGACAGCAACTATCCCATTCTACCCGCTCATCTTCTCGCGCGATATGCGAGCCTCGATCGCGTTGCTTATAATGCCGCGCCTGTCGGTTCCGGCCCTTACGTATTCACGCGTTGGTTGCGCGGCGACCGATTGGAGATGAAGTCAAATCCCCGCTATTATGCTGGGCGGCCGGCGATCGCTCGTCTCAGTTTGCGTTTCATACACGACCCGTCGACCACGATCAATCAGCTGCTGACCAACGAAGTTGACGCCACTTTCTTCGCGGACGCTTCCAAAATTGCGGCCTTGCGCGCCATTCCCCGCCATCGAATCATCGTGACACCGGTACCCTATTTTGCTGCGTTGTCGTTCAACGTTACCGATCCGATCGCAAAGAATCGTGCGGTCCGGCGAGCATTCGCGCTTGCCATTGACCGGCACGCCCTCGTCTCAAAGGTAGCGCACGGCCTCTATGACGCCGATACCGCCATGCGCGGATTGTTTACTTGGGCGTTCGATCCGCACGCCAACGGGCCGCCGTACGATCCGCAGCGAGCTCGAGTGCTCCTCACGAATGACGGATGGATCGCCGGGGCCGATGGCGTCCGCGTCAAAAACGGGCGGCGACTACAGATTCAGCTAGCCTTTCGAACCGGTTCGAACGTCGCAGCCGGGTTCGCATTGCTGATCGTCGAGGAAGAGCGAGCAGTGGGGATCGACGTTATGACGAAGCGCTACAGTCCCGAAGAGTTCCTAGGGCGGGATGGTCCCCTCAGTCAGGGCCGTTTCCAGGTTGCCTTGGTTTCCTATCAGTCGAATTACGATCCCGACGCTTCGTGGCTGTTGTCGTGCGACCAGCGGGCTCCTAACGGTGGCAACTACGCCCGCTATTGCGATCCGGAAGTTGACCGCGCGCTGCAACTGGGAATTCGTGTGCTCGCCCGCGCGGCTCGGCGGCGAGCCTATAGTTTTGTTCAACGCCAACTCCTTGCCGATGTGCCGTACGATTTTTTGTGCCAGCTGAGCGAGGTCGACGTTCTTCCGCTCCGTCTCGAAGGATATGAGCGGCCACTGCTCTCGCCGTACGACTCAGTGGCGCACTGGCGTTTGTAGCGCCTCCTCCACTGCTTGTTCTTCCGTCATCGACGCGCCCTCGGCCATAAGCCTCGCGACCGCATCTGCACCTAACGATTCGCGCAGCGCGGAAATAACTCGACCGTATTGCCACTCCATAAGGGCAATGCGTGGTGAGCCAATCGCCCGGAAGCGGGCGTCGGCGAAGCCCAAGATTCGCGCAGCCCGTGCGCGCGCCTTACCAGTGCGTTCCGCGTCACCTTGCGGCCGTTGGGCGGCGATCGTTGCGAGGTGCTGCAGGCTCGACGCGGCCTTGACCTCCCACTGGCGATCACGTGCAAGTTCAAGCGCTTCACGTGCGCATTCCTCGGCCTCGTCGAACCGAGCCAGGGAAACAAGATATACCGCCAGGCCGCCGAGAACGGCGGCGACGCCGCGCGCATCGTTGAATGTGCGAAAGGTGGCGAGCGCATCCGTCGCATGCCGAATTGCGAGGTCCGCATCGCCTGATAAAAACTCATGTTCCCCAAGATCATCTAGCGTCCACGCTACTGAGACTCTGTTTCCCAGGCTCTCAAAGATCAGCAGCGCTTCGGCAGTGTAGTTACGGGCCGCGTCAAGGTTTCCACCGAGGCCGCCGGCATATCCGAGACACACAAGTAGGCGAGCGACCAGCTGGCGATCGCTTAATCCACGAGCGCATTGCAGGGCTGCTTCCAGCACTATCTTCGCGTCTGCAACCCGTCTCAGACACATCAGCGCCTGACCCTGCCGCCATTGCGCGCGCGCGATTCCAAGCTCGTCTCCGACGACACGGTAGTGCTCTATCGCGGTCTCACTACTCACAAGTTGGGGTGCATATTCGCTAAGAAGCCATGCGACGGTCGCCTGCGCAAAATTGAGCTCCGCGAGTACGCTCACGGGCGTTCGCTCGTCGACCAGCTCGAGCGCCAGGGTTATCCAGCGCCGTCCCTCAACCGGCGTGTGCCCCCACACTCCGAGCAATTGCCCGGCGAGTCGTTGCCCCAAGAAAATGTCACTGCGCTCAATCAGCGTCCACTGAAGCGCTGAGCGATAATTGTCCAGTTCCTCTTGCAACCGAACCGCGAGAACGGCGTCGTTAAGTGCGTTGAGTCTCTGGCTAACTCGCGTAGCGTGTTCGAGATACGCGATCGCATGGCGGTGTGCGACGGCGTTACGTTCAGTGCGCGTTGCAAGCTTCTCGCGCGCATACTGTCGAAAGGATTCCAAGAGCCGGTAACGCGGCTCAGTCCCCTCCAGATCGGCCACCACAAGCGATTTGTCGACCAATGACGAGAGCAGGTTAAACACCTCGACCTCGGTGGCTTCCTCACCGCCGCAGACAGCCGCCGCGGCGGCGAGCGTGCAGCCGCCGGCAAAGACCGAGAGCCGCTCGAGGACCCGCCGCTCCGGCGCAGCGAGAAGATTGTAACTCCAATCTATCGTTGTGCGCATCATCTGCTGTCGTGGCAGGGCCGTTCGCTCGCCGCCGGTGAGAACCCCAAAGCGATCGTCGAGTTTCTGAACGAGCACGTTGAGCGATAAGTGGCTCACTCGGGCGGCCGCGAGTTCGATCGCGAGCGGAATACCATCCAGGCGCCGGCAGAGGTCGGCAACGATCGGCGCGTTCTCGTCGGTAAGGGTGAAGCGATGGTTCGCGGCGCAGGCGCGATCGGTAAAGAGGACGATCGCTCCGTAGACGGTGGCATCGGTTGCACTCAGCTGACGACTTGCCTCTGGCGATGGAAGACTCAGTGAGGGCAGCCGGTAGCAGTATTCGCCCGCGGCGCGCATCGGTTCGCGGCTGGTGGCAAGTATCCGAACGCGCGGGCATCCGGTCAACAACCTGGTGGCTACGATCGCAGCCTCTGTAATAACGTGCTCGCAATTATCGAGAATCAGCAGCAGCGCTTTGTTGTCTAGATATACAAGCAATGTCTCGATCAGCGGGCGATTGGGCACTTCTTGCACGCGTAGCGCCGATGCAATCGCTCCGACAACGAACGAAGGATCGCTGATTGACGCTAATCCGATGAAGCAGACGGCGATGTTAGCGGACCCGGGCAGTGCGGACGCCACCCGCAAGGCGGTCTGAGTCTTGCCGATGCCGCCGGCACCTGTGAGCGTTACCATTCGATGCTCGCGCACGAGCGTTTTGATCTCGTGGAGCTCAGATTCACGTCCGACGAAGCTAGTCAGTGCGATGGGTAAGTTTACGGTCGTGCCATCGGCCCACGGCCCGACGGTTACCGAGGTCCCGCGGCCGAGCAACACGGAACGCGCAGCAGCCGCCTCGAACTCCTCTCGTCGCTCGTCGTTGAGTACCAGTGCGCCGGCTAGGAGCGAAAGCGTTTCGCGCTGAGGCGTGCGTCGATAACCGCGCTCGAGCGCGCTGATTCCCTCGGTGCTCATCCGGGCGCGCTCGGCGAGCGCCTCTTGCGATAGCCCAGCTGCTAGTCGGTATTGGCGCAGGAGCGTCCCGAAGTCCGACGAGCCAGGTACTCGCCCGCGGTCTTCCATCGCACCGGCACAGTTCGAGGTTCCTTCGGCAGCATCCTCACCCAGCGCACGTCCGGTTGTACGGGTGGTTGTACGTTACGGCTGTCGCACTTCAGTGGGACGATGACCTCGTCAACACTCAATCTCATGGCCGCCGGCGAGGACCGGTCTGGCTTAAAGGAGCGAAAATGCGAGGCTACTCTACGCGCTTCACTGGATTCTTCATATCTTGTCTGCTGCTTGCGGCGTGCAACGGCGGTGCGAACCCATCAGCAATGGTGCCGAGTGCGCCGATGTCGCTAGAACGATCCAACTCACGCATCGTTGGGTTCGCTTACGTGCCCAACTACCTTGGCAACAACGTTTCCGCCTTTGCCATGAAGGCCAACGGAAGTCTGTCGCCGGTGGGACTCGCCGTCGGGACAGACACGGGGCCATGGGCTGTGGCGATTGATCCTAAGGGCAAGTTCGTCTACGTGACCAATCTTAGCTCCAACAATGTTTCCGCCTATACAATCAACGCTGGCAGCGGCGCGCTGTCGCCTGTCGCGGGGTCGCCATTTGCGACGGGCCGCAACCCCTACTACGTGGCAGTCGATCCTAAGGGCAAGTTCGCCTACGTTGCCAACTCGGCCGGCTTCCAAGGCGTCTCCGCCTACACCATCAACCCGACTAGCGGCGCGCTGACGCCCGTGGCGGGGTCACCGTTTGCGGCAGGCTACGCTCCCGTTGGCGTGGCGGTCGATCCTAAGGGCAAGTTCGCCTACGTGAGCAACTATGCTTCCGGCAACGTTTCCGCTTATACGATCAATGCGAGCACTGGCGCGCTGACGCAACTCGCAGGGTCGCCGTTTGCAGCTGGTACGAATCCCGACGGCATCGCCGTCGACGCTAAGGGCAAATTCGTCTATTTGAGCAACGAAAGGTCCAACAATGTTTCCGCTTATACGATCAAATCCGGGAGCGGCGTGCTGACGGCGGTGGCGGGGTCGCCCTTTGCCGCCGGCAGCGATCCCTGGGACGTGGCGATCGACCCCACGGACAAGTTCGTGTACGTAACCAACGACGGCACCAGCTCCAATAGTGTTTCCGGCTACGCCATCGACGCGACAAGCGGCGCGTTGACGCCGGTGGTGGGATCGCCGTTTGGAGCGGGCACCGGGCCCGTAGGCGTAGCAATCGATCCTAAGGGCAAGTTCGT
>PMHJ01000007.1:165512-181365 GCA_003158175.1 Candidatus Cybelea septentrionalis
CTGCCGCTCGGACTAGCTTTCTCTACCAGGTAATCTCTATCTCGCCGTTGCCGACATTCACGCCCTGCCGGTTTATCACGCTGGTCGCACTCGACTCCACGTACGAAGAGCCACCGCCACCGCCGCCTCCGNNCCACCGCCGCCACCGCCACCGCCGCCTCCGCCGCAAACCCCGCTCGTGCGCTGCACGCCGGAACCGCCGCCGCCGCCGCCGTAGCGGCCTCCGCCGCCGCCGCCCCCGCCGCTGTTTGGTTCGCTGCTGCCGCCGGAGCCGCCGCGGCCGAGACTGCCGGGATTGCCGTCAGCCCCAATCCCAGAGAAGCTACCCGCGCCTCCGCCGCTTCCGCCTGCGCTTTGCGAACCGCCCGATCCGCCGCAACCGAAGCACGAAGAGGAGTAGCACGGGTTGCCGCCGTCGCCCCCGGCAGTGCCGCCGCCGAGACCGCCGCTGCCGCCGCCTTCGTAGAAGCCGTAGTGCGTACCGCCACCGCCGCCGCCTCCGCCGGCTATCACAAAGCGGTGATGCAACGTATCGCCGCGACGAACATCCGAGGCGCCGCCGCCGCCGGCACCTTCGCTTCCATAGGACTCCGCGCCGCCCGGCGCCCCACCGTTGTAACCGCCCTTCCCGCCACTACCGCCGCTCTCGCCCTTTCCACCGGCGCCGCCGACGAAAATTCCCAACTTCTGTCCCGGCCTCACCGGAATCGTCGCCTTTACCTCACCGCCGGGGCCGGCGGTCACATTGGAACCTTGGCTGCCTGTGGCGCCGCCGCTAGCACCTTTAGCATCAATCCTCACCATCGTTACGCCGGCAAGGTGAACGTCTGCCCGGCACCCGTATATAAGAACTTTTTATGGTGCCCAGCGTCGTAGCCGATGTTCGGTACCGCAGGTGTCGAGTCGCCGCCGGCGCGACCGCCGCAGCCCGCTAAAATGGAAATGGCGGCGCAAATGCCTATCGCATAGCGACCGCAACTAAGAGTGCTCATTTGCTGTGCCTTCCTGAAGCGGAAACGCTTCGAGGCCGATTGGATTTCGACGCGGCGTCGCGTTCACCCGGAGCGCTGCCCTCAGGATGACACGACGGAGGCGAAGGCGTCGGCGATTTGCGGATAGGCAAATGTGTATCCGAGCGACGTCGTGCGTTCGGGAAGGACGCGCTGTCCGGTCGTGAGGATGCTCGCGCCTTCGCCGAACATCAGGTGAAGCGCGAACGCTGGGACCGGGATGAAGGCCGGTCGATGCAGTGCCGACGCGAGCGCCCAGGTGAGGTCAACGTTGCGGACTGGCTCGGGCGCCGTCGCGTTGAGCGCGCCGTCGGCTCGATCGATTGCGAGGAGATAGATCCCGACGACGTCGTCGATGTGGATCCATGAGCTCCACTGCCTGCCGTTTCCGACGATGCCGCCGAAACCGGCCTTAAAAATGGGAAGGAGTTGCGCGAGCGCACCACCGTCGCGGCCGAGCACGATCCCGGTTCGAATGCGCGCAACACGCATCCCGAGCTCGCCGGCGCGCGCCGCCTCGCGCTCCCAATCGACGCAGACTTCGGCGAGGAAATCGTCTCCCGGCGGACTGGACTCGGTGAACGTCGCCGTCTCGCTCGCGCCATAATAGCCGATCGCCGAAGCGCTCACGTAAACCGTCGGGCGCGCACGAAGTTGTGAGAGCCCGTCCACGAGCGCGCGCGTGGCATCGACGCGTGAACGGCGAATCTCGGCCTTCGCGGGAGCGGTCCAGCGCGTTATGACCGGAGCACCGGCGAGCTGTACGATTGCGTCGGAGCCTTCGCATGCCTGCGTTGCGGCATCCACGTTCCGGAGGCTCGCTTCGACGACTTCATCCCTCCGTGCGCGCAAGGCGGCGCTCAGGTGACGACCGATGAATCCGGTGGCGCCGATTACGGTGACGCGCATTTCGTTCGCGCGGCTCTTACGCTGCTAGCGGGTGCAGCTGCTGCTAAGCGTCGCCTGCTGCCCGCCACCGGATATCACTTGCGTCATGCTGATGGCATTCGCGCCCGATTTCGCGTACGTGGTCGTAACGTCCATCGCCATCATTCCCATATGCATCGTGCCGGTGAAAGCCTTTCCGTCGGGAGAGGTCGCGATGCCATAGGAAGCGTCGCCGTCGGCACTGGTGGTCCAGTAGTTGCTCATTCTCGAGCTGTAGCCGAAATAGTCGTCGCCCATGTAGTTCGCTCCCGCGACATGGTCGTGAATTACGTTACGCGGCGCGAGGTCGAAGGTGACCGTCAGCTGATCGGTACGTGCAGGCATTCCGTGCATCGCCGGCACTTGGGTCATACAGGTCCAGGGTGCCCCGAGCAAATAGCCGAAGCTGGCCATTTCGCCAGTCGGCATCGTGTCCGCCGCCCTCGCTGGCGCTGGAAATGAAATGAATGCCGCAAGTGCGACGGCACAAAATGAAACGAAAAATACGCGCATGCTCTCGATCCTTTCTCAACGGGAATTGTGACTTGAGGATTATGCTTCTCGAGCGCATGATCCTGGACTTATAGAGGTCGGGTGGGGCCTCCGCGTGGGACCGGCTGCGGAGGCAGGATGACACGGCGACCATAAGCCGAAGCTCCATTGCTTCAACAGTGATGGCAAAGGAGGCTCTGGTGTTGGATGGTCGTGTAGCGTTGGTGACGGGTGGTGCGCGCGGTATCGGTGCGGCCATCACGGAGATGTTGGCACTGAGCGGGGCATCGGTCGCCGCCGGATATAGCCGCGGCAAAGAGAGCGCGGAAAAATTTGCGAGCGCGATGCAAGAGAAGGGCGCAAAGGTTTCGATTCACCAAGGACGGGTCGACCAGGCCGAAGACTGCAACCGCGTCGTCAAAGAAGTCATGGATCGGTTCGGCCGCATCGATTACCTCGTGAACAACGCGGGCATCACCGTCGACAAGACGGTTCGGAAGATGACGGTCGACGACTGGCGCCAGGTGCTCGACGTCAATCTATCGGGCGCGTTCCAGATGACGAAAGCGGTGCTCGAGCACATGATCGAGCGCGGCTCGGGGCGCATCGTGAACATCAGCTCCGTGATCGGCGAGACGGGCAACATCGGTCAAGCGAACTATGCGGCGTCCAAAGCGGGACTCTTTGGATTTTCGAAAAGCTTGGCGCTCGAGATGGCGCAAAAGGGCATCACGGTCAACTGTGTGGCTCCTGGATTCATCGCCACCGAAATGGTCTCCGCGATTCCCGAGGCTGCGCTCGCGAAAGTCGTGGAGAAGATTCCGCAGCGCCGGCTCGGGCGTCCGGAGGAAGTCGCGCGCGTCGTCCGGTTCCTGTTAGAGGACGAGTCGTCGTACATTACCGGAGCGGTCTACGCGATCAACGGGGGCTTGGACATGTAGTGCCGTTCATGTATTGCGATCCGCCGGCGACCATCGCACAGATTCGTCCGGCCGCCGATCAGACCCACGCGGGGAGCGGACGAGTCACGCTTACCGGCGGCGCCACCTTTGAGATCACCACGGCGCATCCCGCCAACGACCAAACGGAGTTTCTCGTTAAGCTTCGCAAGAGCGATCACATCCAGGTCTGCTACGCACCGTCGCAGCGCTGGGCCGATGCGGGGCCCACGGCTCGCATGGCAATCGTAGGTGACGTCGAGAGCAAAGCCTACATCTACGTGCTGGCGTACCCGAGGTAGGCTCGCGCGAACGCGGAGCCGACGCTGACGCCGTTTGTTTCATTTGCGCTCGTACTGGCCGCGGCGCTTCCCTGATACGCTCCTCCGTCCGTCGACGTCATCACGAAAAGCGTCACCTTCTCCAATAAGGGAGCCACGTTACGCGGCGCGCTGTACCTGCCGCCGGCAAATCACCTCGTCCCGGCCGTTGTGGTCTATTATGGCGCATCCGAACCGCTGGCAAGCACGCCGCTTTACCGGCACCTGAGCCAAGGCTTGCCTCAGCTGGGCATTGCAGTGCTGCTCTTCGATCGGCGAGGAAGCGGCGCATCGAGCGGAACAAACAACGTTCCCTACGAGACGCTCGCCGATGACGGCATTGCCGGCGCGAATGCGCTTCGCGCCATGCCTCAAGTCGACGCCGCTCGCGTTGGCTATTGGGGCATCAGTCAGGGCGGTTGGCTCGCAACGTTCGCGGCGGTTCGCGACCCCCGCGCGGCATTTGCGATCGCCGTGTCCGCGCCGCTAACTACTCCGGAGGTGCAGATGGAGTTCGCCGATGCAAACCATCTTTGCGCGCTGGGCTACACGCGTGCCGATATTGACGACATGCTGGAGGCGCGCAAAATGTGGACCGGATACCTGCGCGGGACGAATACGCGCGGACAGGCCGTCGCCGCGATCGGCAAAATTGAAAATAAACCGTGGTATCAGTACATGTACATGCCGACCGTCGCGCAATTGGAAGGCCCCGACCAATCGGTTTGGGTCACGCAAATGGACGACGATCCGTTCACGGCGGTGAACAAAGTGAAGATTCCGTTGCTCTTCATTCTCGGATCGAACGATCCGTGGATTCCAATAAAGGAGACCGAAGCAAAGCTCAGCGGAGTATTGCGCCACCCATCCAAGGATGAGCTACATCGTGATACCCGATGTCAACCATTTGATGATGCCGCCACCTGTCCCGGAGCGCATGCAGGATGCATCTCCCGAAGCGGTACAAACCGAGACTCCCGACTCCGCTGCGTACTTTATGGTTCTCTCAAATTGGCTTACGCACGTCCTCGGTGTTTCCGCGCAGTAGCCGTTAATAGGCTCTATCAGCACATTGTCATCCTGAGCGCAGTCGAAGGGTGACAATGTGCGTGGTTGCCGTGCCACGCCTCATGTGAACGGAAGCGCTTGGACATCCTTCGACTGCGCTCAGGATGACAATGCGGCAGGCTCACGATGACAAAGCTGCGCGTTCGGGGTCAGCAATGCGGTTGGGAGGAGGTAAAGTGCGCGGGAGTTGGGTAAATCTAGCGCGTGAGTAGTTTATCTCTCAGTGGACGCGTCGGGATTGTGACCGGCGGAGCTCGTGGCATTGGCGGTGCAATCAGCACGGTTCTTGCGGAGGACGGCGCAACTGTGGCTGTGCTTGGCTTGCCGGAAGACCGCGAGCGCACGCACAACTTGGCGGCGCTGCTCAACGGGGCAGCCTCGAAAATTCATTTTTATCAAAGCGACGTAAGTATCTACGACGAATGTCGGGAGACGGTCGCTGCCGTGCTGCGGGAGCACGGCCGGATAGATTTTCTGGTGAACAACGCGGGCATCACCCGCGACCACACCGTCCGAAAGATGACGGTCGAGGAATGGGAAAAGGTCCTACAGGTCAATCTGTCAGGGCCCTTTTTTATGATAAAGGCCGTTCTCGATACCATGGTCGAGCGAAGCTTTGGACGGATCGTCAACGTGAGCTCGGTCGTCGCCGAGGCTGGAAACTTTGGACAGGCCAACTATTCGGCGGCCAAGGCCGGTTTGCTCGGCCTCACTAAGACCGTTGCGCTCGAGGTCGCCAAGCGGGGCATCACCGTTAACGCCGTGGCGCCCGGCTTCATCGACACCGACATGACCAAAGCGATGCCGGAGGCGGCAATTGAGAACGCGATCGCGCAGACGCCCGTGCGGGCGCTCGGGCAGCCCGAAGAAGTCGCGCGCCTCGTGCGTTTCCTGCTCGACGAGAAGGCGGGCTACATTACGGGCGCCGTCTACAACATCAACGGCGGCTGGTACATGTGACCCTTCGACAAGCTGAGGGCAGGCTGAGCTGAGGATGACAGAAATGGTAGATGATAAGATCGCGCCCGAAGAGCTGAAGTATGGCATCGACATCACGGGACTCGATCCCGCCTCGTTGACCGATGCGCTGCGCGCGGTCATCGCCGACGTGATGACGGACCCGATGCGGATGAGCACGTGGCTTACGGGCTTTGCACTGGCCGAGCAAAACGTCGGCCTCAACATGTTGCGCCGCCTCAGCGGCGAGTCGCCATCGGCCTCGCCATTCCCCGGCGACAAGCGTTTTGCCGACCAAGAGTGGAGCGCCAACCCGATTCTCGCCGGCGTCGTGGAAGATTATCGCGCGCGCACCGACGCGGCGTTGCAGCTCGTGGCCTCGTCGCGTTTGCCGGAAGCGACGCGTAACAAGGCGCGCTTCGCGATGCAGCTGATGTGCGACGCCTTCGCTCCCAGCAACATTCCGTGGCTCAATCCGGGCGTCGTCAAAGAGGCGACGGAGTCTGGGGGGCTCAGCCTCGTAAAAGGGCTGCAAAACTTCTTGGACGACGTCGCGAACAACGGCGGTTATCCCCGACAGGTCGATCGCTCGGGCTTCGAGCTGGGCGTCAATATTGCGGCGTCGCCGGGGCGCGTCGTCATGCGCAACGACCTGATGGAACTGATCGCCTACGAGCCGCAGACGCCTACGGTTCATTCCGTGCCGCTGCTCTGCAGTCCGCCGTGGATCAACAAGTATTACATCATGGACTTAGCGCCGGGGCGCTCGTTCGTCGAATGGGCCGTGCAGCACGGGCATCAGACCTTCATGATTTCGTACCGTAATCCGGACGTTACGCAATCGCAGCTCACGATGGACGACTATCTGCGCGACGGAATCCTCGCGGCGCTCGATGCCGTTCAAGAGATTACCGGCGCGCCCCACGTCAATCTGTCGGGACTCTGCCTGGGTGGAACGATGGCGCTGATCGCCCTTGCCTATCTCGCGGCACACGGTCAAGCCGATCGGATCGCTTCGACCTCGGTCACCAACACGCTGATCGATTTCGGCTTGCCGGGCGATCTCGGTATCTTCACCGACGAAGACACGATCGCAAGGCTCGAAAGGCGCATGCACGAGCGCGGCTATCTCGAGTCTGCGGAAATGGCGCGAACCTTCGACTGGATGCGTTCGAGCGATTTGATTTGGAGTTACGTCGTCAACAACTGGTTCAAGGGCAAGCAGCCGCCGGCGTTCGACATCCTCTCGTGGAACGCCGACTCGACGCGGATGCCGGTCGCGATGCACTCGCAGTACTTGCGCGCCTGCTATCTGCACAACTCGATCGTTAAGCCCAACGCTTTTGTCATCGACGATACGCCGATCGACCTGGGCAAGATCCGAACGCCGCTCTACGTGCTCGGCGCCGAAACCGACCACATCGCGCCGTGGCGCGCCACTTATCTGACGACCCAATATGTCAGTGGAGAGTCGAAGTACGTGCTGACTAACTCCGGGCATATCGCGGGGATCGTCAATCCGCCCGGCGGCAAGAAGACCTGGCACTACACCAAGCCGCGCGCGATCCGGGGAGAGAGCGCGGACGAATGGCTGGAGAGCGCGGACCGCCATCAGGGGTCGTGGTGGGAGGATTGGGCCGCTTGGGCCGAGGGGCGCGGAGGCCCGCGGCGGGCACCGTACGATTTGCCGGAGGGCGAGCCGGCCCCCGGGCGGTACGTCCGTCCTTCGACAGGCTCAGGATGACAAGCGACAGGCTCAGGATGACAAGCGACAGGCTCAGGATCACAAAGGAATGAGGAGGTGCGATCGTGAGTGACGAGGAGGAGAAGAGTTCCGGAAGCGATGCCTGGCGCGGCCTCGGCGAGTTCATCCGCGGGCAACGGGAACTGGCGAATCTATCGATGCGTCAGCTTGCCGAGATCGCGAAGATCTCGAATCCCTACCTTAGCCAGGTAGAGCGAGGGCTCTATAAGCCCTCGGCCGATGTCCTCAAGAACATTGCCAACGCGCTGCACCTCTCGGCGGAGACCATGTACTCGCAAGCCGGCTTGCTGGACAATTCGGGCAGCCGCGACGAGAGCCATCACGGCGTCGAACATGCGATAAAGGTCGACCCAAAGCTGAGCGTGGACCAAAAGGAAAGCCTGATTCGGATCTACCGGAGTTTCACCGCCGGCAGTTGACAGACGCAGCACGTGCTTGGTATACTTAGCACATCACTAAAGCAGAGGAGACACCAAGCACATGACCGTCAACGTTACCGAGTACATGAACAAATTTCAGGAAGAGGGCCTCGCGGCGATCAAGCAGACGCAAGACGCGAGCCTCAAGGCGATGAGCTCGTTCCAAGAGTTCACCAAGGAGTTCAACGAAAAGCCGGGCCAGCTGCCCGAGTTCAAGAACCTCCCGAGCCCGACCCAGCTCGTCGAGATGTCCTTCGGATTCGCCAGCCAGCTTCTCGAGATGCGCAAGTCTTACACGATGAAGATCGCGGAGATGATGAGCGACACGCAGAAGCGCGCCGAGGCGCAGTTCAAGTCCGCGACCCAGAGCGTCACGGCGCCGAGCAACGGAAACCCGAACCCGAACCCGAATCCGAACCCGGCCGTCAACAAGCCAATCGTTAAGTAACTTTCTTCTGGGGGGACTCGGGCAGACCGCTCGGCAAACGCCGAGCGGTCTTTCTTTTTACAGCGTGGAACGCGGCAACGATGAATCGCGCATCCACGATCACAATTGGAAAGGATCTGACGGTCCGCCGCCTAGGCTTCGGGGGAATGCGGCTTTGCGGCCCCGGCATTTGGGGGTGGCCGTCCGATCGTGAAAATGCGTTGCGCGTCTTGCGTCGCGCGCTCGAACTCGGCGTGAACTTCATCGACACCGCCGACTCGTACGGTCCGCACGTCAACGAAGAGCAGATCGCGCAGGCGCTCTATCCATATCCCGAGGCGCTCGTTATCGCGACGAAGGGCGGCCTGACGCGCGGCGGCCCCGGCGAGTGGAAGCGCGACGGCCGGCCCGAACATCTGCGAAAGGCGTGCGAGGGAAGTCTTCGCCGCTTGCGCGTCGACCGCATCGACGTCTACCAACTGCACGCGATCGACCCCGACGTCCCGTTCGAAGATCAGATCGGCACGATGCGCGAGTTGCGAGATGCGGGAAACGTTCGGCACGTCGGGCTTTCAAACGTCGATCTCGACCAACTGAAGCGAGCGCGAGAGATCGTCGAGATCGTCTCGGTCCAGAATAACTACAACGTCGGCAATCGCACGAGCGAACCGGTGCTAGAATATTGCGAAGCCAACGGCATCGCGTTCATTCCGTATTTTCCGCTCGACGGCGGCGATTTGGCGGCGAATCAGGCCCTTTCCTCACTGGCCGCCGCGCGCAACACGACGATCTGGCAGGTCGGATTGGCGTGGCTACTGCGACACTCGCCGGCAATGCTGCCGATCCCCGGCACCTCCTCGGTGCCCCACTTGGAGGAGAACGTCGCGGCCACGGAGCTCGTGCTCAACGACGACGAATACCGCGAGCTCTGCCTACTGGAAGACTAAGACGCGGCGTCCGGTGGACTTCGAAACCGAACGCCGCGCGATGTTGCTGCTAGTGCCCGACGCCCACGAGATAGAGAATGATCAGGACGGTAAGCGGCGCGCCCAGCAGCCAGAGAAGAATCAAGAACATTAGACCGATACCTTACCTTTCTGCGCTTCGAGATACGCGTTGCGCTTGCGATAGAATGTAAACGTCATCGGCTCGCCTGAGGCCATCCAGCCTCCGATTACGCTGCCCATAAGACCGAGCAGGAGCGACGTGACTGCGGCCATCGCCGTGTTGCGCACGATGTCCGGCGACGCCGGCGCCGCTACGGCCGCACCGATCGGCGACGCGAGCAATCCGCCGTACCACCCGCCGAAGGCCGTGCCGGCTCCGGCTGCGAGCATGGTTACCAGGATTGGCGTTGCGACGAGCCATGCTATCGCGGCGTGAAGAATCGCCGGCTCGGAATGGCGTGCGCCGGTAATCTTTCCGGCGACCCAGCCGCCGATCACGAAGCTGAAGAAGGCCGCGCAGACGATAACGGTGACGTCGATCATCGAAATCGTATGCCAGGATGAAATCTTCTCCAGCGATGTGGCGCCGAGCGCCGTGCCGAGTAGACCGAAGATCAAGGCTGCGGAGAGCGCCGCGAGCGCACCCACCCAGATCGCGCCCCAATTGATGGCCCAGGCGACCCACGTCTCGGGTCGCGAGTACAGATCCTCATCTCGTATCATGTTGTCCTCCCCACAAAACTCCGATATCCTTGCCCAATGGCGGGGCAAGCGAAACCATCACCGACAGTCGTCGTGGCGATGGTTACGAACGCATCACGCCGAAGCTCTCCCCACACCATGCACGAGGAGTCCCGATTGAAAAGATCAGCTTTCCGTTTTTCCTTGTATACGGCGGCAGCCGTAAACGTACTCGCCGCATGCAATGGCGGGCCTACCGTGTCGATGCCGGCGCCCACGCAGATGTTCCCTGGCTCGCGGTCGGGAAGCACGCCAATCTCGCACATCGTCCTCATCGTTCAAGAGAATCGTACCTTCAACAATCTGTTCGCTCAATTTCCGGGCGCTACCGGAACGATCACAGGCAAAGGAAAAAAAGGGAAGGGGGAGCACGCGAAGACCATATCCATTCCCTTGACCGAGGTCAGTCTCGAGGACAAGCTCAACCTCAACCATCTCTATGTGTCGTACCGGACGGCATACGACGACGGCAAGATGAACGGATTCAACGAGATCATCTTTCAATCGAACGGCAAGATCGAAGGCACGAAGCCCTACGAGTACGTTAACCCAAATCAAATCGGGCCGTATTGGAAGATGGCCGAAACGTATGCGCTTGCGAATGCGATGTTTCAAACTCAGGGCAGCGGAAGCTTCACGGCCCATCAGGACCTGATTCGCGGCGGCACCGCGCTCGATGGCACTTACGGCAGCAGCCCCAGCCTGATTAACGATCCGACCTCGGGCAAGATATGGGGATGCGATACGTACGGAGGTACGGTGACGTCGCTGATTACGACGAGCCTGAAGTACGAGGACGGCGCCGGGCCGTTTCCGTGCTCGAAGGATTTTCCATACGGAAGCGCCAGTTATTCAACACTGCGCGATCTCATGGACGGCCACTCGCCGCCCATTTCCTGGAAATACTACGTGCCCAAGCTCGTGCCGAGTCAGCCCGGAGCGCTGTGGAACGCATTCGACGTCATCGCGCCGGTGCGCTATGGGCCCGAATGGGGCACCAACGTTAACTGGCCCGAAACAAACATTTTTTCCGATATCACCAACGGCAACCTCGCGGCAGTCTCCTGGGTGATTCCCGACGAGTCGAACTCCGACCATCCCGGTTACGCCTCCGACACCGGGCCGTCGTGGGTGGCCAGTGTCGTCAATGCGATCGGCCAAAGCTCGTATTGGAATAGCACCGCCATCATCGTCGTCTGGGACGATTGGGGAGGTTTCTACGACCCCGTTAAGCCGCCGACGCTGGACGATCAAGGCGGCCCGGGCTTTCGCGTGCCGATGATCGTCGTTTCGCCCTACGCGCGCGAGACGTCGAGCCAACCGGGCTACATCTCGAACACCGTCTACGGGTTCGGCAGCATCATTCGCTTCATCGAAGAGACGTTCAAGCTTGGAAGCCTTGGGACGACCGACCAACGCAGCAACCGCATGGACGACATGTTCGATTTCAATCAAGCGCCGCGCTCTTTCACCGCGATTCCCTCGAAGTATTCGAAATCGTATTTTCTGCACCAGAAGCCTTCGGGCTTGCCCGTGGATACAGAATAGACGCGCTACTCGACGCGATAGATTTGGCCGGTCTGCGATCCTTCAACGCTTCTTGAGAAAGCCAGCGCTACGCGTTTGGCCGGCACCGGTTCGAAGCCACGGAAGTATGCACCGTAGGCGTCCATCGATTCCAGGAGCACCGATGGGCTCACGGCGTTGATCCGATGACCGGGGAGTTCGATGGCGGCAGCGCGCACGAAGCTCTCCAACGCGCCATTGACCATCGACGCGGAAGACCCGAAGCGAATCGGGTCCTGTGCGAGCGTGCCGGCGGTGAGCGTAAACGAGCCGCCGGGGTTTAGGAACTCGCGTCCGGCTAGCACGAGGTTGACCTGCCCCATCAATTTGTCGCGCAACCCAATGTCGAACTGCTCCGCAGTCATCTCTTCGAGGGGGCCGAAGTGCACGTTGCCTGCCGCGCACACGACCGCATCGAGCTTCGCGACGGCTGAGAAGAGCTCGCGCACGCTCTTGGGGTCGGCGGTGTTGACCTGAAAGGTACCGCTCGAGCGGCCGGCAGTCACGATTTCGTGCCGCTGCGAAAGTTCCGCGGCGACGGCCTTCCCGATCGTGCCGTTAGCGCCCACAATAAGAATCCTCATGATGGGGAGTTCGACCCCTAGTCGGTTTCGGGGGTTGCGGCGAACGAAGGTTGAACTCATTGGGCGACGGTTCACGAATGCAGCAAGGAGCTATACAAGTGCAGGTTTCGAATTTTAGTCGCTACGCGTCGGGTGCTTGCGTGGCCGTTCTGGTGCTTGCGGGCTGCGGTGGAAGTGGGTTGCCCAGTGCGCTAGGGACGACGGCGGGGCGTGACACAGGTTCCGGCAGCGGGGGCAGCTCCAAATACATCCAGCACGTCGTCGTCGTGATCCAGGAGAACCGCAGCTTCGACAACCTCTTTGCGACGTTTCCCGGCGCGGACGGAGCAACCGGGGGATGCATGGCGCCCGGATCGGACGCCCTCGCGCGATCCGAGACGAGCTCTCACGGATGTCCGAGCGGCGATACGTGGGTTCCACTCAAGGAAGAGGACCTGGCCGAGCCATGCGATTGGGCGCACGGCCGCCACAACTTCCTCACCGATTATGATTCCGGCGCGATGGATGGATTCGGCACGGAGGGCGGGGGCGGCAACTGTCCCGGAAAGGCCGGCACAAAAGCGTACGTCTACACTAATCCGTCGGAGATCGTGCCGTATTGGACGATTGCGAAGCAATATGTCCTAGCGGATCATATGTTCCAGACGCAAGGCAGCGGCAGCTTCACCGCGCATCAGGATCTCATCGCCGGCGGCACGATTCTCAATCCGAGCAAAACGCAAAGCGCCGTCGATTTCCCAACGAGCATGCCTTGGGGATGCGACAACCCGAATCCCAAGACCGTGACGTCGCTTTTGGTCTGGAAGGACAACATGCTCAAGGGCGAGTACGACGGCGGTCCGTTTCCGTGTTATACGTACGCCACGCTACGCGATCTGCTCGATGCAAAATCCGTTGCGTGGACGTATTATTCGCCCCCAGAACCGCACGGGACGGGCGCGCTTTGGAACGCATTCGACGCCATCGACGCCGTTCGTAATGGGCCGGAATGGACGACGAACATCCAGAATTCGACCAAGCTCTTGAGCGACATCTCCGGCGGCTCGCTGGCGAGCGTCGCGTGGGTCGCTCCCGACGACAACAACTCCGATCACCCCGCGGTCACGAACGATTACGGCCCGTCGTGGGTGGCCAGCATCGTCAATGCCATCGGCGAGAGCTCGTACTGGGATAATACCGCAATCATCGTCGTGTGGGATGATTGGGGCGGGTTCTACGACAACGAACCGCCCCCGTTCTTCGACCATTGGGGCGGCTTGGGTTTTCGCGTCCCGATGCTCATCATCTCGCCGTACGCGAAAAAGGGGAAGAAGCACCACGGCTACATCTCGCACACGAAATACGAGTTCGGCAGCATCTTGAAGTTCATAGAAAACGTTTGGGGTCTTGGACAGCTGGGAACCACGGACACGCGCGCGACGAGCATCGTCGACTCCTTCGACTTCACGCAGAAACCGCGCAAGTTCACGCCGATCGGTTCAAAGTACTCGCGCGCCTACTTCTTGCATCAGAAACCTTCGTACAAGCCGGTCGACAGCGAGTAAAGCCTCTACGCGCTCTTAGCGTCGAACGCGTTTTGCGCCGCGTGCACTTCGTTCATGTGGCGCTCGGCCCACTCGGAAAGTGCGCGCAGCGGCTCGTCGAGCGTGCGCCCGAGCGAGGTGAGCGAATACTCGACGCGTGGCGGAATGACCGGAAAGATATCACGAACGACCAGGCCGTCGCGCTCGAGATCGCGCAGCGTTTGCGTCAGCATTTTCTGTGAGATGCCGTTGATCGAGCGGCGCAGGTCGCTGAAGCGGACGGGGGCCTCCGCGCCGCCGAGGATCCCGATGATCATGGTGGTCCACTTGTTGGCGATGCGATCCAAGAGCCCGCGCGCCGGGCAGGCGCCGGAGTAGACCGTGGTGACAGTATCCATTGGGTGCCTATACTACTTCCGGGTGTCTTCTTGTCATAGGTGAGTAGGTATGCAATAGTGACTTACGATCCCCACAATACCACACCTGAAGCCAACCGGCAACCATAGGAGATTTTACTGAAAATGACCACCGCCCAAGAGCAGACGACTGCGGTTTTCACGATTGACCCGATCCACACGAGCGTCGGATTCACCGTGCGCCATCTCATGATCGCCAAGGTTCGCGGCCACTTTACGTCCGTGTCCGGCACGATCGAAATCCCGCCCGGAACCGACCTTCCCAAAGCGATCGACGTGAACATCGCCGGCGCCTCAATCGATACGCGCGAGCCGCAGCGCGACGAGCATTTGCGTTCTCCCGACTTCCTCGATGTCGCGACGTACCCAACGCTCACTCTGCGCAGCACTTCGATTACGGGAAGCCCGAACGCGTTCAAGATTCATGGCGATCTGACGATTCACGGCACGACACGTCCGGTCGTGCTCGATGCGACCTTCGAGGGCCGAGCCACCGATCCGTGGGGTAATCTGCGCGCGGGTTACGAAGCAAGTACGACGATCAGCCGTAAAGATTTCGGTTTGACTTGGAATCAAGCGCTCGAAGCGGGCGGCGTCGCCGTCGGCGACGAGGTTCGCATCGAGATCAGCGTCGAGGCGATCGCACCGAAGTAATAAGGGCGCGCGAAAGACACGTAAAGGCCCGCGTTCGAGCGCCGTCTAAAACCGCAGCGTTATGGCAGACGGCGCGCCGACTCTCTCGATACACATCTTTACGGTCGAGCCGGCGGATTTCGAGCGACTCGTGAAGAGCGCTACGGAGGCGTTGGGGAAAGCGTCGACGCTTCCCGGCTTTGTAAGAATCAATATTTTTGGAAACGCTTCGCATACCAAACTTCTGCTCGCAGGGGAGTGGCAATCGGAGCACGCTTGGAGCCGAACGCTGTGGGACGACCTGATTGAAAAAGATCTGACGGATTTAGTCGAGCATAGTGAGGACCACGAGTTCGAACTGTATTCGCATATTGCGCCGTAGGCAGCGGGTTTCGGCGCCCGCCGACGCGTTAGAATCGAAAGAGAAAGGTTTACCGGCTGGGGCCTTTGGGGCACACCCGGATCAGATCGGCGTATTCTTACTCTCGGGCGTGCGCCGTTCAGTGATAGGCAAACGGCCTCGCCTCAACGAGGCCGTTTGCTACGCTTGCCCGGACGCCCGTTATTCGTAGTCGGGCGCGAAATAATCGTCGCTGCCGAACTGACGCATGAAAAACTTCGGCGGCAAGGGTGCCTTAATCGGGATGAATTTGCCCGGTTTTTGCGAGAAGTCGAAGCAGTCCCCTGCCGGTGAGTTCGCACGACTGTCAGCTTTGGCGAGCTGACCCAGACCGTATAAGTCCTCGGCGAAGCGCAGGACGCTCGCCGTTTCGTAGTGGACGTGCGAGACGTGACCGTGTCTGACGTACGGAGATAGCATGATTAGCGGTACGCGGAAGCCTAAGCTGTCGCGATCCTTGTACTCCGGCGCCACCGGATCGTAGAGACCGCCCCAATCGTCCCATTGGATGAAGATCGCCGTCGAGTTCCAGAACTTGCTCCTGCCGACGGTGTTCACGAGCGCGGAGACCCACGACGGTCCGTAGTCGTCCGGGCAGTTGGTGTGGTCCGAGTCGTCGCAGACCGGCGTGATCCACGTAAAGTTCGCGAGCTCGCCCTTGCGGACATCGGTGATAAACTTCCAGTTTGGCGAGATGACGTCTTTCTTCCAGTCGGGCCC
>PMHJ01000001.1:0-649 GCA_003158175.1 Candidatus Cybelea septentrionalis
GGATCGCGCTCGCGGGCTTCCCGAGCATTCAACTAGAAGCCGCATTTGCCGGTCTCGGCCTATCACCAAGTTTCCACGAAGGGACAATCAGTTCTCTTCTCGCCGAGGCCGGTCTCCTACAGTACGACGCGCAAACCGATCACGGGAACAGCGGCAGCCCGCTGTTCGACGTTGATTCGGGCGCGGTTTACGGTCTTGTAAGAGCTGTCAACACGGGAGAAACGGGGGCACTGCAAAACAACTTCGCGATTACCATCCAAATGTTGGTACCGTTTTTGCAAAACGCTCATGCACCAGTTTCGTACGTGAGTGGTAGCGACAGGCCGAGCGGAACTGCGACACAAGAGAACGCGCGCCTTCCGAATGTGGCAGGTACGTACGTGGGCTCTCTCTATGACACCATGGCAGGTAACGGGGCGTTCACCGTTACCTTATTGCAAGACGGCAAAACGCTTGCGGGTACGTGGGCCGCAGAATTCTCGGTGAATCGAAACTACAACAATTCGGGCGAGGTGCGCGGTACTGTGCTCGGCCCAACCAGTGCGGCCTTTTACCTTCTCTCGTCAGTCTCCAACGTTTGTCCGTACCTCGCGACCGTCATCGTAGGCGGTGCCGAATTAAGGGGTACCTACGCATCACATAACTGTAC
>PMHJ01000001.1:656-12672 GCA_003158175.1 Candidatus Cybelea septentrionalis
TCCGGCACGATGGTAGGCCTTTATAAGGATGTAAATAGGGCATTTTCCGAGCTAAATGCTAATGATTATCCGCCGGCAGTTGGCGACGCGCGCACGGTTGTTGAGACGGCTAGCACGTGCGTTATTATGACCCCAAACGGGTGTCAAGGGGTGAGCCAGCCGTGTAGTGATCAGCAGTACATCGCGGTCGAAGGCGTCCAACTCGCGGGACAGCAGATCCTACGGGTAGCAACGGCCCGAATGAATGGCGACTCACTAAACGCCTTACGTAATGAAATAATGACCGTGTTGGGCGTCTGCGCATCACCTAACATTATGAGCCCCTCGCAGCCGTACCAATCGGTGCGCACGTTTATGGCAGATACAATCGTAACGGTACAGAAAATGAATCGAGTCAACAACGTAAGCAGTCTTGTGGACGTTGACGGCGTCCGAACGTGCGCTGGAAAAATCGGCGTAAGTTTTTGAACGAGTCAAGGCCATCCAACTCGCAAGGACCTAGCGCCATAACTCGGCGAGCTACGTACCTCGGCGTATCAGGAGGAACTTAAATCATGAGAGTTCGTTTGTTCATGTCGGCTTTAGCCGGGCTGATGGCGGTGTGCGGGTCCTCCGCATTGGCTGATTTCAATTTTCATGTGAAACTTCAAAGTCAGCCCAAGGCTCCTTTGCAGATCAATACATGCTATGCGTCCGAGCATCTGTGGTCTGGTCACTATTATCTCGATAGCGCCGTGGCATTTACCAATAGGTCCCCGAAGACAATGGACGTAGTAGAATTCCGGTTCTACTTCGAAGATTACTTTGGAGATGTCTTGGGATGGCAAGTCGGTCAACGTGACGGGACGTTTTCTCCAAACGCTTTAATCAATCTCCGGCACGGACTGACTGACCAATGGCAAATGAGTGGCTACGTTCCGAGTCTTACCAAGGTTATTGAGTGCGCTGTGTCTCGCGTAAGGTTTGACGATGGTACGGTTTGGCAAGAAGGGAACGTTTACCCGACGCCGACACCAGCCCCCATTCCCATACAAAATCAGCCGACGCCTGCGCCATGATGCGATAGAAGAGCTGAGCGGCCTAGAGGCGTCTTTTCGGGAAAGGACATCGGAATGCGATCTATTGTTATTGCATTAGTCTGCACTCTAATGCCGACTGTGGCGCTGTCAACTGAATACGTGGCGACCGATGGTGTATGGTGGAATTCTGCCGGCAACGCTGAGAAGATTACACTCATTCAAGGAATGATCGCAGGTCTCGAGGAGGGGTGGTCGTCAGGCGCCGACGCAGTCTGGTTCTTTTCCCCAAGTAGCAACCGCAAGAAAGCATACGCGTATCGACTGACCTATTCTAAGACGTTCGTTGAGTACGTGACTAAGATTGACTCCGTCGAAGCAAATCGATCCATCTCTCACATCCCGATCAGCACTATAATGGTTTGCCTTGCTGACAAGAACCCGAATAGCTCCGACTGCATAAAATCCTGGGCGAAGTATTATCCGAACCCTTAATGCCCGCCGCAGCTAGCGGGCTTTGCCCCCGAGCCTGGGCTAACCGCCGATCGGCATAGCCCCAAAGCCCCGGCGCCCGGCCTGAGCGCCCAGCGCCCGGGGAGGGGGGCCTCGTTTTAAAAGGCTCTGTCTCTATCCCGTAGCCATGACGCGTCGAACGCCCGACGCTCCTCGCCACAGTGGCCTAACAGCATCAGCCAGCAGGCTGAGCGTTTCCCGCTGTGGCGTGCGCCGACGCCCGCGCTCCAAGGCGCTGATTCCGTCGGAGCTCATCCGGGCCCGGTTCGTCAGAGCCTCGTGGGAGAGCCCGGCGGCCAATCGATGGCGCCGCAGCAGTACACCAAAATCAACCGAGCCGGATGCCCGTTGTCCCTCCTTCATCGTTTCCTCGACTTAGCGCCGCTCGGACGACCATCCTCATTCCCTGAGAACCCCCTGTCCGGATAAGCTGTCAGAGTGTCGGTTCCGGCGATCCTCTGCATCCCCCATGATTGACCCACCAACTCACCCGCTACATCGGAAGGAGCACACAAATGAAATTTATTGGTGGAACAATCATCGTTCTGTTTCTGGTAGCTGCCTGCTCTAACGCAATGAGCGATGGCGCAAAGCCTGGCTCCAACACAAGTTTTGACTCAACAACGGCCTCGTCGGCAAGCAGCAGCGATACCGGCGACACCTCAGCGCCAACAAGCGGAGATTGCGAAAGTTCGATAGAGCATACGAATCAAGCGTTCAAGGACTTCGAGGCCGGCGACTACTCTGGAGGTTATAAGAACGCCAACTCTGCAGTCCACCTTGCCGATGCATGTTCGGATGCCGACATGCCCTCAGCAAAGGGCTTCGCGCTGTCTGCGCGGGCGTTTAACGAGCACCATCTCTCAGTCGGTGACTCCACTACGGACATGAATCAAGCGACGCAGCTTTTGGCCGACTGCCAGACGCAACCTGCGTATTACGGAACGCATCAAGGCGCGCTTTGCGAAACCCAAGAAGAAAACGACATCAGCACAAAAATGAACTGGGACATGCAAGCCTACTAGCTCAGGCAACCCCGGCGCCGTACGACAGCCCATCGGACGAACCAAAGCCAACTGCGGACTGCCCATCGCAAGAGGCACCGACCCACGCGTTCGTTGCCTCTGGACTGTCCTGTCGGGTCAATAAGAAAAAGGCGCGATCTCGATCACACTATCAGGAGGTGCAATCTTACTATCCATAGCGCCAATTTACAAAAGAACGGAGCCAGGGTCAACGTCGGGCTCTTTTCGACGGTAAGCCGAAGAGAAACCAACGAGACGGATGCGGTGATCACACTCGCAACGATCCATTGCGTCAAGGGCCTGCAACGTCAGCACGTATTCATTCTCCATCCCGACATGCTCGGCAAATGGGGACAGCAGTGGCAGCGCGAGCAGGAAGTCAATCCCAAGTATGTTGCGCTCACGGGTCAATGGATACACTCTACTTCGTTCGTGATGAAGCATCGCATGCGAAGTTCACTAAAAACACACAGGGAGAACTCAACTAATGAAATACCTCTTACTACTTCTCGTGTTAACATTCTGCACGGCAGCACCGGCACTTGCTGGTTTCCAACCGGGTGAAGAGTATCATCGGACGCTATGCAATGATGCTTTTAACCTCGATAACAATCTCGACATCATCACTTTTTGCAGTGAGTCGGTAACAGACAGTGTGGCTGATACCTATACTGACGTAGGTGATGAAAAGGCACTAGACTTCGCGCTATGTGGTATCAATGAGATACGTATTGCTATCGCTGAAGGTCGTCTAGGGGATGATAGCACAGCCGCTGCATCGTATCAGTTGGCACAGGCTGCATACGAAACCGCACGATCTTTAACCGGTAATCCTCGAATACTCAGTAGTATTAATCGAGGGGAAGCACTCATACCGTAAAATCCCAATACACACAGGAGAATCAACCTATATGGAACTCAACACAGCGAACTCAAGGACAGAATGCCCAAGCTGTCGTCATTCAATTGGCGTCGATGCAGACCTAAACTTCGAAGGTACTCGCGTGGTCTACCGTCCCGCTCGCGGTGAAAGCATCGAATGCAAGACGTGCAACACTATTATCTGCGCTGCTCTGTAGGGCTTCGTGCGTTATAGATACTCCACAGAATGGTTGCGTCGCCCGCGGGGAGATCGACGGCCTTCACCTGGCTCGCGAGCCCTTACATCAACCGCGCCATCTGGACCGACGAGAGTCGCGCCGCGGCTATAAGTTCGCCCTCAGTTAACTTTTGGTGGCGTCTGCGCCTTGTAGCCATAGAGCAACTCGCCGGTGAAGAAACAAACTTTCGGGCATCACACCTCAAGCACCTCATTCGTGGCCTGCTCCTCGGAAAGGAAAGCGCCCTCAGCGCCCAAAGCCTCGATTTCAGCGGCACTGAGTTTCTCGCGCAGCGCCCTCATTAACATGTCGTGCGTCTGGCGCTCGGTGAACCCGCGTTCGCATCGCTCGTTGCGAAATCGGGCATCAACGTATCCACAAAGACGCGCGCCGGCGCGAGCGTCGCCGCTCAGCGCCGCGACGGTCGCCAGATGCTGGATCGCTGCGGCAGCCTCGATTGGCGGGCAAGACTGCGCAAACTCGAGCGCTTCCTGAGCATTTTTTTGCGCCCCCTCGATATCTCCGAGTGCGAGGTGGCAGGCGGCGGCGTTCGTAAGGGCAGTGGCCTCCCTATGCCTAGAGCGCATTCGTCGAGCAGACTGCGCTGCTTCCTCGGCGAACCGCAGGGCCCGCTCAAAATTGCCGGCTCTGTACTCGAGCTCACCCAGGTTGATGCGTCTCAGGGTGGCTTCGTGCTCGTCGCCAAGGACTGTCATTAACGAAAGAGCATCTTCGTAATATCCTCGCGCCTCGTCGACAAGGCCATTTGCGGCGACAATGCGAGCGTGCACATCGAGCGCGTCGGCGTAACGACGTGACCTAGTCGATTCGCTCTGCTGGCAGAGCCGTAAGGCGCGGTCATTTACCCCCTTTGCTTCTTCGAGGCGCCCCGCCTCGATAAGGCCGACCGCTAATTGATAGAGGGCCGACATGTGGTCCTCGTCATCGTCGCACGCATCACTGAGTTCGAGGGCTCGTTCGGCCGCATCAACTCTACGCATACCAAACGTGAGACCCGCCATGGTGAGCCACGCACGGGCCGCGACGATCCGCTCCACCGTGCAATTGAGCTTCGCGATTACCGCCTGGAGCCAGCGATAGGGCTCAGCATACCCACGGTTCATGCGCCAGACGCGAGCGAATCCCGATGCGATGCGCGCCGCTAGCGCAACATGCCCTGCCGACAAACCCCAATCAATGGCTGAACGCGCGTTTTCGAGCTCGAGCTCGAGTTCGCGAATCCATAGCTCGACCGGTACCGCTGCCGCCTTCGCGTGCACCCGATCCGCCACTTGAGCGGCCCATTCCGCATGTCGCTGAGCAAACACAGCCCCCTCCCCGCGCTCTTGCAGCTTTTCCAGCGCGAAGGCGCGTGTGGACTCGAGTAAGCGGTAACGCGGCACACCTTCTTCGAGATTGGCGACGACCAGCGACTTCTCGGCCAGCGACGACAAAAGGTCGAACACGTCGGGCGCACCCAGCGCCCCGCCGGGGGCCACCGCTTCGGCGGCCTCAAGCGCCGCGCTGCCGAAAAAAACCGCGAGGCGCTCGAAAAGGCGCTGCTCCGTCTCGGACAATAAGTCGTAGCTCCAGTTGATGGTCGCACGTAGCGTTTGCTGTCGGGGTAGCGCCGTGCGCTCACGGCTAATCAGAATCCGGAACCGGTCGTCGAGCCTCTCAGTGAGGGCCTTTATCGATAGAAGGTTCGCACGTGCGGCTGCCAATTCGATGGCCAAGGGAATACCGTCCAACCGCCGGCAGAGTTCCGCAACGATAGGCGCATTCTCGTCAGTAAGCGTGAAGCGATGGTCGACAGCGCGGGCGCGATCCGCAAAGAGCGCGATCGCTCCATACGCAGCCGCATCTTTTGCGTCGAGACCGCGAGTTGCATCAGGCGACGGCGTGTTCAAAGACGGGAGGAGAAATGTGCGCTCGCCGGCGGTCCAGAGAGGCTCGCGGCTCGTAGCGAGGATTCTAAGGCGCGGACACTCGCCTAACAGAGTATTAGCAACGGCTGCTGCCTCAGTGATAACGTGCTCGCAGTTGTCGAAAATCAATAGTAACGCCTTGCCCTTAAGGTATGCAACCAACGCCTCGAGCAAGGGGCGACCAGGCACCTCCTGCAGCCCTACGGCCGACGCGATGGCCACCACTACCAGCGACGGGCTGCCCACGGAAGCGAGGCCAACGAAGAGAACAGTGGGATTGGTACTGGCGCCCAGAGCCATCCCAACGCGTAATGCCGTCTGAGTTTTGCCCACGCCTCCGGCTCCAGTTATTGTGACGAGACGGTGCTCATGGACGAGTGTAGTAATCTCACCGAGCTCTGCGGCTCGTCCAACAAAGCTAGTCAGCGTCAGCGGTAGGCTTGAGATCCCTCCCTCAGACGAAACGCCGACGGCCATGTCTATCGGGCCGGTGCGGCGAGGTACGGGCGCGCGCGACGCGCTGATCTCGAACGCCCGTCGCTCCTCGCCACGGAGGACCAGCGCATCAGCCAATAGGTCGAGCGTTTCCCGCTGTGGCGTGCGGCGATGCCCGCGCTCCAAGGCGCTGATCCCATCCGAGCTCATCCGAGCCCGCTCCGCCAGGGCCTCCTGCGAGAGCCCGGCAGCCAACCGATGGCGGCGCAGCAGTACCCCGAAGTCGGACGAGCCGGACGCCGGCCGTTCGTCCTCCATGGCCTTTTGACTTCGCTCCGCTCTCACGGCCATCCTCATCTCGCGCTGGGACTACTGTCCGAATAAGTTGTCGGAGCGTCGGTTCCCGCGATCGTCAATATCCCGCACTATATGCAGACCCCAGTGCTACTTAGCAACGAGAAGGAGAAGATAATGAAACTCACGGGTCTAGCCAAGTACGCCGTCATAGTATCGATGGCCATCACCACGACGCTCCCGTTTGTCGCACCCATCGCCGCTCGAGCCCAGTATATTACGGCCGGGTGCTCGGAGATGGTCCGGTCATCGATCCGGCAAGAGAACGAAGCGGAAAATGAGTCGGACGCAGGAGACTATGTCGGCGCCTACTCCCACTATCAAGAAGCTGCCATATACCGGGCTAACTGCGTTAACGAGACTAGCGGTCGCGCTCGACAGTGGAACATGTTCTTCGAAAGCATGGACTACTTCGGCCTATCAGTTCAAGCGGGACGTAGTGATTTATGGTCGGACCAGGCGGAAGACTTCCATGCTAAAGCTCATGACCTCGCCAACGAGCTCCTCGGAGAATCGCTCCCATCGGACCTGCATGACTTGGCTCAAACGCTCTGGCGCGACACGTCAAGCGACTAACTGCGCGAAGGCGTACCTTGAATCTGTGCAGACTAACTAACAGGAAGGCGTTATAAGATCGTCCAGCACACACGGCTTCGCTTCTGCGGAGCCGTGACGTTTTCGAATCCGGCGTCGCGGCCTGGAGCACCGACGACCTCGTTCGCGCGGCCACGCTGCGCGTTCCTGAGTTGCGGGCACCGGTGTCAACCGGAGCGCGTATGCCACGAAAGCCGGCCCCGCTAATCGATGACACTGACGCTGTACGTCGCTATCTCGCCGAGCAGCTTCACCTCGATCTTGATCGTCTTCGGGAGCGTTGACGATGACGAGCGCTCTGGTTCCCCTCGAGCCGAAAACATCGAACGAGTGATAGCGCACCTTGAGGATCTCCGCGAGCGGGCCGAAGACTTCGCCGAGTCATCAACCGCTCAGAGCACACGGCGCGCGTATGACGCCGACTGCAGGCACTTCCGAGAATGGTGCTCTGGTCACGGCGTCATGACGCTTCCCGCCCTCCCCGCCACCGTCGCGCTCTACCTGGCCGACCTTGCAAAAACATACAAGGTCGCGACAATCAGCCGGCGCATCGCCGCGGTCGGGCAAGATCACCGCAAAGCGGGTCTTGCGAGCCCATTTACGCACCGCGAGTGGTCGAGGTCTTGGAAGGCATTCGTCGCACGCTGGGCGTGGCGCAAGACCGCAAAGACGCGATTCTGACCGCCGACCTCCGGCGGATGCTCGAACCTTTGACCGATACGACGATCGACGTCCGCGATCGAACTCTGCTGTTGCTCGGATTTGCCGGAGCGTTTCGTCGCTCCGAGTTAGTCTCGTTCAACGTCGACGACGTTCGCTTTGTCGCCAATGGTCTCGAGGTCACGCTACGTCGCTCGAAGACCGATCAGGAAGGCGAAGGCCGATTGATCGGCGTGCCGTATGGATCGAATCCGGTGACCTGTCCGGTTCGGGCGATGCGAGGTTGGCTCGAGCGCTGCGGGATCCTCGACGGGCCGCTCTTCCGCGCAGTCAATCGCAGCGGTAATGTCGGGCGAACACGTCTGGCAGCCGCGACCGTAGCGTTGATCGTCAAGCGTCGCGCGCAGCGCATCGGGCTCGATCCGGCCCGCTTCGCAGGCCATTCGCTCCGGGCTGGGTTCGCCACGTCGGCAGCCTTGGCTGGCGTGGACGCGCTTGAGATTTCTCGTCAAACGGGCCACAAGAGCCTTTCTATGGTTCAGCGCTATACGAGGCCAGCTACAATTTGGCAGATGAATGCCGCACAGCGCGTTGGGCTCTGAAATGCGCGCGCACAGAAATGCAGCGCACGGGCCTTCTGTGAGGCTCTATCACGTTCGCGGGCGGTTGTTCTGCGACTGGTGCGTCCTCCGGTGTCGCACCAAAGTGAGAAAGAGCGCGCAACCGTGATCGAGCGCGAAGGTCTACGGTGCCATCGGTGTGCGCGCTCCGGCTTTCCGAATCTGCCCGAGAAAGCCAAGGCAATCCTCCGCGCGACGCGGCCATCGGGCTACTGTCCAATGGCCATCATCAACGGGTACGAGGGCACGATTGCCCTGCGCTACGCCCGTAATTCGATCTAGTTGTGCGTCGCGTTACGGCGACGGGGCCGGCGAAGGGGCCGCTGGTACCCAGGCATCGTGGCTGTACCAATCACGAATTGCCTTCGCACACCCAGGCACTTGTTGCGCGTAATTCCACGAATACGTCAGTCCAAGCATACATTTGATTCTCGACGGAGGCGGGTTATTGACGAGATACTCGCCCGTAAAGATCGGCTGCGGATCGGGGTTCGTCCAGATCTCACCACCGAAGTACCGGATCTTCAACACCTGCACTTTGACCGCAGAAAGGCTTGCGACTTGCTGGAAGTCACGCCAGCAGTTGAGCGCCGCGCCTTGATTGGACCCGTTCGAGAAGCTTGGGTCAGATGGTCCCTCGATGGTAACGCCCGGGGAGAATTGGCCGACCTGGTCTCCACCGAACCGTGCAACCGGACTATCGAATGCGTCGACGTAAGTAAAACCAAACTTGATCGCCTGGATGTCGCGCTGACTGTCGTTGCGAAACGATATACACGTCGTCCACGACATCTGGTAGTTGGGGTCCTGATAGATGAAGAGCTTGCTGATCGAAATGGGCGACATCGTGGTCTGAGCAACAGCCCGTACCGCCAGAAGCCCGAGTAAGGCGGAGCAGCAGCCGATACTGCTTGCCACTTTAACGGTGAGAACAGCAACGCGGTGCGGCTGGTTCGCCCTGCTTAGTGCCCGTTGAATCATCGAGCGCTTGTTTCCGGGCGCAGAATGTCCCCCCTTTTCGCCGCGCTCGACCGGGAACAGCGACTATCAACGCCACTTCCCACATTCCGGCTCACGATACGCGACTTGCCGCGGCTCAAAACGTGCGGAAGAGGCGAGTTACCGCGAGTCGGAGACGATGGAGTTGACGCGCGATATCTGCATCGCGACGCGGTCGAACCCTCCGAAATTGCCTTCGGCGACGATCCGTTTGGCTATGCATTCCGCAAGAGGTGGATTATTGAAGTGGAGATCGACGGTAAGCAGCAGCCATAGCGGATGGCACCGCACGGGGTAACGCGCAGCCTTCCGAACCTTCTTGGCCAGGACGGCTCTCAGAGACGGTTCGAGCAGCTCAAGCCGCGCGTGGTACGCTGGCATGTCGATGGGACCGGCGCCTTGGGCGCCGGGTCGGTAAAAAATCCGTGCGTCCATCGACGCGAGCGCGGGCATTCGCGCAGGATCAGCCCTCATTAAGTCGACCCGCTGGGTGAGGCCCTCAAGCAAGACGACCATCTCGCGCGCGACCGGCAGCGGCTCGAATCGCTTATCGAGATCGACCCTGTTTAACCGGACGGTAAGCAATCCGTTTTCGAAGGCTCGCAGCGCCTCCGTGCTACTCTTGACGAGATCGCCGACAGCGACGTTGGCGTCTTCCACACCTATCGAGTACCGCTGTGCTCCCTCGTCGAGCACCATGGCGTGCTCGACGTAAAACCGGCGACCATCGGCGTACTGCACCGTTACGTCAGGTGCGTCTCCCCGGATGACGTTCACAACACCGTCTCGGATCCCGAGCTCCACGAGCATTCCGGCTACGGCACGAGCTTCCAAATGACGGGTGGCGTAAAAGTTCGAACCCGGGCGCCGGAACTCGGGCGGGCGTTCGCCAAACGGCACTCCGTCGACTGGAACACTCATCATCGCGTTCTCGCGCTCTTCGTCAGCGAAGGGCATCGCAAGCTCGCGAAATGCCTCAGCGAACATGTCGTGGATTTGTTCCGCGCTATGATCGGCTCGGTGGCGAGGCTGTCTGGACACGATGCTCTGTTCGCCGAAGCCGGTAGAGCTACCCAGGCGCAGGGTTGCCAAGTACGCAGAGGCCGTCAATGTTGTTAGTGGGCGGGCCCGGAAGGGTGTGAGATTGGCGTCGCGAGACGGTGAGCGTCGCTGCAATACGTCTTCTTTAAGCATTTTCTCCTTCATAGCCGTAATTCGTTGCGTCGCTTAACGTGGTCGCTTCTGGAGGGCAGTTTCTACCCGGGTCCCGAGGGTGGTTTCGACCCCCAGTTGGGAAGACTCGGCGAACAGCATCGATGTGGGGCGGAGGATGGACATGATAGAGCGTTGTGCCCCGCTTACGGAACTCGCGTAAGATTGCGCCCTTCTTCTCGAGTCCTTGAAGAGCTCGTCTGACGGCGCGAGGGTCTTTAATCCCCGCCTCCCGGCCTATCGTCTCTTCGCTCGGGAAACACGTTCCGCGGTCCAGATCCGCGTGGGCCGCGAGCACGAGATAAACGCGATGCTCGTTCAGCGAGAGCGCCGGCTCGACGTGAAACCAGCCCAAATCGAACTGGCCGTACCGGTTCTCACGGCTGATATGCGCGGCGACGGAACGCGGTCTACGAACGGAGCGAAGACGACGCCTGCGCTTTCGTGCGATGTCAAAATGAGCGATTGAAGGCGGCGCTTGCGCCGCTGCGGTATACTGAGTCAAGATAACCCCCCTAGAGAGCGGCGCTGTCGGGCGCCGCTTTTGTTTTGTTTGCGGCTATTGGGCTGCGATCAGGTTCTGCTCGATGAAAGCGTCGATCGCGCTTGACGGAATGCGACGTCGGCCGCCGGCGAGGCGCACGAAGCCCAATCGGCCATTTCGCATTAGAGCGTAGATCGATGACCTTCCGACCCCCAGCACCGCGCACGCCTCGTCGATACGCAGCGCCTTGCGCTCAAGACCCGGCCCGCTAGCACGGCGTTCCCGAGGTGTTGCTGCGCGTGCGCGCGAATCTGCTTGCGTGCTCATGTGCGGCAGTCTACTCTTTTTCCGGGCGGGATTCGACAGGTGCACCCCAGAGTGCATTTAGCAAGTGTCGATGCTGAGCGTCGTACGGATTTTAGCAACCGCCGAGGGCGACCGCCAGGTCCGATGCTCGACTTAGAAACATCGAATCGATGGCGCCAGATCATTGACGATGACTGTGCGAATGCGTGTAAACCTCTCCGCGTCCTGTCCGATGCGGCGGGCCTAAGCGAGCAAACCATTCACGCTGTCGTTGGGGACCGCAAGAAGCGCCTCACCGTTCGGAAGCTACGCCGGCTTCTTTCCGCAGAGACGGTCGAAAACATCATCGACCTCGCGACACTAGCTGATCGCTGGAAGCTCTTGCCCCCGGACGACACCGACTTTACAGAGCCAACGATTATTTGTCAGCTCGTTCTTCACGAGGTCTTGGGGGAGCTTAAGAGCCGAGAGATTCGCGTCAAGCGCGCGACGGTTGATGCGATTCGCGACGGCCTCGAGCGAGCCGTTCGGAAAGGCGGTCTCAGACTCCCTGAACCTAATCCTGAGCTGGAGGAACGTTTCGCCCAGCTGGAGACGGCCTTCGTATCTGCGATTGCTGTCTCACGCGCGAAAAGAGCAAGAGCCGGTCGCCGGTGAAATCGTCGAAGCGCCGCCGACCTCTTCCAACAGCTGCTCCCTGGCATTCGGCCTCGGCCGGGCTTGCCATGGGCGCAAGAATCAGACTTTGTCATTGGTGGAGATGTGGGGAC
>PMHJ01000023.1 GCA_003158175.1 Candidatus Cybelea septentrionalis
AAGACGCTCGAGGAGCCGCCGCCGCACGCCGTCTTCATTCTCGCGACCACCGAGCCCGAGAAGTTGCCGGTAACCATCCTCTCGCGTTGCCAACGCTACGCATTTCGCCGGATCTCCATCCCGGTCATGATCGAGAAGATGAAAGAGGTCGCCCGCGGCGAGAAGATCGCCATCGACGACGAAGCGCTCAAAGCGATCGCTTACCGCGCCGATGGTGGGCTGCGCGATGCTCTGACGATGCTAGAACAGCTCGCAGCATTCTCCGCCGGGCAGACGGCGACGAGCGGGACGCTGGACCTTGCGTTCGGTGCGACGGGGCGCGAGTTCGCTGCGACGCTCCTAGACGCCATCGTGGCAGGCGATGCGAGCGCGGCGCTCTCCGCCGTCGAAGCGGCAAGCGACGCGGGCGCCGATCTTACCGTGCTGACCCGTTCGCTCATCACCGGTTTTCGCCATTTGCTCGTTGCGAGGGTCGATGCCGATCTGCTGGCGACGGATTTGGCTCCCGAAGACGCACGGCGCGTCGTACGCCTGGCGGCGAGTCTATCGCAAGCGATGTTGTTGCGCGCGCTGCGCATCTTTGGAGAAGCGCTCTCGCTCGGGCGCTCGGGCGGCAACGCGCGACTCGAACTCGAGACTGCGCTCCTGCGCTTCATTATGGCCGGCGAAGATCCGACGCTCGATGCGCTCCGCGCCCGCCTCGCGACGTTGGAGGAACGCCTCGGTTCTGCCGCGCCACCAACCGAAGAACGCGTGGCGACCGTAGCGCCCGCGGAGCCCAGCCCTCCGAGCAGCCCCGTGACGGCCGTGGAAGTGGAAAAGGAAATCGCCCCACCGGTCGACGCGCCGGCGCTCTCCCTACAGAAGGTAAGAGCCGCGTGGCAAAGCATTCGCTCCAAAATCGAAAGCGAGCGGCAACCGCTGCGCGCGCCGCTCTCCCGCGCGGCAATCGATTCTCTCGAAAGTAACGCGATCGTCCTCAGGCTGCCCGACAGCTGGAGTGCCGAGTCGTTGCGCGGCCATACGAAAATCATCGAAGCGGCGATTGCCGACGTACTCGGCGTGCCGCTAAAAGTCACCCTGAGGGTCGATTCGAACTCGGGGCGCTCTAAACCGCCGGCAGCAGCGGGCGTTACCGAAGCCACGCCCGTGAGCATTGCCGACGACCCCGACGCACTCTTCGACTACGCCAATGAACGGATACGATGAATCAAGCACAGTTGATGGCCCAAGTCAAAAAGATGCAGGCCGAGATGACCAAGGCGCAAGATGAGCTCGCCAATACGATCGTCAGCGGAAGCGCTGCCGGCGGAGCGGTAACGGCCGACGTCAGTTGCGACCAGCGCGTAAAGCGGGTTAGGATCGCAAAGGAAGCTGCGGATCCGGAGGATCTCGAAACGCTCGAAGACCTCGTGATGGTCGCGGTGAACGATGCGCTCGCCAAAGCCGCGGAAACGTCCGCGAAGCGGATGGCTTCGGTGACTGGCGGAATGCGCGTTCCCGGATTAATGTGACGACGGTCGCAAGCCCGGTCGCGGCCCTAATCAACGAATTCAGCAAACTGCCGACGATTGGTCCGAAAACTGCGGCCCGGTTGGTCTTTCACCTCCTAAACCGCCCACGTAACGAGGCGCAGAGCCTTGCCGAAGCGATTCTCGCGGTCAAGGACAAGGTTCACTTCTGCTCGATCTGCTACTCGCTTTCC
This sequence comes from Candidatus Cybelea septentrionalis, assembly GCA_003158175.1. Lineage (GTDB taxonomy): Bacteria > Vulcanimicrobiota > Vulcanimicrobiia > Vulcanimicrobiales > Vulcanimicrobiaceae > Cybelea > Cybelea septentrionalis. The sequence goes on from PMHJ01000023.1 coordinate 1,706, forward strand.
GAGCAGGACCCGTGCGAATTCTGCACGGACGACCGGCGCGATGCTCGCGTGATCTGCGTCGTTGCGGAGGCGAAGGACGTTTATGCGATCGAACGCACGGGCGCTTTCAAGGGCCGTTATCACGTGCTAGGCGGCTTGATCTCGCCGATGGACGGCATCGGTCCCGCCCAATTGCACGTGAAAGAACTTATCGAGCGCATGGCACGCGAGGAACCGGGGGAGATCATTCTTGCTACGAATCCGAACGCAGAGGGCGAAGCGACGGCACTCTATCTATCGCGTTTGCTGCAGCCGCTGGGCTCGATCGTCAGTCGCCTCGCCTACGGCTTGCCGATCGGCGGCGAACTCGATTACGCCGACGAACTGACCATCGCGAAGGCCTTAGAGGGCCGCAGAACGTTATAGAATCATCACCGGTTGTTTGTTCCAATCGGCAGTGACGAACGGTCTAGACAGCTTTGCGTAGAGAACCATTTCGTCGTTCCAGCTACAATCTCTAAAGCGGGTGTGGGGAGAGGCGCCGTCGACACGGCGCCTCTTTTTTTATTTGGCGCTTAGGACAAAATCAAAGGATCGCCGACGCTGGCGATCCCGGGCTCGAGGACGTCGCAATAGATTCCCATCCACGCGTTCCGCTGCGCCGCCAAGAAACGCAGAATCCGCGGATCCGAGGTTTCACCCAGCGGATGGTAGGTCACGGTGACGCAGCGCTCGATCGGGGAACGGACGCGTAACCGCGCCGTTCCAACTTGAAGCCGTGCATCGACGAGCGCTTGCTCCAAAGGTACGGGGTCCGAGCTTCCCTCGCACGCACGTACGAAGAAGTTCGGACGGAACCGTTCCCATTCAACGTGGTAGCCAACATGCGCGTCGAGCTCGCGCAACCAGTCGTCGACGAGTATCGAAATCGGCGCGACATCGAAAAAATGTTCTCCGCGGCGAACTTCCACGGTAACGTTGCGCTCTTTTGCGCTGGCCAGCGCGGCGGCCGCATCCTGCAGGAGATGAAGACGGTCGTGCTCCTTACCGCGGTAGGTGTTTCCTTCGCGCGTCCCCTGGAGTGCAAAAAGCGCGCCCGAGCGATCGCCGGGAATTCCAGAAGACTCCACCTTGACGCAATCGAGGGCGACGCCTCGCAGGCTCTTGATCGGATAGCGGCGGACCGCTTCGAGCGTGCCGATCACCATAGGCGCGCTTTCCCCGGAGGTTTTCCGTTCGCCTTGCCGCGAACCGCGCGCGATGGAGCTTCGACCGCGCAATCTCGTTGAGATGTTCGATCTCGCGGTCTCACTCTACGGTCGGAACTTTCTCGTGCTCGTGGGTATCGTTGCCGTGACGGCCGTCCCCCTCGCATTGCTGCAGTATCCCGTGACGCGGATGGAGCAGCCGCAACTCGACGCCGCGATGCGTCTCCTGGAGCATCCCGAGATCGCCGCGCGGCAGATTCCACCCGCGTTCAATTCGCCCAGGGCGTTGGCGCTTTCGATAGTGCTGACGCTCCTGGGGTATCTCGTGTGGGCGTTCTGTCTCGGCGCGATTGCAGAGGGTGTCGCTCGCATCTATGCGGGCTCGACGATCGAGTTCGCGGCCAGCTGGCGAGCCGTGTTGCGTCGCTGGCTCTCGATCGCGGCGGTGCTGAGCCTCGCCGTGCTCGCCTTGGTCGTGTGCGACGCGACGGCGGTCGCGCTGGTGACAATTTTTGTTTCTCTCGCCGCCGTCTTCGCACCGGCGTCTCTTCCTACCATAACGGTCACTGCCATGCTTCTCGTCTTGCTGACGGCGACGCTGACGCCGGCGTTGCTGGCGATGCCCTGCGTTTTCGGTGTCTACGGCATCACGCTCGAGTCTCTCGGAGCGGTCGCTGCGCTTCGCGTAAGCTTTGGTCGAATCTTTACCCGCGCCGAGTTTCGCCGTTCGGTGATCTGCGCGACGGCCGTCGGCACGCTGGCATTTGGATGTTCGGCCGTCCTTGGAGTTTTCGCGATGTCGGGTCTGGCGCGGTGGACCGCAGTCTACGTCGCACTCGATGCCGTAGCGCGCACGCTCCTCGTCCCGTTTGTCGGCCTCGTTCTGGCGCTCTATTACTTCGACGTTCGGATTCGACACGAAGGTTTCGACCTCGAATCCGGTTTGGATCGCGCAACCGTGACCGGCGCGGCCGGAGAGCCGGCCTATGCCGCGACGGCCTATCTCTCCGGCGCGCAACGGGTCTTGGTCGCGCGTTTTCTGGAGCGCCGCAACGGGTTTTCAGCCTCGCGGCGGGACGCGCTTGCTGCTCGTCTCGCGCAGCCCGCGCGTCAACGAGTACCTCCCGAGTTGCAAGGCTTAGACGACGAGTCGCTCCTGGAACGACTCTGAAAGAAGCTCAGGGCTTCTTGCGAAGCCTGCCGACGAGGTCGCGCGCTGCGCGCATTGCGTCGGCTTTGGTGCGATCGTAGAGCGCGGAGGCCTGACCCTTCGTCATGTAGTCGCCGTGCTCGTGAAAGAACGCGACGCCTTCGCCCACCACGATCGTACCTGCATACGCAATCGCGCCCTTGATCGCGATGCCGGCGATCGGCACGAATCCGACCAGTTCCCGCGCCAGCGTTCGCCAGCCGAAGCCGCCGCCGATGATCGGCAAGAGCTGCCACGTCCGGCCTAGATCCGGATCGCGCCCGTACGCCGCTTCGATGTGGAGCATCAGCATCACCTGAATCCCGGTGATCGCAACCATGTCGCCAGCCGAGGCGAATGCGCCGAGGACCAAACCGACGAGCGGAATATGATCCACGACCGCGCTTGCGAGTGCTACTTTTAGGGCGTTGTTCGCGGCATCGCGCGTGAGCTTGGCAGCGACGCTCTCGCGCAAGACCGGCAAGTTTCTGCCGACGGCGATTTCGACGCCGACGGCGCATTCGACCAGATGCGGAAAGAAGCGTCCCCGCAGCGCCGGCGCATCGAGTGATTGCACCACATATTCGCCGCACGTTCCCGGCGCCGGCGGAGCGGCGGGTCCCGCCGGTACTCCCTGCGGGTCCAATGTAAGGGCGAGAATAGGAACGCGCAAGACCGAGAGCGACGAAAAGTCGGCATTCGTGCAATCGCCGGGATGCCCGAGAAAGATTGCGGCGCGAATCTCCCGAGGATTGGTCACGAGTGGGGTTTGCATCGCGACGGTCTCAAGGCAGGCTGCGGCCTCGATCGGTACGGTCATCTGGCCGTGCCCCGAGAGCAGCAACGCTCGAAGCTGCGCAATCAGCGACGCATCGCCGCAGAGTAAGAAGCGAAAGGGCTTACGCACGTGCGTATGCACCGCGCGCACGTCGATTCTTTTGCGAACGAGCGTAAAAAGGTTGCGTGCGTCGGCTGCAGCGGTCATGGGCCCTACAATCCGAGCTTGTCTAGATCGATCGCCAATGTTCCGTCGGCCTTGCGCAGCTCCTTGGCCGGGTCGTCGGTGTAATCGAGATAGACCAAGCCCATGAAGATTTCCAGTGGCCATGCGTGCATCTTGTGCGCGTTCGCGACGTCGATGACCGTTTGGTTTGAGCTCTTGGCTTCTGCGATAACGCTCTCGGGCGTACTCTTGATGTCGGCGGCCACGATGGTCGCCGCCGCAACGTCGCCCGGCGTCAGATCGTCGCGCAGCATCGTCCGGTAATCGATGCCGCTCGAACCGAAGCGCTGTTGCAGCGCGTATCGAAGCGTCGAATAGAGCTCTGGCGAAGTGCCCAGCCCTAACAGCGTGACGCGCGTGGAGAGCTGGCGCGCCCGTGCGAGATTGAAGAGCTGCGAGCCCTGTGAGGCCGCCGTCGCGGCTGCGTTGAACTCGTCGACGTTCTTGTGCATCAAGGGCGCCAGCGTGGAGTACTCGCTCGGAGTGATATCGCCGTTGAAACTGATCTGGGCGCGGTCGAGTTCTTTGAGCAGCTCGTCGAGATCGCCCAACGACTGGTCGAGCATCGTGAGGGAGGCGCGAGCCGCGTCGACGGAACGCAGCATCTCGCCATCGGCGAGCGTCAGCCCGTTCATCATCGATGGATACGAGGGAAGAATCGCCAGAGACTCGGCCGGCACCGGACTCATCGAAAGCGGCGCGAGCATCTCGGAATAAATGTCCGCGCTCTCTTTGAGGAGCCCGCTCTCCTTATTCTTCTCGAGCGAGCCTACACCGCCGATCGGGCTCTGGTCGCTCCCGGCGTCTTCCAGCGTGCTGTTGATAGAGCGCGCTATCGAGGTTATGTTCTTGACGACCGCCTCGACGCGCGAGCCGCGGTGAATGTTGATCCGGCTGAAGTCCGGGATTTCGTATTGCAGGGTCTCGAGCCGGCTCTGGACGGCCTTGACCTGGCCCTTACCCTCCGCCGCGCGATCGGAAATTTGCGTCGCATCCTGGAGTTGAGCGGCCTGCGCCGCCTGCACCATGCCCTGCAGCTTAGGCAGGTTCGGCTTGGTGAGCGTTACTCGCTGCACTTCCATCTCGCGCAAAGCGGCGATCCGCTGATTCGCCGTCGCGCGCGTCATCGGCGATCCCAGTTGAGCGGCCTCCGCTAAGGTTTGCTCGCTCTTGTTGGGTAGGCCGAGCGCGAGCTCCGATTGACCGAGCTCGAGCAAGGCTTCGGAACTTTGTGGATCCTTCGCGAGAATTTGATCGAGCCGCAAGCGCGCAAACGAGTAGCGAGCGCGCTCCTCATCGCTCGACGCTTCGACGAGTTGCTGGGCCGACGTGACTTCCGTGGGATCGAGCTCGGGATAGCCCATCAAGTGCGCGACGCGCGCCTTGGGATCGGGGTGGTCCTCGAGGTACTTACTGACGGCGTCGTCGTGCTCGTCTTGCAGCACGCCAAGATGCGCCATGATCGTTACCATTGCCTCGGGATCGTAGCCGGCGCGCGACATCAGCTGCAGCCCGTAACGGTCGGCCTGGATCTCGTCTTCGCGCGACATCTTCATCAGCAGTCCCTCTTCGGCGAGGCCGCCGAACTCGTAGAGGATCGGAGAAAACATCGAAGCGATTCCGAACAGAATGTTGAGAATTTCCGCTTTCGAGTTGGAAGTAAGGACGTGCCGCCGCTCGATGTGGCCTGTTTCGTGTCCCATCACGCCGGCCAGCTCGTCGTCCGATTGAACGAAGTCGATGAGGCCTTCGTTGATGTAGACGAAGCCGCCCATCGTCGCGAACGAGTTTACCTGACTGTCCTTGATGATCTTGACCGAATAGGGAACGTCTTTGCGCGCCACCTGATTCCAAAGGTTCCCGGCGATGCCTTGGACGTACGAGTTGAGCAGCGGGTCGGTTTCGATGACGCTGCTGGCGACGATCTGCTGATCCTCCGCTTGACCCATGGCGATCTCGGCTTGGGTCGACGTCGCACCGATGCGTGCCGGGCACATGGCACAGAGCAGTGAGACGATCGTAAAAATGGGAACGGTGCGACGCAGCATGCGATGTACTTTCCTTTACCGAACGGCCTGCCTGGAGGTTACGCTTGGTCTCTGTGTATTATATGTGGACAACGCCAAGATCTTGCGAGTCGTTTGTGGACGAACAAGGGGATGCCCCCCCTACTTCTCGGAGAGCGTAGCGTGACACTCTTGCGAGGGAGGCGCGATGGCCTCGAAGTGACGTTGTCGCCCTATGACCTTGCCGGAGGGTTTGCGGAGCTGCAGGCTCGGCTTACCGAGCAGCCTAGCTTTTATCGCGGCGCCTCCGCAATCGTAAACTTCGGCGCCGCGTCACCCTCATCCGACGATCTCAGCCGGCTTCGCGATCTCCTCGAGGGCGCCGGGATCGCGTTGCGGGGTGTCGCGGGATTCGACGAGGGGCTCGAGGGTTTAGCGCAACGCGAGGGGCTTTCGTTCGAATCACCGCGCGCGGAGCTCGAGCGGCGTCGCGCGATGCGGCCGCGCGAGGCCGCGCGGCTCTCGGATGCGGCACGCTCGCTCGTTGCCGACTTCGCCGGCGCGCGTGACGATATCGCGCAGCGCCGGCGGCGAGGCGAGGCAAGCGTACCACGTCAGCAGCCCGATCCGCCCTCTGCTCTTCCGGCGCCGGCGCTGCACGCGGTCGAAGCGCCGCCGGCCACGCTCTACCACGCCGCGACCTTGCGAGGCGGACAAGTGCTTCACCATACCGGCAATATCGTCGTCGTCGGCGACGTTAATCCCGGCGCCGAGCTGCTAGCAACCGGCGACATCCTCGTCTTCGGACGGCTTGCCGGCATTGCTCACGCGGGCGCCCAAGGGGACGATAGCGCTCGGATCTACGCCCTCGACTTGGCTCCGACGCAGCTTCGCATCGCAACTTCGATCGCGGCCGACGCGGAGCCAAAAAAGCGGACGACGCCGGTGCCCGAAGCCGCGATTGCTCGCGACGGACGGATCGTCGTCCTCGCGCTGGACCGTCTCGGCGAGCTCGAAGATTCGGGAGCGGCGTCGACGTGAAGGCGCGCAAAATCGTGGTGACGTCAGGCAAAGGCGGCGTCGGCAAGACGACGACCACCGCGAATCTCGGTGCCACGCTGGCAAAGCGCGGGAAGCGCGTCATTCTGATCGACGCGGACATCGGCTTGCGTAACCTAGATCTGGTGCTCGGGCTCGAAAAACGTATCGTTTTCGATTTAGTCGAAGTCGCCGAAGGACGCTGCCAGTTGCGTCAAGCCCTCATCAAAGACAAACGCTTTGAGTCACTGTCGATCTTGCCCGCCGCCCAGACGAGGGAGAAGGACGCGATCTCGCTCCCGCAGTTTAGCGCAATCGTCGAGCTCGCCGCGGAGCAGGCCGACTACGTGCTGATCGATTGCCCGGCGGGCATCGAAACCGGCTTTCGGAATGCCGTTGGTGGAGCGACCGAGGCCATCGTGGTCACAACTCCGGAAGTGAGTGCAATTCGAGACGCCGATCGCGTCGTCGGAAAGATCGCCGACGAAGGCAAGCCGATTCGCTTGATCATCAACCGGCTGCGACCCGAGATGGTACGCAGCGGCGACATGCTCTCGGTGGAGGACGTTTGCGAGGTGCTCGCAGTCGAGCTCTTAGGCGTCGTGCCTGACGACGAAGAGGTCATCGACACCACCAATCGCGGCGAGCCGATCGTATTGAACGATTCCAGTCGCCTTGGGGCAATCTACGACAAAATCGCTCGCCGATTAGAAGGCGAAATCGTGCCCTTCACCAACTTCGACGGCCAAGGTTTCTTCGGACGTCTCATCGACGCGTTGAAAGCGGGGTAGCGCGTGCAGCAAACACAAATCGTGCAAGACGAAGTCCAATCCAGCGCTCCCGCTCACCGATTGGGACGAGCGATCGTTTTGACTTCGGGGAAAGGCGGCGTTGGAAAGACGACGACGACCGCCAATCTCGGTACGGCGCTTGCCCATCGCGGAGCACGCGTCGTCTTGGTCGATGCCGACGTCGGTCTTCGCAATCTGGACATCGTCTTAGGGCTGGAAAGCCGGGTCAAGCATCACTTGCTCGACGTTCTCGAAGAGCGCGCTTCTCTCGACGAGGCGTTGGTGCCCGGGAAGCACAGCGAACAGCTCTTCTTGCTCGCCGCAGCTCAGTCGCGTGAGAAGGACGAGGTGGATGCGGCGAAGATGAAAGCGCTGATTTCGAGCCTGCGCGAACGCTTCGACTACGTGCTCATCGACTGTCCCGCCGGAATCGAGTTGGGTTTTCGCAACGCGGTCGCCGGCGCGGACGAAGCCATCGTGATCTGCACGCCCGAAGTCGCAGCCGTGCGCGACGTCGACCGCGTCGTCGGTTTGCTCGGCAATCGCTTCCGGCCGCAGCTCGTCATCAACCGGTTGCGCCCCAATCTCGTGAAGAAGGGCAAGATGCTTTCCGTTGAAGACGTCAACGCCATCCTGCGTCTCCCGCTGCTTGGCGTGATCGCCGACGAGCCCGACATTATCGTAACGACGAACCGTGGGGAACCGCTTGCTTTGCGTAAGGATACGCCGACCGGAGCCGCCTACCACGCGATTGCCGCACGCGTTGCCGGCGAAGACGTGCCTGCGCCGATGCCCGCGGCGCCCAAGGTGACGATCTTGGAACGTGTCGGCTCGCTCTTTGGAGCGAGGCGCGCATGATCGACTTTCTCAAGAGGCTCTTCGGCCAGTCCAGCTCGAGCACGACCGCTAAGGAACGCTTGAGGCTCGTCTTGATGACGGATCATCTCGAGCTATCGCCGGAGTTGATCGAAGCGATGAAGAGAGATCTCGTCGACGTGATCTCGCGCCACGTCGAAGTCGATCGTGACAAGATCGAAGTCAACTTCGAACGGCAAGACAGCGCGCTGGCGCTGCTGGCAAACATTCCGATCCTTTCCGTAAGCCGCCCCATCGGCAACCCCACGCTCGTGCCCGTGGAGACCGTGCCATCGCCTACCGCGCCCGACGTCGCGCAACCGCGCGTTCGTAAGCGTCGCCGCCGCGCGGCGAAAAAAGCAGCCGCCACGAGCGTGGCTCCGGCTTCCGCCGCAGCGCAATAGGAGATTTGCGTGCCCGCCATAGCCCTACAGGCTCCTAGGAGCCTCCTATGGCGGTGACTGCATTTGGTAGCGGCGCAAGGCGCTACGTTCGAAACTTCAACTGGACGCTGGCTGTCGCCGGCATCCTGATCGCATTGATCGGGTTGGTCTGCATTCGTTCCGCCGGATTGCATGCCGGCGATGCGGCCGGCGAGTTCAAAAAACAGATCCTGTACCTGGTGCTCGGCGTGGCGCTAATGCTCGGACTTTCGTTGGTCGATTATCGGACTTGGCAACGCTGGGCTCCGGCACTCTACATCGCCAATCTCGTCCTGCTGCTCTTCATCTTGCGTGGCGGCCACAGCGCAATGGGTGCGCAGCGCTGGATCTCGTTGGGACCGTTAGGAACTTTCCAACCTTCGGAACCGGCGAAGCTGTCCATCGCAATCGCGCTAGCGGCGGTGCTCTGCCGCGGGCGGTACGAAAATCTCCAAGACCTCTGGAAGCCACTTGCGACCGTGGCAATTCCCGCGCTCCTGATCCTCAAGCAGCCGGATCTCGGTACCTCGTTAGCTTTGGTGGCGGTGCTCACGGTAGAGCTCTTTCTCGCCCTGCCAAAACTCGGGGACTTTGCCATCTACGCGTTAGGAATGCTCGTCGTCGGGGCGGCGGCCGTCGGCACCAGCGCGGTTCTCAAGCCGTTCCAGCGCGCGCGGCTCTTCGTTTTTCTCAATCCCAAGGCCGACCCCGAAGGCTCGGGCTATAACCTCGCCCAGTCAAAGATCGCCGTCGGAAACGGCGAGTGGTTTGGGCGCGGAATGTACCACGGCACGCAAACGCAGTTGAACTTCGTTCCCGAACATTCGCGCGATTTTATCTTCACCGTGCTTGCGGAGGAATGGGGATTCGTCGGCACGATGATCGCGTTGGGACTCTACGCCGCAGTCCTCTACGCGGGAGTCCGCACGATGCTCGTCGCGCGTGACCGCTTCGGCTTCTTACTTGCCGGCGGGTTGGTCGGCATGCTGTTTTTTCACGTCCTCATCAATGTCGGAATGACGGTGGGAATCATGCCGATCACGGGAATCCCGCTACCGTTCATGTCGTACGGCGGGTCGGCGATGCTCACGGATTTTGCTGCCCTGGGGATCCTCTTGAACATCTTTTCGCAACGGGACCGCAACGTCTTGGGCAACGCGTGAAGCCGGTTGGACGGACCGGAAGGTCCATTTTCCCGTGGGGAGGAACAAAGGAAGCAGTCAGGCCGGCAGGCTGCGTTTCGCAACGAAAGGCCGCCGGTAGAGGTTTATAACAACAAAGATTTTTTAAGGGCTCAAAGCAACGCGGCGCAAAGCGCCGCCCGCACGGCGCACCGGAAGCGGTAGGCGCGGCGAGAAGCGAGCTCAACGATTGAGGATAATTTGTCGAGCGAGATATTGATCTCGAGCGACCCGTGGGAAAATCGGGTCGCCATACTCGAGGACGGTGGCTTAGCAGAGCTCTACATTGAGCGCGAAGAGAAGGTCATCGGCTCGATTTATAAAGGTAAAGTGCAGAACGTGCTGCCCGGCATGGGGGCGGCGTTCGTCGACATCGGGCTCGGACGAAACGCTTTTCTGTACGTCGACGACATCAACAAGCAGCCGCTAAACATCGGTGACGTCGAAATCACCCAGGGCCACGGCGGCTTCACGATCAGTGAGAAGGTCAAACGAGGCGACGACGTTCTCGTGCAGATCGTCAAGGAGCCGCGCGGCCTCAAGGGCGCGCGAATCTCGACGAACATCTCGCTGCCCGGGCGCTACCTGATTCTGATGCCGACCGGAAAGTACTCCGGTGTGTCGCGCAAGATCGATTCGGCCGACGAGCGCAATCGTCTTAAGAGCGTGATGAAGCGAATTCGCCCGGAAGGGATGGCGACGGTCGTTCGGACCGCAGCCGCCGGCGTCAGCGAGGCGGAACTGATCGCCGACCTGGGCGTGCTGATACGAATGTGGCACGGCATTCTCGAAAGGTACAAACGGGCGCAATCGCCGTCGTTGCTTCACAAAGACATGAACCTGATCTACAAGGCGGCGCGCGATTTCATCACGGCCGACGTCGAGCGGGTCTTGATCGACGACGAGGAGGAGTTCCGCAAAGTCCGAGATTTCCTGCAGTTGCTGGGCCCGCAGTATATCGATCGCATCGAGTATTACAACTCGGGCCGCACGCTCTTCGACGACTATAAGATCGACGCCGAGCTGCAAAAGCTCATGAAGCCGAAGATCAACCTCGCTTCCGGCGCTTCGATCGTCATCGAATCGACCGAAGCTCTCACCGTCATCGATGTGAACTCCGGCAAGTTTACGGGGGGACGCAATCTCGAGGACACGATTCTCAAGACGAACATCGAAGCGGCCGACGAGATCGCTCGCCAGGTGCGCCTGAGGGACATCGGCGGGATCATCGTCGTGGACTTTATCGACATGGCGTCGGAGGCGTCGCGCGAGAGAGTGATCAGGACGATGGAAGAGGTTCTGAGCCGAGACCGTACGCGCGCGACGATTCAGTCGTTTTCAAACTTGGGATTGCTGGAGTTCACGCGCAAGCGGATCGGCAAGGACCTTGGCGCTCAACTGCGCGGCGCGTGCCCGACCTGCGCCGGAATGGGCAGCGTCATGTCGTCTCAATCGGTCGCCATCGAAACCTTTCGCCGCATTCGCGCCGAGGCGCGTAACGGCGCCTCCGGCGACGTGATCGTTCACGTCGCGCCGACGGTCGCCGTACAGATGGATTTTTGGTACGACGAAGAGTGCAAAGAACTGGCAAAGGCGATCGGCCGCCCGATTTTCGTGCGCGTCGACCCGATGATTCACCCGGAGAAGGCGCGGATCGAGACCGTCGCGGCGATCAAGCGGGAGAAGGAGCGCGCGGTTCGCGTTGGCGACGAGCACGAGGTCGAGTTGCTGCCGGGGCGGCTGCCTAATGCCACGTCGTCGGCCGCGGTGGTAGATGGACGAATCACTGAAGTAGAAAACGCCGCCAACAGCGCCGGCAACTTCGTGCGGATTCGCATCCTCGACGTGGACGGCGAACAGGACTATATCCTCGCCGAGATGGTTACAGCCGGAGCGAAACCTCGGCGCAAACGCCCAGCGCGGCGTGCCGAGGTCTCAGCAGCCGAGCAAACGCGCCAACTGCGCGAACTTGCCGAGGATGCGGCGCGTCAATCCGCGGCGCGTCCTCCAATCGGGATTACTTCGCTCACCGAAGAGGAAGAGGCGCAAGACAAGGCGCTGAGCGCAGAACGCAGGGGCGAGGCGCAACCCGACGCGATCATCATCGCCGAAGGGGCCGTGCAACGTGCGACCGCCGAAGGCGACGGGCATCGAAAGCGCCGCCGCCGGCGGCGCCGCGGCGGACGCGGCCGCGACGAGACCGAGGAAACCACAAGCGCTCCAATGACGAGCGCTCCGATGACGAGCGCCCCAACGCCGGCCGAGGCGGCCGCTGCTCCGGGCGACGGTTCGACGCAGCATCGGCGGCGGCGCCGCCGCCGGCGCGGACGCGGCGGTCGAGGCGGTCTCGGTCCAACGGGCGCCCCGATGCCGGATCGTCACATCTTCGAAGTGGGCGCCGATGGCGCGGCGCAGCCGACCGGCGCAACCGCACCGCCCGAGCCTTCCCGAGCGATCGCGACTCGCGGACAAGCATCGCCGCCCGCCGTCGAACCGCCTCCGCCAAGCTTGTCGGCGCCGGCCGAGAAGCCTAAGCTTACGAAACCGGCCCGCCGGCGAAAATCAGCGCGGGGGGCCACCGCGGAACTCGAAGGAGCGGCGAGCGCGATTGCCCTTCCCGCTCCCGATGAAAAATCAACGCGACGCCCGCGAAAAAAGGCGGTAATCGCAACGCCGGAGCCGGAACCCGTGGTCGCGACTAAGCCAAAGCGCGAGCGTAGCGCGGCACCCGCGGCAGATGGCGCAGTGAAAAAATCGCCGCGTAAACGCAGCGCCGCCGCAAAAAAATCGACCAGGTAGGCACTAGGGTCCTCTTCCGGTGGTTACTTCGGAAGAGGACCTCCTGAGTAGTGCTCCCTAGACGCCGTTCTCCGCGTTTAAGCGCGCAAGCTTCGCGTCGAGAAACTCGATGGCGCGCGTAAGCTGATCGTCCTTGGCGGGAGCGCCGAACTGCGCGTGTTTGTTTTCGGAAACGACGATGTCCGGCGTGATGCCGAGGTGATTGATGTCGCGATTGCGCGGCGTCAGATAGCGCGCGGTCGTGATCTTGATCGCACTTCCGTCGGGCAGCGGATAAATCGTTTGAACGACGCCTTTCCCGAACGTCTTCGTGCCGATAATCGTGCCGACGCTGCTATCTTGAATCGCGCCCGACGTAATCTCCGACGCGGAGGCCGTGTAGCCGTTGACGAGTACGGCCAATGGTATAGGGGAGATCGCCGTGTCGTCGGCGTCGAGCGTCGTAATGTTCGAGGCCCGCGACTCGACTGAGACGATCGGTCCGCTAGGGATGAACTTGGAGCTGACGGCGACGGCGGCTTCCAAATATCCGCCACCGTTGTCGCGCAGATCGAGCACTAAAGCGCGCGCTCCGTCGCGTTGCAGGCGATCGAGTGCGGTATTGAGCTCGTCTCCGGTGTCGCGGCCGAAGACCGTCAAAGCAACGTAACCGATCTTGCCGGGCAGCATTTTTTGGTAGACGCTGAGTTGATGAATCTTGGCGCGCGTAATCGCGATCGGGCTTGCCAAGCCGGCGCCTTCCCGCGAGACGGTCAACGTGACGTGCGTGCCTTCTTTTCCTCGAAGCCTTCCGCTTGCCGCCGGGAGGCTCATGCCTTTTGTGGAGGTGCCGTCGATGGCCGTGATCAGGTCGTCTTGCTCTATGCCGGCCTTATCCGCGGGCCCGTCGGGGACGACGTTCTCGACGGAGATGTACTTGCTCTTGTCGTCCACTTGAATGACGATTCCCGTTCCTCCAAAATCGCCGCCGTCGAGCCCTTGATTGAGGCCGGCGAAGTCTTTGGGCGAAAGGAAGACGGTGTAACGGTCGTTGACGGATCGCATCATGCCGTCCAAGGCGATGTAACCGAGATCGTGCACGGTAAACTTCGACGAAGACTCCCTCGCGGCGTCGGCGATCTCCGCATCGATCTCGCGAACGTTGGTGCCGGAGGAGGCCCCCGCCCGCATCGCCGGCAGCTCCGCGTGTTTCACGCCCGCAGTTCGCATCGCCGAAAGTAAGGTGAGCCGAACGGAGTTGAGAACGATTTGCGGATCGACCTTTTTATAGAAGTTCTCCGTCAAATACGTGTAGCTTGTCGAGACTTCCCCAGCATCGGCGGCCGAGAGTTGCGGCGCCGCGGCCGATGCCGGCAAACGTAACGCAGAGGTTACCGCGACCGCGGCAAAGAGTAAGAGGGCGAGAGTGCGTTTCATAATCTCCATGGTTAACGTAGGAGTTGGTGCAAACGTGCCTTAGCCGCGGCGAGTTGCTTGTCGGCCGGCGTGTCGACGAGGGTCGGGTTGGGATCTTGGTTGACGACGACGTTCGGTTCGATTCCATGGTGTTGGATGTCGCGCCCGGCGGGGGTCAAATAACGCGACGTCGTGATCTTCAACGCGCCTTGGTCGGGAAGATCGAAGATGCTCTGCACGACGCCTTTGCCGAACGTACGCGTGCCTAGGAGAGTCGCAAGATGGTAATCCTGCAGCGCACCGGCGGTAATCTCCGAGGCGCTGGCGGTGTATTTGTTGACCAGCACCACGAGCGGATGGAGTCCGCCGATGGCATCGCCGAGCGCATCCTCGGGCGTTCGCTCGCCGTCGCGCTGTATCGTCGAGACGATCGTTCCTTGCGGAATAAAGAAGCTCGAGATCTCGACCGCGGCGTCGACGCGGCCACCGCCATTGTCGCGAAGGTCGAAGATGTATCCCTTGGCGCCCTTGGCCTTGCCATCGAGAAGCGCCTTGCGAACTTCTTGTGCCGACGTCGTGCCAAAGTCCGAAAGGCGGATGTAATCGATACCCTGTTCCATCTTAGCGCGGACGCTGGGAACGTGGATGATCTCGCGAACGATGGAGTAGGTTCGCTCGGCCCTCGGAGCGTCGTACGGGTGCGCTCGCAAGTGCACGACGGTTCCGGCTTCGCCGCGAATCATCGTTTCAACGTCATCGATTGGAAGGCTGCGAACCGGCTTGCCGTCGACGGTATCAACGACCTCGCCGGGCTTCACTCCCGCCTTAGCCGCCGGCATGTTCTCGATTGGCGCGACGACGATGCGACCGTCCTTGAGCTGACCGATGTAGACGCCGATGCCGCCAAAGTTTCCACCCGAGAGTGACTCGTTGAGTCCTTGGATCTCTCGCGGGGAGAGATAGACCGTATATGGGTCGCGAACGGATGTCATGATTCCGCGAAGCGCCGCCTCGGTAAGATCGTCGTCGCCACTTGTCCCCAAGGCCGTGCCGTAGTGCTGCTGTGCGTAGGCTAACAGACCGGCCGCGCGAGCGCCGTCCGAGATATCGTCTCCGTTGGCCGTTTGCACGGGCAGCGATGCATCGCCGATCTTCTTGCTGCGCAAGAGATTCTTTATTGCATCGCGTTCGCCGTTGAGCGGAGTCTGCGGTGCGATCGGTTTGTAATACTCGATCTCGAGTCGTCGCAGCGCCAGATCGGCGATAGCCGAGCCAGGTGCATCCTGCGAAGGAAGCAGAGCCCGTAAATCGCCGGTTGTAGCCACTTCGAGCACGGACTGCCCGGCGATTGCACCGGACCGGTAATCGACATAGAGTGCCGTCGCCGCCACAAGGGCGAGCGCGACGATTGCTGTCAGCAGAAGGCGGATGGAAAGGCTCATGGGTCCTCTTATCAATACCCGGCTCGAAGGGCCGCGAGTTTCTTCTTTGCGTAGATTACTTGATTAGTCTTAATGGAGCCGGGGTGCCGGGTCAACCGGTTTCCCTGCAATTCGGACTTCGAAATGAAGATGGGGGCCGGTCGATTGCCCAGTGGAGCCAACGGCCCCGATGGCCTGCCCGCGCTGCACCGACTGCCCCGTCGAGACGTAAATGGCCGAGAGATGTCCGTAGCCGGTTGAATAGCCCCCGCCATGATCGATCAGAATGTAGTTTCCGTAACCGCCGTACCACTGGGCCATGATCACGGTGCCGCCGGCCGCCGCCGTCACGGTCGTCCCGCTCGGCGCGGCGATGTCGAGCCCTTGATGGAACTCCGGCGCACCGCCAAATGGATTGGAACGCCAGCCGAACGGCGATGTAATCGTCCCGGTGACCGGCCACGAAAACATGCCGGCGGCACCCGAATGGTCGCCGCCTCCGGCTATTCCGGCCGCTCGTTGCTGCGACTCGAGCTCGCGCTCGCGCTCCAGAATCAGCCCCTCGAGCGAAGCCTCTTCAGCCGCCGAAAGGTCTTCCATCTCTGCGACTTGCGTGGCGACGCTGCGGCGGCGCACTCCGGCGAGGGTCACCAGGTTTCGGCGCTCGTCTGCAAGCGATCCCAGCTGACTGCGGGCCTCGTCTTGGGCCTGCTCTTCTTGCTGTAGTTGCAAGCGTGTTCCCTCGAGCTCGGCTTCAACCGTCGCCACGCGAGCCTCCGCCGCTTTACGAGCGCGCACTGCCCGCTGATTTGCGGCGATGAGCAGGCGCAAATCTTCCCACCGCTCGACGAATTCGCTGAAGGAGCGCGCCGCAATCAGTGCGTCGACGTAGCTGAGGTCACCGTATTCGTAGATGTCGACCAGCCGGCGCTTGAGCATTTCGTCGTGCAGAAGCAAGGACCGGCGCGCAGCGTCGAGTTGAATCGCGTTCCAGGCGATGCGGCGCTGCGTCGATGCTTGCTGTGCCGCAAGAGAATCGATTCGCCCGTTTACTGCGCCGATGGCCGCGTTGGTTTGGCTCAGCTGTTGCTGCAGATCCTGGTAGTGCAGGGTCGCCTCGCCAAGCTCGACGCGTTTGGCGTGTAAGCGCATCTGCAGCTGCGCCGCCCGCGCACGTTGCGCGGCGATGCGCTGCTCGAGCGTCGGCCCGCTCGCCGACGCGCTAGCCGGCAGCAACGTTACAGCGAGAATCAAACAAACGGCGCGGTGAAGCGTGAGCCGCTTCACGTCCGTAAGTAGCGTCCTACGGAGATCCACGATGCGAGAACGCCGATTGCGACTCCGGTCAATAGCAGTTGCGCGGCAAGAATCCGGGCGTCTACCGGCATCGCCCTGAGTTGAACCCACGGTAGCGCTTCGAGCAACCGAGGCCAGAGGGCGGCGCGCGCGCCGGCTAGCAATGCCAGGGCGACGAGCGCGCCGATCAGGCCGTCGAGCAAGCCTTCACAGATGAAAGGAAGACGGATGTAGGTATTGGCAGCGCCGACGAGCTGCATGATGGCGATTTCTCGGCGACGCGCGAAGACGGTCAGCCGAATCGTATTCGAGATGATGATGCTCGCAACGCCGACGAACGCCAAAATCAGCCCGATGCCGACTCGGCGGAGCACGCCTCCGAGCGCAAGCAGTCGCTGGACGATCTTCTGTCCATAAACGACGTTATCGACGCCGGTCAAACGACGAACCGTCGCCGCAACCGAGTCGACCTGTTCGGGCTGCCGGACCTTGATTCGAAACTTGTCCGGCAGCGGATTCTCGGTCAGCAGTTCCGTGTCGATCGCGCCGCGGGTGCGTGTCCGAAGCTCGGCCAGCCCCTGCTTCTTGGGAACGAACTGGGCAGACGCGATCCGCGGATCTTTCGCAAGAAAATCTCCGATCGCTGCGGCTTGCGCCGGCGTTGCGTCGGAGCGTAGATAGGCCGAGATTTCGATCTGGTCGAGTAAGCGATTTCCGGCGTCGGCAAGCGCCGCTCGCACGAAGAGAAAGAGTCCGAGCAGCACGATGGTGATAGCGACGGTGCCGATGGCGGTAAGCTGCATGCCGGTGTTGCGCGAAAAGTTGCGCAACACCTCACCCAGAAAGAACTTGACCTTGCCCGAGTCCAAGATAATAGTACCCCCGCTCTTCGTCCGTAGTAATCCGGCCGTCTTCTAAGCGCACGACGCGCCGGCGCATCCGGTCGACGACGGCCTGATTGTGCGTGGCAACGACAACGGTCGTTCCTTTGAGATTGATGCGCTGCAGGAGTGCCGTGATCTCCGTGGTGTTCACGGGGTCCAAGTTTCCCGTCGGCTCGTCGCAGAGCAAGATCTTCGGATTATTGACCAGCGCTCGCGCGATCGCCGCGCGCTGCTGTTCGCCGCCCGAAAGCTCGTTGGGATACATGCGGCTTTTATGCGAAAGGCCGACGAGATCGAGAACGCGCGGTACTTGCCGCATGACGTCGCGCGTATGCGCCCCCGTGACCTGCATCGCGAAGGCCACGTTTTCCCAAACGGTCTTGTCGGTGAGGAGTTTGAAGTCTTGAAAGACGACGCCGAGATGGCGGCGCAGCGCGGGAACGCGGTTGCGGCGTAAACGGTCAACGCGAATGCCGTCCACGACGATTTCGCCGGCCGTCGAATTTGCCTCCCGGTAGAGCAATCGTAAGAGACTCGACTTACCGGTTCCGGAATGACCGACGAGGAAGACGAAGTCGCCCTTGCCGATCTCGAGGCTTACATTGTCCAGGGCGCGCACGCCATTGGGATAGACGAGCGAAACACCGCGCAGAGAGATCATCGCTGTGAGAGGAGTTTTTCGCAGAGTAGAGGCTATACCTTCGCCATGGACTTCGATTTAACCGACGAGCAGAAGGCGATCCAGGGCCTAGCGCGCGAGTTCGCGCGTGACGAGGTACGGCCGCGCGCGGAAGAGATGGATCGCAACGAGCGCTTCCCGTACGAGTTGCTTGCGAAGATGGCCGAGCTCGGATTTATGGGGCTGCCGTTTCCGGAGGAGTATGGCGGAGCCGGCGGGGACACGGTGAGCTACGCGCTGGCCGTGATGGAGATTGCGCGCGCCGACGCATCGACGGCCATAACGATGGCGGCTCACGTTTCCCTGGGTGCGACGCCCTTCTATCTCTTCGGCACGGAAGCTCAGAAGCAGAAGTATCTCGTACCGCTCGCGCAAGGGAAAATGTTGTGGGGCTTTGGTCTCACCGAGCCCAGCGCGGGAAGCGATGCGGGCAACGTGCAGACTAAAGCGGAGCTGCGCGACGGGAAGTGGTTGATCAACGGCACGAAGGCCTTCATCACGAACGCGGGCACGGATATCAGCGGCGGCACGACGATTACGGCAGTGACCGGAAAGCGCCCCGATGGATCGCGCGAGATCTCGAACATCATCGTTCCGCAAGATACGCCGGGCTTCACGCGCAGCCGCAAATACCGCAAGATGGGTTGGCGCGCTTCGGACACGCGCGAGCTTTCCTTCGCCGATGCCCAGGTCCCCGAAGAGAACCTGCTCGGCCCGCGGGGCGAAGGTTTTCGGCAGTTCCTTTCGATCCTGGACGGCGGCCGAATCTCCGTCGCGGCGCTTTCCATCGGCCTGTCGATGGGCGCCTACGACGAGGCGTTGGCCTACTCCAAGGAACGGCACGCTTTCGGGAAGCCGATCGCCAAGTTTCAGGCAATCTCGTTCAAGCTCGTCGACATGCTCACGCAGATCGAGCACGCCAAGCTGATGATGCTGCGCGCGGCGTGGGAGAAGGATCGAGGGCGCGATTATGTCGCCGCGGCCAGCTTTGCGAAGCTCTTCGCCGGAGAGCTGTCGCATCGCGTCGTGAACGAGGCGCTGCAAATCCACGGCGGCTATGGTTTCATGGACGAATATCCGATCTCGCGCATGTATCGCGACCAGAAAATCAACGAAATCGGGGAAGGCACCAACGAAGTCCAGCGCCTGATTCTGGCACGCTTGATGGGCCTGTAGCCGAGCTTCTCGCTCGCCGAATTTGCGATTTTCGGATAGCCGCCAAGGCAAGGTTGCGGTACGCTAGCCGGTAGCACAAAGAACAAGCAGAGGAGATAATTTCTTGAAACGTCTTGCTACTTCATTAATTTGCGGCTTCGCAATTGCAGCGCTGGCGATCGCCCCGGCGATGGCGGCCCCGCCCAATCTCACCGGAACTTGGGCCGTTCAGCAGACCGGTGCAAACGGCACCACGACAGGGACCATCACCGTAACCCAGTCGGGAATGGGGATCGTCGGTATGAATGCCAAGACCGGAAACGGATACACCGGTTCGTTCGTCAACGACACGCAGATCAACGGAAAATGGCACGGTCCGGGCGGCGCCGGCTGGCTGACGATCTACGTCAGCCCCAATGGCCACAGTTTTAACGGCACCTGGGGCTACAACGGACGTCCTTCCAACGGGTCGTTCATCGGCAACAAGGTCCTGCCGCCGTCCCCGATTACCGCGGCCGGAAAGTGGACGCTGATCGGTGCCGGTAACGCCGGTGGTTTCATCGGCCCGATGACCTGCACGGAATCGGGCGTAACGGTCGTGTGCCACGTCGGCGCTGTCATCGTTATTAACGGCAAGTTCCGGACGAAGGATAAGGTCAGAGCGAAGTGGGTTGCGCCGACCGGTTCGGGCTGGTTCTCGTTCTGGTTCAATGGCGACAACAATAGCTTCAACGCCGTTTGGGGAAAGGGCGCAGATACGACGCCCGCGGTGGGCCGCGTCGTCGGCCAGCGCGTTCTCCAGTAAACGACGCAACGTGCCCGCGCGCCTTTGAGGGTGGTGCGCAGCTAAATCGGGCGGGCCGGCGGCTCGCCCGATTTTCTCTCGGTGGTAAAATGCGTCAGAGGGAAGCATATGACGATTGACGAGAGCGCGGCGAAGCAGGCAGCCGTAGAAGGAATGAAATGGATACCCTCCGGCAGTTTCCTAATGGGTTCGGAAAAGTTTTATCCCGAGGAAGCGCCGGTCCACGAAGTCGAGCTAGGCGGCTTCTGGGTCGACACTCATGCGGTAAGCAATCGAGAGTACTCACAGTTCGTCCGCAAGACTGGATATGTGACCGTTGCGGAACGGCCGCTCAACCCCGCCGATTACCCCGGCGCGCTGCCCGGTGAGCTCGTCCCGGGTGCCCTCGTTTTCCGGCAAACACGTGGACCAGTCGATCTTCGCGACTGGAGCCAATGGTGGGAATACGTTCATGGTGCCTGCTGGAAACATCCCGAGGGCCCAGGAAGCTCGCTCGAATCGCGGCCCGATCATCCGGTTGTCCACGTTGCGTTCGAGGACGCGCAAGCGTACGCGGCTTGGGCTGGAAAACGTTTGCCGACCGAAGCGGAATGGGAGTATGCGGCCCGCGGTGGGCTGCGCGGCGCAGACTTCACCTGGGGCGATGATATGGAGCCTAATGGGAAGCCGGCAGCAAACACGTGGCAAGGCCAGTTCCCGTGGCAGAATTTCGTCACCGATGGATACGCGCGTACCGCTCCCGTGGGGATGTTTGCGCCCAACGGCTACGGTCTCTACGACATGGCAGGCAATGTGTGGGAGTGGACGAGTGATTGGTACGCTGCGCGCCGCGACGCGCAAACCTCACCGTGTTGCGGCGGCCGCAGCCGCGCGAACGGTGTTGAAGAAAGCTACGATCCGGCGCAGCCCAAAATCCGCATACCGCGCAAGGTCGTCAAGGGTGGATCGTTCCTGTGTGCGCCAAACTATTGCTTACGATTTCGTCCCGCCGCGCGTTCGCCGCAAATGATCGATACGGGGATGGCGCATCTCGGCTTCCGCTGCATAAAAGACGCGTAACGCCCGCATGCTCTAAGGATCGAAAGCGAAGAGCCGCCTCCAGTCGTTCTTCATGCTGATGACGGACCAGCCTTTGGCCGTTGCTTCGTCGAACGTCGCTTGCGAGAAAGGGCTGAGCTTCACATCCGGTAACCCTTGCGCCGGGCCGTACGCATACTCGCGCTCCGCGTCATCGTGCAGGACGAGCATCGTCAGAGTCGGGCCGTCATTCCCTTGCGTATACTCGAGCATTTGCCGATCGCCGTCCGAGTTCCCGAAAGCCGCACGGGGGCGCCGTCCGAGAAACAAATAGATGTCTTCGGCCTTCGCGGCCACGTCGTCGAAGAAGAGCAGCGCGGGCTGCTTTACAAGCACGCCTCGGCCGTCCTCGGCATACGAATAACTCGTTTTCCCGGCCGAGCCGATGACGCGTTCGGGTGGAATATCGTAGACGCTTTGTGCAAACGTTCGAACGAAGGCCTGCCCCCCTCCGGTTACGATGTATATTTTGAAGCCGTTGGTTCGCAGATATTGCATAACTTCGAGCATGGGTTGGTACACCAACTCGGTGTAGCGCCGATTCCATCGCGGGTCCTTGGCTTTCGCTACCCAGTCCGAGACGGAGGTGTGAAACTCACCAGTCTCCATGCCCGCATGCGTTGCCATGACGATCGTTTCCAAATCCTGCATCGTGAACTTTGCGATGGCTGCTTTGTCGCCGGCGAGCACGGATTTGAAGGGTTCCTCGTCCTTCCATTTCGGATTTGCCGTTGCGAGTGCGGCAATGCGAGCGAATGCAAAGGCGACTTGTGTAACCATCGGATGTTCGACCCAAAGCGTTCCGTCTTGGTCGAACGTCGCGACGCGCTCGTCCCCCGGTATGAAGTCGGGGCTGGCCGGATCGGTCGTGGCTCGTACGAACTTTTCGATCGCCGACTTCGCCGGTCCGTCGTTCCAAGATGGTAGTCGATCTGTCATGTAATTCGCTCTCGATTCTTATCGGCCCAGATGGGCTAACGCCTCGCGTAGCGGTGCGTCGGATATCTGCATGAATCCTTCGAACGGTGCGTACATTTCGAGCATGACAACAACCGCCCCCGAGACGGCAAGCGCGCAGAGCGCCAGCGCAACAATAGTCGTCGCGTTCCACGGCGCGAACAGACCAAAGCCGATGAACGTGATCGTAAACCAGAAGACTAGCAGGACCAGGAGTGGCACCGAGACAGACGTGTCAGCCTGCTCGTACATCAACCAACGGATCTGCGCCAGGTTCATTACCAGTCCCATGGCTTCCGGTTTGAGCGTGTTCTGAAGCTCATTTTTGGGTGAGAGCCCTCCAACCTCATCCAAAAGAGCCTCTGCTCCGGTAACCGGTGTCAACTGAGGACCGCTGGAACTCTCCTGCGGCCAGATCGCAGCGAGCGCGCGTTGGACCGTTTGGCGTAATACGCGACGCGGAGCGCCGGCCTCCGGCCCGTAATGCGCCAGCACTCGGTCGAGCAAGACGACCTTGGAGGAAACGTCGTCTATTTCGCCGCGCTGGGCATTGTATGAACTCGTTGCGGAGGCGACGAGCAAGCCGAGTACGAGCCCTGCCATGGTTCCGATGATGCCGAGACCAGTCTGGAGAAGGTGGCGAGAGTCTTCGCTCATGTGATGCTCGGGCAACGCGACTCGAAGACGCATGCCGAACAGCGCCGCACCAAACAGGCACGCGAACGTGATCAAAGCTATTCCGATCGGATTCATTGTGAAGCGCTATCGTTTCCGGGGAATCGCAGATTCTCCCTGAAACGTATCGGCTCGAAGGCCGTAGCGGGAGCCGGCAGCGAAAACTCGGGCCATGGCCATCCGAAAAAAGGAGTCGAAATTCGATGTTTGGGTCGACTTCGCTTCGGTAGTTCTCATTTCGGCCGCTACCGTGCTGACGGCGTGGTGCGGTTACGAGGCCGCCCGATGGACCGCCCTCCAATCGAGGCAGTACAACGAATCTTCCGCCCAACGGGTGGCCGCTTCCGTGGATTCCGGCCGTTTCAACACCCTTGAAGTCATCGACGTCGGCATGTTCATGCAGTACGTAGGTGCGATCGCAGCGGGACGAACCGGTGAAGCGGCGTTCATCTATCGGCGATTTCGGCCCGAGATGAAGGCCGCGGTGGACGCGTGGGTGGCGACGAAGCCGCTCACGAATGTGGCCGCGCCGTCCTCGCCGTTCGCGATGCCGCAATACAGCTTGCGTTCCGGCAAAGATGCTGCGCAATTGAATGCACGCGCGGCGGCGAACTTCGAAAAGGCCACGGCTGCCAACGAACGCGGGGACGCATACGTTCGCCTGACCGTGATCTTTGCCGCGGTATCATTCCTTGCCGGCATCAGCACCAAGTTCCGATTCCCAAGCCATATCGTCATCGTGGTGGCGGGCTTTGGGGCATTGATTTTCGGCCTCATCCGCATGCTGGAGCTGCCCATTCGCTAAAACGAATCGCCTAGGAGCCTGTCGGGCTCCTAGAGTCCGAAAACCACGAGCGTGGGTTTACCGGTGATCTTCCACGCGACGAAGGAAGTGTTACCGCTTGCCACGGCGACGTATTGTTTACCGCCTGCGCGATACGTCACGATGCCGCCCGCCATGGCGCCTTTCGTGTCGTACCGGTAGAGGGCGTCGCCGGTCTTTGCGTCGAGTGCGAGGAACTCGCCGTTGAGATCGCCCGTAAAGACCAGACCGCCGGCAGTCGGCGTGAGCGCCGCGATCATCGGTGTAGCCATCTTGACGTGCCACTTGGCGTTGCCGGTATCCGGGTCGATCGCGGTCGTCCAACCGTACGCCTTATCCATCGGATCGGGTAACGGAATGCCTCCGCCGAAGCTGCCCACATGTGCTACGTTCGCAAGCTGGTTAATGTTGGTCATGCTTGGGCTTGCCGAACGCTTCACGGTTACGCACCAGTCGACCGAGTTTACATACACGAGCTTCGTTGCCGGATTCCATGCAGCCCCGTTCCATTCGGAGCCACCGGTCACGCCGGGGCAGTAATGCGTACCCGACGGGGTGATCGGGGCCCCGGCATTAGCGATGGTCGTGGTGGGGGTCTTCGTCAGGAGCCTCCCGTTCGTACGGTCGAGCAGATGCACGATGCCGTCTTTGCTAGTGGCGGCCAGCAGCTCGCGGCCGCCGGCTACGTCGAACAGCGCGGCGCCCGTGGCGTCCCAGTCGTGGTCGTCATTCGGTTCGGTTTGATACGACCAGCGCAGCTTTCCGGTACGCGCGTCGAGCGCGACGATTCCGGTCGTGAAAAGATTGGCGCCCTTGCGTTGCGTGGAATCGAAATCCGGCCCCGGATTGCCGACCGGCGCAAAGATCGTACCCGTCTTCGGATCGAGCGCGAAGTACGTCCAGATGCCTCCGCCGCCGTGCACTGCTGCGCTGCGAGGTTGCCAGCTCTTCGCACCGCTTTCGTCGTTGGTCGGAATGGAAGAGAAACTCCATACTTTCGTTCCGTCGCTTACGCGAAACGCCATGAACTCACCGCGCACGCCGACGTCGCCGCCCGCCTTGGGCATGAAGACGAGCCCGTTCCAGATGAGAGGGGCGGCCAGAGCCGACGCCCCGGCGCTCGAGTTCATGATTTTGCGGTCCCAGAGGACGTTCCCCGTCTTGATGTCGAGCGCGATCAGATGACCGTCGACCGTACCGCGGATGGCGCGCCCGCCTCCGATTGCCACGCCTTTATTGTTAGCCCCCGCCGCGATATCGGTCGCGGTGTACTTGTAGCTCCAAAGCTTTGCGCACGTACGCCCGTCAACTGCGAACGTTCCGCTGGTGGTCGTAACGTAGAGAATGCCCTTGTAGGCAACGGGGCTACCCTCGAACGAACCTCCGGGCGCGAGTTCGACCGAGCATAGTGGTTTCAGCCGCGTCACATTGGCCGTCGAGATCTGCGAGAGAGCAGAGTAACGCGATGCGCGGTAGCCCTTTCCGTACGCGAGCCAGTTGTCGGCATCGGTGTCGGCCCGATCCAGCTCCTGTTGCGACGGAGTGCTGGTTGAAGGTTGCCGCACGATCATTGGCGTCGGAGCGGCGGTGGGCGCCGCCTGCGCCGTTGCTGCACCCGGCGCGGCCGACGGGATGATGCGTGACGTGTCATAGTGACCGACGATCGGCGATGCTCCCTCGGGGAAGCCGTTCTGCCGGAGGATAAAGGCGACCAGCGCGAGAGAATCGGCATTCGGGAGCGACGACGGTGCATTGAGCGGCATCTCCGTGTGCACGTCGTACCACAACTGGCTGAGCGGTTTTCCCCCGAAGCGAAGGAAGAACTGTTTGCCTGCAAGCGCCGGACCGGCGCCGCCTTGCAGCTTCGCGCCGTGACAGACCGCGCACTTTTGCCCGAACAGCGTCGCGCCTTGCGCCGCCTGATCGCTCGAGTACCAGCCTTCGGCTCCGGTCGATCCTGCCAACGATCTCGCGCCACCCGTCGCCGCGGTTGGCGAGTTGCTAACGCCGGCGGCGTGCGCCGCGCAGCCCGATACCCCAACGGCAATCATCGCGATTGTCGCCGGCCATGCCAAGGGGCGTCGTCCGAGAGGTATCATCGTGTGCCTTTCTCCGAAATACTATCGAGGTTCGTATTTGAACCCCGCGGCGCGTAGTTGTTGTAGGCGAGAGAGTACTTGGGGTTTTGCTTCAAAAAAAACGTCGAGCGTTGCCCAGAGGCCGCCATACCGGCGTGCCTGGAGCAGGTACTCCTCAATGTTTACTTGGTCCATTAGACGTCGCCCTATGGCGTTGATGAGCAAACCTCTGAAACCGGTCGGCGAAAGGGTCGCGCCATAGCGATCGCGCGAGTACATGCGAACCCGCTCGAGCGGATTACGAAGCCACTTGATCGTCGAGACGTACGTGAGGAGCATCTCGTTCCACCACGCCGTCTGATTCAGCCGAATCGCTCCCAATTCGTGGCCGAGTATGAACGCGACAACGTCCGCCGTCTTGCGCACGTCAATGTCGAAGACGATCTGGTGCAATACGATGTAGTTCTCGCGCCACGACGAGTACGTTTTCGAGAACGGCGCTATGCTGCTCCCGGAGAGAAAGAGCTCGGGAACTTCCGCCATTCCCAGCCTGCGGCAATGGTCCTGGAGAATCGCGTAGGTCTCGGGAAACTGCTCGGGTGAAAGCCGCACGGAGTTGCCGCGAACGGACGCCTCACGACGATTTCGCCGAAGCACGAGCAGCGGGATGCCGATGAGCGCCGTGATCGCAAGGAAGCGCAGAACGTTTACTTCTTTCCTCAAGAACGGATATGGCTTGAGCCACCCCGGATCGTGCACGACCAGCGCGATGGCTACGCCCATCAGGAGAAAATTTAAGACGACTAGCCCGATAAAAATCAACCGCTCGTGCGGATGCCGCAGCGCGGATTCGTCGATGGTCTCGTCCGCGTGGCTCAACTCACCGGGCTGGGCGATCGACTTCTGCCTGGAGGCCCTCACCCAGAGTCTTGCGCGCCTTCTCTCCGGTATCGAGGGCCGTCGGTTCCCATGGCTCCCATTCTTCCCAGCCAAGGAACTGTGAGAGCAGACGGAACCCGAAGCCGACGACGAACGCGATTGCCGTCGACGCGACGACCGGCAGCCCCAGAGCCTGGTCGCAAACGACGTACGCGATTCCGGTCAGCGCGGCCGCCGTCACGAAGAACTCGCCTCGGACGAGCTGTTTCGGAATGACGTTACAGGCGACGTCGATGATCCAGCGTCCGGCCGTCGTGGCAATTATGCCGATAAGGACTGCTGCCGCGTATCCCAGGTGCGCGGCGAGTGCGGCTTGAGCGCCGACGATTGCATACCATGGCAGCGAGAAGGCCGTCATGAACTGGAACAGGCCGTCCTTGAATCGCTGCTCGCTATAGTATTCGACGACGAGCGCCACCGTTACGACTGCGAGGCATACGATGAGATACCACGGATTTTCGAGGGGCGCCGGCACTTTGTTCACCAGAATGTCCCGTACGATGCCGCCGCCGATACCGCCGGCAATCGCCAGAATGGTGACGCCGGCGACCGTGAAGTGTTTGTAGTGATCCGGCCGCCGCGCGAGCAGGGCACCATTAAAAGCGTTCGTGCCGGCCGCGATCAGCGAGATATAATCGACCGTGGCGAGCGTCCAAATCCCGAACTTCGAAAGAATGAGCGGCGTCATGTTGAGCTTTCTATGCTGCGGTCGCGCGCGCGGCGCCTCGGTGGAAGTAGACGCGGAAGATGATGCTGATCAAAAACTGAATGATAAAGTACGTCAAAACGGTGGGAGCGACGAGCGTCTTCGGAAAAGTCGCGGTGGCGACGACCGCGCACGTTCCGATATTCCGAAGCATCGTGGCAATGCTCAGCGTGCGCCGGTACTGAATGGAGGGCCCGCCGAGAATCCACCCGGTGCCTACGGAGAGCAGCACGAGCACGACCATCGCCCATAAGCCGCGCGAACCGTAGACCGAAGCGACGGCCTTTACGAGCGTAGGGCCGAGAATAACAAGCAGCGCCACGACCGCGAGGAAAAACAGAAGCAGGAGCGGGCGCCGCAGTTTCGCCGCGAGCTTCGGAACACGGTTGGCTATCAGCAGCCCGACGAGCAGCGGCACGAGTTGGAAGGCGATGAGCGTGACGGCGATCCGCCCGAAGGGAATATGTCCGGCAACGTCTGCCGGAGCGATAAGTCCCGCTGCAAAGATGAAACGAGCGGTCAGCGGAATCGTCACGATCGACAGCGCTGGCATGACAAATGCGAGCGCGGCCGCGAATCCCAGGCTGCCTCCCGGCGTGCGCCCTGCGGCGCGAACCAGGAACGGAACGCCAGGTGCGAGCGCCATCAGCACTAATCCGATCGCGATGTACTGATCGAGGTGGAACGCACGAGCCAGAACTACGCCGAAGATCGGGATGATGATAAAGTTGGCAAGGAGAGCCCGAGCTAATAAGCCATAGTTCTTCAACGCGGCCAGCAAATGCTCGACGTTGATCTCCAGTCCGGCGCTTAGCATCACCGAGACCAGCATCACGATCGCCGCGATCTTTTCCGGGTTCATTCGCGCGTCTCCTAAGGCGGAAAGCGACCAGCTTCGCGGCCCCGCCTACCTCGCCCCCCCGCGGCCTCGAGCCGGCCGGGATCGTCGCGCAGCGTGGGGACGCCCTGTTCTTTTAATGACATTAAGATTTTTCCATCAATTATGTTTACCGCAGCACGAAAAGAAGGCCCACTTGAGGTCGCGAACCTAATCTATCCTTTCGACTACACATACAGAGATAATCTCACTTTTTGCTCGCGCTCGCGGGAAAGGAGCCGGCTATGCCTCCTCAAAGTGCACCCAATATCGTCGCCATCATGGCCGATGACATCGGCTGGTTTAACATCGGAGCCTATCACCAGGGAATGATGGCGGCTCGAACGCCAAATCTCGATCGGCTCGCCGCTGAAGGAATGCGGTTCACCGATTACTACGCGGAGGCCAGCTGCACGGCCGGCCGCGCAAACTTCATCACGGGTGAACTGCCGATTCGAACCGGCTTGACCACCGTTGGTCAGGCGGGGGCCAAGGTCGGGATGCCGGACGAAGCGCCCACGATCGCGACGGCGCTCCGCGCGATGGGCTACGCCACGGGCCAGTTCGGCAAGAATCACCTCGGCGACCTGAACCGATATCTGCCGACCCTTCATGGCTTCGACGAATTCTTTGGTTATCTCTATCATCTGGATGCGATGGAGGATCCGTCGCACCCCAACTATCCGCAAGAGCTCAAAGATAAGATCGGCCCGCGCAACATGCTGCATTGTTGGGCCACCGATACGGACGATGCGACGGTCGACCCCCGCTGGGGAAAGGTCGGTAAGCAGCGGATCGAGGATGCGGGGACGCTCTACCCCGATCGTATGGAAACCGTCGACGACGAGATCCTCGATCACGCTCTCAAATTTATCGACGGGGCCAAGGCGGCCAACAAGCCGTTCTTTGTGTGGCTCAATCCGACGCGCATGCACGTCGTGACGCACCTTTCCAAGAAATATCAAAGCATGCGCACGCCGGAAAACGGCTGGTCGGAATCGGAAGCGGGAATGGCGCAGCTCGACGACATCGTCGGCACCGTCATGAAGAAGCTAAAGGACGACGGCCTCGATGAGAACACCATCGTCGTATTCACGACCGACAACGGCACGGAGAACTTCACGTGGCCGGATGGCGGTCAGACGCCTTTCGCCGGGGGCAAAGGAACCGTGCTTGAGGGTGGATTTCGCGCACCATGCATAGTGCGGTGGCCGGGTAAGGTCGCTGCAGGTAAGGTTGAGAATGGGATCTTCTCCGGTCTGGATTGGTTCCCAACGTTTGTGGCCGCGGCGGGAAATCCGAATATCGCCGACGAGCTCAAAAAAGGAAAACAGTTGGGCGACCGGACCTTTAAAGTGCACCTCGATGGTTACAATCAGATGGATCTCATTACCGGAAAAGGTCCGTCGAACCGGCACGAGATCTTCTACTTCGCCGAAGGCACGCTCGGCGCGGTGCGCGTCAACGACTACAAATACCGTTTTGTCGATCAGCCAAATGGTTGGCTGGGCGGGACCGTCAAGGTCGATTGGCCGATCCTCGTGAACCTCCGGCTCGACCCGTTCGAACGAACAGGGATGAGCGGTTCGCTGAACTACTACCATTTCTTCGTCTACCAGTTCTGGCGCTTCGTGCTGGTGCAAGAGGTTGTCGGGAAGGTCGCGGAAACGGCGATCGAGTTTCCGCCCATGCAGAAGGGCGCCTCCTTCAACATGGACGAGGTCAAGGCTCAGATCGCAAAGGCTGCGGCAGCGCACGCCGCCGGCGCGTAACTACCGAATCACCGGAAGCGAGCGTCCTTTACGGGCGCTCGCTTTTCATGTCGCCCGTCATACCTCTGCGTAACCGTAGATGAGCGCCGTTTTGGTGGTACCGTCGAAGAGTTCGTCTTTCAGCGGCTCCTGGATCCCCTTGAAAAACTTATCGGCAGTTTCGTGCGCTTTCTGATCCTTGCCGGCCTCGCCGCGCATGTGATACGACCAGCCGAACTCGGCAACCAGCACGTCCATTTTGTCGGTAGCGGGGCGCGTCCATACCGCAAGATCGGCGTGCGCGACCGCGTTTTTACCAAACGTAAAGATTCCCAGCCGAGCTCCGATCTCCAGCACCCGCGCATTATTCACTGCTTTGACATGCTGGGTCGGGTCGAGGTCAAGTGCTTTGAGGCCCGGGAAGAGCTCGATAATGCGAGACATGGGCAGCTCAAAGTTTTCCACCGGATAGTAGGCGATGTAGTTATTCGAGAAGATGCTCTTTATCGTACCCGGGGCGTCGCCGCGAATGATCTCCTCCTTGAACTTCAACTTGACCGATAGGTCCTTCATCGAAGAGTTCACGTCGAAATCGGCCGATTCGCGAAATTCAGGAGAACGGCGCTTGAACGTTACTTCCCACGTCTCGTCTGGCCAACCGCTCGATCGATCGCGTCGAAGCCTCAGAATCACGTGGTTCTTGCGGAAGACCGCATCCGGCGTATCGAAGAAGCGCACTTCGCGAAGCTCGGAATCGACGCGATCGAACGCTTCGTACTCGGCTCCGAGATCGTCCGCCATTTTCGCCAATTGATTGTTGAATTCAAGCACGGAACGTTTTGTTTGGAAGCGCCCAGGCTTGAGCAGAAGCTTGAACTCGCGTGCTGTAATTACGCTTGCCATGGTGCGGACGTTACGCCGCGACCTAGGGGATGCCTTGCCACTTTATTAAGAAAGTAGGTCTCATGGTTCGCAAGGCGGCCGGTTTTGGGCCCGGTCTTGTCTCGGCTGCTTCCGATGCCGATCCGACGACGGTCGCGAGTCTGGCCGTCGTCGGCGCGGTTACGGGCTACGCTCTCTCCTGGTTGGTGCTGCTGCTGCTCCCGATGATCGCCGTCGTCCAGAGCATCGCCGCCGCGATCGGCGCGATATCTCCGACGAGTATCCAGGGCGCGATCCGGCGCCAATACGGTTTGAGATGGGCGTTGCCGGCGCTCGTCGCCGTCTTGGCGGTCAATCTGATGACGCTGACCGCGGACCTCGAGGCTGGCGCGGAATCGCTAAAACTGCTCACCGGCATATCACGAGAGTACTTCGTGCTCCCGTTTGCCGGCGCCGTGGCGTGGCTTCTCGTGTCGAGATCCTATCTGCGCGTCGAGCGTTTACTCTCGTTTCTTCCGTTGATTTTCATCTGCTACGGGATAAGCGCGGTGCTCGCAAAACCGGATTGGGCGGCGCTTGCGCGTTCGCTTGTGACGCCGCATTTTGATCTCACTGTCCCCGTCGCGACCGGCGCGCTCGCACTTCTAGGAACGACGCTGACGAGTTACGTCTACTACTGGGAGTCGATCGAGGTATCGGAGCGCGGAACGCGGCCGTCCGAAATGCGCGCGATGAAGGTCGATGCTGCGTGGGGAGCGCTGGCACCCGGGATCTGTTTCTGCTTCATTCTCGTCGCGACGGCAGCGACGCTCGGCAAGACGCATACGCCGGTTCAAACCGCGGCCGACGCTGCCGCCGCACTTGCGCCACTCGCTGGTCCCTGGGCAACGGCGCTCTTTGCGATTGGATTGCTGGCCTCCGCGGTTATTGCCGTTCCGGTTCTCGCCGGCACGAGTGCCTACGTCGTGACTCAAACCTTCGGTTGGCGCGGAAGTCTCGACGCGCCCATGGGCCAAGCGCGAATCTTTTACGGCGTTCTTCTTGGATCGCTCGGCATATCGGCGGCGTTTGCATTCGCGGGATTTTCGCCAATCGGCCTTCTCTATTGGGCGTCGGTCGCGGGCGGCTTGGCGACGCCGTTGACGCTCAGCCTCCTCGTCGCCATCGGTCAAAACCGCGACGTTATGGGCGAGAACCGGATCCAAGGTTGGCTCGCATACGCTGGTTGGGCCGTAACGATCATCGTGACCGTTTCGTGTGTGGCGTTCCTCGCAGTGACCGTCCGAAATGCCTAAGAACGCCGTATCGTGAAGTCCGGCAGCCAAGCTCGCATGACGTGGAACAAGAATGCGGTGCTGATGCCAAAAAGCAGCAAACCGTCGATGGACTCGATCGCACCCATCATGAGCCACTGATGCAGCAAAACCAAGCCCGACGTGCCGCGAGTCGTCAGCGAATCGATCGAGTAGAGCATCGCATCCGCCGGGCTCTCGACGGCGCCGAGATGCAGGTAGGCAGTCGCCCAAACCGTGCACTCGACGGCGTGAGCGACGGCCAACAGCCACGCGACCGCTACGATCACGATGATTGCGCCCGCCGTCGTATCGAGGAGAGGGTGTTTTCCGCGCGTTCGCGTGATTCGGAGCTTGCGCAATCCCAAGGCGGCAACCACGACGCAGCTCACATGCAGCGCAACGGTGCACGCGATGAGCGTGATCCCCCACGTCCAACTCGCCTCCCAGGCAAACCAGCCTTGGTATGTCAAGACGACACGACGGCCGCAGAGGTATCGAGTACGATCTGGTCCCATCGCCAGAGTTGGCGGAAGAAGTCGCGTACAAGATTGCAATCGCCCCACTGGCCGCAGATCTCCGCGATGGTGCGCTTGCCGTCCACTTTTTCCAGGAGCCGCTCCTGGAGCTCGTCGATCGGCAGATAAAGGTCTGTATAGGTGTGATTGCGGTTGATCAGGACCGCCGTCGCTCCCGGCGGGAGCCGGTCTCGCACGACGATCGTATCGGGCAGGTGAACGGGGGTGTAGCGAAGCCAGGCATCGCCTTCGAAATCGGCGGAGGCGTTTTGAGCGGGTCGATCTTTCCTGTAAGTCACGGCGCTGTGACGGACCATCGTTCCGCGGAAGAGTTCGATCGCCGCATTTTGCCCTTCTGCCGTTAGCTCGATCAGCTTGGAATGATGCGGCGCAGATGCGAGGGCACCGCACCACGGCAGGTAGGGCGCTTGACGTAGCCAGCGTCCGAACTCCAATCCCGCGCGGTCGAGAAACTCCATGAGTTGCGGGACCGAGTAAGCGCGGTCTCGCGGATGGAGCAGCGCATCGGCAAGTCCGGCGCTAGTGGCGAAGTCGGGTGAGTTGCGCAGCAGCGGCACGAGGGGATGGTCGAGAGGCAGCGCCTTGAGGGTTTCGGCGAGGTCGCGAATTTCGGCGTCGGTGTGACCAATTCCGAGGCGTCGGCAATAATCTTGCAGCATGTAGATTCCTGCGCGGCCGTAGGGCGCGTATACCATCACGTGTAGGGCGCCCGCCGGCGCGAGCACGTCACGCAACGCCCGCAGACCCGCATCAGGGTCGGGAAGGTGGTGCAGCACGCCGGTGCAGACGACGTACTCGAAGGTTTCGCGCAGTTCGGCCACGCTTTCCAATGGAAGCTGACGCACTTCCAGGTTCTCGAGTGCGTATCTGCGCTTCAACTCTTGCGTGAATGCAATACTCTTTGCACTGACGTCGATGCCGACGACGTGTGCGCTTGGCCAGCGCATCGCGTAGTGAGCGGCCTGGGTGGTGCCACAGCCGGCTACGAGTAGGCTTCTGTCTTCTCGATAAGGTTCGCTGGGCCAGAAGAGATGCGATTCGGCGCGCCGCCGCCGATCGTCCCAGGATTTGCGGTAGGCGTCTAGGTCGTCGACCGGCGGCGGGTAGGGATGATTTTCGTAAAAGTCGGTCACCTGCGCGGCGACGAATGAAGCGGAGCCTTCCATACCGATCTTATTCAACCCGGCATGAAAAGGCTCTGCCACTTCGGTGCACGCGATGTGCTTAACTGTGCGGCTTTTGCACCTGCGCCAGGACTTCGTCCAGGTTGAAGGATGCGGGTTTCTGGCGCGGCGGGAACTTGGCGAAGTCAGCAATGGCCCCGGCCACCACGGCCTGCATCTCGTACATCTGGGGCACGTGATCCACCATCCAGTCATAATAGGTGTTCGAGTTGAAGTCGGCCCGCTCGAAGGGATCGCGGCGCAAACTCACGATATGTGGCAGGCGAAGCTTCACGAACGGTTCGGCCCACAGTTGCAGCTGATTGGCGCGCTGCACGGCCAAATTGAACTTCCAGTCGCCGACACGAACGGCGATGACGTCGCCGTCGTCGCTGAAGTATATGATCTCGTTCCTTGGGCTTTGTTTCGCGGCGCCGCTAAAATACGGGATCATATTGTAGCCGTCGAGATGGACGTTGAACTTCTTGCCGCCCACCGTGCAGCCGTCGAGAAGCTGCTTCGTCACGTCCGGATTGCCGGCGGCGGCCAGCAGCGTGGGGAACATGTCGATGTGCGATACGATGCCGTTGAAGACCGACCCGGGCTTGATCGTGCCCGGCCAGCGGATAAAACACGGCACACGCCAGCCGCCCTCCCAGTTGGAGTCCTTCTGCCCGCGGAATGGGGTGTTGGCGCCGTCCGGCCAGGTGTCGTTCTCCGGACCGTTGTCGGTGGAGTACATTACGATGGTGTTGTCGGCGATGCCCAACTCGTCGAGCTTGGCGAGCATCATGCCGATCTGCTCGTCGTGCACGACCATGCGATCGCTATACGGGTCCTGGCCGCTTTTGCCGATATTCTTTTCCGCGACGTGCGTCCTGAAATGCATGGCCGTGGAGTTGTACCAGAGGAAGAACGGCTTGTCGGCCTTGGCCTGCGCCTCCATCCACTCCAGGGCGCGAGCGGTGATCTCCTCGTCGACTGTCTCCATGCGCTTTTTGGTGAGGGGTCCAGTGTCTTCGATCGTCTGCTTTCCGACGCGCCCCCAGCGCGGGTCGACGGTTGCATCGTCCTTATCGGTCGCCAGGCAATGCAGCACGCCGCGCGGGCCAAACATCGCCTTGAACTTCGGGTCTTTCGGGTAGTCGGGGAGTTCGGGCTCTTCTTCGGCGTTAAGGTGATAGAGGTTGCCGAAGAACTCATCGAAGCCGTGCACGGTCGGTAAGTACTCGTTGCGGTCGCCCAGATGGTTCTTGCCAAACTGGCCGGTAGCATACCCTTGGGGCTTGAGTAGCTCGGCGATGGTCGGATCTTCCGGCTGAAGGCCGACCGTGGCGCCAGGCATGCCCACCTTCGTGAGGCCGGTGCGGATCGGGTTCTGGCCGGCGATAAAGCAGGCGCGCCCGGCGGTGCAGCTCTGCTGCGAGTAGTAGTCGGTGAAGAGGCCGCCTTCGTTGGCCACGCGGTCGATGTTGGGGGTCCGGTAGCCCATCATGCCGTTGCTAAACTTGCTGATGTTCCAGATTCCGATATCGTCGCCCCAGAGGATGAGAATATTGGGTTTTTTTGCGGGCATATTTGTTCGAAGCCTTTCTCGGTACGGTTGACTGCGTAGAAGACGAAACATCGAAGCCGCTCGCGGCTTCGATTGTGCCAATAGCATACCTCGGTGGAGGGCTCGCGTTCTATCCCGTAAACGCAAGCGTGGGTTTTCTCAGGCGTGGCCACGAAGCGGGACTCCCCTAGTGCATGATATTGATTGCGCGCGCGGCGGTGATCGCCAGCGCCATCAATGAAACTGCCGACTCCACCATCATCATCATGCGCACCCGGGTGCTCAGGGGCAGTGTATCGGTCGGGCTAAATGCCGTTGCCGTATTGAACGCCAAAAACAAATACTCCGCGTAGCGCGGCGTCCTTAGGTCGCCCGGAAACGCCAAGTCGCGGCGACCCGCGGGATCGCGCAAGCGCCGCTCGGGTCCTCCGCCGTCGACCTCCCAATAGAGCAAGGCAAAGGTAAGCACGTTGGTGAGCCAAATCGAAACCGCGGAGGCCAGAAGGCGTGGCGCGTCGATCTCGACCCGATTAGCGTCCGGAAAGATTAAGAAGAGGACAAGCTGACAGAGGGCCAGCGCGTTGTACGCCGACATGAGGGCGACGACCGTTAGGATCGCCGCGTTGCTGATCCGTCTGGGGGCTTTGACCAGATTGCTCGTCACCGATAGGAGAACGACGATCACCAGGACGATAATAAAGATCGTCTCTTCCCAGGGCGGTCCGAGTTCGTAGCGACGTGGAAACGATAAAACGACGCCCGCCAGCAGCAGAACTCCAAGCGTTCCACCCCATCGCACGGTTGGCGCCGACGACTTCATACAACATGCTCGACGGATTCCGTGGTAGCCGACGCCACGCCGGGAAGAGCGGCGATCTCACTCCGCATTCTTTCGGAGATGCCGTCGTCGCGTCCGGGTCTGTTCAAGTTGGCAACGATTTCAACGGAACCGCCGCTCGGGGCAGATGTGTTCAGTTCGAGCAGCGTGAGCGATGTTTTTCCGACCTCGCCGATAATACATTCGCGTACGGACCTTTGCGCGGGCACTTCGCACGTCACGCGTAGAACGTATGTGGTTATGAAGTTCTCTGCCGCCGGGCGAGGAATCCGCGAAATGGCGCTCGCCAGCGGCTGAGCGAAGGCGTTGACGCCAACGACGACGGCCGCGCCGACCGCCCCCTGCAGTTCGAAACCGCTGCCGACGAGGGCGCCGACGGCGGCGGTCGCCCAAAGTGTAGCGGCCGTGGTTATTCCCCGTACGTCGAGTCCTTGACGCAAAATAACGCCGCCGGCGAGGAAGCCGACACCCGTGACCACTTGCGCAGCTACGCGCCATGGGTCCGAAACCTTTCCGCCGAGTCCCGGAATGGCGCAAAACAGCGCCGCGCCGACCGCGACGAGCGTCATGGTGTGCAAACCGGCCGTTCGTTGCCGCCACTGCCGCTCGAATCCGATCGCCAAACCGAGGGCGGTAGCGATTGCTAAACGCGTAAAGAAGATTCCGTTGGGCAGTCCGTGCACCCAGCTCTCCATCAATCGTCACTCATCCTCGAGTTTCGTTCGCCGCTATCTGGGCAACGTCCACTTTAGCCGCGTTCGAATCGTCCAACCCGGCGCACCTTTGACGCCGGCAAGGTTTTGCTCCATCTCAACCGACGCCTCCAGCGGGCTAAGACCGCCGTTAAACCGTTTGGCGACGCGCATGCCAACCGGTACTTCGGTCCATTCGTTGTGAACCCAATCGTACGTGATGGTCATAGTCGAGAGACCGATGCTCCAGCCTCTCGCAAGCGCGAGCGTGACAGCAGGTTCGATCTTCGACTGTCCGACCGGCGAGCGCGATCTGGGACCGATAACCGAGAAAAAGCTTTGTTGAAAGAAACCCAGCGTCCAAGGGCCGTGCTGCGACTCGTAGCCAAACGCGGGACCGAGGGAGTATTTCCCGCTGCCTAGCGAGTCATTTTGAGCGGTCGGTACGCGAATCGTGATGCCCTCGAGCCATCGCCCGCGCGCAGCATCGGTGACGGCCAAGTCGAACAGGGCGAGATCCCCCGCTCCCGTTACCGCGGTCGGGGGCGCCGACGTCACGATCGGAAGCTTGAGACGAAAGACGTATTGCGCGCCGGCGACATACGGAAGCTGGGCGCGAACGTTAACGAGACTGCTCGACCCGCTCTCGTCGTCGTAATTCGGCGAGACCTCCTCTTCGATCGAAACGTACGGCGCAGGCGGCGCCGGTGTTGGAGTAGGTGTAGCGGGAGCCTGCTGCGCGCGGCTTTGACCAGGCACGAATGCAAACGCGAGAGCAAACGCGGAGAACGTGGCCCGGCGTGGCACCATGGGGACTACTCCTCTCGGAACCTTGGCGAGAATTCCTTTGATTGGCTGCAGGGCGAGCGTTCGCGGGACGAGTATGGCCGCAGCCGAGGCAAAACATGACAGCACTTACTGAAGTCTTCGCGGCCATCGCCGGAATCGCCGCGACTCTAATAGAGATTGCCGCCGTTTTCTTTATCGTCGTCGGCGCGAGTAAGGCGGCCTGTCAATCGTTTTTGTCCCTGTTTCGCGCCACCACCCTGAAGGAGCGCAAAAGGATTTGGGTGCATTTTGCTACGTGGCTTCTGTTGGGACTCGAACTCGAGCTGGCGGCCGACATCATTCGTAGCGTCGTTGCGCCAACGTGGCAAGACATCGGGAAACTTGCGGCGATCGCGGCCGTCAGAACGCTGCTCAATTATTTTCTTGGTAGAGACATCACCGAGTTGGGCGACGGCGCGGCATAAGCTATGCCAGGCGTCACGAGAGGGGCGTTGGTGCCCGAGTCCGTTACCTGGACTCAGATGGAGCCGGGCTCGTACGAGGCCGACCGCCGCATCGTCAGGCTCGATGCGATGCGGATCGGGTGGTATAGCTCCAACCTTGGATTCAAACTCGAGGCCAAGCTCAAGCCCGGCACGTTTGTAATCGGGACGCTCGCGAGCCACTCGACACGCGCGCGTTGGTTCGGCGCCGACGTGGACGAGGGGCAGGTAGCCGCTACCGGAGAGTCGATCCGGCTTAGCACCACGGGGCCTTCGGCGTTCCTTTCAGTGACGATCGACGCGCGCCGGCTCGCGCGCGACTTCCCGCACTTGCCCGATGCGCGGACCTTGCATGAAAACCTCGGCGATGTTTTGCTCGGACGTAACGAGCTCTTCGCGAATCGGCTTCGCTATTATCTGCGATGGCTGTCGCGCGACTCCACGAAATCGTCAGGTTTCTTGCGGCTAGTCCGGGCGCGCGAGATGGCGGAACGAGCTCTAATTCCGCTGCTTGCCGACGCTCTGGGCGGCCACAACGGCACGACCGCCGAGCCGCCTCCTTCGCTGAGCCGCCGTGTAGCCGCAGTTCGAATATGCGAAGTGTATATGCGCGAACACCTGGACAAAACTGTGACGCTCGTAGACTTGAGCGAAACTTCGGGGTTACGCTTGCGTTCGCTCATTAACGCGTTCCAAGCCGTCACGGGCTTCAGCCCGATGGCTTATTTCAAGCGGGAGCGACTCAGCGGGGTTCGGCAGGCACTTCAGCGCCCGCACCCGGCAAGAATTCGAGTCATCGACGTCGCGACCGCATGGGGGTTTTGGCACATGGGACACTTCACCGCCGACTACCGCGAGATGTTCGGAGAGTCGCCCTCGGAAACGCTGCGCACCTCGTAGACGTCCGGAGAGGCAGAGGTGAGGATCTCGTCGGTTAAGGCCTGGCGAGCGTCGGCGATGCGATCCATGACGTCCGACTCGAGTTCGGAAAAAAGCGCCTTCATGCTTCCCAAGAGACTGGAGACTTCGTAGCCGGCAAGCCGCAAGCGCTGCCGTAGGT
This sequence comes from Candidatus Cybelea septentrionalis, assembly GCA_003158175.1. Taxonomy (GTDB): domain Bacteria; phylum Vulcanimicrobiota; class Vulcanimicrobiia; order Vulcanimicrobiales; family Vulcanimicrobiaceae; genus Cybelea; species Cybelea septentrionalis. The sequence goes on from PMHJ01000023.1 coordinate 40,987, forward strand.
TGCGATCGAGCTCTTCGAGAAAGGTTGGGTCGAGTTCGTTTCTTTCGTCGAAACGGCCCCCGCATTTCGAGCGCCTGGCCTCCGCGAGCTCAGCCTCAAAAATATCGCTATCCGTCCAGATGGCTTTACCGTTTCGGAAGATCTGGATGCCGCTTAATCCTCGGCGCCGCAGCTCTTCGTGCTCCCATTTGCTTTCGTCCTCAGTTCGCGCAATTGCGGCGCGCACCGCGAACTCCAGAATGCCTGCCGAGAGTCGCTCGTAAGCGACGTCCTCGGCGATGTTGACGGACTCTTCCATGCGCGCCGTATAACGGGGGGGCGCATTAACGACCATGACCCATGATAAGCGCCGAGGGCGACGGTTTGCTGTCCCATTAACGCAATCGACTAATGCAATCGACGCCCCGAGCTGAAGTTTTGCGTCTTTGGGATTGACGCTCCGGACGCTCCCCGGTAGAATCTAGCGCGATGAATGCTTTAACTTCGACGAAGCGCTTTGCGTCGTCTGTGGTTCTCTTGATGGCAGCCTTTTCGGGTACGACAGCCGTCGTTTTGGCGCAAGAGGTGACGGCGCCGTCGCCCGCGCCGGCGGCGAGTCCGACGCTGATGGACAGGGAGTACGACGGGCAGATGCATATAACGCTCGCGCCGTACATCTGGCTTCCCACCGTGCACGGTTCGGTCCAATACACCATTCCCAACCTGCCGCTGCATGCGGGGCATAGCGGCGTAGTCAACTTCACGACCACGCCGGCCGATTACATATCGAAGCTGAACTCTGCCGCGATGGGAGCGCTCGATGTGCGCAAAGGCGGCTTCGACATTTTCGGAGACTACATTTACACGAACGCTACTGCTAGCGCGAATACGTCCGGGTCGATCAGCGGGCCGTTGGGTCGGCGTCAGCTAGCGATTGCTCTCGGCACGTCGGCGCGGCTCGTTCCCAGGATTTGGGAGGCCGCGGCCGGCTTCACGGTCGCACGGGGCCACGACGCGGATCTAAGCATCTTCCTTGGCGTGCGTGAGTTCCCGATAAACCTAACGTTGGGCTATAACGCCACGATCACCGGTAGGCGGGGAACCTTCATGACGAATGGCACCGTGGTTTCTTCGACGCTAACAAACGACGTTATCACCGGGTTGCGAGGGAAGGCGTTCTTCGGGGACGGCCACATCTTCGTGCCTTACTATATCGACATCGGAACCAGCACCGGCCCGAACAACCAGACGTGGGAAGGCTATACCGGCGCGGGCTATGCATTCAATCACGGCCAAAGCTTGATCTTTACGTACCGCACGCTGAACTACTTCGCGTTTCCGCCCAACGCCGCGGTTCAGAAGTTCAACATGAGCGGACCGCTCCTCGGTTATACCTTCAACCTGTAAATATAAGTGATTATCGTCGGGATGCTCGCGTCTCTCGTGCTTGCTGCGGCGTTGCCGGCAGCGGCGCCGCTCAGCGGGCTGCACTACCTCGTCGGGACGTGGAACTGCACGTACCGCGCGGGAGCGGTACGCCTGGCTTACGATGCCACGTACGCTTACGATCGCGACGCGCGCACGTTGCGGCAGATCGCTTCTTGGGCGGGCGGCGGCGACGAAGAGTTGCTCGCGTATGACGCGTCGCGCGGCGGCTGGACGGCGGTCGTTTTCGACGGCCAAGGAACCGCTACGATCATGCGCGCGACCGGCAGCGATCCGAACCACATCGCCTACCGCAGCGTCTACCCCGACCCAAGCATCGCCGTAACGTTCGATCGCATCTCGGCGACGGAGTATAGGCTGCACGGAACGGTGCGCTCGGGTGGTAAAACGATCAGCTCCGTCGATACCTGCTTGCGCGGCGCGCATTAGGCTCGGCGCATGCGGGGGAGTACCTTATTGCGCTTCCTGCAATAGTTGGCCGATGTCGATTCCGCGTTTAACGGGCCAGAGCAGGCTCCACGAGAGCTTGAGGTTCGTCTGCGGTGAGCCCAGCGGTCGCGTCACGTACGTATAGTACGACACCGCGAGCGACATCAACTGATCGCCGTCCTTGAACGTTCTCGCCACGCCGCCGCCGAGCGGAACGGCCCACCTATTCTGCGCGGCGCTCCAGTTTGCGGTGATGTTCGGCGACGTCGAAAGAGCCCAGCCGTTCTTGAGATTGTAGTTGAGAAACGGCTGAAGAAAGAATACGCTTAGATTGGGGCTGCTTGACGGTCCGGCGACCGACCAGAGCTGCGTCACGAGCGTCCCTATTACGAACTTTCCCGGCATGATCAAGGCGACGGCATCTGGACCGGCCGACCATTTGCCCGACGTGAGGGCGCTCGGAGATCCCGTCGGAACCTGGAAGATCGGTCCCACGCCCCAGATGAGCTGACCCGGTTTGGTTTTGGGTGCAAAAAAGAACTGCTCTTGGGTGTCGCCGATTCCCAACGTTGATGGGCATCCGTTCGGCGACGCGCAGACGGGCGGCGGCGCGACCGAAGGCTGGTTGATGATTGGGAAAATCGTGCGAGCGATCAGCGTCATATTCGTTGAAAGCATGATCGGTATGACCGGCTGCACGTTAAGGACATACTGAAAGCGAGTGTATGGACCCAGGCCGTAGTTGAAGTTGTTCTGGAAAGGAACGATCGTGATGTTGCCGACCGGATTCTGCGACGTCTTGATGATGGCCAGGCGAAGCGCTTCTTGCTGCGCCGGCGTGAGTTTGCTGACGTCGAACCCGCCGGTGCTCGCATCGGGCGCGGCCGACGGCGGCGCATTCGATGCCGGGCTCGGTGACGGCTGCGGCGCAGCCGTAGCCGCAACCGGCATTGCAAGCGCCAGCGCGAGTAGGCCGATGGCTATTCCAGAGCTCTTCATTTCGGATTCGCGCTAGGTCGCCGGCTTCTCCGAGACGATCGTCAGCGTCTGCGAATCGACGCTGTAGTTACCGGCCGTAACGAGGTCGTTCGGTTGGGCGCAAATTACGCTGTTATTCGGACCGTAGATTACGACCAGATTCGGTGGCCCGCAGGGAGTCTGCGTCAACTGATAGCTTTCGAGAAGTTTCGCGCCGGGGCTCTCCGGCGTTACCTGATACGAGGTGAAGCTCTGGTTGTTCGCCGCTACGACGGCCCCGTACACCGCCGCGGAGGTGACGCCGACCGCGAACGCTCCCCAAAAGCCGCCGCCCCAGTAGTAGGGCGCGGCGTACCACGCGTAGCCGCCGTTCCATCCCCACGCCGGGTAACCGTGGTAGATTGGATTGGTCACGGTCGCGCCGTGATAGACGTAACCGTTGTTCGCATAGGTGCTCGCGTGATAGGTTTGGCCATACGCATTGGTCGCGGTCGCCGACCCGCCGTACGTTCGATTGTACGTATTTCCGCTTCCGGAAGCGTTGTAGGAGCCGTACGGGTTACTGCCGCTGCCGTTGTGGCTGTAGTTACCCGTATAGGCGTTGCCGCTCGTGCTGCTGCTGTGACTTCCGTATCCGTTCGATCCGCTGCTGCTGTGATAGTAGTTGCCGTCGTTCGATGCGCCGCCGCTGCTCGTACGGCTATAGTTGCCGTTGGTCGCGGTGGTCGTACGGCTGTAGCCGTTGCCGGTATTATTCACGCTCGTCGTCCGGTTCGTGCCGAACGCCCCGGTGCTCGAATGCGAAGCCGAGCCGTCGTTGTGCATGTCGAATCCGCCGCCGCGAAAGCCACCTGAGAATCCGCCCCGGCCGGCGTCGCTAGCGAGCGGAACGAAGGAGAAGAGCAGCGCGATGGCCGCGACATGTGTGGCGTTCATTTCTTTATCTCGTCGACGATGCCGGTGAGGGTCAAGTACGTTCCGGCTTTCGTCACGACCGAGAGCAGAACGCCGCGCGGTGGCAGGTGGGCCGATGAATGCGTGAGCTGCTGGTTTGCCGTGGTTGGATTGAACCAAGCCGTCCCGCTTTGTAGCGGAACGTGGCGGCGTTCCCCGTTCTGATAGAGAGTCGCATCGTACGGCAAGCACTCCAGGAGCTCGCCGATTTTTGTGCACGCCGCCTTGCCAAAGACCAGGGTTCCCTGGCCGTCGCTCGAGGTAATCCACATGCTCTGATCGCGCACCGCGATGCGTACGTTGGCGTACGTTTTTGTCGACCCATCGCGCTGCTGGATTCTAGCGGAGCCCGTGGCGCTTGCGGTGCCGAGCCCAGCGGCGAACTCACCGCACAGGAGAATCCAGGCGACAAAGACGCTCTTGCAGGTCGAAGCCTTCATCGTTCTAGTTTACGACCGAACGCGACCGCGGCGGTATCCCAAAAATGCAATGCTTGAATTTTCGGACAAAGGGCTCCCCAGCGCAGTTGCCAAGATTCTCCCATGCCTCAACCCGGCGCCATCTTAATCGTAACCGGCGCGATAACCGCGTGCGCGGTCGCCGCGGTCTTCGCGCCGGTCGCGGTCCTACGGTTGCTGTTTGGCGCGACTAGGCTCGACCAACTCACGATAATGATCGCGCGTCACTGGGCCTTGCTGGTGACCTTGGTTGGAGGCCTGCTCGTGTATGCGGCTTATCATCCCGAGGTGCGCCTTGCGGTCATGATCGCCGCCATCGTGGAAAAGCTCGCGATCGGGGTGCTCGTATTTGCAAGCCCGTGGCGGCGTAGACTCTCGGCCGCGACCGTCGCCGGCGGCGATACCGTAATCGCATTGCTTTACATCTGGATTCTGTGGGGAGGACGTTCACCCTAACGGTTGCCGACCGGTTTGGCGATCGACGAGGGCGAAGGAATCTCGCCGCCGCAGCGAGGAGGGTGCTCGATGATGATTCGACGGTATTTGACTGCGGCCGCGGTCGCAGCGATGATCCTTCCGCTCCCCGCGCTGGCCGCGCTCTCGATCGGGACAAAAGCACCGGACTTTACGCTTCAGGCAAGCCAAGGCGGAAACGCCTTTACCTTTAGCCTGGCGGATGCGTTGAAGAAGGGACCGGTCGTGCTCTACTTCTACCCGGCGGCGTTCACGACCGGCTGCACGATCGAAGCGCACGAGTTCGCCGATGCGATCGATCAGTACAAGGCGCTCGGCGCCACGGTGATCGGCGTCTCGCACGATCCGCTCGACAAGCTGCAGAAGTTTTCCGTTAGCGAGTGCCGCAGCAAGTTCGCAGTCGCGGCCGATACCAATGGAACGGTGATGAAAGCGTACGACTCGGTTTTGGCGCAGCACCCGCAATATGCCAACCGCACCTCGTACGTTATCGTTCCCGACGGTACGATTATCTACACGTACACCAGTCTCGATCCGTCGCTGCACGTGCAGAACACGTTAACCGCGCTTAAAGCCTGGACGGCCGATCGTTAAACGGCGTCCTCGTTCGCGAAGAGCTGCTGCGACCGCGGCAGCCGTTTGCTCGACGCGGAGGTATCGAGCGCGGTAACGTCGCGCGGGACGACGTCGATCGGAGGAATCTCGGCCAGATCATCGCCGCCCAGCGAGGCTTCGTCCTTGAGGCGGCGTCCTTGAGGGAGCAACTTCGTCTCGTACGAGCCGACCGCGCCGTTGAAGGCGTTGACGGAGCGTTCGAGGTGCTTGCCGACCTCCACGAGATGTTCGGAAAACTTTAGCGCGCGCTCGTAAAGCACTCGTCCGATCATCGCGATTCTCTTTGCGTTCTCTTCCTGTCTTACCGCTTGCCAGCCCATCGCGAACGTGCGCAGCAGGCTGATCAGCGTCAATGGTCCGGTAATCAGAACCCCTTTATCGAGCGCATATTCGATCAGCGACGGGTCCTCGCTGCAGGCCGAGCTGACGAAGGCTTCCCCTGCGACGAACATCACGACGTACTCCGCGGAACCTTTTGCCGTTTGATAGCCGCGACGCGAGAGCGCATCGACGTGATCGCGCAAAGCTCGAGCGTGCTGCTTGACGAGCGCCTTTCGCGCCTCGTCGTCGGAGGCCTCGAGCGCGGCCTGCATCGAATCGGTCGGCGCTTTGGCATCGACGAAAACGCAGCGCTCTCCGGGAAGGTTCACCGTCATGTCGGGACGGACGCGCGCTTCTTCGAGCGCGACGGTCTGCTGCTCAAAAAAATCGCAGTACGCGAGCATCCCCGCCTTCTCGACGACGTTGCGCAGCTGCATTTCACCCCATTTGCCGCGCGAGGCCGGATTGCGCAGCGCGGTAACCAGCGTCGAGGTCTGGGTGCTCAAGTGCGAGGTCGCGGTCTCGAGTTTGTCGGTTCGGCCCAAGAGCTGGTCGATCTGTTCGCGCAGGCTGCCGGCATCGCGTTGCCGCGTCGCCTCCAGATCGGCAATCAGCCGGTCGAACTCCCCCAGCTTTTGCGTCACTGGTGATACGAGCTCGCCGACGCGTTCGCTGGCGCGCAGTGCCGTCGCCTCACGCAGTTCGTTCTTGGTTCGCTCCAAGAGCGCTTCGATCGCCTTCTCTCCGGAGTGCGCACTGTGCTCGAGTGTCGCGCGAAGCGCCGCATTCTCCGCTTTCGCTGCTAGCCAAGCGATCGTGGCTCCGATAGCGCCTCCAAACAGAAAGAGTGCCACGGCAACTGCGGTGAAGATCACCATCGATTTTTACGTTTGGCCATGCGAACGGTTCGCTCCTCGAATTGAAGGGACACGAAAAAGAGTTGACGGAGAAATGAAGTGATGAATCGCAAGGACTTTCTCGCGGCATCGGCTACGGCGGCCGCGAGCTCGGGCGTTGCCGCCGCAGCAGAGCTTCCCGGTGGCACGCATCTGGTCGAGCGCCGCTCCGATTTCGATGTCGCGGCATTTGCGAAGGCCGTGGGTCGCCCTGCCGCGATTCGTCAGGTTTTCGAGGCCGTCACTTTTCGACCGAGCGTGCTCGGTAACGTGAAGAACGCCTTGAACGGCCTGCAGTTCGGGTTCGGGTATGCGGGAGACGCTATCGTCGTAGCGCTCGCGGGCCACGGTCCGTCCGCCGTGTACGCATATGCCGATCATATTTGGGTCAAGTACCGTCTCGGAGAGTTTTTTAAATTAGGCGATGCGGCGGGCGCCCCGGTCGTCTCAAACGTCTTCTTGCAGCGGCGCGCGCCGATTGACGATCGGGCCGATCCCGACGATGCCGCAGGCATGTACCAGGACGCGTCGATCGAGATGCTGCAGCGGCGGGGCCTGATCGTGCTCGCCTGCCACACCGCCATCGAGGAACAGGCTCGCGCCATTTTTTCTCGAGGCTTCGCCCCCGCCGCGACGAGCGCCGCGGGCGTCGCGGCCGACATTTTGACGAATCTCATTCCAGGTACCCTCGTCGTTCCGTCGATGGTCGCAGCCATCGCGGTCCTGCAGGCTACCTATCATTACACGTACCTGACGCTGGCGCTCTGAGCGGAGTCCACGATGCCTAAACTCTTGCTTCTATTCGTTGCGACCGTCGCACTCGGACTTGGCGCCTGTTCGGGCTCGAAGCCCGGTGCGGGCTCGGCTTCATACGATCCGCATACGCTTCCCAGCGGACCGCTCGGAGAATCGATCGCGTACGGACACGACATCGTCGTCGAGACTCAATCGCTGATGAAGCCGTACGTGCGCGCGCAAATGTCTTGCGCGGCCTGTCACCTCGCAGGCGGCACGCAGCCGCGAGGCGGAAGTTTCATCGGCCTCTACGGACGTTTTCCGCAATGGAACAAGCGCGCGCACCGCGTAATCGCCTTGCAAGACCGCATAGCGGAGTGCTTCTTGTACAGCATGAACGGAAAAGCCCCAGCCTATTCGAGCAAGGCAATGATTGCAATCGTCTCCTACATCGCCTGGCTCTCTCGCGGGGTCCCGGTCGGCGCAATACAATCCAAAGACGATCGCTACGTTGTGCCCTTGCCGAAGGATTCCCCGAACGTTGGCGACGGCGCTACGATCTACGCAACCAAGTGCTCGATGTGTCATCAGTCCAATGGTGCCGGCGTCGGGGGCACCTTTCCGCCCTTGTGGGGCTCGGGCTCGTTCAATAACGGTGCGGGCATGGCCCACATCGACCGGATGGCGGGGTTCGTTCGGTACAATATGCCGCAGAACGCGCCGGGCTCGCTCTCACTCTCCCAAGCCTACGACGTGGCGGCATTCGTCTTGAGCCACGCTCGCCCGCGCTTTGTCAAGAACGCCTTGGTCGTAACGCGCGCCCTGCCGGCGGCGTACTTCTAAACCGGAGTGGGGCAGAGTCGTAGGCCCCCGGCCTCGGAAAAGATAAAATGGAGCCTGTTTTGGAAGGCACCCTGGTCAGCGTAACGCTTCCCGAGATGGGCGAGTCCGTTACCGAGGGCTCGATCGTAGAGTGGCGCAAACACGTCGGCGACTTCGTTGCCGAAGGCGATCCCCTTGTCGAGGTGACGACGGATAAAGTCGATGTCGAAGTTCCGGCGACGGCCTCGGGCGTCGTGACCCAGATCGCGGTACGCGAAGGCGAAACGGTCGCGGTCGGCGCGCTGCTGGCCCAGATCGACACCTCGCAGGGAAACGGTGCAGCCGCTCGTCAACCCAGCGCGGGGAACGGTGCAAAGGTTAGCAAGCCGCCTCAGCTGCCCCCTGCCGTATCCGATGGCAAAGGGTTAGCCGATCAACCCGCGCGACGCATGGCGCGGCGTCTCGACGTCGATCTCAAACTCGTGCGAGGGTCGGGCCCCGACGGTCTGATTCTTCGCTCGGACGTGGTCGAGCAAGCGCCGCAAGCCCGTCTCCGTTCGGCGGCTCCAGCGTCGCCGCCGCTCCTCGCGCCGCCCGCAGGCACGAAAACGACGCCGTTGCGAGGTCCGGCTGCTGCACTGACCGGCTACATGGAGCAGAGTCTCTCGATTCCGACGGCGACGAGCTTTCGGAGCGTTTCGGTCGATGTGCTCGACGCCCGACGCAAAGAGCTGGCCGGCGCAATCAAAGCCGCCGGACGTAGGGAGAAAGTCTCGTTCACCCACCTTATTGGGTATGCGCTCGTTCGCGCGGCGCGCGAACATCCTTTCATTACCTACTCGTTTGCCCGCAATGAAACCGGTGCACCCATTCGGGTCGAGGCCGGCATTCATCTCGGGCTCGCCGTCGACAGCGAGCGCAAGGACGGGACGCGGTTCTTGATCGTGCCCGTCATCCGCAACGCAGGCGAACTCGATTTCGCAACGTTTCGGGCGAACTACGAAGAGCTCGTCGCGAAAGCGCGCGAAAACAAGCTCGGCGCCGACGATATTACCGGTGCTTCCTTCACGTTGACCAACCCCGGCGGCATCGGGACCGTAGCGTCGGTACCGCGCTTAATGCCGGGACAGGGCGCAATCATCGCAACCGGCGCAATCGGTTATCCTACCGGATTTGCGACCGCCAACGAACAGTCGCTGCGCCTGCTCGGCGTATCGAAGGTGATGCAAGTCACGAGCACCTACGATCACCGCGTTATTCAAGGCGCGCAATCGGGCGAGTATCTGCGCGGCGTCGACGAACTGCTGCAAGGCGGCGACGGCTTTTACGAAGCAGTCTTCTCGTCGCTCGGATTGCAAGCGGCGCCCGTCGCGCAGCTGCCGTTCGCGCCGGCCGGTCCGGCGACTGCGCGGCCCTCCGACGAGATGTTGCGTGCGGCGGCGGCCGGCATGGCGATCGTTTCCGCTTACCGCCGCTACGGACACCTCGCCGCAAATCTCGATCCGCTCGGCGCCGAGCCGGTCGGTGACCCGTCACTGCAGCCGCAGACCTACGGTCTGACGCCCGCGCTGCAGAGCGCGATTCCCGCCAGCGTGCTGCACGTCAAGGTTCCCGGCAACACGCTTGCCGACGTTTTGCCGCGACTGCGGGAAACCTATAGCTCGACGATTGCCTACGAGATCGAGCACATCTCCGACGCAACGCAACGGGTCTGGCTGCGCGATTACATCGAATCGGGCCGCAACCGGTTCGAGCAGACGCCGCAGCGACAAATCGAGCTGCTCGAGCGCCTGACGCGAGTGGAAGCCTTCGATCGCTACGTGCGCAAAACGTTCCTCGGTCAGAAGACGTTCTCGGGCGAAGGGCTCGACGTGATGGTACCCATGCTCGAAGAGATGCTCGACATGCTGGCGGAAGACGGCGTAAGCAATGCCGTCCTCGGTATGGCGCACCGCGGCCGGCTCAACGTCATCGCGCACGTCGTCAACCTGCCCTACGAAGAGGTGATGACGGAGTTCGAAGCGGTTGCGTATCGTGTAACCGTCGGGGATGACGACGTCATGGGCGACGTCAAGTACCATCACGGTGCTACCGGAACGTTCGCGACCTCGAAGGATAAGAGCATCCACGTAACCCTGGCTCACAATCCCAGCCACCTCGAGGCGGTCGATCCGGTCGTTGAAGGGAGCGCGCGCGCGCTGCAGACCGATCACGCGCAAGGCGTTCCAACCTTCGACCACAAGCGAGCCGTGCCGATTCTCATCCACGGCGACGCGGCGTTCACCGGTCAAGGCATCGTTGCGGAAGTCTTCAATCTACAGTCACTGCCGGGCTACCAAACCGGCGGCACCATCCATCTGATTGCGAACAACCAAATCGGGTTTACGACCGATCCGGCCGACGCTCGTTCCACGCGATACGCTTCGGACTTGGCCAAAGGCTTCGACGTTCCCATCGTGCACGTCAACGCCGACGACGTCGAAGCGTGCATCGCCGCAGTCCACTTGGTCATCGATTTTCGTCGAGCATTCGGACGCGACGCGCTCATCGACTTGATCGGTTACCGGCGCTTCGGTCACAACGAGCAGGACGAACCGGCCTACACGCAGCCCGACATGGTCGAACGGATCAAGAATCATCCAACGGTGCGCGAGCTTTTTGCCAACAAGCTCGTCAACCAGGGCATGATCGACGCCGAACGCGCGCGCACGATGGCGGACGACGCGATGCAGCGTTTGCAAGGGGCACGGCGAGCCGTTCGGAGCGCGGTGGCGTCAAACGTCCACGGGCGCAAGATGTCGGGAAGCAACACCTTCGACGGCACCGCGTTGCCGGCCGTCGACCGGCGCCAGCTCGTCACATGGAGCGAGGGGTTAGCCCGCGTGCCCGAGGGATTTTCTCTCAACCGCAAGCTGCGCAGCCAGTTCGAGCGCCGTAAGAACGCCATCGAGGAGCGCGGAATCGTCGACTGGGGAACCGCCGAAGCGCTCGCCTTCGCCTCCCTGCTCGTAACCGGCTCACCGATTCGACTTACCGGACAAGACACCGAACGTGGAACGTTCAGCCACCGCCACGCCGTCTTGCATCCCTCGACAACCCCGCGGACCGGCTCCGAAAAATCCGAGGAGCTCCAATGGATACCGCTGCAGCATCTGGCCCCCAAACAATCCTCCTTCGAAATCCGCAACAGCCCGCTATCGGAATACGCGTGCATGGGTTTCGAGTACGGGTATTCGACGCAGCAGCCCGACGCGCTCGTCTTGTGGGAGGCGCAGTACGGCGATTTCTTTAACGGCGCCGAAATCATCGTCGATCAGTTCCTCGCTGCCGGTCAAGCCAAATGGGGCCAAACCTCGCGCTTGACGCTACTTCTACCGCACGGCTACGAAGGCGGCGGTCCGGAGCATTCCAGCGCACGCCTCGAGCGTTTCTTGCAGCTCGTCGCGGAAGGAAACCTGCGAGTAGCATCGCCGTCGGTTGCAAGCAACTACTATCATCTGTTGCGTTTGCAGGCAAAATCTCCAATCGCAGTCCCGCTCGTCGTGATGACGCCGAAGTCGCTGCTTCGACTCGACGTTGCCGCCGGCCGGCTCGACGCGATGGCGGATGGGAGCTTTGCGCCGGTGCTCGACGATCCGCGACAACTGGATCGCGAGCAGATCCAGCGGCTCATTCTCTGCAGTGGAAAGATCTACTACGATCTCGTCGCGCAGCCGGCATACGAATCGTTACGCCAAACGGCGATCGCGCGCATCGAGCTGCTGGCGCCATTGCCCGTCGGCGAGATCAATCGCGTCATCTCGAGCTATCCGAAGCTCAAGAAGATCGTGTGGGTGCAAGAAGAGCCGAAGAACATGGGCGCGCGAGCCTTCGTACGCCGCCGGCTGCTCGAAGGCAAGCGAGATGGATTCGATATCGAATATATCGGGCGCGGCTATCGGGCGAGCCCCAGCGAGGGCTATGCCGGGCAGCACGCCGCCGAACAGGAACGGATCGTCGCTACGGCATTGGCCGAATCGAGCTAGCCATCGCTACAGCATCGCCGCTAAGAGTTCTTCGATCTCGCAAGCGTCCACGAAGAGCCGGCGCGTTTGCTCGGTGAGAAAGCCCTCGGCTAGCATCGAGTCGAATAGAGCCAGCAATGCATCGTAGTAGCCGCGGTAGTTGAGAAGCCCGATCGGCTTGTCGTGAATGCACAACTGCCGCCAACTCAGCACTTCGCAGAACTCGTCCATCGTGCCGTAGCCGCCCGGCAGCGCGACGAACGCATCGCTGAACTCGTTCATCAACGCCTTTCGCTCGTGCATCGTCGAGACGATATGAAGTTTCGTCAGTCCTGGGTGCGCGATTTCGCTGACGGCCAGCGCCGAAGGGATGACGCCGATTACTTCGCCGCCGCAGGTCAACGCCTCATCGGCGACGATGCCCATCAAGCCGATACTGCCCCCGCCGTAGACCACGCCGTATCCGGCTCGCACGATGGCCTGCGCCGTTGCGGCCGCGAGGGTCGCGTAGGCTGGATCGTTGCCGTCACGGGATCCGCAAAAAACGCAAATATTTTTCACCGTCCTGCGCGGTTGGTCACCACGCGGCGGCGTGCCTGCTGGTGAGACTCTGGCTTTGGGCCGGCATCGAGTTTGCCGTTCTAGCCGCGCTCGCGTGCGTGCGAGCCAAGCTTTGGACCTACGGCTCCGACACCGGCACCTTCGCGCAAGTCGTCGCCGATGCGTTCAATGGGATGCGCAACGGCGTCGAGAACGGCACGCACTTCCGCTATCATTTCTCGCCATCGCTAGCGCTGCTATGGCCGTTCGTCGGGCTCACCCACAGCGCGCTGCCGTTGCAACTCGTGCAAGCCGCCGCGACCGTTTCATGCGCGCCGTTGACGGCCGCGCTCGCGCTTCCGTATGCCGGACCGAAACTCGCCGAACGCCTAGGATTGCTCATGCTGCTCTACCCGCCGCTGCTCGCGCTTGGCTTCGACGAGTTTCACGAGCTCGGTCTCTTTACGCCGCTCGTTTTGGCTCTTTTCATCGCGGCCGACCGCAGTCGCTGGCTCTGGTTTGCGGCCTGCGCGACCGTCGCCGTCGGTTTGCGCGAAGACGCCGCCGTGACGCTCGTCGTCTTCGGCCTCGTCTTAGTCGCGATCGGGCTGCACCCCTCAGCTCAAGGTCGCGGGCTTCTCGACCGGCGTCCGCTCGAGCCGATGGCTACGGCCATTGCCGGAGCCGCACTCGCCGCCGGCGCGGCGGTTGCGCTGGCCAGCTATTATGCGATCCTCGTTTTGTGCTTTGGGGCGTGGGGCCCCAGCCACTTTTACGTGTACTCGTTTGCTAGCGGTCCGGTCGCGCTCGTGCTCGCACCGCTAACGCATCCGCGCGAGTTCGCGAGCTCGGTTTTCACTTTTGGACGGTTAACCTACGTGCTCGAGGGACTGGTCCCACTGGCCTTCTTGCCGTTGTTCTCTTGGTGGGCTGCGCTCGCCATACCGGGGGCCGCCGTCGTGTTGCTCGCGAACTCCGGGTACGTCTGGCGCATGGGCGATCACTACGCGGCTCTATGGATACCTTGGCTTCTCGTCGCAACCGTCGTGGGAGTCGTGACGAAAGCGCGCAAGGGCAGCGCGCGCCTCGCGGGTATTTGGACGACGATTTCGGCCGTGCTTTGCATCGTTTTCTTGATCGCGTTCGATCCGATGCATCCGCTGCATTACCTGCATCCCTATTATCACGATCTTGCCGACGCGCGTCGCGCCATCGACTGCGTGCCGAAAGCCGCCTCGCTCGCCACGTACGACGAATGGTTCTCCGCCGTCGCCGCGCAGCGGCCGCGAGCAACGATCGACCGCACGAGCGGCGTCGAGTATCTCGTCTACGCCGACGACTTTCCCAGCCCCGAGTATCAGCTCCATATGCGCCCCGCTATCGCGTCTGAAGTTGCGCGCGGCGAGTATCGCGCCGTTTGCCGTTTCGGTAACGTGACCGCCTACCGGAGCACCGGCGCAGAATGAACTCTCGGATACCGGGGCCGAGCCGCTGGATGACGCTGCACCGCCTCTTGCCCGTTCCATTCCGCCGTTTCCCGAATTTCTTGGCAGAAATGACCCAGCGCTATGGGGACGTGCTGGCGTTTTCGCTTCCGTGGCGTTCCTACGTGTTCGTCAACGAGCCCGCCCTCGTCAAGGACATCCTGGTAACGCAGCAGCACGCGTTTTCGAAATCGCTGGGAACTCGAGTCCTTCGCCTACTGCTCGGCGACGGATTGCTCACGAGCGAGGATCCGCTGCACCGGCAGATGCGGCGCATCGTGCAGCCCGCCTTTCACCGCGAACGGATCGCCGAGTACGCGCGCGTCATGGAGCGCGACGCGGGCGAGTTCGTCGAGCGGATTACGCCGAACGAGCTTTTCGATGCCCATGCCGCGATGACCGAGTTGACGTTGCGAATCGCCACGGAGACGCTTTTCGGAAGCGACGAGAGCGAGTCGGCGAGGCTGGTTCGGGAGGCGCTGCGGCTGATGATGAACGAGTTTCCAAAGATGCTCACGCCCGCCGGGGCGATGCTTACGCGCCTGCCGCTGCCCAGCACGCGACGTTTTTGGCGCGCGCGCGGGATGCTCGACGAGATCGTCTACGGCCTCATCGCGCGCCGCCGTTTGGATCCCCGCGAGCGCACCGATGCACTATCGATGCTGCTGGCCGCCGGAGACGGGGAAACGAACTATCAGCCTTCGGACGAGCAGATTCGCGACGAGATCATGACGCTGTTCATGGCCGGGCACGAGACGACCGCCAACACCTTGACGTGGTCGCTCTTTCTCCTGGCGCATCACGACGAAGTAGACCGGCGCGCCGCGCTTGCGGCACGCGACGGCGACCGAGACTATCTCGAGCGCGTCGTCAAAGAGGTTCTTCGGCTTTATCCGCCCGCCTGGATCATCGGCCGCGAGACGTTGCGCGATATAACGCTGAGCGACGGCAGCTACATCCCAGCAAAAACGACGGTTTTTATGGTGCCGCTGCTGCTGCACCGTAAGCCACAAACCTTCTCGCATCCCGACCGCTTCGAGCCCGATCGCTGGCTCGAAGGCGAACCGCCGCCGTTCGCTTACATACCCTTCGGCGGAGGAGCGCGCCGCTGCATCGGCGACGAGTTTGCGCTGCGAGAAACGACAATTGTTTTGGAAAGGCTGCTGCGCCGCTACCGCTTTGCGCTCGAACCGGGAGCACGCGTGGAAACCGCTCCGCTGGTCACGCTTCGTCCGGCCGGTCCCATTCCGATGCGAGCGGTCGCGCGAGTCGCATCGGAATCACCCGCACCGGCGAAATAATGGGAATGGACTACCGGACGATGCCGCCATCGAAGAAGAAGTGCCCGCTATCCGCAAGATACGAGTAAATAGCCGACTGCGCGTGCACGAGATGCCTGCCCCAGTGGGTGTAGTAGTCGAATCGCCACCGCCAAACGGCATCGACGAGCGTTGCAGTCTGTCCAACGGCCAGTACGCGCTTAAGCTCCAAGTAAATGTCGCCGAGGTCGTCATCAAAACTCTTCATAATCGAGCCTCGGTCTGCGACATCCAGTGCATCGAAGACGACGCTGTAGGCGTCCAGCGGCAACTTCGATGCGACGGTAGCTGCGAGTGACCGGACTGAGCGAGCCTCTTCGAGGTTTTCGCTCGAACGCGTCTCTTCAGCGCTGGGAGCCGCTTCTGGCTCGCCGTTCAACTTAATCGGAGGAAGGCCGGCCGCCGCTGCCTGCAGGGTACCGAGGCGGCGGTGAAGTTCTCGTAGGTTGATTTTCGGCGCGTCCTCAGTTGCGACGCGCTCCATCCACTGCACGTACGCGGCCGCAGCTGCCGTGAAGGCTCGCGCGGACGTTTCGAGCGCCGTAGTTGCCTTCATACGCCTTAGGCTAGAACGAGCTGATCATTTTCGAGACCGGCGTTGTCGATTGCCTCGCGAATCATCTGGTCGGCGACGTCGGAGACCGCCCAGCGCGCTTGGGCCTGCGCGCCGAGCCGATCGATCGGATCGAAGTAGAGGAACGCCTTTCCGGGCTTGACGCTCGGCGCCGCATAGACCGAGATACCGTTCTCGCGATCGTAATACTCGTACGAGTGAACGTCGCGTTTGCCGCCGCCGCCCGGCGCGTCGCAGACAAACGTCGGCGTGTTGAATCCGGCGGTGCTTCCCCGAACGAACTTTTCGGTATCCACCGCGGTCGCGATCGTGGTGCGCAGCTCCTCGACCCCTTTGACCATGTCGTGCATGTAGACGTAGTACGGGTGCACGTTGATGTGGCCGAGCCGCTTGACCAATAACTGCATCCGTTCGCGCGTGTCGTTAACGCCACGTATCAGCACGGACTGATTCCTGGTAAATATTCCACGCTCGAAGAGCAGCCGCATCGCCTTCTCCGTGATCCACGTGATCTCTTCGGGAGCGTTGAAGTGCGTGTGGAGAACGACTTCCTTGCCTATTTTTCGCCCGCGTTCGACGATAGAGGTCAGCGCGTCGAGCCACTCCGTATGCGTGATGAGCTTCATCGGCATGATCGCTGGGCCTTTGGTTGCGAAGCGCAGACGCCGCAGATGCGGAATGTCCAGCAATGCGTTACCGATTAGTTCGACGTTCTTGGGCGAAAGCTGGTAGGCGTCGCCCCCGGAGATCACGATATCTTCGAGCTCCGGACGGCTTGCAATGTATGCAAACGCGTCCTGCCACTGCTTGCGCGTCGTGGCCAGCGCGATCTTGTCGACGTTTTCGGTGTCGGGCCCGATCGCATAGCTGCGCGTACAGAAACGGCAATAAACCGGGCAGACGGCGAGCGGGAGAAAGAGTGCCTTGTCGACGTAGCGGTGCACGAGCCCCGGAAGCGGCGAGTCTTGCTGCTCATGAAGCGAGTCGAGCGTCAATCGCGGGTGATCGGGCAGCAGCGTCGACGCCAGCGGAATGAACTGCCGGCGAATCGGGTCGCCAATCGGATCACTCCAATCGATCAGCGCGATCGCGTAAGGAGAGACGCGTACCGCCATCGGTGCGCGCCGAAAGCCCTCTTCCGCATCTGCGTAGAACTCGGACGTGCAGACGCCGCGAATCGTCTCGAGCAGCTCCTCGGCGGTCTTTACCGATTGGCGCTGCTGCCACAAATGGTCGAGGAACGTCGCTTCGTCGACTTCGGCATAGGCCGGAATGTGGCGCCAAAACTCGCCTTGCTTCAGCTCCTTGTACTCGAACTGATCTGGAGGCACGGGCGGCTTGACGTGCGGCGGGGGTGTAAGCGTTTGGGTCATTGGCGTTTCCTTGCGTAGGTCTGGTTGAAATGTGCGTGAAGTTCGGGACGATCGCGTAGCGTCTGCAGGGCGATGTGTGCGTGATCTTTCGTGTAGCCGTTGCCGATGATCATCGTGACGTCTCGGCCGATGCCTTCGGCACCCAGCGCGGCGGCCGTGAACGACGTCGACATCGAAAAGAAATAGACGGTTCCACCGTTGCGGGCGCAGAGAATCGAGCACAGCTCCGTTCCCGGAACGTTTACGCAGTTGATGACGAGGTCCGCAAGCTGCGGCGCGGCCGACTCGAATTCGCGGCTCGACGCGACGGCGTCTCGCGCGTCGGTGACGATGAGGTCGTCGGCGAATGCCTCGCGCGCCAAGAGCCGCGCACCCGCAGTATCTGCGCTGGGAACGATGCCGATGACGCGACCGCCCTCTCCAACGCAGGCCTTGGCTTGCGCGCACGCCAGCAAACCGCTCTTGCCGTCCGCGCCGATGACGAGCACCGTTTGTCCGGCCGAGCAAAGTCGCCGGACCTGCGCGGGTGCTCCGGCGACGTCCAGCACGCAGAGTGCGACCTCTTCGTCGAAGTCCTCCGGCAAGCGAGTCCAGAGCCCGCTTTGAAAGAGAATTGCTTTGCCGCGGATCCAAATTCGGGCGGTCGCGACGTCCACACCGGTGACCGCGTCGATCTGCAGCGGTGTCAGCGTCAGCGAAACCAGCGATGCGATCCGATCGCCCACGCGTAGATCGATGGCATCGCGCAGGGCTTCGCCGATTTGCAAAACGCGGCCCACGAACATCCCACCGCTGCCCGTGACGGGATTATGCTGCTTGCCGCGCGTGCGAACGTTCGCGCGAACGTGGTCGCCGATGCGGCTCGCATCGAAGTCGCACGCCTGCGCGATTTGCTTGAACGAAGCCGAGTCGATGTTGAGCACGTCGACGTCGCACAGAATTTCGTTCTCATATGCCGCCGGCGTGTTGTCGAGCCTCCAAGCGTCTTGGGGCATCGCCCCAGCCGGCTCGAGCACGCGATGAATCCCCAGCGAATGAGCGCGTGCGGTTGACGCAGCGTTCATCGCATCTGCACCGTTACGCCGCCGCGGTCGAACGGCATCGCGAGAACGATCGTGGTCCGCGTGCGGGCCATTCCGGGCGTTGCTTTCAGCCGGGCGAGCAGCTCGTCGAGATGCTGCGTCGAGCGCGTCGCCACC
The DNA here is from genome assembly GCA_003158175.1 of Candidatus Cybelea septentrionalis. Classification (GTDB taxonomy): domain Bacteria; phylum Vulcanimicrobiota; class Vulcanimicrobiia; order Vulcanimicrobiales; family Vulcanimicrobiaceae; genus Cybelea; species Cybelea septentrionalis. Next base: position 59,587 of record PMHJ01000023.1, read on the forward strand.
TTACAGACGAAGCTCTCCTCGCCTGCGACGGAGTGCACTTCGCAGACCTCGGGCATCTCGCTGAGCGTACGCGTGAACTCGTCATAGGCGCAGTCGGGCGAGGTGTAACAGCTAATGAAGGCCGTGAGATGGATTCCCAAACGCGCGGGGTCGAGCTTCGCTCCGTAACCTTGAATATAGCCGCGCTGCTCCAGCCGCTTCACGCGGTCGTGGACCGCGGGAGGTTTGAGGCCAACGAGGGTTCCGAGCTGGCTGAAGGTCGAACGCGCGTTACGTTGCAACGCGTCGAGAATCCGCAGGTCGAGCTCGTCCAGTCCTTCAATGTGTGAAATCATAGTTGGTAAGATGTCCAAAATTCCGAATAATTTTCGGGGTCCCAAGCATACCACCCGGAATCCGTTCGGCGCAAGGGTTCCGGCCGCCATAGTTTTGGCGGTAGCGGCGCTCGCCGGCATAGGCGGGTGCGCTCGAACGTCCCAAGCCCCTCGCAGCACCGTTCGCTTCGATTTGGCCGCGGATCCGCAAAGCCTCAATCCGCTCTTTCTAACCCCCGACGCCGCGTCGGTAGAGGTGCAGGCGGCGCGACTGGCGTTCGAGCCGTTTATCGACCGCGATGCGGCTGGGCGGCCGGTACCGGCGCTCCTCGAGGTCGTTCCGGCCCGGACCAACGGCGGAGTCTCAGCGGATGGCCGAACCATCACGTACCGCTTGCGGGCCGGGGTCAAATGGAGCGATGGGTGGCCGGTTACCTCTGCGGACGTCCTTTTTACGTTGAAGGCAATCCTCGATCCCCGGAATCCGGTTCGTTCGCACGAGGGCTACGATCTCATCGACCGGGCGTTTGCAGAGGGGCCTCGCCGCGTCGTCTTTCATCTCGAACGGCCCTGGGCGCCGGCGGCGACAACCTACTTCTCGTACGGCCTTTCACCGCAGTTCGTTCTACCGGCGCACGTCTTGCGAGCGCAGTCCCCGCTGGCGCGCGCGGCTTTCAATGCGGAACCCAGCGTCGGCGACGGTCCGTACCGGTTTGCGTCGTGGAGGCGCGGCGAAGGGCTGCGCTATGTCGCAAATCCGCGGTACTGGCGCGGCAGGCCCGCGGTCGCAACGCTGGCGATTCGAACGATTCCCGACCCGTCGACCAATCTGCTTTTGCTCCAATCGGGCGAGCTCGACTGGAATCTCCTCGCTCCGGCTCAACTGGCCGTCGTGCGCGGCGATCAGCACCTACGCTTCATCACCGTTCCAACCGCGGTCGTGGCTGGGCTCGCGCTGAATACCGAGCGGCCGCCGCTCGACAATCCCGTGGTGCGGCGCGCGATTGCGATGTCGATCGATCGCCGAGAAATCTCGCAAAAAATTACGCTAGGAATTTATCCGGTGACCGACATGATCCAGCCGCGGTTTTCGTGGGCTTTCGATCCAACGGTTCGTGAGCCCGGCTTCGATCCGACGCGTGCCGACGATCTCTTCGACGCGGCAGGCTGGCGTCGCGGCTCGGACGGAATGCGTCGCCATAATGGAAATCTCTTACGGCTGGTCTACGTGCAGTTTCCCGAGTCGACGACCGGCGTGCGCGTCGCGACGGCGGTTCAGGCTGCGCTGCGCGAGCGCGGCGTCGACGTCGCGGTGAAGTCGGTCAGCAACGCGCAACTCTTTCTGCCGCGAACCGGCGTGCTCGCAACCGGCAACTTCGATCTCGCCTACGTGCCGTGGACGATGGGCGCCGATCCGGACGACTCCTCGGTTCTGCGCTGCGGAGCGACGTCGAATTACATGCGCTGGTGCGACGGTCGCGTCGACCGGCTCGAAGACGAAGCGCTCGCACAAACCGATCCGTCGCAACGCAAACGACTCTACCGTGAGATCGCCGCGATCGTCGCGCAACAGGTCCCGATCGTCTACCTCTTCAACGCCGACTACGTCTACGCGTATCGCTCTAGGCTGCGCGGATTCCAGCCCAACGCCTTCTTGCCGACGTGGAACACCTACGACTGGCATTTGAAATGAACGAAACCGCCGCCCAATTGACAGGAATGGTGACCTGGCTTAACATTTGAGCCCTAGGCGTTTGAGGAGGGCACGTATGAAAATCGCCGATCTTCGTTGCCACGCTTGGGCTCTCGCCGCTGTGGTCGCCGGGTGCGCGACCGCGCCGTCGCCGAACCAAGCTGCACCATCGTTGCCGCAGACCACCGCTCGCGACGACTCCGCGTCGTACGTTTATGTGGGCGAGTGCTGCCATTTTGCTGGCTCCGGCGGAAACGTCACGCTCTACGATTCGGGACTCACCGGGATAGCACGCAGGATTACCAAGGGGATCACGACTCCTAGTTTTATGACAGTCGACGGCTCCGGACGGCTCTACGTCATCATGGACCAGTTCTATGCGGGCGCCGTCACCGAGTACGATCCCGGTAGCTCGAGCCCATCGCGCCGTATCGAAAAGGACGACGCGTGGGCCCTGGCAACGGACAGTTCGAATAATCTCTACGTCGCCTCGTGCCCTTCGTGTCATGAATATGGATACGGCAATGGTTCCGTGGACGTGTATCAAGCTGGTACGACCATGCTGCTTCGTAGGGTCACCAAGGGCGCCGGCCGTCCGCTGTCGGAGGCGATCGATACCAACGACAACCTCTACGTTTTGAACGGCACGTATCCTCACCCGGCGGTGACCGTCTACGCGCCGGGATCGAGCACACCGCTACGCAAGCTCACGCGGGGACTAACGGGTCCAACTTCGGTTGCGCTCGACCCTTCGAACAATCTCTTTGTGATGAACGACTACGGAACCGGGTCGGGGAGCATCGTCGAATACGAGTCGGCGTCGGACAAGCTCTTACGAACGATCACCAGCGGGATCTCGAGTCCGCAGGCGATCGCGATCGATAGCTCCGGGACGCTCTACGTTGCGAACTCGAACGGCTCCGGCCGCGGTTGGATCTCCGTCTATCCGCCCGGCGCATCCACTCCGAGTTATGAGATCACACGAGAAGTGGATTATCCACTCTCGTTGACGGTTGACGATCAGGACAATCTCTACGTTGCCAACGTCGGTTATGACAGCCCGATCCGCGATCGCCGGGCCGTCTGCGTCTATGCAGCGAACACCCGCAAGCCGCTGCGTTGCGTTCGAGCCGAGCGGCGTTTCGATTTGCCGACGTGGTTGGCGACGGGCCCGTGAGCTCTTCTTACAGCGCCTTGACCGCGGCGGTCAGCGCGTCGACGGAGGCCTTGGCGTCTCCGAAGAGCATGGACGTATTGGGAAGCTCGTAGAGCGGGTTCTCGATTCCGGCGAAGCCGGAACGCATGGAGCGCTTCAGCACGACGACGTTGTTAGCCTTATCGACGTCGAGAATTGGCATCCCGTAGATCGGAGAGCTCGTTACGGATCGGGCCGCGGGATTCGTGACGTCGTTGGCGCCGATCACGAGTGCGACGTCGGCGGTGGGAAACTCGGAGTTGACGTCCTCCATATCGAGCAGCTGATTGTACGGCACGTTGGCTTCGGCCAACAGGACGTTCATATGTCCCGGCATGCGCCCCGCTACCGGATGAATCGCGTACAGGACTTTGACGCCGCGTTTCTCGAGCTGATCGGCGAGCGCTTTGACACTGTGTTGCGCTTGTGCGACCGCCATCCCGTATCCCGGCACGAAGATGACTTTGGAAGCGTAGGCGAGCATGACGGCGACATCGTCGGCGCTCGTCGCTCGGATTTGCTGCGGGCCGCCGCTGCCCGCGGCGGGCTCCGTTCCGCCTGCCGAGCCAAATGCGCCGAAGAGCACGTTGGTCAGCGGCCGGTTCATCGCGCGGCTCATCGCGACCGTCAAGATCGTGCCGCTGGCGCCGACGAGCGCGCCGCAAATGATCAGCAGCGTCGAGTTGATTTCGAAACCTGTAATCGCGACGGCCACACCGGTGAAAGAGTTGAGCAGCGAGATGACCACCGGCATATCGGCACCGCCGATCGGCAGGGTGAAGAGCACGCCGAGCAGCAGGGCCGCGAGCAGAAGCATCGGATAGGCCCAGTCGGGCAGCGTTCCTAGCGTCGCCACGAACCAGCCTCCCAGGCATAGGATCGCGATCAGCACGATGCTGTTGACTATTTGCTGCCCCGGATAGGTGATGGGACGGCCCGTCATGACTTCCTGCAGTTTAAGAAACGCGATAATCGAACCGGCGAAGCTGATCGCACCTATGATTGCGGAGAGCACGAGTGACACGGCAACGATTGCATCCAAGTTTGCAACCGGAGCTCCGGTGAAGTATTTGACCGTCGAAATTAAGGCCGCGGCGCCGCCGCCCGCGCCATTGTAGAGCGCGACCATCTGCGGCATCGCGGTCATCTTCACTTTGATCGCGGCGTAAACTCCGACCAATCCACCGATCGCAATGCCGGCGGCCACGGAGGGCCAGCCGGCGCCTCCGGTTTGAATGATAATGCCGACGAGCGCGATCGCCATTCCGCCCATTGCGAGCCGATTGCCGCGCCGCGCCGTTGCCGGTGAGTTTAGTTCGTGTAGACCGTAGATGAAGAGTGCGATGGCAACGAGATCGGCGTAGTCGACGGCAACGCTCATTTACCATCCCCCTTGCGCCGGAACATTTGCAGCATTCGCTCGGTTACGGCGAAGCCGCCGAAGACGTTGATCGCTCCGAGCGTTACCGCCGCGACCGAAAGCGTTGTGAGCAGTGGACCGTGCGTTACGCCGGCCAGCGCTGCAACGATCACGATCGCTCCTGCAAGTACGATTCCGTGGATCGCGTTGGTGGCCGACATCAAGGGCGTGTGCAGCGTCGTCGGCACCTTGGAGATCACTTCGAATCCCACGAAGACCGCGAGCAGAAGCACGGTAAGAGGGCCGACCAGGCTTGCGAGTTCGTTCAGGATTGGCCTCCTCCAAGCAAGACGCTGCCGTCGCGCGCAATCACCGCGCCTTTGGCAACGTCATCGTTCATGTCGATTTCCAGGAGAGCGTCTTTGATCCACGGCGCGAGGAGGGCGTGGACGTTGCGCGAGTAGAGCCGGCTCGCATCGGCCGGCATCGTGCTCGGCAAGTTCGTCGTGCCGACGATCGTAACGCCGTTGGGCGTCGTGACGATTTGATCGGCGACGGTCAGCTCGCAGTTGCCGCCGGCCTCGGCGGCGATATCGACGATGACGCTTCCCGGTTTCATTGCGGCGACCGCCGCCGACGTGATAAGGATCGGCGCTTTGCGGCCCGGAACGAGCGCCGTCGTTATGACGACGTCGTTGGCGCCGATCTGCTCGGCCATCCATTTGCGCTGGCGCTCTTGTTCTTCCGCCGAGAGCTCCTTGGCGTAACCGCCGGCGGTCTGCGCGTCGACGCCGAGATCGAACTCGAGAAAGTGCGCGCCGAGCGACATGACTTGTTCTTTGACGACTGCGCGCACGTCGTACCCGCTTACGACTGCGCCAAGACGGCGCGCGGTAGCGATTGCTTGCAGTCCGGCGACGCCGGCCCCCAACACCAGCAGCGTTGCCGGTCGAATCGTTCCGGCGGCCGTCGTGAGCATGGGAAAGAACTTCGGCAGCGTGGTGGCCGCGAGCAGCACGGCCTTATAGCCGGCGATGTTGCTCTGGGAGGAGAGCGCGTCCATCGATTGCGCGCGCGTGATCCGCGGAATCATCTCCATTGCCAGGGCCGTGAGTTTCGCAGCCGCGAGACGCTGCGTAAACGCCGGATCGCCGAGAGGATTGAGAAAGCCCACGACGACGCTGCCTTCGCGCAGGTTCGCGAGCGCGTCATCGCTCGGGCGGCCGACGGTAACCAGGACGTCCGCCGCTGCGGCCAAAGACCGCTCATCCTCTGCTAAAGTGGCTCCGGCGGCAACGTAGAGTTCGTCGGGAAATGCGGCGGCGTCGCCGGCTCCGCGCTGCACGCTAACGCCCACACCCGATTTAGCGAATCGCGAGACCGTTTCGGGCACGAGCGCCACCCTGCGCTCCTTTATCGCAGCCTCGCGAGGAACGGCAATAATCATTGGTCGGGTCCTCTCATACGGCCCCAAAGCGACGGCGCCCTTCGCACGCCCGGCGCGATTATGCGATGGTCACCGTATTTTGGAGATGTCCGATCTTCTCGATCCAGACCTCGAGGACGTCGCCGTCGGCAAGAAACTCGGGCGGAGTACGCGCGAAGCCGACTCCTTGCGGGGTGCCCGTCGCGATGACGTCACCTGGGAGCAGCGTCATTCCCTTCGAAAGCTCGGCGATCACGCGCGCGACGGGAAAAATCATCTCGCCCGTATTGCTGCTCTGCTTTTCCACGCCGTTGCGATGAAAGGTTATCGCGAGCGCTTGAGGGTCGCCCACTTCGTCGGGAGTGACGATCCACGGCCCGATCGGACAGGTCGAATCCAGACTCTTGCCCTTGAACCATTGACCGTGCTCGCGCTGCAGGTCGCGGGCGGTGACGTCGTTGAGCGCCGTGTAGCCGAATACGACGTGGAGCGCCTCGTCTTCCGGAACGTTCTTGCACTCGGCCCCGATGACGACGGCGAGCTCGGCTTCAAAATCGTACTCTTGCGAAACGCGCGCTTCAAGGCACAAGCCGGCTCCGGGAGCTGCGATCGCCGTGGGAGCTTTGGTGAAAAAAGTCGGAACGCTGGGGAGCTTCAACTCGCGCCCGGCGACTCTCGCACCTTCTCTTGCGTGTTCGAGATAGTTGCGCCCCACGCAAAAAACGTTGCGCGACGGGCGAATCGGCGCATCGAACGTAACGCTCTTGCGCTCGACGAGCTCGTCGGCGGTATGCCAGGCGACGCGCTCATGCGGTGCGAGCTCCAGGTAATCGCGAAGCGTCGGTGTGGCGATTGCGCGGATGAGGTCGCCCTCGAGGACGCCCGGACGAAACCGGCCGTCGCTCGACCGGTACGTCAGAAACTTCAAGCCGGTGGCAGCGTGATCTGCGGGCTCGGCGGGCTCGGCTTGGGGCTCGGCGTCCCACCGCGTATCTGGTTCAGAGAGGGCAGCTTCGCGTTCTGCTCTTCCTCTCGCTGTCGGTCTGCAGCCGCTTGTTTTCTGACCTGCTCGATCATGACGTTGGCAGCGCCTTCGTCGTCGCCCCAATTACCGCCGGCGGAGACCAAAGTGATGCTCCTCGTGACTCCGTGCGACTTGGGATCGTAGTCGTACGAAACGCGGTAGAGACCGACCTGGGCGGTGCCGTTGGGCCGGCGAATCCACATCTGTAAGGCGTTGCCGAACGTTTGAATATTAAACGATTGGACCTTGCAAGTCTTGGTCGATTTAATTCTTACGACCTGGCCTTTTTTGTTGACCTCGACAATGGCTTCCGTGTGCAAGGGAACCGTGGGAAGCGTGTAATGCGGAGCAACTGGTGCGGTTGCAGCGGCACACGGGACGGCGGCGCCGCTTAGGATAGCCGCGAGCGCTAAAGCGCTCCAGCTTAACGATTTCATCATTGAGGGTTGGCGCACTAGTTGCGTGAGAGTACCGCGAAGGGATGTCCGCAGGAACCGCAGGCCACCACGACTTGAAGGTGCGGTTTTTCGCGCACGGTTCTCGCTTCGTCCGCGCCCTCTTCGAAGCCGCAGAAACGGCACCGCGTCGAGGTGGGTCTCTCTCCTGCCGCCTGTTCGTCCACGATGCTCCGCTTTACGCGGGCTTCGCGCTTCAACCTGCCGAAGCAGCGCAGACGAATGATGGCCCCTCGTCTGGTAGCCGTTGCTCTGCTTGCCTTCGCGCTCAACCTCTCCGCCGCGCAAGCAGAGCGGCCGATCGTCGATTTGCATCGTCTCGATTCGTACTTTCAACTTTTTGCCGGCGACTCGAGCGACCCGTGGAAGACGGCCACGGTTCGGCTGGACACCTACTCAAGCGCCGTAGTCGCCTTTTCGGTATACGCAGTTAACCCGGCGGACGTGTTGACGGCGGGTTCCAATTTCAGTCCGCGCGCAATCGACACGAGTCGGCGTCACCCGATACTCTCGTTCGGCTTCACGCCGCCGGGCGGTTATCAGTTTGCCTCGAACCAGGTGGACGTGCCGCTTGGAACGCGCGAGGGCTTCTTCGTGGTCGAGGCCCGCCGGGGCGACGTCGGCGAACAAGTTTGGATCAATCGTTCACGCGTCGGGCTCATCTCCAAAGAAACACCGAGCGGTTTTCTCTTTTACGGTATGGATCTCGGAACGGGTATGCCCCTAGCGCGGATGCGCGTACAACTGGTCGTCAATAACTCTTTCGTTAACGCGCTGACGGATGGCCAGGGTGTCCTCCGTTGGAATCGCTCGTCTCGTCCCGTCTTTGCACTCGCGCAGTGGGGAGACAGCTATGCATTCTTGAGCCTTTTGCCGCAGGCGCCGTTTCCAGCCACGATCGTCGGCGTGCGAACCGATTCGGCAGTCGTTCATGCCGGCGGCGTCGTCCGCGTCGCCGGTTTTGCACGCACGCGTTCGAACGGCGTTCTTCGGGCTAGTAGCGGAAGCGCGCTCGTCTCGGTGCGCGACGGCGCAAAAACAATCGCCGCGCGGCGTGTCCCGATTGACGATGCCGGCGCGTTTTTTACCGCGCTTGCGATTCCGGCCGGCGCCTCCGCCGGCGATTACGCGGTACTGGCGCAAGTCGGCGGCGGAGTGGGCGGTGCTACGGTGCACGTCGATGCGAATGCCGGCGACCTTTCGCTCGACGTGAGCGCCGTGTGTGGCGGCACCTGCGATTTTCGCGAGGACGTGCCCTTGCTCGTGCACGCATCACGTGGTGGCGTTCCCGTGCGCGTGACCGTCGTGCGATCCCCCCACGTCTATCTCGGCTATACGCCCGACGGTACGCCGTGGGCGACGACGCAGTGGCTGGCGCAAACGGTTACGGTCGACGGCAGCGGCAACGCGACGGTAAACGTTCCGCGACCGCTCGACGACCTCGGCTCGACCTACGGCGTGCACGTCGAATCGGACGGAGCCACCGCCGACACGCGCATCGCGGTGCCGACGGCGCAGGCCGCGATTCGTTTGAACGTGGACCGAGTCGAGCAGAGTTTGGGGACGCCGCTTAACTTCGACGTTTACGCAGACGCGCTCGATGGAAAGCCGCTCGCAAATGCGAGCGTTACCGTTGCGCTCGTGCACGGAAAATCGACTCAACAGCAACAAATAACGCTCGACGGCGACGGTCACGCGCGTGGCAGCTTCACGGCTCCGGAGCTGGGGACGAACTTGATCTTCGCCTCGACCGACCACGGCGGTCGCGCCACGGATGCCGTCGCGGTGCAGATCGATCCACAAGCCTCGACGCCGGCGACGGACGGGCGTAGTCCCAACGTGCGGATCACCGTCGCGAGTTCGTACCTTGCCGGAGAGGAGGTTGCCGTCAACGCCGATGCCCCCGGATCGCAGGGCGATGCGCTCGTCACCTTCGAAAGTGCTTTGGGGTTGCAGTTCAGCGTGACAGGGACGAATGGCGGACATGCGGTCGCGAAGTTGCGCGCCGCCAACGCGGCAGGAGAGCTGCGCGTGGGCGCCGCGTTTGTTTGCGACGGCGCCATCGCCTGGAGCACCGTTCCGTTGGTGCTCTCCGCCCCGGGACGTCCGCATCTATCAAGCCTATCGGTACGAAGCGAGCATTTTGCGCCGGGAGAAGATGCGCGGGTTGCGTTTGAGGAAGGGAGCGAAGGCCGCGGCACGTTTGTGGTTCGAATCAGCCGAGGGACGCCGTCGGGGAGTGCGCTCTTCTCTTCGGCTCCGGCACTCTTGGCGCTTGGCATGACGACGACTCAGAGCAGCGCGCCGGAAGCCGTCACGTGGCATCCCTCGGTCGACTCGACCGGCAATCACGCGCAGATACTCGGCTTCGTTCGCCGGACGCAACCGCCGCCGGACGAATCGCTGCCGCAAGCGCAGAGCGAGACCGTCTCTTGGAAGGTCGCGCGCGGCGGCGCGGACGGAATCGCGGTCGAGTTGCCGTCGAGCGGCGGGCGTTATTTGCTCACGGCGCTCGATATCTCCGACGACGGAAGCGTGAGCGCCGGCTCGTCGATCGTCGAGGTTCGCTGACGCCGTGGCGCTGATGCTGCTCGACACGTATGGTCTGGTCTATCGGGCGTATTTTGCGCTCCCCGGATTAACCACGAGCACCGGGACTCCGATCAATGCAGTCTACGGCTTCACGATGATGCTCAACAAACTCATCGCGGACGAGAAGCCTACCCACGTTGTAGCGGCCTTCGACAAAGGCATGCCGGCCGAGCGCGTCGCGTTGTTTGCCGAGTATAAAGCGCAGCGGCGCGCAATGCCCGACGAACTGCGCGGACAGTTCGCACTCGTGCGCCAAGTTCTGGCGACTTTTCGCATCCCTATCGTTGAAATGGAAGGCCAAGAAGCAGACGATGTCATCGCGACGCTCGCGCGCCAAGCACAAGAGGCCGGCGAGCAAACGATCGTGGTCACCGGCGATCTCGATTTATTGCAAATCGTCGACGATCGCGTCACCGTCCTCGTGACGAGGCGCGGCATAACGGAGCTCGGGCGCTACGATCCACTCGCGGTTCGGGAACGCTTTGGGCTCGAACCGGCGCAACTCCCCGACTACCGCGGCCTCAAAGGGGACCCATCGGACAACCTTCCCGGAATCCCCGGCGTCGGCGAAAAGACCGCGAGCAGACTTCTCCAGGCCGCCGGCTCTCTCGACGCGCTCGTATCGAATCCGGGCCTCGCGGGCAATCCGAAGCTGGAACGATTGATCGAAGAGTTCGGGCAGCAGGCCTGCCTCTGCCGCGCCGTTTCCGTCGTGCGAAGCGACTTGCCGTTGACCGTCGATTGGGAGGGCAGCCGCTACACCGTTCCGTCCGACGCCGAGCTCTATCGCCTCTACAGCGAGCTCGAGTTCAAGACGCTCCTGGCAAGACTCCAGCCGCCGTCGGATCTGCCGCTGTTCGAGATCACGGCAAAAGTAAGCGGCGACTACCGAAGCTACGTGCCGTCGGTCGATCCGCCGGAGTTCGCGAGTCTGGCGCGGGAGCTTCTATCGTTACGCGGCGCCGGACTCGTCGTTTTTGCACCGATCGGCGACGCGATCGGAGTGACCGCCCGCGAAGGCCAAGGCATTGCCTTTTCCGTGAGCGCGCTCTCCCGCGAAAACGTGCGAGATGCGGTGCGGGGACTCTTGGACGGTTCAACGCGCGCCGGCGGCTACGACGTCAAGAAGCTGGTTCACATTTTTCACTCTGCCGGGATCGACGGCACACGTTTTTTCGACGATGCGATGATCGCCGCGCATTTGCTCGACCCCACGCGCGGCTTTGCCGACATCGAGGATGCGGCGTCGCGCTTCTTGGGTCTCGGACTGCCCGGGGACGCGGCGGCGGCTGCCGATGCGGCGTTCCGGCTCATCGCCAAAGCGCGAACCGAGCTCGAGCGCCGCGGCCAGTTGCGGCTTTACGAAGAGCTGGAGTTGCCGCTCGCACCGGTGCTGGCGAGTATGGAGGAGGCCGGCATCGCCATCGACTCCGACGAACTGCGCGTGGTCGGCGATCGCGTCGACACGGCGGCCGAGCAGCTGCGCAAGCACATATACGATTTCGCAGGCGAAGAGTTCAACATTGGATCGCCGCAGCAGCTCGGCAAGGTCCTCTTCGGAAAGCTGAATATTCCGGGGGGGAAGAGGACGAAAACGGGATTTGCGACCGGCGTCGAGGTGCTGCAGGGCTTGGCGCGGGACTATCCCATCTGCGCGCTCGTCTTGGAATGGCGCGAAGTGACAAAACTGAAGAACACGTACGTCGACGTGATTCCGCAGCTCGTCGATGCGAGGGACGGGCGCCTGCGCAGCGAGTTCAACCAAACTGCGACGGCGACGGGTCGTCTCTCGTCCACCAACCCCAATCTGCAAAACATTCCGGTGCGCGGCGAGCTTGGACGCCGGATTCGCCGCGCCTTCATCGCAAAGAGCGACGCCTACGTTTTGCTCGCCGCGGACTACAGTCAGATCGAGCTTCGCGTGATGGCGCATCTTTCGGGCGATGAAGGGCTGCGGCGGGCCTTTGCAGAGTCGCAGGACATTCACGACTTCACCGCCCGCCAAATCTTCGGCATCGCACCGGGCGTGCGGGTCGATCCCAATCAACGCAGGATGGCAAAGAGCGTCAATTTCGGGCTCTTCTACGGAATGTCGGATTTTGGGTTGGCGCAGCGCCTCGAGATCGGCCGCGCCGAAGCAAAAGAGATTACGACGGCGTACTTCGCGCGTTTTCCGGACGTACGCGGTTATATCGATCGCACGATCGAAGAAGGGCGGCGCGACGGTTACGTCTCGACCATTCTCGGGCGCCGGCGGTACATGCCGGGATTAACGTCCGGCAATTACATGCTGCGTGCCGCGGCGGAGCGGGAAGCGACCAATGCGCCGCTACAGGGTAGTGCCGCGGATCTCATGAAGCTGGCGATGGTGCGAATCGATCGCGCCCTGCGAGATTCCCAACTCGACGCGACGATGCTGCTGCAGATTCACGACGAGCTTATCTTCGAGGTGCGGGCGACGCAGTTGAGCGAGACCGCGGAACTCGTTCGTTCGCACATGGAGAGCGCCATCGAATTGTCGGTCCCACTGGAAGTGACGCTCAAAGGGGGGCGAAACTGGTACGACGTCGAGCCGATGAACGAAGAAAGTTTCGAGCATGTTTAACGTTATCGTCCTTGCAGCCGCACTCGCAACGATCGTCGTCCATGCTCCCAAAGCGGATCTGACGCTGGAAACCGCCCGTACGGAAACTGCGCGAGAGGAGGGCCTGATGAATCGAGCCGTGCTCCCGCCGCACACCGGGATGCTCTTTGTTTTCGAGCGCGACGAACGCGTCGATTTTTGGATGAAGGACACGCTGGTGCCGCTGGACATGATCTTCATCGCGGGCGACGGCACGGTACGACGCGTCTTCTCGAACGTGCCGGTCGTCGCACCCACGCTTTCCGACGATCAGATTCCTCGAGAAGGCGCGCCGGCGAAATACGTGATCGAGCTGCCGGCGGGAGAAGCGTCGGCCGACGGAATCGTTGAGGGCGTCAAACTCGACCTGCGCGGCGCCCCACTGCCGCAACCCTAGAATGCCCGAACTGCCCGAAGTCGAAACGATCGTGCGCGGCCTGCGCCGAACCGTCGTCGGTAAGACGATCGCATCTGCCGACGTAAGACTCGCTCGCATGGTTGTTGCGCCGCACGGTGTGGACTTTGCGCGGGCAGTATCGGGAAGCCGGATCGTTGCGACGCGCCGTCGGGGAAAGTACGCGGTGATCGAGCTCGACTCCGGGCGCTCGCTCGTCGTCAGTTTGCGGATGACGGGCCGGCTCGTCGTCGCAACCTCACGCGAGGTCCCCGAGTACCCGCGCTCCCACGTGGTGTTGCACTTTGCGGACGGCGCCCGGCTCCATTTCGCCGACGTGAGGACGTTCGGGCGAATTCGTCTGGTTGAGCCGGGGGAAGCGTGGGACCGGGAGCTTGGCGTGGAACCGCTCTCCCGCGGCTTTACACCAGAGGCCTTTATCGGTATGCTGGCGGAGCGGACGAAGTCGAGCAAGGCGTTCTTGCTCGATCAGCGGCGTATCGCAGGCATTGGCAATATTTATGCTTGCGAGGCCCTCTGGGAGGCTCGGATTCGTCCCACACGGCCCGCAGGGGCATTGACAAGAGCGGCGGCCGGCCGCTTACACGACAGCATCGTTAACGTTTTGCGACGCGCCATCACCAAGCGCGGAACGAGCGTCGACGATTACGTGGATGCCGAAGGCCTCGAGGGCGGTTTTCAAAACCACCTTACGGTTTACGGCAGGCACGGCACGCTTTGCCCGCGATGCCGAACGAGCAGGATCGTGCGCACCGTAGTGGCGCAACGCGGAACGTGGTGGTGCCCGAGATGTCAACGATAAAAAAATATAAAAACATAAAGGTAGGATTATTCAAATCTCAACAACGCAAGTCGCTCCCATCCCCGAACAAGAAGATCAGTTAGCGCTCGAACAGCAACTGTACGAAGAATCGCTCAAGGTTCTCGACGAGGGACAAGTTCTCACCGGGACAATCGTCCAGAGAGACAAAGACGAAGTGCTGGTCGACGTCGGCGGAAAGTCCGAAGGCGTACTTCCTTTCCGCGAGCTGTCGCTCGCCATCGATTCCAAACTGCTCAAGGTCGGCGATACCATCGAAGTGATGGTTCACCGCATCGACGAAATGGACGGAACGCTCTTTCTCTCCGAGCGCCGGGCACGCGCGCTCAAAACGTGGGAGAAAGTGATCGAGGCGCACAATCGCGACGAAGTCATCGAAGCGACGGTCACGCAAGTCGTCAAAGGCGGCGTGTTGGTCGATCTTGGGATGCGGGGATTCGTGCCGGCTTCGCAGATCCGCCGTCAGCCCGTTGGAAACCTCGACGAGCTGGTAAGTCAGCACCTCCGGCTGAAGGTGATCGACCTCGATCACAAACGCCATCGCGTCGTCCTTTCGCAACGACTCGTTTTAGAAGAAGAGCTGCAAGCGAAAAAGCAGGAGCTTCTCGATACCCTCGAGGTCGGACAGATCCGCTCGGGAGTCGTGGTGCGACTCGCCGATTTCGGCGCTTTCGTCGACCTCGGCGGCATCGACGGATTGATTCACAACAGCGAGCTCTCGTACTCACGAATCAAGCACCCGTCCGAAGTCGTGAAGATTGGCGACGTCGTCCAAGTTGAGATCATGAAATTCGATCCGGAAGCGAAGAAGGTCAGCCTTTCGCTCAAGCACGCCCTCCCGGATCCGTGGGATCAGTACGCCGACCGTCTATACGAAACCAACAAACTAACGGCTTCTATCGTCAAGGTTACGCCCAACTACATGCTGGTCGAAGTGATTCCCGGCATTCTTGCCATGGTGCCCAAAGGCGAGTTCGATGCGTCGGCGCAGTTCGTCGCCGGTCAGGAAGTCGAGGTCACGCTCGTGTCGATCAATCATGCAACGCGCCGGATCACGGCCTCCATCCAGCACGTTGCCGACGTACCGATCGAGGAAATCGAAAAGTACGCGGTGGAGGAAGAGATCGGCGAAATCGGAACGGTTGCGCCGGCGCCTCCGGAGCCGCTCCCCGAGCAATAGCGTCGCGCCGTGCGCGTTGGTTTGACCGGTGGCATCGGAGCGGGGAAGAGCGCGGTCGCCGCGATCCTCGGCGAGCTTGGAGCTTTCATCGTCGATACCGATGCCATTGCGCGCGAAGTAGTGGCTCCCCAAAGCGATGGACTCTTAGCCATCGGTCGAGTCTGGCCCCAAGTCGTGCGCAATGGCGCCTTGGACCGGGCAGCGCTCGCGGACATCGTCTTTAACGACTCCGATGCGCGCGACCGGCTCAACGCGCTGCTCCATCCCCACATTCGGCGCATCGCGTTGGAACGGGAGCGGCGTGCCGAACCGGGCCAGCCGACCGTGCACGTCGTGCCGCTGCTCTTCGAGACCGGCTACGATCGCGTTGTGGATAAGTCCGTGGTGGTCGTCGCACCGCTCGAGGATCGGATCGCCCGGGTCGTCGAGCGCGACCGCTCCGACGAGGGGCGAGTACGGGCGCGAATGGACGTTCAGGTCGATCCCGAGGCGGCGCGCCGTCGTGCCGACTTCGTGATAGAAAACAACGGTGACCTTGAGGAACTGCGCGAGCGGACTCGGGCCGTCTACGAAGCACTGCGCTAACGCGTTTTAGGTAAAATTTGCCTTCAGACTCCGAATTCTCAGCAAATTCAGAGTTTGCCGAGCGCTTGTATGGGAAAGGAATAATACCCACACCAAGGAGGATGACTCTAGATGGCACAGGATTCGGGACAGTCAGGCGGCATGAGCGTCCGCGAAGCGGGTCGCCGCGGTGGCGAACGCGTCAAAGCGAAATACGGCTCGGAATTTTATGAAGAAATCGGTCGAAAGGGTGGGGAAGCCACCAAGAGCAAGTACGGGCCCTCGTTCTATGAAGTGATCGGTCAGAAGGGCGGTCAGCGCCCGAAACGTAAGGCGACTGCATCATAGGGCTTTACCCAGCGGAAGCGACAAGCAATGGCTGAAAAAGACGAGCGCGCGCCAAAGCGCGAGATGTCGGTGCGAGAGGCGGGAAAAAAGGGCGGCGATACGGTGCGCGACCGCTATGGTTCGACGTTCTACGAAGACATCGGCCGCAAGGGCGGAAAAGCCACGCGCGACCGTCACGGCGTAGAGTTCTACGAGACGATCGGACAAAAAGGCGGCAAGGTCGTCAAGGAAAAGTACGGCTCCGATTTCTACGAAGAGATCGGTCATAAAGGCGGCCAAAAGGTCAAGAAATTGATCGCCGAGGCAAAGAAAAAGCTCGGCGATAAAGACTGACCCCGGACGTCAGCGGTGGAGTTCGACTCCTCCGCTGACCTTGCCGAGACGGATGCTGTCGTCGTCAAAATTGACGGTGATATTCGTGATAACGAGCGTCTGACCACCGGAATGTACGTAACTTGGATGCGCCATACGCAAGACTTTGGCGTCGTTTGTCCACGTCACCAGGTCGGTGTCGAACGAGCGCTTTTCGGGGTCGTCGATCCGTTCGATGTGAACCTTTCCGACCGCGGTGAAGTCAAGCGTCGAGATGTTGACCGTAATGTGCTTGGCCGAAATTCGTAGATAAGGCTTTCCCTTTCGAAAAACTATTCCGTTGCGTACGCCGTCGACAGTGCCGCTCAGGCCGTCGGGCGAAAGGCGTGCGTGGTTATAATCGAAACTCCACGATTTCGTCGCTATGTGATTGTTGAGCACGTGGCCGCCGCGCAACTCGATCGGCGTTTGAGCGGGCGGAAGCGGCGGAACTCCTCTTCCTGCCAACACGATCTCGACGACAACGTAAACAAAGAGAAGGAGGCCGCCGCCGATGGCCAGCCGTCTCCACCACGCTTTTCTACGGCTCACGCGAACTCGCAAACTCGCCGCGCTTCCGCGGAATCAAGAAGAGGAGCCCGTACAAGGCAATCATCGTGAAGGCGACGCGCGTCGGGCCGATGCGGGCGAAGATCGTCGGAACTCGACGGCCCACTGCGCCGATCACGGTGGTTTGTCGCTCGATGCGGCTGCGCGTCTGCCACCTTCCGTCCGGCGCAATGATCCCGCTGATGCCGGTTGCCGCCGCGCGCACGACGTAGGCTCCGCTCTCTATGGCTCGGAGCTGAGCTATTTGTGCGTGCATATACGGCCCGGAGGTCGTTCCGAACCAGGCGTCGTCGGTGCTCACGACGAGAATCTGGGCGTTGCGCTGCAGTTGAGCGTACGCTAGATCCGAGAAGGCTGACTCCCAGCAAATGAGCGGTGCGATGGGAAGCGCCGTCGTCGAATAGACGCCGTCAATCTTCCCGCGAGTAAGACCCCCGTTGAGCGCCCCAATGTAGGGCAGCCACGAGAGGAAAGCTCGGCCCGGAAACCATTCGGCAAAAGCCACGAGTTGACGCTTCCGGTAAATATTGGAGTTGCCGGCCGGCGAGAAGATATACAGTGCGTTGTAAACTCTAGGTCCGGCGGCATCGATGCCTCCGGCGACGATCGTGCTGTGGAGATGGCGGGCGAGGCCCGAAAACTCGGCGAGCAATCCGGGCTCGAGGTTGATCGCCGTCGGGATCGCCGTCTCCGGCCAAACGATCAGTCGCGGATGCACGCGATTCAAGGCGCGCGTCATATCCGTATAGCGGCTAACCGCTAGGGCGAGCGCGTTCCATTTGAACGATTGCGGAATGTTGCCTTGCACCGCAGCGACCGGAATCGTCGGAGGCGGAAGCGTACGAGCCGGCCAGAACGCCCAAGCACCCAGAGCGAGAACCACCGTCGACGCGACCGCCGCACCCAGCGGCCGCCACGTTCTGCGATGCAGCGCGTCGGCGGCATACGCGCCGAGCGCGCAGAGGATGAACGTGATCCCGTAGGTTCCCGCGTAGGCGGCGATCGCTCGCAGCGGCGTGTCGGCCTGTGTGTAGCCGAGCTGATCGAAAGGTGCGGCCAAGACGCCGATCGATCGCAACCACTCACAGATTGTAAACGCTGCGGCGGCGCCCAGCGGTGCAATGACGGGACGCATACGAGCGTATGCAATTGTGGAGAGTGCGCCTGCTAAGGCGATGAAAGGCGCCTCGATCAAAGCGGGGCCGATTGCGAGAAACGGTCCGAAGACGCCGATGTATCCTCCTACTGTGTGGCCGACCCACGCAAAGTCGATTGCAAAAAAAATGAACCCAGCTAACCAACCGAGAAGCGCGGCGCGCTTCCAGGAAGCTCCTTGCCAAAGCCAGAAGAGCATTGCCGTTCCGAACGGGGCGAGCCAGGCTGCGCCCAGCTTCGGAAACGTCGCCGCTAAAAGGACGGCCGCGCACGCAGCAAAACCTGCATCGCGCAAGGACAGCGAGGGGACCATGATACGCAGATTGAGTTTCGGTTTTGTAGTCGTGCTAGTAACGGCGTTCATCGTTGTGGCGTGTGGTCGTCAGGTTACGCCGAATCCTCCGGGTTTGGGACCCGGCGGCGCGCCTCCGGGATTCATAGCCATACACTATGATGTCGAATCTCCCTTTAACTTCTCGAACTATCAATACATGATCGTCTTCAACACGTCGGGAACCGGAGTGACGCCTTCGACCGACACCGTGCAGACGAACTGGGCGGGCTATTCGTTCGCCCTGGTTTCCTTGGGCACTGCCGGAACCTCGTATGCGGAGGCGGTGCAGTTCGTTCGAAATCAAAATCCTCACATTCCGCCGTCGTGGCTGAAACTGGGAACCACGCCGGGCCAGCTCACCTACAATCCTAACAGTAACGGTCAGGGCACCGAGTTCTCGATGATCGCTCAAAAAGCCATCTTTAAAGGGGTTGCATCTCCTACGCCTTCGCCGAGCGCCAGTCCGAACAATATCTGGACGTTCAACGCGTTTGTCTCGCAGGCCAGCCAAGGCCAGTGGTACTTCCTCGATTCGATGGGAGCGGGCGGCCCGAGCGACCCGCAGTTCATCTCGCCGAAGCTCTGTATGACCGAACCCTTTGATAACACCTACTACGGACTCTATACGCCGTCGGATCCGACCGCTCAGATCGTGAGCATCGAGATCTCCAACAATCCGGCAGCCTCTCCCTCGCCGTGCCCCTAGGAGCTTGGAGATGCGTGAAATTGGCGTCGAGTGCACCTACGACATCTGTAACTGCACGGTAACTTCGCCGATAGGAACCGGCGAAGTGTTTTGCGGCGAGACTTGCCGAGATGCGTCCGAATCGGGTATCGAAGCGGATAACTGCGCCTGCGGCCACCCCCCCTGCGACGAACCCTAAAGCCGCGGTTCTATTTAAAGAAATCCTTTTACGCCTTGGCGCCCTGGTGTTGCTGGCATGGATGCCGGAGCGACGAGCGTCTTCTCGGCATCACGCCAGCAACATCAGGGCACCTAGAAGTTAAAGGTCGTCGGCACCACCTGCTGTGGTGCGCCGACCTGGAAGACGGCAGTTTGCGTCGGAAATGCGAGTAGATTTAAGCCGACATTGATTGCCGCTTGAGACTCGTTGTAGAGCACCAGCAGCTGATAGCAGTTGCCGATCGTGCGAGTGTAATAGATGATTTTGTCGGCGATCATTTCCCCCGGTCCCTTCCAATTGAGATTCGTGACGAACTGCAGCGATGCGTCGCGGCCAAACGGCGTCGAGAGCTGAAGGTTGGTCGTCTCAAAACCCTGACCCGGACCTGGGATGAACGAGCCGCTGAGCAGCAATACCGAGCGGGGCGACGGCCGTGCCGAGAGCTGATAGCTCAACGGCTGAGCGACGCCGTCAAAGTTCGTCGTCCAGCCCAGCGAAAACGCGTAGACGTCGTCGTTGAAGAGCCTAACCAAGTCTTGCGCATTCTTGGTGTTCATCGTCGGCTGCTGGTCGAGATACTGAAACGGCACGAGAGCGGGCCCGTTATAGTTGGCTTCGTTGTAGGTCGCCGTGTTGACGATGTGCGAGCTGACCGGCGTCGTCAAGCTGAAGTCTTGCTCTACGGCGGCTTTGAGGTCGCCGGTGCCGTAGGCATACTGGTCGATCGTGACGGTACCTTGAAAGTCGCTCCCTAGGACTTTTTCCTCGGCGGGACCGACGACCAAGTTCGCATCGCCGCGCCACGTCGCTAGGCTCTCCGGCTGACCGTCGCCGGACGGCTGGCTGTATTCACCGACCGTGAGGTCGGCGGAAAGTGGAATGAAAAAGTGTTGGAAGAAATCGGCGGGCCGGACTTCAAACTCGGGGATCTTGTCGATGCCGGCCGTCTCGAGGCCGTAAAGCTTGTCGAACTCCATTTGATAATCCGCGCCCGCGGTCGTGTACTGCAGCAAGTAGTCGAACTCCGACTGATTGCTGAACGACGTCACGCCGCCAAAGCTCGCATTGCTATCGCTATCGTCGAAGGTCGTCGTCTGGTTCAGGTTCTCGTTGAACTGGCGCGTGTCCGTGACCGTGAAACTATCGCTGCTGGATTGGCCTCCCACGGAGCTGTGGGTGAAGCTGTAGTTTTGCGACGTTTGCGTTGTTTGGTGTACGATGGATTCGGCGATCGTCTCGTTAGGGGGAATGCTCACGAGCGGCCCGTAGTTCGACTGGTATGAAAACTGAAAGTTGCTCTTTAGGTGCTGCGAAATATTCTCTTGTTCTCCCAGGGCGAGATTCGTCTGCCGCCCGCCCTCAAGGCGATTGTTGATCGTGTACAGGTTGAGGCTGACGCTGCGGCGGCCTCGCTTGCTGGAATAGAAGCCGACGTAGCCGAGGCCCAAGCCTTCCTTCGTAAAGTAGTTCACGATGTAATAGCCGTAGTAGTACTGGTCTTTGCCGAACGGGATCTCGATTTTGATCCATGCGCCCTCATACGAATCGTAGCCGACCTCGGGAAACCAATGCGCGTGACTCGGGCCGCTACTAACGTTTCGTAGCGGAATGATCAGCAAGGGAAGATAGAAGATGGCTGCGGCGCCGAGCCAGAGCACCGCATTGTGGATAACGATCCTGTCGCCTGGGTAGACGTCCATGTTCTTGCCCGTGATATGGTAGCCGCCGCGCGGATTCTCACAGGTGGTGACGTACGGCTTGTCGCCATGCGCCGTTCCATCGGGATTGGTATAAAGGTCGTCGGCCGCGAAATGAACGAGACCGCGCTCGAGTCCCTCGTCGCTCGCTCCTTTGCCGTTGACGAGCTTTGCCGTCTGTTCGACGGTATCGAAGACGATCGTGTCGGCTGCCAATATCGAGTTGTGCTCGTGATTGACGATGAACGGATGCCCGGTGATCGTCATCGTTCGCACGCCGTCGAAGTGCGCTCGTTCGCCGACGATTTCTTCGTCGGCATAATAGATGTGTACGTTGCCGATCGCGTCGCTGGGTTTGCCGCGAGCGCGGTTACCGCTCCACGAGTCGGCAATCACCGCAATGTAACCCGGCGAAAGCGTCGGGACGCCGGTGGGTTCCGGAGTCGGCGCCGGCGTCGCTTGTCCGGCGGGCGTTACCGGAGGGGGCGACTCGCCGCCGCGCACGAGAAAGATCGGTTCCAAGGATGCCATCGGGTTTGGCGTGCCTGACGGAATTGGCGGCGGCGTGACGGCCGGCGTTTGACCGGGGAACGGATGCGGGGTTGGATTGAGGGTGTAGGTGCCGTTGCTGACGCCCGGCGGCACGTTGGGAGGCCCCGGCGTGGCCGGCGGTGCTGGAGTCGGCGAGGAAGCCTGCGCCACCAACGGCGTATCGTCGCGGTAGTGCTGGGCGCACGTCTGCGTGTTGAAGAGCAGGAGCGCGAGCTGCTGTTGATCGTTGCTCGCAGCTTGTGCCCACACCGGAAAGAGGCTGCTAAGGTAGGCAGCGAGCACCGCAACCGCGCCTAAGCTGCGACGTCTTCGCAAGCTCGCCGGCACGCCGTCAGCGCTCTTCCAGCCAGAGAAGAACGACGCCCGCGACACCCACGATGATGTTTGGCAACCAGGCTGCGAGGAATGGATTCAACGCCCCGTTGCGGCCAAACGCAGAAGCCGCCGAGACCATGAGGTAGTAAGAGAAAAACGCGATAATCGAAAGAGTGATACCGAGCGTGCGACCGCGCTTACCAAATCGCAACGCCAAGGGAACGGCGAGCACGACGCCGATGATGCAGGCGAAAGGCCAGGAGAGCTTGTTGGCAAGGTTGATCTGCAAGTTGCCCATCGCGGTACCGCCGATCCCTTGAGCCTGAAGCGCGTTAACTTGCGTGCGCAGCGACTTGCTGCTCATCGTCCAAGGATCGTTATTCACCTGGCTGACGAACTGTGAGGCGGTCTCACCCAGCGGCAGTCCGATCGAGATGGTCTTGACGCGTTGCTGATTGGTGAGAAATCCGTCGTCGTTGTAGCGGGTGTCGATCACGTCGTGCAGGTTCAGAACGCTGCCTTGCACCACCGCGCTCTTCGCCTGTAGCGTCTCGTTCCACGGGCCGTACTTTGCAGGCTTGAAGATCTGCACGTCGATCATCGTCTTGTTGTCGAGCGCGACCTGACCTACATAAAAGGTGTTCCCCGTGTCGGGATCCTTACGAAAAAACTGCGGCTCGACGGGAAGCGCGTCCGTGTGATAGATGATCTGGTAAAACGTGCGCGTCGAGAGATCGACGGATGCCGGCGCAATCCACTCGTTTATGCTGTAGGAAATCAAAAACATTCCCAGGCCGAAGAGCACGGGGGCGAGCGCAATTCGCATGACCGAAATGCCGGCGGTGCGCATCGCAGTCACCTCGTTGTCGCCCATCACCCGGCCCATTGCCAACAAGGCGGCAAACAGAGACGCGAACGGGAACGCCATTGGGGTGGCCTGCGGGATGCGGAACACCACGAAACGTAGCACCAAAAAGAACGGTGCGTGCTGATTGATGATGTAATCGGCGGCAAGAAAGAAAATGTTGAGCGCCCAAAATAACAAAAACGCGCCCAGCGCAAAGAAGAACGGGCCGATCATCTCCTGCAAGAGATAGCTGTCGAGAATCGGCAATCGTAAGAACGCGAAGCCGACGCGGTGGAGTGGTTGGTGCTGAGTGAGTGCAGTCATCGAGAGAAGCCGGATTGGCTCGTCGCGCCGGTATCCCGACGGTTAATAGTTGCGGTACGCGTTGAGCACGCGCACGACGTACGCCCGCGTTTCCGCATAGGGAGGCACACCGTGATAGCGATCCACGGCTCCCGGTCCTGCATTGTATGCCGCGACCGCCAGCGTAACGTTGTCGTGATAGCGATTCAGAAGCGAGCGAAGGTAGCTCGTGCCGCACGAGACGTTCTGCGTTGGGTCGAATGGATCGGCGATACCGCAGCCGGCCGCGGTGCCGGGCATCAACTGCATCAGGCCCTGAGCCCCGGCGACACTGATCGCGGATGGGTTGCCCGCCGATTCCGCCATGACGACCGCTCGCACCAGCCCCGGCGGAACCCCGTTGGCCTGGGAGGCGTTCGTAACGAGCGACGCGAGGCTCGCCGGATCCAGCGAGTGGGAGGCGTACGGCAGGTAACTTCCGCTACATCCGTAGAGCAGTCCCAAGAGGCTGCAGATTCCGAAAACTCGAGTCATCGCACCGTCGGCTTTCTTCTCAGCGCGCAATCAAGCCTGGCGGACAGGCTGCAAGAAAGAGAACGCGCTCGTCACCACAATCGATTCCATGACCATCAACTTTCGCAGCAAATTCAACGCTCCGCCGATTGGATATCGGCGCCCTGGTACGCCGGCGATCATATCTGCTTAGCCTTGAAGTTGCCTGAGCTTTCATGGCTCGGACGCTTCGATGCTCCCGATGCTTCGATCTCATCGCCGCCGTACCAAGCGCGGGGTACGGCGATATCCGAGCGGCATGTCCGATGTCCGTAGCGACGAGCGAGCGGTGAGCTCGCGGTTCTGTGCGATTACAAACTCGGAGACTTGGTCGGTAAGGGGACCCCGGCTAAACGCGGGTCTGAGTTCATTTTGACCGGCGGAGTCGAGCCGCACCCACTTCGAACAAACGTTCGAGTGATGCAATCGCCACCGTGCTAATCCTTGCTTAAGGGAATCGTGGGGCGTATAGTGGTGGAAAGTAGTGCCTAGTGGTGCATTGCGGAGGATTTTTTGCACGCTGGACTGCCCCGTTTTGCGGGCTCGGAGCAACACGCCCTTGACGAAAAGGGCCGCCTGATTGTCCCGGCGCGTTTTCGCGAGCGGCTAGGAGCGCAATTCGTGCTGACCATCGCGCCCCCCGATCCTTGTCTGGCACTCTATCCCAGTTCGACGTGGGTTCAGTTTTGCGAGCGGCTAGAAGCGGTTCCGCATAAGGACGATCGCTACCGCCGCGCGGTGCGCTACCTCTTTGCCCACACTGAGGAGGTCGGCTGCGACAATCAAGGCCGGGTCGTCGTTCCCGCGCTGCTGCGATCGTACGCGGGCATCGAACGGCAGGTCGTCTCTGTGGGTTTGCTGACTCGCATAGAAATTTGGGCGAAGGAGCGTTACGCCTTCCAGAAACCGCCCGAGGGCGACGTGCCCGACTTCATGGGCGAGCTAGGGCTGTAGAATGTGGTGCCGTTATGCTGAGCCACGTTCCCGTGCTCGTCGGGCCGGCGCTCGAATATTTGGCGATTCGTCCCGGCGGAGTCTACGTCGACGCGACCTTCGGAGCGGGCGGTCATGCTCGGGCGATCTTGGAGCGGGTGGGGGATGGACGCCTGATCGCACTGGACGCCGACCCGCGCGCGACCGCGGCGGCGCAAGGACTTGCCGACTCCCGTTTGACCTTCGTGCACGCGAACTTTCGCGATCTCGCCCGCATCCTCGAGCGGTGCGAAATCCCGATGGTGGACGGCATTCTCTTCGATCTTGGAGTCTCGTCGATGCAGCTTGACGATGCGGAGCGCGGCTTTTCGCTCGGAAAACCCGCGGTCCTCGACATGCGAATGGATCCAGCCGTCGGATCCAGCGCCTACGATGTTCTTTCAACGGCGACCGAACGGGAGTTGGCCGAGATGTTCTTTGCGTTCGGGGAAGAGCGTTCGGCCCGGCGCATCGCTCGCGTGATCGTCACGCGGCGTGAAGGGGGCGCCCTGCCGAACACGACCTCGGAGTTCGCTGCCCTTATTTCGGGAATCGTGCAGCGCCCCGGAGAGCGAGAACGCATCCATCCGGCAACGCGCGTCTTTCAAGCGTTGCGCATCGCCGTCAACGACGAGCTTGAGGCCTTGCGTGAAGGCTTGGCTGCGGCGATCGTGCGCCTGCGCACGGGCGGGCGCGTCGCCGTAATCAGCTTCCATTCACTCGAGGATCGAATTGTGAAACGAAGTTTCCGCGACGACGAGCGACTCGAGGTTCTTACGAAGAAACCGGTTCGTCCCGATCGGCGCGAGCTCATCGAAAATCGCCGTTCCCGCAGCGCCAAACTGCGCGCCGCGCAACGCACGGAGGCCGACTAAGTGATCGCAGCTCGATCGTTCGAACGAAGCCCGCGCATTGCGAATCCCCGCACCGTTCGTGCCGCAACCGTGCGTCGGAGGGGTCGTGCGTCGCGCGCTCGTTATGAGACGTTGGTGCGCATGTTGGCAGTGTTGCTTTGCGCCTTCGTTTTTTTAATGGGGTACGTCGTGCTAACGTCGAGCCGAACGGGGTTGAGCTACGCCGTGGCGCGAGCTGCCGCGCAACGTGAGGCGCTCCAGGAACAGACGATGCGCCTCGACGACCAGATCGCCGCATTGCGTTCCGACGATCGGCTTGCCGAGTTGGCCGCGCGCTTGGGCATGCGCCAGCCGCAGCGATTTGCCGTGGTACGCGAGGAAGAGCCTCGGATAGCGCGAGCCGGTTCGCACTTCCGATTGCTCTCGTCACTTGCCGGTTTCTTGGTGCCGGCAGTAGCCGCGCGACCCTAAGCGACCGCCCGATGCACCGCCGAACGTTCACGCGCGTCGCTCCGATGCGTGCTCGGATCTGTTTTTACGCGTGCGTGGCCTTCGCGCTCTTTCTCGCTTGGCGCCTTTGCGACGTACAGGCCCTCAAGGGGCCGCTCTATGCAAAAGAAGCGCTGGCGCAACGCTCCGACACCGTCGAAGTATTCGCGCGCCGCGGCAGCATCCTCGATCGCTACGGCAACGTACTGGTACGATCGCTTCCCTCCGAAAGCGTCTACGCGGTGCCGCGCGAGATCGTCGACCCGTCGGCGGCGATCGCGAAACTGCAGAGCATCTTCGGCAAGCTGGATCCATCGGTCGCGACGGCGATGCGCGACCGGGATCTGTGGTTCGTCTGGATCGCGCGCAAGGTCCCGCACGATTTGGCATCGCGAGTTCGAGCCTTAAATCTGCTGGGGGTCGACTTAAAGGAAGAGGAGACGGGCCTGCGCGTCGATACGGCGGGACGTTTAGCCTCGACCGTCATCGGCTTTGTCGGCACCGACGAAAATGGGCTCGACGGGGTCGAGTATGCCTACGATGACGTGTTGCGAGGGCACTCCGGGCGCGTCACGCTGGAAGCCGATGAGTTTGGGCGACCGATACCCTTCGGGCAAGAACGTATCGTGTCGCCGGCACAGCCCGGCTCGAATGTCGAGCTCACCATCGACCCGTACCTGCAGTTCGCCGCCGAACAAGCTTTGCAGCAGCAAGTGCGCGCCTACCATGCGCTCGACGGTACGGCGATCGTTATGGATCCGTGGACCGGCGAGATTCTCGCGTTGGCAAACGCGCCGGATTTCGATCCAAACCGGTTTTGGAGGTACGGAGAGGACGAGCGTCGCGATCGCGCCGTCATGGACGCGTACGAACCGGGCTCGACCTTCAAGTTGGTCACCGCTGCTGCCGCGCTGGAATCGCATAAAGCCGGGTTGACGTCGCGCTTTCCGGCTCGCGACACACTCGAAGTGGGCGGTCGCACGATTCACAATGCGGAAGACGGTTTCATGGCAGGGACCGGCAGCAGCGAGACGCTCGAGCAGATCATCGAATATTCGCATAACGTCGGCGCCGCGGAAGTCGGGCTCTCGATCGGATCGAAAACCTTTTACGACATGGAGCGGAAGGCGGGCTTTGGAACGCCCACCGGCGTCGGCCTATCGGGCGAGAATCCGGGTATCGTCGTCCCGCCGGATCAGTGGAGCGGTTCCTCGCTGGCTACGATGGCTTTTGGCCAAGGCGTCTCCGTCACGCCGCTTGCCATGGCTCGGTATTACTGCGCGATCGCGAATGGCGGACTCCTGATGCAGCCTCGAATCGTCAGGACCATATACGATCAGCAAGGAAACCTCGTGCGGCGCAATGGGCCGAAAGTCGTTCGCCGCGTCTTCTCACGGCGCACGGCCGCGGAACTGCGCGGCTTTCTACGAAGCGTCGTGCTGCGCGGCACGGGCGACCCGACTGCGCAGGTCGCAGGCTACGCTACCGCTGGAAAAACCGGGACCGCCTCCATGGTTGTTGACGGCCGGTATCTCGCCGGCTATTACGCCTCATCCTTCATCGGCATGGTTCCCTATCCGCGCCCACGCTACGTCATCTACGTGAAGGTCGAACGACCGATCGGTTCGTACTACGGCAGCGTCGTTGCCGCCCCGGCATTCGCTCAGATCGCGCGCGCGGCGATGCTGCACGCCGGAATCTTACCGGGCGGCATCGTTGCGCTAAATGGGCGCTGACCGCGAAATCGCACTGACGGCGTTGCTCGATCGGCTGCCGGAGGCTCGCGTTACCGGCAACCGCTCGCAACTCGTTACGACCATAGAAATCGATTCTCGTTCCGCGTCGAGGGGTGCGCTCTTCGTTGCGCTGCGCGGCAGCCACACCGACGGTCATCTCTACGTCGCGCAAGCGATTGCGCGCGGCGCATCCGCCGTCGTCGTCGAGGAGCGCGCGGGCGTAGCAGACTCCGCGCACGCCGCCGTCATTCGAGTTGCGGATTCGAAGCGGGCGCTCTCCGTTCTCTCCGCAGCATTTTTTGGAGATCCCTCGCAATCCCTCGACGCGATCGGCGTCACCGGAACGAACGGCAAAACGACGACGACGCGAATGGCTGCGGCGATTCTCGAGGCGGCCGCGATGCCGTGCGGCGTCATCGGCACCATCGGTGCGCAGCTCGGTTCGCGGCGGTGGCAGCTGGGCAATACCACGCCGTTGCCGCCCGAGCTGCACGGCGTGCTGGCCGCCATGCGGGACGATGGCGCGCGAGCGGTCGCCATCGAGGTCAGCTCCCACGCACTTGCGCTCGAGCGCGTCGAGGACGTTCGGTTCCGCGTAGCCGCCCTAACCAACGTCACGCGCGATCATCTCGACTTTCACGAATCGCAGGACGCCTACGCCGCAGCGAAGCGCCATCTATTCGCTTTGACGGAAGACTGCGTTCTCAATGTCGACGACAATTACGGCCGCCGGTGGGCTCTCGAACTCGCTCGCGAGGGACGCCAGGTCGTAACCTACGGCAGCGATTACGCTGCGCATCTGTCGCCGCAGGAGATCGTGCTCGAGCCAATCGGAAGCCGCTTCACGGTCAACGGTCAACCCTACGAGCTGCATCTTCCCGGGCGGTTTAACATTTGGAACGCACTGGCCGCGATCGGCATCGCCCAGGTCTTTGGGATCGACGATGCCACCATTGCGCGCGGGTTGGCGACGCTGCGGCACGTGCCTGGAAGGATGGAGCGCCTCGGCGGCACGGGAGTTGACGTCGTCGTCGACTACGCGCATACGCCCGACGCACTCGAGAATGCCTTGCGAGCGCTGCGCGAAACGACCGCGGGCGCGATTGCGATCGTTTTTGGCTGTGGCGGCGACCGCGATCGCGGAAAACGCGCCGAGATGGCCGCCGTTGCCTCGCAACTCGCCGATCGACTCTACCTGACCAGCGATAATCCCCGCGGCGAAGAACCGCGAGCGATCGTGGACGACATGCTCGCGGGTATCCCAAACGGGGTCAAGCACGACGTCGAGCTCGATCGCCGTCAGGCGATCCATCGCGCCGTCGCAGAGGCGCAAGCCGGGGACGTCGTACTCGTCGCCGGCAAGGGGCACGAGGCCTATCAGATCGTCGGCGAGCGGATTCTTCCGTTTGACGATGCGGCCGTCGCACGTGAGGCGCTGGCGCTGCTGGGTGCACCGCGATGAGAGTTCCGCTCGACCGTGCGATCGCCGCATCGGGAGCTACGCTCGTGGACGGCGCCGCCGCGCCTGCTACACTGCGCGTCGGCACCGACACGCGAAGCATCGAGCCGGGCGACGCATTTGTGGCCTTGCACGGCGAGCGTTTCGACGGGAACGATTTCGCCGCGGAAGCCGTGCGGCGCGGCGCCGCGCTGCTCGTGCTCGACCGCCCCACGGCGCGAGTCGCAGGTGTCCCCGCGATGCTGGTGGAGCGGACGGACCGTGCGTACATGGCATTCGCGCGAGTTGCCCGCGAGCTTTTTGAAGGGCTCGTCGTTGCAATTACCGGAAGCACGGGCAAGACGACCACCAAAACATTTCTCGCACAACTCTGCGCCGCGCAGTACGGGGATCGCGTCCTCGCGTCGCCCGGCAACGAGAACAATGAAATCGGCGTCAGTAAGCTGCTGCTGGCCGCTTCGAATGAGGCACACGATGTCGTGATCGCCGAAATGGGCGCGCGACGGCACGGCGACGTTGCGATCCTCGTCGATATCGCCCGGCCGAACGTTGGAATCCTGACCAACGTCGGCGAGGCGCACCTCGAGGTCATGGGCTCGCGCGAGCGTTTGGCCGAGACGAAATGGGCACTCTTCTCACAGGGTGCGCGCGCAGTTCTCAATGCAGACGACGAGGTTTCGGTCGCGCGCTCTCCGATGCTGCCGCAGCCGCCTTCGTGGTTCGCCGCGGTGGCGACCGAGCCGGCGTCCCAGCTGCGTTGCGCATTCGAACCGCTTACGGCTTTGGTCGGCGAGCGCCGCCTGCTCGTGCGCGACCGTGACGTAACGGCAGAGTATGAGGTCGAAACGCACGTCCCCGGCCTCCACAACCGCGTCAATCTTGCAGCGGCAATCGCCGGTGCGCGCCAGCTTGGGGTCTCGCTCGGCCGCATGATCCCGGAGATCCCCGCTCTGCAGCTGCCGCCGGGCCGGTACGACCGCATCGCCATTGAAGGCGGCCCGCGCGTCATTTACGACGCTTATAATGCAAATGCGAGCGGAATGATTGCGGCGCTCGACGCCTTTGCCGGCGAAACCGCCTCCCGCCGAATCGCCGTGCTTGCGAGCATGGCGGAACTCGGCGATGAATCGCAGAGTTTGCACGAGCGTGTGGGCGCGCACGCCGCCGGCAAGGTGGACGTGCTGCTCGTCGGCGGGGATTTCGCTGACGCGCTTGCGCGCGGCGCCCAGCGCGGCGGTCTGGATGCTTCGCACATTGTATTGATCAGGAACAACTCGCACGCTGCCGCTTGGCTACGCGAGCACGCGACCGGCGACGACGCGATCCTCTTGAAAGGCTCTCGCAAATACAAGTTGGAGGAGATCGTCGAGGAGCTGTACGCATGAGCCTTGCAGTATCGACGCTGGCCGTGATGCGGCGCGAAACTCCCGCGGGGTTGAAGGCCATTCCGGTACGGACGCGCTTGGTGCGGCCCGGCGACGATCTGATCGAGCTCGTTTCGGGAGCCGTGCGCGGCATCGCGAGGAGCGGCGACGTCGTTGCGGTTTCGGAGACGGCTCTTGCGATCGCGCAAGGCGAGTTCGTCGTAGCCGAGCGCGTGCGGCCGTCGAGGCTGGCGTATATGCTGTGCCGTTATGCGGGGCCGATGGCGACGATCAGTCAGCCGGAGTCCATGCAACTCGTCATCGATCACGTCGGGTATCCAAAAGCGATGTACGCAACGTTCGTGCACGTGGCCGGTCGTCTCTTCGGGCGCCGCGGCGTCTTTTACGAGTTGATGGGCGAGGCGATCGCCGCCTTCGATGGCTACACGGGGACGATGCCCCCGTACGAGCGCGCCATCGTCTTTGCTCCGCGCGATCCCGATGCGTTCGCGCGAGACTTTGAGCGGCGCAGCGGGATCCAGTGCGCCGTCGTCGACGCAAACGACCTGGAGAAAGCGAAGATTCTCGGCGCGTCTAGCAACGTTTGCGCAGCCTGCGTCGAGCGCGCGCTGCTCGACAACCCGCACGGCAACAGCGACGAACAGACTCCGGTCGTGGTGCTCAAATGGCGCGGCTCCGGGAGCAATCCGCTGCTCCGGGACGAGGCCTCGTGAACGCCTCGACGCTCTTGATCTGGATGCTCGTGGGCTTTGCGATCGCCGTGCCGGCGGGTACCGCATTGCTATGGCTCGTCGCTCGCCTCGGCGTTCGGCAGCACGCGTACGAAGATGCGCCGCAGACGCATCGGGTCAAGACGGGGACGCCCACGATGGGCGGTGTCGTTTTTGTCGTCGCGCTGCTTGCCACGCTGGTGGCCGGCCGCATCGCGCTATTGCCGGAGCTGGTAGTTTTGGTCGTGACCTGCGCCATAATCGGCGCCATCGACGACATCATCAGCGTGCGCGGCGGTGCCAAGCGTGGCTTGACGGCGCGGACGAAGCTCCTGGCAACCGCTCTGATGGCCGTGATCTTTTTACGCGCGATCGACGCGGGCTCCGCCATCTTCCCTCGGGATGCTCTCTTTCATGCCGGAACGTTGTGGGTGATCGCGCCGCATTGGCTTTGGTTGCTGCTGGGAACTCTCGCCATTACGGGCACGATTCACGCGGTCAATCTCACCGACGGTCTCGACGGCCTAGCGACGGGAACGGTGATTCCTCCGCTAATCGTTCTCGGGCTGGTCTCCGCGCAGTCGAGCGTGCCTGCGGCGGCAATTGCCGCGTCTACCGGCGCTGGCGCCTGCGCGGGCTTTTTGATCTTCAATCGACATCCGGCAAAGCTCTTCATGGGCGACACGGGCTCCTTAGCGCTGGGCGCACTCCTCGGCGGCGTAGCGATTCTCAGCGGCGAGATGCTGCTGCTCCTCGTCGTGGGCGGCGTCTTCGTCGCGGAAGCGCTTTCGGTGATCCTTCAAGTCTCTTATTTCAAAGCGACCCGAGGCAAACGTATCCTGCGTATGAGCCCGCTCCACCATCATTACGAGTTGGGCGGATGGCCCGAAACCAAAGTCACAACTCGCTTTTGGCTTGCATCGCTGCTCTGTTCGCTGCTAGGATGGACCATCGTTCGATGACCGATACGCTTGAACTTCGTGCCGGCGACGCGATACTCGTCATAGGCTTGGGCCGCAGTGGATTAGCGAGCTTGGAAATTCTCGCTCACCACAACGTCCGGCTCTTTGCGACGGACGAAAAGCCTCCCGAAGCGTTGAGCGAAGCGATCGCGGCGGCGGAGTCCTTTGGCGCGCGCTTCGTGGAGCCCGGAACGCTCGATGCCATCCTTCCAACGATTTCCTGGGCGGTGCTCTCACCCGGCGTTCCACCGATATCCCCCGTCGTCCGCGCCGTCCATCGAGCGAACGTTCCGGTTATGGGAGAAATCGAGGTCGCTTATCGTCTTTGCAAAGCGCCGATCGTTGCCGTCACCGGCACCAAAGGCAAGTCGACCACGACGGCGATGATCGGGCATTTGCTTCGCGGCTGTGGTCTGACGGCCAGAGTCGGCGGCAACATCGGCAATCCCCTCATCAAAGAGGTTGCCGGAGCGACGGCCAAAGAATGGATCGTCGCCGAAGTCTCGTCATTTCAGCTCGAGACGATTCGCGCGTTCAAACCTCGCGTTGCCGTTTTACTCAACATCGCTCCGGATCATCTCGACCGCTACCCGTCGATGGACGAGTATGCCGAAGCGAAGTATCGTATCTGCGCCAATCAGTCCATGAGCGATTGGTTCGTCGGTAATCTGGACGATCCGCGAATCGAAGCGCTTGCGTGGCGCCACGGCAACGCTCGCGTCCAAGCGCGTCAGTTGTGGTTCACGCGCAACGGGAGCGAACGAGCCACGATGTACTTGCGCGACGGCGTCGTGACCTATGCGCCGGTCACCGGCGATCCACGCCCGATCCCGCTCTTACCGAGCAGCGAAATTCCCTTGCAGGGCGAGCATAACGTAGAGAACGCGATGGCGGCGCTGCTTGCGGCGCTGGCGGTCGGCTGCGATCCCGCTTCGTTACGAGCCGCGATACGGTCGTTTGCGCCGATGCCGCACCGTCTCGAGAGGGTAGCCGAAATCGACGGTGTGCTCTACGTTGACGATTCGAAATCTACGGTCCCGACCTCGGTGGTCGCGGCGCTGCGCAGCTACGACCGGCCGATCGTTCTCATTGCGGGAGGCCGCTCGAAAGGCATCGGATTCGACGCCCTCGGGTCGGCGATCGCGCAACGCGTCAAGGCGCTCGTCGCAATCGGCGAATCGGCGGCCGAAATTCGGCATGCCTCCGGCGACGTCCCCGTCGTCGAAGCGTTCTCCATGGAAGAGGCCGTGCAGCGCGCGCGCGAACTCGCCGTGCCGGGCGACGTCGTTTTGCTCTCGCCAGGCTGCGCCTCGTTCGACATGTTTGCTTCAGCCGAGGATCGAGGCGAACAGTTTAGCGCGGCGGTCACATCGCAAAAGGAGCCGGCGGGTGCATAACGCCGCAACGCTTCGAGCCAGCCGAAGCACGGAACGCAAAACCGGCCCGCGTTCGTACGTCGCGGCGCCGCTGGACGTGTGGCTCTTCACTTCGGTCGCCGCACTGGTCGTTATTGGCCTCGTCATGGTTTTCTCGGCGTCGAGTGCCACGGCGTACGCCGAGCATGGCGACATCGCCTACTACCTCAAGCGGCAATTGATGTGGCTGGTGGTTGCGCTGGGCGGTGCGTATCTTTGCTACCGAATCGATTATCAGCGCCTGCGCCGCGCGGCGCCCTATCTTTTGGTCGCCGCGATGGTCGCTCTGGCACTGGTCTTCGTTCCGCACATCGGGCTGGGGGTGAACGGCGGGCGCCGGTGGATCGGCACGGCGGGCTTGAGTTTTGAACCGTCGGAGTTCTCTAAACTCGCTCTGGTCATCTATCTATCGGCGGTCTTGTCGTCACGGGGCGAACGGATTACCTCGCTCGGGCGCGGGCTTTTTCCGCTTTTCGTTCCGGTCGCAATCATGGGCGTGCTGGTGCTCAAAGAGCCGGATATGGGCACGGCGAGCCTGCTCTTCTTTACGGCGTTCGCGCTCCTGTTTGCCGCCGGTGCGCGAGTGATCCACCTGGCTGCAATCGCGCTGACGACGGTTCCGTTCGCAGTCTTGACGGTGCTGACCAGCCCATACCGGCGAGCGCGCGTCTTCGCGTTCGTCGATCCTTGGAAGGATCCGCTCAACACCGGCTTTCACATCGTCCAGTCGCTCCTGGCGTTGGGGAGTGGAGGAATCTTCGGCGTTGGGTTGGGCGCCTCGCGGGCGAAGTTTTTCTATCTGCCCGAACAGTACACCGATTTCATCTTCTCGGTACTCGGCGAGGAACTCGGTCTCATCGGTACGCTCGTCGTGGTGGCGCTCTTCGTGACGCTGGCATACCGCACCATCAAAATCGCGTTGGCGGCGCCCGACCGGTTCGGATTCTTTCTCGCGATCGGATGCGGCGCGATGATCACGATTCAGGCCTTCGTGAACATCGGCGTCGTCTCGTCGTCGTGGCCGGTGACGGGCGTTCCGTTACCGTTCATTTCGTTCGGAGGAAGCTCCCTGGTCGTCAATCTTCTGGCCATTGCACTGATCGCCAATGTGGGTCGCCATCGCAGAGTCCACGCAGCGCTGTGACCGTCGTTTTTGCCGGCGGCGGTACCGGAGGCCATCTCTATCCGGCGATCGCCATCGCCGATGCGCTGCAGCCCCGCGCGACGATCGCCTTCATCGGAAGCGCCGATCGGCTCGAAACGACGATCGTGCCGAAGGCCGGCTATCCGCTGCACACGGTCTCCGCTCACGCGTTGCCGCGGCGCCTTTCGTTCGATCTTCTTCGCGCGATTGCGCGTAACGTCAAGGGAACGTGCCAGAGCCTTAGGCTCTTAGCGACGGCGCGCCCCGATCTCGTCGTCGCAACGGGCGGGTACGTCTGCTTTCCGGTCGCGCTCGCGGCACGCATCCGGCAACTCGTTGGGCTCTCGCGCGCCCCGATCGTCTTGCTCGAACCCAATCTCGCGCCGGGCGTAACCACTCGGTTGCTGGCGCCGATCGTCGACGAGATTTGGGGTGAGTGTGGTGGCTTTGCGCGGCGATTGAGGGCTAAATGCCGGCCGACGGGCGTTCCCATTCGCTCTTCCTTGCGGAGCTTGCCGTCGCGCACGGAGGCGGCCTCGCGCTTGGGGCTCGAGCCCGGGAGGCCCGTGCTTCTGGCGATCGGCGGCAGCCAAGGCGCGCGCGCGATCAACGACGCGCTGGTTGGAGCGTTGGAGAGCGACGCGCTCCCACGGAATTGGCAGGTGCTTGCGCTCACGGGTGCGGCTGAGTTCGAGAAGGTTTCCACCGCCGTGCGGACGGCCAAAGATTCCGCCTCG
This sequence comes from Candidatus Cybelea septentrionalis, assembly GCA_003158175.1. Taxonomy (GTDB): domain Bacteria; phylum Vulcanimicrobiota; class Vulcanimicrobiia; order Vulcanimicrobiales; family Vulcanimicrobiaceae; genus Cybelea; species Cybelea septentrionalis. Next base: position 95,040 of record PMHJ01000023.1, read on the forward strand.
GTGTCGTTTGTTGCGCGGCCCTATCTCGACGAGATGGGCGACGCATATGCCGTCGCGGATTTGGTTTTAGCCCGGGCCGGAGCGTCGACGCTCGGGGAACTGGCGGCACTCGGTAAGCCGGCGGTTTTGGTGCCGTATCCATTCGCGACGGAAGCGCATCAGCGTGCCAATGCGACGCGGTTTGAAACCGCCGGCGCGGCGCTCGTGATCACCGATCAGCAGCTTGCATCCGGAGCCTTGCCCGCCGTGCTTGCCGAGGCGACGGCCTCGCAGCGCTTGGAATCACTATCGGCCAACGCTCGTCAGCTCGCGCAAAGCGATCCGCTCGCGGAGATTCTCGCGCGGATCGATTCGCTAGTTTGCGGAAGGGGCGGCGGGTGACGTATCACTTCGTCGGCGTCGGCGGCATCGGCATGAGTGCGATTGCCAGGATCTTGCGAGCGCGCAACGTTGCGGTTTCGGGTTCGGACGTTGCCGTAACGCCGCTCATCGAACAACTGCGCAGCGAGGGCGTGCACGTTACGATCGGTCATGAAGCACGTAACGTTCGCGGCGCCGACGTCGTCGTCGTCAGTTCGGCGATCGATCGGGGCAATCCGGAGTACCTCGCCGCCGTGCGCGCCGGAACACCGGTGTTACATCGAGGCGAGATGCTCGCGCGTTTGCTCTCCGGACGGCGCGGCATCGCAGTCTGCGGAACGCATGGAAAAACCACGACGACGGCGATGGCGCATGCCGTTCTGCGCGGGGGCGGGATCGATGCCGGCCTGGTTTTGGGCGGCATCGACGTCGCGCTGGCGACGAACGCCTACGATGGAGCGTCGCCCTGGTTCGTGATGGAGGCGGACGAATCGGATGGCTCTTTTGCCTTGCTGGAACCGAATGTCGCGATCGTTACCAACATCGAAAACGATCACCTGACGAGCGACGACGAGCTTCCCGGTCTGGTGCGAGCCTTCGGCGAGTTTCTTGCGAAGTTGCCCGATGACGGCCTCGCGATCGTCGGCATCGACAACGCACTCGCGGCTTCTCTGACCTGTCACGAGTTTCGCGCCCCGGTCGTAACCTGCGGCTTCGCCTCCGCGGCGCGAATTCGGGCGTCCAATGTGTGCTTTGAGGGTTTCGGCTCCACGTTCGACGTCCTCGAGGGCGACGTGACCCTCGGTACCGTCGAGTTGCGCGTGCCGGGAGCGATGAACGTCGAGAACGCCCTTCCCGCGCTGGCGGTGGGTCGCGCGTTCGAGCTGCCCTTTGCCTCGATGGCTGCGTCGCTGAAAGCTTTTCGCGGCGTACGCCGCCGGTTCGACATCTTACTTTCCAACCAACGAGTGACGATCGTTGACGACTACGCGCATCACCCCACCGCCGTGCGCGCAACGATCGCTGCCGCGCGTCACTACCATCGCGGCACGCTGGTCGTGGCCTTTCAACCGCATCGTTACACGCGAACGGCGTTTCTAGCGGCGGAGTTTGCGGACTCACTGCGCGGCGCCGATTGCGTCTACCTAACGCCGATCTACGCGGCGTCGGAACCGGCGATTCCCGGCGTGAGCGAACGCACCATCGGCGATTCGCTTGCGACCAACGGTACGCGGGTCAGCTACGTGACGTGTGTCGACGAGCTCGAGACGCGCATTCTCGCAGAGGTCCCAGCGGGCGCCATGGTCCTGATGCTCGGAGCGGGAAACATCACCGACGTCGCAGGACGTCTCGCCGCAGCGGCGCGCGGATGAGCCTCACCACGCAACAAGCCTTGCGCAGCCTTCTCGGCGAAGCGGATCGAGAAGCATTGCGTGCGACTTTCGGCGACGCAGTGCGATTTGACGAGCCGCTCGCGCCGTATACCTCGTGGAAGATCGGCGGACCGGCCGACGCCTTCGTAACCACCGCGACGCAAGCGGAGCTCGCGGACCTGATGCGCCTCAGTCTGCGCCGCAAGCTCCCGTGGTGGATTGTCGGCGGGGGGAGCAACGTGCTCGTCGGCGACGGTGGGATGCGCGGCATCGTCATCCGGTTGGCCGGTGACTTCGCCGCGGTCGAAGTGCACCTCGAAAACGGCAACGTTGTCGTCGAAGCCGGGGGATCGGCCGGCATGGCGCTGGTCACCGCGAAGGCGGCCTCGGCCGGCGCCGCCGGCATCGGTTCGCTGGCAGGCATTCCCGGAACGATCGGCGGTTCGTTGCGGATGAACGCCGGCACCGACCGTGAAATCGGCGACTTCGTCCGTCACGTTTGGGTTCAGTCGCCGAGCCGTCCGGAGCCCCACTCGGTCGACGTGCGCTATTTGTATCGCCATTCGACGTTGGAGCGCGACGTCGTCGTATCGCGAGTGACGCTCGCATTTCCTCGCGCGGAGGCGCACGACGTGCGCGGCGAGATGCAGACGCGCCTCGTGCGGCGTAAGGCGACTCAACCTATCGCGCTTCCCAACGCCGGATCGTGCTTTCGCAACCCCGATGGTGGAAAGGCCGCGCGGCTCATCGAATCCGTGGGCGCTAAGGGGTGGCGGGAGGGCGGCGCGGAAGTCTCGTCGCTGCACGCAAACTTTATTAACAACGTTGGCGGAGCGACGGCACGCGACGTCGCCACGCTGCTCGCACGAATCCGAAGTGCGGTTCTCGATCGCTGCGGCGTCGAGCTGCAATTGGAAGTGCATCTGGTTGGAGTCTTTATCGATGCAACGTAACGGTGGGTCCAGGGCGAGGGTTGCCGTGGTGATGGGCGGCGGCAGCGCGGAACGCGAGATCTCGATCCGCTCCGGCGCGGAGGTCCTACGCGCGTTGCAAGCGCTGGGTTACGAAGCGCGATCGCTCGATTACGACGAGCGGTTCATCGACGCGCTGCAGCAATACAAACCGGACGTCGTCTTCATCGCGTTGCACGGCCCCGGGGGCGAGGACGGACACGTTCAGGCGCTGCTCGAGTATCTCGCGATTCCGTACACGGGCAGCGGTCTGGAAGCGGCGGCGCTTTCGATGGACAAACATCTTACCAAGAAGCTACTCGCGGCCGAAGGCTTGCCGACCCCGGTTTGGGATCTGTTCGATCTTGCCGGCGGAACGCTGCCGCTGTTGCCGGGATCGCTCGATCTCCCGCTCGTGATCAAGCCGCGCTATGAGGGATCGTCGAACGGGGTCACGATCGTCCGCACGCACGAAGAGTGGACCAATGCGATGCTCGAGGCCTCGAAGTCGTACGCGCAGATACTTGCCGAAGAGTACGTCGAAGGGCGCGAATTCACGTGTGCCGTCCTTGGAGAGGAGGCGCTGCCGATTGTCGAGATCGTTGCCAACCGCGACGGCTTTTACAGTTACGACGCAAAATATGCGCCCGGCGGCAGCACGCACGTCGTTCCCGCGAAGATCGACGACGATTTGGCGGCGCGCTTGCAAATGCTGGGCCTCTCGGCGCACCGCCTCCTGGGCTTGCGCGATTACTCTCGCAGCGATTTCATCATTCGGTCGGACAACCGGCCCTATCTGTTGGAGATCAACTCGCTCCCCGGGTTGACCTCGGCGAGCCTGCTTCCCGACGCATGCGCCGCGGTCGGCATCGGCTTCGATGCGTTGATCGAACGCCTGATCAACTACGCGCTGGCGCGCGCGCAACTTCGCGACGCGGTGGCGTAACGGTAGAGTCTTTTACGGGAAGGCCTCTCGATCGTCGGCAATCAGCAGATCGAGCCGCGACGACTCCGGAGCCAACCGGCTCGCCGCCGGATAGCGTTTCAGGAACTCGGGGTCGTCGAGGCGTTCGCCGATCGTCGGCCGTTCGAGCGATGCGTTGACCTCGGCATAGCGTTCCGGCTCGCTGTGCTGCACAATCCAATCGGCTACCTCTCGATCTGAGGCCGCCTTGGCGATCGCTTCGCGAAGCAACCCTTCCACGATTCCAAGCCTATTGAGGAGGCTGGAGCTAAAACCGGTAATCTGATACTGACCGAGGTTTCCGCCCGGTAGCGTTGCTCGAATCTTGTCGACGGTCCTCGCCGCCATCAGGAGATCCAGGCCGGGCAAGAGTTCGCGGGGGCTGCGAGGCGGGCGCTGCGTGAGGTCGAGTGCGTCCATGGCGATGCTCTTCAACCAGCCGGGACGCCGATGCCTTGTGAGACGAGGCGCCTTTCCGGGAAAGTCGAAACTCCGCGACCGTCGAAAGACGTTGTGTACCTTACCACTCTTTGGAGGATTCCTTGCCAACCGTTGTCGATCGGGGTCTCGAAGGCGTCGTCGTCGGGTCTACCGAGCTTAGTAATGTTGAAGGTGCGATCGGCCGCTTAACGTATCGCGGCTACGACATCGACGATCTCGCGCCCAATGCGACGTTCGAAGAGATCGTCCACCTTCTGCTCTACGGCCAGCTTCCCAACCGCCACCAGCTCGAAGAGTTGAAACGCGAGCTGGGTTCCGGCCGCGCGCTTCCCGAGCCGCTCGTCAATGCGATGCAAAATCTTCCGAAGACGGCGTGGCCGATGGAGGTACTGCGCACCGTCGTTAGCGGTCTCGGACTTTTCTCGCCGGTGAACGCTCAAGGCGAACATCTTTCCGACGTGCACACGGCAATCGAACTGATTGCAAAAATGCCGACGATCGTTGCCGCCTGGGACCGGATTCGCCGGGGTCTCGATCCGATCGGCCCGCGTTCCGATCTCTCGCAGGCCGGAAACTTTATCTACATGCGCTCGGGCAAACCGCCCCAACCAGTCGAGGAGGACGCACTCGATACCTACTTCGTGCTGTTGGCCGATCATTCGTTTAATGCGTCGACGTTTGCAGCGCGAGTCGCCGCTTCGACGCGCGCCGATATGTACGGTTCGGTAACCGCGGCGCTTGCGACGCTGCAAGGCGATCTGCATGGCGGAGCGGCCACGGCCGCCTACCGCATGCTGACCGAAGTGAAGACGCCGGAGAATGCCGAGCCGTTCGTTCGCGAGATCCTCGCACGCGGACAACGCATTATGGGTATGGGGCATCGCGAGTACAAGGTTAGGGATCCGCGGGCAAAACATCTCGAGGCGATGGCGAAGGAGCTTTCCGCGTTTGCCGGCCGCGATCGTCTCTACGAGACCGCGCACGCCGTCGAGGAGGCCAGCCGCAAAGTCCTACAAGAGAAAAGGCCGGGCAATACCATCTACGCAAACGTGGATTTCTACACCGCGCCGGTGCTGGCCGATCTCGGAATCCCCGGCGACGAGTTTACCTGCCTCTTCGCCTGTGGTCGCATCGCCGGGTGGACCGGCCACATTCTCGAGCAGCTTGCCGACAACCGTCTCATTCGCCCGCAAGCGACGTACGGTGGCCCGGTCGCGGGACCGTACGTGCCGATCGAAAAGCGGGCGGCAAACGGCGCACGAGGCTAACGCCGCGCGTGCTGGTCGTGCCTGCGATCGACTTACGGGGCGGCAAGTGCGTTCGAATGAAGCAGGGCGATCCCACGACCGCGACCGAGTATGACGGCGACCCGGTAGAGCGCGCCACTGCGTTTGTCGCGCAGGGCGCGCGCCGGCTTCACGTGATCGATCTCGACGGCGCCTTTGGCTCCGGCGAAAACCTTGCTGCGGTGGAGCGCATCTGCAAGGCCGTGGACGTGCCCGTGCAGACCGGCGGCGGACTGCGCACGGTAATGCATGCGGAACGCGCTTTTGCGGCAGGCGCTTGCGAAATAATTCTCGGTACGCTGATGGTCGAAGACGAACGGCTCGCGCGCAACATCATCAACCGCTTTCCCGGCAAAGTGATCGCCGGCATCGACGCTCGCGGGACGCAAGTTGCCACCCATGGCTGGCAGGAGCGTACGCCGATCGATCGTGACGCATTGGTACGGCGCGTCGCACAGTGGGGCGTCGCGCGAATCATCTTTACCGAAATCCGCCGCGACGGCATGGGCGAGGGCTACGATATCGATGCGCTCTGCGCGGTCGCGAACGCTGCCGCGGTGAAGGTTACCGCGAGCGGAGGCGCACGCAACATCGGCGATTTAGCGCTGTTGAAGCGCTCGATTCCACCGGCGGTCGATTCTTGCATCGTCGGCAGCGCTCTCTACAACGGTACGCTCGATCTGCCCGAAGCAATCTCCACCGTCGCCTAGAGAGGCGCTGATTTAGCCCAGCTCTTCGTCGGCTCGGGGTTCATTTACCTTAGTAAACTTCACCCCTCGGCTCCTCGATCTGGACTAAATCAACGCCTCTCTTCGAACTCTGCAATTAGGGTGTGATGGCGAAGATCGTGCCGGATTGCGTTCCGCCGTAGATTCTGCCGTCGGCGGCCTGCACGAGCCCGCCCGTCGGATACGCACCGTCGCGCCTGCCTCGGAACGCGTGGACGGTCGTAAACGCGCCGCTCGACGTGATGCTAAAGACGGTGCCATAGCCTGAGGAGCCCTCACCTATGCCGCCTCCAACCGTCGTTCCGTAGAGAACGCCGTTTCTCGCGAGCAATAGTGGACCGTTAGGCTGCCATCCGTCGCCGCTGCCGCCGAACGCATGTCGAATTGAGAAGCCGCTCGATTCGATGGACCACACCGCTCCCGCGTACGGTCCGCTGTTTTGCACGGCCGAGACGCCCCACACGTTGCCCGCTGCATCCAACGTCGGCGTTATCTGCGGCCACTCGCCGTCTTCTCCGTCGGTAAACGAATAGAGCGTGTTCAACTGACCCGCCACCGTGTATTCAAAAACCGATCCCTGGGGTTGTCCGCCGAAGCCGAAACCGACGGTGGTACCGAACAGATTTCCCGTCGCATCTCGCACGACCCCGGTGAACGGACAGTGACCGTCCTGCATGCTCAGAAAGTAATAGAGAACCGAGAAGCCGCCGGCGGCGGTCCCGCTCACGATCGTGCCATTGCCGGGGGAGTTTGCACCTTGCGAAGCCGTCCCGAAAAACGTTCCGTGTGGACCTTCGGCGAGCCCGTCGTAGGGAATCACTCCGGTTGCCGACTCAAACGCGTACAGCGTGGTCAACGCGCCGGTGCGCGTAAGCCGGAAGATCGTACCGCCGCTGCCCGCACCTCCCGAACGCGTAGTCCCAAAAAGTTCGCCGCGCGCTCCGATCTGAAGCCGGCGGTTGGGTGTACCTCCATCGGAACCACCCGTGAAGCTGTACAGCAGGTTTAGCGCTCGCGCCTTCAGCGCAAAGACCGCACCCTGTCCATACGCGCCATGGACCGGATCGACGACATACAATGCGCCGTTGCCGGCCGCGCCGACCTCCGGATCGAGCGATCCCGAGGTCGCCGCATAGACCGTTCTAAACCGGGCGGCGTCGGCCGGTCCGGTTACCGCGAGTCCCAAAACGATCGCTATTATCGGAACCGCGGTTAGCGCCGGAAAAAAAACAGCTCGCATATCGTTATCCTCCAGAGCGCAGCCCTTGGGAGCGGTTATCCGACGCTAGCGGACGTACTGGCGAGAGAGTTCCACGGGCAGGCGCGTGACGATCTCATAGTTGATCGTATCACACCACGTTGCCCAGTCGTCGGCGCTCACGGCGCTCTCGCCGTCACGCCCGATCAGCGTCACCTTCGATCCGGCGTGCGCGCCCGGCGCGTTCGACAGATCGATTTGCGTCATATTCATCGCGACTCGGCCGACGATGGGACAGAGCGCGCCGTCGACAACGAACGCGCCGCGATTCGACAAGGCGCGCGGCACGCCGTCGGCATAACCGGCCGGAACGACGCCGACGCGCATTTCATGCGGGGCGTGGAAGCTTCCGCCATAACCGACGGACGCGCCTGCGGCCACCGTGCGAACGACGATCAGCTCCGAAACGTACGAGAGCGCGGGGCGCAAATCGAGCGGCCGCTCTTTGCGCGCTGCGCTCGTTTGCCGTGACGGCATCAACCCGTAGAGCGCGATCCCGAAGCGCGTCATGTCTAAGTGCGTTTGTGGCCACAACATGGCGGCTGCCGAAGCGGCGATATGTCGAATCGGCGCGACTCCGCTGCGGTCGAGCAACGGTTTGACTCCAACGAGTGCTCGCTCGAAGGCTCCGAGCTGATGCATCGTGTAGGGCGAGTCGATCTCCTCGGCTGCGGCGAGATGCGAGAAGATGCCGCGCAACGCGATTTCCGGAAAGCCGCCGAGTCTCTCAACGGCGCCGCTCAGCTCGTGCGGCTCGACCCCGAGCCGGTTGAGATCGGTGTTCACCTTCACGTGAACGAAGGCGCGGCTCTCGCGCCGGCCTGCCGCGCCGGCGAGCCGCCGGGCGAAGTCATCGACGTTCCAAAGAGCAAGCTCGAGATTCCCGGCTATCGCCTCATCGAGCGCTGCCGGCGGAATCGGCCCCATCACTAGTATGGGGGCCGCGATTCCTCCCGCACGCAGCGCCAAGCCCTCCTCGACGCCGTAGACGCAGAGCCGTGCCGCGAGCGGTTCGATCGCCCGGGCCGTCTCCAGCAACCCGTGCCCGTAGGCGTTGCCCTTGACGACGAAGGCCGCGCGCGGCGGTCCGACCAGCCGGCGGAGCACCTCGGCATTGTGCCGCAGAGCGGTTAGCGAGATGCGTAATCCTCCGATCATGCCGCGCCCACGCTCGAAGCCATGCCGCAGCATTCGCCCAGGCCCGGGGGCGGCCTTGGCTGCGGATTGCTAGGAGAGCACATGAGCGCTCTCTCGCCTTGCTTGATGCAACCCTTGCACTCCTCCATGGAGTCTGCTAGGATGGCACGGCTAGCGCTCTTGCGCTAAGAGTGCTAACTTTCTATAAATACGAAAAATTACCAAGCTGTGGAGGTTTCCGTGAATCTCAAGCCCTTGTTCGATAACGTCGTTATCGAGCACGTAGAGCAAGACGACAAGACGACCGGCGGCGTCTTTCTACCCGATACCGCCAAGGAGAAGCCTCAAGAGGGCGTCATTCGCGCGGTCGGCGACGGCCGCATCACCGACAAGGGCACGAAGGTCGATATGCACGTCAAAGTCGGCGATCGTGTGCTCTATCGCAAGTACTCGGGAAGCGAAGTCAAGATCGACGGCACCGAGTACCTCATCATTCCTGAAAAAGATATTCTCGCCATCGTCGACAAAGTGCCGGCCGGCGTCTAAGGAGTTCATTTTTTAAATGTCTGCAAAGCAACTCGTATTCGATGAAAGCGCGCGCCGCGCGCTCGAGCGCGGTGCGAACATCCTCGCCGATGCCGTTAAAGTGACGCTCGGCCCCAAGGGTCGCAACGTCGTGCTCGACAAGAAATTCGGTTCGCCGACGATTACCAACGACGGCGTGACCATTGCCAAGGAGATCGAGCTGCCCGACGTGTTCGAAAACATGGGGGCGCAGCTCGTCAAAGAAGTCGCGTCGAAGACCAACGACATTGCCGGCGACGGCACGACCACTGCGACCGTGCTCGCGCAAGCGATTATTCGCGAAGGTCTCCGCAACGTGACCGCGGGCAGCAATCCGCTGCTGATCAAGCACGGCATCGAAAAGGCCGTCGAGATTGCGGTTAACGAGATGGAGTCGTTTAAGAAAGACGTCGACACGAAGGATAAGATCGCGCAAGTAGCGTCGATCTCGGCCAACGATCCGGAGATTGGCGAGTTCATCGCCGATGCGATGGAGAAGGTCGGCAAGGACGGCGTCATCACGGTTGAGGAGTCGAGGACGCTCAAGACCGAAGTCGAGACCAAAGACGGTATGCAGTTCGACAAGGGCTACATCTCGCCATACATGGTTACCGACTCGGAACGCATGGAGGCCGTGCTCGACAATCCCTACATCCTGGTGACGGAACGGAAGATCTCGGCGATCGCCGACATTCTGCCGTTGCTCGAGAAGGTCGTTCAGGTACAGAAGCCCCTGCTCATCATCTCCGAAGACGTCGAGGGTGAAGCGCTCGCGACGCTGGTCGTCAACAAGCTGCGCGGNNGGCTTCGGCGACCGCCGCAAGGAGATGCTCAAAGATATCGCCACGCTCACCGGCGCCACGGTGATCTCCGAAGAGCTCGGACTCAAACTCGACAAGGTAACGCCCGAGCAGCTCGGCCAGGCCAAGCGCGTGACGGTTACCAAGGAAGAGACGACGATCGTCGACGGCAACGGCAAGCCCGATGCCATCAAGGGTCGCATCGAGATGATCAAAAAGCAGATCGAGGAGACCGATTCGGACTTCGACCGCGAGAAGCTGCAAGAGCGTCTTGCGAAGCTTTCCGGCGGCGTCGCGGTCATTCAAGTGGGCGCGGCGACCGAGACCGAGCTCAAAGAGAAGAAGCACCGCATAGAGGATGCTTTGAGCGCGACCCGCGCGGCCGTGCAAGAAGGCATGATCCCCGGCGGCGGCGCGTCGCTCATTCATGCAATCAAAGCGATCGACCGTTACGAGCCCCCAAAAACAAACGGTCACGCCTCGACGTGGGCCGACGAGAAGATCGGCATCAGCATCGTGCGCAAAGCGCTTGAGGAGCCGGCCCGTCAAATCGCCGACAACGCGGGATTTGAAGGTTCGGTCCAGGTAAATGCGGTTCGCATCAAGAGCGCGCCGTTCGGCTTCGACGCAATGACCGGCGAGATCGTGGACATGTTCGCCGCGGGCATCGTCGAGCCGCTCAAAGTGACGCGCGCAGCGTTACAGAATGCGGCCTCGATCGGCGCGTTGATCCTCACGACCGAAACCCTCATCGCGGATAAGCCGGAGCCCAAGAAAGAGCCAATGGGCGCGCCCGGCGGCGGCATGGGCGGCTACGGCGACATGATGTAGGCGTCGCTCTCGGCGACGAATACGAGATGGCGCGTCGTGCACGACGCGCCTTTTCATTAGCCGGCCGATGTTTTCCAGAACTTGGGGCAGAGCAGCGTATCGACTTGGTCGCCGGCCAGCCCGTCGATCATATCCTCGGTGACGTTCAGGAGAATGCTTTCCGGCCAGCCGCCCCAAGGAACCGGAAACGACATCGGTATTCGCACGTAATGATACTGATGCGTCGGGGTTCGTAGACGCAGCGTGAGTTGTTGCGGGCTATTGCCCGACGCGTCGGAATAGAGCCACGCGTAATACGAGTCCTGATCGTTCTCTACGACGATGTGCGTCGGCAGCTGTTGCGGAATCGGCTTCCCGCAGATCGCCGCGCTCTTGTCGAAGAGGACGAAGGTCGGTTGCACGTAGAGGAAGGATTGCGGCGCCGTACCGGAGAGCAGGAGCGGCATCGGAGGCGCGGGGGCCGGCGAGTCGCTGAGTTTCTCGATTATGTTGCGATCGTATCCAGGGATGAAGTAGACATAATCCGTCACCGAGCAGCGATACTTGGGAGCCGCGAGATCGAGGCGATAGAGCCCGAAAGCGTTGTCGAACTCCACGATCGCCTCCTGATCGTCGCCGCGCTCGAAGTGAAAGACTTTGTCGACCTGCAGCCGTCCGATTCGGTCGGTCACGCGGGCGCGTAGCGCGATGCTCGTCCCGGCCGGCGCGCGCGCGATCGCGCCGCAGAAGCCGGCATGCAGAACGATATGAGCGAGCGCGAGCATGGGCGAGGTCTTCGGCCTTGCGCTCCCGACTCCATTCGCCGGAGCAGCCGCTCGCCTTGGCGGGAGCAGGCCGCACCGTCAGGACGGATAACGTCACCATCATGTCAGTGCGCGCCATCAACGATTTTACGATTCGCGTGGCAACGGTCAACGGTTCGGGAAGTCAATCCTCCAATCTCGTGCTGACCAACGCCATCGCAAGCCTTGGAATCCCCGTCGCTCCGAAGAACGTTTTTCCCTCGAATATCGAGGGCTTGCCCACGTGGTTCGATGTGCGGGTTTCGGCGCTGGGATATCAATGCCGCGCGCGCGACTTCGACGTGCTCGTAGCGCTCAACGCGGCGACGTGGCAGCAAGACGTCGCCGGCGTCAAGCCAGGCGGTGCGGTCGTGCACGAGGAGAGCTTTCCTTGCAAGGGCGACACGCTGCGCGAGGATCTTAGCTACTACGCCGTTCCGTTTACGGCGCTGGCGAAAGAGCACTTCGCCGATAAGGGCGACCTGCGCAAATACTTGATGAATATGATTTACGTAGGCGTGCTGGCGCAGCTCCTCGATATTCCCGAAGCGTCGCTCGAAGAAAGCCTACGCTCGCAGTTTCGCAGCAAGGCTGCGGCCGTCGAGCTCAACCTTTCCGCCGTGCGCGTCGGCATCGAGTACGCAAAGCAGCATCTCGAGAAGCACGACCCTTGGCGGCTCGTCCCGATGAGCGGTAAGACCGAAGGTCTCATGTTCATGGAAGGCAATCGCGCCGCGGCGCTCGGCTGCGTCATGGGCGGCTGCACCGTTGCCGCCTGGTATCCGATCACGCCGTCTTCCTCGCTGTGCGAATACTTCATTCAGTATTGCGACCGCTATCGGGTCGATAAAGAGAGCGGCGAACGCAGCGTCGCCATCATTCAAGCCGAAGACGAGCTCGCTGCCGCCGGGATCGTTTTTGGCGCGGGATGGGCGGGCGCGCGAGCGATGACGTCGACCTCAGGCCCGGGCATCTCGTTGATGGCCGAATATGCGGGCTACGGATATTTCGCCGAAGTTCCGGGCGTAATCTTCGACGTGCAGCGCGCGGGACCGTCGACCGGACTGCCGACGCGAACGATGCAAGGGGATGTGGCGTTCGCATATACGCTCTCGCACGGCGATACCAAGCATCTCGTGCTCTTGCCCGCGACGGTGGCCGAAGCGTACGAGCTTTCGATGGAAGCGTTCGATCTCGCGGAACGCTTTCAAACGCCGGTCTTTGTGCTCAGCGATCTCGATCTGGGAATGAACCCATGGCTGACGCCGCCGCTGCAGTATCCGGAGAAGCCTTTCGACCGCGGAAAAGTGCTTGGCGCCGACGATTTGAGCTCGGTGAAGGGGTGGGGCCGCTACCGCGACGTCGACAAGGACGGGATCGGCTATCGCACGCTGCCCGGGACCGATCATCCCGGGGCCGGCTTCTTCACGCGCGGCACCGGCCACGACGAAGAAGCGCGCTATTCGGAGCTCCCCGAGGTTTGGCAGCGCAATCTCGATCGGCTGAACCGAAAGACCGAAACCGCCAGGACGGCCGTGCCGGCGCCGGTCGTTGCCGAGAAAACCACCACCAAGATTGCGATCCTTGCGTACGGAACGACCCACCACGCCGTCGTGGAGGCTCTCGATTTTTTGCGTGAATCCGGCATAGAACTCAACTACATGCGCGTGCGCGCGCTGCCGCTCTCGCCCGACGTCGCGACCTTCGTAAAGCGTCACGATCGCGTTTACGTCGTCGAGCAGAATCGCGACGGGCAACTGTACGGTATTCTGCGAACGGAGCTCCCGACTCACCTAATCGGCCGCCTGGAATCGATCCGGCATTACAACGGCGTGCCGATCGACGCCCACGCAATTATCGACCCCCTGCTCGACGCGGAGCGCGCGCCGGCGGTGGTCGCGGAATAAGGATGACAGCATGACCGTAAACATCGTCGGCCTCACTCGCGAGGTCTACAAAGGGCTTCCGACCACGCTCTGTGCGGGCTGCGGGCACAACTCGATTACCAATCATTTGATCAAGGCGCTCTACGAGTATGGCGTCGAGCCGCACAAGCTCGCGAAAATGAGCGGTATAGGCTGTTCGTCGAAGACGCCGGCCTACTTCGTCGAGCAGGCGCACGGCTTCAACGGTCTGCACGGACGCATGCCGTCGGCTGCGACGGGAGCGAAGCTGGCCAATAGCGAGCTGCTCGTTCTCGGCATCAGCGGCGATGGCGATACCGCGAGCATCGGGCTCGGACAGTACTGTCACATGATCCGGCGCAACCTGGACTGCACGTACATCGTCGAGAACAACGGCTGCTATGGTTTGACCAAGGGGCAGTTTTCGGCCACTGCCGACGTCGGCTCGAAACAAAAAGGCGGAAAGGCCAACGAGTACGCGACGATCGATATTTGCGGACTCGCCATCGAGTTGGGCGCCACTTTCGTCGCGCGCTCGTTTTCGGGAGATGGTAAGCAGCTCGTGCCGTTGCTGCAGGGCGCCTTTTCGCATCGCGGTACGGCGATTCTCGACGTGATCAGTCCGTGCGTCACGTTCAACGATCACGAAGGCTCGACCAAGAGTTACGCCTACGTCAAAGAGCACGACATCGTGCTGCACACCGCCGACTACATCGCCGGGGGTCGCGAGATCACGGTGGATTACGAACCCGGCACGGTGCAGGACGTTACGCTCGACGACGGCTCGCACGTGCTGCTGCGGAAACTCGACATCGAGTACGATCCGACCGACGGAATCAGCGCGCTGCGCGTGATTCATGAGACGCGAGCGCGCGGCGAGTTCGTTACCGGACTGCTTTATGTCGACACGACGCAGCAGGATCTCTGCGCGCGCGAGCACCTGATGAAGCGGCCGTTGGCGCAGCTCGACGAAGAGTCGCTGCGAATCGGCCGCGAGGAGTGGCAGAAGCTTATGGAACCGGCTGGGGGACCTTCCAAACCCTGATCCCCAACGTCGCCGCCGCGTTGCGGCAGGCAAAATCCGTTTTCGTTCTGACCGGTTCGGGCATTTCGGCAGAGAGCGGCTTGCCGACGTTTCGTGGCGTCGGCGGTCTTTGGCGCACGCATCGCGTAGAAGAGCTCGCTTCACCCGAGGGTTTCGCGCGCGATCCGGTTCTGGTCTGGACATGGTATAACGAACGCAAGGGCGCCCACGAAGGAGCCCAACCCAATGCCGGCCACGACGCGCTCGCGCAACTCGAGCGCTTCTCGCGCGACTTTACGCTGGCAACGCAGAACGTTGACTCGCTGCATCTGCGCGCCGGGTCGCGCAACGTGGTCGAGCTGCATGGCAGCCTGCGAGAAGCTCGTTGCACGCACTGCGACGCGCGCCGCCCATTCGAAGCTGCAGGCCTTCCGCTCGACGAGATCGCGCACTCGTGCGGCGGCCGCTGGCGTCCCGATATCGTCTGGTTCGGCGAATCGCTGCCGGCGGCGGCCTGGCAGCGAGCGCGGGAAGCGGCCTCACGCGCGGACGTCATTCTCGTCGTCGGGACGAGCGCCGTCGTCTATCCGGCCGCTGCGCTTGCGACCAACTATAATCGCGCGGCCTTCGTTGCCGAGATCAATCCGGAGCCAACTCCAATAAGCGACCGAGTTGCTTGTACGCTGCGAGGATCGGCAGCCGACGTGCTGCCGCGGATTGTAGAAGCAATCTCTCGAGACGAAACGGTGTGACCGGATTTATCCATCGGGCGCCATCGTTAGCGAATAAAGCCACCATCGTGGCGCGCCGCGACGCGACTCGCGGTCGAAATAGACTTCGAGCCTTTCGCCGGACGTGGTCTCCAGCTCGAACCAGTGTCGCTTGAGGTAAGCATCGCCGCGATCGGTCTTGGTCGAGCGCCAGGATCGCAGAACCGCGGAGACGTCGAACGTTCGATCGTTCCAGCGAAAAGCACGTGGAACGGGAGGCTCGCGGCCGCTGGCGGGAGTTATAAACCCGTCGCCCGCCGGCGCGATCGACTGGCCTACGAACGCCCGCATGCCGTCGGTCATCTACCGCGACGCTCGCCGCTTCGCGCGCCGGGCAAAGAGCGCATAGACGGGCAACCCCGAGAGTAGAATCGCGATGCCGATACCGGTATCGTGCGGCGATTTCAGGACGGTGTCTCCGACGATATACCACGCCGCGGCTAGAAAGAGCAGCGTCGTAACCGGGTGTCCCGGCATGCTGAAGACGGGCTTTGGCGCCTGGGGATCGCGCGCGTCGCGATTGCGGAAGACGATCAGTGCGATCGCGGCAAGCCCGAAGAAGATGTAATCGTTGCAGGTAACGTAGTTCAGAATCTGGTCGTAGCTGCCGGAGAGCGCGATGACGATTGCGATCAGTCCCTGCAGTAGGATCGCGAGCACGGGCGCGTGAGTCCGGGCGTTTACCCAAGCGAGCTGTTTGAAAAACGTGCCGTCAGCGGCCATCTGAAAGTAGACCCGGGGCGACGTAAGAATCTGGTTGCTCAGAAAGCCGAGCGTCGAGAGTGCGATTACCGCGGCCATGATTTGCAAACCGATTGAACCGAAAGCGATTCCGGCAACCTGTGAGGCCGGCGTATTCGTCGCCGCCAAGCCGCCGATGCCGAGCGCGCGTAGACAGGCTGCATTGACCGCCAGGTAGAGGATGACGACAACACCGACACCGGCGATCAAGCCGCGCGGCAGCGTTTTCTGCGGCTGGTGTAACTCGGCCGTCATAAAGCTCGACGTTTGCCATCCGCTGTAGGCGAAGAGTACCGGCACCATTGCGAGCCCGATCACGGCGAGCGTGCCTCCTGGCGCGGCATGCGCGGGCATCGCTACCGCCCCCCCTGCGGCGTGAACCGCAAAGAGACCGATGGCCGCAAACGCCGCAATGGCGAGGACCTTGAGCACCATGAACGCGTTTTGCGTCGTCGTGCCGGTGCGAACGCCAAGCCCATTGATCGCCGTGAACGCCGCGATTGCAATGATGGCGACTCCTGCAGTTGACGCGTGCCAACTCGTCAACGTTGCAAAATAATTGGCGAACGTCACTGCGGCGGCAGCCATTCCTCCGCTTTGCGACACGAGCAGCAGCGTCCAGCCAAAGATGAATGCGAGCGCCGGATGAAACGCGTCTCGCAGATACGCATAGAGGCCACCGTCCGCGGGACGGCGCGCCGCCAGCTCCGCAAAAATGCCCGCGCCGAGGAGCGCGATCACGCCGCCCGCGACCCAAACCGCCATCACCAGAAATCCGCTGCCGACAAACCGGGCGACGACCGACGGGTTCATAAAGATGCCCGAGCCGATGATGCCGCCCATCACGATGAGTGCGGCGTCCCGGCCTCCGAGGAGACGTACGAGTTTTGGTGCCGGCGTCCTCATCGGGGGAATGTCCGCATTCCAGCGAAGAGGCGCGTCATGTTCGCAATTGCAACCTTCGTCCTCGCCATGCTCGGTGCCACCGTAGCCCAGATGCCTCCTCCGGGGCCGGTCCCCCCTCTTTCGCAGCCGCCGCTCGAAAGCGGCTCATGCCTCGATTCGCCCCGGGCCGTCCCAAAGGTGCTCATGAAGCCGGTTTCGCGTGCCATGCAGTTAGTCGGCATCGACGCGGTCGTTTCGACGGCGACGATGACGGCCAACCAGACCATCGGCTTCCTGTATACGACCGGCGATGGCGGAACGTGGCTCGGCGAGCGTACCGGCATCTACATGTCGGCGGCTAATGCCACCTCGATCAACGCGGTCTTGGCCGCAACGCACGTTGCAGGCGTCGCGAAGGATGAGTTTCCCCCACAGAGCCGCTATGGTGAGCCCACGGGCTACCCACAGTTCTTTAGGGTGCAGATACCCCCCGACGCCCTGGGCGCCTTGCGAATCGAACTGATACCCTGCGTCCGCTGGCCGAGCGCACGCCCGCTCCCCGACCCAACCATGTAGGAGTTAGCAGAGGCCGCATCCGAGTGCTAAAATGACGGGTTATTGGCCCTGATGGAGTTCGTGGTTCGAGCCCGCTTGGGGGCTTTCGCGCCGAATGCCGATGTCTTCGTCGACGAAGATCAGCGGCGCGTCGTCGTGGTCGTAGAAGTGGCGGGAGCCGATCCCGAGAGTCTGCGTGTCGTCGTCGACGAGCGGTTTCTCGTCATCGGCGGACGCCGCCGCGAGGCCGCGCGCTTGCGCAACGGTTCCTTCGCACAGAAAGAGATCGCGCACGGCGAGTTCGTCAAACGAATCGCACTGCCGGTCGCGGTGGAATACGATCGCATCGCTGCGACGTATGAGGACGGTTTTTTGAGCGTCGTCGCACCGATTGCGGCGACGGCCTACCAGCCGACGGCGCGGACCGAACTTCATATTTTGGTAAAAAGGACGCATTCCTAAATACAGATGGCTCAGAAATCTAGTCAAAACATCGTTCCCGCCAATTTGATCGGCATTCTGCCGCTTCAAGAGGCTGTGCTTTATCCGCATACCGTCATTCCGCTGGCGGTCGTCAAGAAATCCGGTATTCAACTCGTCGAGGAAGCGTTGCGCGAAGGAAAGCCGATCGGTCTGACCGTCCTGCGCGATCGCGAGATCGAGGACCCCGGCCCCGAAGACGTACAGCGGGTCGGTACGATCGGCGTCATACAAAAGATGCTGAAAGTTCCCGATGGTACGCTGCGATGCATCGTTGCCGGTCAGCAGGTCTTTCGCATCGAACAGTTCACGCAGGTCGCACCCTACATGGTTGCGGCTTACACCGAGTTGCCGGACTCAACGGTCGAAAACGAAGAGCTCGTCGCGATGCAGCGCAATTTAGCGGGACTCTTCCAAAAACTGCTTTCGTATCTCCCGCAAGCGCCGCGCGAGATGGAGATGGAGGTCGCCAACATCACCGATCCGGTGGTGCTCACCTACTTCGTCGCCTCGACGATGCGTTTGGAGACCGCCGATCGCCAGGCTCTTCTCGAGGAACGCGACACGGCCAAGCGCATGCGCAAACTCACGATGCTTCTCACGAAGGAGCTAGAGGTCGTCGAGCTCGGCCATAAGATTCAGAGCGACATCCAACGCGAGATGGAGAAGAATCAACGCGAGTTCTATCTCCGCCAACAGCTGCGCGCAATACAGGAAGAGCTTGGCGAAGTCGATCCGCAGCAGGCCGAGAACAACGAGCTGCGGGGCAAGATCGACGGTGCGGCGATGCCGCCCGACGTGAAGAAGGCCGCCGACCGCGAGCTCGATCGGCTCTCGAAAGTTCCGCAGGCCAGCCCCGAGTACAGCGTCATTCGCACGTACCTCGATTGGCTGGTTACGTTACCGTGGAAAGAGGAGACGCCCGACCACATCGAGATCGCGACGGCGCGCGCCGTGCTCGACGAGGATCATTACGACCTTGAAAAAATCAAGGATCGGATCGTCGAGTACTTAGCAGTCGGAAAGCTCAAGAAGAAGTTGACGGGACCCATCCTCTGTTTCGTGGGGCCGCCGGGCGTCGGAAAAACCTCGCTCGGTCAGTCGATCGCTCGGGCGATGGGACGCAAGTTCGTTCGCCTTTCGGTGGGCGGCGTTCGTGACGAGGCCGAGATTCGCGGCCATCGGCGGACGTACATTGGCGCGATGCCCGGCACGATCGTTCGCGCGATTCGCGACGCCGGGACGCGCAACCCCGTGTTGATGATCGACGAGATCGACAAAGTCGGCGCGGATTTTCGCGGCGACCCGCAGTCGGCGTTGCTCGAAGTGCTCGATCCCGAGCAGAATAACAACTTCCGCGATCATTATCTCGACCTGCCGTTCGATCTTTCGCAAGTTCTATTTATCTGCACTGCAAACGCGCTCGATACGATCTCGCCGCCGTTGCGGGATCGCATGGAGATCATCACGCTCTCGGGCTACACCGAGCTCGAAAAGCTCCAGATCGCCAAGCGATATCTGCTCAAGAAGCAGCGCAAGAACAACGGCGTGCGCGACTCCCAAGCCCAGATCAGCGACCCGGCGATTCGCACGATTATCAACGATTATACGCGCGAAGCCGGCGTACGAAACCTCGAGCGCGAGATCGGGACGGTCTTTCGCAAGATCGCGCGCAAGCTCGCGGAGAACGCGCGTTACAAGGCGCGCGTCACGCCGGAAAACCTCGTCGAGTACCTCGGCAGGCCGAGATTCTTCAACGAGGTGCGCAAGCGCGTCGCCTCGGTCGGGGTCGCGACGGGCATGGCTTGGACGCCGGTCGGCGGCGACATTCTCTTCATCGAGACGCAGTCGATGCCGGGAACGGGCAAACTCGTGCTGACCGGACAGCTGGGCGACGTCATGAAGGAGAGTGCGCAGGCCGCCGTTTCGTTCTTACGTTCGCGTTCGGCGGAGTTGGGCTTACCCGACGATTACTTTGCCAAGCACGACATTCACATTCACCTTCCCGCGGGCGCCACGCCGAAGGACGGTCCGTCGGCCGGGATAGCGCTGGCAACCTCGATCGCTTCGATGCTGACCGGCATCAAAGTCGACGCGAACTTGGCCATGACCGGCGAGATTACGCTGACGGGACAAGTGCTGCCGATCGGTGGACTCAAAGAGAAGGTTCTCGGTGCAAAGCGGTCCGGCATCACGAAGATCTTGCTGCCGCGGCGCAACGAGATGGATCTGGACGATATTCCCAAGGAGGTGCGCGAGAGCATGACGTTCGTTCCGGTCGACGAGCTTTCCGAAGTTCTCCATCACGCGTTAGGGAAGCGGCTGATCTCGCCGGTGCCGCTCGGCTCGGACCACGAGCGGGTGAGTAACGTCGTTCCCCTTCGCCTGCGCTCAGGGCAGGCGAAGCGGCGAAACGGCGCCGTCAAACGCGCCGTGGAGCGCAAGCGTCCCGCTAAGCGATAACCTCGATGCCGCTCCCGGAGCGGACTTCACCAACGACCGCAGCCATCGTGCTGCGGTCGTTCAATTCGGCGACGAGCCTCGCTAGATTCTCGCGTGCGATGCTGATGAGCAATCCGCCCGAGGTTTGAGCATCGGAGAGACCGATGCGCACTTCCTCCGGAACCGACGGCGCGAAATCGGTGAACGTCGCATGGGTCTGCGCGTTGTGACGCGTACCGCCGGGCACGACGCCGGCGGCAATCAGCGCGAGGACGCGCTTCATGAACGGCACCGTGGTCGAATGGAAGATCAGCCGCACGCGCGAGGCGCGCGCCATGTTTTCCGCGTGCCCGAGCAGCCCGAAACCGGTGACATCGGTTGCCGCATGCGCGCCTGCGGCGAGCATCGCCTCGGCGGCGCGGTCGTTGAGCGTCGTCATCGCAGCAACCGCTTCGTCGAGCTCCTCGGATGCGATCGCATCGCGCTTTCGCGCCGTCGTTAGGATGCCGGTTCCCAACGGTTTGGTGAGGACGAGTGCGTCGCCGATACGCGCACCGGCATTGATGACGATCCGCCGCGGATCGACGATCCCGGTAACCGCCATGCCGTATTTCGGCTCCGCGTCCTTGATCGTGTGACCGCCGAGAATCGCGACGCCCGCGTCGCGCGCGACGCTCGCCCCGCCTTCGAGAATCTGCGCCAAGATCGCGAGGTCCAGGTCCTCGGGAAAGGCGACGATGTTGAGCGCGCTCAACGGGCGCCCACCCATCGCGTAAACGTCGGAGAGCGCGTTGGTCGCCGCGATGCGTCCGAAGCCGTACGGGTCGTCGACGATCGGCGTGAAGAAATCTACCGTCTGGACCAATCCAATATCGTCGCGTAAGAGATAGACGCCGGCGTCATCGCTATCGGCGTATCCGACCAGCACGCGCGCGTTCGTCGCGGGCGAGACGCGTTCCATCACGCTGCGCAGTTCGGCCGCGCCGAGTTTCGCGGCGCAGCCGGCGCACGCGGAGAGTTCGGTCAAGCGGATGCTCTCGACGTTCATAGAAGCAGTATTCGATGTCGAAGCAACTGCTATTCCTTCCCGGGCCGGTAATGGTAGCGCCGCCGGTTCTGCGCGCGATGGACCGTCCGCTGATCGATCACCGTGGACCCGAGTTTGCAGAGATGCTGGAGCGCATTTCGGCCGCTCTGCGCCCGGTCTTCGGGACGCGCGGCGAAATCGCTATCCTTGGAAGCTCGGGAACCGGCGCGATGGAAGCGCTCGTCGCCAACCTGTTTGCTCCTGGGGACCGGTTGCTCTCATGTCCGGTCGGCTCTTTTGGAAAGCGATTCGCGGGGATCGCAACGGCTTACGGCTGCATCGTCGAGACCTTGGAGACGCCGCTCGGGGCGGCGGTCGATCCGGCGGCGCTGCAAGCGCGCCTCCGAGCGGATTTGGAAAAGAGTATCGCCGGCGTTTTGCTGACGCACAACGAGACCTCAACCGGCGTTGCCAACGACATGGCCGCGCTCGCGCCGATGCTGCGCGAGCACGGAGCGATCACGCTCGTCGACTCCGTCAGCGGCCTGGGCGCGAGCGAGTTTCGCATGGACGAGTGGGGTTACGATGCGGTCGCGACCGCTTCGCAGAAGGCCTTCGCGGCACCGCCTGGGGTCGCCATGGTCGCCGTCGGCCCGCGCGCACGCGAGCGTCTCCAAAACCCGGCGCTCTCGCGTTTTTACTTCGATCTGCGACGCGCGCTGGAATTTTCGCACCTGGGCCAGACGCCGTGGACGCCGCCAATTTCGATCCTCTATGCACTCGACGTCGCGTTGGCGCGCTATCACGCCGCCGGGATGAAGGCCGCCTTCGAAAGACATACGCGCTATGCGGACATCGTGCGCGGATCGCTGCAGCGTTTGGGTTTTACGCTCTTTTCGCAGCCGGGCGCGCATTCGGACACGATCGTCGCGGCCTATCCGCCGCCGGGCGTTGACCCGAACCCGCTGCTGCAAACGCTTCGCGAAGAGTACGGCATCGTACTCTCCGGCGGTCAGGCCGAGCTTGCGGGAAAGATCGTGCGCTTCGGCACGATGGGAGACGTGGACGAGAGCGATTTCCAAACGGCCTTCGCCGCGATCGAGGTGACGCTGCGGACGCTCACAAGTGGTGTCGCCTAAAGTACGGCAGCACGAACGGGCGCGCGAACCAGGGGATCGTCGAAAGCAATGCGTCGTCCAGCGGTGCGTCGTAGGCCACGAGATAGGGCGCCAACCGCGATTGATGCAGGTCGGCGCGTATGTCCGGTGAGAGCGGAAAGAAGAGCGCCACGAAGAGCACGAGCCATAACAGGATCGCACCCTTCAGAAAGCCGATGAGCGCGCCGCCGAGCGCGTTGCCCAGGCCCAGCACCGGAAGTTTGGCGATGGTGCCCAGCAGACGCGCCACGAACAGAATAACGACGTACGTAAGGAGTCCCGTGCCGAACATTCCGACGACGTGAGCCGAACCGGGACCAAGCTTCGTTACCTGCTCGATCGTCGCGTCCAAGCTTCCGTTGTAGAACCACGGCGTTACTAAGGCGCCGGTTACCGCAACGGCTCCGCCAAGCTCCGAAACGAAACCGCGCGAATAGCCCTTAAGGGTCGCGATGGCCAGGATGATGACGATAACCACATCGGGCCATGCGACGCCCGCGATCACGTCCGAATCTCCGCCCCGAACTCTTTGCGCAGCGCGTCGAGCAACAGCGAAACCGCCTGATCGGCCTCTTCATCGGTGATGGTCGCATCGAAGCGCTGCAGCGTCATGCGCGCGGCCAGGCTCTTGCATCCTTGTCCGATCTGGGGGCCGCGATATTCGTCGAAAACGGTGGCGTCCGTGCAAAGGCTTCCGAGGGTAGCCACGATCGCGCGCTCGACGTCTCGCGCGGCGACGTCGACACCGATGACGAGAGCGACGTCGCGATACGTCGAGGGATACTTCGAGGGAACTCGGTAATGCGGCGTCTCGTACGCCGGCAACGATGCGATATTGACGACGCAAAGATACGCGGGGCGCTGTAGATCGGCGGCTTTCGCCAAGCGCGGATCGATGCGTCCAAGATGGGCGACCTCGCGCTCGTCGAGCGTGACGAGTGCCGTCTTACCCGGGTGAAACCCGGATTGCGTGCCGCGCTTCGTCTCGGCGTCGCGTCCGGTAATCTTGCGCAGAAGCCGTTCGCAATCGCCCTTGAGGGCGAGAAAATGGGAATCGCGCCACGGCGGCTCGTCTAACGGATCGGCCGAAAAGCCGAAGGTCAGTAGCGACTCCTCGACGAGAC
Source organism: Candidatus Cybelea septentrionalis (assembly GCA_003158175.1). GTDB lineage: Bacteria > Vulcanimicrobiota > Vulcanimicrobiia > Vulcanimicrobiales > Vulcanimicrobiaceae > Cybelea > Cybelea septentrionalis. Next base: position 118,623 of record PMHJ01000023.1, read on the forward strand.
CGCCTTGCTCGTCGCGGAAGACCTCTCCGGTTTCGAAAATGCGGGCCGGCGAAGCGTTCTCCGCGAGATATTCGACGATTCCGGGAACCAGCGAGTCGCGCAGAAAACGTTGTTCCTCCGAGAGCGGATTTCGAACCTCGACGGAACCGGCGTCGCGCAGCGATTGGGTGATAATCTCGCGGTACCCCAGGCCTTCCAGGGCCCCTGCGATGCGGCTCTCCAATGCGAATGCGCCGCTCGAAATTTCGTGCGGGGCCACCGACGGAACGACGACGGGTATCCGTTCGTACCCTTCGATCCGCGCGACCTCTTCGATCAAGTCGGCTGCAATGGCCAAGTCGCAACGCCACGCCGGCGGAGTAACGGCCAAAACCTCCGGCTCGACGCGATCGACCTCGCAACCCAGCGCGGTGAGGTGACGCTCGATCTGTTGCGCGTGCAGCGACAGACCCAGAAGGCGTTGCACGTCGGCAACCTTCAGCGCGATTGCGGCGGCCCGCGTAACCGGCCCGCCGAAAGCGTGAGGCTGGTAGACCGTCGCTCCAAGATCCCACAGGAGCGCGGCGGCGCGGGCGGCACCGAGATCGGTCAGAGCCGGCGCGAGTGACTTTTCATGACGGGCCGAAGCCTCGGTGCGTAACGCCAGCGCGTTGCTCATGCGCCGTATGCGGGCGCCGTTGAAGTTTGCCGCTTCGAGGACGATCGCGGTCGTGGTTGGGCCGACTTCGCTTACGGCGCCGCCCATGAGGCCCGCGAGGCAGAGCGCTCGCTCGTCGTCGGCGATGACGAGCGCCGCAGGAGATAGAGTTCGCGTGACGCCGTCGAGCGTAACTATGTTCTCGCCGTCGTGCGCGCTGCGCACGATCAAGCGCCCTCCGTGAATCGCTCGTGCGTCGTAAAAGTGTAACGGCTGGCCCGTTTCCAGCATGACGTAGTTTGAGACGTCGACGAGATTATCGATCGGGCGCTGACCCGAGAGCGCGAGGCGAACGCGCATCCAGGCGGGTGCGGGCGCGACGCGCACGCCGTCGATGCGTTGGCAGACGAAGCGATAACAGTCCTGCGATTCGATCAAAACGTTAGGTTCTTCGCCCGGCGGCTCCGCGGCACGACCGGGGTTGACGATCTGCGGCAAGCGGAGGCCGGTTCCGTAGGAAGCGGCGAGTTCTCGCGCCAGCCCGATGATCGACATCGCATCGGGACGATTCGTCGTAATTTCCACGTCGAGCACTGCGGTCTCGAGCCCGAAGAGATCGACGACGTCCGCGCCCAGAGCGCAGCTCGATTCGAGCTGCATGATGCCGTCTTCAAACCAATCGCCGGGCAGCGCCAGCTCTTCTGCCGAGATCATCATGCCCTGCGACGCGACGCCACGCATCGTGCGCGGCGCGATCGTTAGGCCCGGAAGTTGCGCGCCGATCGTGGCGACGGCGATCGTTTGACCGGCTGTCACGTTTGTGGCGGCCGTCGCAATCGTCAGCGGAGCGTCCGCACCAACGTCGACCTGCGCGACTTGCAAGCGGTCGGCGTTCGGGTGCTTCTGTAAGTCTGCGATGCGCCCGGTAATGACGCCCGTGATCGTTGGTCGCCGTTCGATCTCGGCGACTGGAAAGCCCAACATCGCCAAACGGTCCGCGATCGCTCGCGCATCGGGAGGGAGCGTCACGAACTCGCGCAGCCAGCTTACAGGGACGCGCACGGTGCTTGCCTCGTCAACTCAGCTGCGCGAGAAAGCCGGGATCGCTCTTAGTGAAACGGCGGATGTCGTCGACTTCGTACCGCGCCAAGCCCAGGCGCTCGACGCCGAAACCAAAGGCCCAACCGGAGTAACGATCTGGATCGTAGCCGACCTCGCGAAGGACATTGGGATGTACCATTCCGGCGCCGCCGAGCTCGATCCAACCAGAACCGCCGCACATATTGCACCCCATCGGGCTTGACTTGAGTGTGCCGGCGCCTTTGCATTTTGGGCACGTCGTGTCTACTTCGGCGCTCGGTTCGGTAAATGGAAAGTACGACGGCCTAAATCGCACGTTCTGCTGCTCCCCGAAGAGCTCGCGGCACAACCCGGTGAGCATGCCTTTTAAATGGGCGAAATGGATGCCTTCGGCCACGAGCAATCCTTCGACTTGGTGAAACTGAAAGAGGTGACGCGCGTCGACGGCATCCCGGCGAAAACATTTGCCTGGAGCGACGATGGCGATCGGAGGCCGGTGCTCTTGCATCGTTCGAATCTGCATCGGCGACGTGTGCGGGCGAAGCAGCAGCGTATCGCTAATCCAAAATGAATCGAAGCCCTCGCGTGCCGGGTGATCGTTCGGAATGTTGAGCGCGTCAAAGTTGTAGTAGTCCGGTTCGACCTCCGCGCCGATGACCACCGCGAATCCGTGGCGCACGAAATAGGCGCAGCTCTCCTCAATGATTCGCCGGACGGGGTGAATCGAGCCGGCTGGCCGGCGGATCGACGGAAACGTGACGTCGATTGACGTTGCCAACTCGGCGTCGAAGGAGCGAGACTCGAGTTCTTCATACGCGGCCTGCAGGCGCCGCTCCATTGCTGCGACCGCGTCGTTGATGAGCTTGCCCGCCGCTGGGCGCTCGTTATGCGCAAGCGTTCCGATCGCCCGTCGTACGGTGGTGACTTCGCCATTTCGACCCAAGTATGCAACTCGGACGCTCTCGAGCGCCTGCTCGTCGTTCGCGCGATCGACTGCAGCGTCAAATCGTTGGGCAACGTCGTCGAGTCGGCTTGCAAGTTCCGTCATAGCTCTTCCAAAACAAAACGCCCGGCGTGTTCTTTGCTACCAGGCGCTTCGAAACTCGGCTTTGACTTCACGTTCGGCCCGAGTGGCCGAGGGTAGGTTACGTCGCGGTCGGCGACGCGTGAAGCCTTCGATATGCCAGATAAGCGTCGATGGAACCCGTTTGGGCGAAAAGCCTCCAGAAGAGATTGGACGTTGCCATAGCGCTTTGAAGTCTCCTTCTGAGCCGTCTGCTCCGGGGCGGCTTACGGTCGCGGAATGCGCTGAGTATACCATGCGAGTTTTGCCCCCGGTAGTCTTGACTTTTGGAGCCCCGAGTACTCTCTTGACAAAACTTCCGCTTTACCGGCCGGCCCCCCGGCGGGTTGCCTCGTAAAGGGCGATCGAGCCCGCCACGGCGGCGCTGAGGCTCTCCGCCGCGCCTGCCATTGGGATGCCCAACAGGCTCTCGCAGCAGGCTTCCCAACGCCCCAAACCGTGCCGTTCGTGCCCTACCACCAGTGCAGCGGGGCGATCCCATCGCTCCCCGCCCAATGGTTCACCCTTCGCCGTCAGGCCCAGTACCCGTACGCCCGCGCTGGCGGCCGCATTCGCTAAGGCATCGGGGTCGCTAATGGCGACCTTCAACCGAAAGACCGCGCCCATCGAGCCACGGACGACCTTGGGATGATACGGGTCCACCCCCAGCGATCCGCAGATCGCTCCCGAGCAGCCAAAGGCATCCGCCGATCGCAGAAGGGTCCCGGCGTTCGCCGGGTCGCCGACGTCTGCCAGCACAATCGCCGGCTCGCTGTGCCCAAGAATCTCTTCGAGGGTGCTGAAGCGCGCCGGCGCGACCGCGACGATTCCGGTCGGGGTCGCGAGATCGGAAATCTGCCCCGCGCTGGCCGGTTCGACTACGAAGGTCGGCGTTCCAGTGCGATCGAGCTCGCGCACCAGCGGCGTCTGGTCGTACGCGGCCTGCGTTACATATAGTTCGTCAATCGGAAACGCGGCGGCATGCGCTTCTTCGAGCAGCGTTGGGCCCTCGAACGCGAAGCGTTTGGATTCCCGCCGCTCCTTGCGGGATTGCAGAGCCGCAACGCTCTTCAGGCGCTCGGCGTGAACTCCGACTCGCGTTGCCACGGTTCAGCCGCTACGCGAGCGCGATCCAAACCACGCGCGTACGCCGATCATGATGAGTCCGGCGGCGATCGCAGCGAGCATGATCGCGACTATTTCGTTGAAATGATGTGGAACGAGCGTCCGCACTAGCAGATAGACCGCGGCGACGAAAATGATGAGGAAAAAGCCGAGCCAGGCGATTTCCGTCGAGACGGACGACGGCGGTTGCGGCATTGAGGTATCTTAGCTACGAGGCGCGGCCGCGCCGTTCCGCTAAGTCACGCGGATGGATCGACTGCCGGAGATTACCGAATCGCGCCAGGTTTTCAAAGGCCGCGTGTTCTCGGTTCGCATCGATGAGGTCGAGTACGACGACGGACGTACGCATCGCGTCGACGTCGTCGAACACGGCGCGTCCGTCGCGATCGTTGCGACTCCGGCAGTTGATGAGTTGATTTTGGTGCGCCAATATCGCCACCCGGCCGGCTCCTCGCTCTGGGAGATTCCGGCGGGCACCTGTGAACCCGGCGAGACGTTGCTTGATAGCGCAGCTCGCGAGCTTCGGGAAGAGACGGGCTTTCATGCCGGACGGCTTACGAAGATCGGATCCTTTTGGACGACTCCCGGATTCTGCTCGGAGGTCATGCATTTTTTCCACGCAGACCTGCTCGTGGCGGGCGTCACCGACTTCGACGAAGACGAGCGAATTGAGGTGGGTCGATTCACACAGCAGGCGGCATGGCGCCTGGTCGTTAACGGCGCGGCCGACGCGAAAACCGTACTGGCTTTATTTTGGCTGGAGGGCGGCCGAGGTAAAATTGCAAGTCATGTCGGTCGATAGTTGTATGAGGAGACATTCAGTGTCGCCGACCGTTGCTATTCGACACGGTCTCTGATTCGGTTGTGGAGGTTGATGTGGAAATACCCAGCGACATTGATGCCGTGATCAAACGACTATTGGAGCCGCTCAGCGTCGGGCCGGACGAATCGGTGCTGGCCCCCGAAGACGAAGCCTATTTGAGCTCGCTCATCGCGTCGGTCCGGCTCGGACGCCGCTCGGTCCTGATCGTCGAGGACGCTGACGAGCGCCTTCGCTTTATGTTTAGCAATGCGACGCGCGCCGAAGCGGTAACGATGTTGGGTAAGGTTGTCGAGGCTACCGGCCGCCGTCTCGCCGACGGCGACGACTAAGGATAACTCAGCTATCCTGAGAGCTGGGTGCCTGACACGCTTAGGCGGTCAGTCTGATTCCGTCGACCTTCCCCTCAGCTGTAAGTTTGAAATCGTAGTGATACTGTGCGTTCCGATAGCGCACGAGAAACTCGTACGAGGTCTCGCCGTTTGACTCGGCGGTGCTCGAAAGCGGAATGATGGACTGCAACGGTCCTAAAGCGGCGAAGTTCTGGTTTGCGACGAGGTCATCGGTTAAGTAAGCGCTGAAAGACGGCGTCAACTCGTCGCGGCGCACGCGACCCGAAGCCAACAGGGTCAGCCACTCTTTCGCCCGCTCGACGATCGCATTGTCCAGATGCGCCATCGTGGGCGGCACGATCAAATCGAGAATGTGCGCGCCGAGTTCCTCGGGAATCGTCGTCGGCCCGTGGAGCGAGTCGGCGTTGGAAAAGACGATGACGCCGACGTGCTGCTCGGGTAAGAGTGCGTTCGTCGCTCGGTAGCCGGCGATATCTCCATCGGACCAGACGAAATCCTTGCCACCGCGCCGATCGATGACCCAGCCCATGCCGTAGCGCGTCGGCCCACTATCGGCGCCGGGAGCGAACATCGTGCGCACGGCGTCGACGCGCAGCAAAATCGGCATCGCGATATCCCATTTTGCAAGGTCGTAGATCGTCGTGACCAAGCCCGCATCGCCGCCGAGCCACGAGGGATCCGAAACCGGTGCGCGGTCGAATCCGTGGGAGCCGCGCGTGTACCCGATCGCGTGCTGTGGAGAGATGCCGCTATCGCCTGCAAGAAACGTATGATCCATGATCAGCGGAATAAAGATGTGCTGCTCGAGATAATCGGAGAGGGGAACGCCGCTGGCGCGTTCGACGATCGACGCTGCCAATAGATAGTTTATTGGATCGTTTGCGTACACGGTGCCGGGTACGACGGCGAGCTTCATTTGATCGAGCGACGCCAGGAGATTGGCAATTTTGATCGGTTGTGTTTGATCGGCGGAAAGGCCAGGAATCTTCGAGGAGGGCGGAAGCCCGGAGGTTTGCACGAGCAGTTGGGCGATCGTGATCCCGGCGCCGGAACGGAACTCGGGAAGATACTTGGTAATGTGGTCGGTGAGCGCGAGCTTCCCGTCTTGCGCAAGCAGCAAGATGGCCGCGGCGGTAAACTCCCTGGTGAGGCCGCCGGCGTAGAACTGGGTGTCCGCCGACATGGGTACGTGTTTGCCGAGGTCGGCGAACCCAAAACCGCGAGCGTAGACGATCCGGCCGTCCTCGACGATTCCGATGGCGAGGCCAGGCGTGCGCCCCGCATGGATCTGCGCCTTCGCCATCTGGTCGATGCGGTCGGAAAGCGCTTGCGTTAAGGCGACGCCGGTATCGGCCCGTGCCGGCATCCCGGCTTGCGCCAGAACGCAGAGCGTTATCACCGTCGCAAAGGCGGAGCTCAAACGTCCCATAAGTCGAGGATTAGGTATCGAGCGTCGCCCGCCTTTTGGGCCTCTTCATTTTTGCGCCGCCTGCCGGGCGAGATTCAGTAGAGCGCCAAATGCCCTTTGATCCGAAATGGCGAGTTCGGCCAGCGCCTTGCGGTTCAGCGTCACGCCGGACTTCTTGAGGCCGTGCATGAAAACCGAGTAGGAGAGGCCTTCGCGGCGGACGGCCGCATTGATCCGGCTGATCCAAAGGGAGCGGAAATCCCGCTTTCTGACGCGGCGGTCGCGAAACGCATAGGCCAGCGACTTGAGCAGCGCTTCGTTTGCAACGCGATAGTTGCGGCGGCGAGCGGCGCGGAAGCCCTTGACCAACTTCATCACCTTGCGGCGATGTTTGAGACCTCCAACCGCGCGTTTAACACGTGCCATTCTCTACGCTCTCCTCGTTAGAACAGATAGGGAATCGTGGGCGCCAAACGCTTCAGATCGCCCTTGAAAGTCGGCTGATCCTTGCGGAACTTGCGCTTACGCTTGCGGCTTTTCTTGCTCAGAATATGACCGCAGCCGTCGAATTGATGACGGTGAAGCAGTTTACCGGTCCCGGTGACCTTCACGCGCTTAGCGGTTCCTCGATGGGTTCGAATTTTAGGCACTGGCTTGCTCCTCGGCGACGGTCTCGGTGGCGGTTGGCTTTTGCTCTTTTTCGCGAGTGACTGAAAACTTTGGTGGACCGGTCGGTGTAACCCGTGGCGCGAGAATCATGAACATGTTCTTGCCCTCGAGCCGCGCCTCTCGCTCAACCGTTGCCAGAGGTGCCATGTCTTCCGCCATCCGATCGAGCAGGCGGCGTCCGAACGACGTGTACGTGATCTCTCGACCGCGAAACATGATCGTCACTTTGATCTTGCTCCCGTCGAGCAGCAGCCGCTCGGCCATTCTTGCTTTCGTTTCATAATCATGCGTCTCGATCTTTGGCCGCAGCTTCACTTCCTTGAGCTCGAAGTGGCGCTGCTTCTTGCGTGCGTCCTTGTCTTTTTTAGACTGTTCGTATTTCAAACGTCCGAAATCGGCGATCTTGCAGACCGGCGGTTGAGCCGTCGGCGAAACTTCGATCAAATCGAGTCCGGCGAGTCTTGCCCGCGCTAACGCTTCTTCGGTTGGCAGAATTCCGAGTTGCTCGCCGTTTTCGTCGATCACCCGAACCGAACGAATACGAATCTGATCGTTAACTCGCAGGGGTCTTGCTATGAGCTCATCTCCAAATAAAAAAGGCGCTGCCGGAGCAACCCCACTGCGGAACCAGCCGTAAGTTCCTTCGGTGAAGACCGGATCGCCCGTAGGCATCCGGTGAGCGGAGCGACCCGCTGCTTCGGCTCGCCAACCATATCACGCCCGGCCAGGGGAGTGTCAAGGGCGAGCGTGCAGCGAGCCGATCGCGGCGGCGAAGCCGTCGAGAAGATATGCGATTGCCTCGTCGTCGATGACTAGCGGCGGCGCGATTCGCAGGACGTATTCGCGTGTATCCTTGGCCGCGATGCCGCGCTCGAGCAGGGCCTCGGCAAGCCGGCCGGCCGGGACCGTGAGCTGAACGCCCAGCAGGAGCCCGCGTCCACGAATCTCGGCGATCAGCGGCGATGCAAGCGCACGCAGCCCTTGCATGATGGCGGCGCCCGCGTAGCGCGCCCGGGCCGCGAGATTTTCGGAGACGATGACGTCGAGCGCGGCGTCGGCGACCGCGCAGGCCAGCGGATTGCCTCCGAAGGTGCTGCCGTGGTCGCCGGGCTGGAAAAGATTCATCAGTTCGTCGCTTGCCAGCGCCGCGGAGACCGGGTAGAAGCCGCCCCCGAGCGCCTTGCCGACGATCAAGACGTCGGGCTTTACGCCGTCATAATCGCAGGCGAAAAGGTCGCCCGTCCGCCCAAAGCCGGTCTGTACCTCGTCGGCGAGGAGCAAGATCTCGTGCTCGCGGCAGAGCGCCCAGACGCGCTTGAGATAGCCGGCCGGGGGTACGATGACCCCGCCTTCACCTTGAATCGGCTCGATGAGAACGGCAGCGGTCTGGGGCGTGAGGGCCCGCTCGAGCGCATCCGCGTCGCCGAACGGAACCACGACAAAACCCGGCAGAAAAGGCCCGAACCCGGCGCGATATTCCTCCGTCGTGCTCGCGCTGACGGCGGCCATGGTCCGGCCGTGAAAGTTGTTCGAGAAGACCACGATCGTAGCGTCGTCGGGCGCAATGCCCTTGCGCGCGTACCCCCAGCGCCGCGCGAGTTTAATCGCCGTTTCGACAGCCTCGACGCCGGTGTTCATCAGCAGCGCCTTTTCGTAACCGCAGAGGCGCGTGAGTTTTTCTAAAAATCCCGGCATCCGATCGTTGCGCATCGCGCGCGACGTCAGCGTGAGCCGGCGAGCTTGGTCGACGAGCGCCGCGTGGATGCGTGGGTGACAGTGCCCTTGGTTGAGTGCGGAATATGCGCTAACGCAGTCGAGATAACGCTTGCCGGTAACGTCCCAGAGCCAAACGCCTTCGGCCCGCTCGACCACGAGGTCCAGCGGGGCGTAGTTATGCGCGCCGTAGCGCTCTTCGAGTGCGATCAGTTCTCGCGCTTGCTCCGAGAGGATATGCACCTCTTCCGTCTTAAGGACACGCCCTTGGCTACCTGCTTCGACCGGCTCGAACGACTCGTCGCTCGCGATCATCCGGGCGTTTCCTTAAGCGGCCGTACCCGTGCGTACGTGCACGGCGAACGGCGTCCGCGAGCGGTCGTCTTGCTCCACGGAATGAGCGCTAGTCCCGCGCAGTTCGAGCGGGTCGCGGCCGATCTTTTCGAGCGCGGGCATAACGTCGTGGTGCCGCGCTTGCCGCGACACGGACACGCGGATCGGCTCTCGACGGCGCTCGAGCGGTTACGCCCCGAAGATCTTTACCGAGCGGTCGACGAGTACGTCACGGTTGCGCGCGAGCTGGGTGAGCGTGTAACCGTCGCGGGTTTTTCATTGGGCGGGCTGCTTGCCGCGTGGATTGGTCAGCATTTCGAAGTGGATCGCTGCGTGCCCATCGCTCCGTTCTTTGGGATCGCGCTGATACCGAATCGTTTGATGAACACCGTCGCCGAACGCTTGCTGCGCGTACCGAATCGATTTCTTTGGTGGAACCCAATCTTGCGCGATCGTCATATCGCGGCGTGCGGTTATCCGCGCTACACGACTCATGCAATCGCACACTCCTATCGGATCGCACGTTCGCTTCTCGACGAAGCGCTGACGACTTCTCCGGGCGCACAGCACGTGACGATCGTGACGAACGCCGCGGAGGTCGCCGTGAACAACCACGCGGTTCGCCGCCTGTACCGGCGGTGGCGGCGGCATCGCCCCGACAGCGTCGAGCTCGCCGTTCTGACCGGCCTGCCCCTATCGCACGACATCGTCTCGCCGCTGCGAGCGTGGCGGCTCGCGGATCGCGTTCATCCGACTCTCGTGAACGCAATCGATCCCCTAGACGATCTGTCGGCGCTTTACTAAATATAGTTCCGTAGTCTGGGCCAGTAGACGGCCAGCGGTTCGGTAATTCCTTCGCATAGCCAGATCGGAAAGCCGTTTTCAAAAGGGCGGCCCCATGGATTGTTAAACCGCGTAACGATCTGCCGCCTCCGGAATAAGTGCGCGTTACCTTGACAGTCGCCGTGGACGTCGATCAGAACGTTTCCGGTGTAGCCGTGCGTTCCCCACATCCAGAACTGATTGTTTCCGGAGAGCACCGGCGGAAGCCCGTACTGCGGTCCGAAGAAGTCGATCGCGCCGGCCTCTCCATAGTTGCTGGCCAGAATTGCCGCTTGTGAGCGCTGCGAAGGCGGCAACGAGTAGTAGAGACGCGCCACGGTCTTTGCCAGCTCTTGCCAGCCGTGCATATCCGCCCAATCCGGCGGTAAGTCTCCGATTTGAGTGCGCTCGGTGCGCGCGAGATCGATGTTTCGTGCGATAACGTCTTCAGCGAGACGGTCGTAGGCCGACATCGTCACTTCCGGCAAAACCGGCATCAGCAGCGGAACTAACACGATGCCGGCAACCAGCACGTAGAGTGCCAGCACGGGCCGCCACGCGGTCGCGCGTGACGTCCACGCTTCAATTGCAACGGCTCCAGCGGCGATCGGAATGGGGTAAACGTCGCCGGCATAGTAGTTCTTGGCGTGAAAAACGCACATCGCAGCGATCAACAGCAGATAGGCGACGCCGAGAAACCGCGTTGTGGGACGGCGGAGCAACGTCGCTAGACCGATCAGCCATACCGGCGCGAGCAGCGGGTGGGTCACGAGCAGCTGCGTCAATACGAACTGTACCGGCGTCAGCACGACGTTTCGATACTCGCCGGCCTCGTGCAGCACCGTCCACATCGGGAATCCATGTGCGGCCTGCCAGAGGACGTTCGGCAGCGCGATCGCCGCCGCGACCGAGGCGCCGGCCACAAAACAAGGCGTGAGGAGCGCGCGGCGTTGCGGGAGTGCCAGCAGCGCGACGACGATCGCCACGGCGAAAAGGATGATGGTGTACTTGCTTTCGATCGCAATGCCGACGATCGCGCCGACCGCCAGCCACCAGCGAGGATCGGCTCCCTTGACGATACGCAGAACAAAGAGCGCGGCGAGCGGCCAGAGCCAGAGGCCGACGGTATCGGTGGAGAGTTTCGTTCCGAAAGCCATGAGGATGGGCGTGACCGCTGCGACCAGCGCTCCGAAGATTTCGGCGAACGCGCCGCCCCCGAGCTCGACTACCAGCAGGCACGTCGTGTAGACGGATGCCGCGGCGAAGCACGCGCAGAGCGCGCGGACGGCGAAGAGCGAGTGGCCGAAGAACTGGGTAGCCGCCGCCAAGAGGGGCACGACCGGCGGCTGGTCGACATATCCCCAGGCCGGATGGAAACCGCAAATGATAAAGTACAGTTCGTCTCGGAAGAAGCCATAATGGGGATTACCAATAAGATGGACGGCCAACGTCGCCAGTGCGGCGACGAGCGGAATCCTTCTGGCGAGCCTCGCGCGCATAGCCCTACTCATAAGCCATTCCGGTGAAGCCTGCAATGCCCAAATCGCAAAAACGCTCAGACATTATGAGACGTTGTCCGTGGGCGAGCACGCCCGCTTTGATCGCTTACCACGATGCGGAGTGGGGTAAGCCGTTGCACGACGACGCGGGGCTCTTCGAGTTCTTGGTGCTCGAAGGCGCGCAGGCCGGGCTGAGCTGGGAAACGATTCTGCGTAAACGCGACCGCTATCGGCAGCTCTTCGGCGGCTTCGATCCTGCCTTCGTTGCAAACGTGACGCCGGCGCGTATCAAGCGGATGATGCTCGACCCGGGGATCATTCGCAACCGCGCGAAGATCGAGTCGGCGGTTTCAAACGGTCGCGCGTTGCTCTTGGTGCGTCAGGAGTTCGATACGTTCGACGACTACGTCTGGCGCTTCGTCGGCGGTAAGCCGATCCGTAATCGCTGGCGCCGGCTCGAGGAAGTCCCGGCATTCACGCCGCAATCCGAAGCGATGAGCAGCGACCTGCGCAAGCGCGGCTTTCGCTTCGTCGGTCCGACGATCTGCTACGCATTCATGCAGGCCGTCGGAATGGTCAACGACCATCTCTTGGATTGCGCGTGGCGATGATCGCGCCGTTGCTGATGGCGGTCGCGCTGCTTCCCAGCGGCACGTATCACTACGAAACGAGCGTCGGCGGACATAGCGTCGGGAGCAGCACTATCGTCATTCGCCGCAGTGGCGGCACGCTCGACGTTGGCGAGAGCGCCTCCGTCGCCGGCGTATCGCTGATCAGCGATCGCAAAATCGTTGCGGCTACCTTTGCCAATCTTTCCTACGTAGCCGATGCGGACGGTCAACATGGTGCTCTGACGTTTGCCGGAAATGAAGCAACGTTCAGCGCGGGTGGCGCGCACTCGAAAATCGCGGCGCCGGCTGACGCGCCATTTGTGGTTAGCGACAATAAGGTGGCGGGCTTCGCGCTGATTCCGGCGGCGCTTCACGTCACCGGCGCGAAGCAGTTGACGCTGGCATGCATCTGCGGGGCATTCGTGGCAGTGCCCGTGACGGTGGCGGGCCATTCCGCTGTTCCGCCAGCCGGAGTGCCGTCCGGCGACGCCGCCGTCTCGGTCGAGCTCGAGGGCCAGACAGCCACGCTCTGGTTTAATCCTCAAACCGAGGTGCTCGATCGCTTCGAGCTGCCCGCGCAGGAACTGGCGATTGTGCTGCGATCGTACGACCCAAAAATTACCACGCTCGCGAGGCCGGCTACGGCGACCCCGTTGCCGTCGCCGCCGGCGCACTATACTTCTCACGACGTTTCGATAAAGACCGACGACGGGGTGATGCTCGCCGGAACTTTGACGGTTCCGAACTCGGCAGCGACGCCGCTGCCGGGTTTCGTTTTGGTTCACGGAAGCGGCTGCAACGATCGTGACGAAACGATCGGTCCGAACAAGGTCTTCGCGCAACTCGCAAACCGGCTCTCGAACGACGGCTACGTGGTGCTGCGCTACGATAAGCGCTCGTGCGGAAAGAGCGGCGGTAAGTTTCCGGTGCGCGACCGTTTGATCGCCGACGCGCGCGACGTGATCGCCTATCTGCGATCGCAACCCGGGATCGATCCCAAACGGATCTACGTCCTCGGACACAGTGAAGGCGGCGAGCTCGCACCGAGCATCGCAATCGCAGACGGACGTTTACGTGGGATCGTCTTGCTCGCGCCGCCGGCGCTTCCACTCGAGCAAATCCTGAAGCAGCAACTGCTCCGTGACCAAACAGGGGAGAATCGCGCGGCAGCGGAGACGCAAGTCCAGGCGCAACTCGATGCGATCGCATCGGGCAAGAAGGCGGGCGCGACGAACCAATGGCTGCGCAGCTCGTTCGGAATCGATCCGGCGGCGCTGATTGCGCGCGTTCCTTGCCCGATTTTGATCCTTCAGGGGACCAAAGACATCCAAGTTCTGCCGGCGGACACCCCGCGTCTCGTGCAGGCCGCGCAAAGCGCGTATCGCGACGTAACGGTCGTGATGCTGCAAGACGACGATCATCTCTTCATCAAGCTGCCGGGGGACGAGCCGTCGACTGGTGACGAATACTTCACGCCCTCGTACCTCGATCCAGCGCTCTTTGCAGCAATCGAGACGTGGTTAGGAACTCACTAGGCTCGCTTCTCGTCGGCCATAGATATTGTTGTCGTAATACATCGTCGGCTTACCCTTTGCGTGCCGGTATATCTCGACGTTACCGTTATTGGATGGTCCCGACTGACTAAAATAGTTGGTCACGGCAAGGTTCCCGGTTGTCGGATCGATGGCGCACCCGAAAGCGCTACCTGGATCGTTCAACGTAGCTTTCAATTGCGTTCCACCGTGGGCAAACTCATAGATCTGGCTTTGTAACACCGTGCCGGTCCCCCATCCGGTGACGAACACATCTCCTTTGCGGTCGGTGCAAAGCCCGTAAAGCTGTGCGGACGGCGCAAAGCCCATGAGTTTCCCGACAAGCTTGCTTTGCGGGTAGGAGAACACCCAAACCGTCGGTCTGTAGTATGTCGGAGGTCCGGATTGAGAGGAAGCATACAATAAGTCTTCGGTCTTTGCTTCCGGCAGCATCCACGACTTGCCACGATCAGCGTGCGTTGCAATGGTAGAGGTTTGCGGTATCACGCCCGGCGCACCGATCGGCGGCTGCGATCCGCCGCACCCGGCCAGCATTGCCGCAGCCACGCAGCTGCTGAGCGCGTAGCGTCTGAAATCAGAAAGCTTCATTTGTGACGCCAATCTACCAACTGATGGTGATCAGTGCGTCGCTCTTGTGCGCGACGGCCATCATCCGCACGTGCGTCGCACTGCTCTCGACGAATGATGAGCCTCCGCCCCCGCCGCCGCCCGCGCCGTACTGGGAGAAGCGACCCACTCTACCTCCACCCCCGCCACCACCGCCATAGTAGCCGCCTCCGCCTCCACCTCCGAAGCCGCCGTCGGGACACCCAAAGTGCCCCGCGCCGCCAGCACCGAGCCTTCCGTTGGAGCCGCGACAGACGCCTCCGTGTCCGCCGCCCGCGCCACCTTTGCCACCAGCACTCTGCATGCCGCCGGCCCCGCCGCTTCCAGCGAGCCTACCGTAACCGCTGCTGCCCGATCCACCTATGTCTCCGCCGCCGTCTCCGCCCTTTCCGCCATCGGTTATGTAGCAGCTCGGCATTCCGGTGCAACCGTCGCCGGCGCCGCCTCCGCCGCCCGCGGCCACCACAACACGGTCGGCCAATCGGTCGCCCCCCTGCCGCACGTCAGACGCGCCCCCGCCGAAACCGAAGCACCGGCGACGACAAGCAATACCTTTTCTACCCTCGCCGCCGTTAAAGCCGCCCCGCATGCCGCTCCCACCAACGAAGATCGCCAAGCTCTCTCCGGGAGTCACCGGTATCGTGGCCTCAGCGTAGCCACCTCCGCCGCCATTACCCGCGGAATATTGGGAGTCTGGGCCGCCGTCCGAGCCGGCTGCGCCCTTTGCCACAATCGTAACCTGCGCCACGCCGGTTGGCACGTCGAACGTCTGCTTTCCACCCGTGTAATAAAAAGTGCGCTGGCGCGACGGAGCGCGCGTTCCGGCGCTTACAACGTTAGCAACGATCGGCACTTGCGATCCGCCGCACCCTGCGAGCATTGCCGCGACGGCGCAAATGCGTAGCACGCGACGAGAGGGCGTTGAGATTTTCATTCCTGCTACCAGCTGATGACGATCAGCCCGTTGGTCGTTGCGTTTTTCCACTCTTGATATCGAGCGCCATCGGGTCGCGAGGTCTGTACACCCGTTGCCGGTGTACCGAATCGGCGGCTGCGATCCGCCGCATCCGGCCAGCTTTTCTGCCGCGCAAATGCCAAGTGCAGCGCGACTGAAGCTCCAAATCCTCACTTGCCTACTCCTTTCGTAAGCCGCGCGCATTCGACACGACGCCGTTGCGCTCCGGCGCAGCTATCCGGCACGCCTCACGGCGTCGGAGCCTACTCCAGCGACTCAGGGCCGCGCTGGTCTAACGACCGAAGAACGCGCTGATTGTACTTTCTTCGATTTCATCGAAGGGTGGACAAATTCGAGGGTCGCATGGCTGGGGACGCCTGATATTGAAATCAAACCACTCCAGGAAAGCGGTCAACTCCAGTAATTAATTCACGCCAAAGGAGCTAGAGCCGTGCTAATCCGACAGGTCATTTCAGTGGGATTCGTTCTTGTCGTCTGCGGATGTTCGACGCCAACGCCCCAGGCAAGTTTCGGTAACGCCGCGCTGCCTGGAGGTGCGGTAAAGTGGACGAGTTCCGGCGGAACCCTGACCACACTCTACAGTTTCCAAGGGGAGCCCGACGGCGCTGTTCCGCAAGGACCGGTGAGCGTTTACCACGGCTGCGCGAGCGTCTGCACCGCGGAGGTCATCGGTAACACCTCCACAGGAGGCACGAACAACGCGGGAACAATTTACTTGCTCTTTAGTCCGGACCTGACAACGGGAGGCCGCTGGACTGAGCGCGCCCTGCTGAGCTACACGCCGTCGGAAACGGGAAGCGACCCAACGGGCTCTGTCATCGCGCGTAATGGATATGGTGGTCCGATCTTCGGAATGGCCTCGCAGGGGGGAACTCACGGAAAAGGGACGGCAGTCGAAATCAAAGGAACCACCGATACCGTGCTTTCGTTCAATGGACGCGACGGCGCGTTTCCCGCCGGTGGACTGTTTCATCTAGGACACACCAATTTCGCGGCGACGTCTGCGGGCGGTAGTCACGACCTGGGCGCAATCGTTTCCATCACGCGGTATAAGAGACTCAGGCCAAAAGTTCTCTATTCGTTCAGCGGCCAGAGCGACGGCGAGTACCCGAACTCTCAACTTACGGCGTGCGATCAATACGGGTGCCCCCACTACGGGACCACGGCGGGCTCAAAGAGCGTGCCCGCGACGGTCTACGCATTCACTCCCGGGAAGGGTCTCGCCACGCTTTACACGTTCGCGAGCTCCAAGGACGTAGGGACGCCCACCGGGGTCACTCCGTACGGATATTATGGTTCATCGAAGAATGTATCGCTGTTCGGAACGACGCTGAAAGGCGGCTCGTCGGGATACGGAACGCTCTACGTACTGAAACCCCATGGATCGACGTACAAGAAAGTTACGCTGCACACATTCGCCGGCGCCGCCACTGACGGCGCGTATCCTTATGGGCCGCCGATTATTACAGAAGGAGAACACCTTTACCTCGTCACAGCGAGCGGCGGAAGTGGAGGTTGCGGCACGATCTTCTCGTACGACCTTTCGTCAGCAAAATACACCCTGCTCTATTCCTTCAGGTGCGGTGCCGACGGTGCATACCCCGAGGCTCCGATCGTTTCCGACGTAACTTATGGCAACCTGTACTACGGTACGACGTCGGCCGGAGGAACTGCAAACGACGGCGTCGTCTTTTCGTTCAATCCGCACTAACGCCACCATGCTCGCGGAGCGCGGCCGCGCCGATGCTAAGTGCGCGACAATAGCACATTGAGATTTATCATTCAACTACCAGCTTAAGACGACAACACCGTTGCCCGTGGCCTTTTTCCATCCTTGCCAAGTTTGAAAGCGCTTCGCGCTGGGCTCGATGTACGACGATCCGCCGCCGCCGCCGCCACCTGGTTGACCGCAGTAATTACAGCCCGAGCCGCCACCACCGCCGCCCGCGCCGTAATACCCGCCACCGGCGCCGCCACCACCAGCGCCGTAACTGTACTCCTCAGAACAACCGGCGCCGCCGTCGCCACCTTGACCCAGCGATCCGACATCGCCCGAAGCTCCGCTGCAGTCGAAGGAACCAGCAGCCACTCCGGCGCTGCCGCCGGATCCACCACGACGCTGCCTCCCGCCGGCACCGCCGCCACCAGCGTTATTGTTACCGCCGGCGTCGCCTGCGCCGCCGACGCTGGCCCCGCCTTCGCCGCCACCGCCGCCATGTGACGAGGAGTTGCTGCCTCTCCCGCCTTGGCCGCCTCCCCCGCCCACGACAAGGACGCGATCGCGCAGTCTATCACCATCGCGCCTAATATCCGAGGCGCCACCGCCGCCATACCCGTAGCAGTAGCAGTCGTACGAAGCGCCGCCGCCGTTGCCGCCTCCGTTAAAGCCGCCGCGCATTTCGGAACCTTCACCACCCACGAATACTGCAAACCTTTCTCCGGGAGTCACTGGAATAACGGCATGGACGCGCCCGCCGTTAGGCCCCTCGGTGGCGGTCCGCGGCAGGAACGCACCGCTTGCACCGAGTGCATCAACGGTGAGCCACTTCACGTCGGCCGGCACGGTGAACGTCTGGCGCTGACCCGTGTAAACGAACGTCTTGTGATACGGAAGGGAGGCAGCGGTGCCGCTTGCGGCTGGCATCGCGCTGCTTCCGGCGCCACCTGCGCATGCTGTTAGCATTGCTACGGCCGCGCAACTACTGAACGCATAACGGCTAAGGCCTGAAATCCTCATCTGATGCCTCCTGGAGCGTGAACGGATCGGCGGGTACTATTGCTTCGGCGCCGACCGCTCAGCCGCCCTTACGCTGGGAATGTGATCGATACTGCGCGGCGACCGCTCTTGAGTTCCTCAGCTGTGGTCTTCCGCGGTGGCGCAAGATCACCAAGGACGATGTTACGCCCCTGCCGACGACGGCAACACGTGTCAAGCAACAGGCCGAACAGCGCAGTCTCAGTGAACCGGAATGGCGCTAATCGCGGCCAGCTATACGGGTAATACCCCTCGCCAATCAGACCGGCACCTGGCGTGCGCCAACACTTCTCGCCTTAGGATAGCTCTACTATTATAGACCGGTGGAACGAGAAGCTGTGGTGACCCGACTCTTTGTGCCTCTTGTCGAAGCGGCTCGATCTGGAGGCGTATCAGAACTTGAGGCGCTTGTGCGGGCCGTTTGGCCTTATGCGTACCGGATATCGCAGTCTATCCTTCATGATCGCGCCTTAGCGGAGGATGCCGCGCAAGAAGCGTGTGCGGTGCTTTTTCGACATATTAAACGGCTGCGGGCAGCTCCAGCCTTCACGGTGTGGTTCTATCGAATCGTCGTTCGCGAAGCATTGGCGATTCGAAAAAGGGCTTTTGCTACGACGATCGAGTTGGAGCCTTCATCAAGTTCGCTCTTGGACGATGTATTAACGCGGATCGAAGTGCTCGACGCGCTCATGGAACTTCCCGCCCCACAACGTGTTTGCGTCGCCCTCAGTGTCTGCGGTGAGATGAGCAGCCGCGAAATAGGTGCGGTTTTGGAGATTTCCGACAGCACCGTGCGATTTCATATTATGAGAGCCAGACGAACACTAGAAAAATCGCTTAGCCATTTGAACGAACATATTAGGTCACGCGAGGAGACCCCCGACGGTGCAGCCTGACATCGAACTAATGATTGACCGTGCGCTTAATATCGGCGCACCACCCGTGCCGCTAGCATCTATTCGCATGCGTGCGTGGCGGCGTTCAGCATCCGAAAAGAGTCTGCGGTTGTTCCTTTGGTTTGCTGCCGTCTTTGCAATTACGCTGCCTATGATGTACTCCACACACGTGTCAAAGGGAGAAGCGGAGATGTTCCACGGTGCGGTCGTTACCGGGCTGGGCCCTCAGGTACAGCCTGCTCCGACTCCATCTAGCTAACGGGCCGTGGTAGAGCGTAGGATCTCTCCGGGGCCGCATCGGGCTCTCGGTCGATCCTTGCCACACGCTTTCGGAAGCCTCTCGCGAGTTTCACGGTGCGACGCTCCTTAGGGAAAAAGGGCGAGCCGTGAAAGATGAAGGCGCGGTACGTCCGAGTTCTATCTCCCTGGGGCTTCCCGCGGTGATCGTCGTCGGACTCATCATAAGGGTGCTCTTCGTCGGCAACGAAGGGTTCAAGACTGACGTCGGCACGTACGTTGCATGGGCGTCGCGTTTGAGCGAACACGGCTTTACGTCGTTCTATTCTACAGTCGTATTTGCCGACTACCCTCCGGGGTACTTCTACATTCTCGCAGCGCTCGGGCATTTCTGGCATCTCTTCTTCGCTGCGCACGACCCGAACGGAATAATATTTCGCGATCTCGTGAAGTTGCCGGCAATTCTGGCCGATCTTGCGGTGGGTACGCTTATTTACGCGGTCGTACGGCGTTTTGCCGCAACGGGTCTCGCTCTTTGCGCAACGGCCCTCTATCTACTTAACCCGGCGACCATTTATGACTCCGCCGCCTGGGGCCAAGTCGATTCCGTTGCCGGCTTTTTTGCGCTCTTTGCCATTTATGCGTTACTGAAGAGCGACGATAAATTCGCAAGAAGCGCCGCACACGCGGGCTGGATCGTGGGAGCTTGGCTCTCCTTCGGCTACTCGTTGCTGATCAAGCCCCAGGCTGCCGTGCTTTTACCGCTCATCGTCGCGTTTGCTTTCGTCAATCCGTCGATGCGCCATGCGCGAATTAAAGCAAGCGCGATTGGCGCCGCAGGCGCCCTTACGCTTGCGGTCTTGCTAAGTGAACCCTTCCATCACGGAAGTGCCTTTGCCGTGATGAGTTGGCTCTTCGATGTCTATCGGTTCGGCGCAAGCGTCTACGCCTATAACACTGTCGACGCGTTTAACTTGTGGGCGCTCAGAGGCCAGATGTGGGTTCCCGACAGCCAACACATCGCGGCCTTGCAGCAGTATCTTTGGGGGATTCTGCTGGTGCTTGCTGCGCTCGTGCTTATTGTGTGGCGTTACCTTCAGGATCGGACACCTCGAGCATTGCTGGAGGGTTGCGCCGTCGCAACACTAGCGTTTTTTACGCTCGCCACCCGAATGCACGAGCGCTATCTGTTCAACGGACTCCTTTTTACGATAGTGTGCCTGCCTTTCGCGCGGCGATATCTTTGGGCCATTGTCATCTTAACCATCGTGCTTTGTGCAAACCTCGCGTATAGCTTGGACTATCTTAACGTCGTTTCTAATAACGTCCCGGGCGTCGACCAACGGAACTTGTGGGGCACCTGGACGACGTTGCTTTCGCTTATCGCCGTCGGAACGTTCTTCTGGCTGGGATACTGTTATTTGGGAACAACGGAAGGCTCCGCCGTTCCGGTAGCCAACGCGCGCAAGCCGCGCGGCGCTGCCGTTTTAAAGTGGGAAGCGATACGCCACTGGTTCGATCCGCGTGAAGGTTTGGCTGCGATGCAGTCGCCCCTCGACTATATCATCGTCGGGGCGTTAGGCGTCGGAAACTTCGTTCTCTCGTTCGTGGGATATTGGTGGCCTAACGGGTCTTCTTGTTGGGCGGAAAACGGTCTTCAGCGTTGCGGCGTATTCGACGAAACGTACTTTGCTCGTGCAGGTGAAGAGTATCTGCAGAACCTCCGAATCTATGAAAACACTCATCCGCCACTGAGCAAGTTACTGGTTACGTTCTCGATGATGCTTTTCGGTGGCATGCCGAAAGGGCACGGTATTGGGGGTTGGACGTTCCTCAATGGCATCATCGGCCACATGAGCAACGGCGATAATCCTTACGGCTGGCGGTTTCTGGATGTCGTCGTCGGCGCGTTCGTCGTGATGCTGCTCTATTGCTTTGCCAAGCGTGTCACCGGCTCGACGCTTTTTGCTACCATCGCGGCGCTGCTCCTGACGTTCGATGGCATGCACTTTGTTCAGTCGCGCCTTGCCACGCCCGAAGGCTTCGTCGTTTTCTTCTCGACGTTCGCTCTTTACGCGTTTTACCGCTTTTGGGTCAGCTCACAGATTGCAAATCACAGACATCTTATTGTCCCGCCGTGGGCCTATGTCGTCGGCGTGGCCGCTTCGTTTGGGGTGGGGTGCATTGTCGGGCAGACATGCCGCTTGCTTCATGGCTTCGATGCGTCCGCAACGACGATCGTAACGATTTATATAACCGGCCTCTGTTACTTACTAGTCCGATTTTTCGGAGTCCCAGCTTGTTTCTCCGATGGGCAACGTGAGCTTAGCTATGCTGAAGGCTCCTTCGCCCTCACTGGCCCGGGTTGCGGGGAAGTCCTCGCGGCTGACGGCGGCATTATTGACGCGCGCGGAAACATTCAGCGGGGATCGAGGTCTCAACCGCGCGGAGGGGCCCTTACTTACGACGACGCCCCGCTGCATATCGAGTACCGCCGAGACCTCAGCGTCGCCTACGAGACACCTGTCGGAGACGCGATCTACGCTGACAACGAGATTCGCGCCGGGAACGCCAGCGAGAAGGGACGCTCGTCAAATCTCTGGCTCGTTCTCTTCACCGTAACCTTAGGCTTACTGGTCGCAACAAAGTGGTACGGCGTAATGGGATTTGGCGTCAGCTTCGTCATACTGATCTTCGTATCGCTGCAGCGCTATTTCTTTCGCGACCGGCCGACGCTATGGGGCAATCCGCGAGGCTTCAGGCTTGATACCTCAATGGTCGCAATTGTAATCGTGACAACGACGGTGTATCTCTTGGTCTGGGTTCCGGACCTTGCGCGTCATTCTGCGGACCCAAACGAAATTCACAACTTCAACGATGTCGTATATCGCCAGTACTCGATGTTTGAATACCACGACGTAGGCGTAGCGCACGCCACGCATCCATATTCTTCAAAGTGGTGGGAGTGGCCACTCGATTACGTCCCGATTGCCTACTTCTATGAAGATCGCCGTAAGGACCCGACGAACGACAATGTTTGCTGCGTTTACGAGATCACGTCCCTACCCAATCCAATAATCCTTTGGTTTGGGCTTTTTAGTGTCCCTTTCGTAGGCTGCTTGGCCTTTCGCTTACGCAGTAAGGCGTACGCACTGATTGTACTCGCCTACGCCCTCCAATGGATACCGTGGGCCGGATCGCCACGCATTACATTTGCTTACCATTTTTATGTCAACATTCCACTAATTTGCCTCTGCAATACAATTGCGTTGCAACGCTTTTGGGAGTGGGGTAAGAGCGCAGGTCGTCACGGACAGAACCTCTCCGTGCTCTGCGCTGCGGCGTACCTAACAATCGTATTGGGGGCGTTCGTATATTTCTACCCAATTTTGACAGCCCATCCGTTGACTTGGAATGCCTGGCATCAGCGCATGTGGATTGACAAGTGGATAATTGGACCAGGTTAAGACGCCGACGTCTTGGCGAAAGGCACACTTTCGTTTCTCCTGGGACCGCGTTAGAGCGGGTCCGTTACTATCTTTGTAATGAGTGAGTAGCCAAAAACACAGACAGTCTTGCGGCCTGGGTGGTTAATTTGACTCAAATGGGCAGCGCTTCCGGCTCACGTAAATTGATATCAGAGGGACCGTCAAGCGTCGGTAAAATCGGCGCGCAAGTGTCTGATGCATGGATGTCGGTAAAGCCAATGCTCGCTGCCGTAAATGTTCTGTCGTGGTGGAACACGAGCGGTTCAAGCGCAGTTTCCCTTTGAATATAGGCGTTTCCATCGACGTTTTGGAAGGTCACGAGCCAAGCGACGTTTGTCATTGGTGCATTGGTGAAGTTCCCTTGGATTTGAAGTTGCACAACTTGGTACGTGTAAACATCAACCCAAAGGTCTCTGATTCTGTACCAGTCAGGATGAGTTATCGGTTTCAAATGCAAATGATAAGCGTACAATGCACCTACTTCTTCCGTTCCAACCAAGGAAACCATGTAGACTCTATCAATCGCTGTAACTGTCGCAATTGTATGCAAACCAGACGTCGTAGGCGAAGCTGTGTTTGGCGCCGCTGCATGCCGTGTCGTTAAGCCAAAGAAATAGGCCGGACTTATAAGCGGGACACCCAAATAGTCTGGGGAGGCCTCCGTCCGGTGAGCATCCTTAGTCACGGTCTCGGTTTGGCCGCCCGCCTCCGTATTCCAGCCGATAGAAAAGGACAGTTTGAAGTTCATCCCGCGGGTTTGGTGGGGTGTAGCCTGTTCTTCGTCGCTCACTCCCTCAACTCGAACGTCGCCGCTTACAAATGCTTCAGCAAGAAAGTGTTCGAACTCATCCTTATTGCCTTCGGAGACTTGGATAGTAGTGCGATAAGAGATGGGGTCCGGATATGACTGTGACTGAAGAACCCGCTTAGCATGCTCGAAAATTTGATAAGCATCGGGCTTCGCTAAGGCGTTTGACGTCAGCAAAATACATAGTGCCGGAAACACAGCCGTCGTCGAGATCGATCTCAGGATCAGGCGCAGACGTCACCTCGAGGTTTAATCGGATTTCAGCCAGCGGGCTGCTGCTTCAGCCGTGTCTTCGGGTTTGGTATTAAAGGCGATGGCGGAACCCGGGGCGGCGTTGTGGATTGCATTCACGGCTTTCTCGAAAATCAAAAGGCCCTTAGGCGGCAACCGCATCCCTCCACCTATTACCACGCAATCGTAAGTTGCGCTGCCGAGTTGTTTCTCTAGCGTGGCTATCCCGGCGTCGTCAGGCGAGATCATGCAAAGGTCCC
>PMHJ01000042.1 GCA_003158175.1 Candidatus Cybelea septentrionalis
GACGAGCAGCACCGCTTCGGCGTGCTGCAGCGCAAGCGGCTGATGAAGAAGCCCAATCAGGCCGAGCCCGACGTGCTGGTGATGACGGCGACGCCGATTCCCCGGACGCTCGCACAATCGGCGTACGCGGACCTCGACGTCTCGACAATCGACGAGCTGCCACCCGGCCGAACCCCGGTCCTAACGTATGCTCTTCGAACGAGCCGCTTGAGCCTGGTCTACGATTTGGTGCGAAAGAACGTGGCGGCGGGGCGTCAGGCCTATATCGTCGCGCCGGCCATCGAGGAAGGGGAGAACGCGCTGACGAGCGCGATCGCGGAAGCCGAGCGCCTGCGCCGCGACGTGTTTGCGGATCTGCGGCTGGGATTGCTGCACGGGCGTTTGGCGTCGCGCGAGAAGGAGGAGATCATGTCGAGTTTTGTACGCGGCGAACTCGACGTGCTGGTCTCGACGACCGTGATCGAAGTCGGTGTCGACGTCGCGAACGCAACGGTGATGGTGGTTCTCGACGCGCATCGCTACGGGCTGGCGCAGCTCCATCAGCTGCGCGGGCGAGTCGGTCGAGGCGCCGCTAGCTCCTACTGCATCTTCGTCTATCCCGACGATACCGACAGCGAGCGGCTCGAGATCCTGATGCGTTCTAACGATGGCTTCGAGATCGCCGATGAGGATCTGCGGATTCGCGGACCGGGGCAGCTTTCGGGAACGATCCAGTCCGGAGCCGCCGACCTGCGCCTGGGCGATTTGGTGCGCGACATCGACGTGTATCGCGCCGCGAGAGCGGCTGCCGAGCTGATCGTTGCCGGCGATCCGGCGCTGGGGCGCCCCGAACACGCCGGGCTGCGCGCCGTGCTTGCGGCCCAGCCCAGTACGCGATCGCTGCTGCTTTCGTCGTGAGGGTTCGCGGGCCGCGGCGCGAATAGCGCCGCCAATGTATAAGCGGGGCATCTTCATAGCGGCCGTCACGGCCGTACTCTTTTCGGTGCTTGGAACCGGGGCCCGCGCTGCCTCACCCGACGTGGCGCGCACGACGCTCTCCAATGGCTTGCGCGTCATCGTCGTACGCAATACTCTCGCGCCGGTCGTTACGACGGTTCTCAACTACGAGGCCGGCTCCGACGAACAGTGGATTCCCGGCCTCGCTCACGCGACGGAACACATGATGTTTCGGGGAAGCGCTACGCTTTCGTCCTCTCAGCTGATGGAAGCGGTCGGAATCACGGGCGGCGACTTCGATGCCGATACGACGCCGACGGTCACGAAGTATTACTTTACGGTGCCGTCGGCCTATCTCGACATCGCGCTGCGGGCCGAACGGTCGCGCGCGACAGGTCTTCTGATGTCGCAGAAGCTGTGGGGTCAGGAGCGTGGTGCGATCACGCAAGAGGTGCAGCAGGATCAAAGCAACGCCTTCTATCGGCTCTTCGTCAAGATGCAAGATCGCCTGATTGGCGGTACGCCGTACGCGAAGAACACGTTGGGAACCGTCGCCGATTTCGCCAACAGCGTCAACAGCACGCAGCTGCTGCGCTTCTACCATACCTGGTATCATCCAAACAACGCCGTCTATATCATTGCCGGGGACGTCGACCCAGCGCAGACGATCGCGCAGGTGCGCCGGCTTTTTGGCGACATACCCTCAGCCAAACTTCCCGCGCGCGAGCCGGTGCATCTCCGGCCGCTTAAAGCGGCGCTCTTCCACGAGAAGTCGGATCAGGCATTTACACTAGTCGCCTTGGGCTATCGCTTCCCCGGTTACGACAGTCCCGATTATGCGACCGGTGAGATCTTGGGCGACGTGCTCTCGAGCGCGCGCAGCAATTTGGGAGGTATGGGTTATACGGGACAAGCCTTAGGGGCCGCCTTCGAGGCGCAAGCCTTCCCCAAAATAGGTCTTGGAATTGCGTTTGCCGCGGTTCCGGTCAGCGTACCGCCGGCGACCGTGGAGCGCGAGCTGCGCGGTATCATCGACGGCTATAAGAAGACCGGAGTGCCGGCGGAGCTCGTCGAGGCTGCCAAACTCCGCGAAATTTCCCAGCTCGAGTTCAATGCGAACTCGATCGAAGGCTTGGCCCTGGAGTGGAGTCAAGCCGTCGCCGTGCAAGGCCTCACGTCGCCCGACGATATGGTCGCGCAGTATCAGCGAGTCAGCGTTGCGGACGTCAACCGAGTGTTGCGAACCTATCTCGATAACCAGCGCGTCGTCGTGGCCTATGCCGTGCCGCAAAACGTCGGAGTCGCGAAGCCGAGCGGACAGATGGCCAAAGAGAACAACGAAATTCCTCCGACCTCCCACGAGCCGCTGCCGAGCTGGGCACAGCACATTCTCGATAACTTGCGTGTGCCGCAGCAGACGATTTCGCCGACCGATATGACCTTGGCCAACGGCATTCGCCTAATCGTGCAGCCCGAAAGTATTTCGCATACGATCGTGGTCGCGGGCAAGATTCAAAACAACGAAGACCTCCAAGTGCCGCCGGGACGGGAGGGCGTTGCGGACGTAACGGACGGCCTTCTACCCTTCGGAACGACGACGTACGACCGAATCGCATTCCAAACGGAACTCGACAAGATCGCTGCGTCAACCGAGGCCGGCACCGATTTCGGGCTCGACGTCCTGTCGTCGCAGTTCGACCGCGGAATGCAGTTGCTCGCCGACGAGGAGCTTCATCCGGCGTTTCGGCCGGCGGATTTCTCCGTCGTGCAACAACAGACCGCGGGGGAGCTTGCCGGCGACATGAGCACGCCGCAACACCTGGCGGACGTCGCCTTAAATAAAGCGCTCTACCCGCCGGGGGACCCCGAGCAGCGCTTCGCCACGCCAAAGAGCGTTGGTGCGCTGACGCTCGCCGACGTGAAGAGCTGGTTCGCAACGGCCTATCGTCCCGACCTCACGACCATCGTCGTGATCGGCGATACGACGCCGGAGGCGGCGAAGGCGATCGTTGAAAAGTACTTCGGAGCATGGCAGGCGACGGGGCCGAAGCCGAACGTCGAGCTGCCACCCGTCCCGCAAAACGCGCCGAGTCAAATCGACGTTCCGGCAACCGGTCGCGTGCAATCCTCCGTGCGCTTGATGGAGACGCTCGATCTGGTCCGCAACAATCCCGCCTGGCCGCTGCTTCAGCTCGCCAACAGCGTTCTAACGGGCGGATTCTACTCGTCGTTGCTCTTCCACGATCTGCGCGAAGTGCATGGTTACGCGTACTCGATCCAAAGCCGCTTCGCGGGGAACAAGACTCGAGCGACGTTTTCCTTGGAATATGGCTGCGATCCGCAGAACATCGTGCCGGCCGAATCCCAAATAGCGGCCGTCTTGTCCAAGCTGCAGCGCGAGCCGATCGAACCCGATCGGCTACTGCGCGCCAAGGCCTTACTGATGGGCGATGTTCCGATCCGCGAAGCGAGCTACGATGGCGTGACCGAACAGCTGCTGAACTATGCGTCGCTCGATCTTCCGCTCGACCAGAACGTCATCGACGCGCGGGCACAGCTCGATGCGACGCAAGAGAGCGTTCGGGCGGCCTTGGCTAAGTACGTACGGCCGCAGGACTTCGTGCGTGTCGTAACCGGCCCGGGGCCGCGCTAGTGGCCGTTCCAGGTCACTAGGCCATGGATGCCATCCAAGGAATTGGCTTCGATCTCGATCACACGCTTGCCATCGACAATCATCTCGAGCGAGTTGCGTTCCTGCGCCTGCTAAAGAGCGTGTCGTCGCGAGGGGGCCGGGTGCTGGGTACCCTTTCCGACCAAATCGATGGCATCGATCGACTACTGCAGCGTCAGCGAAACGGCGAGTTTACGATCGATGAAGCGGTTCGTCTCTTCGCGGCAGAGCGCGGTTTGCCCAACGGCGATTGGTTCGTCGAGTCCTTCCGGGAGATCGCCGTCGGGAGCGTTGAGGAGTTCCTGGTATCGCTCCCGGGCGTCGATCAGACAATGGAAGAGTTGCAAAAGCGCGGAATCCAGGTAGCCGTGTTAACCAACGGTTGGAACCCCCTGCAGAAGCGTAAAGCGGAGCAGGTCGGCTTCCGCGGGCCGGTCCTCGTAAGCAGCGAGATCGGCGAGCGAAAGCCCTCGATGGCCGCCTTCGAGCGGCTCTTGCACGTCCTGGGCACGGAGACGCGACACACCTGCTACGTGGGAGATGACCCGCACGACGACATCACCGGCGCGCAGGCTGCCGGCCTCCAAACCGTATGGATCGACTGGGAAGGCCGGGCGTACCCCGACAACGTGCCGCGGCCTACCCACACGATTCGCGCGTTTCCGGAGCTGTTGGAGTTCGTGCCGCAATGCGTACGCGCGTCATGATCGGCCGCGGGTTTCTCGCGTGCGTTGCGTGTCTCGTCGTTTGCACGGCGGCGACACCCATCGCCAATTATCAAGGGAAGCTCGTCGATCTCGAGCGCAGCTATACGATGTGGTCCTTTGCAGAGAATCCATCGTCCGCGACCGACGCGGGGATTCACACCTACGACTCGCAGCTCGCGGATTATTCGCCGGCAACCCAAACTGCGGAGATGGAGCGCCTGCGCCGCTATCGCAACGAGCTGGCTGCCCTCGAGCCTCCGTCGGACGCGAGCGCTCACGAGCGAGTCGACTATCTGCTGATACGCGCGAATCTCGAGGGCGACTGGTGGGGACGAACCGTTTTGCGAGGGTTGCAACGCAATCCGAGCTTGTACGAAGGCGAGTGTAGCAACGGGATCTTCTCGATCGTCAAACGGAAGTATGCCACTGATGAGGTTCGCGTGCGCGCCGCTATCGCACGGCTGCGCGCGTGCCCTCGCGTGCTCGATCAAGGGCGCGCGAATCTCTCGCAGCCCGTTCGCGAGTTCGCGCAGATTGCTTCGGACGATATTCGCGACGGCGACTCGCTTTATACGACGACGCTCGACGAGATTGCGCGGGACACATCGCCGGCCACGCGCAGCGATCTCGCCGCGGCACAGGCAGTCGCACTAAAGGCCCTGCATGCCTATCGAAGCTGGCTCGACGCGCACATGAACGGTTTTGCCGCGGGCGGCTTCGCCGTCGGACGCAAGCAGTACGATTGGTACCTTCGGCGAGTGCTGCTTCTGCCATTCGACTCGGCGCAGGTTGCCGAAATCGGCCGCTTGGAGCTGGCGAGAGATCGTGCTTTAGAAACGTGGGAAGCCAGCCGCGACGCGCACGAGCCGGCGGCCTCGCCGCCGCCCGCATTTGATTCGAAGGAGGCCTTCTTAGCGTACTACGAACGCAGCCTCCAGCGGCTGATCTCGTTCATCAACTCCCACGAAATCGTCGACATCCCCCCGTATATCGGGCCGTTCCACATCGTTGAAGTGCCGAAGGCCCTGGCGGCGACATATCCCGGCGGATTCATGAATCCGCCGCAGATGTTTTCCAGCGATTCGCAGGGGTTCTACTTCGTGCCGGATTTTAGTTCGGCCAATCAAAGCTTCTTCGTCGCACAAGCGCGCCAGTCGGTCCTGCCGCTGCTCGGCCACGAGGGTATCCCCGGCCATTTCATGCAGTTCACCTACGCCTATCACAATCCCGACTTCGTGCGCCACGTGCAAGGCGACGGTGTTTTCGCCGAAGGCTGGGCCTTTTACGGTGAAGAGATGCTGATGCGCGAAGGTTTGTATGAAGACGATCCGGGCGCTCGCCAACAGGTGATTCACTTGATGCGCCACCGCGCAACTCGAATCGGCGTGGACGTGGGTTTGGCTACCGGCGCGATGACGCTGCCGCAAGCGATTGCATACTTTGAAAAGAACGCCGGCATCGATGAGGAAACGGCGCGCGGCGAGGGAACCCGCTTCGCGATGGGGCCCGGCCAAGCCATCGATTATCTCGTCGGAAAGACGCAGATTGAAATCCTGCTGGGACTCATACGCGACCGCGAGGGCGCGGGATTTTCCTTGAGGCATTTCCACGACCAACTGCTCTCGTACGGCACGGTTCCGTATTCTACGATCCGCTACGAGTGGCTCGGCGACGATTCGTGGCTCCGGCCGTCACTGCAGCCGCTGGCACCGCAGGAGTTCTAAGAAAGCGTGCCGCGGATCACCGGTGGATCGCTAGGAAGTCGAAAGCTTCGCTCGCCGAAGGGGACGCAAGTGCGCCCGACGCCGGGACGCGTCAAGGAGTCGCTCTTTTCGATCTTGATGAATCGTCTCGAGGGCGCCGCGGTGTTAGATCTTTTCGCCGGCACCGGTGCCATTGGTTTTGAAGCCGCGTCGCGCGGCGCCGCCCGCGTCGTGGCGGTGGAAGCTCAGCGTGACATTGCCAATGCGATTGAAGAAGCGGTCAAGCAACTCGGTATTGGAGATGTGGTGACGGTGTTTCAGGCACCGGCCGAACGGGCGCTCTACCGCCTCGAAGGGCCGTTCGACATCGTCTATCTCGACCCGCCGTACGCCGATCCGGTGCCGTTGCAACTTTTCCGTCTAATGCAGGAGCGGAAGTTGCTCGCCTCCGAGGCGATCGTCGTTTACGAGCACGCCGCCAAGCGAATCTTGCCGCAGATACCCGGGTATCGCTCGGTACGCGAAGAAGTCTACGGCGATGTCGGGCTCGCTTTCCTGACGCCGGAATCTTGACGAACGGCAAACTCGAGCGCGTGACGCGCGCCGTCTACCCGGGATCGTTCGATCCGCCTACGAACGGCCATTTGGACGTGATCGAGCGCGCCGCCGGGTGCTTCGGCGAACTCATCGTGGCCATCGTCGTTAACCCGCAGAAACGGACACCGATGTTCTCATTGCAAGAACGCGAGGATATGCTCAAGGCCAGCGTGACCTCCATTGGCGGCGTGCGTGTCGAGCATTTTCGGGGCCTTCTCGCGGACTACGTGAAAGCCGCCGAAGCAGACGTTATCGTGAAGGGTCTCCGCGTCGTCTCCGACTTCGAAAGTGAGATGTCGGCCGCGATGATGAACCGGTCGCTTTCGGACGTCGATACGCTCTTTCTGATGGCGGATCAGAAATATTCTTTCGTGAGCTCCAGTCTCGTCAAGGAAGTCTTTTTTCTCGGCGGCGACGTCGCCGCGCTGGTCCCCGAACCCGTTCTTCGCGTAATGGCGGAGAAACGCAACAACTTGCAACGGAGGTAACGATGTCGGTTTATCGCGTGCTGGACAAACTTGAGGCCTACGTTCACGAAGGAACGTGGTTGCCGGCGGGTTACCGCATCCTGTCGGAGGAACGGTTGATCGAACTTCTCGAGAAAATTAGGGCATCGCTGCCCGAAGAAGTCGGACGCGCCAAAGTGATCGCCAAAGATCACGATCGCATGATGCGAGTCGCGCAAGAGAAGGCGCAGGCGATCGTCGACGAAGCGGCCAGTAGACACGAGGAGTTGGTGGACGATAGCGAGATCGTGAGGCGGGCCCGCACCACTGCCGACGTCGTGCTCCGCGAGGCCGAGGAAAAAGCACGCAAGGTTCGCGAGGGCGCCGATCGGTACGCAAACGACGTGCTGGCCGAGATGGAAGGCCGCCTGTTCGGTGCGCTCGGGGCGGTCCGCAAAGGGCGCCAAGTGCTCGACGGCCAGCCGCAGGGCGCGGAGCGCCCGCTCGAGGAAGCCGCGGCCAAGAGCAAGCGTGCGGCCTTTGACTTGCAGAACGCCGCTGACGAGACTGCCGCCCTCGAATCAGTCTGAGCGGCCCCCCGTTTGGGAATGAGCGTGAGCATGAAACATATTGCAACCATGCTCGCGCTCGCCGGGATGCTAACTGCGCCGGCCTTGAGCGCGCAACTCGGCGGCATCTCCGGCACGGTCGTGGATGCGAAGACGGGCCAGCCGATGGCGCACGCGACGCTCTATTACTATCGAAGCCCCTATCTCGAGAACGGTCCAAACCATATCGCGACGCTGAAGACGAACGGCCACGGTTTCTTCAGCGACGTTACGCTGGATCCGGGACGGTATATCGTCATGGCGAGATTCCCCGGTAAGGTCGAAGGATGCGCCGTCGATGACGTGATGGGCGGCGAGGTTACGCGCATGCACATCGAGATCGGTCACGACGCGATCATGTGCACCGGACCGCGGGTCCACTCGGCGCTCGTCGATCCGAACGCTACATCGGACGTCTACAGAATCTAGACTGGTGGCGCGGCGACGTTGGCGGCGAAAGCCTCCAGCTGCGCACGGTCGATGGCGCGTACGCGCCCGCGGTCGAGTTCGAGGGCGCCCGCGTTCTTGAGCCGTAGGAGCGCGCGCGCCGCCATGTCGCGTACTGTGCCCGCGGCGGCGGCGATCTGCGCTTGCGAGAGGTTCTCGACTCCCGGTAAGCCGGGCGCCATACCGACGGATGCGCGTGCGTATCCCAGCAAGAACTTGGCGACGCGCTGCAGCACGTGGGCAAAAGCCAGGTCGGCGATCGTGTCGATCGAGCGGCGCCGAGCTTGCGACGACGCGATCAAAAAGCCAAGTGCGAGCTCCGCGTCGCTGCGGGCGGCATGAATGATCGCTTCGCTGGGAAGCGTCACGATCGTCGCGTCGGTTAAAGCTTCGGCACGCGTCGTCGCGCCGCCGCCGTCGAAAGTCCCACTCTCATTGAGCGTGTCGTGCGTCAAGCGTTCGCCGATGGTGTGCGTCTTGCCGTCGGGCGAGAGTAACGTGTAAATCGCCTTGCCGGTCTTGACGATCCCGAGATACGGCCAGACCTCACCTTCGTCGAAAATGGTTTCCCCGGCTTTGTAGGTACGCTCGCTCATCTGAGCGGCAAGCTCCTTGGTCGTGCTCGCCTTGGCAGAGGTAAACGCTGAGACGTAGGTCAGGAAGGCCTCGCCGTCGGCATTTTCATCGATTCGTTCGAGGCGGACGGTCCACCGGTTGGCGCCGAGATTTCGCGCGTCCCAGGAGAAGCGTCCGGGACGCAGCTGCGCCATCTCGTTACGAAGTGAGCGCGGGTCGGTCTCTTCGGTAATCTCCAAAGCGCTTCCAATCGGAAGCTTATCGAAGGTTTCGAGTATCAGCGCGGTCCTGGTCGCAGGAAGGAGCGATCGGGCATCGAGCGTGATCGAGGCGGGTCGGTTGATGGGCATACGCCGCCGGTCTTAGGGACGGTCGGCGACGGCGCCTGCCGGGACGCGTGCAACCGTTGCGGAATAGTGGCGGTCGATATGAGCGATTCTATGCAAGACAACGACATCGTCATTCTCGCCGGGGCCCGCACGCCGTTCGGCAATCTCGGCGGGGAACTGGCGAGCCTCACGGCCACGGACCTCGCTGTCGCGGCCGCCGAAGAGGCGATTGGGCGCAGCGGGGTCCGCAAGGAACAGATTGACGAAGTGGTTTTCGGCAACGTCATTCAGAGCAGCGCCGATGCTATCTATCTCGCGCGCCACGTCGGACTGCGGACGGGGCTCCCGGTCGGCGTGCCTGCGCTCACGGTCAATCGGCTGTGCGGCTCGGGGCTGCAAGCGATTCTCTCGGCCGCGCAGTCCCTAACTCTCGGCAGCGCGAGTTACGCGTTGGCGGGTGGAACGGAGAATATGAGTCAAGCGCCCCACGTAGTACGCGGCGCTCGCCAAGGTTTCCGGCTGGGCCAGAACGTTGCATTTGAGGACTCGCTGTGGACGGCGCTCATCGATTCGTACGGCAATACGCCGATGGCAATCACGGCTGAGAATCTCGCCAAGAAGTATGGCGTGTCTCGCGCGGAATGCGACGAGTTTGCGCTCGCGAGCCAGGAGCGCGCACTGGCAGCGCAGAGCAGCGGCTACTTCGCGCAGGAAATCGTGGGGGTCGATGTTCCGGGGCCGAAAGGCACGACCGTACGCGTTGAAAAAGACGAAGGGCCGCGCTCCGGCTTAACGATGGAAAAACTCGGCAAACTGCCCGCGCGCTTCGTTAAGGACGGCGTCGTAACGCCCGGAAACGCCAGCGGAATTACCGATGGTGCGGCGGCGGTGGTCC
This sequence comes from Candidatus Cybelea septentrionalis, assembly GCA_003158175.1. Lineage (GTDB taxonomy): Bacteria > Vulcanimicrobiota > Vulcanimicrobiia > Vulcanimicrobiales > Vulcanimicrobiaceae > Cybelea > Cybelea septentrionalis. Next base: position 9,916 of record PMHJ01000042.1, read on the forward strand.
TCACGACGGTAAAGCGCGCGCGCGAAGACGGTCTGCAATGGATGGGACGACTGGTCTCCGCCGGCGTCGTCGGCGTCGATCCGTCCATCATGGGGATCGGTCCCGCGTTTGCGATTCCGAAAGCGCTGGAACGGGGCGGGATCGGCGCCGACGACGTAGCCGTCATGGAAATCAACGAGGCCTTTGCGCCGCAGGTCATCGCATGTCTGCGCGAGATGGGTGCTTCGGCAGGCGCGGCACAGGCTAAGACATTGAATCCGAACGGCGGCGCGATTGCGCTCGGCCATCCGCTGGGCGCTTCGGGTGCGCGGCTTGCAATCACGGCGCTTCACGAGCTGCGCCGGCGCGGCGGCGGCTATGCCATCGCGTCGGCATGCATCGGCGGCGGCCAAGGCATCGCAGCTCTTTTCCGCTCGGAGTAGCGCCTCGCCGCAGAAACTCTTCACCGCCGGACGGTTGTGGGATCTCCTCGCGGCGCTGGTAATCGTTTTCGTAATCTGGGAGATCTTCGTCGCGCCGCGCTCGTTTGAGGCCGCCGGGACGCATCCCGCGCCCGCCGCGATTTACCAGCGCTTGGACGGCGACGCCTTCCGCGTCGCCGACGCGCGCGGCCGCGTGCTCTTCCTCGACTTTTACGCGACTTGGTGCGAGCCGTGCAAGCTGGAGCTGCCGCTGGTGGAGGCGTGGTCGCGAGCGCATCCCGAGGCGGCGGTCGTGCCGGTCGACGTAGGCGAAGTGCGATCGATCGCAGTTACATTCGCGCGGCGGTACCGCTTACAAAGCGTCGCGCTGGATCCGAAGGGCAGCGCGCGGCCGCTCTTTGCCGTGCAAGGCTTTCCGACGATCGTCGTGATCGACCGCAACGGCTTCATCCGGGCGAAATGGGAAGGCCTCAACCCAGCGATCGGACTCGCGATGAACCACGCGCTGTCGTCGTTCGAGCGTTAGCGGCCCGTCCAGGCGGGCTTGCGCTTTTCCAGGAACGCGCTGGTGCCTTCTTTGATGTCATCGGTGTCGACGAGCGAGCCGAACTCGAGCGCTTCCAGTTCCAGCGCATCGTCGATTGAAAGATGCGCGCCGTTGTTGATCACGCGCTTGCAGGCGGCGATGGCTAAGGGAGCCTTGGACGCGACGAGCGTCGCAATCCGCCTCGCCTCGTTCATCAGCTCGGCGGCGGGGACGACGCGAGTCACCAAACCGATCCGTAACGCTTCCGGCGCATCGATGATTTCGCCCGTTAAACAGAGATGCATCGCCACGCCTTTGCCGGCGAGCCGCGTCAAACGTTGCGAACCGCCGTAACCCGGTATCAATCCGAGGTTGACCTCCGGCTGCCCGAACTTCGCGTTCTCGCTTGCGATGCGTATGTCGCCGGCCATCGCAAGCTCGCAGCCGCCGCCGAGTGCGAATCCATTGATCGCCATCATGACCGGTTTGCCGAGACGCTCGATCTGACGCGTGACGGCCTGCCCGGTGCGGGCCTTCTCGGCTCCCGAGCCGGCCGAAGCCAATGCGTTGAGCTCGGAGATGTCCGCTCCCGCGGCGAAGGCTTTCTCTCCCGCGCCGGTGATGACGACGACGCGGACCTTGTCGTCGCGCTCCATGTCGTGCAACGCCGTTGAGAGCTCGTCCAAGAGCCGTGTGCGCAACGCATTGAGAACGCTTGGACGGTTAAGCGTAATAAAGCCAAGCGGCTCTTCGACCGCGACGAGGATGTCTTCAAATGGCATGTTTAACCTTATGATTTGATAAAGGACGCAGGTTCCTTCGTTGGATTGCGCGGAAGTGCCCCCTTGCCATACTTGTGGTCTATTTTCATGGGAGGTGAGGGTGCCGGTGCGCACAGCGTATCACGAGGCATTAGAGGGAACCCGGCTCGACGTCGTTCGCCTTGGCGCGCTGGTGAGCGATGCGATCCGCGTCGCGGTGGACGCACTCGACCATCGCGATGCCGCGTCGGGGGCGCGTGTCGTCGCCGGAGACGACGCCATTGACGATCTTCGCCGGCGCATCGAGGCGCATTGCATCGAGCTTATTTGGAGGCAGCAGCCGGTCGCGGGCGAGCTGCGCGAGATTGCCGCCATGCTGGAGATCGCCACCGATCTCGAGCGCGTCGGCGATTATGCCGTCGACATTTCGAAGAACGCCATCAAACTCTCGGATCAGCCGATGCGACCCCAAAAGGTCGAAATCGATCGCATCGCGAGCGTCGCACACGGGTTGCTGATCGATGCCATGCGCGCCTACACCGAGCGAGATCCCAACCTGGCAAGTATCGTCATCGACCGGGACGACGAGGTGGATAAGCTCTACAAGCGCAGCATCAAGCTGCTGCAATCGGAGATGCGCGCCGATCCGGAGATCGTACGTCCCGGAACGCGTTATCTCTTCGTCCTCGCTTCGCTCGAGCGCGTGGGCGACCGTGCCGGCAATATCGCGTGGCACACGAAGGACATGATCGGCGCGGAGTGAGCACCCCCCTTACTCGCAACGAGTTTGGAGTCACGCAACAGTACGTCTATTTAAATCACGCCGCCGCCGGTGTGCTCCCTGCCTCCACGGTAGCGGCGATCGAGCAGTTCCTTCACGCGCACGCCACCGCGGGCGTTCTCGGCACTTTTCCGTACGATCTCCAGATGACCGAGTATCGTTCGAAGATCGGTGCCTTCATCGGAGCGAGCGGATCTGAGATCGCAACGCTCCTCAATACCGGCGCCGGCGCGAATACGGTCGCGCTCGGCATCGACTGGAAGCCTGCGGACGAAGTCGTGCTCTGCGACAACGAGTTTCCCGCCAACGTGATTCCGTGGCTCGGATTGCGTCGTCGTGGGGTCGACGTGCGGTTCATCTCCACGAGAGAGGAACGGTTGACGCCCGAGCGTTTGAGGCGGGAGCTCTCGCCGCGAACGCGCGTCGTCGCACTGTCGTGGGTTTCGTATGCCGACGGCTATCGTCACGACTTAGCGGGTTTGGCGGCGGTGGCGCACGAAGCGGACGCGCTGCTCTGCGTGGATGCCATTCAAGGGCTGGGCGTTTTCCCGCTCGACGTGCATGCCCTCGGTGTCGATGCTTTGTACGCGGGCGCGGGAAAGTGGATGCTCGGTTTGCACGGGGCCGCATTTCTGTACGTGAGCCACGGTCTCGCCGAACGCTTGGAAGTTGCGATGCCGGGTTGGCGCTCGCTCGCGGACATGTGGGACTTTCACAACTACGAGCAGCCTTTCTCGCCGGAGGTTCTTCGCTTTGAAAGTGGGACTCCCAACTTGGTGGGAACGCTCTCGCTCGTTTGCGCGATCGATCTCTTCGAACGCAGCGGGCGACGGGCCATTGCGGAGCACGTTCTAGGCTTGACCGACCGGCTTTGTGAAGGACTTGCGGCTCTCGATGCAGAGTTCTCCACGCTGCGTGGACAAAGTTGCTCTTCAGGAATCGTTACTTTCAGTATCCCCGGCCTCGACAGCATCGTGCTTGGACGAGTGCTGGAAAGCCAAGGAATCGTGACGACCTATCGGACGAGCGGGATCAGGGTCTCGCCGCATGGCTATAATACGGCCGAAGAGATCGACGTTATGGTAAACGCGGTCGCGCGTCAGGCGCGCGCGAAGGTACCGGCCTAAGCGTTGATAGCGGCATGCGTGCTCGCGCTGGTCGCGGCGACCGCTGCGTTTCCGGCATCCGGTGCGTACAACTACACTGCTTCGATGAGCGGACAACCGATTGGGCAGTGGAACGTGACCGTCAAACGGGACGGTTCGACCGAGATCGACGAGAACTCGTGGGCGTCGGTCATGGGGATGACGCTTTCGGCGAAGGCCACGCTCGCGCTAGGCTCGGATCTTTCGCCGACGAGATATACGGGCAACTATCTGGCGGCCGGTCAGAGCGTCAACGTTACCGTCGCACTCGCCGGGGCCTCCGCGACGATCACCGGCACCCAGAGCCAGTCTGCCCGCACGCTGGCGCTCGGGACGGATACGCATCATTTCGTAGTGATCGAACCGGGCTTACTCGCGGGTCTCTTTGCGCTCCCGGCGCAGCTTGCGTCGTGGAATGAGTCGACCGTGACGTGGCTTTCGCCGGTTACCGGCACGGCGCAGCCGCTGACGAAAGACTCGGCAGCGCCGCCTGCGCGACCGGCCGGCGTTCCCGCCCAAGATGTCGAGCTCTCACTGACGGGTCAGATTCCGGTCACGATGTGGTACGACCCCGTCACCTTCGTACCGGATCGCATCGAGGTTCCGTCGCAGCACACGATCCTTACCCGCGTGCGCTAGGCGCCAGCGCCATCCGTCACCCTCCGATTGTCATCCTGACGTCGGCGCTCACATTGGATGACAATGGACTCAGACGAGATAGCCTAGGGAACGACTCGGAACTGCGCCGGCTCGAGGCCTTTTACGGCTTGGGATTCGAGCGGCAAATCGCGTAACAGTCGTTCGAGCACACCGAGCGTGCCGCGATGTGCGACGACGAGCCAACGCAGTGGGCGACGCAACGTTTCGACGACGGGTCGCAGCCGCTGCGCAACGTCCGAAAAGCTCTCGCCCTGCGGCGGCCGGAAATGCACGGGATCGCTCCGTCGCTGCGCGAGCCCGGAGGGATCGTTGGCCTGCACCCATTCCGGCGTCTCGCCCTCCCAGGTGCCGAAATCGATCTCACGCAGAGCTGCGTCAATCTCGAATGGAGCTTGCGGGGCGACGATCTCGCGCGTCTCCAGACAGCGTCGCATCGGACTCACTAAGCAGCGCTCAAAATCGAAGGCTTCCAACTCGATTTGAAGTTCCCGGCATTGCGCGATGCCCAGCGGGCTCAGCGGCACGTCCGTTCGGGAGAGAAAGCGTCCCGCGAGGTTACTTTCGGTGACGCCGTGACGACAGAGAACGATCTCGCGCAAGGGCGTCTTATGATGCGGTACGTTCGCGCAAAATCGAGGAGGTCATGACGGCGTCGGTCATGCCGTGAATGAGCTTTTTGTCGGCCGGGGCAATCGTCGCCAAGATGCCTCCGAGCACGACGCTCTCCTCGCCCGTCACGAAGTAGTAGGGGCAAAGACGAACGCGGCCGTCGTACTCGCGAATCTCGTCGCGGTCCCGATCGAAGTAGCTCTGTCGAATCAACTTGCCTTTGTGAAATCGCTGAAGCACGTAGGGCGTCCGGTCGAACGACGTCAAGGCTACTTCGATGGCGGAAGTCCACTCCTCTCGTGTCAGGTCGTCCCCGATCTTGACGCCGCGCGAGCCCCAGGCTAGCTGCGAGAAGCCCGACGGTTTGATCACATACCCGCGCTCGCTCTTTGGAAGGGCGGTTAGCTGACGAAAATCCGAGACCGGAGCGCCGCCGGCCTCTAAGCGCGCGATCACGCCTTCCGGCGGCATCGGGCGCGGGTCCATCACCCAGGTTTGAGGAAAAATTTGGAGGAGCCGTTCGAAGACGTCGGCACCCAGTTCGCTGCGCCACGCGGCAGAGAGTGCGTGGTGGTGCAGCAGCGCGAACGCCAGTTTTTCTTCGAGCGACGCTTTGGGCGCGGGCACGATTCGCACTCGATTGTGACGAGCGGCGTAGAGCATCAGTTCTTGCTTGGGCACGTTGAACAAATCGAAGAGTTCGAAGTTGCGATAGAGCGCGTCGAGCCGCGCCTCGCGGCCGTCATCGTGGCGAATGAACAGGCCCTCTTCGCTAAACGTGACCTCTTGCGGAGCGCGCACCCACGCGTCGGCAAAACCCAACCGGCGCAGCGCGTCGGCCAGCCACGACATCTCGTTGCGGTAATCCGCGGATTCCTCGGATACCACGATCGCGACGGTCGGATGCTCGACGCCGGTTACGTGGCGCAACATCGCGGCAAAGCCGGCCGGAATACCGTGGTCGCCGCCGGCACTCTCGAGGCCAAGTTGACAGTACGCTTCCGTCATCGCGCCGAGAAAACCCATTCCGCCGGGGATGCTGTCGAGTTCCGTCGCGGTAAAACCATCTGCGGTGATGATGAGGTCGGGGCGGATTACGCCCGGAACGTCTTGCTTGAAACGGTTCTGGCGTCCTAACTTGACAATCTGCTCCGGCTTCCCTTGGTCGAGATATTCCGCAATGAAGGCAGGCGCCGTTCCGCGGACGCTGCGATTATAGAGATTGTTGAGCGAGCGATAGAAGCGAAGGAGATCGCTACCGAGGCTTTCGATCGCGTCGAGTTGCTCCTTGGACAATGCGAACGGCTCGGGGCTGACGCGCCATGCGATACGATCGGCTTCGTCTTGAACCCGGAAGAGACCGGGCGGTATCGTCTCGTAAAGGTGGTGCGCTTGCTCGCGAGCCGTGAGGTTCGGAATGGTTGCCGTACAAGGCATGGGGAAGCGAATTCTCCTCTAGCGACAGCCGTCGGGGATCTTGGAGCTACTATAGGCAATGTAGCGGCGGCGCATACTTTGCTCTAGAGCGGGCGAAGCGTCCTCACGGTTGCAGTTGGGAGCGGGCCGAGGCTCACTTAATCGTGATCGCTCCAGGTGTGAGCAGTGCCCCTTCCACGTGCACCAGGCCTTGAACGTAGGCCAGCGTGAGATGCAGCGTGCCGCGCAGGCCGAGCTTTGAAAGGTCTAGGCTCTCCAACACGCGTGAGACGCGCTCGCCGGCGAGAAAGTGCAGTTCGTTCGTGAAGCGCAGCGAGCGGCCCGGCGCCGAATAGGAGGCGACCACGGGGACGATGATCTCTTGAGTGCCCGTGGAGCGCGGCGCGCCCGTAATGCAATAGGAGACCGTCACCGGCGTCCCTTGCACCGTCAGCACCTCGACCGTGCACTGGGCAGCGTCAGCCCAGCCGGCGGTCGGAGCCGCCAAGGCGATGGAGAGCGCCAACGCTCCGGTCACAGTCAAGCTTTTCATCATTCTAAATTCCGGTACGGGTCGAACGTATTCCCGTCGAAGAGATAAGGTATGCAAATTCGGTTGCTTGCCTTCGCTAGCCTGCGCGAGATCCTTCAAACGCCCGAGCGGAGCCTGAGCCTGCCTGAGGGCGCCCGCGTCAGCGACGCCCAGGGACTCCTGGAACGCCAGTTTCCGGCGCTTGCGCCGCTTCGCTCCTCCATGCGAATCGCGCGTAACGGCCGGCTCGTCGATTCAGATAGCGCGCTGACCGACGGCGACGAGATCGCCCTGTTTCCACCGGTGGGCGGTGGATAGCGAGCGGTTTAGCATCGAGCGGGGACCCATCGATCCGCGCCGCTTCGCAAACGTCGCGAAGGCGAACGAGGGCGCGCTCGTGACGTTCTTCGGCATCGTGCGCAACGACGCGCAAGACGGGCGCGCGGTCGTCGGCCTCTCGTACGAAGCCTACGAGTCGATGGCGTGCAACGAGTTTGAGGCGATCGACGCTCAAGCGCGTCAACGTTTCGGCGACGTGCGGCTTTGGATCGCTCACGCGGTTGGCGATCTCGCCGTCGGAGACGTCGCAGTCGCGGTGGCGGCTACAGCCCAGCATCGCGCCGCGGCATTCGAGGCGTGCCGCTTTGCGATCGATGAACTAAAAGCCCGCGCGCCGATTTGGAAAAAGGAACGGTATGCCGACGGGGAGGCGCAATGGCGAGCGAACGACACCCGTGGGTAAGGTCGAGCTCTTACGCATTGAGGCGCAACGCAATCCCCTTGCCGTCTTAAAGTACGAACCGCGGCGGCCGCGCCGCGTCTGCGTGGTTGCCGGGCATGGCTACTCTTCGAGCAAACAGAATCTCGATTTTCTCTGCTCGTTCCTCGCAAGCCACGGTTTGGGCGTCTATAGCCTCGATTTTCCCGGACATAAACTCGGCGCGAGCGGCGGCGAGCTGCGCGGCGTCGACGATTGCATCGAAGCGATGTTCCGCGTCGTCGCGTTTGCGCGCGAACGTTCCGACGACATAATCTACACGCTGGGGCACAGCATGGGAGGAATGACGGCGATCTTCACCGCCGCGCTCGACACGAACATCCGCGGCACCGTCGCCATCGCTACCGGCTATGGGCGCCCCACGTCGCTGGAGGCGTTGCGCAAGGTCGGCGTCACGGACTTTCGCTCGTCGTACGTCGTCGGGGTTACGCTGCCGCAGCTGGTGGCTGGCGTGGAAGCCCGGTACGACGAGCTTTTGCCTCGCCTTGTCGGCAGGCCGGCGCTCTATATCGCGGCGAGTCGCGATGCGATGGTGAGTCCGCGAAGCGTGCGCGAGCTCTACGGCCGCGCTCCGGAGCCGAAAACGCTCGCAACGATCGAGAGCGATCACACCTACGCGGCGGAGCACGCGCGCTCGACGGTCTTGGAATGGTTCGACGAACGGCATCCCGCGCTCGGGCGTTCGGAGTGAACGGCGAGCAGCGGCGACGCTACAGTCGCCATCTGCTGATTCCCGAAGTGGGATTACGCGGTCAAGAACGGCTCACGGCGGCGCGAGTGCTCGTTGTGGGCGCCGGAGGGCTGGGTTCGCCGGCGCTGCAGTATTTGGCCGCCGCCGGCGTTGGACGCATCGGTATCGTCGACGACGACACCGTTGACGAGACGAACCTGCAGCGGCAGACCATCTTTACTACGGCCGACGTCGGCTGCAACAAGGCCGTCGCGGCGGCAGCGAGGTTGCACGCGCTCAATCCCCACGTTGGCGTCGACGCGCTCCCGTTTGGGCTCGACGAGGAGAATGCGCGGCAGCTGGTGCGCGAGTATGACGTAGTGCTCGATTGCACGGATCGCTTCCCATCGCGCTATCTGATCAACGACGCATGTTACTTGGAGAAAAAGGTCGACGTCTACGCTTCGATCTTTCGCTTCGATGGACAGCTCAGCGTGCTCTGTGCGCGCGAGGGTCCGTGCTATCGGTGTCTCTATCCTCAAGCGCCGCCGCCGGAGCTGACGCCGACGTGCGCCGACGGCGGCGTCCTCGGTGCGCTCGCCGGACTCGTCGGAGCATGGCAGGCTGGGGAGGCGCTCAAAGTCGTTCTCGATATTGGAGAGCCGCTGATCGGGCGGCTGCTGCTCGTCGACAGCCTGCAAGCGCGCGTTCGTGAGCTGCGCTTCGACCGCGATGAGGAGTGCGAGCTGTGCGGCGCACGCCCGGCGATTACCGGCATCGAAAAGAGCGCATACGAAACGCACGGGGTCGCAAGCGGCGTCGCCGAGATCGAGGCGGATAGGCTCGACGAAGCGCTGCGCGATGCGACGCTGCTCGACGTTCGCGAACCGCACGAGGCCGTGCTCGGCTCGATTGCAGGCGCGGTGCGGATTCCCGCATCCCAGCTCGAGGAGCGGATGTTCGAACTCGATAGTGCCGTGCGGTACGTCGTCGCCTGTCGAGTCGGCGTAAAGTCGCTCTGGGCCGTACGCCGTTTGCGGGAAGCGGGATTCGAGCGTTTGATGCACTTGCGCGGAGGCTTACTCGCGTACGCGGTGCGCCAAGAAGACTTCGAGGTTTTTTAGGTAAGTTTTCCTAAGATTTTATGAAGCATAAACCATTTGGAGCGACCGGAGTGGATCTTCCGGTGATCGGGCAGGGCACGTGGAATATGCCGGAGAGCGGCTCCGCGCGCAGAGAGGCGCAGCGCGCGATCCAGCGTGGGATCGAGTTGGGAATGACGCACGTCGATACGGCGGAGATGTATGGCGCCGGCGCCGTCGAGCAGTTTATTGGAGAAGCTATCCGGGGCATTCCGCGCGAGAAGCTCTTTATCGCGACGAAGGTACTGCCCAGCAATGCGAGTTACCAGGGAACGTTGGACGCGGCGCAGCGCAGCCTGGAGCGTCTGCGCTGCGATTATTTGGACCTTTATCTGCTCCACTGGCCCGGGTCGTATCCGCTCGAAGAGACGATGCAAGCTCTCGAAGCATTAGTCGAACGGGGAACGACACGCTTCGTCGGCGTCAGCAACTTCGAGACCGATTCGATGCTCGAGGCGGCCTCGTACCTGCGCGCAGTTCCGCTAGCCTGCAATCAGCTGCTCTATCATCTGGGCGAACGAGGTATCGAGCACGAGCTGATTCCGGCAGCGCGCCAACGCGGAATCGCGATCGTGGCGTACACACCCTTTGGCCGCGGAGGCTTCTTGCGTACCGCAAAGGGGCGCGGTGTGCTGGAAAGCGTCGCGCGCAAGCACGACGCGACGCCCCGGCAGGTCGCCCTGGCATTTCTCACGCGAGAGCAGAACGTGTTTGCAATTCCAAAAGCCGCACAGGTGAGCCACGTGCGAGAGAACGCCGCGGCGGGATCGCTGACACTTGACGCCGGCGACATCGTTGCGATCGACGAAGCATTCCCGCGAGGAAGAGCGCGACCGTTGGCGACGTTGTGAGCGAAGCGATAAAGGAGCTGGCAGTCCGCACGGCACTCGCAATGGGCGCCGGCGCGGTTCGCGTCACGAGCGCGCGTGCGGATGAAGAATCTCGCCGCCGAATGCAAGCGGCCTTCGCCCGCCGGGACTTTCTTTGTTGGAGCTATGACGACGAGTACGCGCGGCGCGCGACCGATCCCGGCGAGTTGTGTGTGGGCGCGCGCAGCGTTCTCTGCATCGCGCTTCCGTATGCGACTCCTGCCCAGCGCGCCGGACCGTTGCACGGCCGCGTGTCGAACTACGCCTGGTCGGCCGACTACCATCGGCGATTGCGTACGCTGCTCGATGCGGTCGCGCACGCGATCGATGACGCCGCTGGTAAGCGAGTGACGACGGTTGCCTGCGACACGCGACCGTTGGCCGAACGGGCGCTGGCGGCGCGTGCCGGCCTGGGATGGATCGGCAAGCACACCAACCTGATTTCACCCGGATTGGGCTCGTTCGTCTTTCTGGGCGAAGTCGTCACGACGCTGGAACTGCCGCCCGACGAATCGATTGTCAAGAGCTGCGGCAGTTGCGCGCGCTGCGTCGAGGCCTGTCCGACGCGTGCGCTGCGCGGCGATTATTCAATCGACGCGAACCGCTGCATCTCCGATTTAACCCAGCGCACCGACGCGATTCCGGCGGCGATGCGACCGCTGATCGGCGACTGGGTCTGGGGCTGCGATATCTGCCAGCTCGTGTGCCCCCCGACCCGCGATGCCGGCCCCCAAGGCGGCGCCGCCTGGGCGCCGGTCGATCAGGAAGCCGGCCGCCCGGGACTGGTCGAACTGCTGCGGCTGCGCAGCAGCGCGTTCAAGAAGCGCTTTCGGCCGACGGCAATGGGCTGGCGGGGCGCCGCAGTCTTGCGGCGCAACGCTGCCGTAGCGCTTGGGAATGCCCTCGACCGGTCGACGGTCGGGCCCTTGGTCGAGAGCTTGTGCGGCGACCCGCACCCGATGGTGCGCGGACATGCGGCCTGGGCGCTGGGGCGAATCGGCTCGCCCGCGGCGCTGGGGGCATTGCGCGGACAGTCGAACGTGGAACGAAGCCAGGAGGTCCGCGCCGAGATTTCAATGGCGCTTCAACCCTTCGAACGCTCCCCCTCGGGTATGCTCGACTAGATGAACCGCTTCACCACTCCGATCTCGTGCCTCATGGCCGCCATCCTGTGCGCCGCGGCGCCGGGTCCGGGCGCCTCCCCGGGAGGTTTGCTCGACCGGATGGCCTCGATCAACCCAAACCTTCGCGCGTTCACGGCGACGCTGCACGCTCACGTGGCCATGAAGTCGTTTCCGTTTCTCTCGGCAGACCTGGCCGGCACGTATTACTATAAGCAACCGGATAAGTACAAGGTCATTTTCACGAGCGGCGTTCCCGTTGTCGCACAGCAGTTCGACAAGCTCTACGCGCATATCGAGCCTCCTTCGAGATGGCACGATCTCTATACGGTTACCGTTGCCTCCGACGACGGCACAACGACCAAGTTCCGGCTCGTACCGCGTAAGCGCGGCAACGTCGAGCATATCGACGCAACGGCGGACGATCGCACGGCAACGGTCGCAACGCTGCGGTGGAACTACTACAACGGCGGCTACGCGGAGATGACCAATCACTACGGCCAACAGGGCGGCAACGTCGTGGTTGTGTCGCAAACCGGGCACGTCGCCGAGCCGGGCTACGTCGCCGACATCAGCTCGACGATCGATGGCTATAAGCTCAATCCGGCCCTATCGGACGATATCTTTGCAGGAGACTAGGAGGATCTCGCTGGTTGACGGATTCAGCCGGCCGATCACGTATTTGCGCGTATCGGTCACGGATAAATGCAACCTGCGCTGCGTCTATTGCATGCCGGAGTCGGGGCTGCCGTGGCTTCGCCGCGACGAGATTCTGAGCTATGAGGAGATCGCCGAGATCGTGCGCGCCGCCGCGAGCATCGGCGTTCGAAACACTCGCTTGACCGGCGGAGAGCCGCTGCTCCGCCCCGATCTGAGCCGGCTGGTTGCGGCGCTGGCGGAGATTCCCGGCATCGAGGACATCGCGCTCTCTACCAACGGACTGCTCTTGCAAGAACAGATCGCCGGGCTGGCGGCAGCGGGTTTGCGCCGCATCAATCTTTCCCTCGATACGTTGCGCGCGGATCGCTTCGAAACCATCGCGCGCCGGCCCGGCTTGGATCTCGTGCTGCGCGGTCTCGATGCGGCAATCGATGCCGGGCTGGCGCCGATTAAATTGAACTGCGTGATCATGCGCGGGCAGAACGACGACGAGCTGATCGAGTTCGCGATGCTGACGAAGAGTCGGCCAATTTACGTGCGCTTCATTGAAGTGATGCCGGTGCGCGAGAATGTCGAGCTGCAGCGCGATACCTACGTTTCGTCTGAGGAGATCTTGGCGCGCATCTCGGTCAACGGCGAGATGCAAGCGGTGCCCGGCCCGCAAGGCAACGGTCCGGCGCGATATTTTGCCTTTCCCGGCGCCATGGGTGCGGTCGGCGTGATTAGCCCGCTCTCTCACGACTATTGCGATCGCTGCAACCGCGTGCGCCTAACGGCCGACGGCCGCCTGCGACTCTGTCTTTTCGGCGACCACGCGCTCGATCTGCGAACCCCTTTGCGGGCCGGTGCAAGCACCCAGGAGCTTGCGGATCTTTTGCGTTCGTCCATGCTGATCAAGCCGGCGCGCCATCACCTTCGCCTCGGCGAGACCGCCTCGCGCATGCGGGCCTTCTCCGAAATCGGAGGCTGAGGTTCCGAATCCCGTCACAAGCGGCGTGCTCCCGCCGTTGTTCGAGGTACAGGAGGTCTTGCGAACTCCGGAATGAGAAGCGGTCTAGAAACGTGTGTTGCGATGGATCGAACCGCGATCGCGCAAAGGCGAACGGAAGAGTTAGTGATCGAGCACCAAACGAAGCTCGCGCGCTATCTCCGCCGTATGGTTGGCGACGCAGAGGTTGCGCTCGATCTGACGCAAGACGTCTTTCTTTCCGCATATCGCACGTTACAGGCAGATCCGGCACGGGAGCTGCGGGCCGGCTGGCTCTATCGCGCCGCAACCAACGCCGCGATCTCGTTCATGCGCCGCCGGAAGATTCTGCACGTGCTGCCTCTCGATCGTGATCTGGATCGCAGCGCCTGGCGAGTCGACGAGCACGGGGCGCAGTCCGTCGATTTGCAGGCGGCGCTAGCGCGCCTGCCGGCGGAACAGACGGCAGCCCTTCTCATGACGAGTTACGCCGGGTACTCCTCGTCGGAAGCCGCGCAGATTCTCGGCACCACCGCCGATGCCGTTCGGCAACGAGTCTGCCGCGCGATGAAAACCTTACGACACGTGATGAATGAGGATTCGCTCACATGAACGCTGTTTCAAACTGCACTGCGGCCGAGATACTAGCCGGCGCCATCGCTCTCGGAGAGGCCGGCGACGAACAACGCCATGCCTATAGGGAGCACCTTTCCACGTGCCGGCGCTGCCTTTCGACAATCGGCGGCGAGCGCGAGATCGAGCGAGTCATCAACGTTGTAGCGCAGGCTCGCGATCAAGAGCAGTGGCAGCCCGACGTGCGACGGGCGTTGGCTCGCGTCCCGGCTCGACGCCATGGCTGGAGATGGGGCGCCGGCCTCGCAGTCGCGGCAGCGCTCGCGGTCGCGATCCTTGCGACGCAGCGGCACGCTCCCGTCGCCGTACGCAGCGTGGCAATGCCGGACGTGGCAGCCGTCGCGGCCCTCGGCACCCAGACGATGCCGCAGCGCGAGCATCGCGCGGAATCGCTGGCATTCACCAGCGCGCAGGCCGCTCGTGCCACGATAACATTCGAAGTGAGGCTGGACGAACGGGGCAAGCCCATGCGATGCACGATCGTCAAACACGCCGGCCGGGCATCGCTCGATGCGGCCCTCTGCGACGCGGTGATGCGAGCGCGCTAACCGCCCGGCACCGTCCCGGGGGAAGCTTACGGCCCGACCGAACTCGGCCTTATGGTGGAACGGCCGTTCATCTATCGCTTTTCAACAGACCTGCGCCTCGACGATCACGCCGGCTTAGCCGCAGCGGCTTCGCGCGGCGGCGTTCTTCCTACGATCGTAATTGACGATACACTCGCGTCGCGCTTGAAAGCCTCACCGCGCCGGGCCGCGTTCTTTTGCTCTGCCGTTTCGGCACTGGCCGCCGAGCTGCGAGAGATGGGGAGCCGGCTCGTCGTTCGCCGCGGACCGCCGGGAAAGATCATCCCCGAAATCGCTCGTGCGGCCGGCGCGGCCGGCGCGGCCTGGAGCGCGTCGTATCACGCGCAAGGGATGGATGACGATCGACGCTTGCAGTCCGAGTTGGAAGAGACCGGTCTTGCCGCAGTGGTCGTGCACGATGCGCCGGCGATTCCGCCCGAGGAGAGCGCCGCAGCGCGCGGCACGGGCGCCGGTTACCGGGCGTTCGCGCCGTACTTCGAGCGCTGGTGGAAGCTCGCCGTCGCCTCGTATGAGAATCCACTCCTGCTGCGGTTTATCACAAGCGAGGCCGGCGGCGAAGCTCTGCCGCAAGCTGAGGAGTTCGGGTCACACGAAGACGGCATGGCGGCAAGTTCTGCGGCGGCTCGTGTGCTCTTGGAGCGTTTCCTCGCGGAGCGCGCCGCGCAGTACGGCGCCGCGGCAACGATTCCGTCGGAGAACGGAACGTCGCAACTCTCCGCGCACATATCGTTCGGAATGATTTCGGCGCGAACGATCGCGCGAAGAGTCCGCGAGCGGCTTGGCGATCCGTTCGCGCTGGGCGAGGAGCGTGCTTCGTTGAGGCTCTTCCTGCGCGCGCTCGCGCGACGGGACTTCTTCTTGCAACTTTCGTGGTTTTTTCCCGGCGCGACCGAGCGGCCGTTGCAAGAGAAGATGCAGGGATTCGCGCTGGCGCAGGATCACCCGGCGCTCGACGCTTGGCGCGCGGGTAAGACCGGCTACCCGCTCGTCGATGCGGGCATCCGTCAGCTGCGGCAAACGGGATGGATGCATCCGCACGTCAGGGCGGTGGCGGCTTCGCTCCTCTGCTTCGACTTGTCGGTCGACTGGCGCGTGGGCCGGGACGAATGGAATCGTTGGCTCGTCGAGGACGATCCGGCAGTCGCGACGGGCAACTGGCAGTGGATCGCGGGCGTCGGCGCCGACATGGCGCAGTTTCCAAGGATTTATAATCCGCAGCGGCAACGGCGGCGATACGATCCCGACGGCACGTATGCCCGACGCTGGATCCCCGAGCTGCGACACATCCCCCGTGAGGCGTGGCACGGGCGCTCCGACGATTCACCGCAACTTTCGCTGGCGCTCTTCGACCGAGATGCTTACCCGCACCCGGTCGTCGATCACGCGGTCGCGGCGCGGGCCTTTCTAGCGCGTTATCGCGGGTTCGTATCGCCGTGAGGCATCCGCTCGTCCAGCCAGCTCGTAACGACCGGGATGCGAACGTCGTCCCCATTCCACGTTTTGATGCCGTAGTATACGCTTGCGACTAAGAAGAGTGGGGCGAGCAGGGGCACGAGCACCATTGCGGAGATGCCGAGAAATGGCAGTTGCGCGACGAGCGAGAGGAGCGCCCAAAAACCAAAGAAGCCGACGTTGAATCCAAGCGCCTGAAAAGCTTGGCGTCGCAGACTTTTAGATTGCTTGCGATCCAGGAGCGAAATGAGCGCGAGCGGCCAGAGCGGGTAACCGAGCGCGACCAAGGCGCGCGATTCCGCGGGATCCGAGGGTGCGACGATGGTAGCCGTGCCGCGCACGCTCGCAGGCGCTGGACGCGGTGGAACCTGCCCGTGAATTTGTTGGCGAGTTGCCGTGGCTGCCTCGACTTTCGCGGAAAGACGACAACTTGGGCAACCGCCGCGTTCGTCGCGACAGGTCGCGCAGATCGACTTCCCGCACTCGATGCACGGCGCAATCGACGGGACGTTGGAGTGGAAATAACAGTCCATGTAAGTCGTGCGTTCCTCCTGGGTCATGCATCCTCACGTACCATAGCGCGCGGCGGGAGGTTTCACTCCGCGGCGGCGGCAAGCCCCTTCGGCGGATGAACCGCCGCTCGATCCTCTACCGTCTGGCTCGCGAGGCCCGCCCGTACTACGCGCGCCTCGGCGTGGCGATGGCCCTGGGAGTCGTTGCCGGCGTTCTCTCGATCGTCCCCCCGCTCTCGTTTAGGATCATCATCAACGACGTTCTCATTCCTGCGCGGGGCCACGCTCCCGACTTGCGGGCGCTCTATCTAGCCTTGGGCCTGACGTCGGTTGCGCTCGTGTTGGGGAACGTCGCCATTTACGGCCAGACGTATATGACGGCGTGGAGCGGCCAGAATTTGGTCGCGCGCCTGCGCGTCCGCCTCTTCGAGCGATTGCTGAACCTGCCGCTGGGCGAGTTTGCAAAATGGCGTCCAGGAGAACTCATCGCGCGATTTTCCACCGATCTGCAAATGATGATCGACGCCGTGAGCGTCTCCGTTCCGCAACTCGTCGTCGCGCTGGCGACTTTTATCTCGTCGTTCGTGACGATGATCTATCTCGATTGGCTCTTGACGCTCTCGCTCGTCATCGTCGCGCCGATCGTCTCGTTCGCCGTCTCCAACTTTCAGCGGCTCATCTCGGCGAGCACCCACTTGGCGCAACGGCGGATCGCCGATCTCACCTCAAACCTTTCCGAAATTCTGCAAGGGCAGCGAGTCGTCAAATCGTTCGGGCGAGAGGAGTTTGAAGTCGCTCGCTTTCGCACGCGAAACGACGATTTTTTCGGCGCGTACATGAAGCTGACGCAGTTCATTCAAACTCAGCCCCTGGTCGTTTCGACCATTATGGTTGCGGCGGTCGTAGCGATCATGTGGCTCTCCGTCCGCGAGGTCTTGGTCGGACGCCTCGATACCGGCCGCGTCTTCATGTATTGGGGACTGCTCGTCAACCTGATGAATCCCATGAATCGCGTCGCGGCATTTTTCGGGGACATCAGTAAAGCGATCGTCGGCGCCGGGCGCGTGTTCGAACTGCTGGACCTGCCGGCCGAAATACGCGATCCTCCAAATGCGATCGCAATGCCCAATATTCGAGGGCAACTCGATTACGTTGACGTAACGTTCCGCTACGGAGCCGGCGAACCGCCCGCGCTCAACCACATCGATGCTTCAATCGCAGCGGGTGAAATCGTCGCCCTGGTCGGGCCATCGGGTGCCGGCAAGACCACGATCGTAAACTTGGTTCCGCGCTTTTATGAGCCGCAGGAGGGAAGCGTTCGACTCGACGGTGTCGACATTGCGGAGATACGCCTATCCGACTTGCGTCGCGCTATTGCAATCGTGCCCCAGGACGTGCAGCTCTTCCGCGGTTCGATTCTCGAAAACATTCGTTACGGGCGCCTCGAGGCAAGCGATGAAGAGGTTCGCGCCGCGGCACGCGATGCCAACGTCGACGAGTACGTGCGCGGCTTTCCCGACGGTTACGCCACCGAGGTGGGTGAGCGGGGTACGCGTCTCTCGGGCGGCGAGCGCCAACGGATCGCCATTGCGCGTGCGATGGTGCGAAATCCGCGGATCCTCATCCTCGACGAGGCAACCAGTTCGCTCGACAGTCACTCCGAGGCCCTGATCGAGGAAGCCCTCGACCGCTTGTTGCCCGGACGCACGACGTTGATGATCGCCCACCGCCTCTCAACCGTCCGGCGGGCGAACAAAGTACTCTACATCGAAGCGGGCCGGGTGATCGAGGTCGGAACGCACGACGAGTTGCTTACGAAGGGTGGCGCCTACGCGCGTCTGCACGCCGCGCAGTTTTCGCAGGGAGCGCCCTGACGGAGGTCCCAAGGCCGGGGACCCAAAACTATGGATGCGCAAAAAACAACCGGGGTTAACATAGTTAACCTCCCAGAAAGGAACTCCAGTTGAACCAGGGATTCACCGTGTGGCTCACCGGTCTTTCCGGTGCCGGTAAGAGCACTATTGCCGAAAGGCTTGGACCAGAGCTGACCGCTCGTGGTCGCACCGTCGAAGTGCTCGACGGCGACGAGGTCCGCACCCATCTCTCCAAGGGGCTCGGATTTAGCCGAGAGGACCGGGATATCAATATCGGGCGAATCTCGTTCGTAGCCTCGTTGCTCGTCAAGCACGGCGCCGCCGTAATCACCGCGGCGATTTCCCCGTATGCGCTGGCAAGGGCCGAGGCGCGTCAGCGCATCGGTAGCGAACAGTTCGTTGAAGTATACGTGCGCTGTTCCTTGAACGAGCTCACTCGCCGCGACGTCAAGGGGCTTTATGCCAAGGCGATCGCCGGCGAGCTGCAGCACTTCACCGGCGTCTCCGATCCCTATGAAGCGCCCGAGAATCCCGACGTCGTAGTCGACAGCGAGCTCGAAGCGGTCGAAGAGAGCGTCACGAAAATCCTTGCGGAACTCGAGAGACGCGGCTACATCGAGGCCGGCGCAGCGGTCGCGTCATGATCGCTCCTCACGGCGGCACGCTGATCGATCGAACGGTTGATTCTGCGGAGTCGGAGCGCGCGTTGCGCGAGGAAAGCAAAGGACTGCGCAGCCTTACCCTCACGGGTCGCGAGCTCAACGATCTTGCTCTGATCGCTAACGGCGCGCTGAGCCCGCTCGAAGGCTTCATGTCTCGCAAGGATTACGAGAGCGTTGTCGAGCGAATGCGGTTGGCGAACGGACTAGCGTGGAGCATTCCGGTCGTTTTAGGAGTCACTCGCGAAGAGGCGCCCAGCCCCGGCACGCGGGCGGCACTTTATGACGGCGAAGGCGTCTTGCGCGGCGTGATCGATGTCGAAGACGTCTTCGACTACGACAAGGCGCGCGAAGCGCGGAACGTTTATTTAACCGAAGACGAGAAGCACCCAGGCGTCGCCGCGCTCTACGAGCGCAAAGAGGTGCTGGTCTCCGGCCCCGTCATCGTGTTGGCTCGCGAGCACGATCCCGAGAACCTTTCTCCCAGCGAATGCCGAGCCGAGTTCGAGCGTCGCGGATGGAAGACGATCGTCGGCTTCCAGACGCGCAACCCAGTTCACCGCGCCCACGAATACATTCAGAAATGCGCGCTGGAGACCGTCGACGGGTTGCTGCTCCACCCGCTCGTCGGCGAGACGAAGAGCGACGATATTCCGGCAGACGTCCGGATGCGCTGCTATCGCGCCCTGCTCGATAACTACTATCCGTCCGACCGCGTGCTGCTGAGCACGCTGCAGGCAGCGATGCGTTATGCAGGGCCGCGCGAGGCGATCTTTCATGCGATCATGCGTAAGAACCACGGCTGCACTCACTTCATCGTGGGCCGAGATCACGCCGGAGTCGGAAGCTATTATGGAACGTACGACGCGCAGAAGATGTTCGACAACTTCACACCGGAAGAGTTAGGGATCATCCCGCTCAAGTTCGAGAACAGCTTCTACTGCCAGCGCTGCGAGGGAATGGGTTCGCAGAAGACCTGCAGCCACGATACCACGCACCACGTCACACTCAGCGGTACGCAGGTGCGCGAGATGCTACGCGCCGGGCAGCTTCCCCCTCAGGAGTTCTCGCGGCCCGAGGTTGCGCAGATTCTGATCGAAGCGTCCCGCGAGACTGCCGCCTCGGCGTAACGATCGATACGGCGTTAGGCGGCGTTGTGGGGCGCGGGCGTGCGGCGCTGGTGGAGCGCAAATCGGTTGCCTTCGGGATCGCTCGCAAAGCACGTCATGCATGCGGGAAACTCGTGCACGTCGCCGACCTCAACGCCGCTGGCCTTGAGGCGTTCGCGCATGGCCACGACGTCATCGACTTCGAATGCCGCGCCGGTCGAAGCGCCGGGCTGGAAGCCCAACGCTTCGCCGTTGCCGACTCCGAAGGTTGTGCTTCCAACATCGAACTCGACCCAATGGTCGCCAAAGGAGTCGCCGGCTTGCAGACCGAGCACGTCGCGATAAAAGTCGCGCGCCCGCGGCACGTCTCTAACGGAGTAAGCGAAGAACGCGATATCTTTGATCATGTACGATCCTCCCGAAGCGCTACCGAATTCCGTGCCGACTCGATGGCTACCTTTTGGCGCAGGCGCCCGAATCGGGCCGCGCGAAGCACGGCGCGAAGCCAAGGAGGGCGTCGATGCTGGTACTAAGCCGCAAAACCAATCAATCGATAATGATCGGCGATGCGATTCGCGTAATCGTCGTCGGATTTGACGGCGATCAAGTGAAGCTCGGAATCGAGGCTCCGCGCGACGTGCCCGTCCACCGTTTCGAGATTTTTGCGGAGATTCACCAAGAGCGTTCTTCGGAGGCCGCGGCGAGCGGCTCGGGGGACGGGGACACGCCTCGGAGCTCATAGAATGTCGGCTCAGGTTTCTGGAATTAACCTTACTTACAGGAGTTTTGTCGTGATCTGCGCTTTGGTTTGTCTCGAGGAGCGGAGGCCTTGAACCTTAGCTACGTCGTCGTTGGATTCGTCGTCGGCGCTTGCACGGCGTACAGCGGCGTCGGCGCGGGCGCCATCACGACGCCGCTACTGATCTTCCTCGGCGTAACGACCTCGAAGGCAATCGGCTCCGACCTGCTCTTTGCGTTAGGCACGAGGCTGGTTGCGATGATCGCGCACGTTCAGAAGCGGACGGTTCAGGTCTCCGTGCTCTGGCGTCTCTCCCTTGGCGGATTCCCGGCGGCAATCATCGGCGTGATCCTCAGCGCCCAGCTGCATAAGATGCTCGATATCCATCAGTTGGAAAGTATTCTGCGATTGGCGGTCGCCGCAGCCTTGCTGGTCTCCGCCGGAGGAATCATCTTCAATCGCAAGCTTGCGCGCGATCAGTCCGAGCAAACTCCCGCCGAGCTTCCGACGTTGCGCCTTGCGGCGATCGGGTTCTTCGTCGGACTCACGGTGAGCATTACGTCGATCGGCGCCGGCTCGCTGACGCTGCCGCTTCTGCTGATGGCTGCGCCCGTCGTGGCGTTGCGGCGTTTGGTGGGGACCGACCTCGCCTTTGCCGTCGTGGTGCTCGTGCCGTCGCTCGTGGGCCACTGGCAACTCGGCGACGTCAACCCTTCGATTGCGGGGTCGCTGTTGCTAGGGTCGATTCCCGGCGTCTTCGTCGGCTCGCATTTCGTCACACGCTTGCCGGAGCGGTGGTTCCGCAGCGCTCTCGCGGGCGTGCTCGTCGTCGTCGCGTTGGCCCTATCTATTCCGGTTCACCACGCTTAGGGAACCCTAGGAGCCCGGCTCTTTCGCGTGCGACGAGGTCGTTCGCGCGGAATAGGCTTTCGAAGGTGCCGGCGTCGCTCCACCAGCCTTTCATGATGTCGTAGCGGAGCTCGCCGTCTGCCAGATAGCGATTGTTGACGTCGGTAATTTCGAGTTCGCCGCGCGCCGATGGCGATAGCGTGCGAATATAGTCGAAGACCCGGCCGTCGTACATATAGACGCCCGTAACCGCATAGGAGCTCTTCGGATGCTCCGGCTTTTCTTCGATTGCGACGATGCGGTCGCCGTCGAAGGCCGGTACGCCGAAGCGCCGC
The DNA here is from genome assembly GCA_003158175.1 of Candidatus Cybelea septentrionalis. Classification (GTDB taxonomy): domain Bacteria; phylum Vulcanimicrobiota; class Vulcanimicrobiia; order Vulcanimicrobiales; family Vulcanimicrobiaceae; genus Cybelea; species Cybelea septentrionalis. The sequence goes on from PMHJ01000042.1 coordinate 31,724, forward strand.
GCATCCGCGACCTCTTTGAGGAGAATGCGAGCGCCGGCGCCTTGGTCCCGAAACCTGGCGACGTAGGGCGTGATGTTCTCCTGAAGGATATTGTCGCCGAGCACGACCACGATGGAACCGCCCTCGGCAAAGTGCTCGCAAAGGCGCAGCGCATCGGCGATTCCGCCTTCGCCTTCTTGATAGGTGTAATAAATATCGCGTAGCCCAAACTCCGCGCCGTTGCCGAGGAGGCGCAGGAACTCACCTGCGGAGTTTCCACCGGTGACAATCATGATCTCCACGATGCCGGCCGAGCAGAGCGTCTCCAGCGGATAGTAGATCATCGGCTTGTCGTAAACCGGTAGTAAGTGTTTGTTGGTCACCTTCGTCAGCGGACGCAATCGCGTGCCGAGGCCGCCAGCAAGGATAACCCCCTTGAGCGCCCCAGAGCCGTCAGGCCGGTGCACGTTCGCCTTTCAATGGGCGCCACCAGCCTTCGTTGGCGCGGTACCATGCAATCGTCGAGGCGATACCCTCGTCAAAATGCATCTGCGGTCTCCAGCCGAGGGCATGCAGTCGCGAACTATCGAGCGCGTACCGGCGGTCGTGACCGAGACGGTCGGCGACGTGTTCGACGTGACGCTCCATCGAACGTCCGCATGCGCCGATCAGCACCCGCGTAAGCTCGAGGTTGGTCAGCGAGGATCCGCCGCCTGCGTTGTAGACACCGCCGGGCGCGCCGTGCTCGAGGACGTGGAGAACCGCGCGCGCGTGGTCGTCGACGTAGAGCCAATTGCGAATTTGCAGACCGTCGCCGTACACCGGAACGCGCCGATCGTCGAGTAAATTTGTAATGAAGAGCGGAACGATCTTTTCCGGATACTGATTCGGGCCGTAGGTATTGCTTCCGCGCGTGATGACGACGGGCACGCCGTAGGTTGCGTGATAGGCGAGCGCCAGCAAGTCGGCTGCCGCCTTACTGGCGGCGTAGGGGCTTCGCGGTCGCAGCGGGTCGGTCTCGCTGGACTCACCCTCGGCGACTTCACCGTAGACCTCGTCGGTCGAGACCTGCACTAGTCGCGAGACCCGGCCGGCGCGTAGCGCCTCAAGAAGGACCTGTGTCCCTAAGGCGTCGGTTCGCAGAAAAGCCTCGGGATTCTCGATCGACCGGTCGACGTGGGTCTCCGCCGCGAAGTTCACGACGGCATCGGCCTTGGTGCCGATCGCTTCGCGCACGGCCGCCGGGTCGCAGATGTCGCCCTTCAGAAAGCGGTAACGAGGCGTTTGCTTGAGGTCGGCTAGGTTCGCCGGGTTTCCGGCATAGGTCATGGCGTCGAGGTTGATGACCTCCAGGGCGGGACGCTCTCGCAGCGCGAGGCGAATGAAGTGCGAGCCGATAAAGCCCAGACCCCCCGTAACCACCCAGCGCATGCCGCGCGGCTTTCGGTCCGCAGGCGAAGGGAGCCTGGCCCCACCGAGCAGCCTGTACGTAGCGAGCGTAGCGAGTCGAAGGGGTGCCATGCTATAATCGCGCGGCTGTCCCTTACTTCACCTCGCAGGGAGGCGGGGTGTTCATGACTCCATCGAGGTCCGTCAGCGCAGGATGTGCGGCGGACGGGAGCCAGAAAGGCTAACCTATGACCGTCGTCACCATGCGCGAGCTCTTGGAGGCGGGCGTCCACTTCGGGCACCAGACCCGCCGCTGGAACCCAAAGATGAAACCCTACATCTTTCAAGAGCGAAACGGCATCTACATCATCGACCTCGCGCTCACCGTGCAGAAGCTTCGCGAGACCTACGAAGCCGTCAGGCAGATGGCTCGGGCGGGGCGCGTGATCCTCTTCGTTGGAACGAAGAAGCAGGCCGCCGACGTCGTGCGCGAAGAGGCCGAACGCGCCGGCACGTTCTTCATCAACCAGCGCTGGCTGGGCGGCACGCTGACCAATTTTGCCACGATCCAAAAACGAATCGCGCGGCTCCGCGAGCTCGAAAACATGAAGCTTCAGGGCGACTTCGAGCGCTTGCCGAAAAAAGAAGTAGCTAATCTGCAAGACGAGATGAACCGGCTCGAGCGCTTTCTCGGCGGCATCAAGGATATGCACCGGCTACCCGACGCGCTCTTCATCGTCGATCCGAAGAAGGAACGGATCGCCGTTTTGGAAGCGCGCAAACTCAAGATTCCAATTATTGCGGTGATCGACACGAACTGCGATCCGGACGAGATCGACTATCCGATCCCCGGGAACGACGATGCCATCCGCGCCGTGAAGCTCATGGTGGGGAAGATCGCCGATGCGATCATCGAGGGAAAGACCGAGAGCGAGAGTGCGTACGATCACGTTGAATACGAGGCGTCGCCCGAAGCGATCGAAGACGAGGCTCCGGTAACGATGGCGGAGGCGGGGCTTTGATTTCCTATCAACCCAAGGCCGAAGAGATAAAGGCGCTGCGGGAAGCCACGAGCGCGCCGATGATGGACTGCCGTAAGGCCCTGCTCGATGCGGGCGGCGATCCCGATCGCGCAAAAACGCTGCTGCTCGAACGCGGTGCCGCGCAGGCTGCAAAAAAAGCCGAACGCGTGGCGGACGAAGGGCTCGTCACAAGCTACGTGCATGCCGGTGGGAAGATCGGGGTCTTGGTCGAGGTCAACAGCGAGACGGATTTCGTGGCACGCAATCCGCGGTTTGCGGAACTCTCTCGCGACATCGCGATGCACATCGCGGCAATGTCGCCGCAGTATCTCGATCGCGAGAGCGTGCCGAGCGATGTTGTAGATCGCCTGCGCGAGGACTTTGCGGCGGGCGTACCCTCAGGAAAGTCCGCCGAGGTCGGCGAGAAGATCGTTGCCGGAAGGCTGAATAAATGGTTCGAAGAGCACTGCCTGCTCGACCAAACCTTCGTGAAAGATGATAGCGTGACCGTCGGGGATCTGCTCCATCGTTCGATCGGAGCGCTCGGCGAGCGCATTCGGGTCCGGCGCTTCGCAAGATACGCCCTCGGTGAGTGAACGCGACCGGCCGCGATTCTCCCGCGTGCTGTTGAAGATCTCAGGTGAAGCCTTCGCCGGCGGCTCGAACAGCGTCGACGTCAACACGACGCACGTTATGGCCGCACAGATCGCCGACGTAAGCCGCGACGGCGTTTCCGTGGCGATCGTCGTCGGCGGCGGCAACATCTGGCGTGGGAAAGTGCACGAAGAGGCCGGCATGGATCGTGCCACCGCCGACTATATGGGAATGCTGGCGACGGTGATCAACGCGCTGGCATTGCAGGATGCGCTCGAGCGCATGGGAGTGGCTTCGCGCGTCCAAACCGCCATCGCGATGCATCAAATCGCCGAGCCATATATTCGACGGCGCGCCATCCGCCATTTGGAGAAGGGACGAATCGTCATTTTTGCCGCCGGGACGGGCAACCCGTATTTCACGACCGACACGACCGCCGCGCTGCGAGCGGTGGAAGTCGAGGCTGAGGCTATCCTAAAAGCGACGAAAGTAGACGGTATCTACTCGGCCGATCCTAAAAAAGATCCGCTCGCGACGCGCTTCGACCGCCTCGACTACATGGACGTGCTGCAGCTCGGACTGGAAGTGATGGATTCGACGTCCATGGCGCTCTGCATGGACAACTCACTCCCGGTCATCGTGTTCGACATGGCGGTTCCGGGAAACATTCGACGCGTCATCTGGGGCGATGCGATCGGGACCTACGTCGGACGGCAGACCGCGCCGGTAGGCGCAAGGAGCGTGTAAGCAATGGCGGGCGCCGATTTTAAAGAGATCGAGTCGAAGATGCACAAATGCGTGGAGGCGGCTCGCGGCGATTTCGCGACGATTCGCACCGGGCGCGCGTCGCCCGCGCTGCTCGACCGTCTCGTTGTCGAGGCCTACGGCCAGCCCGCGCCGCTCAAGCAGGTCGCCGGAGTATCGGTGCCCGACTCGCGAACGTTGCTGATCACGGCATGGGACAAAGGCGTCGTTTCGGAGATTCGAAAGGCGATCGAGAAGAGCGATCTGGGCCTAACGCCCAACGTCGACGGCACCGCCATCCGCCTGGTCATACCTCCCCTGAACGAAGAGCGTCGTAAAGATCTCGCGAAGCTGGTTAAGAAGAAGGGCGAGGACGGCCGAATCGCCGTTCGTAACGTGCGGCATCACGCCCACGACGAACTAAAAAGCGACCTGAAGTCGCATGCGATCACCGAGGACGAGAGTAAGCGGATGCAAGATACGCTTCAGAAGCTTACCGACAAGTACGTCAAAGAGATCGACGGCCTCGTCGCGTCCAAAGAAAAAGAGATCATGGAAGTGTGAGCGAGGAGCTGATACTCGTTCCGGAGGTGCAAGCGCGGCGCGCGCTGCGCGATCACGCTCTGAGGCTGCACGTTCTCGCTCCACACGGTGCGTGGCTCGGGTGCGGAGCTTTGCGTGTCCTCCGCTTGAAAATAAACGAGGACCGCTCGGCGGACGTTGTGGCCGGCTACGAATCGTATCGGCCGGCATGACGATGTCGTTGGCCGAGGGCTGCGTAGCGTTGGGCTCGGGCTCCGTACCGCGCCACGTGGCCATCATTATGGACGGCAATCGCCGTTGGGCCAAAGAGCGCGGGCTGCCCGCGATCGAAGGGCACCGTCGCGGCATGGTCGCGTTGCGTCACGTGACGCGCGCGGCCAGCGACCTCGGTATCGGGGTGCTCACGGTTTACGGCTTCTCGACGGAAAACTGGAATCGCTCGGCCGGCGAGATCTCGCTGCTCTTCGAGCTTTGCGTTGCCTTCGCGCGCAACGAGCTGATCGAGCTGCGGCGCAACAACGTTCGCGTGCGCGTCATCGGCGAGTGGGAGTCGCTTCCCCAAGCCCCGCGCGCTGCGTTGGCGGATCTGCAGGCGCAGACCGCGGGTAACACCGGGCTGCTGCTCAATCTTGCGGTCAACTATAGCTCGCACGCCGAACTTCAACGGGCCGTCCGAGCCATCGCGCAAGACGCTGCGTGCGGAAACCTGTCACCAGATGCGATCGACGAGGGCGTCATACGCCGTTACCTTTATACGGCGGATCTGCCCGAACTCGACTTGCTGATCAGGGCCGGGGGCGAGCGACGGCTTTCGAACTTTCTTCTGTACCAGGCGGCATACGCCGAGCTCGTCATGAGCGACGTATACTGGCCGGAGTTTTCAAAGGACGATCTCGCGCGAGCGCTTGTGGAGTTTGCGCAGCGGGAACGGCGTTTCGGCGGGACTTGAGCCGACGACGGGTCGTGGTTGGCCTGATCGTCGCGGCGATCGGGCTGTTCTGCGTACTCTTCCCATGGGCGTTCTACGGTCTCTTGCTCGTGATCGGACTCGCCAGCATCTACGAGTTCAATTATCTCTGTGCGATCAAAGGGCAACCGCTGGAGTATCCGGTTGCAGTGCTCGGCGTCGTCGCGTACATCGCGATGGCCGTCTTCGGGGTGCTTCACAATTGGGAGGGCGTGCTGCTCGCGGGCATCGTCATCGCAGCCTTCTCACTCGGAATGTACGGCGAGGAGAAGGGGTACTTCGCGCGCACCGCTTACACGCTGCTTGCCGTTCTTTACATCGGCAAGCTGCTGGCCTATTTCGTCTTCATTCGTCAGATCGCCGGCAACGGCATGTGGCTGACGATCTACGTCATCGTCATCATCGTGATGACGGATACCTTCGGAATGCTCGTCGGCTCGACGCTGGGCCGTCATCCGCTCACGCGAATCTCGCCGAACAAGACCGTCGAAGGATCCGTTGGGTCGCTGGTCATCACCACCGCCATCGCCATCGGCGCAACGTGGTTTGCGCCGCTGCACTTGCAGTGGTGGCAGGGCGGCGTGCTCGCCATTGTGACCGGCGTCGCGGCCCAGATCGGAGACCTGGTGGAATCGGCCTTTAAGCGCGACGCAGGCGTAAAAGACGCCGGCGCCATGATCGTTGGTCACGGCGGCGTCTTAGACCGGTTCGATTCCTATCTTCTGGGCGGCGTAGCGTTCTTTGCAACGCTCCATCTCTTGGGAATCTTGAGTCTTCCATGACTGAGCCCTTCGACTTCGCCGCTGCGCGGCTTTGCTCAGGATAAACTAGGGGATGGCGCGTGCGTAAGCGGGTAGCAATTCTAGGATCGACGGGATCGATTGGGACCCAAGCGCTGGACGTGATCGCCGCGCATCCCGAAAGATTCGAGGTCGTCGGTTTGGCCGCGGGGCGGAATGAAGATCTGCTTCACGAGCAAGCGCGGCGGTTCGGCGCGCGCATAGCGACGACGATCGCCGACGGCCCGGAGGGACTTCTGCGAGTCGCCGTGTCGAGCGAACCCGAGATCCTTCTTGCGGCGACGGATGGTTCCGTTGCGTTCGAGGCCGTGTTCGCAGCCGTCGAGCGTGGCACCGACGTTGCCGTTGCAAACAAGGAGCTCATCGTTGCGGCGGGTGCGCTGCTCGTCGAATTGGCGCAACGCAGCGGCGCGAAGCTGCTACCGGTCGACAGCGAGCACAGCGCGATCTTCCAATGCTTGACCGGCGAAGAACGCGAGAGTGTCGCCGCCATCGTGCTGACTGCGTCGGGTGGGCCGTTTTGGCGCACCTCTCGCGAAGCGATGGAGCATGCGGATGTGGAGGCTGCGCTCGCACACCCGACCTGGCGGATGGGAACGAAAAACACGATCGACTCGGCAACGATGATGAACAAGGGCCTGGAGGTCATCGAGGCCAGCCGGCTTTTCGGCTACCCGGGCGAGCAAATACGCATCGCCGTGCATCCCCAATCGATAGTGCATGGGTTCGTTCTCTTTACCGACGGAAGCGTAAAGTCGCAGCTGGCGGCCCCCGATATGCGACTGCCGATTGGCTACGCCCTCGCCTTCCCAAGGCGACTACCGTCGCTGGAGGACCAAGCCAGGTCCCTGAGTCTTGAGGACGATGTTTTACAAATGCTGGGAGCAAAGCAAGGAGAGGTCGCCTTGCGCTACGATTTCGAGGCGCCCGATCCGTTCCGATTTCCGTGCGTCGCCTTAGCATATGAAGCGCTGGCTGCGGGCGGGACGGTGCCCGCCGTGCTCTCGGCCGCAAACGAAGTCGCCGTGGACGCGTTTGTCGAAGGTAGGATTGCTTTCGGGAAAATCTCAGAGGTTATCGAACGAACCATGGAACGAACTCGCCCGGCCGAGGCCAGTCTCCAGGGGGTACGCTTGGCCGACCGAGAGGCCCGAATAAACGCGCAGGCAATCGTGGAAGGAACGCAAAGGTCGTCGGTCCATTGAATCTTCTCGCCGTCGTCACCCTGATCGGATTCGAAAAGGTCGCCACGTTTTTGGTGATGCTTTCGGTGTTGATCGTCCTTCACGAGCTCGGTCACTTCATCTTGGCACGCCGAAACGGAGTCCGAGTAAACGAATTTGCCGTCGGATTCGGTCCGCGCCTATTGACTTGGAAGAGCCCGCGAAGCGGAACGCAATATTCGTTGCGGGCCTTTCCGGTCGGTGGCTTCTGTGCGATGGAAGGCGAAGACGGCAAGGGCTCTGAGGCAGAGCAACAACGAAGTTTCCGCGCGCAGCCGCACGACGTGCAGAGCAACTTTCAGGCGAAATCGCCATGGCGGCGCCTTGCGATCATCCTGGCCGGACCCGCCGCGAACTTTGTACTCTGCTACGCAATCTTGCTAATCGGGGCCTTAACGTTTGGCGTAGCGAGCGATAAAACGAGCCAGCCGGTGGTCCGCGAAGTGATCCCAGGATCTCCCGCGGAGATCGGCGGCATCCGTCCGGGCGATCGCATCGTTGCCATCAACGGCGTACCGATGACGAGCGGAAAGAAGTTGGTCGACACGATTCACGGCGCGCTACACAAAAGGCTCGATCTGGTCTATCAACGCAATGGCGTTCAGACGGAGATCTACGTTTCGCCGCGCGCTTGTCCGCCGCAAGTCGGGCGGAACTTTGGCTGCATCGGATTCTCCCCCGTCCCGGCCTTCGAACGCGTCGGATTCCTTGCCGCGGTACGCCAAAGCGGCAACCAGTTCGTCGTGATCGCCGACCAAACGGTCCAAGGCGTCGTGCTCCTCGCGACGCAGTTCTCAAAGTATTCGCCCCAGGTCTCCGGGCCGATCGGCATGGGCCAAGCGGCGGCCACGGTGCAGGACTGGGGCTGGGGACCCTATCTGTCGTTCGCTGCCACGATCTCGTTTGCGCTTGGGCTCTTTAACTTGCTGCCCATTCCCGCGCTCGACGGCGGACGCGCTGCGTTCATTATCGCCGAACTGATTCGCGGGCGCCCGGTGGATCCGGAGAAAGAGGCGATGGTCCACCTCGCGGGCTTCGCGGCGTTGATCGCCTTGGTAATGCTCGTCGCTTTCCACGACATCACGCGCATCGTCAAGGGCCAGGGAGTGCTGTAATGCTTCGACTCCGTCGCAAGAGCAATCCAATCTTTCTCCAGAACAAGACGGGTAAGGCCGACGCAAAGAGCGTCTGGATCGGCGGCGATCATCCCGTCGTCGTGCAGTCGATGACGACGACCGACACCGCCGACGCCGACAAAACGCTCGAACAAGTTTACGGCCTCGCGATGGAAGGCTGTGAGGTCGTACGCGTCACGGTCAAGGATGCCCCCGACGCCGCGGGTCTGCCGGCGATCGTTTCCCGCTCGCCGGTTCCGATCGTGGCGGACATTCACTTCGACCACAAGATGGCGCTGGCGGCAATCGAAGCCGGCGTTGCGAAACTGCGATTGAATCCTGGGAATATTCGCGACCCCAAGAAAGTCGCGGAGGTCGTTACTGCGGCGAAAGCTCGGGGCATTCCGATCCGCGTCGGCGTCAATATGGGTTCGCTCGCGCCCGACTTGGAGAAATCGCTCGGCCATACGGCCGAAGCGATGGTGCTCTCGGCCTTGCGTCACGTCGAGATGCTCGAAGAGCACGGCCACACGGATATTGCGATTTCGCTCAAAGCCCACGACGTCGCCACGACCGTCGAAGCCTATCGCTTGATGGATGGCCGTTTGCGCGAGCGCGCGACGCCCTATGCGCTGCACCTCGGCATTACCGAAGCGGGACTGTTGCGCGACGGCACGATCAAGTCGTCGATTGGGTTGGGGATTCTGCTTTGGGAAGGGATCGGAGACACGATTCGAGTCTCGCTGGCGGACGATCCGATCGAAGAGGTTCCCGTCTGTTGGGGAATTCTCAAATCGCTCGGTTTGCGAGAAAAAGGCTTTGAAATTACGGCCTGTCCCTCGTGCGGGCGCGCAGAGATATCGGTGCTCGAGCTGGGTCGAGCCGTTGAAGCGATCGCCAAGTCGTATAGTGCGCCGGTGAAGGTCGCGGTGATGGGCTGCGTCGTCAACGGCCCGGGCGAATCGAAGATGGCCGACGTCGGCGTCGCCGGCGGCAAGGGCAAGGGCGCGATTTATCGCGCCGGCGAGTTGGTCGGCACCTATCCGGAGAGCGAGCTGCTTGGAATGCTGCGGCTGGAAATCGAAAAGGTCATCGCCGAGAAGTATCCCGCATACCTCGACGAAATCGGACGGCCTCCAGCGGTCGTGCCGTCTACCGTCTGATGCGCCGGATTGCGGATGCCTACGTTGGCGTGCGCTGGCAAAGTTTCGCGCTGGTCGCAGTCTGCGCGCTGCTTATTTCATCGCTGCTCGCGTTTTCCCGGCCGATCGTCATGCTGGTCGACGGCGAGCGCGTCGACACGGACGTGGCGCCCGTGACGACCGCGAATGCAAAGGCGTTCGTTCCGCTGCGCTCGATCGCCGACGCACTCGGCGCCGAGACCGAGGTCGACGCGAAGACCGGCGCGATCAGCGTCGTTCTGGGGGGGCAGACGCTCACGCTGCGCGTCGGCGACCCGCACGCGACCGTCAACGGCATGCCGCTTACCCTCAGGCACGCGCCGTTCCGCGTACGCGGGCGCGTGCTAATTTCGTTGGACGCCGTCGCGCGCGCCCTCAACGTTCGCGCGAAGTACAACTCTCGCGAGGCTCGCATCGAGGTAGTAACGCCGGGCATCGGGCAAGCGCCCAATCCCGTTAATACCGAAGCGCACTAAGCCGCTTTGTCGTCCTTCGACGGAGCCTGTTTTGAGCGCAGTCGAAGGGCTCGGGATGACGAAGCGCGGGTTTAGACGAACTCGCTGATGCCTTCGGGCTCCTCGACCGGGACGACCGCATCGGGGTTCGACTTGCGGAAGCCGTAGGCGAAGAAGAAGACCAACCCGCAGACGAGGGCGATGACGAACCACGTCCAGGTGGCGCGCGAGAGACCGAAGACCGCTAAGAAGAGTGAACAGACGATCCCCAAGATTGGGAAGAGCGGCACGAACGGCACGCGGAAACTGCGTGGAAGGTCCGGCTTGCGGTGGCGCAGATAGAGCACGCCCGCGCAAACGACGGTGAATGCCATGAGCGTGCCGATATTGACTAAGTTAAGCAGATTGTTGAGCGGCACGATCAGCGCGAGAATCGCGACCGCGACCCCGGTGATCATCGTGGTGACCAGTGGCGTCTTGAAGCGCTGGTTGACCGCCGCCACGATCGGCGGCAGCATGCCGTCGCGCGCCATCACGTAGAAGATGCGCGACTGACCGAGGAGTGACGCAAGGGCCACGCTCGTCGTTCCGGCCAGAACCCCGATGGTGATGACCCAGGTAAGTGCCGGAATGTGCAGCGGAGCGAGCGCATAGACGAGCGGGTTTTTTATCGGCACATTTTGCCACGGAACGACGCCGACTAAAACGATCGCCGTCGCGCAATAAATGACCGTGCCGATCGCAAGCGCGCCGATCACGCCCACGGGAACGTCGAACTGCGGATTCTTGCACTCTTCGGCCGTCGTCGTCGCGGTGTCGAAACCGATGTAGCTGAAGAAGACGAAGGCGCCGACGGCGACGATTCCATAAGGCTGAGCGGACGACGAGTAGTCGGCCATTCCACCGAAGGGCCGCAACGCGCCCCAGCCGACGGGGCTGAAGTTGTGGAGGTTCGCGCCATGAAACAGAAAGAGCCCGGCCACGATAAAAACGATGAGTGCGGAGATCTTCAGCACGACAAAGGTGTTATTCACCATGGCCGTCTCGCGAATGCCGACGGAGAGTAGAACGCTCAAGCCGACGACGAAGAACGCGGCGACGAAGTCGTATTGGGAGTGAAGGAGATCCCAGCTCGAGGGCAGCCACCACGCGCCGTGAACGATCAGGTTCGACTCTTGCGCCCAGGCGGGCAACGCGAAGCCGATGCTCTTGAAAACGTCTTGGATCGCCGCGGAGAACTGCTGGGCGACCGGGGCGGCGCTGATTCCGTACTCGAAGATCAACGCGAAACCGATGATCCAGGCAAAGAGTTTGCCCATGGTCGCGTAGGCATACGTGTAGGCGCTGCCGGCGACCGGAACCATTGCGCCGAGCTCCGCGTAGCAGAGCGCCGCAAAGAACGAGGTCAGGCCGGCGAGCAGATACGAGATAATAACGGCCGGGCCGGCGCCTTTTACTCCCGTACCGATCGTCGTGAAGATGCCGCCGCCGATCATCGTTCCCAAGCCGATCGCGACGAGATCCTTGGCGGTCAAGGCGCGACGGAGAATCCTGCGCTTCCCGAGCTCGCGCAGCTTTTCGACGTTGGTCGTTGCGAAGAGCGCAGAGAAGAACGACATTGCGCGCTCTGGTTCGCACTAGGAGCCGGTCACCCCTATTCTGGGGGCCGGCTTGCCGGATTCCAGAGATGCTCGCTGTCGCGCAGCGCGTCGTTGATCCACCGAGCCCAGACGAAAAGCGCGTCGGAGAGTCTATTCAGGTAGCGAAGCGCTTCGGGCGAGACGTCGTTCTCTTCGTCGAGCAACGCCACGACGAGACGCTCCGCGCGCCGGCAAATCGTGCGCGCGAGATGAAGGTAAGCGCCGGGGAGCGACCCGCCCGGATGAATGAAGTTTGCCAGTGGCGGAAGGTCGCACTGAGCCTGGTCGATTGCGCGTTCGAGTGCGAGCGCGTCGGCCGCTTCGGCACGCGGCAGACCCTCGCGGCGGTCCGGCGCCAACGTCGCCAAATCGGTCCCGAGATTGAAAAGCGTGTCCTGCGTCCACGCAAGCCAAGCGTCGAGCCGGGTCGCGCGAGCATGGCTTTGGAGAACCGGCCGCAACGCCGCGCGCGCGACCCCGATTACGCTGGAAAGCTCGTCGAGGGTGCCGTACGTCGCGATGCGCGGCGCGCTTTTCTTCACGCGCCGGCCCCCGACAAGACCCGTCATCCCTCCATCGCCTGCGCGGGTATAGATTCGGGTAAGTTTCGGCATCGTTTTGCTATTGCGAGTTCCGCGTCCGATATCCCCGGGCAAAGGCCGTTCGAGCGGCGCAGCGAAACGGGGCCGGTCATGTCGGAAGCGCTCGCCGGAGGCGCGGTCAAGGAGATTCCTCCAAAATCGGCCGACCTTTCGGCTTGGTATACTGCGGTGTGTCTGCGGGCCCAGCTCGTTTCGTATTCACCCGTGCGTGGATGCGTCGTTCTTCGTCCGTACGGGTTCGGTCTTTGGGAGAATCTACAGCGAGAGCTCGACGGGCGATTCAAGGCCACGGGCCATGAGAATGCGTACTTTCCACTGCTCATTCCGGAGAGTTTGTTGATACGGGAGGCGGAGCACGTCGAGGGATTTGCGCCGGAGGTCGCCTGGGTGACGCAAGGCGGCAGCGAAGAGCTGACGGAGCGTCTGGCGATTCGGCCGACCTCGGAGGCGATGGTCGGAACGATGTACGCGCAATGGATCGAATCCTACCGGGACCTACCGATTTTGATCAACCAATGGGCAAACGTCGTGCGCTGGGAGAAAGCCACGCGGCCGTTCCTGCGCACAATGGAGTTTCTTTGGCAGGAGGGTCACACCGCTCATAAGAGCGCTCAAGAAGCCCGCGAGGAGACGCTACGCATCCTCGACCTCTATCGAGAGTTCGCGGAAAACGTCGCGGCGCTGCCGGTCTATTCGGGGCGAAAAAGCGCCAGCGAGCGCTTTCCCGGCGCGGTTGAAACCTTTTCGATCGAAGCGTTGATGCCCGACGGTAAGGCACTCCAATCGGGGACCTCGCATGACTTGGGTCAGAACTTCGCTCGGGCCTACGACATCAAGTTCACCGACGCGGACCAGGCGGTCAAATACGTGCACACGACGTCGTGGGGAATTTCGTGGCGAATGCTCGGTGCGATCATTATGGCGCACGGCGACGACCGAGGTCTTCGTATTCCTCCAAAGCTGGCGCCCACGCAAGCCGTCTTCGTGCCGATCGTGCGTTCGGGCGACGAACGGGCGGTTGAAGTCTGTAACCGGCTCGCCCGCATTTTGGCCGACGCGGGGTTGCGAGTGCGTGTCGACGCTCGCGACGAGAAGCCCGGCTGGAAGTACAGCGAGTGGGACTTGCGAGGGGTTCCCGTCCGGATCGAGATCGGCCCGCGGGACGTGGATGCGCAGACCGCGGTGCTCGCACGCAGAGATCGGAATAAAGACGAGAGCGGACAGCGCCAGACCGTCGCGGTCACCGAGATCGAAGCGGCGCTCCGGGAGCTGCTCGTCGAAATTCAGGCTTCACTCTACTCGCAGGCGAGATCGTTTCTGCAAAGTCACACGATCGCCGTGGCGGACCAAAACGAGTTTTTCGACCTCTGCAGCACGCGCGCAGGTATGATCGATATCGCGTGGTGCGAGCGCGCCGAGTGTGAGGCGGAAGTCAAGCGCCAGACGATGGCGACGACGCGCGTGCTGCGAGAACTCCAAGAAGGCGACGTTCGCTGCACTGCCTGCGGGGAACCGGCAAAGGCTCGGGCGTATTTTGCGCAATCGTACTAAGGCCGTCCTTTTGGCGGTGCTCGCATTGACGGCGACGGGTTCCGTCGCGTTCGCGTACGCGCCGAGTGTGGCGGATCTCGACGCTGCAGCGCGCGCCGTCGGCAACCGGCGCGATATCGCGCAGAGCATCGGCCGGGCGATCTTTCGGACGCAATGGCCTGCGGAAGTCAATCAGGTCTCGGCCAACGAGATGGGCGGACATTTGATTGTGGGAATTCGCATTTGGGGCGTGAAGTTCCATCGCCCAATGACCCGTTCGAACTTCGTCGACGAAATCGTCTCGCTGAGGGCCGATATCTTCTCGGCGGCGCCGGACGCCGAGGAAATAGACTTCTGGGCCGCGGTTCCGATCGATGTCAGCAAAGACGAGGTCGTGAGCGGCGACCTGGCGAGGCCGACCTCGCGGACGGTCTTCAGTTTAACCGTTCTGCGCAGCGAAGGCGTACAGGCGCTGCACGAGCGCGCCATGGAAGAGAGCGACGGTGTCTTCTGGGACGCGCAATGGGCTCGCGACGCATTCAGGCCAGTAACGTGAGCATTGCAAATGTATAGGAAGACGACTCTCCCCAGTGGCCTGCGTGTCCTGACCGAAGCGATGCCCGGTGTGCGGTCGGCGACCGTGGGGATCTGGGCGGAGGTGGGCTCGGCGGTCGAGCCTCACGAGCGGCGCGGAATCTCCCACTTGGTCGAACACATGCTCTTTAAGGGCACGCCGCGGCGCAGCGCTCGAGAGATCGCCGAAACGATGGATGGAGTCGGCGGCAACATGAATGCCTTTACCGATAAAGAGACGACCTGCTACTACGCGAAGGTGATCGACCGTCACGTGCCGCTGGCTCTCGACGTACTGTCCGATATGTTTCTTCACCCGCTATTCGATGCGCAAGAGTTCGCGAAAGAACAGCAGGTTATACTGGAAGAGATCAAGATGTATGAGGACTCGCCGGACGACTTGATCCACGATCTCTTCTTGCAGACGATGTGGAGCGGTTCGAGTTTGGGCGAGCCGACGATTGGATTCGAGGAGACCGTCCTCGCCGTGAAGCCGCAGGACTTGCGTTCGCACATGCGCGCGCACTACGCGCCGAACGCCGTCGTCGTGGCGGCGGCGGGAAACATCGAGCACCACCGGTTTGTCGAGCTGGTCGGCGAGCGGTTTACCGAGTTCGAAGGATCGCGCGCGTTGCCGGTGCCGGAATCCCCGGCAACGACGCCGGCGCGACACGTTCGCTTCAAGGATAGCGAACAAGCCCACGTCGTGATCGGCAGCCGCGGTCTGGACGTCGCGGACGAACGCAGATACGCGCTCTCCGTCCTGGACACGGTCGTAGGCGGAGGCATGTCGAGCCGCCTTTTCCAAGAGATTCGCGAGAAGCGAGGGTTGGTCTACACCGTCTACTCGTTCCAAGCGGCGTATCGACGGGCCGGCCTTTTTGGGGTCTACGCCGGCACGTCTCCAAAAAACGTCCAATCATGCATCGATCTGATCGTCGAGCAGCTCGCTGGCTCGCGTTCGATGCCGATCGGCAACGACGAGTTTCGGCTCGCTCAAGAACATATCAAAGGCAACCTCACGTTGTCGCTGGAGTCGACCTCGAGCCGGATGATTCGCCTGGGCCGCAACGAGTTTGCGCTCGGGCGTCACGTCGATTCAGAGGAAGTCGAACGGCGCATCGATGCGGTCACGCCGGACGAAGTACAGGAACTCGCCCGGGAGCTGCTGATCGAAGAGAACCTTGGGCTGACCATTATCGGACCAGTAGACGAGTCTGCCATCGACTGGAGCCGTACCGCCGCATAATGCTGGCCTCGGCGACACCGCATCTGTGGTCGGGGAAGCTGATCGGGGCGATGGCGATCACGTTCATCGTGCAAGGCGTCACGATTGCCGCATACGCCGCTCGCCTCGCCGGCGTTCAAACCAAACGCATCGCAACTTCGATTTCTCTGTTCAATCTCTTCGTCACGACGGGGCGACTGGCCAACCTTTTCATGTTGCTCTTCGTCGGGCCGCTCTCCGATCAAGCCGGCAACGCCGTCGTCGATGTCGCCGCCTGGCGCCACGTGTTCGAGCTTCAGCTGCGTCTGATCGTTCTCGCCGGGACGTTCGGCATGATCGTCTTTGCACTCTTCCTGCCGATGTTCACTTATCTCTTTCGTCGAGGCGTGCAGTCCTTTGAAGCCAGAGGGTCGGTGCCGCATTCGCTCCTGCGCCTCGCGTCGCCGGCGGTTATCTTGGACGTGCTCCGCGCGGAGCGGTTGCCGAAGCTGGCCACGCTACGTTCCTTCCAATGGCGGCACGTACCCAAGCGGTTGCTGTTCTTCAATACCGTCGTCATGTGCGTCTATGCGATCGGCGTGCAGGCTTCATATCTTGCGTCGGTCTTGGATCCCCTCGTCGTGCGTACGGCGGTCGGTCTTTCCGGAATCATCAACGGAGTGGGCACCATTGCCTTCACGCTCTTCGTCGACCCGACGTCATCGATGATTACGGACCAGGCAATCCACGGCAAGCGCACCGTCCAGGAGGTTCGCTCCATGGTGTTCTATCTTTCGTTGACGGCCATCATTGGGTCGCTGCTCTCGCAAGCGATCCTCTACCCGGCCGCAGTCGTCATCGAGGTGGTTGCGCGATTTGCGGGTCAGATTCATTTTTAGAGCGGTAGCGGCGCTCTGCGGGGCCTTAGTGCTGGGCGGGTGCGCCGGTTCGATCGAACGCTGGATCGTGAACACGCGAGTGCACCAGGGCGACGCCGCGTTGCATCAGGGAAGCGTGCGCGATGCCGCGATGTCCTATCGCTTGGCGCTGCGCGTCAACCCGAACGATGCGCGCGCGCGCGCCGGGTTCGTCGAAGCGGCGGCGGAACTGGCGCGGCTCGAGTTGAGCAAGGGCGACTTCGACGATGCGCTGGCGACCGTGGACGGCGGACTCGCCGTGGATCCGCAAAGCGCCCCGCTTGCGGCGGCCAAGGCGACGATCGACCAGGCAAAACTTAAGCGTGAAATCGTCGTGTCGAACTATCCCACCTATCGGGCCACGGGTCTGGAGCTCACGCGTGCATATCAACAACTCGATGCGACCAATGCGCTGCTGCGGCGCGACCTTCGGCGATTCGCCTACACGTTTGACACCGACGACCTTACCTCGGCCATCAAACGAAGTTACGAACTCGAGTTGGAGGTGGCGAAGGATACAAACCGGTTGATCGTCTACCGCCAGCTCGTGTCGTCGGGCGTGCCGGAGGTGCCGTCACAGTCCACGACCTTCGGCGCCGCGTCGTTACTGCCGTTGCCATAGGAGGTGAATCGGTGATTGCTTGGCTCGAATCGCTGCCGACTCTGCCCGCAGGCATTCTCATCGTCGGTGGCTTCGTCGTTTCGACGCTCGTGGCAGGCTATCTCGTTGCCAGGTTTACGCCGGGCGACATCCGTTTGGCGCACAACGATCGCGCCGGGTTCATCCTCGCCGTCATCGGCGTCGTCTATGCCGTCTTGCTGGCATTTGTAGCGATCGGCACCTGGGAGCGTTTCAACCAAGCCGAGGCTCGGAGTTACGAAGAATCGGAAGCCCTTGCGACGGTCTATCGCGACGCGGAATCGTTTCCGGATGCAGCAGCGCTACGGTCGATGCTTCGAGCCTACGTTCGCTCCGTGATCGATGATGAATGGCCTCGAATGCGCAGTGGCCAACGCGGGAGGGCCTCAAATGCCTTGCTGGAGGCAGCCGACAACTACGTCCGTCACTTACCGGTAGGTTCGGTCGCGGCCCAGGACGTTCACGCGCAGATGCTTTCGGCGATGGACACGGCGCTTGCAGATCGGGAGACGCGCCTAACGATCGACTTCATCGGCATTAACGGCATCATGTGGGTCGTGCTGGTCGCGGGCGCGTACATTACCGTGGCCTTCACCTATCTCTTTGGCTTCGAACGCCTCGTGATGCAGCAGTTGATGATCGGAGGGTTGAGCTTGATGATCGGACTTGTATTATTTCTCGTCGTCGGGCTCGATTATCCGTTCCGGGGAAGCATCGCCGTCGGGCCGGATGCCTTTCGCGACTTGCTCGATTACTGGAATGCTATGAGCCTGTAGGGTTATGGCCCTCAGCAAACCGGCAGGCGCCGCTCGAATCTAGAAAGGCTCTGCCCACACCGGTGCGCTCGGCCGTGCGGAAATCTTGCCAGAACTGCATCGCGCTGCCCGATGCATTGCCGGGCGACGTCTGGTAGACGGGCCACTGGGCGTCAGTGTTTTTAACGGGAAAGCGTTGCAGCCACGCGCACAGCTCGAGGTTGTGCCGCAAGCGACGATCCTCGACTGCGACGAAGTAGCGGGCGCCTTTGGCGATCGCGCTTTCTTCGTCGAAGGGAGTCCAGAGCAGCGGGTCTTCTTCCCAGCCGAAGCGATCGATGTAGTACTGCACGTCGGCGCCGTAGTGCGCGATCACCACCAGCGCGTCGGGCGGCAGCGTCCGATCGAGCTCGAGTGCGTTACGGTAGGCTTCGCGGTTGTATTGGTAGTACGCCGCAACCGGAGCGCGGCTCGTTAGCAACACGGCGAGGGCTGCCAGGGGAACGAGCGCGACGAGGGCATAGCGCGCTGCCGGCGCCGCATCGACACCGCGCACCAGCGCCACAAAGCGCGCGAGCGCTCCGCCGATGACCAAGGCGCAGAGCGGCAAGAGCGGATAGAGATAATAATCCACGCGCTCGACGGTCACAACGACAAAGACGTAGGCGAGACCGCCCGCGAGCCACCCCCAGAGAAGCGTCTTGCTGCGCGCGGTTATCCAGGGCAGTGCGACGAAGGCTGCGATGGCGAGCAGAAACGAAATTCGGCCAAGCATCGTCTCTCGCAGCATCCCCAGTACCAGACGGAACTGCACGCACTTGGCCGCGAACGCCGCTACGCTGGTGAACGCGCCTTTCAACGACGGAAGGACGTGNNGTAGGAAGCGACGCGGCGGTCGTAGAGCCATACGACGAGAATTGGCAAGAGAACGAGAGTCACGACGCCTGCCGGCGCCATCACTTTGCGCGAGCGAAAGCGGTCCCAGAGGAGGCCCAAGAGCGGAACCAGTCCCACGAGTGCGACGGGCTTCGCGAGGTACGCGAGCGTGAGGAGAGCGGTCGTCCAAGCCACGCCGCGCGTCGCGAGTCGCTCTCGCTCCAACAGCAATCGCGCGGCCGCGTAGAGAGCGGCCGTCAGGAAAAAGACCATCGCGCAATCGGGCATGAACGTTCGCCCGTAATACACGCTCCCGGGAAAGACCGCGTAGAAGAAGCCCGCGATTAAGCCGGCCAAGTTGCCGGCAAAAAGCCAGCGCGCAAAAACGGCAACTAGCACAACGGTACCGAGACTGAACGCCAGCGAAATCAGCCGTCCGAAAACCTCGTGAACGCCGAAGAGCTTATAAAGCGACGCCGCAAGGAAGGGCACGATTTGGAGCTCGAGTTCGACGTAGTTTGGCGGAGGGCCGTTGTACGTGGTCTGTGGGTACATAATGTCGAACTTCCGCTGCGCGAAATTCCGAGCGATTGCGGCGGTATCGCCCTGGCGCCAACCGGGGTGATCCATAATTGGGTTGCCAATGCCGTATAATCGCAGCGCCAGCGCGACCGTTAAGACCCCAAGCAGGCCGGCGATCCAAGCCCTATTCAATTGAGGTGCCGAAACGTCCAATACTTGTTAATGAAGAAATTCACAAACGTGCCTGAGAGGGTCGCAACCAGCCACGTTGCGGTGAAGTGATGAATATTGTAACGTCGGGCGATTGCGAAGATCGCGCCGCCGGCGAGCAACGCGACGGCGGAAACCGTGAGAAACTGCAAGCCCTCGACGAACGGGTTGCGGCGGGATCCGAAGGTCCAAATTCTATTGAAAATATAGTTCGAGACGCCGCCGACCATGAAACCGATCGCGAAGTCGGCGAACCAGGAGAGCGTGGTCGTTTTTTCCAGCGCATGCGCGACCAGGAAGTTGACGAGCGTGCCGGAGGCTCCGACGATTCCGAACTTTACGAATTGGCGTACGCCGCGCCTACGCAACCCAGTACCAATCGGCGAAGAGCACGGTAAAGAGGCCCAGCAACGGCAATGAGAAGGCGAGGATCACGTTGTTGACCCACGGGCGCTCGCCCCAGCGCGCCAGAATGGCGAACATGGGAAAGAGCACGAGCGCGAAGCGAGGCATGGACAAGAGGTTCGAGGTGGACATCGGGACGAGGATGGAGAGCGCCATATATGCGATGTAGGATGGGCGTAGGCTGTGCCAGCCGGCCAGCAGCACCGCGATCATCAAGAACGTGAAGGCGACCTCGAGCGACTCGTGGGCTACCTGCACGCCGCTGCCGTGCGCGAGTTTATCGAAGGCATTGATCAGGCTGACCCAGGGCGGAGCGAGCTGCCGGTTCCAATGGATTTGCACGTGCGAAAAGTAGAGCGGATCGGCGCGCAGGATCCAGAGGTAGGCCATATAGATCGCCAAGCCTAGCGGAATAAGTGCGCCGGCGAAAAGGCCCAGGCGATCGGCGTTCTTGGAGGAGCCCCGCACCGCCCACCACTCCATGAGGAATGGAACGAGCAGCAAGACGCCTTCGACGCGGGTGAGTGCGGCGAAAAAACCGACCACTCCGGCGATCCACCACTTGTGCTCGCGCATGTAGTAAAACGACGCCACCGTCAGCATGAAGAAGAGCGACTCCGTGTAGACGGCCGTAAAGTAGACCGAGGTTGGAAAGATCGAAACGTAAAAGATCGCGCGGCGCGCGACGGCGCGATCGTATTCGTGCTCGAGCAGCTTGTAGAGATAGAGCAGTCCGAGAAAAAAGGATGCATTGGAGATGAGCAGCCCGGCAATGAGATGGTTTCCGGCCAGCGCTCCCACGAGACGGATCAGGAGCGGGTAAAAGGGGAAAAAGGCCATGTCGGTGCCTTGGTATCCCTGCGTCGCGATGTCCAGGTAGTGCACGGCGTCCCAACGTCCCCAGACGGCGAGCAGCACGTGTGAGGATTCCTGAACGTGCGTGCCGGCGCGCTGCCCGATGATCACCGCCGCGAGCTCGGCAATGACGATGATCGCGATACGGGTGGCGGCGAAATCGATCAAGACCTCTCGAACGGTTTGGTTGAAGCGGGCGGCGATTAACACTTTGCCGATGCAGAACAGCGCAATAGCCAAAAGAAAGAGCCGCGCGCCATGTGCTAGCGGCGATGACGAAACAAACGTGAGCCAAAGCAACAGAAATGGAGGCCAGGTCAGCGCATCGTACCGGAGAGAACGCGCGAGCGTTATCGCCGCGCGCCCGGAGAGATAGCGCGAATATCCGAACCACGCGACGATTGCAAACGCCGCGCCGCCCAACATGCCGCCAATGAGCCCGGCTTCGCTTGCCGCCCCGCGCAGGCTGGGAACGAGGAACGCATACCACCCGAAAAACCCTAGCGTCAAGCCGGCAAGCGTAACGGCGATCGGCGCCGGCCAGCCCGCAATCAAGAGATCGCCAAGCCGTAAAGGGCGCGGATTCACCGAAGCAGAGAGATTGGTTCCCGCCGACACGCCCAAACGTTTAACAGGAAATGAGCCGCTTCCCTTTGTAGGCCACTAATCATGGCTCGTATGACGGGACGGAGTAATCGTCACGATCTGATCGTGGTTGGGGCCGGATCGGGCGGTTACGCCGCGGCCCGCACGGCGCGGGATGTCGGCTGCGACGTCGCGCTGGTCGACCGCGGTCCGCTCGGGGGTCTTTGCATCTTGCGCGGCTGCATGCCCAGTAAGGCGCTTCTAGCCTCGAGCGATGCTCTCGCCGACGCCCGCGATGCAGACGCGCTCGGCATCGAGGCCGGCATTATCGAGATCGATATGCCGTTTATTGCGGCACGGAAGCGCGTTCTCGTCAAAGAGTTCGCCGATTATCGGATCGAGGGAATAAATTCATTCCCAATCTATCTCGGTGCGGCGCGATTTCTTTCTCCGACGGCGCTGCTCGTCGGGGAGAGTACGGTGCTCGAAGCCGACCGGTTCGTCATCGCGACCGGCAGCAGCATCAGCGAGAACGCGCTGCAGGGTTTGAGTGGGGTGGGCTACGTCGATAGCGATGCCGTACTCGATTTCGAGCGGATTCCACGATCCGTAGTCGTGCTCGGTGGCGGGTATACCGCCTGCGAGCTGGGGCAGTTTCTCGCACGAATGGGTGCGCGCACGACGGTCTTGATTCGCAGCGACCATTTGCTGACCTCGAGCGACGACGACATTGGGAATGCGCTAACGCGCTATTTCGTCGAGGAAGGAATCGAGGTCGTCGTAGGCGCGACGCTGGCAGAAGTGCTCCGGCGCGGGCAGGAGAAGGTCGTGCGCTATACTCGCGACGGCCGGGAATCTGAGGCCGTGGGCGAGGAAATCTTTTACGCGCTTGGCCGAGTACCTAACGTCACCGGCTTGGGCTTGAATGAAGCCGGAATCGAGTACGATACCGTTCGTGGAATCGCGGTCGACGGGACGATGCGCACGAGCAACCCAAACGCGTACGCGGTTGGCGACGTAACCGGCGAATATATGCTCGTTCACGTTGCAATTTATCAGGGTGAGGTTGCGGCCCGCAATGCCTGTTTAAAGAACGGGGAGGTTGCCGATTACCGGCTCGTCGGCGCTCACACGGTGTTCACCGATCCTCAGATCGCCGCAGTCGGAATGAGCGAGAAGGAGCTTCAGCAGAAAGGAATCCCTTATGTCAGCGGCCGGTACGATTTTGCCGAGCACGGCAAAGCGCAGTGCCTCGCCAAGACGAAGGGATTCGTAAAGATGATGGCCGACCGCGAAAGCGGCAGAATCCTGGGCGCTGCGATCATCGGGGCGCAGGCATCCGAGTTGATTCATGAGGTGATCGTGGCGATGAGCTTCGATGCGACCGTCGACCAGTTTATGCGCATTCCACACCTTCACCCGACGCTAGCGGAGATCTGGACCTACCCAGCCGAGATCTGCGCGGCCCAACTCGGCATGAAGATTCCAGGCGACGAACAGGTCGAAATGGCGACGAGCATCTCCGGTGGCTGAAACCGTTGCGCTGCGGGCCGCGATCGTGCAGATGAAACCCGACAAAGGGGAGTACTCGTCCAATCTTCGCTCGGCAGGCGAAGCGTTCGCCCAGCTCGCGGCGGACCCGCCGAACTTGGTCGTTCTGCCGGAGGCGGCGATGACCGGATATTTTCTGGAAGGCGCGGTATACGAGCTGGCCGTCTCGGCCGAAAGCTTCGCGCGCGACCTCGCGGCGACGTGGCGCGAGGCGAGCGGCGGGCAAACGGCCGATCTCGTCGCGGGCTTTTTTGAGAACGCTGCCGGGACCTATTACAACAGCGCCGTTTACGTGCACGTCGAGTCACGCGACGAAAGAATCGTTCACGTTCATCGCAAGATGTTTCTGCCGACATACGGCGTCTTCGACGAAGAGCGTTTTCTGTCGCGTGGGCGTCATCTCGGCGTTTTCGAAACCGATTTCGGNNCGCCGCGACGCTGGCGGCGGTCAAGGGCGCGCGAGTGCTCATCGTGCCAAGCGCTTCACCCGGTCGCGGAATCGAAGCGGAGGGCGAACTCGCGAGTATCACGCAATGGCGCGACACGCTGCGATTGGCCGCAATCGAGCACGGCATCTTCGTCATCTACGCGGGTCTCACCGGATTCGAGGGCGGCAAAGGAATGACGGGCTCATCGTTTATCGTCGATCCACGCGGGAACGTCCTCGTACGAGCGCCCGCGACGGACGCTTGTATCGTACGAGCGGACCTCGATTTACGTGAGATCGACCGCGCGCGAGCGACGCTCCCGCTTCTGGGCGACCTTGTCGCCGTTTTGCCGGACCTCTTGCTGGACCCCGAGCTTCCTTTACCGCGAGGCGGACGTGACGCTGCCAATCCTTGAGCCGAGCGTGACGCTCCTCGAGCCGCCCGGCCTCGACCCGCAGGTCACGGCGAGTTGGCTCGTCGCTTTCTTACGTGACGAACTGATTCTCCGGAGAAAAATTCTACGGGCCGTGATCGGGCTTTCGGGCGGCGTCGATTCGGCGGTCACGGCCTTTCTCTGTGCGCGCGCTCTCGGGCCCGAAAACGTTTTCGCAATCCGAATGCCGTACCGAGCCTCGAATCCGTCGAGCCTGACCGACGCGGCCTCGGTCGTGAATGCGACGGGGATCCATTGCGTAACGATCGATATCAGCGCGGCCGTGGACGGTTATTTGCAGAGCGAGCCGGAGGCGGACGCGCGCCGTCGCGGCAACGTCATGGCGCGCACGCGAATGCTGGTGCTTTTCGATCAATCCGCGAAATTCGACGGCTTGCCGATCGGAACCGGGAACAAGACGGAGCGCCTATTGGGATATTTTACCTGGCATGCAGACGACACGCCGCCCGTCAATCCAATCGGCGATCTCTTCAAGAGTCAAGTCTGGACGCTCGCGCGGTATCTGGGCGTGCCGGAGCCGCTGATCGAAAAGGCCCCGAGCGCCGATCTCGAGGCCGGCCAGACGGATGAAGCCGACCTCGGAATTAGCTACGCCCGCGCGGACGCGATTCTCGCGTGCCTCCTGCAGGGCTATTCCGACGTTGCCATGATCGACCGCGGCTTCAGGCGGGAAGAAGTGGAACTCGTCCGGCGTCGGGTCGAGTCGACGCATTGGAAGCGGCATCTTCCCACGACGGCTATGCTGAGCAACACGGCGATCAACGAGTTTTATCTTCGACCGGTCGACTATTAGTGCGCCGGGCGTTCTATCCGGTCAGTTTGAACCTGCAAGGCCGCGCATGCGTCGTAATCGGTGCCGCGGACGACCGGGAGGCCATTGAGAAAGCGGCGGCGCTCGAGGAGTCGGGCGCGAGCGTGCGCCGGATTTGCGACGTAGCGGACCTGCGCGACGAGGACGTCAGCGACGCGTTTTTTGTGATTTCGACTCCGCAAGACGAAAAGCTCTCCGCTCGTTTGCGCGCGCTTGCCGACCGCGACCGCTTTCTGCTGTGTTGCATCGATCAGCCGCGCTACGGGTTCGTTGCGATGGCAGCCATCGCGAAAGCGGGCCCGGTGCGCGTAGCGATCTCGACCGCGGGACTCGCGCCGCGCGTCGGCAAGATTCTCAAGAAGGCGTTGCAAGCAGCGATGGACTCAACCTTCGCCGCTTTCATCGAGAGTTTAGCTCAGCAGCGAGAACGCGTTCGCGCCGAGCATAGAGGCCCGGAAAGCTCGCAACTCCGGCGCGCCGCAATGATCGAAGCGGCTCGTGGTTTTCGCGCCGAGGTACGCTTCGAATATCCTACCTGGTTCGAACGGGACGATGCCGAGCGTTGAGATCGTCGCCGTGGGCACGGAGCTGCTGCTCGGCCAACTCGTGGATACGAACACGCCCTTTATCGCGAGCGAGCTCGCTCGCGCGGGGATCGACGTTCGCGCGACCCAAAGCGTCGGCGATAACCGCGAACGAATCGCCGCGGCGGTTCGAACGTCGCTCGCTCGCGCGCAAGGTGTCGTGATGACGGGCGGCCTCGGGCCGACGATCGACGATCTTACCCGAGAAGCGGTTTGCGATGCCCTCGACGTCGGAACGAAGCTCTACGAGCCCGCGCTGCTGCAGATGGAAGCGGTGTTCGCGAGGTTCGGACGGCCGATGCGCGCGAACAATCGGAAGCAGGCCGAACTGCCTACGGGTAGCCTGCCGCTCGACAATCCCCGCGGTACGGCGCCCGGCTTCGTCGCGTTTGCGAGGGACGGGAAGTTCGTCGCCTGCATGCCCGGCGTGCCCTGGGAGATGAAGCCGATGCTGCGAGAGCAGGTCGTGCCGTTTCTGCGCGAGCGGTTCGGCGCGCGCGAAACGATCGTTACGCGCGTTCTTCATACGATCGGTCTAGGCGAATCCGAGATCGATCATCGCATCGCAGATCTCTTCGGCTCGTACGAAAATCCAAAGATCGCGTTACTGGCGCACGACTTCCGCGCGGACGTGAAAATCATGGCCAAGGCGCCGACCGCCGATGAGGCCGATGCAATGATCGCCCCGCTCCAGGCAGAGATCGTACGCCGGCTCGAAGACGGCGTCTTCGGCTACGATGCGGATACGCCGGCGAGCGCGATCTTAAACCTGATGCGGTCGCAGCGGCGGCGCCTGGCGATTGCAGAATCGTGCACGGGGGGGCGCATTGCCGCCGCGCTTACGAGCGTAGCGGGTTCGTCGCAAAGCTTCGTCGGCGCGGTCGTCGCGTACGATAATGCGGTGAAGATTTCGCAGCTCGGAGTGGACGCCGGTACTCTTCAGCGCAACGGCGCAGTGAGCGACGACGTCGCACGAGAGATGGCTCGGGGCGCGCGTGCGCGTTTAGGCGCGAACGTCGCGCTGGCGACGACGGGCGTTGCCGGACCGGACGGGGGCACCGCTGAAAAGCCCGTCGGCCTGGTGCTGTTCGCCCTGGACGACGGCACGGAAAATTCGCGCGTCTGGAACTTTAGGCTCGAGGGCGACCGGGAGGCGATTCAACAACGTGCGACGGTGATGGCGCTGAATTTACTGTGGCGATATGCCAAGGGTCAGGAACCGTAGCCGATTGCCGCTAAAGCCTTCTGCGTTGTCAGCGCTTCCTCGAAGGAAGGAAGCACGTTCGGCTCACCTTCGATCCTTTTGACCAGCTCATCGTAGAGCTCCATCAGGGGCGGAACGTTGGGACCGAGGTTCGCGTAGCCGCTATAGGGCGACGGCTTGCATGTCAACTCGTTGGTTTCGTCGGAATCGACCGTGTAAAGCGTCAGTTCCGTCATCCCGGGCCCACTGGCGACGGCCGTGCGCTTCTCGCCGTGCAGGGCACACGTGTAGCTCTCGACGGCCGTCGTACCATCGGCGGTGAGACGAGCGACGAACCCATTACCGTAGTCCAGGAGGGCAAAGGCCCCGTCGTCGACCGTCGATTCAAAGCGTCCTCGATCGTCCTCGCGCTGCGCGTTGGCGGTTCTACGAAACCCCACGGTTGCTGCGGGAGCGTAATCGGTTAACCAACTCGCCTGATCGATCATGTGGGAGAGCACGGCGCCGGCCAAACCGCCGCCGCGTTGCGCGTCGAACCACCAGCTGCGCGAGCGATGTTCGTTGCGGCGCAGCGTCGAGCGCAGCAGGGTAATCTCGAGATTACGAAGTTCGCCGAGGTGTCCGTGCGAAGCGAGTTCTCTGAGAGCTTGTATTTGAGGAAGGAAGCGAAACTCGTGCGCAACGCCGCACGCCGTGCCGGCAGACTTTGCGGCCTCGAGCATAGCTTGCGCGTCGGCAGTGCCCAGCGCGAACGGCTTCTCGCAGAGCACGTGTTTGCGAGCTGCGAGCGCAGCGAGAACGTCGCCGGCGTGGGCGAATGGAGGTGAGGCAACCGTCACAACGTCCAGGGAACAGCCGGCGAGCATCTCCTGGCACGAGCTAAACGAGTACGGTAGATCGGCTTCACGCGCGATTGCGGCGGCGCTCGAAGGTGAGGCGATTGCGACGACCTCGAATCGAGGATGATTGCGAAGAGCCGGCAGATGGGCGATGGCGCCGAATCCCGCGCCGACGATTCCGATGCGTAGACGTTTCACGATTGTCTGTTATGCCGTTTCTTCGATGGCGACCTTGAGGATCTCGAGTGCCCGCGCGAGCTGCTCTTCGCCGATGACCAGCGGCGGCGAAATCGCGACGGCCTCGCCCGCGATGCCCGATTGCAGGAAGATCGCCCCCGCACGGAGCGCGCGTTTGACGACGGCCGACGCGAATGCTGCATCCGTAAACGCCACGCCCCACAGGAGTCCGCGGCCGCGGACCTCGACGACTCCCTCGAGCGAGCTAAGCGCGCTCAATTGCAACCGCAGCTCGTCGCCGAGCCGGCGCGCGCGTTGCGGAAGCTGCAATCGCTCGATCTCGTCGATCGTGGCGACCGCCGCGGCGCAGGCAAGCGGATGCCCGAGGTAGGTCGAGGTGTGAAGCGCCTCGCCGCCCGAGATCGGCCACGCATCCATGACCTGCGAGGTTCCGGCCGCGGCGCTGATCGGAAAACCCGAACCCATCGCCTTGCCGATACAGAGAATGTCCGGAACGACGCCGTCGCGTTCGACGGCGAACCACGTCCCGGTGCGTCCGAAGCCGGTGTAAATTTCATCGACGATCATCACGATCTGCCGTTCGTCACAGACGGCCCGCAACTCCCGAAGGTATCCGGGAGGAGGCAGAATAACGCCGGCGCGCCCCTGGATCGGCTCTACGACGAGCGCGGCGATATCGTCTCGCTCGGAGAGCCTCCGATGCGTCTCCAAGGCGGCATCTCGGCACGTAACGTCGCCGCCCGCCTTGGGGAAGTCGAGCAAGAGCGGCTCGGTGCCCATGGCGGCGGTAAACGGCGCGCGGAAGCGCTCGATTCCGCCGACGGCGAGCGCACCGAAGGAGAGCCCGTGATAACCGCCTCTAAAGGCTGCGAAGCGCGCCTTCCCCGTATAAAGCATCGCGGTCTTCAGCGCGGCTTCGATTGCCTCGGAGCCCGTGGTCGCTAGGAAAATCCTATCGAGACCCGTCGGCAGAACTTGCGAGAGGCGTTCGAAGAGCCGCACGCGGATCGCGGACGGGTGCACGTCGCCCATGCCGTGGACGAGGCGCTCGACTTGCTCGAGAACCGCTGCGGTGACTTGCGGATTGCAATGTCCGGCGTTCGCGACGCCGAACGCAGCCGTGCAATCGATGTAGCGGTTACCGTCAACGTCGGTCACCGTCGCGCCGTTAGCGGCCTCCCAGAAGACGGGAAAGTCGTCACTTAAGTAGGTGACGTTACGCGACTCGTACGCGCGAAGCTGCAAAGCGAGGCGCTTGCTGCGCGGGCCGGGCACGCTCTCGACGAGCCGTTCCAAGTCGCGCAGACTCACGTTTCGTCCGAAATCCAGCGAACGAACTCGGCAATGCGGGGCCGGCCTCCATGAAACTCTCCCAAAGGCGGGTCCTGAAGCGAGCCAAAAGCCGCTATTCGGGACGCACCAAAGCCGGCCGCAACGTCGCGCAGATCCGCATTGGATTCCGTAACCGCAAGCGCTTCGAGCGGAATGCGGTGTCGTTCGAGGTAGGCAACGGCTTCGAGAGGATCGGCGACGGAATAGACGCTCAACGCGCGCGGAAGCAACAGTGGCAGTTGGTCGAGCGGCGGATCCAAGACCACTAAATAGCTGGAACGTGCATCGGTAAAGATCTGCTGGTCGCAATCCCCCTTTAAACTCGCCATATCGCGCGCCGTTGCACGCCGAGCCGACGACTCCGCCGAGGCCACCGTGGGAAACTCCCTCGCGGCGCCTTCGATCGCGTCGCGCAGGCTCTCGCAGAAACGAGCCGGCGAAACGTTGGCGCCCCGTTCGACGAACAGAACCCGGAGTGAGAGACAACCCTCTCCATCATAGAGCAGCATGTCGCGGGCGGCCCCGTAGGCGACCGCATCGGCCGCACGTTGCGTTGCGAGTGACTGCAGCGTAAGATATCCGGCGCTCACCTTCGACGGATAGGCGATCAAGCGCGTTGGAAACTGCAAGGACGCAGAGATTGCTGCCAGCGTTCGATCGTTGCCGAATGAAACGATCGAATCGAAGGCATCGAGACTTACCGCGTCGCTCTCCCCTCGCCACGGTCGTGCCGCAACGGAGCCGCCGAACTCCGCACGCATCTCCGTCAACGTTGCAAAGAAAGCGGAGACGAGATGGTCTTCGCGGTCTTTGACGAGGACCTCGCATTTCGCGCAGAGGGCAAAAATCGCCGGAACGATAGCAACGCCGATTGTCGTGCGGCTCGAGATGATGCAGACTCGGCCGATCGGCAGGGCGCGCGTCGCTCCGCGATCGCCTCGATGCACGAAAGCGTCCAGGACGTCTAAGGAACCCAACTCGCCGGCGATCACCGTGGCGATAGCGTCGGCGGTCATCGGACGAAAAAGCCGATCGAAAGCAAACTCGACGACGGCCGGCGAGTAGCCGGTACGGGCGCCGACGGCATCGAGAGCGCGCTGGCGCGGGTCGAAGCGAGTATCGCACCAAGCGCCCGCAGCGCCGGCGACGGCGTCGATGATGGAACGAATCGGTAACGTCTTAACCATCATCTCATCTCTTCATGGGCACGGGAGGCGACTCCCCGAGGTCCCGGCGCGCGCTACGGCAAAGGGGCAGCATAATGTCTCGCACCTGGGCTTCGCGCTTCTTTTTCTCAGTCGTAGCCGTCATGGCTCTGGCGACGCTCATGAGCGGTACCGCTTGCACGCGCTGGGGTAAAGCTGGGGCCATTCCGCCGACGCTCACCCCGCTGTCGGCGATCTACGTCAATCCGACGAGCGGCAGCGACAGCAGCGGCAACGGAACTCAGATGAAACCATACAAGACGTTGACGAAGGCCGTCGTTGTGTTGGCGATGTCGAAGTCGCTCTCGCCTAACGGAGTAACGATCACTCTTTCCAACGGGCACTATACTGCGGGCAACGGCGAAAAGTTCCCCATCGTAATTCCTACGGCCGTGAGCATTGTGGGAATGAACTTCGGGACGGGCGTTCGGAACGGTACGTTCATCGACGGGTTTGGGCAGGACACGATCTTCGAGCAGTTGGTCGACGCTCCGGAGCGAAGCGCATATACGACCCTTGAAGTAGCGCCCGGCATCACCGTTTCGATGAGCGGTCTCTACGTCGGTGCTTCGAAACTAAAGCTTCCAAGTTCGCGCGCGGCGTATTGGTCGCTCGACGTTCTTGGGACCTTGAACGCCGGCCTCTCCAACTTTGGCTCGGGTACCCTTTCGAAAGCCCCAAGTGTGAGCGGCGTGCTGGTAGCAGGCGGCACTTTGAACTGCGCTTCCTGTGAGATCCAGGGCAATGATTTCGGCATCGGCGCGATCTCGGTGACGGTGCCAGTTTCGACTGCTTACCCGTCGGCAACACCCTCTACATCGCCCAGTTCAACGCCCACGGCCGAACCGTCATTGCCTTCGGTGACCTTAACGCACTCGGGCGGGGACAGCACGATCGCGGCGAAGGTCGTCGACCTTATCACCGATGCAAGCATCGACGTTTCGGTCTCCGGCGAAGCATTCGAGCGCGCTAAGTATGCGTTTGAAGATTCTTTCCCTCCGATCGTCAACATACCGTTCCACGGGACTGTAGACTTTGGCGGAGGCATTTTAGGCTCGCCCGGCAGCAACAACTTCATCGGCGCGCGGGTCTCTGAGATTTCTATCGTTCGCCGCAACGAAACGATCAGCGCGCTGGACGATACGTGGAATCCGTCGCAGCAAGGTGCAAATCCAAGCGGGAAATATAGGAAAATGCACACCTTCGGAGCGGGTGCCTCGGGAAAGAACGTCACCATTCGCGGCAATGCCCGCGGATCGACGGTGAGCGTCGGACCCGCGGTCGTGCCGACGCCAACGCCCTCGGCGTACCCGTCGACCACGCCAAGCTCGACTCCATAATCCCTACAGTCCCCAAGAGCCGCGGTTCGATGCTCGACATGCTTCAAAAAATCTACAACGCGAAGGCCGCGTTGCTCGAGCTCGAGCAGGCACGCGAACCCTACGACGACTTGCGCGCCCGCGCGTCGGCGCGGATGGGCGAGCGGCGCGGCTTTTTGGCGGCGCTGCAACGCGCACGAGGTGGTGCGATCGTCGCTGAGATCAAGCGCGCGTCGCCCTCGGCCGGATTGATTGCGCGCAGCTTCGATCCCGTCGCCATCGCGTGCACCTATGACGAAGCCGGTGCCGACGCGATCAGCGTTCTCACCGAGCGCGATCACTTTCTCGGCGAGCTCTCCTACCTCGACGACGTGAGGACGGCGACGTCACGCCCGCTTCTGCGCAAGGATTTCATTTGGACGCGCTATCACGTTGCGCAGTCGGGCGCTTACGGTGCCGACTGCGTTCTCTTGATCGTCGCCGGCATGGACGACGCGGCGCTACGCGAGTGCATCGGCGAGGCTCGCGAATATGCGCTGGACGTTCTCGTAGAGGTGCACGACTCCGGGGACCTGGAGCGCGCGCTTAAGGCGGACGCGCGGCTGCTCGGTATTAACAACCGGAACCTGCGGACGCTGGAAACCGACCTTGCCGTTAGCGAGCACCTGCTCCCAAAGGTTCCACCGGCAGTGTTCGCCATCAGCGAGAGCGGCATGCGCGACGCCTCCGACGTTGCGCGCCTGCGCGCCGCCGGCGCGCGCGGGTTCCTCATCGGTGAGGCGCTGATGCATTCGGAGGATCCAAGAGCGCTGATCGGCACGCTGCGCGCCGGCGCCCAGGCAAGGCCCAATGTCGCCGGTCTGGTAGTATAGCCGGTCTGGTAGTATAGAACGATGACGACAGCAGAAAAGCCGCGCACCGAGATCTCCGCCTTCAAGAACGAGATCGTCAAGGATTTCAAGGACCCCGCCGACGTCGCGGCGATGGAGGCAGCGCTCGCCAGGCTCCCGCAGCGCCTCGGGGCGGATTACCCGCTGGTCATCGGCGGCCGGCGAATCGAGACCGGCAAACGCATCCGCTCACTCAATCCAGCGAACCCCAAAGAGGTTGTCGGCAGTGTTAGCTCCGCATCCAAAGCCGAGGCGACGCAAGCCATCGATGCGGCCGCGAAGGCCTTCGAATCCTGGAAGCACTTATCGTTACCCCAGCGCGCGCAGTATCTCTTTCGCGCGGCGGAGCTGTTGCGCCAGCGCCGATTCGATTACGATGCGCTCTTGGTTTATGAAGTGGGAAAAAGTTGGGTCGAGGCGGACGGCGATATCGCCGAGTCGATCGACTTTCTGGAGTTCTATGCGCGCGAGGCGCTTCGCTACGCACAGGAGCAGCCCGTCGTTCCCATTGCCGGCGAGCGCAACGAACTGATCTACATTCCGCTCGGTGTCGGCGCCGTGATCCCGCCCTGGAACTTCGCCGGCGCGATCATGATGGGCATGACGGCGGCCGCGATCGTCAGCGGCAACACGGTGGTGCTCAAGCCCTCGAGCGACGCGGCAATCATCGCGGCCTGGTTCGTCGATCTGCTGGAGGAAGCCGGCGTACCCCCAGGCGTCGTCAACTTCATTCCGGGCTCGGGGAGCGAGATCGGCGATCTCATCGTGATGCATCCGCAGGTTCGCTTTATCTCCTTTACCGGCTCGAAGGAGGTCGGGCTGCGCATCAACGAGCTCGCCGCCAAACCGCAGGCCGGCCAGAAGTGGATCAAACGGGTCGTTGCGGAGATGGGCGGTAAGGATTCGATTATCGTCGCCTCCGACGCCGACCTTGATGCCGCAGTCGAAGGCGTCACAGTCTCTGCGTTTGGCTTCCAGGGTCAGAAGTGTTCGGCATGTTCTCGCGCCATCGTCGAGGAGTCCATTTACGACGAGTTTTTGGAACGATTGAAGCACCGGGTAGATCGGATCGCCGTCGGCGACCCGCGGGATCGCGCGAACTATATGGGCCCCGTGGTCAACGAGGGCGCGTTGCGGTCGATCATGAGCTACATCGAGAAGGGTCAAAGCGAAGGCCGGCTTATCGCAGGCGGAAAGCGCGTCGGTACCGATGGCTACTACGTTGAGCCTACGGTGATTGCCGACGTCGCGCCCGACGCGACCATTGCTCAGGAGGAGATCTTCGGGCCAGTCTTGGCGGTGATCAAAGCCAAAGATTTCGACGACGCGATGGCGATCGCCAACAACACCGAGTTCGGGTTGACCGGTTCGCTGTACACGAGCGACGAGGCGAAGATCGAGCGCGCGCGCGAAGACTTCTTCGTCGGCAACCTGTACTTCAACCGAAAGAGTACCGGCGCATTCGTAGGCGCCCATCCCTTCGGCGGCTTCAATATGTCGGGCACCGATAGCAAAGCGGGAGGCCGAGACTACTTACTGCTCTTCATGCAAGGCAAAACGATCTCGAGAAGACTGGCTTAGGTTCCCCTGTCACCCTAAGGCGCAGGCGTCGTCATCCTGAGCGCAGTCCTGTCATCCTAAGCTCAGCCTGCCCCGAGCTTGTCGAAGGGTCGAAGGACGAAGGACGGCTAACTCGGCGACTCGCGGTAGCAGATCTCCAGCTTGTTGCCGTCGCGATCTTCGAAAAACGTCGCATAGTAGAACGGCGTGTACTCCTCGCAGACGTGTGGAGGCTCGAACGCCTTGGCTCCGGCCGAGCGAGCAACCTCTGCCAGACGGTCGACTTCCAGCCGACCGGTGGCCCTCAGCGCGAGGCGCGTTCCGTTGGGCAGGTGGAGCGGGTCGAGCACCAGGCCGAAGAAGGGGCTCGAGCGGTCGCCCCCGGGGCGGTAGTAGCAGACGGAATCCTGATCGGCGACGATTTCCGAAAAGCCGATAGCCGGCAGAAGGGCATCGTAGAGAAGGCGGATTTCGCCCAGATTCGAGACGCGGAGGTCGATGTGGTCGTAAAGCACGAGCACTTTCCCGATTTGCCGGTCGTTTAACCGAAGTCTTCCTTGACACGCCACTAGGGCGGCGCTATGATAGCCGTCGTGCCCCGACTGACGTGAGTCGTTTGGGGACCCCCGTAGCGTTCTCAGGCGGTCGGCGCCCAGCGCGGTCGGTCGATCCGCTTCTGGGTCGTTTTGGGGTTTACGTTCGTTCCTTGA
Organism: Candidatus Cybelea septentrionalis; assembly: GCA_003158175.1. Classification (GTDB taxonomy): domain Bacteria; phylum Vulcanimicrobiota; class Vulcanimicrobiia; order Vulcanimicrobiales; family Vulcanimicrobiaceae; genus Cybelea; species Cybelea septentrionalis. Next base: position 66,138 of record PMHJ01000042.1, read on the forward strand.
AAACTGAACAGTGCAGCAAGCGTGTAAGTCTGTGGGTCTCCGACCTCGCAAGACGGCGCCTTAATCGGCAATGTCTTCGAGTCGCGAGATTTCGTACAATTACAAGAGATTAGAGCCTGTATCAAGGCTCCATAGATTTTTATGGAGAGTTTGATCCTGGCTCAGGACTAACGCTGGCGGCGTGCCTAACACATGCAAGTCGAACGGGGGTAGCAATACCCCAGTGGCAGACGGGTGAGTAACACGTGGTCAACCTACCTCTGTGTGGGGGATAACTAGCCGAAAGGTTAGCTAATACCGCATACGATCGTTTTGAGGCATCTCGAGACGATGAAAGGAGCAATCCGCACGGAGAGGGGACTGCGTCCCATTAGTTAGTTGGTGGGGTAATGGCCTACCAAGACTCCGATGGGTAGCTGGCTTGAGAGAGCGACCAGCCACACTGGAACTGAGACACGNNCCAGACTCCTACGGGAGGCAGCAGTGAGGAATTTTCCGCAATGGGCGCAAGCCTGACGGAGCGACGCCGCGTGTGGGAAGAAGGCCTTCGGGTCGTAAACCACTGTCGAAGGGGAAGATAATGACGGTACCCTTGGAGGAAGCCCCG
>PMHJ01000041.1 GCA_003158175.1 Candidatus Cybelea septentrionalis
CGCCGGCTTTGTGGAACTCCGAAAGATCCGTCGCGAAGACACGATAGCCGGCTTCGAGGAGACGTTCGCGTAAGCGCGGCGTGGCGTCATGCAACACGATGCCGTCGCCGACTTCGACCGCGTTGCAAGCAAAGGCCAGCGCGTCTTCGATACCGATGTCGATCAGGTATTCGGGCTCGATCGTGCGACGCAGCATCTTTTGCGCGTGCGGAGAGAACGCGTCCATGTAGGCGATGACGTGGCCGCTCGAGAGCGGACATAAACACGTGTCGAGGTGATAGAAGCGCTCGTCGACGAGCAATAACGGGATCGTGCGCGAGCCAAGCGTCTCGGAGATCTGCGAGGTGGCCGCGCGTTCCGTCCGCCAACCGTAGCCGGCATAGAGCACCGGACGGCGGCGGTCGAAGAGTGCGTCGCCCGCGCCCTCGAAGAACGTTTGCTCGAGGAACGTCGTCGCGAATCCGTGCTGCGCGAGCCAAGCACGGTAGGCGCCTTGTTCGCGCCGGCGCTCGGGGTGCCGGAAGCTGCTTAAGATAGCGAGCCGGCCGCTGATCAAGGCGGCGTTGGCGGTGAATACCAGATCGGGCACGCCTGGGCGCGGTTCGAGCAACTCGATGCGCACGTCGCCCGCGCACTCGAGGATCTCGACGAAGCGTTCCCACTGACGCACCGCGTCGAGCGTCGGACTTCCGACGTTTCGCGTCATCCACGGATTGATGTCGTACGCCACCGAAAAATTGGTCGGCGGACACATCAGGAGCCTCATCGCCATTGAGTTCACTCTAGCGCGAATCGCGCTGTGAGTAACTCAACAAAGGTGACGTGCTTGGGGTGGCCGGCTATCCTTGCGGCGTCTCGAGGTAGACGTCTTCGCCCTCGATCCGGACGGGGAAGGTCCGGACCGGCAGAATCGCCGGGAGGGTCAGCGCGGCGCCCGTTTTCACGTCGAAGTAGGCGCCGTGGCGGGGACACATGATCCGTTCGCCCTCGAGCTCGCCCTGGTCGAGTTCGCCCCCGTCGTGCGTGCAGACGTCTTCGATCGCGTAGATCGAACCGGCGACGTTGCAGAGCAAAATCGGTGTGCCGTCTATGACGACTTTACGCGTCGTCTCGGGGGGAATCTCCCCGATTTTGGCAACGGCTTGCGAGGAGCTCATCGCGGACGGTTAGCCGACCGCGCCTTCCATCTCCATCTTGATGAGACGGTTGAGCTCGACGGCGTACTCCATCGGCAGNNCCGCGCGACATCGCGTAGAAGAGTTGCTCTTCGCCGATCTTCGAAACGCTCGCTTCGTGTTCGACGGTCGCGCGCTGTTCGTTGATCTTCATCGTGGGCTTCGTGTCGCTCGAGGACTTGTCGTCCATGATCAGCGCGTCGCAGCGGACGCGCGTCTTCGCGCCGACCGCGCCGGGGAAGATTTCGACGAGTCCGCGGTACGTGGTTTTGCCACCGTGAGCGCTGACCGACTTGTTCGTGACGACCGAGGTCGTGTTGGGCGCGGCGTGGATCATCTTCGCGCCCGCGTCTTGATGCTGACCTTCGCCCGCAAATGCCATCGAAAGAATTTCGCCGCGTGCGCCTTCGCCCATCAAGTAGATGGCCGGGTATTTCATCGTCAGGCGAGAGCCGATGTTTCCGTCGACCCACTCGACGGTCGCATTCTTATACGCGACCGCACGCTTGGTGACGAGATTGAAGATGTTGCGGTACCAGTTCTGAATCGTCGTGTACCGGATTGAGGCACCTTCCATCGCGATCAGCTCGACGACTGCCGAGTGCAGCGACGCCGTCGAGAACTGCGGTGCCGTACAGCCCTCGATGTAATGGACTTTCGAGCCCTTGTCGGCGATGATCAGCGTGCGTTCGAACTGGCCCATGTTCTCGGCGTTGATCCGGAAATAGGCTTGCAGCGGCATCGCGACCGTCACGCCCGGCGGCACGTAGATGAACGATCCGCCCGACCACACGGCCGAGTTCAGCGCAGAGAACTTGTTGTCGCCCGGCGGAATCACCGTCGCTAAATACTTCTGAACGATCTCGGGGTATTTCTTGACCGCGGTGTCCATGTCGCAGAAGAGCACGCCCTGCTCGTCGAGCGCCTTGGTCGTATTGTGATAGACGACTTCTGACTCGTACTGCGCGGAAACGCCCGACAGAAACTTGCGCTCGGCCTCCGGGATGCCTAGGCGATCGAACGTCCGTTTGATATCCTCCGGCACGTCGTCCCACGAGCGCTCCGTCTTGTCCGTCGACTTCACGAAGTAGTGAATGTTCGAGAAGTCAATCTCGTTGAGCCGAGCGGTGTCGCCCCATGTCGGCATCGGCTTACTAAGGAAGATCTCGTAGGCTTTGAGGCGGAACTCGCGCATCCAGGCGGGCTCGTCCTTCATCGAGCTGATCCGCTCGACGATATCCGGCGTCAGCCCCTTGTCCGACTTGAAGACGTATTTTTCCTCATCGTGGAATCCGTGCCGGTAATCCTCGATTAGCTCAGCCGGCTTGACCGGCGCCTCAATCTTTACTGCCATTACCCTACTAGGGTACCCCGTCAGCCCCGATAAAACAAGATAGTAAAGAGGTAGCTTGACAATCCCGTCGACCCGCTACCAACTGAAGACGACCAGGCCGTTCCCTTTGAGCTTTTCCCAGCCGGGCTTCCAGCCGCTCCACGTGCGGCCCTTAGTAGCGGCCGGCTCGATGTAAGACGAGCCGCCACCGCCGCCACCGCCAGGACCGGTGCTTCCCGCGGACCCGATTCCGCCGCCACCGCCGCCGCCGTAATATCCCGCCCCTGCGCCTCCACCAGCGCCCCCATTAGTGTAGCCGTTGTCGTCGCCGTTGCCCCCGTTTCCGCCAGCACCCAACGAACCGTTGCCTCCGGACTGTCCCCCTGGACCCGTGCCGGCGCCCCCGCTACCACCCTGAGTTTGTGAGCCGCCGGTGCCGCCGTTAGCCTTTTCCGTGGAGTTGCCAGACCCACCGACTAGACCGCCGCCCTTTCCGCCGTAGCCGTAGAAATACGAGATCCAGCCGGATCCTTGTCCGCCGCCGCCTGCGGCGACGAGGATGCGATCTTGCAACGTGTCGCCTCCCTCTCGCACGTCTGAGGCACCGCCCCCGGCATACGCGGTGATCGAAACGCCGCTGCTGCCGCCTTTGCCGCCCCCATTGAAACCGCCGGAGGACGACAGACCGCTAGCCGACCCACCCACGTACACGTAGAGCGTTTCTCCCGCCTTTACCGGGATCTGAGCATGCACCCGGCCGCCGATGCCACCCTCAAAAAAGCACCCTGCGGACCCGCAGCCAGATGCGCCGCCTCCCTCAGCGCCGCGCGCAACGACGTCGAGCGTCGTCACGCCGGCGGGAACTTTGAAGCGTTGCGCCCTGCCGGTGTATTGAAATGTCTGTTGATGGGAAACCGTGTCGCTGCTTGGGTAAAGCGTGCGGACGGACGGCGATCCACCGCACGCGGCGAGCATCGCTGCGGCAATGCCAAAGCTAAACGTGTAGGTGCTTGCGAGCTTTCTCATCTGCGGTGCCTCCAAGTGCTAAAAAAAGTCGTTTTCTCCATTGTAGCAAAGGTTTATGACAGCCGAGCTTTCGCGTGTGCATAAATACTGGATACAACCCTTTACATGGGGGTAGCGAGGGGGTATGATTGGCGCCGGTCCCTCGGCGAGGGGCCACGGTAGGGGAAGGCGCGCCCTTCGCGCCATCGCGGCGAGCCGCCCGCGCACCGCAAAGCGCCGGCACGAGCTCTCCGAAAGGTCGGGGGAACGGACTGCACCGCAGCCGCCAGCCGACGAAGTCCGGAGGTGGGATTCCTCAAGGGTCAAGGAGACCTGTGCAAATTGAAGGCACTCGGCAGGCACATTGTGTGCGAGCTCTCGGGCTGTCAACCATCGCTACTCGCGGATATTCACGGCATCGCAGCCATGATGATCGCGGCCGCCAAGGCCGCCGGCGCTACGATTATGGAGAGCGCATTTCACAGATTTGAGCCGCAGGGCGTCTCGGGAACGGTTATCTTAGCCGAATCCCATCTTTCGATCCACACTTGGCCGGAGAAGGCCTATGCCGCGATGGATTTTTACACCTGCGGCGACCACACCGACCCCTGGGCTGCTTGCGATTTCGCGGCGGCGACGCTTCGCGCGAAGAGCGTACTCGCTACCGAACTTAAACGCGGAATCGAGAAGAGCGACGGCGAGTTCACGCACGTGCTCAACAGCAATCAAGACGCTCGGGTGCTGACGGCGTAAGCGCGCGGTTTTTTAACCGCTATCATCAGCAATTATCACCTTTGAAACGCATTAACTCGGCAGGCGCATTGCGCCTGCCGTCCAATTCTGTTGCCACACGGGTTTTTGCTCTCACCACTTAGGGGAAACGATTTTAATGCGTCTATCTATGCTTCGCGCCTGCATCGTCACGACGATCGCTTTAGCCCTGGCAGCTTGCTCCGGCATGGGAATGCCGTCATCGTCGGGCGGCTCTATGGGTCAGCCGCCGGTCGCCGCACCTGCGCAGCAATCCGAGCCGGGCGCTGCGATGCGGCAAGACGAGACGAGCGCGCCATCGCCGGACAGTGCGCCGGTCAGTCTCGCTAAAGGCGGCGTAGCCGGTCTTTTGCAGCCGCTTGCGGTCACCACTTGCGCAACGAGCCCGCCGCAATATCAATGGATATTCAAAGGCGCTTGCGAGAAGTTTACGTTGAAGTCGACCGGAGCTAGCTTCAGCTTGCAAGAGTGGCACGACATCACCGTTAAGGGCTCGATCGGGGCGAACAATCTCAAGGCTGCAACCACGGTCTATCTTGCCGACGCAACCGACGCCGGCGGCGACATCGGAACGTACAAAGGCAAATCCTTTGACAAATACAAAGCCGAAGGAACGACGATTATTTATGCGGCCGCAGTAAATCAGGGCAAAACGGCGATCAAGCCGGTAACGGGGAAGAAGCCGATTCTCCAGTACATCATTACGGAAGCCAAGAAATTTCCAGGAACGAAGTGCGCTGCTGCGGTTCTCACGACTGGAGAAAAAGGGTCGCTCGAATGGGCGACTTTGCCGGGCGGCCCGTTCCAGGTTAAGGGCAAAACCGTTACGATCACCCAATACAGCGTTCCGCGCGGCTTCGAGCTCCCTCCGCAGACGCCGCTCTACTTCGCGGTCAACTGCTTCGGGTAACTCAGGATGACATGACTGCGCTCAGGCAGTAAGGGAAGAGCCCCGCCACATGGCGGGGTTCTTCTTTTGTGCGGCCAATCTATGCCAGGACATGCCGAAGACGCAGCACTGGCAGTGGTACGTCGAAGAGTTCGCCCCCACCGAGCAGCATCATCATGCGATCGACGAACTCTTCGTCTCGGAGCGCTCGGCGTTTCAGCAAATCGCAGTGCTGCGCTCGCCGGTCTTCGGTAAAATGCTCGTGATCGACGGCGATACGCAGAGTTCCGAGACCGACGAACGGATCTATCACGAGGCGCTGGTCCATCCGGCGCTGGCGGCCGCGGAGGATCGCAAGAATGTCCTGATTCTCGGAGGCGGCGAAGGCGCGACGCTGCGAGAGGTCTTGCGCTCTCCCGACGTCGCGCGCTGCACGATGGTGGATATCGACGAGCGCGTTATCAACGTCTCAAAGAAGTTTCTTCCCGAGTGGTCCGCCGGTGCGTTCGATGACGCCCGCGCCGAGGTGATCGTGGGCGATGCGCTCGAGCACATGCGCGCGCGCCAAGACCGCTACGGCGTCATCCTTTCCGATCTGACCGAACCGCTTGAGGATTCGCCGAGCAATCCACTCTTTAACGATGACGTCTTCGCGCTGATCAAATCGCGTCTCGTCGAGGGCGGCATTTACGCACTTCAAGCGAGCACCGCCGGCGCGCACAACGCCGCGCTGCACTGCAAGATGGCGCGTACGCTGCGCCGCCACTACGCGAACGTCGCTTCTTTCTTTACGCACGTGCCGGCCTTCGATACGGATTGGGCCTTCCTGGCCTGTAGCGACCGGGTCGATCTTGCGCGCCTCGAAGCCGGGCGCATCGACGCCTATTGCGCGCGCCTGCGCGGGGAGAGCTTCTTCTACGACTCCGAGACGCACCGGCGCCTTTTCTCGCTGCCGCTCTACCTGCGTCGAATGCTGGCAACCGGCGGGGATACGTTCTAACATTGTCATCCTGAGCGGAGTCGAAGGACGACGAAGGGAAAATCATCAACATGAGCATTGACTTTTCGGGCGCACCGCGCGCCTGGGAGAAGGAGAAGAGCAACTTCGTTGCGCTCCTCGATCTGAGGCTCGAAAGCGTCGAGCACGGCAAAGCAGTGATGCGTATGCCTTACCGGAGGGAGATCACCAACGGCACGGGTGCGGTCCACGGCGGCGCGATCGTCAGCCTCTGCGACACGGTCTTCTATGTCGCACTGGCTTCGATCTACGGGCGCGATCAGGATACAACGACGATCGCACTGCAGTGCAACTTTCTCGCGCCGGCCGGTCCTCCCCACGACCTGATCGCCGAAGCGCGCGTCCTGCGCGGCGGCCGTCGCATCGTTTACGGCGAAGTCTACGTACGCAGCGGCACCGAGATCGTGGCCCACGCGACACTCGACTTCCTCAACAGCTACCCGGTCGAAAAACCTCCGAAGTCCGGCCACTTCTCTTCCGTGTCACCCTGAGCGAAGCGACCGAAGGAGCGCGCTCATCGGCTGTGAAGTGCGTCACGGTTTTGGCTGCCGTTTCGTTGTTGGTGACGGGTTGTTCGTACGTGCAGCAGAAGATAGCCTTGGCAAGCGCGATTCGGTCGGCTATGCAGCCGGGCCACAGCTATAAGACCTTTGCTGCATCGAGCAATTCGATGGCCCCTACCATTGCGAACGATGCCATCGTGCTCGGCGACCTGTCCGCGTACCGCACGACGGGGCCTCGGCGAAGAGACATTGTCGTGTTCTACCCGCCTCGGCCGAGCCGCGATCCTTTCATAAAGCGAGTCGTTGGGATTCCTGGGCAGACATTCGCTATTCTCAAGGGGACCATGCGCATAGACGGCGTTTCGGTCGCGGAGCCCTATCTCTCGGAACGATCGGCGTACGATATGGCCGTTCGCAACTATGGCATTTACGTGAGCTTCGGATCTAAATGGTCGCGGCTCGACTCGTCTGTCGCGAACATCCCGCCGAGAGCGGCGTGGTCATCGCCCGACCGCATTCCTCCGGGCTATTACGTGCTACTCGGGGATAACCGGAACGACTCGGAAGACGCTCACATCTGGGGATTCGCTCAGAGTTCCGGACGCATCGCCAGCGGGCCCGAAGCGGGACTCTCTGCTCGGTCTTTCGTTAGAGTCGTCAAGATTCTGCCACCGCAAAGCAACTAAGCGTTGGGGTCGGTGGATTGATCGCGTAACGCCGGGGGCACCATATGAAAATGGCACAACAACCCCACCACCGTTACACGGAAAAAGAGCATCGCCAAGTCGAGCACATCAAAGAAAGCGAAGAGGAACGCGGCGTTTCACCCGAGGAGGCCGACGCGATCGGGTACGCGACGGTCAACAAGCAAACCCCGGAGAAGTCTCGTTATACTGAGAAAGAGCGGCGTCGGGCGGAGCACATTATCGAATCGGAAGAGGCGAGCGGAAAGCCGGAATCGGAAGCGAAACGCATCGCGTATGCCACGGTCAATAAACGCAGCCATTGAATAGACGCACGGCGCTCCACGCCGAACACGTGCGCGCGGGTGCGAAGCTGGTTCCCTTCGGCGGCTTCGAGATGCCGGTGCAGTATTCGAGCATCCTGCGCGAACACGATGCGGTGCGTCACCGCGCCGGACTCTTCGACCTCTCGCACATGGGCCAGTTCTGGCTCACCGGCGACACGGTCGCGGGCTGGGCCGATACCCTGACCACGAATGCAGTTGGGACGATGAAGCCGATGCAGGCGCGCTACAACCTCTTTTGCAACCCGGACGGCGGCACGCTCGACGATACGATCTTCTACCGCCTCGAAAAGCGTTGGCTGCTGGTCGTCAATGCATCGAACGCCGATAAGATGTGGCAGCACCTCGACGCCAATCGCCCCGAGAGCGGCGTCGAGCTCGAGAATCAGCATGGCAAATGGTCGCTGGTTGCGATCCAAGGTCCACGCTCGTTCGCGATGCTCCAGCCCCACGTCGACGTCAATCTCGAGGAACTCAAATACTATTTTTGTACCGAAGGGCACGTTGATGGCGTACCGGCGACGATCGCGCGAACCGGCTATACCGGTGAGGACGGCTTCGAGCTCTTCCTTTCCAGCAACGATGCACCGAGAATCTGGAGCGCGCTGCTCGAGACGCATCGCAGCGAAGGGCTGGAACCCTGCGGCCTCGGTGCCCGCGACGTCTTACGCCTGGAGGCCGGCATGCCGCTCTACGGGCACGAGCTAACCGAGGACATCACGCCGGTTCAGGCCGGCCTTAGTTGGGCCGTCAAGAGCGTTAAGCCGGAGTTTCGCGGCAAAGAGGCGCTCGAACGGCAGATCCACAGCGACGGCTATTCTCGTATCGTGGGTCTAGTGATGAGCGGGCGCGTTCCGGCACGCGAGGGTTACACGGTCTGGCATGAAGGGCGTCTCGTCGGCTCGATCCGCAGCGGCTCGATCGCGCCCTCGGTCGACAATAAGAACATCGCAACGGCGCTCGTCGAGAAAGCGGCCGCAACGGAGGGTACGCGGCTGGAGGTCGAAATACGCGGCACGAAGCATGAGGCGACCGTGGTACCGCTGCCGTTTTACAAGCGCGCGAAATAAGCGAAAGAGGAGAAGTCTTGGCGCAACCCGAGGATCTGCTGTACAGCAAGGAACACGAGTGGGTGAGGCTCGACGGCGAGAATGCGACGATCGGCATCACCGATTACGCGCAAGAGTCGCTCGGCGATATCGTCTACGTCGAACTACCAAAGGTCGGCACGGCGATCGAGCAGTTCGGCAACGTCGGCGTCATTGAATCGGTCAAAGCGGTCTCCGATCTTTTCACGCCGATGTCGGGCACGGTCGTCGAGATCAACACGACCCTCGATGGCGATCCAGCCGCCGTCAACCGCGAGTCCTACGGCGCCGGTTGGCTCTTCAAGCTCAAGCTCTCGGATCCGGACGAGGCGAAATCGCTCCTCGATGCCGCCGCCTACGAAAAAATAACCGCCGGATAACGCTACGGCCGAGTAAAGCGCGCTGCGGCAAATCCGACGGTCAACATAACGGCGAGGAAAAGATAGAATCCGGCCATCTCGACGCGCTTCTTGCCGCTGAGGGCTGCCGAGATGATGAGGACCTGCGAGCGCCAGCAAACTGCGATAACGCCGTCCACCATGATCAACGCGCCAACGTGAGACGCTCCGGTCGCAAAGGTCAGGCCGTACATAACCGCGATCAGGACCTGAATCCCAACGAGCAGCCACGCCACCGGGCGGGGGCCATAGTTTGTGACCGTACCGTCCAACCAGAAGTGCATCGGGATCTGGTCGGGAAGCTCTCCGTAGCGCCGCCACGTCAGAGATGCGGTTGTTCCAATGAGGGCGATGCCGACGGCAATGAGTACTGCTATCACTGGAGTTTCTTACTGCAATTGTCGCAATCGGTTTCACCAAATCGACGCCCGCCCGGCGGCCCGGGCCGGGGACCGGCGGCGGCGCCGCGAAAGACGTCCGGAGATGTACGCACCCCACACTAAACGCGACGTCGAGCAGATGCTCGGCGCGATCGGCATCGAGTCGCTCGACGACCTTCTGCGCGTTCCGAACGATATCGCGCTCAAGGCGAAGCTAGATGTGGTCCCCGCGCTGCCGGAGTATCAAATCCAGCGGCGCTTCGATCACTTCGCCGAAAAGAACGCCGGCGTCGAGTATCGTTCGTTTTTGGGCGCGGGTTCGTATCGCCATTACGCGCCGCCGGCCGTCGCGGCGCTTGCGATGCGTGGTGAGTTTCTCACGGCCTACACGCCCTACCAAGCCGAAGTCTCGCAAGGCTATTTGCAGGCGATCTACGAGTGGCAAACCTACATCTGCCTGCTCACCGGCATGGATATCGCCAACGCTTCCGTTTACGACGGAGCGACGGCGCTCGCCGAAGCCGGCATCATGGCGCTCGGCACGACGGACCGTCGCAAAATCCTCGTCTCGCGCACGCTCCATCCGAACTATCGCGCCGTGTTACGCACCTATTGTGACGGTCTCGACGTATCCGTCGACGAGATCCCATTCGACGAAAACGGCACGACCGATCTCGCCGCGCTCGCGCAAGCCGTCGAGAGCAAAGAGTACGCCGCCGTCGCACTGCAGTCGCCGAACTTCTTCGGCATCGTCGACACGCTGACGCAGAGCGCGCTCGATGCGGTCAAGGCAAGCGGCACGATTCCGATCGCGGTGGTGGCGGAGGCGCTGTCGCTCGCGGCGTTTGCGCCGCCGTCCTCCTGGGGCGCGCAGATCGTCGCCGGCGAGGCTCAGAGTTTCGGCGTCGCTCAGTCATACGGCGGTCCCTACGCCGGCTTCATCGCTTCGACGCAGGAACACATGCGCCGAATTCCAGGGCGACTCGTCGGCAAGAGCGTCGATAACGCCGGCCGCACCGCATACGTGCTGACGCTGCAGGCGCGCGAACAGCACATCCGCCGCGAACGTGCGACCTCGAACATCTGCACGAATCAGGCGCACTGCGCGCTGATCGCCACGATCTATCTCGCGCTCATGGGGAAGACCGGCTTGCGCGACGCTGCCGCGCTCAATCTCGCGCGGTCCCGCGAGCTGGCCAGCGCGGTCGCGAACGTCGACGGCGCCACACTCAAGTACCCCGCGCCATTCTTCAACGAGTTTGTCGTGGACGTTGGCGCTCCGGCCGCCGGCGTTCTCGCGTCGCTGCAAGCGCTCGGAATTCTCGGCGGGCTGGATCTCGGCCGCTGGTATCCGGAGCTGCAATCGTGCATCTTGATGACTGCCACGGAGCTTACCACCAGCGCCGATATCAACGCGCTCGCCGCCGCGCTCGACGGAGCGATGAATGTCCACGCCCACATCTAAGGCGTCCCAGCCCCAGCACGGCAAACCTGCAGGGGTCCCCCTGATCTTCGAGCTCGGCCAAGAGGGGCGTGCGAACCGCTACCTCGAGGAAGGCAAACCGCTCGAAAGCTTTCTTCCGGCATCAGTGCTGCGTGACGATCTTCCGCTGCCCGACAACAGCGAACTCGATGTCGTGCGCCATTACACGCTTCTTTCGCAACGCACGTTCGGCATCGACCTCGGCTTCTATCCGCTGGGCTCGTGCNNGGCTCGTGCACGATGAAGTACAATCCGCGCGTCAACGATGCGATCGCGACGCGGCCCGAGTTCGCGCAACTGCACCCGTACACACCCGACGAGTTGGCGCAAGGCGCGCTGCAGGTGATGTACGAGCTGGAGCGCTCGCTGAGCTCGCTCTTCGGCATGGCCGCGTTCTCGCTCAACCCATCGGCCGGCGCCCACGCCGAGCTCGGCGCGCTGCTCATCGCCAAAAAATATTTCAAGGACCGCGGCGAAACGCAGCGCGACAAAGTGATCGTGCCCGATACCGCGCACGGCACCAATCCGGCCTCCGCCGCAATGTGCGGCTTCAAAGTGATTTCGCTGCCGAGCAGCGAGCGCGGACGCGTCGGCGTGGAAGAGATCCGCGCGATCCTGGGGCCCGATACTGCCGTTTGCATGATGACCAATCCGAACACGCTCGGCCTTTTCGAGGACGACATCGCCGCTATCGCCGCGGCGGTTCATGAAGCCGGCGGCCTAATGTACTACGACGGCGCCAACGCCAACGCCATCATGGGCTACGCGCGCCCGGGCGACATGGGCTTCGATCTTATGCATCTCAACACGCACAAGACCTTTACGATTCCGCACGGCGGCGGCGGCGCCGGGCACGGTCCGCTCGGCGTGGCCGCGCACCTCGCTGAGTACTTGCCGACGCCGGTCGTCGCGGCGTCGCCTCGGCCAAACGGCGAAACGGGCGCTGCGCCGAGCGATCGTCTTACCTTTTCGCTCGATTTCGACCGGCCGAAATCAATCGGTCCGTTAAGATCGTTCTGGTCGAACTTCGCGCACGCGGTACGCGCGCTTGCCTATCTCTATGCCAACGGAGCCGAAGGGCTCAAGCGCGTCTCGCAGCTCGCGGTGCTCAACGCGAACTATCTGCGCGTCAATATCGCGGAGTTTCTCGAAACGCCATACGTCGAGGTCTGTCGCCACGAGTTCGTCGCTTCCGCGCAAGCGCTCAAACGCGACCACGGTGTGCGCGCGCTCGATCTCGCAAAGGCGCTGCTGGACTACGGCTACATGGCGCCGACGATTTACTTTCCGCTCATCGTGCCGGAGTGCTTGATGATCGAGCCGACCGAAACGGAGTCAAAAGAAACGCTCGACGGATTCATTGCGGCGTTGCGCGAGATCGTCGAGCAGGCGAAGAGCAATCCGCAGGCGCTGCTCGATGCGCCGGTTACGACCGTGGTCGGCCGCGTGGACGAGACCCGCGCCGCTCGCCAACCGGACCTCAGGTGGCGCCCAGGTTAGTAACTCACGTCATTTTTTTTGGAGAGGCTGGAGGGTCGCGGTCCAGGGCGTCAGAAAAAGGTGACTCAAGTCACTAACTTTGGCCCCGGAGGCGACTTGCTTCAACCGCTAATCGACAACCTGTGCATGAGGGGGCCGCTCGAGCGGAGCACCTCGGATATGGCGGCGTTACTCGCCGCGGCGCGTGGCTCTTGGTTACCTGGGCGGCCGCTTCTTGTCTGTCCGGGCGGCTATACGCGTTCGTGCGCTTACGCTGACCAACGTTTCGAGGTGCTCCTGCTGAACTGGGCAGCCGGAGCCGTCTCTGCGCTCCACGACCACGGCGGACAGCACTGCTGGATGCAGGTGCTCGAAGGCCAACTCCTCGTGGATGATTACCTCCGTATCGATGCGGGAGAGCGTCCCGGCTTCGCACGCGTCGAAGCGCAAGGCTCCCGGCTCATGAACGCCGGCGATCTGGACCTGCGCTCGGGCCCGTTCGACCTTCACCGGGTTAGCGCGCCCCCTCGCGTCCGGGCACTCTCGCTGCACGTTTACGCCGGACCCTTGAAAGAGTTCTTAATCTACGACGAGTCGACCCAGCGCTGTCAAACGCTCCAAAGCACCTACGACGACGTGCTGCGACCGTCCGTACTCGCGTCGCGTTAGCCAAACCCGCATGATTGAGGTGGATGCCGCCGTCATCGGAGGTGGCTTTAGCGGCGCTGCGGTCGCAGCTCAGCTGGCTCGGCGCGTGCGACCGGACTTCGCGCTCGCACTCTTTGAGCCCAACGAGCTCGGTCGAGGCGCCGCGTACGGCACCCGCCATGACGAGCACGTGCTCAACACGCGCGCTGGCATGATGAGCCTCTTCCCCGATGACCCGGGCCACTTCGTGCGCTGGGTCGGTGCGGGAGCCAATCCCCAGGCTTTTATCTCGCGGCGCATTTACGGCGCGTACGTCAACGAGATCGCGCGACGCGCCTTCGAACGACCCCGGTTTACGCTTATTGCAGATCGGGCGCGCCGTGTCGAGCGGCGCGGCCGTTGCGAGTACGTCGTTGAATCCGGCGTCGGCACTCGGTTTGCGGCGCGAGCGGTGGTTTTAGCCACCGGTAATCCACCCCCAAACGGCGGCTTCTTGCCTCGCGAAATTCGGATGCATCCCGGATACATTGACGATCCCTGGCGTTGCGATTACACGCGTATCGGCGGACACGTCCTGGTGATCGGATCGGGCCTGACCGCGCTCGACGTGCTGGTTGCACTCGATGCCTGTGGGCATCGCGGCGTAGTTCACATTCTGTCGCGCCGCGGGCGTTTTCCCAACGTGCACGCCGACGTTGCGCCCTACGACGTCATACCGGCGCTCGATACTCGAGATGCTCGCGCGCTGCTGGGCAGCTTTCGCTTACACGTTAGAAAAGCGGCAGAGCGTGGCTTCGATTGGCGATCCGTCATCGATGCGTTACGTCCGGAAGCGGAAGCGATCTGGCGTCGTCTACGGCCCGTCGAGCAAAGTCGCTTCGAACGCCATCTCCGCATGCATTGGGAGCGCCATCGCCATCGCGCTCCCCAGCAAGTTGACGCGGTGCGCCGGCGCTACCAAGACGCAAAACGGCTCTTTGTCTACGCCGGCGCCATCGGTGAAGTGCAACGCGGAACCGTTACGATCGCGCTGCGCGACGGAGAGCGCGCCGAAGTGCGCCCCGATTGGATCGTCAACTGCACCGGTATGGGCGGCGCGCCGGCGATGCGCAAAGACCCGTTGGTTGCCGGGATGTTTGCCGACGGTTTGATCTCGGCGGTTCCGGGAAATCTCGGCATTCGAACGACGAGCGACCTCGTCGCCCTCGGTGCGACGAACGCACCGACCGAAGGCCTGTGGATCGTGGGACCGCCGGTTCGCGGATCCCGGTTTGAGGCTACCGCCGTTCCGGAGCTTCGCGTCATGGCGGAGCTCGTGGCCAGGGAGATAGCACGTGCCCGTCCGTCTGCCTTCAGTAGCCTAAAAGCAAGCCGCTAGACTAAAAAGGTGAATCCTTCTCGCAGGCGCTTCTTGGCGCGGGAGCTTATAATGGAGGTAACCAGAGGGGGCTCGAGCGGCCCCCTTCCCTGTCTAAAAACCGTGGAGCGTCATGCGGATCAAGTACGAAGTGTCGGCCGGCGGGCTCTTGCTTCGCCGTCGTGATTCGACCTACGATGCACTGCTGATCGGCCGTGGTGCGCCGCCGCGCGTTTGGACACTTCCGAAGGGTCACGTCGAAGCTCGGGAGTCGACCGAGCAAGCCGGACTTCGCGAAGTTCGGGAAGAGACCGGCTGCTGGGGCGAGATCATCACGAAGCTCAGCGAGATCGCGTATTGGTTTTACGTCGGCAAAGCCAAGCACCGCAAAGCAGTGACCTTTTACTTGATGCGATATCTCTCCGGCGACCCCGCCAATCACGACCACGAGGTGGACGACGCGCGCTGGTTCGACGTCGCGCAGGCGCGCAAGACGCTCAAGTACGTCAACGAAAAGCGTCTCGTCGATCTCGCGCTCGATTTCCTCGCAGCCAATCCCGCGGCATTTGGTGAGCCGGCGCTCCCCGAGCCGGTCGAAGCCCAAGGCGGACGCGTATCGTCCTAGCTGCTCCCAACCCATTCACCGTCCGCATTGAGGCCTTCGATGGGCCGCTCGACCTGTTGCTGACGCTTATCAAAGACCAGCAGCTCGACGTCGCGACGGTGCCGCTCGCGAGCATGGCCGAGCAGTATCTAGCATACGTGCGGACGATGGAGGCACGCGACGTCGAGATGGCGGCCGAGTATCTCGTCATTGCCGCGACGCTGATCTTCTTGAAGTCGAAGGCGCTGCTGCCGCCAATTCCTGCGGAGTTCGTCGACGACACCGAAACGCCCGAAGAGGTCGAGGAGCACCTCCGCCGCCGCCTGATCGCCTATTCGAAATATCGCGAGTTTGGCGAACAGCTGCGCGAACACCAGAACGAAGCCAGCTCGTTTTATTATCGAGAGTCGGGCGATCCCGCCGGCGAGATCTTGCAGCGCTACGATATCGACCCCGAGAAACTCAAACGCGCGTTCATCGCGATGCTCGCGCAGGCCCGTCCGGAGAAACGCTCGATCGCCCGCGAACGAGTTTCGCTGATCGCATCGATGGACTACATCATGCGACGAATCAAAGAGCGCGGCGACGCGCACTTCTCCGAGCTCTGCGAGGAGCTGGGCATGACGCGCGACGTCATCGTCGTCACCTTTCTCGCGATCCTCGAGCTGATTCGCCGTCACCGCGTTGCCTTCGAGCAAACCGATGCCTTTGACGACATCCGCCTCTTCGCGGTAACCGCGGCATGAGCGCGCCGGAGCTGCAGCGCCCCATCGAGGCCCTGCTCTTCGTCGCAGGTGAGGCACTCTCGATTCCGCAGCTCGCCAAGCTGCTCGACGCCGAAGAGTCGGAGGTCGCCACGGCGCTGCAGCAGATCGAGGCCGAGTACGGCAATCGCGGGATCGTCGTGCGTGAAGTCGCCGGCGGGTATCGTTTCGCAACATCGCCTCAGGCTCGCGACGTCGTCGAAGCCTATCTGCTTCCGCCCAAGACGACGCTCTCCACGCCGGCGATGGAAGCCCTTGCGATCGTTGCGCACGTCCAACCGGTGACGCGAGGCGAGATCGAAGCGATCCGCGGGGTCAACTCGGACAGCGTCGTGAGCACGCTGCTCGACCGCGGGCTGATTGCCGAAGCGGGACGCAAAGACGTCGTTGGCCGCCCGATGCAGTATAAGACGACGCCGTTTTTTCTTGAGTCCTTCGGGCTGCGTTCGCTCGACGATCTTCCGGAGCTGGAGTTGGAACCGGGACAGCCCCTCGAGTTCGACCTCGGAGGAGTGAAAGCGTCGTAAATGCGCGTCGGCCTGCACGTGCACGTCGCGGGCGGTCACGCGAAAGCGGTCGAGCACGCGAAAGCGGTAGGCGCGACCGCGATGCAAGTCTTTTCCAGCAATCCGCGCAGCTATCGTACGACGGCGCTCGACATTTCAGCTCTCGAAGCTTTCGCGCGGCTTCGCCGTGAAGCGAATCTCGATCCATGCGCGATCCACACGCCGTATCTGATCAACTTCGCAAGCGCCGATCCGAAAATCTCACAAGGCTCGCTTCGCCTGCTGCAGCACGATCTGGCCGCGGCCGCGCGCGGCGGCATGCGCTTCGTCAACACGCATCTCGGCTCGTACGGGACGCGCGATCGCCAGGAAGGCTTCGCGGCGATATGTCGCTCGTTGGAAGCCGCCTTACAGGATATTGAACCCGACGTCTTTCTCGTACTCGAGAACTCCGCCGGCGCGGGAAATTTGGCCGGCGGGACGTTGGAGGAGCTCGGTGCCTTCGTGCGCGCGTTGCCGCACCCCCAGCTCGGCATCTGCCTCGACACCGCGCACGCTTGGGCGTCGGGCTACGAGATCGACTCCAAGGCCGGGGTGGATCGCTTCATCGAGGAGGCATCAAATCAAATTGGGATCGATCGCCTGTTGATGTTTCACTTCAACGATACGCAGGTGCCGCTGGGCGCGAGCCGCGACCGGCACTGGCATATCGGTGAGGGAAACATCGGCTTCGAGGGTTTTCGCGCGCTGCTCGCCCATCCGGAGCTGCTCGACAAGACGGCAATCCTCGAAACCCCGGGGACGGACGAAGATGACCTGCGCAACATGCAAACCATCATCGCCATTCTGGGGGGCATCTCCTAACCGGGCGCAGGTGAGGGAACGGGATCGTCGAGATCGCGCGTCGGTTCGAGGTACAAGAGATTTCGCGGAACATCAAAAGTAAGTACGAAGCGCCGCAAGATCTCCATACCAACGGTCGGTACGCTGTTTGATGGACCCCAGGCGTTGTGAATTGAGTATGGGCCGATCGCAATCGTCGAAAATACTCCCGAGTAGTCGACGTAAGCCTGCCCCAGGCCGACTCCTTGGACGCTCTTTCTGCGTGTCGGGGACTCTCTCACGAGATCGTCGCTGACCGCGTCGTCGGAACCCGTATCGATGCGAACGCTTCGATTAGCGGAGATGCCGTTCGCTAGCGACAGCCGCATCGGAATGAAGAGACGGTCGACGCGATCGGTCAGCGAAACGGCGGAGCCGCCTCCGCGGTAGCGGAAGCTCAGTGGGTCGAAGACGCTGAAGGTTTTTGTGACGGGATCGATCCGAACGACGTAACGTTTGAAGAAGTCGGCGCCCAGCAGGCCGTCCTCGTGAAGCGATGTACCCGTGTGGCTGAGGTCATAAATCCAAGGGTCGTCAACGTGAAAGCGAATCGTCCCAACCGCAATATCAATCGGTACCGCGTGCTGCCGAGATACGGTTCCTCGCCCCGCACCCCGCGCGCGATCCGTGCGGACGACCGCGATATGCAGGCGCCTTGCCGTCGAAGCGTCTACGACGGTGTGCGGCGCGCCGGTATCAACGTCGAACCAAAGGACGGCCCGGTCTAGCCGAATCGGCACCCGTGCGAGCCGATCGTCGAGTTGATAGGTCAAGAGCGTGAGAGGCGCGGTGCCCGCGCGAGCCGTTGTTATCAGGCACGCCGTCATCAAAAAAGCGGCCACGGCGGCGGCGATGCGACGCGGGCCCGGAACCGGTTGACGCATAGTGTATACATGTATACACTTTAAGCGTGACACTGTCAATTAAGGGGACCTCGGAACAAATCGCCGATGCATTGCGTGCCGAGATCGAGTCCGGGCATCTTCCTCCCGGCTCGGCGCTCAATCAGGTGCAAATCGCCGGCCGTTTTAGACTTAGCCGGATTCCTATTCGCGAAGCGCTGCGGCATCTGGAGGCAGAAGGTTACCTAACGTACCTTCCAAACAAGGGCGCCGTTGTCGCTCGCGCGCCAAACGCATTGGAAATGCTGGAAATCATCGAGCTCCGTGAGATCCTCGAGGTGCGCCTCATCGAGCGTGCGATCGAAAACGCCGATGCGGATCTCGTCGCACGCGCCGCAAAGGCGATGAATCTAATGAATCGTGCGCATGACGAAGCCTCGTTGCGAGGCTCGCACGAACGCTTTCATACGGTGTTTTTCGGTGTCGCGCATCGACCGCTAATGGCCGAGACGATTAACGCGTGGCGCTTCCGGCTCCAATTCGATCGCCAGCGAGCCTTCCTTCGTAGCGTGCGCGGAGTTCACAGGCAGCTGCTTGCCGCCTTCGCGAACTCGGACGCCCGGGGCGCGACGGAGAGCGTCCGCGAAGAGTATGCTCTAATGCGGACGGCAGTCGTCGGGAAGGGTGCCCTCAGGCGACTCGAAGATGCGGCAGACGGAGGCTCGACTCCAAGAAGAGCGCCGAATCGGCGCGGTTGACCCTCAGGCGGAGCTCGACGTCGGTGACGTCGGAGACGAGCGGGGCAGTGCGGACGGGATCGCGGAACATGTTGTAATCCTTGTGACGAAGTGGTAACCTTCAATCATTATATGGCGGTGACTAGTAACTTGTCAACATCTTTTGCCGGTGATGAGGAAATCGTGACGGCAATACAGGCGGCGCCCGACCGCGCGCCCGGGTCGCTCGATCTCGTGCGCCTTTTTGAAAACACCGTCGACCTTCCAAATGGCCCCGACGAACTCGATTCGCTCGAACGCGCTCGCGCCTGGTGCGCGAGCCACGGTTTGCCGACGCCCCTGGATGGGGCGCACGTCGAGCTCCTGCGTGCCTTCCGGGAGGCGCTGCGCGACCTGCTCTTTGCCAACAACGGCGAGGGCGACCAGCACGCCGCCTGGGAGGCTCTGAGCCCGTTCCTTTCGCGGGCGCGGCTTGGCCTGAACATCGACCCCGATCGTGGCCTCGAACTGCAGCCGGTAAGCCACGAGGCCGAAGGACCGATCGCGGCGCTGCTCACCATCGTCTACGAATCGTTGCTCAAAGGAACGTGGTCGCGTCTGCGCGCGTGCCGCAAGCAGACGTGCCGTTTCGCCTATTACGACCAGACCAAGAATGGCTCGCGCGCCTGGTGCAGCATGGCGACGTGCGGCAATCAAGCCAAAGCGCAGCGCCGTCGCGCGCGCGAACGCAACACGTCACCTATGCCATCCTGAGCTATGTCATCCTGAGCTTGTCGAAGAATGAAGGACGATGACGAGCTTTATCGCGCACTTCGATGTCGACGCATTTTATGCAAGCGTCGCGGTGCGCGACAATCCGGAGCTGCGCGGCAAACCGGTAGCAGTCGCCGGCTCGAGCCGGCGTGCGGTCGTACTCACCGCGTCGTATGAAGCGCGCCCATACGGCGTGCGCTCCGCCATTCCACTCTACAAGGCGCGCATCGCGTGCCCCGAGCTGATCGTCGTGCCGCCCGATATGCAGAAGTACCGGTCGATCTCGCACGAAATCTTCGACATTTTTCGCAAAGACGCTCGCGCCGTCGAAGGGCTTTCGATGGATGAAGCCTTCGTTGCGGTCGGCGTGACGACGCTCGACGAAGCGCGTGCGTTCGCCGCGGCGATTCGCCGTGAGGTCTTCGAGGCAACCCGGCTCACGGTGAGTGCCGGCGTCGCCACGGCGAAGATGGTTGCCAAGATCGCGTCGGACTCGTGCAAACCCGATGGCCTGCTCGCGGTCGCGCCGGGGGAAGAAGCGGCATTTCTGGCTCCGATGCCGGTCTCGCGCCTGTGGGGCATCGGGCCCAAAACCCAAGCGAGATTGAGCGTTTTCGGCATCACCACGATCGGCGAACTCGCAGCACTCGCCGACGCGCAGTTACGCGAGCTTTTCGGATCGTGGTTTCATGAAGTGCGCGATCTCGCGCGCGGCGTCGATTCGCGCCGTGTCGAGCCCGGACGCGAGACGAAATCGATCTCGACGGAAGAAACGTTCGAGTACGACGTACGCGACGAAACCCGGCTCATCGACCTCTTGCGGATCCAAGCCAAGGAGCTCGCCGAAAATTTGACGCTCGAAGGCAGCAGCGCCCAAACGGTGGCTGTAAAAATAAAGCGCGCCGACTTTACGATCGTGAGCCGCCAAACTCATCTCGCGGAGCCGACGCGCGACGCGCGCCGAATCTTTCGTGCCGCGGTCTACTGTTTGCAGCGCGTCGCGCTCGAAGGCGCGCCGGTGCGTTTGCTTGGAACGCGCGTCGCCTCCCTTACAGAAGGCGACGCTCTCCAAACCAGCCTGTTTTAGGAGCCCTACGGGTTCCCAGGCATTACATCGCGGACGTCGAGCGCGTGCAGTACCCCTGGAAGACGGGCTTCATGCTCGTCAGCGTAGCGTAGCCCGTAAAGTCGAACCGGTTCTGACTCGTGCGGACGGTTTGGCTGTGACCGAAGGGCGGCATCGAGTTAGCGTGATCCACCCACTGCTCGGTATTTCCGGTCCAAGTCTTGGCGTAATCGACCGACCAGTTGGAATCGTTGCCCAACTGCATTTGAACGAAGCGGTGGTTTTTCGCATCGTATGTCGTGACGATCTCGAGCGCGTACGCGGTCTTCATCTTGCCCTGCGGCGGAACCAGGACCCATCCGCGCAGGACGCCCGAATCGAGCGTGTACGTGGCCGTCGCTTTACTGGGTTTCCCGATCGGGCCGGCCACGCAGGACCAGCTGCCCACGTAATACTGCATGGGACCCATTCCCATCATGCTCTGCCCGCTCATCATCTGAGCGCCCGCGGGCGCCCCTAGAGCGATAATCAAGAGAAAAACACCGAATGCCTTCCTCAAAGTTCTCCCTACCTTTCTTGCCGGCCGCGTGATTGCGGCTTGCCGGTTACCGTACGGAGCCGAGGTTTCGGTAGCAAGCCTGCGCTACCATCCTAAATTTAACCAGGCGTGGGGCCTGTGTTGACGCGTTAACACCGGTTTCGATGACATAATCCTCTTTGATGCAGTACCGCGGAGCCCGGCGATTGCTCCATCTCTCGGCGCTCGGTTTGCTCCCGGTATTGTCGGCCTGCGGCGAAGCGGCGTCCTTGGGCGCCTCCTCGCCGCTTGGTCCCGAGGCGAGAGCGTTTCGATGCGCTACTTTTAACGGGCCAAAGCGTTCTACGTATGACGAGTTCTTCGGAATCAATGATCGGGAAGAAATTGTCGGCTATGCCGGCGGCTTGGGGCCCTACGAATTCCATCCGGGCAAGCGTTACGAGATCAGGCGCTTTCCGGGATCCGTCGACAGCGAACTCACGTCGTTGGACAACGACGGTGCAGTAGCGGGGTGGTACGAGGCTGCCGGGGGCAGGATCTACGGGATGACCGAGTGGCGAGGCATCTGGACGAATTACTCCGGCCCGCATGCCGGCGACGCAATGCGAATTCTTGGCATCGATGGGAGCGATCTCGTCGGCTACTACGAGAGTCGCCAAGGCGTCGACCACGCATTCGCAACGGACGCGGCTCGCAAGTTTCGCACGATATTCCGTTCCAGTACGAGTTCTGTGGCCAGCGCAGTAAATGACCGCGGACAGATCGTGGGCTGGGAGACGGTCGCAAGTAGCGCTGCCGAAGGCTGGCTGCTCGCGGGCAAGCGATTCGCGAACCTTGCCTACCCCGGCGCCGTCTTGACGCAGCCGTCGGGAATCAATAAGTCCGACGAGATCGTCGGATCGTACGAAGATGCTTCAGGGAATACACACGGCTTTATCTTGACCCAGCCGCTCAAAGCTCCGCGCTGGCGAGAGTTCGACGAACCACAGGCGAGCGGCGAAACGATTCTTGAGGGCATCAACGACCGCGACGATTTGGTCGGGTACTACCAAAACGGTTCGGGAAGAATCGTCGCATTTCTCTGCCGCTAGCCTACGGCTTTGTCTTCGCCGCTCGTGCACTATTCCTGATAGAAGTACGGATCGAGCACGGACACCTGCGTGACGCTGTCGACCGGCACGCCGCTGTGATTAGCCGCTTCCCGAATGGCCGCTTCATTGGGGCCGTCATAGATGCAAAACGTCTTCTTTTTATCGGACGTGACGTAAGAGTGCACCCACGTTACGCCGTGGCTTGCGTTGTTTCCCACAATCGTAAGGCAGGCTTCAGCGCCGCTGGGGTTCGTCGGCACGTGAAGGCCGTCGGGGAAGGTTCGTTCGACCATGAATCGTGGCATCGGGGAATCCTCCAATAGTACTCCAGGGGGGTTGCTCATTGTTTTGCGGCGGGACGAAGGCCTACGCCTTCAGCATAGCCGCAGTCTTTTTAGGCCTTGCGGTCGAAACGCGAATCAAGTGATTGTCGTTAGCGATCCGGCGAAGAGAAAGGGTATGACCGTGGAGGGGCATCATGAAAACCGGTAGAGACGTGATTTGTCGCGCGCTCGATCTAGGTGCCGTCAAAGCATACTATGCGGGTGAACTCGGATTTCCAATCGTGCTCGATACCGATTCGATGGTCGGATTCGATACCGGCGCGGTAACGCTGTATTACGAGCGAGGAGAAACCGATGCGCCGGTCTTCGAGTTCTTTGTCGATAACGTCGATCGCGCCAAGGGCCGGCTGACGACGGCCGGCTGCGTGATCGTTGAAGAAGACGCGTCCGTGCCACGTGTCTACCTGCGAGATCGCTTCGGTCTCATCTTCAACATCACCGAGGCTTAGGCAAGCAGCCGCTTGTAGGCCGGGTGCCCGGCGTTCCGACCCCCGCCTGTAAGTAGTCCGAGGTAGCGGCCGGGCCACCGTTGAACCGATGCAGTCCCCGCATTCCGTGGGCAAACTTCGTGAAAGGTAATTAGTTAATGAAGCACACCCCCTCGATAGTGCTTAGCGCTGTCGCTCTTATTCTCGCATTCGCAGTCGTCCCGACGGTTTCGGTGGCTCAACCAGCGCCATCGTACACCCCTGTTCCGTCGGCGAAGCCCGACTTCTCCTCGATGAGTTTCTTGATGGGTACGTGGACCTGTACGCAGATGGTGCGTGGGTCCAAGCGGCCCGATACCAGCACGACGACGATGGGAATGGACGGGATGTGGATGGTAACGCAAGACACTGCGCCGCCCTTCGACAAATACCGTAACTATACGATCGCGTCCACGGTCTACACGGGGTACGATCCGTCGACCAAAATGTGGATTCAGACCGGCGTCGATAGCTCCGGGGCCTACTTCACGAGCACATCGCCGGGTTGGCAAGGCAACACGATGACGTGGACCACGAAGGGCCTCGACGGAAGCTCCGCAACCGACGTCACCACGAAGAACAGCGATACATCGACGACCGACGCTTCAACCGGTACCGACGCCCAAGGCCACACGACGAATTCCACGATCGCCTGCACGAAGTCGGCGTAGAACGAAAGGGCCTACGCCGTCGACGCAGGCCCTTCTAGCTCGCGAGACGAGTTAAGTCTACTCTTTGCCCGCCGGTAAACACCGCCGCGGGCTCGCGCTCGAGCAGCGCAACGTCGCGACTCGGATCGCCGTCGAAGACCACGACGTCGGCGAGCTTTCCGGGTTCCAGCATGCCGCGGTCGCTTACGCCGATCAACTCCGCAGCGTTCGACGTCGCGCTGCGCAGCACGTCGATCGGGTGCATTCCGAGGCCGACCATCAACGCGAAGTCTTTATTGTTTTGCTTGTGCGGAAAGACGCCCGCGTCGGTGCCGTAGGCAATTCTGACGCTCGATGCGATCGCGCGCTGCATGCCGGCGTTGCGAAGCTCGGCGGCATACTGCGCCTTCGCAACGCCGGTCGGCGGAACGTGATTGGGATTGCCGGGCTGCAAGATCGAATCGAGCGCCCAGATCGTGGGGACTAGATACGTCCCGCGCTGTTCCATGTTCTGCAGCGTTTTCTCGCTGACGCCGGTGCCGTGCTCGACCGAATGAACGCCGCCTTCCACGGCGATCGCGATTCCTTCGTCGCCGTGTGCGTGCGCGGCGACCTTGCGGCGAAACTTCGTCGACTCTTCGACGACCGCTTGGACTTCATCGAGGTTGAACTGCGGAATATCCCAGACGTCGCCGTACGAAAGCACGCCTCCGGTTGCGAGAATCTTGATGAGATCGGTGTGCAGTTTGACGTTTTGCCGCACGAGCTCCCGAAAACCATACGGCCCATACGAAACCGCCCCCATGCGAACGCTCGGGTCTTCCTCGACCCACCCCGGGACGTCGTTGGAGTCGCCGTGGCCGCCGGTGATCGAGAGCGCCTGCCCGGCTGCGAACACGCGCGGCCCGACGATTGCGCCGTTGTTGATAGCATCGCGAATCGCGAGGTCGATGCCCGCACCACCACCGACGTCGCGAATCGTCGTAAATCCGTTACGCAGCACCGCCTGCGCGTTGCGGACGCTATAGATCGTCGCCTCCGGCACGTTGTCGGCCGCGCGAAACTTCGGAAACATCATCGTCATGTAGTACGAAGGCACGACGAAATCGGCGATGTGCGTATGACAATCGATCAGTCCCGGCATGATCGTCGTATCCCCGAGATCGACGACGCTTGCGCCGCTTCCGGCGTCGCTTTCGCGCAGCGAAACGATCCGGTCGCCGCTGATGAGCAGTACGCCTGGCGTTTGCATCGTGCGTCCGTTGAAGAGCCGCGCTGCCCGCAGCACGGTAACGCCGGCTTCCGCAGCCGAACGCCCCGGCAGGAGCATGGCCGCGCCGGCCGCGGCCGCGCCTATGAGGAAGGATCGGCGCCCCAGCGTGCGCTCCGCCTCACGGAAAACCGCAGGCGAAAACGCATTATGCGGGCATCGGCAACTAGAGTTAGACAATTGCTCTCTCTCCATTAGTTTATGTCCTTGATGCATCAACGACCTTATTCCCTAAATATGCTCCGTTGCCCAACAAAAATCGCCGTTCCGCTCGGCCAGGATGCGATCGAGCAATCCGCGTCCTTGCGGGCGCAGGGGCGCCATCATTAGGATCGAGCGCGTTCGTTTGCGCGTCGTACCCTTGGGCAGCAGATCGCGGGCGCAGGCCGGCGGCAGCCAGCCTTTGATGCGCCGCAGATCCCCCGCCGCGGCCCGCAGCAGCGCCGGCGTCAGCGCGGCTGAATCGTCGTCGGTGTAACCGTATTCGTCCACGGCATATGTATCGTGCTCCGGCACTCGCGCGCCTAAGACATAGGCGCGGATGCGGCGACCGCGGCGCACCACCAAGTTAAACTCGTGACCGGCGGCGTGCTCGGAACCGTGCTTGACCCGCATCGAAATCCATCCCCACACGGATTGCGTTCGCACGAAGCCGGCCGGGCGCTCCCGTTCGCACGACTCGAAGCACCGCCGAACGCCGTTCCAATCACCCGGTGCAAGCTGTGCCGGCCGCACGCGCTGTGCCGGCAAAGCATCCGCACGCAGCGTCAGATTCCTCGATGGCAACTCGACAAACCCAAACGTCGCGTAGAACTGCGGCCGAATATCGGAGAAGAGGTAGGCGAGCTCGTATCCGGCACTTCGCGCGCGGTCGAGCTCCGCCGCGAGCATCACGCTGGCGTAGCCACGCCCGCGATACCGTGCGGGCGTGAAGACGGCGCCAAAGCCGATTGCGCGGACCTGCCGTTCTCCGTCGTGGAGCGAACGTTCGTAGCGCTTGAACGACGCGAGAAGCGTCGAGCCGTCGTAGAGTCCGACCGTTCGATAGTGGCGCCGCCCGTAAGTGCTGCGCGCGGTTTCCAGCGTCTGCGCGACGTAGACGTCGAAGCTGCGCCGCCCGGCCCAAAGGGGAGCCGTTAGCGGCAGAATGTCGCGCGCGTAAGCGTCCGGTGCGATCTCTCGCAGGCGTACTGTTTGTTTCAGCGCAGCTCTTCCAGCAGCTCGGGCGCGGTGATTCCGCGGGTCGGAGTTCCCCACGCCGTAACCAGCACGCTCCGGCACGCTCGCCTCAGCGCGTAGTGCAGCGCGCGGCGCTCTCGGTCGTTATATCGCCGCGCCGCTTTCGTTCGAAACATGTAGTAGCTGAATTTTGCCGTCCGCGCCGCTTGTGCGTCGCCCGCATTCTCTTTTGGAATCATTCCGAGTTTTGGGCTAAAAAGAAACGCGTCGGGTGCGTACCAGAGCGGAAAGGAGCCGGGGCGGACGTTTGCGACGATCGCGTGCTCGTACTCGCGTCCGAGCGCGGCCTCGACGCTCGTCATCTGTACGAAGCCGTTCGCCGTGACGGGCGGCTCGCACGTTTCCAGATCGCTCTCCATGCGCTGCTGCGCGTGCTCGAGAATTTCGGCCGTGGTTGCATCCGGCTTCTCGCGTAGAAAACTGCGCAAGCGGTCGAGCAGCCGTTCCAGCACGAGCTGCTGCGCTAGGGCGCGCGCCGAATCCGGCGCGCCCTCGCGTGCCAAACCATCGCGCCAAACTCTGCGCGCGAAAGCTTCGAACGGCTGCGTATGCATGACGTCGAGCCACTCCAACCGCAACCGCCGAAATCGTTTGACTCGCGCCGCCGCATCCGCGCCGAGCGCATGATCTTGCTCGCCGCGAATCACGTTCCAGCCAAGGCGCAGATCCCGCTTGGCATTCCAGCGGCTCGCGCGTGCGGTCGGCGCCGGTTCGTCGTCGAAGGCAAAGAGCGGCCGTTGCGGGTCGGGCGGTTCGCTGCAGAGCATCGCCAGTGAGGCGTCGGAGAGGCCGACGGCCGGTCCGCTCAGCGTACGCAAGAGCCATTCGTGACGAAACGGATCGTAGGCGTTCCATAGCAGCGCCAACGCGTCCAAGGCGCGGCGATCCGCAAAGATATTGACGTCGCCCGAAACCACGACTGGAACGTTTGCGTCGAGCAGTGCGACTTCATAGAGCTCGACGTTGCGAACGGAACGGAAGATCACCGCGATTCGCTGGGCGCTCACGCCTTGTGCAATCCATTCTGCGACGTGTTGCGCGACGAACGCCGCTTCGTCGAGTGCGGTCGGGGGGCGATGCACGTCGACGCGGGGCGACCGGTGCTGCACGCGCAGCTCGATGCGCGAGTCGGAGTACGCAAAGGTCGTCTCGGGTTGGGTTCTGCGGACCATTGAAATGGCCGAGGCAGGATCTCCGCAGAGCGTTACGCCCCCCAAAGCTTCCCCGAAGATCGCGCGCAGCAGTTGCATCTCGGCATCGGTCAGCTCCTGCGCGTCGTCGACGAAGACGAACTGGTTCCGCTCGCGCAACTCCGCTGCAAGCGCGCGGTCTTCACGCAGCGCGTGCGTCGCAGCGACGATCGCATCGCGCCCGGTCATGCGTCCCGTCGTGCGGACGAGCTGAACGTATGCGTCGTACAGTTTGGCGATAATCTTGGCGAGGTCCACCTCTCGGCGATACTGCCGAGCCAGCTCCTGCGCCGAGACGTCGAGCGAGTCGTGAAACGTGCTCTTGGTGGCGATCAGCAGCGACGGGTCGGTGAAGTTCGGCGGATTGGCATAGAATTCCGTAGCTCCGGTAAGCGCGAGCGAGAGAAAGAGCACCGGATCCACGTTCGCATCGCCCAGCCGCCGGATCAGGCGAAATGCCGATTGGAAAAAGCGTTGCGGCGAGCGCAGTCCGGGAACTTCCGGATCGAGTTGTTCCTCGGCAAACTCAGCCCACCGCATGTCGAAGAGCGGGTTGCAGGCACGCGAGAAGAGCAACTCCGCCTCAACGTCGTCGATGAGGGTGATCTCTCGGCCTTTTGCGCGAAGCAGCGCGACGGCATACTCATCGAGGCCGCGGTGCGCGTGCACGTAGAGCGGCTCGGCGTGCGGATAGAGCGCGCGGGCGCGGTTCGCCCGCTCGGCCAGCGCAGTGCTCTTGCCCGTGCCCGCAGCGCCGAGGATCGCAAGGCAGCCGTCAAAGGGCGCCTCAATGGCGGCCCGCTGGTCGTCCGTCAGTTCGAGTACGATCAACTTCCGAAACGCTGGGCTTCCGCCGGGGGTTTATTGGCACACGCCGTCTGGTATGCGCAATACGTGCAAGCCGAAGCGTTCTTGGTCGTTTCGAAATGGCGAATCTCGCCCGACGCCAGCAGAGTGCTCAGCTCGATCATTTTCTCGCGCGATCGCTCCAGATCGTCGAGGTTGATCGTTTTGCCCACCTCCAACACGACCGGGCGTACATCAAGCAGCGCATCCTTTAACGGAATGAGCACGAGCCTGCTCACGCGGTCGCCCGCGGCCGTGCGCGCCCAATAGTAGAACGGAAGCTGGAAGTCGCGAAAGCGGCGCACTTTCTCACAGTACTCCGCCGCACTCGTTGCGATGCTTCCCGTCTTATAGTCGACGACCCCGACGTTGCCCGTTCGTTCGTCGCGGTCGAGGCGATCGATGAATCCGACGAAAGCTCGTCCATCGAGATCGAGCTCGGCAGAAACTTCGCGGCCGAGCACCTCGAACGGCGCCTCCAACTCTTGCACCAAGAGCCAGTCGACATACCGCTGCGCGGTGCGTTGCGCGCGCCTGACCTGCAGCTCGAACTCCACGCGCGTCTCGAAGCCGTCGCGATTACGTTCGAAAGCCCAAGTGACGCACTCTCGCACGCGCTTGCGCATCGCCAAGCGATCGGCGCCGCGCGGGCGGGGAAAGTCGCCGTGGAAATCCTCGAGCGCGAGATGAAAGGCGGTGCCGTACGCAGAGGCCGACGATCCGGGATCTTCCACCGCCGCGCAAGCGTACCGGTAGAACCATTTGCGCGCGCATTCGGTATACGCGTTGAGCGCCGACGCGCTAAAATGTTTCTGCCAACGCGGCACGCCGACGGCTTCCTCGGGTTCGACCGGCTCCGTCAGCTCGACTTCGACCGCCGCCTTGTCACCCTGAGGGAATTCCTTGACAAACTCTTCGACCGCAAACGCTTCGGCGACGACGAAGCGAAAGGCATCCTCTTCCGCGCTGGACTCGCGAACGAAACGCGCGCGCCGGACAAAGAGCAGCGCGCTGTCGCGCTCGGGGGTCGGCAGAGCGAGGCGGCCGCGGTCGATCGCGTCGAGCAGGTCGCCCGTGCGCCCTGCAAGGGTGGCGTACGCGGCACCGACGTCGTGCGGAACGCCGGAGCAACTCGAACGGATCAGCCGAAGCAGGAACGCTTCGTCTCCGGTTTTGCGCCAGCGGACGGCATCGTCAATGAAGGAACGGACTTGCGCGGCTTCCGGCACGACGGTGTGGAGTTACAGTTTCTACCAGGCGCCCCTGCAGCCAACGTATAACGGCTCTCCGATGCGGCGCATCATCATCGGCATCAGCGGGGCAAGCGGCAGTCTTTACGGTTACATGGTATTGCAAGCGCTGCGCGCCATCGGCGGCGTCGAAACGCATCTCGTCCTCACGACGGCCGCTCGCCGCACGATCGAGCTTGAAACCGAGATGACCGCCGACGACTTCGAAAGCCTGGCCGACGTCGCCCACCGGGACGACGATCTCGCAGCCGCGGTCTCGAGCGGTTCGTTTATGACCGAAGGAATGCTGATCATTCCTTGTTCGATGAAAAGTGCGAGCGCGATCGCCTACTCGTTCAACTCGAATCTGCTCGTTCGAGCGGCGGATGTCTGCTTAAAGGAAAAGCGCCGGCTCGTACTGGTCATTCGCGAGACGCCGCTTCATCTCGGTCATCTTCGCACGCTCGTCCGGCTTGCCGAGATCGGTGCCGTTATTCTGCCCCCGATTCCGGCCATGTACGCAAACCCGCAGAGCGTGGACGAGATCATCGCACACACCGTCGGGAAGGCGCTCGATCAGTTCGGAATCGCCAACGAGCTTTTCAAGCGATGGCGTTCCCCGAGCTGACGAGCCGGCGCGCGAGCGCGACGTCGCTCACGCGATCTACGTTGACTGCCGTTTCGGGATAGCCCGAAATCAGCGCCCGTACCGGTGCGCCGAGAACTTTCGTCGCACGCGCCTCGGCCTGTGCGATCGACAATCGGCCAAATGCGAAGCGGGCCAGCATATCCCAGCCGAAGAGCGACGCCAGTTTGAGCGGATCCTTGCGCGCGGCCCCCAGGCGCTCGATGAAGCGTTCCAGCCGCGGGAGCGAGCGCGGCTTGATCGCAACCATGCCGCCCCCGCAAAACGTACCGTCGCGCATGCGAGCCCACGTGTGCGGCACGTCGGGAAAGGCCCGCACGTGCGCGCCTTTCTCGACACATCCGTAGATCACGTCGGCCCCGAGCCGGCGTACGCCGGCGACGAAGTCGTCGACGGCTGCGGCCGCGAGCACCGGGAGATCCGACGCGACCACCAAGACGTCGTCGTCCGGTTCGAATCCGTTCAGGCCGTTCTCCAAGCTGTCGGTAATGCGAACGCCGTCGGGGCGAAAATCGTCGGCGGCGCGAAGGTCGTCGCGTCCCCACGTGCTGGGGGGAGCCACCACCACGATGCGTCCAACGGACTGCGAACGCCGGAGAGCCATCAGCACGCGTCCCGCAAGCGTTCTCCCACCAATGTCGACGAAGGCTTTGTTCGGCGCGCCCGGCTGCAGGCGTGCAACGTCGTCCAAAGGGCCGCCGGCAAGGAGAACGGCGTTCATTTCCACTCCGGCGTCGTCGCAAAGCGCGTCACGAAACGCTCGTACTTCGGCGGCAGCTCCAAGCGCCGTGCGATCGCCTCGATGTGCGCGTTTTCTGGTGAGAGCGTAAAGACGCAGGAACCCGACCCCGCCAAGAGCGCGTTGGTTGCGCCGGCAATGCGCAGCGCGTCGAGTGCGGACATAACCTCGGGAGTTGACGCTGCAATAACGTCGTGAAAATCGTTCTGTAGGAGCGCTTGCACGCGTGGGAACTCCGCGCGTTGCAGCGCCTCGAGCATTGCGATCGAGACGCAGCCGCTGCGGGGTCGTTGCGGACGTATCGACGCATCGATCTCTCTATATGCCTGCGCGGTGGAAACGTCGACGGGCGGCTTCACGATCAACACATTCCACGTTGGGATCGCTCCGGCCGGCGTTACGCGCTCGCCCGTTCCTTCGACTAGCGCGGCCGTTCCCGCGAGAAAGAAGGGAACGTCCGATCCAAGCCTTCGCGCGATTTGCATCCACTCCAGGCGCGGCGCCGGTCCGATTGCGCCCGCCATCGCGGCGCGTAAGACTGCCGCGGCGTCGCTGGAACCCCCGCCCAACCCGGCCTGTACGGGAATGCGCTTGAGCAATCGCATTCGCACGGCTGGGAGTTCCTCGCCCAGCGCATGCAGCGCAGCGACGGCGAGATTGCGTTCCCCCGCGAGCTCGTCGCGGTCACACTCAAAGCTGAAGCGGGTACTCGGTTCGATCGTCAGTTCGTCCGCCAGGTCGAGCGGCACCATCACGCTGCGCACGCCGTGATATCCGTCGCTGCGCACGGCGAGCACTTCGAGCGTCAGGTTGATTTTTGCGGGTGCTCGCACCCTTTTCCGTTAGCCGCCGCGCGAGAAGGCGCCTTCGCGCCCCGCGCCGCAGTACGGAGTGTGGGCTTGAGTTACGACGCGCAGCGCAATGAGTTTTGCGCCTACGTCCTTAACGAATCCGAGACCCCCTACGGGCTCTTGCTCGGGAACTTCAAAGCATTCGCGCAATCGACCGCAAAAGGTGGCGTGCGGGGGCTTTGGGATGCAGACACCGACCAGATCATCTTCGGAACGCACCACATCGCCTACCGTCTCCTCGACCGTACGTTCTTTCCGCATCAAATCGAGCACGATCTCACCTTCCTTCCCTACGCGCAGATCTCCGAGTTTACTCTCGACCACCGCGTCCACGTAACCGAGGCCTTCTACGTGCCGCACGGGCCGGAGTTCGATCGCGCCGTCGCATTCGTCGTGGACGTGACGCTCTTCAATCCAGGCGCCGAGGCACTCGACGTTTCGCTCTTTCCGTGGGCGATGCTCGTCGGGCAGCGGTTCTACGGCGAGCCCGAACACGAGGTCCGCGCTTGGAACGACGGACGTTTCATCTGCTCGAAAAATCTCGAGACCGGCGGCGAGCGCTGGTGGGGCGGATCGCGCCGTCCCGTCGCCGTCCAGCTCTCGCTACGCGAGCAGGTTTTGCTCGAAGCTATGCGCCGCGCAACGTTTTCGCAAGCCGATTCGAAACCGACGATGGGCGATGTCACGCCGCAGCAAGCAGAACTCGTGAGCCGGCGCATCTTCGGCGCCTTCGAATATCGGATTACGGTGGCGGCCGGGGCGCGCGAATCGTTGCGCCTAGCCGTCGTTTACGATAAGGCCGGAACCGAACGCAGCCGCCCCGTTCTCGAAGCGCTGCTCTCCGATCTGCGCGCGCTGCACGATACCCAAGGCTATTTCAACGAGCGTCTCGCCGACGCGAGATTCCTCACGCCCTCCCCGGAGATCAGCCGCGGCGTGGTTTGGGCGAAGGCCAACATGCTGCGCATCGTCAAGGAGTATCCGCACGGCTGGGGCGCGACCAACTCGCCGCCCTCCGACATCCTCGTCTCACGCGACACGTCCTGGTTCGTTCACGGTTTTGATTACTTTTGGCCGGAGTTTAGTCGCAACGCGCTCGAAGTCTTTAACGAAGCCGTCCAGGAGAACGGGCTAATGGTCGAATACGTGCGCGGCGTCACCGGTTATAAAACCGATTACGACCTGAACATCAACGACGATACGCCGCTGCATCTCATCGCGATGCTGCACCACTACAACGCGACGCTCGACGACGAGTGGGTTCGGGAACACATTGCGCTCGTGATTCGCCTTACCGATTACCTGCTCTCGCAGCGCGACTCTCACGGCCTGGTCTATTGCCAAGCCAAAGGCGTAGACATGCACGGCATTTCCTCCTGGCGCAACATTATTCCGTATTACACGCTCGACGGCGCCGTCACGGAGATCAATGCCGAGGCCGTCTACGCGCTCGAAGCGGCGGCAATGCTCTGCGCGGTCGTCGGCGATAACGACCATTGGGAAAAGTACGGCGCGCAGGCTAAGAGCATGCGTACCGCGATGATGGACTATCTGTATAACGACGATACCGGCGCCTTCGTCCTCAACTACGATCAGGACGGAAACTACCAAGACAACTTTACGGCCGACGAGATTTTCCCGGTGCTCTTCGGCGTTGCCGATCAGGCTCAGCGGCAGGCGATTCTCACGCGTTTGAAGGAGGCGGATTTCGTAACGCCGGTCGGGCTTCGCACGATTTCGACCGCCGACGCTTGGTATTTTCCATCGTATGGCTTTGGGCTGCTCGGCGGTATTTGGCCCGACCTCACGCTGTGGTTTGCCGTCGCACTTGCCCGTAACGGCATGACCGACGACGCCGTGCATTTCCTCACTCAGACCTATGCCGCGATGGAAGCCGGGAGCCCGCGCAATACGGTCCCAGGCGAGTTTGCCGAGTGGTTCGACGGCGGCTCGTTGAGCAACCGTGGAATGTATCTTTCGCCGTGGACCAGCGCGAAGTTTTTGTGGGCGGTCGCCGAAACCGTTGGCGGTTTGGATGGCTACCGCACCAGCGGACGTCCGCACTTGGCGCCCCTACGTCCGGCGGATTGGAAATGGGTCGCCGCCGCTCGGGTGCACTGGGGCGGCCGGCGATGCACGTACGTGGTTGATTTGCTCAACGATACGATTTATGCGAACATGCCCGAGCTCTCGGCGGAAGAACCGTTTGCGTGCATCTATGCCGGACGCGACGTGAGTGACGAAGTAACCATCTCGCCCGTGGAGGTCGGTGCGATCGCCTTCGAAGACGACGCAGGCGCGGTGCGCATCTTTGTCGGTAACCTGGCCGATCGAGCGCGCGACGTGCTGCTCGAGTTTCGCGGACATACGGCTCGCGTTAACATGGCAGCCGGCGAGCTGCGCGAGGTGCACTTGATTGGCAAGCCGAGCGACCGGCGCGCGCGCGCCGCAAAACTCGACCTCGTTCGCCCGCTGGCGCGCGCGTGAGATTTCCGACGGTCGTCCTGGCGGTGGGCGCCGCCGTCCTATTGATTGCCGTCGCACTGGGACAGCACATGGGCGACCGGGTCATGCAGCAGGCGACCCAGCAGCAGCTGCAGTCGGTGATGCCCACGCCGCTGCCGTCCGGCGCCGACGCCTCGGCGCAGCCGTACGGTCCCGACTGGAAGCGGTCGCAGTCTCTTTCGGCCGCCGGCGATCCTCGTTTCCCGGATCCTCGCGTGCCGCCAAAGCCGCTGCCCACATTGCCGCCCACGCCGAAGGCCTCGCCCTCGCCGCCGCCGCCGGTAACCCCGACGCCGAATCCAAATATCCCGGTCTGGCGCCAGAAGCCGTTTCCGACCTTCAGGCCGTCGCCCGAGTCTAGCGGTGCCCCGGCCCCGCCCGGGGCCGGGACGCCCGCCCAGGCGACGCCGACACCTCCGTAAGGACTATGTCGCGGCGTTCTCTGGTCAATGGCTGTTAGAATAGAAGTATGGAAACTGGAACCGTAACGGTCAAGCGCGGACTCGCGCAAATGCTCAAAGGCGGGGTCATCATGGACGTCGTGACGCCCGAACATGCAGCGATCGCGCAAGAGGCCGGCGCCGTCGCCGTGATGGCACTCGAACGGATCCCGGCAGACATCCGAGCGAACGGCGGCGTTGCTCGAATGAGCGGGATCGAGCTGATTCGCAGCATCATGGACGCCGTAACGATTCCGGTGATGGCCAAATGCCGTATCGGGCACTTTGCAGAGGCGCAAGTATTGCAGCAACTCGGCGTCGACTATATCGACGAATCGGAAGTGCTGACGCCGGCCGACGACAACTACCACGTCGACAAACATGCTTTCAAGACTCCGTTCGTCTGCGGAGCGCGCGACCTCGGCGAAGCGCTTCGGCGAATTGCCGAAGGCGCCGCGATGATTCGCAGCAAGGGCGAAGCGGGCAGCGGTAACATCGTCGAGGCGGTTCGTCATATGCGCGCCATCGGCGATGCGATTCGCGAGCTGCACACCGCTCCGAAGGAAGAACTCGTCGCGCGAGCCCGCGATCTTGGGGCCTCGGTCGAACTCGTCACGGAGATTGCACGCGAAGGCAAGTTGCCCGTCGTGCTCTTCTGCGCCGGCGGCGTCGCAACGCCCGCGGACGCCGCGTTGATGATGCAGCTTGGTGCGGAGGGCATCTTCGTCGGAAGCGGCATCTTCAAATCGAAAGATCCCAAACGTTTTGCCCGTGCCATCGTGGACGCCACGACGCACTTCAACGAGCCCGAGATCGTCTTGGAGGCTTGCCGGTCGCTTGGCGCATCCGAGGCGATGCCGGGCCTCGACATCCGCCAGCTTACGGAAGCGCAACTGATGGCCCCCCGCGGTGTCTAGAGTTGGCGTGCTCGCACTCCAGGGAGATGTAATCGAGCATCTTGCGGCACTCGAGCATTGCGGCGCCTCCGCATTCGCGGTAAAGACCCCCGCCGACCTCGAGCGCGTCGATGCGCTGATCGTGCCCGGCGGTGAATCCACGGCGGTGATGAAGCTGCTCGAGCGCTCTGGGCTTGGGCGGGCGATCGTCGAGCGCACGCGCGCCGGAATGCCGCTCTGGGGAACGTGCATGGGGATGATCGTCGCCGCGCACGACGTCGTCGGGCTGGACCAACCGACACTCGACCTCATCGACATCACCGTGCGCCGTAACGCGTTCGGACGGCAGAACGATTCGGCACAGGTCGAGCTTGCGATTCCGGCGCTGGGCAAAGCGCCGTTTCCGGCAATCTTCATCCGCGCGCCTTGGATCGAACGACAGGGGCGCAACGTTGCGGTGCTCGCGCAGCGAGAGGGGCGCGGCGTGATGGCGCGCGAGGGAAACGTACTCGCGACGTCGTTCCATCCGGAGCTCGGTACCGACGCTCGCGTCCATCAGTACTTCCTCCAGATGGTTAGGCAGCAAGGGAAGGCTTCCACCGCGGCGTAATTTCGACTTGAGATGTCTAGTGGGGCCGCCGCTCCCGAGTGGGAAAGCGCCGGATTTCAAGGGCAGATCCCGCCCGTCGAGCCTTTGCTGCGCGAGGTTATCGCGACGCTCGCCCTCGCCGCGCACGCGTATTTGACCGAGCAGGAGGGACGCGAACCCGACCATGCGTCGGCCGAAATTGCGATCGACGTGGCGACGGCGGCGTTCGAACGGGTGAAAGAAAGGTTGCGACCGCAAGAGCGGTTAGCAATAACGCAGATGCTAACCGAAACGCGCATGGCGTTCGTTCGGAAGCGAGGCACCTGAGATGCCTCGCTTTTATAGCATGACGGTAACGTTCGTATGAGCGAAGTGCTCGTGCTGAACTTCACTTACGAAGCGCTCAACGTCACGAGCTTTCAGCGCGCGGTTAAGCTGATTTTTGCCGGCAAAGCGGAGATGCTGCACGGACGGGAGCGTATTCTGGCGTCGCCGACGTTCGAAATGCGCATGCCCTCGATCATTCGCATGCTCTACTACATTCGCCGTCCGATGCAGCGCGTCGCATTGACGAAGAAGAACGTCCTGATCCGCGACGAACACGCCTGTCAATACTGCGGTACGCGCGGCGAACGGTTGATGACCGTGGATCACGTCGTCCCTAAGAGTCGCGGCGGCGATTCGACTTGGGAGAATTTGGTCTGCGCCTGCATGCGCTGCAACAACCGCAAAAACAACCGGACTCCGCACGAAGCCAACATGTCGCTGCAGCGCAAACCGCGCCAGCCGAAGTACATCCCCTGGATTCAGATCAAGCGGAACACGCTGCCCGACGAATGGGGCAAGTTCCTCTTCCTCTACAACGTCTCAATCGACGAACGCATCGAAGCCTAGGTTCCTAGGGCACGTGTTGTCATCCTGACCCTTCGACAGGCTCAGGGCTGCGCTTCGCGCAGGCGCTAAGGAATGTCATCCTGACCCTTCGACAGGCTCAGGGCTGCGCCGCGCTTTTGCCACCATCGTACTCGCACACCTACAGCAGCAACATCAAAAGCTGCACGACGGCCTCAGCGTTGCCGACGTGCAGGCACTCGTCGATGGCGACATCCCATTGGATTTGGCTCAGCTCGACGCGCTTTGGCGCGAACCGTTCAGCTCGCAAATTCTCAATACGAAATGGCCGGGGGAAGAGCGCAAAGCCCTGCTCCTTGGGATGTTAACCGCGCAGCTGGCTTACTATGCAGCCGTCCTCAAGGATGCGGGCTTTGATGCAACCTATCGGGGCGTCGTTGCCCAGCTCTCGTCGTGGACGGCTATGCCGGAATCGATGCGCGCGGATATCGCGGCACTTAAAGCGATCCCGTTCGCTTCGCGGGGCGGCTCTTGGAAGGATATCAACGAGGCTGCAACGCGCGCGACGCTGGATCTGACAGTAAGCCCATAGAGGTCGAGTTCGGAGAGCCTGCGACTTGGCGACGAAGCGTCCGGCCGCGCGGTCTGTCGCGGATTGCAACCCCGCTGAGCGGTGCGCTTTTACGCGAGTATGCAAAATGTGAAAGAAGTAAACCGTCAGAAATCGCCCGGCGGCCGGCCCCAGCCGCTCGCCTTTTTCGGCGGCCAGCTCTGGGTCGGCTCCTGGGATACGGATAAGCTCTATGCGATCGATACCAAAGATTGGGATGTCGTCGACGAAATCGCGGCGCCGGGAAAGCCGTACGGGCTCGCCACGGTCGGCGACGCTCTCTCCGTGGTCGTTGCGCTCGACGACGACGATCGCTATCTCTTCCGCTTTCGCCCCGGGCGCGGCTTCGACAATAAGGTCGCGTGCCCCGACGTTACGGGCTCGCATCTTGCCGCCGACGGATCGACCCTCTACCTCTGCCAGCAAGGAAAGCGGCGGATTTTGGAGTTGGACAGCCGCGGTGCGGTCCAGCGCGAGATCGCGTTGACTGCGCGCTGCGCCGGCTTTGCATTCGCCGGCGCCGGCAGTGCGTTTATGATCGCCGCCGACGATGAGTTCGAAAACCTCGAGTTTGGGCGCATCGATCTCCGGCAGAATGCGCCCACCGTCGAACCCGTCGCTGCGGTTCCGTTCGACGGACGCGCGCTGACGTTTGATGGTACGATGTGGTGGACGAGCGACCGCGACAAGGGAGAGATCGTGGCCTTTACGCCTCAATGATCGATTCGGGACCGCGCCCGGTAGGGATTGGCGTGCGGACGTGGCTTACGGCCGCCGCCGTGTTCGCCGGCGCGTACGTCCTCTGGCTCGTCCTTGCCGGCACGCTCTCGGCCTTCGTCTTGCTCTTTACCGGGATCCTGATCGCGGCCGCCCTGCGTCCGATTGCCAATCGTCTCGGCGCGAGAATGCCGTTCGGCATCGCTGTCGGCCTCACGTTTGGCGGCGCCATTGTTATCGCGGCGCTGATTGCCTATATCTTGATCGCTCCGCTGGGTGTCGAAATTCAGCGGCTGGTACAGGCGATTCCGGGCTACGTCAACTCCCTCAAAGACCAACTCGTCGCCGCCGAGCGCTTCCTAAAGGACTACGAACTCTCCAAACAGTTCGCAGGCGCAGTTGCCAACGGCGCGGGGGGCGCCTTTAGCTCCGTCGGAGCGCACCTGCTGGCGGGACCGGCTCTGATTGCGGCTATTTTCGGGAACGCGATCATAATTTTGCTGCTTGCGGTTGGATGGATGCTCTCGTCGGATGACCTCGAGCGCTTCACTCTCAGCCTCTTGCCGCAAACGGCCGGCCGGGATTGGAAGGCGGCCTTCGACACGATCGGCGTGCGCCTCAGTGCCTACGTAAAGGGAATCGTCATCAACGGAACAATCGTCGGCGTGACGATGGGTGGAGCGGTTGCAATTCTGGGAGTTCCCTATGCCTTGCTGCTCGGTTTCGTGGTCGCGGTGTTTCAGGCGATTCCGATGGTTGGCGCCGTAATTTCCGGACCCGTCATTTTGCTGGTCGTGCTCGCGACGAGCGGCTGGGTCAAAATGTTGATCGTGCTCGCCATCTTCACCGTCGTGCAAATTGTCGACCAGAACGTGCTCTCGCCGATCATCTTCGGCCAGCGCGTGCAGTTGAGCTTTCTGCTGATTATCTTCTCGACGGTTGTCGGCGGCATGCTCTTGGGCATTCCCGGAGCGTTCTTAGCGGTGCCCGCCGCCGCCGTGCTGCAGGTCATCGTCGTGCAGATCGTCGCGCCGGCACTCCGCCGCGCGAACCACGTCGGCGACGCTTAGGGGCCCAAGTAAGGGGCCGCTCGGGCTGAGGCCGAATCTTCCTCTTTTACCTTTTTTAAGAACAGGAGTGGTTGATGAAGGCTTTTGCAGACGTAGCCGATTCCGTTCAGGGTGCCCACAAGCTCTGGGGTTGGTACCTCGCCGTCGGGATCGCGCTCATTCTAGTCGGCCTGTACTGCATTTGGGCCGAGGGGGTCGCGACGATGGCTTCGGTCATCGTGCTCGGGGCGGCGCTATTCGTTGCCGGCATCGTTCAGCTGGCCGGAGCCGTCATGTCGCGCGGCGCCGGACATATAGTGCTGCTGCTCTTGGTCGGCATCCTCGATATCATCGTGGGGTTGATGCTGTTGGAACACCCCGTAGCGGGAGCGTTATTCGTTACGCTTCTGCTCGCCGTGCTGTTCGTTTTCGGCGGGATCTTCCGATTCATCACCGCGCTCATGCTGCAGTTTCCGCATTACGGGTGGGTCGCGTTCGGCGGAGTCGTCAGCGTGATTCTGGGCGTCCTGCTTTGGATACAGTGGCCGTTCTCCGCTTTGTGGTTCATCGGGTTCGTCGTCGGTTTGAATTTCGTTTTTTCCGGCTTCTCATGGTCGATGATGGCCTGGAAGCTTAAGGCCGCGTAAGGCGCGTAGGAAGCCTTTAAAAAGACGCGGACCGGTTCAAACGAACGTGCGCACGACGTGCACTGGATAGAGCGTTTCGCTCGCGCGGAACGCTCCAATCTCTTCGGCGTGTCCGAATCGATAAACGATTGCAGAAGCGCCGTCGTCGTCAGTGCGCAAGATCGCTGCGCCTCGGAAGCCAGGTGCCGCGGCGATCGAGCTCGTGACCGGGGCGATCCGGTCGAGGCCTGACGAGAATTGCTCGAACGCAACCGCGCCGGTCGACGACGGATCGAGGGCCGCGTCGCCTAGCGTCGTGGCCACGCTGTAAAGCGTCAAAGAGCGTGACTCTGCGACGGCGTGCCGCTCGGCGACGAGGTGATGATCGTCCCAGGCTGCGCGCAGGTGCCGGAATCCCTCGTGCCCGTCAAGATGGAGCAGTACGATCACGCGCCGATGATTCTGCGATCGCAAGATGGCGGCTTCTTGCACCCGCGCCGCCGAGCTCCGAGCCTGCTCGACGAGAGTTTCGTACGACGAGACTCCTGCGTCGGCACGCTCGGCCGTGACGTGTACGACGGCAATCGCCCACCATGCCGGCGGCGCAAAGACGATCGCCGGTCCGCCGGCGTGATGGTCGGTGGCCGTGTGATGCTGACGGTCCTCGTGCGGCCGCGACATTAGCGTTGCGTGTTGTTGGACATCGAATTTAGCTTATATCAAAAGGCAAGACGGGCGCAACTTGGTCGCGAGGAAAATACTGCCCGCTGCGTGAGGGGACCGCCCGCTGACAGCGAAAAACCGCCAAAATGTCGCATCTATGGTTGCCGTTCACGCAGATGCGGCACTTCGACGAGCAGGCGCGAACGTTTGTGCGAGCCTGCGGAACGGTGCTGGAAGATGCGCGCGGCCGGCAGGTTTACGATGCCGTCAGCTCGATTTGGACGACGATTCACGGTCATTGCCATCCACGCATCGTCGAGGCGATCGCGCGACAAGCGGCGACGCTCGATCACGCGACGCTACTCGGGGCGACGAATCCCGTCGCCGAAGAGCTCGCCGCGCGGCTTTGTGCGATGGCGGGCATGGATCGCGTATTCTTTGCAAGCGACGGCGCCAGCGCGGTTGAGGCCGCGATCAAGATGGCGCTGCAATATTGGCAGAACGCCGGTCAGCCGCATCGCACGCGCTTCTTGCGCTTGAGCAGCGCGTATCACGGCGATACGATCGGCGCGATGAGCCTTTCCGATATCGCGCTCTTCAAGTCGCGCTTCGGCAGCGTCACGTTCGAAACGCAAGGTTACGACTCAGCCGAACCCCTTGGGGAAGACGTTGCGGCGGTGATCGTCGAGCCGCTGATTCAAGCCGCAGCCGGTATGCGGCTCGTTCCGAAGGAGGCCTACGCACGGCTAAAAGGGGTCGAAGCGCTGATCGTCTGCGACGAAATTGCCACCGGATTCGGCCGAACCGGCACGATGTTCGCCTTCGAGCAGATCGGCGTTAGCCCCGATATCGTCTGTGTCGGAAAAGGCTTGACGGGCGGTACGATGGCGCTCTCTGCTACGCTGGTCGGTCAATCGCTGTACGACGTATTTCTGGGCGCGCCGGACGAATTCGTTCATTTCTTGCACGGTCATTCCTACGCCGGAAATCCGATTGCATGCGCGGCGGCACTCGCATCGCTCGCGTTGTTCGAAGAAGAAGGAACGCTCGAGCGTGCGCAGGGTATCGCCCGAAGATCGCGCGCACACCTGGAAAGCTTACGCGCACATCCGCTCGTGCACGACGTGCGCCAAGCCGGGACGATGCTCGGGATCGAGCTGCGCGAGAGTTTGGGCCGCGCCGTTGCCAATGCGCTGTACGACGCCGGTCACTTCACGCGGCCGATCGGCGACGTGATTCAGTTCGTTCCACCACTCAGCTCGAGCGATGAAGAAGTCGACACCTTCTTCGAATCGTGCCTCGACACGCTCAGCACGACAAAACCGTGTCATCCTGAGCTTGTCGCGTGTCATCCTGAGCTTGTCGCGTGTCATCCTGAGCTTGTCGAAGGACGAAGGACGAAGAAGTGACTTACCTCGAGCGGGCGCGGCAAACGCTCGAAGCTATTCGCAGCGAGCACCGCTACCGGGAGCTCCCGCAGCATGGCCTCTCCAACGTCATCGACTTTTCGTCGAACGACTACCTTGGCTTGGCGACGGATCCGCAAGTCGTTGAGGCGCTCAAACGAGCCACACGCGTGGGCTCGGGTGGCGCGCGCCTGCTGGGAGGACGCTACCGCGAGGACGCGCTTCTTGAAAACGAGCTGGCAGAGTGGCTCGGCCGCGAGCGTGCGTTGCTCTTCTCTTCGGGTTACCTGGCCGGTGCAGGAACGATTCCGGTACTTGCAGAGCTCGTCGAAACGATTCTCTCCGACCAATACAACCATGCGTGCCTAATCGAC
Organism: Candidatus Cybelea septentrionalis; assembly: GCA_003158175.1. GTDB lineage: Bacteria > Vulcanimicrobiota > Vulcanimicrobiia > Vulcanimicrobiales > Vulcanimicrobiaceae > Cybelea > Cybelea septentrionalis. The sequence goes on from PMHJ01000041.1 coordinate 42,536, forward strand.
GGCATCCGTCTCGCGCGCACACCTCACTCGATCTACGAGCACGCCACGCTCCCGCCTGTCGGTAGGTCCAAGAGTTTGCTCGTGGTCAGCGAATCGATCTTCGGCATGGACGGCGACGCAATCGATCCCACCGCGCTCCTCGGATGTTTGCGAGAGCAAGACGTCCTGCTGCTCGATGAAGCGCACGCGCTCGGGATCGCCGGACCGCAAGGCGCGGGCCTCGCCCGCGCGCTCGGCGATCCGCGCATCATTATCCTCGGGACGCTTTCGAAGGCGCTTGGCTCGCTTGGGGGTTTCGTTGCGGGCCCTGCGACGGTGATCGAGCTGCTGGTCAATCGCGCGCGCTCGTTTATCTTCGACACCGCCCTGCCGCCGTCGCTCGTCCTCGCATCGCGCATCGCCCTTCTGCTTACGCGTCGCGCCGACGAGCGCCGCGAACGCCTGCGAGCAAACGCCGCCCGCCTTTGCGCGGCCCTCCGTCCAATGACGGAACCTGTCCCGAGCTCCGTCGAAGGGCCTATCGTCTCCGTCCTTCTTGGCAGCGAGGAGCGCGCGCTGCGCGTCTCGGAGGAACTATGGAAGCGTCGCATCTTCGTCCCAGCGATCCGTCCGCCCACCGTGCCGCCCGGCACATCGCGGCTGCGCATCACGATCCGCGCCGACCACACGCTGGAGCAGGTAGATATGCTCGCGGAAGAGCTACGACGATGCGTCGCTACTTCGTAACCGGAACCGACACCGACGTCGGAAAGACTCGGGTGACGGCGGCACTCGCGCTTGCACTGCGCCGCGCCGGCAAAAACCCGACAATCGTCAAAATCGTCCAGACGGGAGTAACGCCGCGCGGAGAGGGCGACGCGGAGCATGCCGGCCGGCTCGCCGGCGTGGGGCACATCGAGCTCGCCCGCTTTGAAAACGCCGGAGACCCCTGGTCCGCTGCGCTCGCCGAAGCCAAGCCGCCCCTTACCGCGGAGCGGCTCGCCGATGAAGTTGACAAAATTCCCGGCACGATCGTCGCCGAGGGCATCGGAGGCATCATGGTCCCCCTGAACGCCGGCGAGAATATCGGCCACGTCGCGGCCCTGGCCAAGCTCGAGGCCGTTATTACCGTAGGCCTGCGCCTAGGCTGTATCAATCACGCCATGTTGACGCGCAGCCTCTGCCGCGAGCTGAACATCCCGGTCGCCGGCGCCGTGCTGGTCGAACGTTGGGGCCGAACGGATCCGACATACCGCGACCGTGTCTATTGCGTGCTCCAGGGAAGTCTGCCGGTGCTTGGCGTTCTGGCGTTTGCGGCCGCGGAGACTCAATCCGTCGAAGCCGGTGCAAAGCTTTTCGAATGTTTGGTGAAGCAAGAGCGCTGATATGGCGCATTCCACGATCCAGCGTGCTCGAGCCGAGCTGCTCGAGCAGGGCCGTCCTGCGAGCGTCGAGCTCCTCGCCGGCGTTGCCCATCTTACCGCCGAACACGTACCGGCTCTCTTAGCGCTTGCCGATGACGTGCGCTCGCATTACTGCGGCAACGAGATTGCCGTCGAGGTGCTGTACAACGCGAAGAAGGGCGGTTGCTCGGAAGATTGCAATTTTTGCTCGCAAAGCGCGCGTTATGCAACCGACGTCCAAGCCGAGCCGCTTTCGAGCGTCGAGGATTTCGTCACGGCGGCGCGCGCGGCGCACGCTCGTGGGGCCGGTGAGTTCTGCATTGTCGTTGCCGTGCGCGGCCCTTCCGAAAAGCTGCTGGAGCGCGTCTGCGCCGCCGTCGAGGAGATCAAAGCCGAGCTGCCGCTGACGGTGGCCGTTTCACTTGGAATTTTGAACGACCGTCAGATCGAGCGGCTCGCACGAGCCGGCGTCGACAAGGTCAACCATAACCTCGAAACGTCGCGCCGCTATTTTCCCCAAGTCTGCACGACCCACACGTACGACGAGCGCTGGGAGACTTGTCAGCGCGTAAAGCGCCACGATCTCGAGCTCTGCTGCGGCGGCATCATCGGCATGGGAGAAGACGTCGCCGACCGGCTCGACTTCTTATCTGCCTTGCAAGAACTCCAACCCCAAGAGGTGCCGATCAACTTTCTCAATCCGCGCCCTGGAACGCCCTTCGGGGACCGGTCGCTGCTCGATCCGGTCGAAGCGCTGCGCTTTGTAGCAATGGCGCGTCTTGCGTTACCGAGTGCGCTCGTGCGTTTCGCCGGCGGACGCGAGATTACGCTGCAAGCACTGCAGGATGTCGGCATGCGAAGCGGTGTCAGCGGCATCGTTCTGGGCAACTATCTGACGACGGAAGGCCGTAGCGACGCCGACGATTTCGCGATGCTGAATCGTCTCGGCTTCGAAGTCCTCGCCTAGTAACGCCGCACTCTTGGATCAACACAGAGCGCCGTACTTCCAAGCGCTGCTCGATTACGTGGACTCGGGCGTGCAGCCATTTCATACGCCGGGTCACGTACAGGGCGTGGGAATGGATTTAGCCTTTCGCGAGTTCGTCGGCGACAACATCTGCGCGATCGATCTCACTCCGATGCCGGGCATCGACGATCTGCTGCAGCCTACCGAAGCGATCAAAGAAGCGCAGGAGCTCGCGGCGGAAGCGTGGGGCGCCGACCACACGTTTTTCTTGATCAACGGTTCGACCAGCGGCAATCAATGCATGATGATGGCGGCGATCAATCCGGGCGAGAAGATTGCCGTCCCGCGCAACTCCCACAAGTCGATGTTGGGGGGCTTGGTGATGAGCGGCGCGCGGCCCATCTACATGCAGCCCGAGGTGGACTTGGAGCTGCGCATGGACCACTGCGTGACCCCGGAGACGGTCGCGCGGACGATCGAGCAGCATCCCGACCTCGTCGCCGTCTACCTGGTCTCCCCGACCTATTACGGCGTCGCGGCAGACCTCGCGGCGATCGAGCGGATCGTCCACGGGGCCGGTAAGATGCTCCTCGTCGACGAGGCTTGGGGGCCGCACTTTCACTTTCATCCGGCGCTTCCGCTCTCGGCGACGAACGCCGGCGCCGACGTCTGCGTCAACTCCACCCACAAAATGCTCTCGGCATTCTCGCAGTGCGCGATGCTGCATCACAAGGGCGAACGCGTCGCTCTGGATCGGCTCGAAGCAGTGCTCAAGATGTTCCTATCGACCTCGCCGAATCTGCCGATGGTCGCGTCGCTCGACGTGGCGCGCAAGCAGATGGCCACCGAAGGCGAAGCGTTGCTCTCGCGTACGATCGCGCTGGCGGAAGAGACGCGCGCTCGCCTAAACCGAATTCCGGGCCTTTACTGTTTCGGCGAAGAGCTGCAGGGACGCCACGGCATCTTCGATCTCGACCCGACGAAGGTCACGGTGACCGTCAAAGGCCTGGGCTATACCGGCTACGAGGCCTCAGCGCTGCTGCGCCGCCGGTATAACATTCAGGTGGAGATGGCGGATCTCTTCAACGTCGTCGCGCTCTTTACGATTGGAACCACGCGCGAGGCGGCCGAAGGCTTCATTTATGCGTTTGAGGAGCTGGCGCGCGACGACCGGCCGATCGACATGTTCGCACCGTCGGGCATTCTCGAGGAGCGGTTGAGGCGTGGAACGTTTCGACTTCCCGCCGTCCCCCCGATGCGCATGCTTCCGCGCGATGCATTCTTAGCCGATGCTGAGTTTGTAAAGTTTCGTGAGTCGAGCGGGCGAATCTGCGCCGAGACCCTGACGCCCTATCCGCCCGGAATCCCGGTCATCGCGCCGGGCGAGGAGATCACGCGGGAGATCATTGAGTATTTGCGCCTCGAGTTGAAGGCCGGGGTGCGCATTCAAGGCCCCTTCGACGGCGAGCTGCGAGTGATCCGCGTCGTGAAGGAGTGACTACCGAGGACGGATAACGGTCAAGCGACGTGACTCGGAAGTGAGGAACGATTTTTGGCAATAAGAGTTCATTCCATCTCTCCCAGTTGGGAACTCTCCCAGCTCCTCGACATCTTCCCGCTCACGATTCGGCAAGCTCTCGTCCGTCTGCGTAACCTCGAAGACATCATTGAAGTCGTGCTCGATTTGGGGCGCCCACCGGAAGCCCGCTTCGAACATGACTTTATTTATCTGACGGACGTACCGATCGGCCACGAAGATATCGCGCACGTCTGCTCGCGCGTTTCGCCATTCGGCGCCGATAATCGCGCCGGCATCGAGCAAACGCTTCACCGCATCAGCGCGATTCGTAACCGGACCGGCAAGATCGTCGGGCTCACGTGCCGCGTCGGCCGAGCCGTTTACGGAACGATCGATATTCTGCTCGACGTGCTGCGCAGCGGGTCGTCGATGTGTCTGCTCGGCAAGCCCGGCGTCGGTAAGACGACGATGCTGCGCGAGTGCGCGCGCGTGCTTTCCGAAGAGCGAAAGCGCGTCGTCATCGTCGATAGCTCGAACGAAATCGCCGGCGACAGCGACATCCCGCATCCGGGGATCGGTATGGCGCGGCGCATGCAGGTCGCCGATCCGGCGCTGCAGCACGCGGTGATGATCGAGGCCGTCGAAAATCACATGCCCGAGGTCATCGTGATCGACGAGATCGGCACGGAGGCCGAGGCGGCCGCCGCCCGCACGATCGCCGAGCGAGGCGTGACGCTGATTGGAACGGCGCACGGGCAAACGCTACAGAACCTCTTGATGAACCCGACGCTTTCGGACTTGGTTGGCGGAGTGAGTGCCGTCACGCTTTCGGACGAAGAAGCGCGGCGCCGCGGCACGCGAAAAACCGTTCTCGAACGCAAGGCGCCCCCCACCTTCGACGTCGTTATCGAGATCCACGACCGCGACCGGCTGGCAATTCATAAGAACGTCGCCGACGTAATCGACGCGCTGCTACGCGGATATCAGCCGCAGCCAGAGGTGCGCCAGCGCCAGCCCAGCGGCGAGGTCACCGTCGTCCAAGAGGCCGATACCGAGTCGATGCCCCGGTTGAGCGAAGCCTACGATCATCACGACCGCGATGGCGAGGAGCGCGAACGGCCGCTTTCGATCTTTCCTTACGGCATTTCGCGCAACAAGATCGAGCGCGCCATCACGAACCTGCGCGTCAACGCGGCGATGGCGCGCAACTGGGACGACGCGGACGTCGTTCTCACGCTCAAAACGCTCGAGCGCAAGGAGCAGCCGAAGCTCAAACAGATCGCATCGGACAACGTGCCGATCTATTCCATCAAGACGAACACGACCACTCAGATTCAGGCTGCCCTCCGCGACGTCTTCAACCTTGGCTCGATCGACAACGAAGAAATTGCGCTGCGCGAAGCCGAGGAGGCCGTCTACCAGGTGATGCTCAACAACAACGCGATCGAGCTTTCGCCGCAAACGTCGTATATTCGCCGCATGCAGCACCAGCTCGCCGAACGGTATCGCCTGCAATCGCGCAGCACCGGGCTCGAGCCCAACCGCCGCGTCAGAATTTATAAAACCACCGAAACCTAGGTGTTCGTTGTAATCGAAGGCATCGAGGGCAGCGGAAAAAGCACGCTGCATAAAGGGCTCATCGAGCGCTTGGGCATCGAAGGGCGCGACGTCGTCGCAACGCGCGAGCCAGGCGGTACCGCAGCCGGCGATGCGATTCGCTCGATCTTTCTCGACCGCACGCTGACGATCGAGCCGCTCACCGAGGCTTTTCTCGTGAGTGCCGCGCGCGCCCAACACGTCGCCGAAGTGATTCGTCCGGCGCTTGCGGAGAACCGGCTCGTGATCTGCGATCGCTTTACGGATTCCACGCTGGCCTATCAGGGATATGGCGGCGGTCTCGAGCTCGCGTCGTTACAACGGCTTTGCGATGAAGCGACCGGCGGAGTACAACCGGATCTCGTTCTGCTGATCGATCTCCCCGTCGAAGTGGCGCGAGCGAGGATCCAAGAACGGTCGTACGTCTTGGACCGGGTTGAAAGTCAGGACGCCGCCTTCCACGAGCGCGTTCGGCAGGGTTACTTGGAACTGGCGAAGTCGGCGCGACACCGCGTGCTCGACGGCACGCTGCCGCGAGAGCGCCTTTTGGAAGATGCGTGGAACTCCATTTCGACGTCATAGGGGCGCAGGGCGCCAAACACTATTTCGACGCGCTGACGCGCGAGACGCTTGCGCACGCGTACCTCTTTTCCGGACCTGCGGGCGTCGGGAAGAAATTCTTCGCACGCCGGCTCGCGCAATCGCTGCTCTGCGTGGCGCCCAAAGAAGGAGTCCTCGGCTACGACGGTGTCTGCTCGTCGTGCGCGCTCTTTCGCGCCGACGGCGCCCATCATCCCGATTTCTTGGAACACGAGGGAACGCTCAAAATCGGCGATCCCGATGCTCCCCGAGGCTTCTACCAAGGCGACGAGCTCTCGACACGAGATCTCGTGCGTCAGCTTTCGCTGCAGTCCTACAGCGGCGGGATGCGCGTCTTACAGCTCGGGGACGTCGACTTCGCGACGCGCGAGGCGGCCAATGCCCTGCTGAAGTTCCTGGAGGAACCGCCGGCGGGCGTCGTGATGCTGCTCACGACGCCGGCGCCGGGCCGTTTGCTGCCGACAATTCGGTCGCGTGCCCTCGAGGTTCGTTTCCCGTTGCTCTCCAAGACGCAGGTTCGTGAGGTTCTAGGCCGCATGCATTACGGCGACGCCGATGCCGAGCTCGGAGCGTCGCTTAGCGGCGGAAGCGTGACGCGAGCGGTCGCGGCGCTCGGTGGAGAAGAAGAATCACTGCGCGCACACGTTGCCCGCTGGTTCTTCGATAGCGTTGAAGGCGCGTCGCCGCAGGACACGTGGGCGACCCGCGAGACGCTCGACGACGGCCTGGAAACGATCAAGACACTCGTTCGGGATTGGATCGTCGCCAACGGTCACGATGGCGTCGCCCTGGTTTCGCTCGACTATGCCGAGCGGATCGCGCGCCTGCGACCGCTGGAACGCAGAGAAGCCATCGCGCTTCTCGGCAAGCTGGATGAAGCGCAGCGTCTCGCTCGTACGAACGTCTCCCCGGCGCTGGTCGGCGAGCTCGTCCGAATGTCTCTCCCCACCTCGGTGTCATCCTGAGCTTGTC
>PMHJ01000033.1:0-158 GCA_003158175.1 Candidatus Cybelea septentrionalis
ATATCGTATGGCTTGGCACCCTCGCCTAAGAGACGACGCGGCACACAACTGGCTGCGTAACCAGCTTATCGTCGTTGCGCAAGACCTCTTAGCCTGAATCCTCAGGCGAGCTATGGCACGTGCTAGATATATCGGGTTCGCTCTCCTTAAAGGGGGCT
>PMHJ01000033.1:212-126395 GCA_003158175.1 Candidatus Cybelea septentrionalis
TCGATTCCCGTTGGCGCTACCAAAAGTCGCTTGATTTTCTTGGCGTTTTTCGCTTTCAACTCTATCTTTTGACTTAACTGCAGCGATGGAGGGGCCGGCGACCGCGCTCGCGAGCGCTCCGCCTATGACTGACTCAATCCGGGCTGCGTGTTCCGCCTGCAGCACTTCGTGAACGTGCGCATACAGATCCGCGGTGACACTGACGGTGCTATGGCCAAGGCTCGCACTGATGGTTTTCAAGTCGAGACCGGCCTGAAGACTCGTCGAAGCGAATGTATGGCGTAGGCCGCGGAAATCGTTTTGAGGAGTTACGCGAGAACCATCATGATCAGAGACGATCTAGCGCAAGGGGACTTAGCGCAGCGCTGCGCGGTTAGCAGTCGTGGGCACCGTTCTGAACCGAGAGCTCCCAGCGATACCCGTCCGGATCGTGAAACCACAGGCCCAAATGCGGCGAGCCCGGCGATGTAGGGCCGATCTCGTCACCCGGGTCTTCCAGTTCTACGCCGTTTTTCTTCAGCGTCTCGAGCGCTTCGCGCAGCGCGCGCATACCGTCGAGGTGAAACGACATGTGGTCGATCGTGCCCGGATGTGGTGTGCCTTTGAAGAACCCGATGATCATGGCGTCGTTCGTCAGCGCGATGGCCTCATCGGACCGGAACATTTCCCGCAGATCGAAGTTCTTGGTCCAAAACTGCGCGTGCTGCTGCGGGTCTTTGACGGCAAGACTGAAATGCCAAACCGTGCCAAGTTGTATTTTCATATTCGTACCTCTTAGTAACAGCGTCAAGCGCACTTGTACCCGCGGTACATGCGATCGTAACACACGCCCAGGCGGTTCGCAAGCGCGAGAAGACAGCACGAAATGGAACGCTTGTCGCTCTGGAAGAGCGTGTAAATGCGGGGCTTGATGACGCGCGACATCCCAAAACTCTCTTTGTTCACAGTAGGTGGAAAGGACGATCGATTCACTAATCCGCGCACTACGATTGCATCCGGTCCGGCGCGGCGCGCTTTGGTCGCGGAGAACTTCCCAATCGGCTGTCAGATCGCCCGCATCACGGCGGGCGGCAAGATTGCCGAATGTTCGAGTGGCGTCAATCGCCGGGCCGGCCTGGCGATATCGTCGCCGGCCTTCGTTCGGAAAGCCCATCCCTTTGGGAGCGTGCGACCGAAAAGCGTACGGGCCCGCCGTATCGAGCCCGCGTTCTTTACTACGCTACTGCTGCGCGGTTCTTACTTTGTGACTTGTACCGCTCCGATCGGCTCGGAGAAGGTCGCCGTAAGGGTTGCGATCGGCGAGCCGCCGGCCGGGTATTTGTAGACCTTGCCGTTGGCGGCGCCGGCATCCGGACAATAAACGACGCCCTTGGCGATCCAGGTCTGATCGCAATCCGAGGAGCCGCTGAGCGAAACGGTTCCTTTAAGCGTGGCGGTGGTGCCGCTCACCGTGTACTGGTAGATGTCGTGCGCGTCCTGGTCGTTTACCGTGACGTATGTGCCGTCCCACTGCACATTCCCCGGGAACTCGATGCTGTTGCCGAGCGAGATGTTCTGGAAGCTGCTGCCCCCCTTCGTCAGCTCGACGAGCCCTACGCCTGCGCTGTTTAATCCGTCGACGAAGAGATTGCCGTCCTTGTCGTAAGTGGCAAAGAATGCTTCGCTTAGTCCGCTCGGATAGGTGGTGCCCGATCCACTGGCGTTGGCGAAGACGACGACCTCGCCGTTGTTAATGATCGTGGCAGCCAAGTTACCGGTCGTTGGATCGACCGCGCAGCCGGCCGGCTCTCCGGCCGAAGCGACGCTGAGTGTGCTGATCGGCGTCGATCTACCGACGTTGAACTCGTCGATTACTTTGGAGCCTGTCGCGGCTACCCAGAACGTCTTTTTGCCGTTCTTCGTGCACTCGCCCTGGGCGTTGGTGAGGTTGGCAATCGACCCGATCGACGAATCGCCTTTCGGGTAGTTGAACTCGAACGCGTTGCTATCGTTGAAGTCCGTAATGTACTGGTCAGGCTTCTTCTTGTGATGATGATGCTTCTTATCGGGCGGCACGGGGGGTTGTCGGAATTGCGCCGGATGCGCCGCGGTAATGAGAACACCATTGACCATAAGGGCCTTCGTTATGTGCGCCGCATCCCGAGATGCCGACGAAATACCCGTTGGGGCGAGGGATGATCCGCCGTTACCGCCGCACCCTGCGAGCAAGCCGGTGCCGGCCATAATGACTAGAGCATACCTAGCAAAACTGGAGGGATTCATTTGAGGAAATTGCTCCGTTCTTTTATGACGAGAATGTAAGTGGGTTAATTTCGGTTGAGTCTAAGCGAGAGTCTGCCTTCGTCTTAGCAGTTTCCTATCAAATCGCTCGTTCCGACTAGTTTTTTACGAGCCCTTTGGCAACTTACTGGACCAAGTAAGACGCGAGAGAGGTTAGGCGTTTCCCCGCTGAGATCAAACGCATTGCAGCCAAACGCCAAAACGATCCTAAAAAGCAAAGCATAACGAAATTCCATAACGTCTTGCTCGCCTGCACTCCGGGCACGGGATCGCTACTCGGCGGGCGGCGCCGGCATCGGCGGCTCACGTCTCCGTTGGAACCGCACGACCGCGGGCGACCGCGCCTACGTAATCGCCGTCGGATGCGAAGCGAAGATGGCCGCCGTCACCTCTTGCTGGCGCGCTTCCTCGATGGATAGTGGCGCGACGCGCGGCGATCGAACGGAAACTTGGATGGACGGAGATCTCTTCCACATGACACCCGCGTCGGACCCCAGCGGTATCGCCTTGCGGCGGTTTGGGCTTATGATCTCACGTGGACGACATTTAGACATCACGAGGATATTCTTGTGAATAGCATAGGCGTGCAATGTTTCACCTTTACAGATGGCCTGACCGCTGACCGCGAGTTTTGAGCAGCGCTTTATGAGCGGACGTTTTAGCGCCTCTCTTCGCCAGTAATTATTTGATCAGCACGATCGACGGCGAACTGCTGTAAAGCCGGGCAGAGAAAAGCGCCTGCTCCTCTAACGGCCGTCTAACGGTCCGCAAAACTCGTTGCTTTTGAAATATAAGCAAAGTTTGCTTTCACGTCGCTAGCGCGCGAGAGCGGATCGAACTATACGTAGCCACTCCTCAACGCATGCTCACAAAGGGGTTCCATTGAAATACGTCGTCCAACTGAACACCAAATACGTGAGCGATTCGGAATGCGGCTTCGAGTGAAGGCGAATACTTTTCCGACTCGATGGCAGCGATGGTTTGCCTCGTTACGCCAATTCGTTGGCCAAGCTCGGCCTGCGACATTTCGTTGTGGTGAAAGCGAAGCTCACGGATGCGGTTGGAAATAGGTGCACCCATTTAAGCCTGCTGGCGATAACTAAGCACAGCGGCGCCATAACGAACGAGCTCCGCAAGCACGATCATTAACACGGCTGCGTTGATAATTTTCCAGCCGCTGGACGAGAACGGCATCACGCACCCCACGATAATCATGCCGACGATGAGCACGTAGTATGCGGCAGTAATCGAGCGGGTCGAGATGGCGCGGTCGCGTTCGTCAGGCGGAGTACGAGCTTCTTGGGGCCGATGAAGCGCGAGATAGGTATGCCCGGCGCCCAAAATTACCGCCTGGCTGATGACCACCGCGGCGAAGAGACTCAGTTGGCGTACGTCCGGCAACGCCGTTCGCGGGGAGATCGCGACAATGGCAAAGTAGGGCGTAAATGTGACTGCGATGGCTGCCAGTGACAGCCACGCTGTTTTCTCGCGATATGGCATTTTCACCAATCCTCGGCGAGTACCGTTTGGTATTCCTGACATATTGTATAAATTAGTTAACATTATGTCAAGTAGATTTGACACGGTCAACCTACAACCCGTCGAGCTTCTTTAGTATGGCGATGCCTTTTGGCGGAAGGCGAGACGTTCCCCACGACTGCTAATGCCTTAACAACCGAATCATCCAAGCCTCCGGTCGGCGGACAGGGTCGCACGTTGATGTCGGTTGTAGGTAATGCAGAGATCCCAATGGCCGAATTCTATTGGGTTAAGCGTAACCAGGTTCGCGTTGCTGTTCTTACGCCTATGCTCTGGTGCTGATAGCATTCGCCCCGGCGTTCGTCAAACCGGGTACGTCCCACGGACTGTAAGATGGCGTCGTGCCCACTTCGTGCTTGGGATCCCAACGGCCATGACGGGGCAGTCCAAGAGCGATTTGCTGTGAAGGCAGCGCCGAACGAACGCACACGTAGGACAGTGGACCCATCTATACATCGTCGCAATGAGGCAACAGTCGTTTGGGCCATTTGATTTCGATGATTAGAGAATTGCCTCCGTTAGCGCATCTGCACTCCCGGCCGGCACGATCGTAAGATTGCTCGCCGGCGCCAGTCCGCAAGCGGCGGTTGCGATGACGCGGACGCCCGCGGCGAGCGCGTGCAAAAGCTGGCGCGGGCGGTGTTCTACGAACGCGGGCAAGGCGACGACGCGTGCCAGATCGAGCCCTTGACGAAAATTCGCCACGCGCGTCACGTCGAGCCCGCGCCAAAAATCGGGTTTTTCGGCGTCGCGATCGCCAATGACAACGATCGAGGTGCCGGTTCGCCGCGCCGCCTCGCGTATTTCATATGCACCGCTGCGTCCTAGCGTCACACCCGCAAAGAGCACGCTGTTGGAGGTAGGCGCACGGTATGGAGGCACGGTTGGAACGACCCACGGCAGCAGCAAGGCGCGTTGACCGAACTGGCGCGCGATCTCGCGGTGCGGGGTAACGACGCGACGGGCGCGGTCGAGTGCTTCGCGTTCGGCTTCGACGATTTCGCGCGGAGCGCGGAAGTCCGAGAGAGTCGAACTATCTGGATGCCGGCGCGCCGCATCATCGAGCACCTCGTGCAAGGTATTCATTGGCAATGACGTCATCAGCACGTCGAAGGTGCACCCGGCGAGGTAACCGGTGCGCCACAGGTACGGCAGCAGGTTCTGCATCACGACGATGTGCTCGGTGCGCGAAGACAAATGGCGCGCAAATCGACGGGCGAGTCGTTCGGCATCGAGCAGCATCCCTCGTTGACGCGCCGCCCCGTGCGATGCAAGGCGGCGCGAACGTCCCGCGCGAACGAGCGCTTCGAACGGCGCCTGCTTCACGCCGCCGAATCCAGCGAGCGCCCACGCGTATCGGGGGAGACTAAAACGTTTTCCATCGATCGGAACGAACGCCACGTCGCTTGTCGTCGCTCGCGCCGCGACGAACGCATCGTATTCGGGCCAAAGGCCGTCGAGCAAGAATGCTGCCGCTGGTGCAGAGTTCGCGCCGTGTATTTTGCGATGTCGCGTGCATGCGACTCGATCGCAGCTGATACACGACGGCGGCGCGGCTGCGATGGCGACGTCGAGAACGGATCGCAATGGCTGGGATACGGCCGCAGTCACCGGCGCAAAAAACTGCACGATTAGGCGATCGCCTTGGAGCCGGCAGCGGATCGTGAGCTCGTGCCTTGCGCGAAAGCGCAGATCGACGTAATTCCAAAAGACCGTCGCATCGCGATCGCGCTCGGTCATCGAGCCGGGCACGAAATGCGAATGCGCGTGCCGTTCGACGATTTCGCAACCGGAATCGAGGGCGGCCGCATACAACGCGTTCGAGAGTTGGCAGAGACCGCCGCCGACCGTGGGGATGATGCAGCCTTCGCGCAGCTCGCGCCCTTCTATGAATCCGGCGCGGCGGGTGGCGCGACCGATCTGTCGCCAAAAGCTGAACGTGCTGCCGCCGGGGACGACGGCGCCGTCGAGCCGGCGAAGCGCCACGTACAAGTTGTGGATCTTGCCTTCAATGAGGCGTGCCTCGCGGGGATCGGTTTCGGCGACCAGGGAGCGGAGCGGCGTCGAGCTCTCCGCCAGAAGCGCGCCGCCGGAAGAACCGCCGGTCAGCGGCCAGCGGCGCGTCACGCCGCGGGCGTCTGTGGCGAAGCGTTTGGCGCGGAAGAACGCCGCTTTAAGCTCGAAGGCGAGCATCGCTGGTTTCGCAAGGGGCGCCCCGTTTATCGTCGACATCCGCGTCTATAATAGCAAACCCGGCGTACAGAAAGCGTCGCTGGGCAAGTCGTCGAACGCATTGGTCCCGAAGGAGTAGTTCGTTGAATCGTTGGTACGCCTTTGCTTGTGTTTTGCTAGTGTTCCTCGCATCCGCCGCGCGAGTTCCGGCCGTCGCGGACGCCGACCCGTTCGCGCACGCCGACTGGGACGCGATTCTTCGGAACGACGGCGGCCTCACCGTAGTGAAACTGGGCGACGCCGTCTCTGCGCGCTACACGTGCATCGACGCTCCCGACGTTGTCTCCGGCTGCTACACCGGCGGCGGTTCTTCGGGCAAGGTTAAGGGAACTTGGCTGGCCGTGATTCCGATCGATGGTATGGGCACCGGCGGCATTATGACGATCATGCTCTACGTTTGGCATGACAACGGCGCGCATCGTCTTACTACCCTGGGCGTCTACAAGTGCGTCGCACGCATCGAGAAAGGGCGCCTCGTGGTGAAGCAACCCGTTTATGCGGCGGGAGAAGGCAACTGCTGCGCAAAGCACCACAGCATCACGACTTACATCGTGGCGGGCGGCAAGCTCGTTGAAATTTCGTCCATCACGCTGCCCGGAGACTTGTAGGAACTACTAATGGCGGCAAGGTGGGGTCCCCGGGAAAGCGGGCGTCGGCGCAGAACCAAGCGCTCGATGCCTATCTCACGATACAGAGCGCCGCAAATACTGCGCGCACTACCCATTGCATTCGCGATCTTTCTCATCGCACGAGCGTGCTGTCTCGCCGATGATGCTGCTACGCTCGATTCGTGGAAAGATTCCTTCCGTGGGGTTTGGCAGGCAGACCATTGTGAGGGGGAGTGGCAGAGTTGGAACAAATATTGGGGGCAGGTGCACGACTTTTATTTTGGCGCGCGGGGCTACGCCGGTTGGTTCTTGGATAGTCAAAAGATCCTCGTTCACGTCACCGACCCAAGCACAAACGCCGCGGTGGCAGCCCAGCTTACGTCGCTCGGGCGTCGGATCGGTGGGGAATGGGCCAAACAGGACGATTGCCGCAAGGTGAGGACCAGCGACACGTGGATGGAGCGAGCCACGGAAGGTGGCAAGCCTGCGCTGCTCGCTTGGCAAGACCAACTCGACAAAGCCGCTGCTGCTGACTCCGGCAACGGAGCGCTAATTGGGGCGGCCGTGAAATCGATCAATTCTCAGCTGGACACAATCGGGGTCGCGCCGCTGACCGAATAGCCCCGCTGACCGCATGCGTCGCGCATTTCACTTCCAAAGAAACATGACGCTGCCGTCGCCCCCTATCCTCCAGCCCGTCCACATCCGCGACGTGATTGCGCGGGGCTCGACGTACGACGACCCGCCGCCGCCGCCACCGCCTTGGCTGCCATCGAACCTTCCCGAGCTCCCGTAGCCAGCGCCGCCGCCACCACCGCCCCCGCCGCCGTAATACCCGCCGCCTCCACCACCACCGGGCATCCCATAACAGTAACCGTAGGAGCCGCAACCGTTACCTGGCCCCCCATCTCCGCCGTTGCCGCCGACGCCTAAACTGCCCGCGCTGCCGGGTTGGCCCTTACCGCTGCTTTGAGAGCCAACGCCGGCGACTCCGCCCGAACCGCCGTGACGCTGCGTACCGCCGCCACCGCCTCCGCCTCCACCATACGGGGCGACGCCTCCCGGTTTGCCGACCAAGCCACCCCCGTTGCCTCCCGAGGCGTAACCGTAACTGAAGCTATCGCCCGAGCCCCCGCCGCCCGCGGCAACAATAATGCGATCCTTGAGTTTATCGCCACCCATGCGAACGTCCGACGCGCCGCCGCCCGCATATCCCTGGAAACTTCCGGATCCAGGCGCACCCCCGCCGCCGCCGCCGTTGAACCCGCCGTCTTTACCGGACGCACCGACGAAAACATAGAGAGTATCGCCCGGGTGTACCGGTATGACCGCATAAACCCGGCCGGGAAAACCGGTGTAACCATAGCTGACGTGGCCGGCGCCCGCGCCACCGTGAGCGACTACCGCGAGTCGCCTGACTCCCGCGGGGACGATGAACGTTTGCTCGCTGCCGGTGTAAGAGAACGTTTGATGGTTCTTAAGTCCGCTCACGCCGGCGACCGTGCTGTCGGCGATCGGTACCGACGATCCGCCGCCGCACGCAGATAGTAATGACGCAGTAGCGCTGATGCCCAAAGCGTAGTGGCGAAACTTGAAAGCTCGCATGTCTGCCTCCCTCTTCAGTTCCAGCTAAAGACGACGAGCCCGTCGCCCTTTGCTTTCCAGCCCGTCCACATGCGCGACTTGATTGCACTCGGCTCGACATATGATGATCCGCCGCCACCACCGCCGCCTTGGCCAGGCTCTCCGCAGCCGTACATATAGAAGTAGTCGGCGCCGCCGCCACCGCCGCCCCCACCGCCGTAGTACCCGCCGCCGGCACCCCCTCCACCGCCTGAATAGAGGCACCTTGCAGCACCACCGTTACCGCCGAGGCCTAACGCACCGTTGCTGCCGGGCTGGCCACAGTCGGACGTCTGATAGCAGGAGCCGCCCGCGCCACCGGAGCCGCCTTCACTCTGCGTGCCGCCGGTACCGCCTCCGGCGCCATAGGTGGAGCCACCGCCACCTCCCGATTGGCCAGCCAAGCCACCGCCGTTGCCTCCAGAGGCAAAGCCATAGGTTCGTACGGCTTCGCCGGAGCCGCCGCCGCCCGCGGCAACAATAATGCGGTTCTTTAACTTATCGCCACCAACGCGTACGTCTGACGCGCCGCCGCCCGGGTTTCCGGAGTAGCTCCCCGATCCACTGGTACCGCCGCCGCCGCCGTTGAAGCCGCCATGCGCACCAGACCCACCGACAAAAACGTAGAGCTTATCGCCGGCGTGTACGGGGATGATCGCGTGCACCCGCCCCGGGAAGCCTGGAGTATCAGTGCTGGGAGAAACGCTGAAGCCGGCCCCCTCGCCACCGCGAGCAACCACGGTGAGTTGGCTCACGCCCGCAGGGACGATGAAGGTTTGCTTCTTTCCGGTGTAGTGGAATGTCTTATTGTGCTCGAGCGCGCCCACACCGCCGACTGCGTTAGCGCCAGCACGCGGCATCGACGATCCGCCGCACGCAGAGAGCAACGCTGCAGCCACGGTGATGCCCAAAGCACAGCGGCTAAACTCGAAAGCTCGCATTTGTT
Source organism: Candidatus Cybelea septentrionalis (assembly GCA_003158175.1). Lineage (GTDB taxonomy): Bacteria > Vulcanimicrobiota > Vulcanimicrobiia > Vulcanimicrobiales > Vulcanimicrobiaceae > Cybelea > Cybelea septentrionalis. The sequence continues at coordinate 9,441 of PMHJ01000033.1, forward strand.
GCCTCCTTCAAGACGCACCACTCCGAGTATCCGATCCTCTGCTGATTTTTGAAGCGTAGGTGTTCGATGGTCCAAGGATTGAGCCTTGCCTGCAGCTCACGCGGGAATGCCTACGGAGCTTCGGCTTGGTGCTGATGGAAATCTGTGGGTCGCAAATTCGGTACCGGAAGCATTGCGAGTTGACGCCTTAGGGTAAATTACAAGATTCTCACTTCGCACGAAAAGCTAGGGCCCGTTTGGGCCAGCGTTCAGTCGCAACGCACTGTGGTTTACTTCCTTCTTTGGTGTCGGCTACCCGACGTGAATAACCAGCAAACGTGGAGCTCCGCGGACTCGCCGAGGCGCCGCGCGAAAGCAAGACGATCCTCGCGTCCGCGAAGAGCTGGGCCACGTTGTTTCGCGCTGGTCAACGTCGCGCGCGCTCGGGAATCGATGCCGAGACCGCGATGCGGAGGACGGAATTCGAGCGCGCAGAGTGATTGCCACCCAGCCGGAAATGAGCAAAACGTCGGCAGCTTAGCGCTTCCAGGTAATTACGATCGTCCCGTTCCCAGGCGGCGCTGCCCCGCGACGATCGACGACGTGCATCGCGCTGGGTCAGGGGAGCAGCCGGCAGTAGGTGCCGGGCGCGAGAGAAAAGAGACCTGCACGAAAATGCGAAGACTTCGCCCTCCGTTTCAGGACGCTCGTGGACGCCCGGTGCGCTACAACAGAACTGATGAAACCACTTGCGCCTATGACTTCTAGAATACCCACGCTCGTTTTCATCTCCGGCGGGCTTTTTGGCGCCATCCTTCTGGCCGTACTCGCGGGCGACGCTTTGATCGCTTCCGGTGCCGTGAGGAATCAAGCCGCACTCGAAACCCCCGCGAAGATCTTTTTCTTCGCGCTGTTCGTCGCGTTCGGCTTCTCGCTGATACCCCTGATGGTCGCGTTGGTTCTCGGCGGTCTCGATCTGATCGGAAAAGGCCTGAACGTGCAACCGTTCAAGCTGCTTGTCGCCCGGCCGAGATGGATTGTCTGGCCGATTTGGGTACTCATGGCGCTCGGTTTAGCGATAGCGCTGCCCGCCGCCATTCGCGCTGGTTTCTTCGGCAACGAGGACGCATCGCCGGCTGGCCTAGCCGAGCGAACGGCCGCGCAAGCGATCGCGGAAACGCCGGCGCAAGGAACGCTGGTCGCTGCGCCGGGTATGCCGGTTGCCCGTATGATCTCCGATTCGTCGATCCGCGTACAACGCGGGTCTGAATCGGAGCTGTTCAGCGGCGCCCAATACGGTGGCGCTGCGATCTTCAACTACCACGTCGCAGGCAGTGCGATGACCTTTCCCCGGTGCCGCTACTACTACATCACGACTTATGCTGGCCGGCCCTTGCGAATCGCCACGATCAACGTCGGCATCTCGTCAGAAAAGCTTAGCCGCGCGGAACTTGACGCTGCCGAGCGCGACGTCCGGGGCAGGCTGATCGCTGACGGCTGGCATCGTTCCGGGCGGCTATGGGTACGTTCCGGGACCGTGCTCGATCTTCGCTCGCGACGGCTCGACGAGCCCTTTGGGGGCGAGAATCGCGCGAACGCCGGCGAGTGGATAGCCTACGTTGAACTTCGCGAAGTCAAAACGCTCGCCAAAAAAACCACGCACTGAGCGGCTAGCAAAGCTACTAAATCGTCTAACTCTCGTTCGTTACGTGGCCGTCATTTCTTCGAGCTGGTGTAGCAATGCTTCCCATTCGATGGTGCGCTCCCGACTGCGTATTTTTACTCCAGCGAGCTCTTCGCTCAACGCCCTGGATCCGGCCGCGTCGGCATAGATCTCGGGCGACTCGAAGAGAAGCTCGATCTCGTTGACGCGCGCATCGAGGCCTTCGATTTCTCGTTCGATTCGCTCGATCTGCCCCTTTAGCTGCGAGCGCATGCGCAACGGCGTTTGACGCGACGCCTTGGCACGCACGGTCGACTCTTGGACCGCGCGGTCAATCGCCGCTTTGTCGCGCTCGCGCTGGGCCGCCTCGTACACGTCGTAACCGCCGTCGACGAGTCCCCAAGCGCCCCGTTCAACCCACAAGATCCGATCGCACAGGCGCGACAGAAGATAGCGGTCGTGCGAGACGACGACGATCGTTCCCTCATAGTCGCATAAGACGCTTTCGAGCGCTTCGCGGCTGTCGATATCGAGATCGTTGGTCGGCTCGTCGAGCAGCAAGATGTCGGCCGCGCGTGCCATCAGTCGTGCCAGCATGATACGGCGCCGCTCGCCGCCGGAAAAATCGCGCACGGCTTTGTCGGCGGCATCGCCGCTAATGCGCATGCGGCCGAGCAGTCCGCGCGCCTCCTGCGGGGTCAGCACGGCGCCGTCCAGCACGGCTGCGAGCGCGCTCTCCTGGACGTCGAGTTGGTCGTGCGAGTTCTGGGCAAAGTACGCGACTTGCGCCGCGGGATTGAAGACGACCGATCCGGAATCCGATTGCGCTGTGCCGGTCAGTATCTTCAGAAGCGTCGACTTTCCGGAGCCGTTTGGACCGACGATGCCCAGACGCTCTCCGCGCCCGACGTTGATCGTCAGCCCGCTGAAGAGCTTTTGATCGTACGCTTTGCTCAATGCCCGGGCTTCAAAGGCGAACCCGCTGCCGGCGCGCCGCGACGGGCGCAGGCGGACGGAGATCTGGCGTTCGGGAAGCGCCGGAGACGGGGCTCGGGTTGTCGCTTCGATGCGCGCCAGCTGCTTCTCGCGACTGCGCACTTGGCTGTAATCCGACGAGGTGTGCGTCGCTCGCAGGCCGGCGATCGTCCTGCGCCGCTTGTCGCGCTCGATAACGAAGGTTTCGTACTCGCGTCGCTCCGCCTCGAGCCGCACGTCTTTCGCGGCGACGTACGCGGTGTATGCGGGACATTCGGGTGCGTAGGCGTGGAAGCGCCCTCGCTCGATCTCCCAGATACGCGTAGCTATCCGGTCGAGAAAGTAGCGGTCGTGCGAAACGACGATATAACCGCGGGGATCGTTGGACACGAACGATTCGAGCCAGCGTATCGTCGCGACGTCGAGATGGTTGGTCGGTTCGTCGAGAATCAGGTAGTCGGGCTCGTCGATCAGCACGTGCGTTAGCGCTACTTTCGCGCGCTGGCCGCCTGAAAACGAGCGTAGCGGACGATCGTATTCCGTTGGCGCGAAGCCGAACGCGGAGAGCATGGTACGCAGCACTTTGTTGCGCACGCCCGACTCTTCGTGCGTCGCTCTAGCCAGCGCAGCGTCGACGAGGTCCTGCAGCGTCGACTCAGTCTCGTCGGCGACGCCTTGAGCGAGATACCCGAGCTTCAAGCCTTTTGCCCGTACGACGATACCGCCGAATGGCTGGTCGACGCCCGCGAGGAGACGCAAGAGCGACGACTTCCCCGCGCCGTTGGGGCCTACGAGGCCGATACGTTCGCCGTGGTTGAAAGTTCCACTAAGACTCGAGAATACTTCGCGCGCCCCATAGTGACAGTCGAGATCGGAAAACCGCAGCAATTCCACGCCGAGCCGTACATTTGCGCACGCCCAGCCCGCGGGCCTTCGCGCCGCTCCACGAAGGCACGTTCGCGGGCCACCCGCAAAATAAACCACGAGGTTGTGATTCGAACATCCTTGCGTGGAGGGTCCAAAGCACCAAGGACCTGCGTTCGATAGTTTAAAGTAACGTCTATGCGCATACCTCGTCTCACACCGACCGCGGTTTTGATAGCCGCTCTTTCCGCGTGCGGCGGCGACGGGCACTCGGCCGCCGCGCCGGCACTCCCCAACCTTAGCCAGGGGGCTGTTGGGCTGTCCGCAATGCGTTCCGAAATCCCGGATGCCGCCGGCGAAAAGATCTACATCTCGAACTCGGGGGCTAACGATATCGTCACCTATACGGTGAGCGGAAAAGCCACCAAGCCGACGATCAGCAAAGGAATAAATGATCCCGGCGCCATTGCGGTCGACTCGAAAGGCAACATCTACGTTCCAAACTACGAAGCCGATACGGTTACAAAATACACGTCAAGTGGGAAGCCATCCAAACCGACGATTACCGTTGGCTTGAACGAACCCTCGGGCGTAGCGGTCGACGCAAAGGGCAAGATCTACGCGTCGAATGCCTTTACGTCGAACGTAACTACTTACAAAGCAAACGGCCAGCAGACGACGCCCACCATCTCGAACATCGATGGACCTCGCGGCATTGCCATCGACAAGAGCGGAAAAATCTACGTCGCTAACTTTGGAACCGGGATGGTGACCACATACACCGCGGCGGGCAAGCCCACGAAGCCAACATTACGGGCCTGGACGGCCCCGGCGGCGTCGCCGTCGACGAGAGCGGAAAAATCTACCTTACTAACTACTACGGCAACTCGCTCATGACGTTCACCGCCGGCGGGAAACCGGCCACGCCGACGATCACCTCCGGATTATCGACGCCCTTCGGCGTTGCGCTCGACGCGGCCGGGAAAATCTACGTGATAAATCATAGCCCTCAATCGCTTGTGACGTTCACGGCTAAGGGCGCACCGACGACGCCGACGATCACAACGCTGAGCGAACCCTGGGGCGTCGCCATTCACTGAATTGCCGGCCCGAGCGCCGCGAACCGTCGATCTGACCGGTAACTTTTCTGCAGCGCATGATCTTCGTCGGCGTAGACGACGCGTGCGTGTCGCGGATTTCAGCCGTTACGCGCAGGTCATCAAGGCTTCGTCAGTTCGATTGTTATCTTGGAGTCGATCGGACGACCGTGAGTGGCATCGCAGGAGATTGATGTGGCGTTGACTTTGCTAGCGTAGACGCACCAATTGACGTTGCCCGATGGCAGGTCTGTGAAGGTGATTTGGCCCTTCGCCCCGCTCTTGCCGTTCTTCTGGTAGGTGCTGCACTCAAGTAGGCCGCAGTTTTTTCCCCAGCCGAGCTTTACGACGGCGTCGGCCACTGTTTGTTTAGTATTCTCCCACTTTACGGTAATGGTGCTCTTACGCGGCGCAGCGTCGGAGTGCATCGCTCCAGCAGATCCCGGTGGGCTGAAGCTACCGCCTCCGCAACCTGCGAGTATGACCGGCGGCACAGGCGATAAGCGCGCGCCGGCTATGAGTTATTGTCATCAGTTGCAAGTCTCCTAAAGTAAAACGTGTCATCAATGATGCCGCAGTCGCAGGGCACAAAGCGAGCTCCTTTCCCCGCTAACCGGAAAGAGTCCAATGACGCGGGTTCGATTCCGGTTATGAAGTGGGGACCGGCTCGCACCGATCCCTACTTCTAGTCGTACGGCCGAAGCCTGGGGCAATCTGCTATTCTTTTGCCCACTCAGCTTTGATCGCGTTGAGTGTCGCCCGCGGTTCGTGTTTGTCTGCAGGTCTCTTCGGGAATGGATTCCCGGCGCCAGGGTATACGTACTCCCTGTCAACCGGTTTGTCCGAATTAAGCCCGAACCACGCTTCGTCCCAATAGCAGCCTGCAAATGGCGGAGTGGGCGCGATGTTCTGTGCACCTTTGCCGTTAGAGCCGCCACCGATTTGAAGGTGTGGCCACCCCGCTTTTGCCCACTCATCGTTCCACTCGAAGTAAAACCCGCCGGAACCGACGCCTCCTTGACTCGTTGAGTTAGTATAGAGTTCTGCGGCATTCGACGTCACTTGGGCTGCCAGGAACTGGATATTGGGATTCCCACTCGCGGGCAGGTCACGGACATGTTCCCAGGGCAGCTTCCCAGGAAGTCCCCAGTTCGGGGCCCCACTCCAAGGTTTATTTTTGGGCCAATCCGCCGGCGGAAATGAACCTGCTGGATAAGTATTCTCGGGGCAAATGTGCGACGTTTGGTCGTATGTGGCGCTCGACTGAGTCCACCACCCTGCGCTCGCTCCATACTCAGCCATGATCTGCGGCTTTTTTGTAGCCGCCTTGATCTGTTGCCAGATGTTGGTAAACGTATACCCGCGATACGAATCGATGCCCCATGCGTCGATCGCGAAGTCATTGGCTTCGCCGGCAACCAACGTGGTAAGCTTGCCATCTGCCACAGTGTCCACCATCGTCGTTGTGATGATCTTCTTCGACTTGGTGATTTTATAACCGGTCCGAATCGAGCTGGCGATCTGGTTAAGGTTCTTCCACCACTCAGGTATCTTGATAAGTTCTCCGTCGTTGATCTCCGAGCCTAAGGAGAATCCCATGACCGCCGGGTAAGCCGCGTACTCCTTAGCCGTTAGCTGATAGACCGCTTTCAGGGCTTTGAATTTTGCCGGCACGTTCAGCACGTCGTATCCTCCGAAGAAGATGCTGAGAACGACGTAAATCCGGTGGCCGGGGCAGCCGTTCCACGCCTTGTCGAGGAACTTATCGATCTTGCCGGTTTCATAAGACTTCAGTTTGTTACCGTCGCCCAAGTCAGGTAGATATGGCTTGAAGCTATCCAAGCTCACGTTATACACCTTGACCGCGTTTACGCCCGCAGCGCACATGGCGTCGAGGTCGGGGCCCCAGATCGGCTCATTGGCGTTGTCTAAAGGGTTTGGATCCGAGTAATCGTCAATCTGCGTGTTCCCGTAATCGACGCCTTTGATGTAGAACGGTTCGCCGTCGAGGAGAATGCTTCGGCCGCTCACCGTCCACTGGGACTTGGCGGCTGCAGCGCGGTGCGCCACCCGTGAATCGGCGCGACCCGGATATCCAGAACTCGCAGCGCTTTGCTGGATCGTCGCGGGCGCGCCGACCTGTGCCTGCGATCCGCCGCAGCCGGTGAATATGAGACTCGCCGTGCCGAGGCCGACTGCAAAACGGCAAAGCGCGTACCGGCGCCGAGCTATAAAATTCATAATGGTAAACCTCTCTGAAGTAGAACGGTTTGTGTGACTCTCTTCGCCGCGAACAGGTGTTGAGGAATAGTGCGCGGCTCGATGCGTTTACATCGCCTGCGACTCAGCATTTTGGCGCACCGGGTCGCTCAACGATTCAACGTAAGGGATGGCCTTTCGAAGGCCTCTGTTGGTAAGGCTTAACATTTCTGAACCTTGTGTCTCAAGTCCTAGCATCTCGATGTAAGAATCCTCGCCGTGCCTGACGCAAGGGCAAAGGCTCCGAATGATTGGCGTCTTTCTAACCTGCCGTTCCGGCCGTCGAACTCGAGAACGACGCATCGCCCGACGATGATTTCGTACCTGAGCGATTGCGACCTGAGCATGCCGCTACTTGCGCTGCCCAGCGTTGTTCGGCGCTTCGCATGGAAAGGGATCCGAAGTAGGATCGCGCTTGATGAGGGTGAGCGTCAGCCGCTGTAAAAACCGCTCGCCGCGAGGATGCATCTTAAATAATGGTTCTTATTCACGTTGTCACGAGCATGTGGTCTAAAAAGAGATCGCTGCCCACACGTGAAGGCGCACAATTAATCGTGCGCTGGAGCAAGGGAGCGTCTGATGGCAAGAGAGAAGCTCCTGGCATGAATGTTCGCCGCGGTTCTTTGCTGGCGTCTGTCGCTGCCGCCTTGACGCTGGCCATCATTATGCCGGCCCCCGCGAAACCGGCGGCATCGGGCTTCCTCGGTCTGGTGCTCATGAGCATGCGGAACCTCTCCGATTCCCAGTTCGCAAGCCTCGTGCACTGGGCGCGCGCCGGCGCTGCGTCACCGAAATTCAGCGATCCGGCGTACAGGGTCGAGTTTGATATTCTGCGCACGTTGGGCGAATCCGACCGGCAGGCCATGCTCGTGTTTTTGCGCGGTGGGGGCCGCTCGGCGCTGTACGCGCGCGGCGCAACCGACGCGGATATCGGAAGCCGCAAGCCGGTGAACGTTGGCCCCGCAGCGCCCGCGCCGACGGCGACGCCGAATCCCTATCGTTCGCTCGAGTTCGGAAGTCCTACGATCGGCGGCGCTCCCGCGGGGAACATCGTCGTGCTTGGCGGCTGGGCTGCCGTCAAACGTGACGGCCGCGGCGCCCACGCGTGCATCTCATTTAAGAACGCCGACTCCCGCACTGCAACGCGGGTGCTCTTCCAATTTCCGATCTCAGATGACGCCGGCGCGGCACTCGCACAGCTGGATCTCGATCGTCGCGGAACCTTTTCGCCCGGCATCGACATCCACGGCTGGGACAGCATGGCGAGTTGGCAAGGTGGAACGGGCAACCGCGCCTACAACGAGAACTGCACCGGTGTCAGCACCGGCGTTGCGGCGCTCCCCCTATTGGCTGCGCGCTTTGCGACATACCGCATTCTGCGCGTCGAGTATGCCGACGGAACTTCCTGGACGCCGCCGACAACCCCGTCGCCTTGACCACCTACGTCCGCGGCGCTATGGCGTCGTTATTTATCGCATTCGCGCTGACGGCCACGTCGTACCGTGTTCTCGCGTTGAGCGCCAACGCCGACTGTGAAACATTTCAGCGCTGGTTCGCCCGGCAGCCGGGTTCGCAGCTCATCCTGAGCACGGCAAATGACTTTTACAAGAACTCCGTGCGCCCGCGCAAGCTGGATACCGTACTCGACTACTCGGCGTTCCCGCTTTCGCACGATCAAGCGTCATGGTACAAGGCCATGAAGCACTACCGTAGTAATTTTGGGAACGGCCGTTGCTTAGCCGGCTTCTACGATTCGGCCCATAAGATGGCGGTGCTCTATTCTCAATACGGCACTGCGTCGGACCTCACGGTGACGACGGTTTCCAGCGCACCGGCTGGACTCCCAATCCATCCAGCCCCCGACCGGACGCGCAACGGAGTACGCCTCGGAATGACCCTCGAGCAGGTCACGGCGATTGACGGCCCGGGCACCCTTTACTCGAACGGACGCTACCGGCGAATCACGTACAATCAGGATTTTAAAGCCTCCTCCACTTCCGAGGGGGGCGCCAAAACGAAAACCGCCGTTGATGTGACTGCCTACTTAGGCTTCCTATTCGTGAGCGGAAAGCTTGTCGCCATCGACGTCGGCGGTGGAGTGTAAGCCGTGCGTTCGAGTGAAAAGATTGGCCCACAATTGGCACACGCGCCCGACTGCGCACAAACGACCACGTGCGTAGAGGTCTGTCGTGACAACGGTTGTCGCTTGCGCCGCGCGGCGTAACGAATTCGACGGCCGAGCACTCAACGTCGACTTGGAGCGCTTAGCAGGGGGGCAGGCCAATGGACGGTAAAGTCATTTACCTTCAGGACTGTCAACCGCTGCCCAAAGCGTGGTTCGGTGCGGTTCTGCGACCGATTGGAGGAGCCGATGGGACGCCCGAAATTAACAGAGTTCTTGCTTAGGTTGGCCACTGACGTTGAGGTCTTCGAGAAATTCAAGAAGGGCAATAACAAACAGCGGGCCGACCTCATGCAGGTTGCGGAACTGGTGGATAAACAGGTCGACGTCGTGCTGAAAGGAGATTCGCGCAAAATCGTGGAGGCGGTTATGCAGGAGCTCGAGGCGAACGCCGCTGGAGAGAACGCGTACTCAGGAGCGACGCTCGCCATCGTACTTGCATTTGACCGCGTGCAGTTTTGTCTCGTCCTCGCGGAAGACGAGGGTGGGTGAAGCGGCACCGCGGCTCGTTTTCGGCTTTGGGAATCGGCATCCGCGCACCATCGCAGACGACGCCTGAGGCATCGGCACGGATAAAGCGCGCCGAAAAGGTCTTCTCGCTTGTCGCCGATCCGCTCGCGGAATATTGGATTAGCTCCCTTAACCAAAATACTGAATCCCTCGGCGCCCTATATTCGGTGGGCAAAGACCGGCGCGATACGTATCGCGAGATGGTGGAGCGCATCGTTGACGCCGTCCGCGCCGGGCTCCGGGTTTGCGCGGTAGCATATGGCCATCCGGGAGTCGCGGCCTACCCGCTCCATGAGTCGGTGCGGCGGCTGCGCGCCGAAGGCTTCGACGCGGAAATGCTTCCGGGAATATCGGCAGAAGATTGCCTTTTTGCCGATCTGGGGATCGACCCGATCGTCGGAGGCTGCCGAAGCTATGAGGCCACCGATTTTCTAGTGCACAGCCGCGGCGTCGACACCGCCGGCAACCTGATTTTATGGCAAGTCGGTGCCATCGCGGAAACGGGATTTAAACTCGAAAGAGGGGCATGGAACCCGCATGGAATCGCCGTGCTCACCGAAGTTCTGCTCGAAACATACCCTCCGAATCACGAAGTGATTGTTTACGAGGCAGCCCAGCTCCCGGTCTGTGAAGCGCTAATCCAACGAGTAGCGCTGGCGTCCTTACCCGAAGCTCACATCACGCCGATGTCCACGCTCTTTGTGCCACCGCTGTCAAAGCCGGCGGTCGACCAGACGATGTTGCGGCGGTTGGGCATGGCGAAGAAGGTAGTGGCACGCGCAGGCGGTTCCGGATGAGATAGATCAGGGTGTCGAGCGTTACGCGCGTGATCATCGTCGGGGCGATTGCGATCTGGACGCTCGTCAGTATGTTGCCGCAACTCAGTTGCACGTGGCACGCCTGCCCGAGCAACGGACTCTCGACAAGCAATGACACCTTGATCGACGACGACGGCGTGGTAACCGACGTGATTCCGCGATCTCCCGCCGCTGCTGCTTCGATTGTTCCGGGAGATCAGGTCGCGCTGCCTTTGCCTTCCGGACTCTTTCGAAATCCTCCGAAAACACTCTCATTCCCGCTGATCCATGACGGCACAACCAGGCTGCTAACGCTCTCGCCCATAGCCATTCCCCTGAGCAACTCGGAAAGGCTGCGGCAGCTGGCCCTTTCGCTCTCGTATGTCATTTTTGTGATCGTCGGCTCGGGCTTACTCCTGTTACGGCCCAGCGCGATGACCTGGGTGTTTTACTTGTACTGCGTGCTGCGGCGCTTCGGGGATCTCTCGTTTTACTGGCCGGGATCCGATGCGATATTTTGGTCGAGTTATCTGACGTACGGCGCGTTGGGTGGCGCCAACTGCGCCTTGGTGACGATCTTCGCGCTGCGCTTTCCAAGCGATCGTCTCGAGGGCTGGCGCAAGACTGCGAATCGTGTTGCAATTCTCCTTGCAGTAATTCTGCCGCTCTTCTGGCTCTATGTCTTGCTTCGCCAGAACTTTTTGGGACTGTACAGCGGATCGCTCGTCGGGATCCTCGTGCTTGTTACGTCGACCGTCTACCTCGGCGCAGCCGCAGCTTTTGTCTTGACGCTCGCACGGAGCCGCGGTGACGAACGCCAGAGGCTCCGCTGGATACTCGTTTTCCCGATCTTCCTCGTCCTGCGCGTCGTCGCTATCAACCTTCCGGCTTCGTTACCGTGGTTTTCCGATGGGCTGATCGCATTGGCTGTCGCCATCCCCCTTACGGTCGCCTACGCGGTCGTGCGGCGTCGCGTTTTCGATATCCAGTTCGTGATCAGTCGCGCACTCGTATACGCCGGGATCACGTCGATCGTCGCCGGTGCATTCTTACTGCTGGACTGGTTCATGTCAAAACAGTTCGCGCAGACGCGATTCACGTTGACGGCCGAGATCATCCTAGCTCTTGCGGTTGGCTCGTGGCTGAACCTGCTTCACCGCAACGTCGACCGGTTCGTGGATAGCACGTTTTTTCGACAACGTCATCTGGCCGAGAGCCGACTTGCCAAAGCGGCAGGCGCAGTGCTGCACGCTGAGTCACACGAAGTCGTCGATCGATTCCTCGTTCACGAACCCGTGCGCGCATTGGAGCTCACGTCGGCTGCGATCTTTCATCGGGACCAGGCCGCCGGCCATTTTACGCGCGAAGTAGCAGTTTGCTGGGATCACATCAAAACGAAAGAGCTCACTGCGAACGACCCGCTCGTGCTCCATCTCTTGGCGGAAGAAGCCCCGGTGCGTTTAGTCGACGTCGTTTGGCCGTCGGATGCATCACCCACAAGCGTCGGAGATAGCGTGCTCGCGGTGCCGGTATTGTTGCGCGACCAGCTGGTTGCGATTGTCCTCTACGGTCCGCATCGCAGCGGCGCCGACATCGACCCGGACGAAGTGCGTGGCGTCCTACTGCTCGTCGAGCGTGCCGGCGCTGCCTACGATCACATCGAGGCACGAACGCTACGCGAACAAGTGACATCGCTTATCCGCGAACGCGACGCGAAGCAGCGCGAAATCGAGATGCTGCGCGCTGGGACGGCTTAGCGCGCAAAAGCGCGTGCGCGCTTGCCGGTCGACCGCCGAAGTTTAAGGCGCACCTTCTGCCGGTGGCGCGCCGGCACCGCCAAGGTAACGCGTTAACGGCGGCCGGCACCGGCGGGGCTTTCTTAGCTGCCTCTTAGTAAAAGAACTGCTGAAGTTCCGTGAAGCCGTCGCCACCAAGAGCCCAGCCCATTCGTTTGCTTGGGTTAAGCGCTGCTGCCGACTCCCCCAGACCGAACGCGAAGCCCGTGATGGTTTCGATGAAGTTGCCGCTCTCGTCGTACACGGTAATCGCACTACCGTGGTCGCCGTCGCAATAGGCATACTCGGACACGAGAAACAGGTGGTTGATCGGATCGTTTGCGATGCCGGAGCCGCTGTTCTCCTGGGACGCGCTTCCGGTACACGGAAGTTGAACGGCCGTGATGGGCGTGTTCGTCTTCAAATTATAGAATTCCACTTCGGCGTTAAACTCGGTCGTCGTTGCTGCTACCCCTGTACTCGAATCGACCGCAAGGCCGTTCACGAGCCCGGAGCCGTATGGACCCTCGTCGAGGCCGGCGAACTGCGTTTCTCTTCCGGTTTTCAAGTCGATAAGAACGTTGAGTGGTGCCACCGGCGGTACTTTCCGAGCACCTCCATCGGGAGAGAGTGCAAAGATCGCTTCGTTCGCCGCCGTGTATTGCGCGAGTTGCGGGCCATCCCCAAGCTCGAACAAGTTTGGATCGAGGTGAAATACTCTGCTCGTTTTCGCTGCGATGTTGGAAACGATAAGGTCGGGCTGATCCTGGTTTTTGAGCTCCAGCCCGAAAAGGGCTGCAGTTGGCGTGCTTTGATTCTCCGCCGTTTCAAACACCCCAGTATCCTTCTCCGGAGGACTCCAGGCGCCAGTGAACTTCTGCCCGGTGACCGGGTTCATTACTTCGTAGCGAACGAACCCGAGGAGTCGCCCCTTCGGGGTAATGCCGTGCGTGACGAGAGCGATGTCGTTGTCGAAGATACCGTCAACGGTGTACTGGTCGCGCCTTCCGACGTGCAAGGCAAACGATTTTGTGATCTTCCCGGAATCTTGATCGAACGTTTCGACCGAAACGTTCGAGACGAAGGATTTCCTCGTAGCTCGTGAGGAGGCCAGAACGCCGTCGTCCCCATTTTGATCGATGGCGAACCCAAATATCTGACCGCCGTTTTTCGTCGAAAGCACTTTGCCTAGACCGACCTCCCAGCGCCCCGCGTGGTCTTGTGCCGCAGGGAGTGAAACGCCCGGCATTGCTGGGCCGCTTCGCCCACAGGCAGCCAGGAATAGCATTGCTGCGATTGGCCAAGATGCGCGCTCCATAACGCCTCCTCTGCTAAACTGTCGTAGAACCGTATAGCGCAAGCATGAAGAAAGTCTGAGACTTGGCGGCCGGCGACGGACCGAGGGCGACTGGGTTTGCCATCGGCGCTCATGCTGAGCGGAACCGTCGTACGGCGTAAGTCGTGCACACTGCACTGCAATCGCGCTGTAGCTTAGTGAGGAGGCGTGATCTCGAATTTGGTTGGAGGTATTTTCCCGATGCAGCCCGTGTTGACGCGGTTCAGTACATCAAAGAACGACCTGACGATAGCTTGCGCGCATGCATTGGCGGCGGCGGACGGACTGGCGAATGCAACGTGGGCAACGTTGGGAAAGGTCACGACCGTAGCATTCCGTAGCGTCCGCGCCACATAGGAACCAAACGATGCTGCAGTTTGGGCGTCGTACTGGGCCGACATGACGAGCGTCGGTATTTTGCTTCGCGTCACGGCTCGCACCTCAGGGGAAACGCTGGGCACGTTCCAAACGCGACAGTTCTGGCGCATGAACGGGAGGTTGGGAGCGTTCTTCCAGATGGAAAGCGTGAACATCGGGAACGCGCGCTGCCCGGCCTCAACGACGTCCTTCTCGGTTTCGTAGGGCACCCACTCACCACAGGAGACGCCGTAGAAGAGGCCGTTGCCCAACACTCCGATGCCGGCGGGATTGAGTTTTGGGGCGGCCCAGGTTGATGCGATCGGTCCGGCATCGCCACGAGCGAGTGCGTCTATCGACGCGGGCATCTTGCCTGCAATGTGCGTTCCCGGCGACACCGCCCATTGCACGAGCATGCCGCCGCTGATCATGACGTTGACTCTTCCGCGATGCCCGGGCACTTCGACCTGGAAGGTTTTAGGCGACGCCTCGTAGCCGATTACCAGATGCCGCCACGTTGCGGCGATGTCGCCGTAGCGCTGACGACACGGGGACTGCGCGTGACACGCCTTGAAAACCGCATTGATTCCTTCGGCAGCGCTCGCCCACGCCGCCGCCCCGCCGGCGAGAGACGGCGGGAAAATGCCGTCAATGCCGACCGAACGGATGCCGCCCGGATGCCGCCGCATGTACGTGAGCGCTAGATCGGTTCCGTAAGATATCCCATAGATATTCCATTTCGCAACGTGCAGCGCAACCCGTAGGTCTTCAAGGTCGTCGGCACTCTCCAGGGAGTTGTACGCGCCGAGGTCGACGGTCAGCGCCGCTAGTTCTCGGCGACATTCGAGCGTTGCAGCGGCGTATGCATTTCCGGTCGCCGGAGCGTCGTACGGCATGTTCAGCGTCTCGGCAGCCCAGCGATCCACCGAATCGCACGTCAGTTTTGGAGCGGCGGTATAGGTGCCACGCTGCGACATGAAGATCACGTCGCGATTCGCATTGAGCTTTCCGGCCATCGCCAGCGGGATCTCGATGATTGCGTCGTCTCCGGGGCCGCCCGCAAGCCAAACGATCGGGTCGCTCTTCCCACTCGGCGACTTTGCCGGGACAATGGCGACCGCAAGAGTGATCTTCCGGCCATTGGGCCGATGCCGGTCTTCGGGAACCGTGAGCCGGCCGCAACGTGCCGTCTTGAGTTCTGGAATATCGTCCGGCGTACTCGGACAGGGGCCGGGGGCGAATGACGACGCACTCGGGGCCACCGTCGTGAGCGCCGTTCCACCGCTGCACGCTGCGAGAGTGCAGGCGAAAGCAAGAAACAACGCATTGAAATTCATTTAAAGTTGACTCCAGAAGCTGCATTCGCGCATCCGGTGTCGACCGAACGCGGATTCGCTAGAAAGGATTGGAAGATGCGTTGCGCGCACGGCGACTGTGGGATTACCCAGTGCCCGATGCCCTTGATGCGCACGCAGGTTGAGTTTGGCAGCGTGCGTGCTGCGTAACGTCCCCACCGCGCGCCGGTCTTCGCATCAATCGCGCCAGACACGACCAAGGTCGGGATACTGCTGCGAACGCGGATGCGCTGCGATGGCGGGCCTACCGGAACGTTCCACACTTGGCACAGTTCGTGCTCGAATGGCAACTGCGGCGCATTGATCAGAACGGAATCCGGCAGTGTCGGGAACACTTGCCGTCCAGCGCGCAGAATTGCCGACGGCGATCCGTA
This sequence comes from Candidatus Cybelea septentrionalis, assembly GCA_003158175.1. Classification (GTDB taxonomy): domain Bacteria; phylum Vulcanimicrobiota; class Vulcanimicrobiia; order Vulcanimicrobiales; family Vulcanimicrobiaceae; genus Cybelea; species Cybelea septentrionalis. The sequence continues at coordinate 24,964 of PMHJ01000033.1, forward strand.
CGGTTCCCACTCGCGGCAAATGAAACTTTGCGTCATACCTAGCGCTTGCTCTGGAACCTCGGCTACGCCCGCTCCGGCCGCGCGTGCCTCCAAGAACATCCGCGGATCGCCGTTCGCCAGCCCGAAAAGCGCCGCCGGCATATCTTCGGCCTTGGGCCGGTTTCCCACGGCCATGTTCACGACGGCGCCGCCATCCAACACAACCTTCACCGCCGCGCCGCCCTGCGGCGGAACGACTCGACGAACGATTGGGGTCGCCTCCAAACGCTGTACCGTTTTCGTGAAAAGCCCGAGAAGGTCGGGGTATTTGCTATTACACGCCGGTTGCGCGCGGCACTCGTTAAAGACCGCAGTAATGCCCTCTCGGGCGCTGCTCCACGTCCAGGGAAGACTGACGATATCTGGTGGCACGACTGAGTCTATAATGGCGGTTCGAATGCCCGCCGGATAATCGCGCATTAACGATAGTGTGAGATCGGTCCCGTACGAGTACCCGTAGACGTTCCATTGACGGATGCCAAGGACACTGCGAAGGGCGACAAAATCCTGTTCGTTTTCCGTCGTGTTGTACGCGCTAAGATCGATGCCTTGACTGATAAGTCGCCGCTGACACCCGGCCGCTGCCTTCGCTTGAGCCCGTCCAGTCGACGGCGAATCGTACACAAGGCTGACTTGGCGCGCATAGTATTGGTCGAGTTCCGGGCAGTTGAGATCAGGTTCGCCGTATAGCGTCCCGCGCTGACTCATGATGATGAGATCGCGATTGCGGTTGACGCCGGCTTCCACTAAGAAAGGCGTGTCGAGAATCGCGGCTTCGCCGGGGCCACCGGCCACGAACACGACTGGGTCGGGTCGAGCGGGCCTTGAGCGCGAGGGAACGATCGCAACCGCGAGGCGGATGATCCGGCCGTTGCTGATCGAACGGTTTTCTGGCACGATCAAGAAACCACAGCGCGCACGCTTTAGCTCCTTGATAGGCTCCGGAGTTTTCGGGCACGGCGCTGCTTCGAACCGCGGCGTCGGACCTGCGTCTGGCCCTCCGCTGAAAACCGATCCAGCAGAACAGCCGCCGACCGCGAGCACGAGCACACAAAGCAAGGCCACCGAATAGCTACTACGCATCATTCGATTCTCCTAAGGAGCGTCGGTTCTGCCGTTATCGCGGGACGCCCTCCACTCGTTGTCCACTTCGCTTACTCCCGTTGGGACTCCGCAGAATCGTTCGCGGATCGAGCCTGTTCGCCAGCGGCCGGCAACGGGGACCCGAGGCTTCCTTTGCTTCAGGGGGGAAGGTGGCAGTCGATGATCGCTGCGTTTGTTATAGTTCTACTGGTTGCGACGACGCCGCCGTCTCCGTCCTTCTTTGTTTCTCCCAAAGGATGGGCTGCGAAAGATCTTCCGCCCGATGCGCCTGCGGATTTCATCTGGCTCTCTCCGCGGTTTGGAAAAAATGGTAATGGCGATAACTTCATGGTGATGAGTCACCACGTTTCCGCTGAGACAACGCTCGGCGCTGAGGTGCGTCGAGCGACGACTGAACTCTCGCAAGATCGAACTATCTCAGATTCACACCCGGAACAAACGTGCCGCGGACGCCAACCGGGATGGAGCTTCAAAGCACGTCTCGCGTTGCCCAATGGTAAGACCGTTTCGCAGCTCTATCAGATTACGATCCTGAACCAACGAGCATATGCGTTTGTCCTGACTCAGGATGCCGCGGAGCCGGTCGATCGAGCAATCAAGGATTCTATCGAGTCGATTTGTCCAGCGTAAACTCGACAACCAAGAAAGCCCGCGCGTTTCGATCACATGCGGGGCGTTTTAAGGGCTTTACGAGCGTTTGGAGTGGCTGTCGCGTCGGCAATCTCTGACACGGATTATAACTGCCTTCGAATGATCCCCAACTTTTTGCAAGTAACGCGAGCCGCCGCTCAATCGCTGTGACGCCTGACGTCAGCGACGGCGGCGCCGCTGAAACGAGCGGCGGCGCACCTGCGGCTCGACCGTTAGCGCTCGAGCAGACGCAGGCTCCATGAAGCCGTGCTCGCTGCGTTTCAGGGGCGTGCCGATCGCGCCTTCAATACGCGCAAACGAACTCGCCTCGTCGCGCGAAACAAACGTGATCGCGTCGCCGGTTTTTTGCGCGCGCGCCGTGCGCCCGATGCGATGTAAGTAATCGTTGGGCTCGGCGGGAACGTCGTAGTTTATGACGTGTCCGAGGTCGTCGATATCGATGCCTCGCGAGGCGACGTCGGTGGCGACTAAGACCCGGTAGCGTCCTTTTTTAAAGGCGTCGAGGGCCCGCGAGCGCTGCGCCTGCGAACGGCCGCCGTGGATTCGCTCCACATCGACGCGATGTCGCATCAAAGCGCCGGCGACGCGCTCGGCTCGCGACTTGGTCCGCGTAAAAACGATTGCATTGAAAACGCGTCCATCTTTGAGCAGATCCACGAGGAGATCCGTCTTCTTGTGTGGTTCTACTTCGTACACCCATTGGGTAACGGTTTGTACCGGCGTCTGAGGTGCTAAATTGATGCGCACGGGATCGTGGAGAAACTCGCGTGCAAGCTGAACCACCGCACTACCGAGCGTCGCCGAGAAACAGAGCGTTTGGCGGTGCTCCGGAAGTTTGGCGACGATACGCTTTACAGCCGGTAAGAACCCCATGTCGAGCATTCGGTCCGCTTCGTCGAGCACGAAAATCTCAACGTTGTCGAGACGAGCTTCGCCCTGCTGCATCAAATCGATCAGCCGTCCGGGCGTTGCGACCACGACGTCGGTGCCGCGGCGCATGGCGTTGATCTGCGGTTTCATGGCCACGCCTCCGTAAATCGGCGCGATGCGCAGTTTGGAGTGTTTTGCCAGCTGCTGAAGATGCTCCGCAATTTGCTGCGCCAGCTCCCGCGTCGGCGTTAAGATCAGCGCGGCACCGCGGCCGGCGCGCCGCTCGAGCAGTTTTTGCAGTAGCGGAATGCCGAAAGCTGCGGTTTTGCCGCTGCCGGTTGGAGCGCTCGCAAAGACGTCGCGACCAGACAGAGCAACGGGAATAGCCGTGCGCTGTATGGCCGTGGCCTCCGTATAGTGGAGATCTTCGATGCCGCGAAGTATCGCAGCATCCAGGTGGAGTTCTGAAAAAATGGAGATGTCGACCTAATCTTTCGGTGGGCGCAACTTATCGACCACTCGAAAGATCGCGCTTGAGGACGAGAAGGAGTGTCTCACAGACTTCTCCCCGATGCAGACCTTTACACCCGGAAGAAGTAAGAAAGGTTGCGCTTATGGCTCCGAGCCCCAGCACAGGGCACTTGCGACCTTCCACTAGATGACTCGCGCGGCTCTCGTCACGCGCGCAAAGAGATCGGGGGCATCGAGCCGCTCGCACGCGGCGGAAAATCCGGCAGTAGGGCCGCGCCACTCCAGCTCGTTGACGTTCGCGAAGAGTTTAGCATCGGTTCGAAGGGTCGCTAGTACCTTGAATGAAAGCGCGAGACGCTGCCGGTCACCGAGCACTTGCGACGGGAATAGCTCGATCGCGCCGTAACGCGTGAGGAGAGCGGCCGCACCCTTCGGCCCAATGCCCGGGATGCCGGGATAGCCATCGGCGGTATCGCCAACGAGCGCAAGATAGTCGGGTATCAGCTCGGGATTTACCCCAAACTTAGCTCGGACGCCGTCAGCGTCCCGGATGGCTTTGCTCCGTCGGTCGATTTGCACGATGCGATCCTGGCGCACGCATTGCGCGAGATCTTTATCCGGAGTCCAAATGCAGATCTTCTCTACCCGAGAATCCTGCGCGGCGATTGTGGCCGCCGAGGCTAGCGCATCGTCGGCCTCGAGCTCGGTCATCGCCCAAACCGAAATCCCCATCGCTCGCAGGGCGTCCTCGAGCGGCTCGAACTGTGTGAGAAGCGCGGGATCGATTCCATCTCCCGTTTTGTAGCCGCTCCAAAGTTCGTTGCGGAAGGACTCGATAACGTGATCGGTGGCGACGCCTAAGTGCGTGGCACCATCGCCGATCATTTGCAGAACGGTATTGAGCACTCCGACAACCGCCCCGAATTGTCGCTCCTTCCCGCCGGTGAAGCGACGAAGTCCATAGAAATGGCGGAAGAGTTCGTAGGTTCCATCGATCAGATGAACGATCACGTTCACTGGTTACAGCACGAGTGGAGAACGCCTGGCTCGGGTCTTCAGGCCATTTGACAATGCCAGCTGCCTTAGCAGCTTACCAATCCGATCGCGGTGAATCCTGGAATCGTTGCAAAGAGATCGGTTTGCATCCACATCGCAGCCCCGAGCTGCAGCGGAGTAAACGCACACAATCCAAGCAGAATTCGGCGCCACGCGATGGTGCTCACTCTCTGGGGATACTTATCGAGCGCCGGATCTCCCGCCTAGGGCCGGACTGCCGGCCCCGTAGATCGTGAATACGAGACTACTTGTTGCTGATTGCTGCTCCGACCGGATATCCCACCAACGTATTCGAGTGAGTTGGGTTGCTGCCGGTTGGGAATTTCCAGCGCGCAACAGCGGCCGGACTCGAATCCTGGGCGATACATCCGCCGGCGAAGTATTTATCGTTCGGTGCGAAGACACCCTGATCGACGTCGCACCCGCCGCCATTGACGTCGTGGAGAGACGTGGTTCCAGTGACGGTGGCCATCAAGCCGGAGATCGACATCGAGTAGAGGCATGAGCCCCACTCGTTATTGCACTTCGGATCGTCGACGATCAAATGGCCGGTGCGGTTATTCCAGTTCAATCCACCGGGGACATCGAGCGTCACGCCCGATACGGTCAAAGTAGAACACGAGCGGCTGGCCGACCGGCACTCTGAAATCATCATATCGTTGGAACTACCGCCCCGGCCGTTCACGTAAAGATTGCCTTTCGTGTCGTACGCCGGGAAGTAATACTCGGTCTGGTCCGGGTTCACGAGCGTATGCGGATCGGAGCCGCTCGAATAGACGGTCACGTTACCCGGTTCGCCGCTTGTGGTCCTGATGTTCGTCACTGCAAGATCGCCGTTCTTCTTGTTCACGGCGCAACCGACGGGATAGTAGCCGGAGTCGTCGATCGTTTTGCGCAGCTTACCGTTGCGCGAGTACTGCTGGATCTGGCCGCTCTTGGTATTGGTCACCCAGACATTGCCGCTTCGGTCGCTGCACATGCCCTGTGGTCCGTCGAAGCCCGTGAGGGTTCCCTGGAGTTTCATGGCGGGCATCGTAAAGATGTAGACATCATCGGTATTGATGTCGGAGATGAAGAGCAGGCGAGGCGCCTTCTTCACGTCCGGCGAGACCCACGACTTGTGATGATCCGGACGGACGTTCGGGGCTGCGATGCCGGTGAAGCCGAGATAGCTCTGGTTGAAGGATTGATTGACGCTCATTGGAGCGCTAACTCCGGGAGAGGGCGCGTAACCTGATGATTGTGTGTTGCCAACGCCGCTGCAGCCGGTAAGTAAGGCGGCGGCGGCCAACGCGCTGGACGCGTATGGGGCCAGCCTAGAGCTCCTCATTCAAATGCTCCTTTTTCTTTTCACGAAAGTGCCGTTGCAATTAGATTTTCTGCGTGATGCTTTAGTGCCGCTCTTTAATTCGTTACGCATAGTACGTTCGTACTAGTATGTTCGACTTTACGAAATTTAATATGTCACAAAGCGTAACGGAGGCGCTTCTTAACGTCGAAGGCGCCCGTCAAATTCTGATAACGAGAATATAAGCTATTTCGTTCCAAACTCGATACGCTATAAGCAGGAGCGCAAACGCGGCCCAAGCAGTGCGAGCGTCGCGGCGGAAGACCGCCGAAAGGCCGAAGTTAAAGGCCCGCGCCGCAGATGACGCCCATTAATGCGAAGGGCGCAGCGTCGCCCGTCGCATATGTTGGTCGGCCACGGAATAGTACACGTGAATGAGCTCGCCCTGGGTTATCGCAGATGCGGCAAAGGCTATATCGGTTTCGTCGCTTTTTGGTGCGGGCGGCACGATCAGCGGATCACCACAACGCTCTATGACGACGCGATAACTGGGGTCAAAGCGAATCCAACCAACGCGCCATTTAGCGTCGCGAGTCGCGCCGTTGTAGAACATGACGGGCGTGCCATCGACGGTCACGGTCGGCCCGGTGCTGAGATGCCAGGAGTCCCAGGACGNNTTCGAATCGGCAATGCCAACGCGCGAAGCGTCTCCTTGTGCGTACTCAAAGAAAAGCCGCCAAGTATCGTCGCCGGCCAAAGCTATTTCGGCTTCCTTGGGATTTTCACAACCCGGAACGGATTGGAGCGCGACTCCTCGCTTATGAAGATTTGAGGCATCCGGTCCCACGGCTAGCAGCAGGCACCCGCGTCGCTGCGTCTGGTTCCAGCCGGTGTAGTAGACGTAGAGCAGGTCGTCCCCGGCGGCTACCGTGGGATCCTCGCAACCATCGAGATCATCGGAAGCCGGCCCCGGCGCAATGGCCGGCGATTCGTCCATGTCGAAGGTGAGGCCGTCGGCGGAGACTCCGTGATAAATCCGCGCGATCTTCTCGGCCGGATCCTCGGAGTGTGGCACAGCACGAATCATAACGTGAAATTCAGCGCCGTCGCGCCAGACAAATGGACTTAGCTGATAAAATGACGCGAGGGGTTCCTTCGCGCGCACCTGCATTGCTTCGTCGGCGATGATTTGAAGGCGCATGGTGCGGCATTAGGCGAAGGCCAAACCCTCGCCCTCCTGGCTTTTATAGATTTTCACTTTTCTCGAACCATACTACACGAAGAGGAACTACTCGTAAGGGAAAGAGATTTATCATGCGCCGCGTAATCGTGACCACAGCTTTACTGCTATACTTCCCATACCTGGATCTTTGCCTCTAACGGACAAGCTGATTTCGCAGTGTTCGTGCACCGGCGTCGGCCTCGCGGTCGACCCGCAGTCCGGCGACCTCGCCGTTGGTACGAGGTCGGATCACTCTGTTCGCCATCCTGAACCTGTCACAAGGTCCGTATACGATAGGCCTCGCCTTCGACAAGAAAGGTTACGACTGGCATCGAGTCGGAGTTCTACGATAGCGTAGCGGTGAAGCCTCAGGCTAGGTGAGGAGCGACCGCCAGTTTCTTAGGTGGCTTCATGTCTTGCTGCTCTTGCGTACTTTCGCTCGAGTACCCGCACCCGCTTTCTTCTTCGATTGCATCTGATTAAAATCAACGGCGGTACGGACCAGATCTCTTAGAGCACGCTCGTTAACCTTGTCGCCCTCGAAAAGATCGATCGCTCGCCACCGATTACCTTCGAGGCCCGCGTTGAAGAGCTTGTCAGGATCGCAGAGGCTCGCCCCGCGGTCAAAGGTAAGCTTTACCTTGTTCTTGTGGGCGTTGCCGACTGCGATTATTCCGTCGCGAGACCAAACCGGACTTCCCATCCACTTCCATTCCTCGATTATCTCCCGATCGGCCTCAAGGATCGTCTTGCGGACCGTGGCCAGCGTTTTGCCACGCCAGTCTGTGAGTTCTGCGATCAGCTGGTCAATGCGTTCCGATGGATTCATTTGATCTTTATGCCTCGAATTCTGGCCGGCTTAACCCCACCTTCGCGACGTAGGGGTCGGCATCGGCGAGCTCACGAAGGAATTGCTTGGTTTTGGTCAGGTCTGTTGCTCCTTGCATCTGTATGACGAATCAGGAGCGCGCAAACGTGACGGATACGCGGGAGAGATGTATTGGACGGTGCGGAGTGGCTAGCGGAGCGCTTTGAGCAGGCTCGCCCCCGCTTGCAGCGCATGGCGTTACGAATGCTGGGATCGACTGCAGAATCCGATGACGCGCTGCAGGAAAGCTGGCTGCGCGTAAGCCGCGCGGACGTTGCGGGCGTTGCGAATCTCGAAGGCTGGCTCACGAGCGTTGTCGCGCGCGTCTGCCTCGACGCGATGAGACGGCGCAAAAGCCGGCGCGAGCAGTTGACGGCGGACGATCCGCGTCGCGACGTTGCGTCAATCGCACCCGGGGAACGCCCCGAGGAAGAGGCGATGCTCGCCGATTCGATCGGCGTGGCCCTGCTGATCCTGCTGGATGCGCTGCCACCGGCCGAGCGNNCAGCTTGCAAGCCGCGCGCGGCGCCGCGTGCGCGGTGCATCGGCCGACCACGATGTCGTAACGCGGCGGCACGACGAACTCGTGCGCGCGTTTCTCCAAGCCTCGCGGTCGGGAAACTTCTCCGCGCTTCTCGCGCTGCTTGCTCCGGGAGCAACGCTCCGCGCGGATGCGGGCGTGGTGGCGATGGGCGGCGCGACGTACTGGCAGAACGATCGTCTGCAGTCTGGTATCGAAGGCGCCGAGGCCGTTGCACGGACGTTCTCCGGACGGGCGCGTGCTGCGCAACCAGTATTAATCGACGGCAAACCAGGGGCGGTGTGGATGCACGAACGCGAAGTGCGCGTTGCGTTCCGGTTCACCGTAATGGACGATCGCATCACCGCGATCGATATGATCGCCGATCGCGCTGCGCTCGCAAAATCGGTTATCGACCGTTAACGAAGAGCCTTACTCCTCACCATCATAGTAGTCGAGCGCCTCACCGCGCATGATGCGGTACTCCGGCGCTTTGACGGCCCACTTCTCGCTGTCGGATAATGACAGGATTCACCGATAGGATTGTCATCGACGATGTAGAGGACCAAGTCGTTGGCGCGATTGTTGATGATTTGGTGCGGCTCACCGGGCTTGAAGAGGAAGGCATCACCGGTTTCAATCGGAGTTGTGCCCTCCNNATTTCGACATCGAAGGGATGCCGCTCGAGCATATCCATCGATTTCGGATTCCGTCCGAGCGCTTCCCAGAGTTTCTTTTCGTCGCGAAAGAATCTCTTGGTCGGAGAGCCGTGCGGCCGCCATCCAATCTCGGCTGAGTTAACGCAATCGCCTATCGACCGTGTCTACCGATTTATGAAGGTCTTGGCGTAGCTACGGCGCTACTGCGATAATGCCCCGGGTATTGTCGTAGGTAACGATGTGACCGAAGAACGCCTGAATGCTAACGTTGGTGAGCGGCGGTCGCCCATGAATGCTTACAACCTTGATCTCGTCTGCAAACGACGTACCCGCTATGACCGATGTTGCCGCTCGTAAATCACCCGGTGGACCAAAGCCGAGCTGCGTCCCTGGGGTTATGAACCCATTCCGCAGGGGAATAGAATCCGTATCCACGCTGTGGATCCACGGAACGCCGTTTCCAGTATCGAAAGAGATGAGCGTGCAGACGTCGATCGGACGTCCATCGACAAATATACAGGTCCGCGGAAGAGAGTATTTCTCGCCCGGAAGCGTTCCGGGCGTCAGGTGAAATTCGGCAGAGTTTTGGGGCTCCTCGCTGCCGAGTACCAGTTCTCCACCGTCTCGCGTAAGCACGACGCTATAAGCGGAGCCGTGACGTCCCGGCAGGGTGAGGATCGGATTTGGAACGTTGCCCGCGCCGTACATTATCCCGGTCAACCCGGCGCCAAAGACGCCATATCCATGCATTGCCTTTGGACTGTGCAGGTTTGGGATTCTGCAACCTGGATTCGTTGGCGGACACGACGCCGACGTCAGATAGGCGATCGGTACTCTTGCGGGCGTCGAGAACCCCTCGAAGTGCAGCTGGGCATAGCAGACGACACCGCTCAACGTGATCCTGGCAGGATTTCCGTAGGTGACGCTGGTCGGAGTGTGTGAGCACTGCACGCCCGTGTTGGGCGTATCGAGGTCGGCATCGGCGAACACATGCAATCCCGAAGAGCCGGTGTCGAAGCCAAACGATAACGGTTTGCCGTTTCCTAACATGATAGCAATTTTAGCCGCATAGGTGCCCAATTGCGGATCACGTGACATCGTCAACGGTATTTGAAGCGGTGGAGGGTCATCGCCGGAGAGCGGAGAGGCTTGCGCGCAGCCAATCGCCGGAAACGCTAGCAAACCACAAACAGTTGTCAGTAAGAGACGAATCATACTACCCCACGGCGAGAAGCCTACCGCACTTTGGCGGACGTTGAAATTAAAGAGTGCTTAATCGTGATTGCGTGAGCGGCGTGTGCGGGACGAGCGACGACCACTAATAGGAGACAAGGCTTGCGTCTTGTAAGTACTGCAGTCTCCCAGACCGACTCATGTAAAGGAGCATTCGTGAAGTCATTCTTGAAGCTTTCTCCGCTAGTGGCGGCGCTGGCGATCGCCGCCTGCAACGCGGGCGGCTCGCCAAATATGCCAACGGCCGGCGGCTCGTCGCAAGGCCGGCCTTCCGCTTCCGCGCACTTCGTGCCCGAGTGGCAAGCCAAGCACGAAGCCCGGCGCGTCTGCAAAGCGCTTGCCGGGGGTGTGCAATGCCAGGTATTACTTGTGACGAAGGGCGTGAACTCAAACTGCTCGCCGTCGAGCGGCAGCTGCGGCTGGCGACCCATCGACCTGCAGACTCGCTATAACCTGACGGGATCGTTGAGCAAGGGATCGGGAACGATCGTCGCGCTCATCGAACTTGGCGACTTGCCTAGCGCCGAGTCCGATCTCGCGACCTACCGCAGTACGTTCAAATTGGGAACCGCGACATTCGCGAAGTACAATCAGGACGGACAACAAAGCAACTACCCTGAGAGCTGCGAAGACTTCGGCTGGTGTCTCGAGACCGACCTCGACATCCAAATGGTTTCTGCCAGTTGTCCCAAGTGTACGATCTATCTGATCGAAGGCGGCAACTGCGGCGGCGTCGTCTGCGGTTTGGAGGGCGCGGAAACGGAGGCCGTCAAGCTTGGTGCCACGATCCTCAGCAATAGCTGGGGATGCAGCAGCTTCAACTACGGCGAGAACTGCGGCGACTCGAACTTTCCGAGTTATTTCGATACGCCCGGCATCGCCTACGTGGCCTCGTCCGGCGACTCCGGATATCCAGAGATCGAGTGGCCGGCGGCACTGGCGAACGTGCTCGCCGTCGGCGGCACGCAGTNNGTGGCAGCACGATCCGGATTGCAGCGGCAAGACGATCTCGGACATCTCCGCAGAAGCCGGCTGTTCCCCCGGCGTCGCTGAATACGTCACGACCTACGGTGGCTGGACCGACGTCTGCGGGACGAGTGTTGCAGCGCCGCTCACCGCCGGTATCGTTGCGCTCGCCGGCAACGCGAGCAGCCTAACGGGCGGCAAAACGTTCTGGGACCTTTCGAGAAGAAAACACAAGAAGGAGCTGCACGTAATCACGTCTGGCAGCGATGGCAGCTGCAGCAATTATCTCTGCCAGGCCGGCCTGTCGAAGAAAGATGGCGGATACAAAACGTACAGCGGCCCAGCTGGATGGGGAACTCCAAACGGCATCAAGGCCTACTAACTCATCCACACGGAAACGGGAAGAAGGCGAGCGCGTCTAGCGCTCGCCTTTCTTTCTCGCGTCGCTTGAGAGCTACGTCGGCGGCGCGAACGTTCCGTCAGACCAACGAGCCAGTTCTGTCCGTTGGAGCGTGTAGAGCAGAACGGTGCGCGCGCCGCCGCCGGGTTATAGCAAATTGGCCCACGCATTTTCCAATTCCAGAACTCGGAGCATTCGAAGGGCGACGCCTACGATCGTTCCACGAGGCAGGGAAAGCCGTTCGTGCCCTTTTCCGCGGTTTCGTAGCCGCGACGGCTGAGCACGAGCAAGGTGGCGCGGGTCGATATCGCCGAGGGTGCGGTGCTTCGAGCAAGTTTGATCTCTGCTTGCCGATCGGCCAATAGGAGAGAAGGCTTGCGTCTTGTAAGTATTGCCCTCCCAGATCGACTCATGTGAAGGAGCATTCGTGAACGCATTCTTGAAGTTTTCTCCGCTCGTAGCGGCGCTGGTGATCGCCGGCTGTAATGCGGGCGGCTCGCCAAATATGCCAACGGCCGGGGGCCCGTCGCAAAGCGGGCCTTCGACCTCCGCGCACTCGGTGCCCGAGTGGCAAGCCAAGCACGAAGCCCGGCGCGTCTGCAAAGCGCTTGCGGGAGGTGTGCAATGCCAAGTACTCGTGGTGACGAAGCGCGCGAATTCGAGCTGCTCGCCGTCGAGCGGCAGCTGCGGCTGGCGGCCCATCGACCTGCAGACTCGCTATAACCTGACGGGATCGTTGGGCAAGGGATCGGGAACGGTCGTGGCGCTCATCGAACTCGGCGACTTGGCCGCCGCTTCAACGGATCTCGCGACCTATCGCACTACGTTCAAATTGGGAACGGCAACGTTCTTCAAGTACAACGAGAGCGGACAACAAAGTAACTACCCTGAGAGCTGCGAAGACTTCGGCTGGTGCGTGGAGACCGACCTCGACATCCAAATGGTCTCTGCGAGCTGTCCCAAGTGTACGATCTATCTGATCGAGGGCGGCAACTGTGGCGGCGTCGTCTGTGGCTTGGAGAACGCCGAAGCGACGGCCGTGAAGCTCGGCGCAACGATCCTCAGCAATAGCTGGGGATGCAGTAGCTTCAACTACGGCGAAAACTGCGGCGACTCGAACTTCCCGAACTATTTCGATACGCCGGGCATCGCGTATTTGGCCTCGTCCGGCGACGACGGATATGGAGTAATCTTATGGCCGGCCGCGTTGGCGAACGTACTCGCCGTCGGCGGCACGCAGTTGGCACTCTCCGGGTCGACCTACAGTGAAACCGTCTGGGATGGCGCGGGAGCCGGTTGCGCGACCACCACGCCCAAGCCGTCGTGGCAGCACGATCCGGATTGCAGCGGCAAGACGATCTCGGACATCTCCGCAGAAGCCGGCTGTTCCCCCGGCGTCGCCGAGTACATCAGTTCTTATGGTGGCTGGACCGGCGTGTGCGGGACGAGCGTCGCATCGCCGCTCACGGCCGGTATCGTCGGACTCGTCAACAACGCGAGCAGCCTAACCGGCGGCAAAACGTTCTGGGACCTTTCGAGGAGAAAACACAAGAAGGAGCTGCACGTAATCACGTCCGGTAACGATGGCAACTGCAGCAATTATCTCTGCCAGGCCGGCCTATCGAAGAAAGATGGCGGCTACAAAACGTATAGCGGTCCGGCCGGATGGGGAAGTCCAAACGGCATCAAGGCCTACTAATTTCATCGACACACGAAACGGAAAGAAAGGCGAGCGCCTCCAGCGCTCGCCTTTCGCTTACCGTGGGAGCAAAGCGTAAGGGCTAACTGCGAGCGAGCCGCTGCAGAAGGCGGCCGTACTCGATCGCGTTGCTCCGCGCCTGCTCGCTCCGTACGATAGCGGCTTCGGAAACCAGCGTGAGCAGCAGGGCGTACGGAACGCCGTAACGCTCTACCAAACGACGCGCCTCGCCGATATGTTCGCGGGCGCGTCGTGCGTCGCCGCGACGTGCGTGACAGACCGCTAGAAGATGATGCGCGTCGCCTACTCCGCGTGCCACTCCCCGCGAGCTATATCCAACTAATGCCGAACGCGCTTCCGCGATGGCCGCGGCGTCGTCGCCGAGATTCGCTAACGCTGCACCGGCGACGGCGTGCCAACTCGGCACTTCGTTGCTCGGGCAACCGTTCTCGGGCCTTGCGTATCCGAGGATCGCGAGCGCTTCGCGCGAGCGCCCCGCCATCGTGTAGGAGTGCGCGGCTTCCATCGCGAGATTTGCGCGGTCGCTCGGGCGCGCTCCGCGGTATGCAAACGGCATCAGGTGCTGATACCAGCGAATCGCCTCGTCGTATTCGCCGCAGATCGCGTTGAGCCCGACGAGGTCAGCGCCCAGGCGGCACGCCGTGGACGACCAACCCGAATCGACGGCGAGATCCAGCAGCGACGTGACGTCGGCGATCGCGGCCCGCGTTCGTCCGCTGACGCACGCGTCGATGGCCGAATGCATCGCCAAAATTTCAAGCGCCTTCGGCCGACGGTGCAATGCGAAGGTCTCGATTAATTCGATCGCCTCCAGCGATGCGGCACGCGCTCGCCCGTAGGCTCCGTGCGAGAAGTGCAGCAGCGCTGCGTCGCCGAGGGCGTCGGCGAGTGCCGACGCCGACCTCGAAGCGTCACCGCCGCCGGCGACGCTCGCGCGAAGAATCGCCAGTGCTTGGGCTATGAACGAGAGAGCGTCGTCTTGACTCTGGCTGAGGCGTGCGCGGACGCGCGCGAGCCGTCCAAGCAGCGGCGCCGCTCGCGGATCGCTCGATTCGCTCACAAGACGCGACGCTTCGCCGGCGGCCTCCGCCGCCACGCGTTCGTTGCTGCAATCGGCGGCCGTCTCTGCCAACTCGAGCAGAAGGTCGGCGCGCTGCGCAGCGTAGCGTGCGCCGGCGGCGAGGTCGCGCAGTACGTCGAGGCAGCGCGCGTCGCCCGTTTGCGCGAGGCTCCGGGCGAACGTTCGCGCGACCATCGCCGCATCGCGCGGTGTGTCGGAGGAGGCGCGAACGCTCGCCGTGCTCGGCGGACGCTCGGGTTCGAAGATGTAGGCGCTCAGCAGCGCGAGGCCGTTGTGCCGATCCCGGAAGAACTGGCGAGGCGAGAGGCTCAAGTCGCGTTGGATCTCCGACGCGCACTCTCCGTCGAGGTCGTATCGCCGCACGATCGCTTGCTGTCGCGACGGCAATCGAAACAGCGCAATCTCGACGGCGCCGCGCAGCGCGATGCACCGTTGCGCGCTCGGCGAACCTCGGAGCCCGCGCAACAAGCGCCGAATCTCGGAGAACGGGTCCTCTCGGTCAGACCTGCGCGCCATCAGCTTCGCTTACTTCTGCGGCGACGGCATTCTTCATCGACCGCGTGGACGGCAAACGCGAAGAATGCCACGTTTCGCCCTCGCCGGAGGAGGCGGGCGTGCTTCGCTTGGAGTGTCCAGCCAAAGGAGAAGATCGGATGCATCGCTTCAGCTTCTACTCGCGCATCGTTGGCGTCGCCCCGCTTGCTCTGTTGAGCGCCTGCGGAGGCGCCGGTTCCCCGGTCGCTCCGCCGGCTGGCTCTGCAGTGGCGCGAGCGATTCACGGAGCCGGCGCCGATCGCTACGACGGTCTCGTTTTCGTAGCCGACGAGACCGACAATGCCGTCTGGGTTTGCTCGGTAACCTCACACGACATCCGGCGCGGCTTCTCTCCGCCGGCGAGTCAAAGTCAGCTCAACGGCGTATCGGATCCGGCGCAGATGGCGGTCGACACGCAGGGAACGCTCTATGTCGCCAACGCGCAGACCGATGCGACCGGCGCGGGCGAGATTACGGAGTATCCGCGCGGAACGATGTCGCCGGCGCGCACGCTAAAGACTGGGCTCAACACGACGACGGGCGTGGCGGTGGATTCCACCGGAACGATCTACGCAAGCAATAAGTATTGGGGCTCGATCGTCGTCTTCCCCAAAGGAAAGACCGCTCCGAGCGAGACGATCAAGGCCAACCTGAGCGGCCCCGACGGCCTTGCAGTCGATAAAGCCGGCGACCTGTTTATCGCCGACAGTTCTGCTAACGACGTGCTGGAGCTGACGCACGGCTCCAAGACGCCAAAGTCGCTCCACTTCGAAGGCTTAGCGCGGCCCATCGGGGTCGCGCTCGATCCTCACGGGAATGTCTTCGTGAGCAATAACCTGGGCGCATCGTCGAATGTCACCGTCTACGCGCGAGGATCGAGCGCGCCGTCGAAGACGATCGTCGTCCCAGGTCCGCTCGACGGTTCCGAGAGCACGATCGCCGAGTCGATGATGCTCTCGGTATCGAATCCCGGAGACGTCCTGATTGCGAGCGCGCCAATCTCGCTCGCGCTGATCGATGGCCAGGAATGGTTCGGATACGCGCCGGCCATCGTCGGCTACATCTCGGGGCAGACGCAGCCGTCGTGGAGCGTCTATAACGTCGTCGGCGCCGATGCCGTCTTCCAACCGGCCAAGTAAGGAGAGGAAGCGTGTTGCAAACCAGGCTTTTCATTAGCGTCGCAATCCTCGTGGTTTGCGCGGGGCTCGCGCACGGCGCGACGCCGAGCCTGTACCCTCGCTGCGTGCTCAACCTGCCGTTGGCTCCCGCGATGTGCGCGCGGCTGCGCAACTCGACGCGTCCGGCGAGCCGCAGCTGGAACTCGAGCCGCAGTAATGAAACGCTCGTCTACACGTCGCAACCATTCTCCGGCATCGTTGCGATCTCAGCACTCGATTCGAGAGGGTTCAGGGCGGCGGGCACGCTTGCGCTTCCGTCACAGTCGGTCGCGTTGGGTCTGACCGTCGACGCTTCGCAGAACCTCTACGTCGCGATCTCGACGCTGGGATCGGGAACGCCCAGTGTCGAGGTCTTCCCGCGCGGCGCGACGCAGCCGAATAAGACCTATACCGACGGGCTGACGTCTCCGGTCGACGTCGCCGTGGATCATTACGGCACCCTCTACGTGGCGAACCTCGCAAGCGCACACGGCGCCGGCTGCAGCGAGGGGAGCGGCCCCGGCGGCAACGTCGTCGAGTACGCCAGCGGCAGCATGACGCCGACGCGGACCATCAGCGGATTTCCGGGTTGTCCGAATGCAGTGGCGGTCGACGCGAAGGCCAACCTATATTTGACCTACACCTACTATCCGTCGAGCGGCTTTGTCGAGAGTGACGTTATCAAGTACGCCTATCAGTCAACGAAGGGAAAGGCGTTGAATCTGCAAGTGCCCGGCGGCCCGCAGCTCGGCGGCATCGCAGTGACGCAGCGTGGCGATCTCGTGGTCGAGAACGATCAAGACGACGCAACGCTCAATCAGATTCTGACATTCCGCGGCGGTTCGAAAAAACCAACGAGCAGCATTCAATATGGCGGCACCGGTTGGGGAACGGCGTTCAAATTCTTCTCTCTGCTCGGGAATGCTCTCTACGCGCCCGCATACATTGCACAAAACCTCTCATTTCTGATCGCCACTCCGGCCGAGTTTGCATACCCGAGCGGGCATCAACTCTTTGCGCAAAATCCCGCAAATGCGGCCGGGCCCTGGTCGTATGGATTCGCGGTGAGCCCCGGCACGTAGCAAGTTATCGGCGTTCTCTAGCGCAGTCAAAAACAAAAGCAGGTGCATGCCGAGACAGCCGGATATCTATCCGGTTAAGGATGACGTGAAAACGCGAATTGGGTGGATCTTCGCCACCAGCCTCTTCTTGGGGTTCGGCGGCTGTTCTAGCGGGAATTTCGCCGCGACGCCCGGCGTTAGCGTTGGGCAGGTTGCCGATCGCAACGATCGGGTTTCTGCTGCCGGCGGAGGTTCCGGTTTTCACGTTCTGTACAACTTTCAAGACGGTACCGACGGCGCAGTGCCCGTAACCGGCTTGATTGCCGACACGCGCGGCAATCTGTACGGGACGGCGACGAACGACGGAGGTGCGGGATCCTGCAACGTCCACTGCGGCAGTATCTTCGAGCTGTCACCGCCCACATCGAAGGACGGCCGCTGGAACTTTACGATCCTCTACGATTTCAACGGCGGCAAAGATGGAGGTCTTCCGGCCGGCAACCTGACGTTCGGCCCAGATGGCAGTCTGTTTGGCACAACCAACGTCGGAGGCGGTGGGTACGCGAAGTTCGGCGCAGGCGTGCTGTTCCAACTGAAACCTTCGAGGCACCGCTGGATCGAGCACGTGCTTCACAGGTTCGGGCGTGGCAACGACGGGCGCAATCCTCACGGCGGCCTCGTAGCCGACAACAAAGGAAACCTTTATGGGACCACCGTTAATGGCGGCAAGTATTTTGGCGGGACGGTTTACGAACTGTCAAGCTCAGGCACGGAAACGGTCCTCTACAACTTCAGCGGTGGAGAGGATGGCGGGTTGCCAATTGCCGGGCTTACCATCGATCGCGCCGGTCGCCTTTACGGCACGACGGAGTACGGCGGATACTTCGATTACTATTGCCAGGACGGTTGCGGTACGGTTTTTGAGATCTCACCTCTCATCGGCTCCGGCGACTCCTGGAAATACTCGGTGATCCATGAGTTCGTCGGCGGTGACCCCGGCGACGGAGCCTTACCGGTCGACCCACTGTTGCTTGACCGAAAAGGAAATCTCTACGGCACAACGTTCGTGAGTCAGGTATACGGAGGAGGGACCGCCTTTGAGCTGACTCCCGCGCGCCATAAGCCTTGGTCGGAGACGGTACTTTACCGGTTTCCCGCGTATCGCGGCGACGCTGCGAATCCCCAGGCCGGCTTTATCTCCGACACTGCCGGCAATCTTTACGCAACCAGCCAGAACGGCGGGCCGGCCTTTAAGGGCGATGCTTTCAAGCTGATACCGCCCGCGACGTCGGGGGGCGCGTGGACCGACGCGATTCTGTATACCTTTGTCAGCAATAAGCACGGCGCTATATACCCCGCGACGAACTTAGTCTTCGGCGCGGCAGGCTTGCTGTACGGAACCACCCCATACGGCGGTACCGGAAACTGCCTCTTTATAAAGACCAAAGGTTGTGGCACTGTTTTCCAGGTTAGCCCATGAGGTGTGCTGTACTCGGCGTCACGGCTGTCGCGATACTTGCGGGTTGCAGTGGTTTCGGGTCGTTCGCTACGGCGCGGCCGGCCGGCGACACCTCCACGCTAGCGACTCGTGGTGCGATTGCCGCCGTCGATGTGGATCACGGTAAATCGTGGATGGAGCCAAATGCAGGGAAGGGCCGGCTTCTCTATATCTCTGACGCGGGTACCGATGACGTTGTCGTTTACCGTTATCCCTCGGGTATAGAGGCCGGCGTGTTGACGGGCTTCGACGAGCCGCAGGGCGAGTGCGTCGACAAGACGGGAAACGTTTGGATCGCAAACACATTGGCGTCCAATCTGTTGGAGTACGCGCACGGCGGCACGACGCCGATCGCGAAGCTCGCCGATCCGGGCCAGTACCCGGTGGACTGCTCGATCGACAAAAACGACGGAACCCTCGCCGCCACAAACATCATTGCTCGGAAAGGGCGCGATCGGCGTGGAAGCCTTTCGATTTACCCGGACGCCATGGGCAGTCCAACGATCGTCGCGTCGCCGGACTTCTATTTGATATACTCCCTGGGGTACGACGACAACGACAATCTCTTTCTGGACGGCCGCAACAACAGCGATGCGTTCCAATTCGGCGAACTGGCCGGCGGCAGCAGCACGATCGATCCAATCACGCTAAGTGGCGCGACCATTAATTTCCCTGGCGGCGTTGTGTTTGCCAAAAGGAAGGTAAATATCGGTGATCAGGCGGGGGCGGTAGTCTATGAAGCCACGGAGGCCGGAACGGTCACCGGTTCAGTTCGGCTCGACGGTTCGTCGGACTGCGTGGACTTCTTCATTTATGGCAGGGCGCTCATCTGTCCCGACGCGGGAAACGGAGATATTGAAATCTATAATTACCCAGTTGGTGGCTCACCGATCCAAGTGACTACCGGTCTCATTTCGCCGACCGGTGCGGCGGTAAGTAACTAGCAGCGCCGGACGCTAGCGAACTGCTCCGGCGGCGGCGCAACTCGATCGGCTCCCCCCAAAGATCACCGCAAGGCCGCACGCCGACGTGAACATCCGGCGGTTGTCGTGCGGGACGCCTCGCACGAAGGCATAATCCTGGTTCGTGCCGCCGGGATGGCGGCGCTCGATGTAGGCGATGAAGTACTTGGCGCGAGCGAAGCGATAGGGACCTTGCGTTTCGCCGCCACAACTGCGGTCGAGGTCTTCCTCGTTTGGATTTGTGTCGGCTGTCCCCATCAGATAGGTGACGCGGCGCTCGGCGTAGCGCGCCTCCAGCGCGGGCGCCGTGCCGGTGACGTAGCGGGGCGCGCCGGCCAAACCGTAGCGCCACCGATCGAAATCAACGCAGCCCTTCTGCGGAAACGGGCGCCAATCTGAAAAATAGAAATATGACGATGGATTAGATACGACGAGATGCACCGGAACTCGCGCGCCGGCGTCAAGCTCCGGCGCCTTTCCGACCACGGCATAACGTGCAACGATTTGGCCGCCCGCCGAATGTCCGGCGATCACGATTTCGCGAATCTTTGGAAACCGCGATCGATCGGAGAGGCGCGCAATCATCGCGTCGAAGACGTCGTACGTGCTGACCGGGGCCGGGGAAATCGCGTCCGAGCCGCCCGGCCACGTGCCGCTCCACCAAAGGGTGTTCGCCGAGACATTCCGGCCCGCAAGTTCCGTTTGCTCCACGAACTGCGGTGCAATGACCAGCGTATCGTCGAGCTTATGGGCGGTGTTGGCGGCGATGACGCCGGTATCGAAATAATAATCGGAGTCGCGCAACACGCCGTGCACGACGATCAGCGCGCGGGTCACGTTGGGATCGCCGTCAAGCGAAGCCGTGCCGAAATAACGAGCCTCGCCGCTGCCGAGAGGCGTCGTGACGAGAAACTCTCGATCGGCGAGCCGGCCGGCGTTATCCGGTTGTGGCGTCGTCGTTACCGGCACGATAACGGTCAGGAGCAGCATCGACAGCAGCCAGTTCATTTCCCGATCGGTTAGAGAAACGTTGAGACTTTTCTTGCCATGCTCAATCTTTCGCGACAAGGGCATCGGGGTGCGCTTCACAAAGTAGCGCTAATGCGCAACTCCACAGCCGTCTTTACCGCGGCCGCTGCCGCGATTGCCTTGCTCTCCGCGTGCTCGAGCGGCACATCGCAGGGGCCCGACCCATCGATCCCAAGTTATGCCGCGCTTCCCAAGGCAGCGGTTGAGTTCGCCTATGAGGCCAACGAAGGCTCGACCAATGTTTCCGGTTATAAAATCGAGAGCGACGGAACGCTGACGCCGCTGAAAGGGTCGCCGTTTGCGGCCGGTTCCCAGCCTTCGGGCGTCGCAGTCGATGCTACGGGCAAGTTCGCCATTGCATCGAATGCGGGGTCCAGTAATGCTTCCGCCTTTACGATCGACGCGACCAGCGGCGCGCTGACGCAAGTCAAAGGCTCGCCGTTTGGGGCCGGTTTCGAGCCTTCGGGTGTCGCGACTGACTCTACGGGCAAGTTCGCTTTCGTGGCAAACGTTGGCGTCAGCAGCAGCAGCAACGTTTCGGCCTATGCAGTTGCGAGCAGCGGTGCGCTGACGCCGGTGAAAGGCTCGCCGTTTGCAGCCGGTACGAGTGCGCAATACGTGGCCACCGATCCTTCGGGTAAGTTCGTCTACGTGCCAAATGCGGGCTCTGCTAATGTCTCCGCCTATAAGATCGCAAGCAACGGCGCGCTCACGCCCGTGAAGGGATCGCCGTTTGCTGCGGGGAGCGAACCCTTTGGCTTGGCAGTCGATCCGACCGCCAAGTTCGCCTATGTAAGCAACTATGGTTCGAGTAATGTTTCCGCCTACACGGTCAACGCGACCAGCGGCGCGCTGACGCCCGTAAAAGGGTCGCCGTTTGCAGCGGGCACCGAAGCCTGTAGCGTGATCGTCGATCCGAACGGCAAGTTTATCTACGTGCCGAACGACGGCGGTGCGAATGTCTCCGCTTATACGATCAAAAGTGACGGCACGCTAACCCCGGTCAAAGGGTCGCCGTTTGCGGCGGGTTCCGGGGCCTGTTACGGCGCGGTCGATCCGTCGGATAAGTTCCTCTATGTAGGCAATAGCGGTGCGGCTTCTATTTCCGGTTATCAGATCGGAAGCAACGGGGCACTGACGCCGCTGAAGGGATCGCCGTTTCCCGCGGGCGTGACGCCTGCCGTCATCGCCACTTGCCGTGTGACGTCCGGAAAATGCATTCCCTCGCTCTTGTAGGTGAAGTCGATAACGCCTGGCGGGCTCGCGCAACGTCTCGATAACGGCCCCCCGCCGTTCTTGCTGGACGTACGCGAGCCCGAAGAGCTCGTCGACGACGGCTGCATCGCCGGTTCTGTGAATATTCCGATGGGCGAAGTTGAGGATCGGCTCGGGGAAATTCCAATCGATCGCGAGATCGTAGTGTACTGTCATCTCGGTGCCCGCAGCGCTTACGTCACGAAGAAGCTCAACGCGCTGGGCTACGATCGAGCGGTGAACCTCACCGGCGGGTATGACGCTTACTTAGCAGCGCCTTTCTCGAGCACGAGCGAAACGTCGTCCGAATAGGCGTCGTTGTACGTCCCTTCGAATCGCGTTGCAGTGATCGGGCCGGGTGAGGTTTTATCGGGGAATCCGCCGCTGGCTCCATACTGGACGGCCGTGAACTCTCCGGTTGTCGTCCAACCGGTGGGCATCACGACCTGATTGTTGCTCGGGGCTCCAGTATCGGATTCGGCATCCCCATTCACGACGAGATTCGTTCCGAAGAGCGCGCTCGAGCCCGAGGGTGTTTGGGCGCTTGCGGGTGCAGCGACGAGCGAGGATGCTCCGCAGCGATGATGAGAAGAGTTTGCAGTCTCATCGGTATTCCTTTCGCAACGCCTGCCTCGTCCCATCCCGAGTGCCTCAGCGAGAGAAGCAGGTCATGCTTTCATCTCTTCAAGGTGACGCCCGCGATCGAGATCTGAAATGAGACCCCGCTGCACGGGATTCCAGTCGAGCCATTCTCGCGTCAACGCACTCGATGCGCGTAAATCGGCAGTAACGAAATGACCGAGCCAGCCAAAATGTCCGACGGCTTCATCCGCGGCGATGGCGTTCACGGGCACGTTCACTCGGCGGCCGATTGCCTCCGCAATATCTCGGAGCGGAACGCCCTCCTCAGCAACCGCGTGATACCGGATACCGGCACGCCCTTTTTCAAAGGCCAGTCGATAGAGCTTGGCCGCGTCGAGAACGTGCACCGCCGGCCAACGGTTCGCGCCATCGCCGACGTACGCCGAAAGCCCCTTCTCGCGAGCCAGAGCGATCATAAATGTGATCAACCCCTGTTTGTTCGGATCGTGCACCTGAGGAAGCCGCATAACGGAGACGTGCGCGCCAACCGCGAGTGCCGATGCGGCCGCTTCCTCTGAGACGCTGCGCGGGAAACCGGCGGAACTGGGAATCGGCGGATCCTCCTCGGTTGCAGGGCGCCCCGGTGACTGGACTCCCAGGCCGGCGGTGATGATTAGGGGTCTGGCCGAGGCGGCAAGTGCGGAGCCAAGTGCCCCGATGGCCTGCCGATCCGTTTCGCAGTTTGCCTCAAACTGTGAGAAGTCGTGAATGAATGCAAGATGGATGACTCCATCGGACTCGGCTGCGCCGGCACGCAGACTGTCGAGGTCGTCGAGGGAACCGCGATGCGCTTGCGCCCCCGCAGCGAGGAGAGCCTGGGCTGACGCCTCCGAGCGAGCAAGCCCGACGACCTGATGGCCCGCACCGATGAGTTCGGGAACGACGGCGGAGCCGATGAAACCGGACGCACCGGTAACGAAAACACGCATTGGGAGTCCTCCAAGGGTAACTGATGTCAGTTGCTGCCATCAGTATACCAGGGGATGTCAACCACTGACATCATAAGGTATAATTGTCTCATGGGTCGCTGGGAACCGAACGCACGCGGCCGCCTGGTTGAGGCGGCGCTAGAGTTGTATAGCAGCCGTGGGTACGACCAGACGACCGTCGCAGAGATCGCCAAGCGCGCCGGGCTCTCGGAGCGGACGTTCTTCCGGCACTTTACCGACAAGCGCGAAGTCTTGTTCGGGGGCGCGAGCGAGTTCCAAGAGCAGCTGGTGCGCGCGCTCGACAACGCGCCTGTGGCCTTACCTGCGATCGATGTAGTCGCCGTGGCCCTCGAGGCCATCGCCGGCGGATTTTCAGAACGCCACGAGTTCGCTCGACGGCGCCAGACGATCATCGCCGAAAACGCTGAGCTTTCGGAGCGCGAGCGGATCAAACTCGCATCGCTCGCTTCCGCGCTTGCCGACGCGTTGCGGCGGCGCAAGGTCAGCGAGCCCGCCGCGACTCTTGCCGCCGAGATGGGTATTGCGGTCTTCAGAGTTGCGTTCGAACGCTGGATCCGTGAAACGAACCAGCCAGACTTGCCACATATCCTGCGAGGGTCGTTCGAGGAACTGAAAACCGTGACCGCGGGCAAGTGACGGCCAGGGAACTCTGAGCGTCAGGCGCCGGCACGTTTCGTCGGCAGTACGATGCGCATTCTCGTGCCCATTCCAGGTTGAGCTTCGATTTGCACATCTCGCGCCAGGGATGAAATCAGAAAAAGACCGCGCCCGTTTTCGTTCAGCTCGTCCACGGGCAACGCTGCCTCAAGGCGCGATAATCCGGGGCCGGCGTCGGAAACGACGATAACCGGATACGCGTCGGTCCAATCGATGGCGACGCTCACCGAGCCCGGCGCGTGCTCCACCGTGTTTGCGAGCGCCTCACCGATGATGAGCTCCGTGCCAAACAGTTCGTCTTCGTTCGGCGCGAGCGATCGTATGAAGTGCGTGATCTCGCCGCGCAGCGTATGCGCGCTGAGCGGGTTTGTTGAATCGTAACTCCAAGACTTTTGACGTCCGGCGCCGAGTTGCACCACCAGGAGCACGGTATCGTCGGCGGGTCTTTGGGAACCCATAACGCTGCGTTGGATAAAAACTGCCGGACGATCCACGTGCGGGTCGTCAAGTAAACGCATAACGGCCTGCAATACCGCTCGTTCGGTGCGTACGATATCTCGTTTAAACTCCGTGAGCCCATCGGTGTAGAAAAGAATCGCCGCATTGGGCTCCAAGGCTACCGTGTACGTTTGCGACGCGATCGGAATCCCAATGCCGAACGGGAGACCCCCGGGTGTCAACAAGTGCGCGGACGTACGTGGGCTCGCGACGATCGGCGGCGGATGCCCCGCGCTGGCGTAGCTGAGCGTTGAGAGATCCCGGCTTAGGATCGCGATCAACGCAGTGGCCGGAGCCTCATGGCGCGATCCTAGCACGTGGTCGGCCTTGGTCAGGATCTCAGCGGGATCTGACGTGTTGAAGGCCGCGGAGAAAATGCTCCGCCGAAGGCGCGCGGCGCTAACCGCCGCATCGAGTCCATGACCGGTCACATCGCCAATCGAAAAAGCAATCCGTCCGTCGGGCAGGTCAAAGGCGTCGTACCAGTCGCCGCCGATGAGCGCTTCGCGCTCAGCCGCGATGTAAAGCACATCGCAGCGAACGTCAGGTCGCCGCGGCAGATGCTCGGGAAGGAACGCGGTCTGCAACGTTACCGCCGATCGCTTCGTCTGCGTCAGCAGTTCTTGAAGATCGAGACGAGCCGTCCGCCTTTCGGCCGTGATCGCTCCGAGCACCAGGCCCGTTATCGCCAGGACCGACATCCAACTGTCAACTTGGACGAGTCGTGAGTCGAGACGGCCCGAGGCCCAGGGACCCAAACCGTGCGATGTTGCCCAAATGGCGAGACCGCAAACAGCCGCAATTGCTGCAGTCATTTCACGCTGCCGAAAACGCAGGGCCGTCCAAATGATGAACGGGTAGACCGAAAAGCGCAGCGGGAAGTTACTCAGAAACGAAATTGAGCTTGACGCCAGCAGCATCGCGGCGAGAGCGGCAAGTTCGAGCCCGCCTCCCTCCGCAGATTCCTTCTGCCTCGCGCCGATCCACGTGAGCAACAGCGGAGTAACGAACAGCACGCCCATCGCGTCGCCGGCCCACCATACCCACCAAACCGAGAAGAAAGCGCTCCACGGAACGATTCGAGCAAGCGCGAGTTCGACGACGCCATTGGTCGCGGATACCGTCATGGCAATTGCCGATCCGAACAGCGCGAGGAGAAGAACGTCGCGCACGCGTTCGAGCGCATTGTCGAAACCGCCGAAGCGTCGCAAGAGGAAGTTGCCAAACACTGGCGCGAGCGTATTTCCCGTCGCGATCGCCGCGGCCGTCCAAACGGGCTCGGAGCTAAGCGCATTACTTGCGAATGCGCCGAGCCAAATCCCGGGCCAGACGCGATACCCCCAGAGCAAGAGCGCGGCGAGCGCAATGCCAGTCGGCGGCCATACGGCCGTCACTTGCTTCGTCGTGAACGCCAACGTGAAGCCGAGCTTCGCTGCGGCAACGTAAGCGACTGCGACCAAGAGCGGGAGAAACATTCCCCGACCGAGCTTCTTCAATCGCGCCTCCGAAGAGTAGCAGTTATCCGCGACTTTGTTGCTTGCTTTGATCACGGAGTTCATGAAGCACTGTGGCGGACCTCCTCATGTGCGTGCTATCGGCTATCGCGAATTGCGCGTTGCGCGATCCGTCCGGCGCATGAATTGGCAGCACCTGGATTTAGCTTTGGAAGCGCTGACGACGAATCCGGCGCAGGCGTGTACTTACGGCTGTTTCGGTAACCCCAACAGCGGCATCTTCACCGGGCCACCGATGCCGACGAACTCGACGAGCGCGTCGCCGCCGGGATTGGTCTGGACCGGGATTGGAAGCCAGTTGTTGCAGACCCACACATTACCCGATGCGTCGATCGAGACGCCGGTCAGGCGTTGCAGCAGTTTGCTCGCGAAGCCATGATTCGGAGAGATCGCCGCGCCCGTCCGTGCGCATCCTACGTGCCGAACGCCACATAACTCCGACAGGCGCGGCCGCGTGCCGCTGAAATCCGCGACCCACACGTTATCGTTGCCGTCGACGGCAATGCCCCACGGGAGCTTCACGCCACCGCCGGTAAACGGGCTTCCGGCAAACGGCGTTCCACTCGCATCGAGCGCACTCACCGTGCTGGCCGTGCTGTTCGACACCCACAGATTGCCGCGGCTATCGAAAGCGTCGCCAAGCGGACGTTTGATGCCGCCCGCCGTGTATGGGGATCCCGGCAGCGGACGCCCGTCTTGGCCGATGACGACGACGGAGTCGTTTCCGAAGCTCGTGATCCACACGTCTTTATGCCCGTCGATCGCGATCGAGAATGGCCTGTTCGCTCCGGTATGTCGCAGGAGTCGCACTTTACTCGGATCGGCGTCCGGATACTCGGTGATAGTCGTAGCCCCGTAGCTGGCGATCCAGAGATTGTTATCTTGGTCGAAGGTCGTCGCTTGCGGCGCGTCGATCTTGCCCTGCGTGTAGCCGGTGCCCTTCGGCGAAAGCGGATGCCCCGACGGGTCGAACTCGCTCACGCTATTGGCGGCGGGTTTGTTCGTGCAGCCTTTGCCGAAAAAGCCGAAGTTTCCGACCCAGAGGTTGTGATGGGCGTCGAACGCCGTGCCCCATCCCACGCCATCGACGCCGCCGCCGCTAAACGGCGCGCCCGCCGCATCGTTGCCGACCGGCGTCAGCTCGATCACTTCTTTGCCTCCGCACGTCGCAACGCTATGATCGGTTTGGAACGTATAGTTGTTCCCCACCCACACGTTGCCGGTGGCGTCGAACGCCATGGCGCCGGGTCCGTCGAACTCGTGCCCGTTGCCGACGTACTTCAGCGCCAAGAACCACGCCACCGGGGGCGCATCGAGCGCGGGCTCGTAGGTATGCTTGCGTTTCGAGAGCGCAAAAAGCTCCGCGACGTTGCGCGACGGATTCAGTACGATTGCGTGTATCGCGGCGAGCGTCGTTCCCGACCGGCGCGTTAGGGTAAAGAGTTCCTTGCACTCGCTCGACGACGCCGACGTCGTGCAGAGGCTCAGCGCATTCGCGAGCGCGTTGAGCCGCTCGAGGCCATCGCAGTTGTCGGGCTCGGAGCGCCCGCCGGTGCATTGCGACGCTGCCGGCCAGAAGGCCGCCGGCGTTCCCGCGGTCGTAGCCAAGTTCGTCAGCGCCAATCGCGCCGCGTTCCCAAGGCCGACGCTATTGGTAGCCGCGGCGCCGACACCGGATCCCGACGGATCGGCGAACTGCGCTAGCGCGAACTCGTCGGCGACGGTCGTGAACTCGTTGATCGTCAACGCGCTCGCGTAGCGTCCGTCTCTGCCGACGATTCCCATCAAGCCGATCGCGGAGTTGGCTGCGCGTCCGCCGGTGCTGCCGCCTGTCGCCACCGCATAGACGACCCCGGAAGACCGCTGCGCGTAGCGCACGTGAAAACTTCCCGCGGAATCGCTCGTCGCATGGCCCAGCGCCGTCGCACGCGAGCGCGGTTCCATGTCGCCGGCAAGATAGAGCGTGATCTGTGCGCCGGCCACCGGACCCGTGGCGCTGTTAACGCTCCCGGAGAGCGTGGGCGTCGTTGGCGCGGGTGGGAACGGATTCGTCGAACCGCCGCACCCCGAGAGTGCAAGCGCGGCCGCGGCTATAACATAGCTATGGGATCGCATCCCGCCGGGGTTCGGCGCAGACGGGCGCTTTCTTGCGTGTTCCCATAAACCAGCGGAAGCGGCAACGCAGGCGAAGGCGGTTGGGCGCGCCAAAGGCCGCGGGCGGTGTTTATGATCGAGCGCGATCCGATTCCGGTGCTCCGGTTGCGCGGATTCTCGGAAACGCCGCTCGCAGCGATCGCCGAGCTGACGTTTGCGTATGGCGCGCACTCCGTCCACTTCTCGGCCGACGAGCCGCGCGAGTTCCAATCGGTGCGTGCAGACGGCGTCAGCCTCTGGCCGCGGCGTTATGAGTTCGAAGCTGCGGCTCGCACGGTACTCGATAGCCATGGGCTACACCTGGTGACGTGGCCGGAGATCCAGTTCGTCCAACACCGCAACTCCACGTTGCGTTTTCCGGGAACGGGGGAGCGGCGTTGGGTGCAGTTCCTCGACGGCGTCGTGCCGGCGCTTCGCAGGAGCGGCTGGAGGGTCGAGATTGATTCGTCGTTTCCGTACGAGCTGCTCGAAACCGACGATTGGGACGCGCATATCGAGCCAAGCGCAAACAATTGGTTCGAGTTCGATCTCGGCATCAAGGTGGGCGGTCAGCGCGTCTCGCTACTGCCGATCGTCGTCGATGCGCTGCGCGAGTTAAGCATTCGCTCGCACGACGAACTGGCGCAGCTAGGTGAAGGCGCGACCGTCTACGGGCGCGTCCGCGAAGGCGCGTTCGTCGCATTGCCGGCCCAGCGCATCGCGCCGCTCTTGGCGACGCTCGTCGAGCTGTTCGACGCGCCGCTCACCAGCGAAGGGCGGCTCGCGCTCACGCCGGCGCACCTTGCATCGATTGCGCAACTGGAACGGGCGACGCCGATACGCTGGGCTGCAGCGGCGCAACTGCGCGACCTCGTGCACGCGCTCGCCGACGAAGATGCGCTCGCACCGGCCGAGACGCCGGCAACGTTTAAAGGGACGCTGCGTCAGTATCAGGCGCGCGGCGTCGCCTGGCTGCAGCTCCTCGCGCGCAACGGTTTCGGAGGCGTGCTTGCCGACGACATGGGCTTGGGCAAAACGGTCGAACTGCTTGCGCACGTCGCGATCGAGAAGGCCGCGCGGCGCCTCAAACGGCCGGTGCTGATCGTATCGCCGACAAGTGTTTCGCCGAACTGGCGTGCCGAGATTGCGCGCTTCGTTCCGCATTTGCGCGTGCTCGCGCTTACTGGCGCCGACCGTACAGAGCGTTTCACGCAGATCGCGCACAGCGACATCGTGCTGACGACCTACGCGTTGCTGCAGCGCGACATCGAAACGCTTTGCGCGCAGGAGTGGCAGATCGCCGTGCTCGACGAAACGCAGGCGATCAAGAACCCGCGCTCTAAGGGCGCGCAGGCCGCCGGGCGGCTGCGAGCGGCGCAGCGGCTAGCCCTCACCGGGACGCCGATGGAGAACCATCTCGGCGAGCTGTGGTCGGTCTTTGCGTTCGCGGTTCCCGGATTGCTCGGCGATCGCGCGTCCTTCGGGCGCGCCTTCAGAACGCCGATCGAGAAGCGTGGCGACACGCAGCGACGCCGCGTGCTGTCGTCGCGCCTGCGCCCGTTTCTCTTGCGTAGAACGAAGGAAGTGGTTGCGCTCGACCTTCCCGAGAAGAGCGAGATCGTCACGCGCATCGAGCTGGACGGCGCGCAGCGCGATCTCTACGAGACGATCCGCATCGCCATGCACGGGCGCGTGCGTGACGCGCTGCGGATGCGCGGTTTGGCGCGCAGCCACATCGTCGTGCTCGACGCGCTGCTAAAACTGCGCCAGGTCTGCTGCGATCCCCGGCTGCTCAAAGTGTCGGCGGCGCGGGGCGTTGGCGGATCGGCCAAGCTCGAGGCACTGCTGGAGATGGTTCCCGAGCTGATCGATGAGGGGCGGCGGATTCTGCTCTTCTCGCAGTTCACCTCGATGCTCGATCTCATCAAGCCGGAGCTTCGCGAACGCGAGATCGCATTCGTCGAGCTGCGCGGTGAGACGAAAGACCGCGTTACGCCCGTGCAGCGTTTTCAGGCGGGTGAGGTGCCGCTCTTTCTCATCAGCTTAAAAGCCGGCGGCACGGGATTGAATCTCACTGCGGCCGATACCGTGATTCACTACGACCCGTGGTGGAATCCGGCGGTCGAGCGCCAGGCCACCGATCGCGCGCACCGCATCGGTCAACACAAGCCGGTCTTCGTGTACAAGCTCATCGCCGCCGGAACGGTGGAGGAGCGCATCGTCGAGATGCAAGAGCGCAAGGCCGAGTTAGCCGCCGGGCTGTTCGATGAGCCGGCATCGCTGCAGCTCGACGCCGCCGAGATCGATCGGCTGTTTTCGCCGCTCTCGGCTCTCGATTAGCGCGTGTGCGAAACGGTTTTTGCCCGCCGGAACTACGGCTCCATAGCGTCCATGCTGTGGTGCGCATCGACGGCCCAAACCGAGGCATCCGTCTTTTCGTTCGGCCATACATGGACCATCCACCCGAAAACGCGTGGGATGAACGTGCCGCCGGCGGCGTCGCAGGCATCTTTCGTGTGAATCGAACCCGCGAAGCCAAAGCGCGCATCTGGTCCAAACCGATCCGCTACCGGAGTTCCCATTGGCGCTTTGCAGAAATCGACGTGCCGGTGCCACGTTCCGAAGCTCAGCGGAACCCGCGCATTCAGTTCGTCGCGGTCGGCGGAATTCGATGCCGTGTACATCACGCCGACGATCTGTAGTGAGTTGCCCTCACGCTTGAAGACGAGCGACGTCGGGTGCATCGGATCGAAGTGTCCCAGCCATGCCTCTACCGCGTAGCTGCGATTCGTGTAGTGCTCGACTGAAAGCGGAATAGCCGGAAGAAACTTCTTGAAGCCCGCCTTCTCGGCGGCGTCAACCGTCGGATAATCCGCCATCACTTGGCGAGCCGCCACAACGATCGCATCGGCGCGCGCACGGTCTCCGGGACGCTGCGGCCCGTGGAGGGTCATCTCCATATGCCCCTGCTGCATCGTCTGGATGTCCGCGGCCGAAGGGCCGCCGGTGGCGCGTGCCTGGACGAGCGCCAGCCCCAGCACGGCAATTAAGGCGGTCGCCGCGAGGAGGCCGATTAACCCAATGCGTTTCATGCTTTAATTATACCGGACCGCGCAGGCAATGGCCAAGCTTAAAGCAAGCGGCTAGGGTTCTCGCTGCCCGAATCGCGAATCGTGTTGCAGCCATGGAGCGTATAACCGAAGCCGGTGCCGTTTTTGAAACCGATCATCGCGGCTGCAGCGCGATGGATCACCACCGGCACGGGTCGTCGTTCGTCACGATCGTCTTAGGTGGTGCCTACGTCGAGGTATGCGATATGGTTCCGGCGCTCTGCCGCAGCGGCAGCATCGTCGTTCACGACGCCGCCGAAGAACATGCGGACCGTTTCGCTAGCGACACGCGGTGTCTCAACGTCGAGTTGCCGCGCGATTCGTGTGCCGCAGGCTCGCGTGGAAGTGTCGCGCAGGATCTCGCTCCACTGCAAAACGCGGTGGGCGAGGTCGTGCGATCGTTCTACGCCGACGACCCCGAGCTCGGCGCGGCGGTGGCGAGACTGCACGATGCGCTGCGCCAGTCGACCGAGGCTCCGCCGGAGCATCCGACCTGGCTGCGCAGCGTCATCGACGGCTTTCCCTGGGGGGAGGCGGTCCCGCTTCGCGAGGCTGCCGCGATTGCGGGCCTGCACGAGACGCATTTCAGCCGTGCGTTCCGACGCCACGTCGGCATGACGGCCAACGCGTATCGCGCGCGCGCTCGTATACGTCTGGCGTCGAAGATGCTGCTGACGACGACCGCGCCAATCGCGCGGATCGCATTAAACGCGGGGTTCAGCGACCAAAGCCATCTCACGCGCGCGTTTAGCCGGAGTCTCGGGCTCTCGCCGGCCGGATACCGCCGAACCTTCACGCGCTAAGAATCTTCAAGACCGCGCCTCGTTCGGCGTGTATGCTCGCGCCATGCTTGGCCTTATCGCGTCCATTTCGCTTGCATGCAACGCTGCCGCGCTGTTCGCGCAGGTCGCCGCGGCCACCGGCGGCGCGGCCTGGAATCGCGTCGGCGAGATTAGCGCGTCGGGGAGGCTGCTCAGCTCGGGATTGCGCGGCACGGCCGAGCGGCGCGATGACGTCCGCGAGGGACGCTACGCGCGCTGGTCGACGCTGCCGGTCAAGGGGAGCCAGGCCGAGGTGTACGATGGGCAGAGTCTCTGGGCTCGCGACATCTCGGCCGGCGTGCATGCCTACGACTCGTGGTACCCGCGGGCGAGGGCCGTCACGGAAGCGTTTCTCACGCGGCGCGGCTACCTTGATATTCGGTCAGGCGCGGTTATAACGTGCATAGGATTTACGGGAAGCGGAGCCGATCGCGCCGAGATGGTGCGCGTCGCACCGCGCGGCGGCATTCCGGCTGTCATGGCAATTGATACACGCAGCCATCTGATTGATTCCGTTGCGATTCGCACGCCGATCACGACCGACGTGACGACGTTTGGCGATTATCGTCAGGTCGGCGGAATCGTGCTGCCGTTTTCGATCTCAACTGCGAGCCTCTTCGAGCCGGCTAACGGCGACCGCGTCGACGTGACGCGCTACACTCAGTCGCCTGGCGTTCGTGCCGCCGATTTCGTGAGGCCGCGTATGGAGGAGAACACACGGATGCTTGCCGGCGCCAGCGTGACGACCGTGCCGATCGCGCTCGAGGGGAATCAGCTCTTCGTGTGGGCTTCGGTCAACGGGCGCGCGCCGATGCCGTTCATTCTCGATTCGGGCGGTCACGCGATCCTCGATGGCATGGCGGCGAAGACGCTGCGGTTGCGCGGAACGGGCGGAGGCGTGAGCGGCGGTGCGGGGGCGGGGACGATCGCGCTGCAGTACACGCGCGTCGCAACCGTTCGCATCGGCAACGCGGAGCTGCTCGATCAGCCTTTTCTGGTGATTCCGTATCCGTATTCGTTCTACGAGCGGGGGCGCAAGGTGCCGCTCGCGGGGATCCTCGGGCTCGAATGGTTCGAACGCTACGCGACCCGGATCGACTACGCCCGCAAGATGCTGACGCTCACGCCGCTTACGAGCTTCGCCTACCGCGGGCGGGGNNAACGCGGGGATCCTGATTCTCTACGGCGATTTTCTGCGACGAACGGAACTGCTCGCCAAATACCGCCGAGGGTATACCGTGCATGGCGGGGGGACCGGCGGCTCAAATACCGGTCAGTTGGAAACGCTCGCGCGCTTCGACATCGGGGGACGCGCGATCCCAAAGCTTCTCGCGGATTTCACGCAGATGAAGAGCGGCGCGTTCTCATCGTGGACCGAGGCGGGCGATTTAGGACTCTCGGTGCTGTCGCGCTTCACCCCGACGTTCGACTACGCCGACCAAACGCTGTACCTTGAGGCGCTGGCGCACCCGCTGGTCATTCCGCGCAACCGCTCCGGAATTGGCTTCGCGAAGAACGGACCCGATGCCATCGACGTCGTCGCCGTTCGTCCAAACTCCGCGGCATCGGCGTTAGGCATCGCGGCCGGCGATCAGATTCTCGCCGTCAACGACACCGGCGCGCGCGATCTATCCGCCGCGGATTTCGTCGCGCTCGTCGCCGGACGAGCCGGAAGGGTGTTACGCCTAATGGTGCGCCACGGAACGACGACGCGCGAACTGGAGCTGGTGTTGCGCTAGGGCAACGCGACGCTCGTGCTCAACGTTCCCGAGGCGCGCCTTTGGCGCCGCAGGGAGGAACATCATGAAGATCGCCGCTTTAATCTCACGCATACTGATCGGACTAGCCTTTACGGTCGCGGGGGCCTTTGGGTGGGTTCTAACCTTCGGATCGGGTCCGCCGCCGATGCCGGGGCTCGCGGGCGAGTTTCAGAAGATCATCTTCGAGTCGCACTTCGTGCTTTTCATCGATTCGATCCAGCTCATCACCGGCGTCGCGCTGCTGCTAAATCGTTACGTTCCGCTAGCCCTCGTCGTGTCGGCCGCGTTTCTCTACAATATCCTCACCTTTCACATAACCATGTTCCCGGCGGGCATCGTCCCCGGTCTGATCCTGACGCTCTGCTGGGTCGTGCTTGCGTCGTCGATGCGCGAACGCTTGGCACCGCTGCTAGGAGGTTGACCAAACCCGCAGAAGCCTGGCCAAGCCATGGCACGGTCGCTTGCACTTGCGTGGATCGCTGCCGTCGTCCTCGCGACGGCCGGCCTTCCGGTACGCGCCGACGGGCCTCCGCAGGACGCCGCGTCAGCCGCTTTGCTGGCAAAACACCACGCCTACGTCGGCTGGCAGTTTGGCGATGGAACGTTCGAGAGCATGCGCATCGGCGGAAACGTCACGGATGCAAAGGGCGAAAAAACGCATACGTTCGTCATGCTCTGGAGGGGTCTACTCTATCACAACACCTACACGTTCTTGCGACGCGCGAACGCGACGACGAACGTCGGCTACACCGGAAACCTCTTTTGGCTTGCCGACTCAAACGGCTTTCCCACGCCGATTTATAGCGAGTACGCGAAGTATCTTGCCTCGTTCAACGTGCTGGAGCAGGAAGGCACGACGGAGCTCCCGGCGCGATTCGTAGAAAATAAGAGCGTCGACGGAAAGACGCTTGGCGTCGTACGCGTTACTCTCAACAACGGCGATCCGATCGATTGCTACGTCGATCCGCAAACCGGAGCCTACGTTGAGGCAACGATCGACCCCGGCGGCGCCTACGAGACGACGCTGCATATTCTATCTTATAGCGATGTGCTTCCGGGAAAGAAGATGATGGCGTCGTATCGGTTCGGCGACAGTAAAACAACGGATACGTACGAGAAGTTCGAGCCCAACGTCGCAGTATCGAGCGAAGATCTGCACCCGCCATCGCCCTCGGCCACGTGGACGTTTGGAAACCAGGATGCCGCCCCAATCACGGTGACCCACAGTCGAATTTTGATCGATGCGACGGTCAACGGCGTCAAAGGGCGCTTCATTCTGGATACCGGGGCCGATTCGATCGTCCTCGACGACCGGTTCGCCGACCGCGCCGGCGTGCCGGTCCTAAAATCCCAGACCCAGGGCGAAACGCTCTATGGCGTCGTGAAGACGCGCGTGCGGCGTGCCGACAGCATTCAATTCGGCGAGGCGACGCTCCACAACGCTCTCGTGTTTTCCCAAGACTTCCGCGACCGCGACTACCGAGGCATCGACCGCAGCGGCTACGACGGACTCATCGGCTACGACTTTTTTGCGGGAGCGGTCGTCAAACTCGACATTTACGATGCCAAGATGTCGGTGCTGGATCCCTCGACGGATCTTTCGGCCGAGCGCGGGTTGCCGATATTCGTCGACCTTTCGGAAGAAATCCCCGCGATTCCGATGACGCTCAATAAATCCATCGCGGTCAACGCCATGCTCGACACGGGGAATCCCGGTATCGTTTTCGTGCCCTACGACCTCGCTAAGAAGCACCACCTGACGATGGCGACGCTTGGATGCAGTTCGATCGAAACTCTAACGATCGGGCCGATCACCTATGCTGGTCAAGCGGCCTGCTTGGGCGGCCTTTTTGATAACTACATGCTGCTAGGCTTAGATTTCTTGAAGCACTTCAATTACGTCTTCGACTATCCGCACGGGCGCATGTTTATGACGCCGAACAAAAACTGACAGGCTCCTAGTCCATCAACTTTTGGATGAAGTACGTCATCTCCAGCGCGCTGGTGAACGCGCGTTCGCGTAGATTGGCGCCGGAACCGTGTCCGCCTTCGGTGACTTCATAGAACAGATATGGAACGTGCATTGCTGCCAGCTTCGCAGCGAACTTGCGCGCGTGCTGCGGGCCCACGCGATCGTCCTTGGTCGTCGTCCAAATGAATGCCTCGGGATATTTCACGCCTGGCTTCAAGTTGTTATAGGGAGAGATCGAAGCCAAGAACGCGCGCTGTTCGGGGTTTGAAACGCTCCCGTACTCACCCGTCCACGATGCGCCGGCCTGGATCTGTTCGAAGCGCAGCATGTCGAGGAGCGGAACCTGAATATCGACCGCTCGCCACAGCTGCGGGTGCTGCGTGAACTCGACGCCCATCAGCAGGCCGCCGTTCGATCCGCCTTGGATGCCTAATCGGCGCGGGCTCGTGACTTTCGTAGCGATCAAGTCCTGCGCTACGGCGGCGAAATCGTCGTAGATTCGCTGGCGGTGGATGGTGAGGCCGGCGTCGTGCCATGCGGGCCCGAACTCGCCGCCGCCGCGAATGTTCGCAAGCACGTAGACGCCGCCGCGCTCTAACCAGAGCTTGCCGAGTATCCCGTTGTAGCTCGGCGTCATCGAGACGCCGAAACCACCGTACGCATAGAGCAACGTCGGGTTGTTTCCGTCGAGCTTCATATTCTTTGGATGTACGATGAAGTACGGAATCTGCGTTCCGTCCTTTGACGTCGCCTCGCGCTGTTCGACGACGTCG
The DNA here is from genome assembly GCA_003158175.1 of Candidatus Cybelea septentrionalis. Lineage (GTDB taxonomy): Bacteria > Vulcanimicrobiota > Vulcanimicrobiia > Vulcanimicrobiales > Vulcanimicrobiaceae > Cybelea > Cybelea septentrionalis. The sequence continues at coordinate 61,437 of PMHJ01000033.1, forward strand.
TTGGAAGCGTCAAATCGAGCCGGCGAAGTTTTCACGACCGCAAGCTCGCCCGTATCGGCATTGAGCTGCCATATCGTCGGGGGTGTCAGAAAGCTCGTCGTGGTTAGGTAAGCGCTCTCGCCGTGTTCGTCGGCGCTGTCGACGACGATCGACGAGCTGTCGGGCAGATCGAGCCGCTGCTTCGACCAGGCGCCGCCGGACGGTGCGTACACCCAGGCGCGTCCCCGCACGTTCTCGTAGGTGATCAGCAGCAATCGCGAGCTGGTTTGTTCCACGTCCTCGAGCGTTTCGCGCGGACCGGGCGTGTAGACCAACGCCGGTTTCAAATTCGTTGGATCGGCGGAGGTTGCGGCTAGATCCAGCGACACCAGCGAACCCTGCGGAAACGTCGATCCGCCTACACTCCAGTTCTCCTGCAGGCTAAAGAGCACACGACCGGCCACCATCGCGCTCGGCCGCGACTTACGCGGAACGTGTAGTCTTTCGACGCCGCCGGGCGTCACAAGATAGTACTCGGCCTCAAAGGTCGACAGCGGTCGCGCGATGATGACTGCGCTGTGGCCCGCACCGTCGTGCATGGCGATCGGGGTGACGCCGTAACCGCCGTCGCTCTTGGCGCCACGAAAGACTTCGACGGCGCTCGAGAGCGGCTGACCCCGTTTGAGGCGTTTGACGATAAAGGGATACCCGGAAGCCGTCAGATCACCGGGCGACCATTCGCGCGAGACCAGCACTGTGTCGGCATTCTCCCATGCGGCAGTCTGCTTGCCATGGGTGAGACTGAACCCGCCTTTTATAAACGCTGCGCTTGCAAGGTCGAACTCGCGCACCGTCACCGCGTCTTCGCCGCCGTCCGATAGGAAAATGAGGCAGCGATTTTCGGCCGGCCACTCGCAATCGGCGCCTTTCCATACCCAGTTCGCGTTTTCACTCTTGGCCAGTTCGTCCAAATCGAGCGTCGTCGCCCAAGCGGGCGAGACGCTCGCATAATCGGCCGGAGTCGTGTGCCGCCAAATCCCGCGCACGTGATCGTCGTCCTGCCAGAAGTTGTAGATCTGACCTGCGATAAATGCCGGCGCCGGAACTCGATCCTTTGCCTGCGCGATCGCCAGCGCTTGTGCGTGCAGGGCGGCGAAGTTGGGATCCGTTTGCAAAACCGCGAGCGTCTTGGCGTTCTCCGCCTTCACCCACGCCATCGCGCGCGCTCCGTGCACGTCCTCGAGCCACACGTACGGGTCGGTTTCCGTCGCGCCGCTCGGCGAAGTCGTTTGCGCGCTCGCCGACGCCGCGATGGCGGCAAGCATCGCAACTGCTGCCCGCGGCGCGAGCCATCGACGCAAGCCGTCGGAGAGTTTCATTGACTGCTTGGCGATGCAAACACCGCCGGAAAGACCGCCGCGTTAGGCCGATAGTTCGTGAACGTCAGCGTTCCATCGACCCGGTAGTCGGGGAATCGCGCCGAAATCGTCGCGGTGGCGGGCAACCGATAACTCCCGACGTTCATGTAGGTCTGGGCGAACGTGAGAGTGCCTCGGTTCGTGTAGTTCCACTGCGCTTGGCTAAGAAGAGCCGAAGCGTCGCTGATGGAGATCACAACGTTCTGAACGCGCCCGCCGGTCTTTTTCGGAACGAGGGAATAGGTCGATACCGTTCCGTTGTCGGTGAGCGGGGTAATGACGTACTGTCGCGTCGCCTGCTCGTAGGTCGGCGTCGTGGACGCAAGGTCTTTAAAACGGCGCAGCGCGCCGGGCACGCCTTGGAACTCGATCTTCCGATTCGGACGCAGGTAGTAGACGGTGCCGCTAAAGGTCTCGTGAATCGGCACGATGGCGTGAAGGAGCGCCGACAACTGGGCCGATGCGGTATACGAGTTGAGCGTCGGATTGGGATTCGTCGCGCGGGCGAGCAAACGTAACGACGGGGCCGGCGCATTCGCGGCCGGGCTCGCGGCCCCAATGGTACTTGCGACGACCGTTACCACAACCCAAACGCGCAACGCATGCGATGCCGAAGTCTTCGCTAGGGTTCCTGGCCGGTGCCGTTGCGGCGCTGCCATTGCTGAACGTTCCTTTCGTCTTCGTTGAGTGAGTAAAGTAGATTCCGGGCGAAGCCGAAGCGTGGGTTCGATTGACTTATGCTCCGCGCACGCATACTCTTGGGGTCGGAGCGTTCCCTGCCGGCCGTGCCTGTCGCACGGGAAAGGAGTCATTACCATGAACGAAGGGACCCAAGACCCCGCGCAGCTCGAACAGATCTGGCTGTCTAATTTAGAAGCGCAGTATCAACTCGTGAACAAGAACTTGCAGGCATACTTGGCCTCCCCTCCATTGCACAGCTCCGGGGAGCTTGCATCGTGGGCTTCATATATGTCTGCCGTCGAGAGCTACTTCGCGCAGTACAAGACGATGGCGCTCTACCTTAAAGGGTTGGGCTTCGACCAGTTGTTCGATCGGGTCGAGCCCGTACTCGCTGAAATACATGCGGCGGCCGTCGCGTATGCACAAATGTACAAGAACGCGCTCGATTCGGAGGACAAGATGCGGGCGATCGGTCAGGAGACCGCTCAAACTTGGTTCGACACGATGCAGCGTATGATGAAAACCCAGCAGGCAGCCTTCGACGCCGCAAACTCGCAGTGGGAGGCAACGTTTAGGGGCAAGCCTTAGCCCCCGGCGAACGTTGGGTTGACGGCGGATTAGATTCGGAACATCTGCACGAAACGGTCGAGCAGTTTTGGGTCTCCGGTGACGCGCACGAGCCGTTTTTTGAGCGCTGCGGCTGGGGAAATCTCGCGAGCGAGCAGCGCGCGCAACCCGGGCCCCGTCTCGATGACGAGATCGGGTTCGGCTACGTCTCCGCGCCCGACCGCGATCGAACCGTCGGCAATCCGTGCGTGGACTTCTATTTCGCCGAGACGCAAGAGGTAGGTGAGCCTTGCCTTTCCGGCGGCTTCCGGGCGAAACGTCGTGCGCAGCGCCGTCGCGACCGAGTCCTCGGTGACGGTCTCACCGGAACGCGCTTCGCCCAAGTGCCGCGCGCCCCACTGGCCCAGCGCAAGCACGACGTTTTCGAGCCCGGCCCCGGAGTCGGTAAGCTCGTAGGCGACGCCTTTGCTCGGTCGCGCAAGCGCACGGCGCGCAATGAGCCCGGCGTCCTCCAGCTCGTTCAGGCGCGTGGTAAGGATGTTGCTTGGGATGCCCGGCAGGCCGCGCTGGATGTCGCTGAAACGCTTCGGGCCGATCAACAGGTCGCGGACAATGAGCAGCGCCCACCGCTCGCCGACTAGCTCCAGGGCACGGGCGAAGCCGCAGTACTGCCCGTACGTTCGTTTGACGCTGGCCATCCGTAAAAACTAGCAAGAATGGATTCTTTTGTCAACAGTACTTGCGTTGTACAAGTTACTTTGTTACCATGGCCTTCGCAAACGACGCAAGGAGGTCCCCGATGCCCAGCTTTACCCCGTTCCTCTGGTTCAACGGACAGGCAGAAGAAGCGGCCGATTTCTACGTTTCGATCTTCAAGAATTCGAAAATCACCGACGTAAAACGCTATGGTGAGGCCGGCCCCGGGCCGGAGGGTTCGGTAATGACGCTCGAGTTCGAGCTCGACGGTCAGGAGTTCATGGCGATCAACGCGCCGTCGAGCGATCCGCAAGTGCGCAGCGACGAGTTCTCGCAAGGCAAGATCGCGCTCTTCGTGAGCTGCAAAACGCAAGCCGAACTCGACGAGATCTGGGAGAAGCTCTCGGAAGGCGGCAAGCAGTTGCCCTGCGGATGGGTTGCCGATCGCTACGGCTTCGCGTGGAATCTCGTGCCCGAAGGCTTACTCGACGTCCTCGGCGGCGATGATGAAGAGCGCTCGCAACGCGCCATGCGTGCGATGTTCCAAATGACTAAACTCGACATCGACGAGCTTCGTCGAGCCTACAACGCTTAAGGAAAGGATTTGGCAGTGAAACATCCGGTAGTACACTTCGAGATCATGGGACGCGACGCGCCGGCGTTGCGCAGCTTTTATGCCGACGTCTTCGGTTGGAACGTCGCTGCACCGATCCCCGACTACGAGATGCAGTATAGCCTCGTCGAGCCGGTTCCCGGACTTCAGCACGGCATTTACGGCGGCATCGGCAAAGCGCCCGACGGCTACGACGGTCACGTAACGTTCTACGTCGCCGTCGACGACGTGGACGCAGCCTTCGAAAAGATCGAAACGCGCGGCGGCTCTCGCATGATGGGCCCGGATAAAGTCCCCAACGGCCCCATCATCGGACTCTTCCGTGATCCCGAGGGGCATACGATCGGCCTGGTCGATCCCGGCGACGACATGCGCGGCGCTCCGATGGAGCTAACACCGTTCGTATACTTCTACGGCCGCTGTAGAGAGGCACTCGAATTCTACAAGACAGCGCTCGACGGCAGCTACGAGATCGTCATGCGAGATGGGGACAAGATCCAGTACGCAACATTCACCGCGCTCGGCATTTCATTCAAAGCCTCCGACGGAATGTCAACGCACGCGATCGATCCCGCTGAGGGCAACGTCGTGCTGGCCCTCAACGTTCCCGACGCGACGCGAGCTCGGGAGATCTTCGCGGTGCTCTCGGACGGCGGCGAAACCGTCACCGCTTTCGGCGAAGCGCAGTGGGGCGGCAAGTTCGGTTCGCTGAACGACCGTTTCGGCAACGAGTGGTTCGTCACGGCGCCGTAAGCCGATCGTTCGCGCCCAAAAGGAGCAGCCACAGCAATCGCAACCTCGCCGAACTGCGGCGGCAGCGAGATATTCGGAAATACAGAAGGCCGGCGACGCGCGCCTTCCCGCTCAACGAACGCGCGTCGCTCTCCTTAGGGCAGTTTCGCGAGGCGGCCGCCGTCGACGAGCAGCGTGGCGCCGGTGATGAATCGCGAGTCGTCCGAGGCGAGGAAGCAGATCGCCGCGGCCAGGTCTGCGGGCTTGCCGATCGGACCTTCCAGTTTCTCGACCCCGCTCTTCACGTTGGGGTTGTTCCAAAGCATCGGCGTATCGACCGACCCGGGAGCGACCGCGTTCACGCGAATGTTGCGAGGCTGCATTTCCAAGGCGAAGCCGCGCGTGAATGCTTCAATCGCGCCTTTGGAGGACGCATACGCAACGACGTTGGGCGACGTCGCGTACGCATGTACCGAGCTGACGTTGACGAACGCCGAGCCCGGCCCCATGTGCGCCAAGCCGTATTTTGAAAAGAAGAAGACCGATCCGAGATTGGTCGTCAGCGTGCCAAAGAAATCCGCTTCGGCAATGTCGGCGATCGGCCCAAACTTCATCATCGCCGCATCGTTGACGATTACGTCGATCTTGCCGTAGCTCGCGACCGCCTGTGCGACGACGGCTTGCACGGCGGCCGAGTTGCCGACGTCGGCCTGCGCGGCAATCGCCGTTCCGCCTGCGGCCGCGATGGCGTTAACGGTGGTCTGGGCCGACGCGAGATCGAGATCGGCGACCACGAGCCGCCCGCCTTCACTTGCCATCTGCATACAGCTCGCTTTTCCGATGCCCGAGCCGCCTCCGGTGACGATGCAGGTCTTATTTGCAAATCGCATGGCCGTCGCATTCGCGCCGGCGCAGAGGTACGCCCGCGCGGCGGTGGCGACCAAGGGATGCGGCCGTCTCGGCACGCATCTGGCGAGCGTGACGAGCAGCCTGCGATTCGGTGTCGCAACCGCCGACCATCAGTGTGAGGCCTACGACGGGCACGACGACATTCGCGACGTCTGGGAGCGCGTGCGCGGTCTCGTTCCACGCGGCAAAGCCACCGACTTTTGGAACCGCTATCGCGAAGACATCGAGTTGGCGCGCGGCTTGGGCTGCACGGTCTTTCGTCTCTCGTTGTCCTGGGCACGGCTCGAGCCCGAGCCGGGCGTGTGGAACGATGAGGCGTTCGCGCACTATCGCGAGGTCTTGCAAGGCCTGCGCGACGCCGGAATGTCGGCGGTCGTCACGCTCGTGCACAACACTTGGCCGCTCCACGTTCAGGCCGCGGGGGCCGGCGCGGGACTGCTCGATAAAGGTTTTCCCGCTCGTCTCGCCCGCTTCGCGCAGGAAGTCGCGCAGCGCCTCGGCGATCTCATCGGCGACTACGTTACGATCAACGAGCCAAACCAGCTCGTCTATGGCTGGATCAAAGGTTTTTGGATGCGTGCCTACGCGATGCCGCCGGGCCAGCCGCCATACGAGAGCGGCGACGCGCAAATGGACGACGTCCTCACGCTTATCCCGAATCTCTTTCGCGCACACGCCAAGGCCCGCGCGGAGATTCGGCGGATCCGGCCGAACGCGCGCGTCGGCACGAATCCGCTGGTCTTAGGGCTGCCGCGATGGCTCCAGCGCTGGATCGACCGCGCCGCGACGCACCTCAAGTCGCCGGAAGATGCGAAGCGCCAGGCAGCGCGCATCGCGCAATCGGCGATCGTCGAAGGCGGCCGCGTCGATTGTTCGATCGCGCAGCTCACAATGACGCTGGAACGCCTGCAGCACGCCTTCTTTTCCGAGCCTTATTACAGTACGCGTCTCGCCGTGTTGCATCGCACCGCGTTCCGCTTACCACAACCCGCGCAAGAATGGCGCGGAAACGTCGCAGTGGTCGCCGATACGCTTCCGGCGCGAATCGTCGCCGGCTGGTTCCCAGCTGCGACGATTCGCTATCTGCCCGCGATGCCCGAAGCCGTCGAAGCGCTGAGGCGCGGCGTGGCCGATGCGGTCTTCGATGACGACGTGACGCTGCAGGAGTATGCGGGCGATTCGTTTGGACTCACGCCGCTTCCGAACTCCGAGCAGTACTTTGCGGTAGCGATGGCGCTGGGCAGTCGCACGCTGCTCAACATCGTCGACCGCGCCATCCGCGACCTGCGCCGCGAACATCCCGACACCCCGAACGCCTTTAATCGCAAGACCGTCGCGAATGTTGGACGCGAGGAAGAAGGTCAGGCCGCCGGCTCTGGGCGTGGTAAGAGCGAACGAGAACCCGTGCCGAGGATGGACCGCTCGGTCGAACGCATCCGCCGCCGCGGCAAGTTACGCGTCGGAATCCACCCAGGCGTGCGTGGTTTGTGTACGCTTCGCCCGAGCACCTCGGAGGGTCAGCGCGACACGGGAGCGTCCCGATACGAAGGGCTCGAACCCGAACTCGGCCGCCGCATCGCGCAACTCATTTTCGGCGATTCCGGCCGCGTGGAGTTCGTGGCGATGCACGGCGAACAGCGTTTGGATGCGACGCGATCGTGGATGCACGCGCTCTTCGCATTGCGAAAGAGCATCGCGATCTTCTCAACGCTGCTCGGCACGAACTGGTGGAATCTCGGCATGGCGGGCAAGCTGCCCGAGTTTCTTTGCCCGCGCGACTGCGTCGGTACGCTGGACTTCGTTGGCCTAGACTACTACTGGGGCGTGCCGTCGTTTTGGCCTGGCGAGCTGCATCGGCTCAGTGCCGCCGCGGATTTCCAGTATGCGAGCGCCCCGGTCTGGCCGAGTGCGATCAACATGATTCTCAGCGAGGCCGCGCGCGACTTTCCCGGGAAGCCTATCATCGTCGTCGAGAACGGCTGTGTCGTTCGCGTGCCCGGATTCACACGCTCCGACTACTTGAAGGCACACGTTGCAGAAGTGCGCAAAGCGGTCGAGCTCGGCGCGCCGGTTGAAGCCTATCTGTGCTGGAGCATCACGTCGAACCGCGAATGGGGCCTGACGTTCGACGACGGCAGCGATTTCGGTCTCTATCACGTCGATCTGGATAGCGATCCCATGCTAGCGCGAAAGGCTACCGACTCGAGCCGGACCTACGCAAGCCTTATCGCGGATTCCTCGGGAACCTCTGATTAATCCGACGTACGCTACTTTGGGACGGCTAAGAATGTAACTAATGTGGGGTTGGACGATGGGCAGGCTCCGCTGACCAGCTCACAGGCTTGGCCCGCGATCTCGCCGCGATCGTCGATTCCGCCAACGCTTACCAGACGCAGTTGCGGATACGTCTGCAGCACGACCTTGGTCAAGTCAGTTATCTGCCCGCTCTGCCAAACGTAGACATCGGAACTCGGAAAAGAAACGCCGAGGACGGCGCCTTTATCGTTGATTGACGTGGGCTCGCTCAACGCGTCGCCGGGGAGGGTTCCGATTCTCGTTGGTTTCGAAGATGGATCTGCCCAAATGACCGAGATGAAGTTCGGATCGCCTTTGCGATCGGCTTTGCCTGGCCGATTGAGAAAACCGGCGATCTGTCCGCCGTCGTTGATGGCGGTTGGCGTGTTCCACGAAGTCCCGCCGATCGTTTTTAGTTCGACCGGCTTCCGGTTCTTCCAAAGCAGCGGGTGCCGCGCGGTAAAGCGCCCGACGGCCTGATCGCAAATCCCCGAAATGCCGACGACTTCGCCTCCGGTATTGACCGCGGTTGCGGCGCCGTCCGGATCGGTCTTTCCGTTGACGGTTAACGTGGAAAGCGCGCTTGCTTTTCGCGTGTACGCGTTCCAGGTGGCCGGTAAGAACTGGAGCACTTGCGGTGCGAGGCAGGTCGAATCGTGCTTCGTCGTTTCCGCCCATCCCGCGATTTCGCCGCGTTGGTTCATACCGGCCCCGAATCCGTTCTCTCCCCCAAGCGTCGGCAACGCAAGCATCTTGCCGTCATGCCAGACGAACCCGACGCATGTGTCGCCGGAGGTGCCCCCGTCGGGAAGAAACGCGTGACAACTCCAACCGGTGCTCTCTCCTAACTTATCTTTCTTGTCGGTCTCGGAAATGCCGGAGACGTAGCCCCGATCGTTCTCAACCGGCCATTCCACCGCACTATTCGGGCCGCCGAGCGTCTCGAGATCGGTCACGTTGCTGCCTCGCCAGAGCGCGGCATGCATTACCAGGTTTCCCGACAAGAACGAAGTCCCCATTGCCCACCCGCGCGCGTTGATCGCGTTGGCGGCGCTATTGGTCCCGCCCAGCGATGATAAGATGGTCACCGTGTAACCGCTGCTCGTATTCGGGCGCAGGGCCACGTTGGCCGGAACGACGGCGCTGCTGCCGCCCGTCGAGCATCCGCCCGCGATGAGAAGAGCGGCCATTGTCGCGAACGTTCGGTCTCTCACGTTAACCTCCAGATAGGTGTTGAAGGAGCGTACCAGACCGCAACGGACCCCGTCGCTTACGTTCGAACGGTCCCGAACACAATCGGATTGAAAATCGTCCTGCGATTCTGTTCTCAATCGTCCGAACGTGGGTGACTGCGCTCGCCGTCCGTTGATAGAGTTGTCTTCAGTGTCACTGAATCCCATGAGCGTCACGCCGCTTTGTCGAAAGCTGTTCATCTCTACGATGGATGCGCAAATCAGCAGCAGCTATTGGCTCGATCGCCCCCTCGAGGTGCTCTCGCGCGTCAGCAGCCGCGATCGAGGCTGGGCCGGCTTTCAAGCCTCGCTGATCCGCGTTGCGGGCGGCAGCAGCGAGCCCGCCGTCTTGGCCCGCCACAACGTTACCATGCTGGTCGGGCCGCCGCTATCGACCGTTGCCAAATGCGACGGCATCATTGACGTGCGCTTGCAATCCGCGGGCATGTTTGACGTCCTCCCAGCCAGTTCGACGGTTGCGTGGGTCGATCGCGGCAGCTCGCTTTTCCTTGCCGTCGGTCTCGAGCAGGAGCTCCTCCGAAGGACCGCCCGCGAAATGAGCATCGATCCGGATCGGGTCGGATTTGCGCCGCGGCTAACCTGCAGAGATCCGCAGATCGAGCACCTGCTCTGGGCACTCAAAGCAGAACTCGAGGCTGACGACCCTCATGGCCGGCTTTATGCCGACAGCTTAGGCGTCGCGCTTGCGTCGCAGCTGCTGCGTCGCTGGTCGCACGTCGTGCCCGAGCGCCGGTCCGCTGGTTTAACGAGCGCACAACTCAGACGCGTCCTTTCTTACATTCACGATCGAATAGACGATGACTTGACGCTGGTGAAGGTCGCCGGCGTTGCCGGCGTCAGCCCGTCACACTTCAACCTGCTCTTCAGGCAATCGGTGGGAGTCCCGATTCATAAATACGTCATGCGAAAGCGAATCGAATGCGCGGTCGAGCTGCTTACGGGCACGCAAATGCCCGTCTGCGACGTCGCGTTCAAGGCGGGCTTTGCCAATCAAAGCCACCTGGCGCTCCGTATGCGTTGCTCCCTCGGGGTCACACCGAAAGAGTTGCGCGAAACCCGCTAGCGATGCCGTTGCAGAACCGCGTCACCCCGTTCGGAGAGATCGTCGCGCTGGAAGGCCGCGGCCTGATAATGGGCAACCGCGGCGTTCTGCACGACGATCGCCGCCGGATCGTGCGCTATTCGAACGTAAAGCGTTGGATCGCGTGCCGCATCGAGTTCCGCGGACGCAGGCGTTCGATCATGGCGCCCAAACGCTATACGGAGTTGTTCTTCCTCGACGAAGCGACCGCGTTTAGCGCGGGCCATCGTCCGTGCCGGGAATGTCGTTACGCCGATTATCAACGCTTTCGCGCGCTGTGGGAAAGCTGCCACGGCGGCCCCGCGGGCGCCGACGCAATGGACATGCAGCTCCATCGCGAACGGCTGCTGGGCGGTAACAAACGGACCTATCGCGGCGACATCGACGCACTGCCCGACGGAACGTACGTTGCGCTCGATGGAGAAGCGTGGCTGGTGTGGGGCGATGAGCTGCTGGCCTGGTCGGGCGCTGGCTACGCGAACCGGAAATTGCGGCCGGCGCGAATGCAAGTCGACGTCTTGACACCCGGCTCGATCGTCGCCGTTCTTGCCGCCGGCTATCGCCCAGGCGTCCACCCGAGCGAAAAAGCACCGGTGACGAACTCGCATTTGCCGAATCGACGCCAAGCGCATGGTAAAGGAAACTCAACGTCTAACGCCTAGCGTCGTATGAAAACGCTTATCGTCTTTGACCTCGACGGTACCCTGGCGCAGAGCAAGGCAGCGATCGATGAAGAGATGGGGACTCTGTTCGCCACGCTGCTGCGCGTGCCACACGTGCGCGTCTCAATTATCTCCGGCGGCGATTGGCCGCAGTTCCAATCACAGGTCCTCGGCCATCTCCCGCAAGGCGCGGATCTGTCGAAACTGTCGATGTTACCGACCAACGGGACGCGCTTCTACCAGTATGACGGGAGTTGGAGTCAACTCTACGCGGAGAATCTGAGCGACGCGCAAAAAGCGAAGATCGTCGACGCGCTCAACAAGGAGGTCGCGGCTTCGGGATTTGCCGCGACGAAAACTTGGGGCCCAACGATTGAGGATCGCGAGAGTCAGATTACCTACTCCGCCTTGGGCCAAGAAGCTCCGCTCGACGCCAAGAAAACGTGGGACCCCGACTTTGCGAAGCGCCAGAAGATCAAGGCGGCTCTCGACCGGGATCTTCCCGATTTCTCCGTTCGATTGGGTGGTACGACCTCGATCGACGTCACGCTTCCCGGAATCGACAAGGCGTACGGTATTCGAAAGCTTCGCGACATCCTCGGGATCCCCACCAAAGATATGCTGTATGTGGGCGACGCCTTGTTCCCTGGCGGAAACGATGCTCCGGCTCGTGAGACAGGCGCCTTCTGCATCCAAGTCAGGGACCCGGACGAAACCAAGCGTGTGATCGAGACCGTCATCGCCTGCGAGAGCTGAGAGGACGGTATCATGAGCACGACCACGAGTGAGACTGCGAGTACGACCACGATAATCAAGTGGTTCGACGCTCCGCAGAAGCACGATTATCCGGCCGCGCAATCATACTTGAGTCTAACGATGAAACCCGACTTGGTGAAGAAGATCGTCGCCGCATTGAAAAAGGCCCAGATGACGACGTTTAAGTCGAAGGATATTTTCAGAGCCTCCCTGCTATCCTTACTCGGAGTCAGCAACTCTCACGTAGAGAAAGTCCGCGCTGAAATCCTAGGCGGCCAAGAGATTTCGCCGCTTTTGCTCTACCGAGAGAAAGCCACCGGAAGGCTGATCATCGCCGACGGGTACCATCGTCTCTGCGCAGTCTACGGGTTCGATGAGGACGCCGTGATCCCGTGCAAGATCGTTTGATCGCCCCTTCGCCGCAGCAGCTGAAGGAGGCGAAAGCGGCTGCCGAATTCATGGAGCCCGCCAACGAATGGCGCCGCGTTTTTTCGGAATGGTGGGGAACGTTTCTCCTCGTCGTCGTCGCCGCCGGCGCCGGAGTAGTCGCCGCTGCGAGCGGCGGTGAGATAACGCAAAGTGCGAAGGTCGTCGCGCCGGGCTTGATGGTCATGGCCGTCATCTATTTTATGGGCGCGGTTGGTGGAGCGCACTTAAATCCGGCGGTCACGCTGGCGTTTGCCGTCCGGCGCAACTTTCCATGGAACCGAGTTCCCAGATATATCGCGGCGCAGTTCGTGGGCGGCATCGCCGCGGCGTGTTTCCTTCGCGTAATGTTCGGCAACGTTGGGTTGCTCGGGGCCACGGTTCCCGGGCCAGGCATAGACAATCTCAAGGCGCTGATTTTGGAAGTGTTGTTAACCGCGGGTTTGGTCAACGTAATTCTCGGCACCGCCTCGGGCGCTCGAAACATCGGCAGTAACGGAGCGATCGCGGTGGGTGGGTATATTGCGCTCGCCGGCCTGTGGGCGGCGCCGATCAGCGGCGCCTCGATGAATCCCGTGCGATCGTTCGCGCCCGACTTGCTCCGCGGCAATCTTCACACCGACTGGATTTATATCGTGGGTCCAATACTCGGCGCGATGATCGCCGTCGGTTTTGAATGGATCCTCAAAGGCGCCCCGACCGAGGCCGGCAACATGGCGGCGCAAGGCGACGGCAGGAAATCGTAATCCACTCGCAGGTCACGGCGTCGCGATCTCCGCACAAGCGACGTATTTTGTCATATCGGCGCTGCTGAAATGAACGTCAATTGCATAGTTGCCTTTGAGTAGATCGCCAAGGGTAATGTCCGGTATCGTCGTCGTGCTGATTCCGCGGAGGAGGTCCGTGAGGTGATACTTGGGTACCAGGTTCAGTCTCTTGCAGGTTCCTTCATGGATGTGAATGGGCTCTCGGCCGTTGCCCTGGCCGGCCATCCTGACGACGACCTCGACGCCATTTGGCACCTGCTCGAACGTCGCCGTGCCGGTTTCACCCGGCCGGTTTTGGGCGTACAGTTTCAGCTGTAGGGTGGATGGATCGGCGCCCGCCGCCGCGCAGGTGATTGCGGCGAGAGCGACTGCGGCCAATGCCGCGCGCAGTGCGTACATAATTGAGCTCCTCGACTGAACGAACGATGCTGTTTCCTCAACAGTGTACCCGAAAACGGACCGGTTCTGTGAGAACGGACTATCCTTGAATTTCACGATACCGGTGTGCAACGCGAAGTGCTACGATAAGTGGAAGCGCACTTTGCGCGAATTTGGGCCTACAGCGATGTTCCCAGGGAGCGACTTGACATGGATAGAGTTTCAGAGAACGTAACGCGGAAGGCCGGCTCGTGACGGCGACTGCGACAGTCCGCAAAGACGCGACCCTGCNNGCATCGCGGCACACACGGATGCGATCGTCAAAATCGTCAAGACGACGATCTGCGGCACCGATCTGCACATTCTCAAGGGGGATGTCCCTACGGCCAAACCGGGCCGGATTCTGGGACACGAAGGTGTCGGCATCATCGACGAAGTCGGCGCCGGCGTGACCGCGTTCAAATGTGGGGATCGCGTCTTGATATCGTGCGTCACCTCTTGCGGCGCGTGCGTCTATTGTCGCCGGCTCATGTTCTCGCACTGCGAGCGCGGCGGCTGGATACTCGGCAACGCGATCGACGGCACGCAAGCCGATTTTGTGCGTATCCCATTTGCCGATACGAGCCTCTATCCGATCTTGACCGGCGACGACGAGGAGCCGTTGGTCATGTGCAGCGACGTTTTGCCGACGGCCTTCGAGTGCGGCGTTCTCAACGGACACGTCACGCCGGGAGGCAGCGTCGCGATCGTTGGGTCGGGGCCGATTGGCTTGGCCGCGCTGCTGACCGCGCAGTTCTTCTCACCCGCTCAGAGCATCATAATCGATCTCGACGACAAGCGGCTGGCCGTAGCGAAAACCTTTGGGGCAACGCACGTTGTCAATAGCGGCGACGGTAAGGCACTCCAGGCGGTGCGACGAATCGCGGGGAGATATGGCGTCGACACCGCGATCGAGGCGGTGGGCATTCCGGCCACCTTTGAATTGTGCGAACAGCTCGTCGGTCCGGGCGGTCACCTCGCGAACGTCGGCGTGCATGGGAAGCCGGTCACCCTTCATCTCGAGTTGCTGTGGGACCGCAACATCACGATTACGACGCGCCTGGTTGACACGTCCAGCATGCCGATGATCCTGCGAACCGTGCGTGCGGGCAAGATCGAACCCAGACGTCTGATCTCGCACCACTTCAAGCTCTCGAACATAATCGAAGCCTACGAGACGTTCGCGACGGCGGAGGCGACCGGAGCGCTGAAGGTGCTCCTCGAGGCCTAAATAGGGAGTCATGGCCTGGTTCGGGTGACCCACCAGACCCAGGCGATGACGGCGAGTTGGAGCGGAAGCCGAATATAAAACGCTAGCGCGCTTCCGACATCGGCGTAGAGCTCGGGATGTTGCGCCATTTGAACGTTGGCCGGAAATACGGCGATCAAGAGCGCGATGAGGCCGATGCCGGCGAGTCGCCGAGTCCTCGGAATCAACACGCCGATTCCGCCGAGGCATTCGCAGACGCCGCTGAGCGCGACGAGCAGCGCGTGATCCGGCAAATAACCCGGCACGATCCGCAGATAAAAACCGGGGTGTACGAAGTGATTGGTGCCGGCTGCGATAAAGAATACTCCGAGCAGAAACAGCGCGACCGACTTCGGCGTCATCGACCTAACGATCGCCGCATATCTTCGGCGCACTCGCGTTCGAGAGCATCGGCCGATTCCGAAAGTCGCCGAATCACGCGTGCCCTGTCGGCATCGGTGCGATTCTGGCTGAGTTTTGCCTTGGCGTAAATCCGTTGCGCGCGCATCTCAAAAGCAACGATCCCACGCAGCTGCTTTTCACGAAAGTCCGTTTCCAGGCGCTGCGGATCCCACGCATCGGCTCGTCCGCGCTCGAACTTCGCAGTAAGGCGCACGATTATTTCCCACGCGTCGCCCTCTCGCAGCGTCCCGCAGAGATGCGCGGCGGTATAGTTCCACGTCGGTACCGTAACGTAGGGTTCTTCATACCAGCTTGCCGATACGTAGGCATGCGCGCCTTGGAAGGCGATCGTCGCGGGGCGTTGGTCCCTAATAGATTGGGCGTGCCCGTTGGCTCGGGCAACGTGACCGAGTACCCAGAGCTCCCCATCGCGTAGCTCCGCGATCATCGGCAGATGCGTTAGGCGTGGATACGGCTCCTCGTTGGTAACCAGCAGTCCAAACGGAAACCGATCGATGAGGGTGAGGACCGCTGCGCTGTCAGCGACCTCGAAATCCGGCGGTATGTACATGCAGCGCTAGGGGTTCGCGACCCAAGCGCCGATCCACTATCGTCGAACCCGTGAGGAAATCGATGCCGGCAAAAACGGCCGAGACCCTAACCGTGCAGGAGGTTCGAAACGACGTTGACGACCAGCGCTAGAATCGCCGTGTTATAGCCAAACGAAATCAACCCGTGCCCGAGCACGAGACGCCGAATGCGCCGGTCGGTGATCTGCACGTCCGAAACCTGGAACGTCATGCCGATGACGAACGAGAAGTATGCAAGATCGCAGTAGCTTGGGTCGGCCCCTCCCGGGAAAGTGAGACCGCCATCGCTTTCGTTATTCCGATCGCGATCACCGTAGTACAGATGCGAGTAGCGGAACGAAAAAATCGTGTGGACCAGCAACCATCCCAACACGACCGCGCCGAAACCCGAAGCAAAAAAAATCACCTCGTGCCTCGCGATTCGGTCGTGCGGTCCAGGGCCAAGGATATCGAACGCGGCGACGAACCCAAACGCGACCGCCAGAAGAATGACCGTAAAGATCGCGTCTCGGCCCGGGTCTTGGGCGGCCGCGCGCACCTTTGTGTTCGAAGCATTCGTTCGCAGGATGACATTCCAATACCAGATCAGCATCACGATTGCCGCCACGTCGTAGCAGGCAACGACGCGCACCATGGGTTGGAGCCAATGCGGCCCAAACAGCGTCATCGCCAGTGCGGCGATCCCGGCGGCGAGCAGCGAGAGCGCGATCGGCGCGATTGCACGATTCTTCATGTGTTTAGCACTTCAGGTAACATTCGTTCGGGCAGAACCCGTTCCTAGTGATATCCGTTGTGTCCCGCTGCGGCATCCGCGACGGCCTGCTCGAAACGGGTTAGATTGTGCGTGTAACCTTGCTCGGTCTTTCGGGTTCGCAGCGTGCAGAACAAAGAATCTCAAAAAAGAAAGTTGAGTATCTATGATGGATTTAACGAAGACCGCTCCGCGCAGCGTCAAGGAGACCATGCTCGGCATCGTGCAGCTCGCTCGAACGACCGACAAGGCGAAGGCCGTAGTTGACGGCCAGGTTGGTGAGTATCACTATGATTGCCCGATGGATCGAGCGCTGTTTGACTTCCTTGCGATGGACCCGAAGGAGTTCCTCGACGCCGTAAGAGCCGCGAAGAACGATTCGGAGATCGAAGCATATGCGCAGCCGTTTGTGGGCAAGAAGGATCGGCAATCCCTCGAGGCCTTCAACAAGAGCTGGCTTTCGGAGGTGCCGACCGGCGAATCGCTGATGCACTTCAACGAGCTGCGGGTGAAAATCGCTCCCAGCCGCACGGATGTGACCTCGTGGCCCGACCTGCTCGATCTAGACGAAGGCCGCACGGTCCCCCACCGTGAGAGCGTTCGCGCATAGCGACTACGCGTCGGCCGTAGCCACTACGGAAAAGANNGTACGTCGCGCTCTTTTCTTTTCCTACTCTAGCTACCTTAGGTAACGTACGATTGCGAGCTGCGCGAGCCGCTGCGCGCGATGTCGCGCAGGCGTTGCTGCATCGCTTTGGTCGGCACTTTGACTCGGTCTGCGAGCCTTAGAAACGCGAGAACGCGAACGTGCCACCAGGTCAGATCGACTTCAAACCAACGTAACCCATGTCTTGCCGAGAACGGAAAGGCGTGGTGATTGTTATGCCAGCCTTCACCCCAACTGATGAGCGCCACCCACCAGCAGTTCGTGGATTGGTCCGGGGTCTGGAAGGTGCGGTAACCGAGCATGTGGGCCGCGCTGTTAACCAGCCAGGTCGTATGATAGCTAACCGCGAGCCGGACGAAAATGCCCCAAACTACCCACGCCCATCCGCCAAAAGCGAAGAGCCCGAGCGCTAGGGCTACCTGAAGCGGGATGTTGAGGTACTGCAGCGCGCGATAGAATGGTTCGGCGTAGAGGTCCGGGGCGAAGTGACGCATTTCCTCGTCCGACGGCAGCGCGATGTTATGCCGGTAAATCCAGTCCATGTGCGCCCACTTGAAGCCTTCCGCAATACTATGCGGGTCGCCCTCGTGATCGGCATGGGCGTGGTGCTTGCGGTGCACGGATACCCAGCGGATGGGATCGGCCTGCAGCGCGAGCGTTCCAAAGATTGCAAAGAGGTATTCGATTGGTTTGAGGAGTCGCAGGCTGCGGTGCGTCAGGATGCGATGAAAGCAGAGCGAGATCCCCAGCGCCACGGTCGCATACGATACGACGCCTGCGGCCGCAAGCGCCGACCAACTGAAGAAACCGGGCCAGAAGGCCGCGAGCGCTCCAATATGGATGCCAACGAGGCCAAAACCTTTGATTCGGCTGTAAGTCTGATGCATAGCTGGTTAGTTGAGCGCTCCTACTGCGGACACGTATTCAATGCGTTGGAGAGCCGGTCGGTGAGCGGGCCGGACTGCGTCGATGGCTCCCTCGAACGCATGACGCACGACGGGGGGCAACTCCTTCTTGTCGACGGCCTCTTCGACGGTCTCGACGACTCGAAGGACGTCTTGCATCTGCAAGAGCTCGAAGAGCCTGCGAACGAGCGGTCGATGCATAACGACCGTCTCGCGCCCGAAACCATTGGCGTGGCGACGCTCGTGCAGACGGAGCAACTCTGTCACGCAGGTCGCATCCAAATAGCTCACGTTGCTAAAATCCATGATGACGTTGGGCTCGCAGGACAGGCGCTCGAGTTCCGCACGCCATTGTTTCCTGCAACTTACGTCGTACTCACCCGAAAAAACGATAAGGGCCGTACGCAAGACTCAACCTTCCTTAGAAAACACCCTAATAGTACCGCAACGCGAGGAAGGGGGGCATAGTGAAAAGCCGGATTCTTCAGGCGGGAGGAGTCCTTTCCCAACCGAGGACGCGAGCGATCAGCTCGGTTCGGTTCCGGCTTTCCGTCTTATCGACCATGCTCTTAATGTGGTCTTGAATCGTCGAAGAGGTGATGTGCAGCTTCTGCCCGATCTCCTCGAGCTTTGCGCCATCGAGGAGCAAAGCAAGCACCTGCAGCTCTCGCGGCGTGATATGGAAGCGCGCCGCGGGGCCGGCCAGTGAGTTCGGGGGTGCAAACCGGTCGATCCGCACCCCGATAAAGAGTCCGGCGGGACCCGACATCGGCTGTGTGCGCACGACCAAGAACGGCACTGGATGGGCAACGCCCACTTCCTGGGTGGCAGAGTCGCTCTTCCAGCCCGCGACCAGGCCGCGGACCGTCTCCTCGAGGACTGCCGGCAACCGGTCGGCCAGCCGGGTACGCAACCCCGTGAGCGCGATCCGGCGCTGGTCTTGCGACGACCACGCAAGGACGATCTGCAAGTCGCTGTCGAGCACGTAGAACGATTCTCCCGAACTCCCGGCTTGCGCCCCGTCGAGAGCGCCGTCGTGCGCGTTGAGGCGCAATGCCGAGAGACGCTCGGACGTGGCGTCGAGCGCCAAGGTGAGGACGCTGATTTCGCTCGATGTGAACGGTCCGAGCTCGTTTGTGCGCAGGAGCGTGAGAATACCGAAGTTGGCATGGGCGTCGGCAAATAAGAGTGTGATGCCGCTTGCGAAATCGCCGAGCGGGCCGAGCGTCGCCGCGATGCGCGCCCCGGTCTTGGCCTTGCCTCCCTGACGTTCGAACTCGTTTTGGAGCCGCGCCAGCTCGCTGTCGTTGCCTTGTGAATCCAGGAGCATGCCTAGCTCGCCATCCGCGGTCACGCGCGCAAACGCCCAGCGCGAGGCCGGAACGACGCGAAGGATCGCCTCGATGACGGGATATGCCGGATCCGACTCCGGCACGAAGTTCGCTAAGAGCGACCCGTCGGCAGTCACGCCGGCGCTATCGTTCTTTTTCACGATTGTAGTCCTTCGGTTCCAATGGTACGATGACCGAAGCTTCTTCTCTGCTCGAAGCTCCTCTCCCTGAAAGCGTATCATCATGGCTCGCGTATGCTGTTTGGCGGCCGTCTCCGTCGAGGATGTTCAGGTGCTCGGTGCGGCCCTCGAAGGCGTGGGCGAGCCGGCTACCACGATCGTTACGCACCTCGAAGTGGGGGCACTTAAAAGGATCGCGCCCGACGTTCTCGTCGCCGATCTCGACCGCTGCCAAGCCGATCCGCTCGAGAAGTTGCGTCAGTTACGCTTCGTTCTTCCGAACTGCGTCATCGTCGTCTATACGGCGAACATGCAACCTTCGTGGGGGCGTGACTGCCACCTAGCGGGCGCAAGTTGTCTGCTTTCAAAAGAATCGCACCAACTGCAGCTCCAATCCGGCCTACGGCAAGCGATGAAGAGCGGTTGCTTTACCGACGTGCACTTTAGTGTAGCCACTCTTAAGGGTGCGGTATAAAGCGTTGTCGGGCATGACCTCTTCAACGAAGTACCACCAGTAGATTCCCCCGCGCAAAAGCACACCCCATAATTGCCGATGACTCCAATCGATGCGTTTACCCTCGGCGTCGACGACGTGAAAGACGATGCGCGGCGTGTCGTCTCGCTCTACGTCGACGGCNNGCAAGATTCGGATGGACTGCGCCGGTGCCGGAGCGATAGCTTAGTGGCATGCACTATCTTCCGATTCCGGAGCCGATTGCGATCGAGGCCCGAACCATGATGCGGGATCGCTTCGGTCACGAGCTTCACATCACGAAAGAGAAGGCGCCGTGCCGCCTCTGCCTTCGCATTCCGAGCGTGCCGCAGGAACTTATCCTTCTGTCGTACCAGCCGCTGGCCGATCGAGGGCCGTACGCCGAAGTAGGACCGATCTTCATTCATGCCGCCGGCTGCCGGCCCTATCCCGACGTCGAAACCTTTCCCGTCGATTTTGCCGCGCGCCGTCTGATTTTGCGCGCGTATGGATCGGCGGGGCAGATCGTCGACGCGGTGGTCGCGCGGCCCGGAAATGCGCCGGAACGCGCCGCCGAATTCTTATCCGAGAATCGGGTCGCCGAAGTCCACGTACGCCACGAATCGTACACCTGCTTCGATTTCAAGATCGTGCGCGCGTCGTGAACGACCTCGAACCGATCCGCACCGTCTGCCGCTACATCGAGCAACACAGTGACGAACCGCTGACGCTCGATGCGCTCGCCGCCATGGCCGGCCTGAGCAAGTACCACTTCGCCCGTCGCTTCAAAGCCGTCGTCGGCGTAACCCTGAAGGAGTATGCCTCAGCCGCGCGGCTGCGCCGCTTAAAAGACGGGCTCAAAGACGATCGCCCTATCGATGCAGCGGTGTATGAGGCAGGTTACGGCTCGCCCAGCCGTGTCTACGAGAACGCCGCGCGGAATCTGGGAATGACTCCCGCCCAATACCGAGCCGCGGGCAAGGGCGTTTCGATCTCGTATGCAGTGCTCGAAACGCCATTAGGGCCCATGATGATCGGCGCGACCGATCGCGGTATTTGTTTCGCGCAGTTCGGCGAGTCGGAAGAAGAGTTGCGTGAAAAGCTGCAAGCCGAGCACGTCAATGCCGAGATTGCGCCGATGTTGCAACCCTACCATCCCGATTTTGCGAAGTGGACGGATAGGATTGTCCGCTATCTTGCGGGCGAACGGCCGGATCTCGATCTCCCGCTCGACGTCCGCGCCACGGCATTTCAAATGCGCGTTTGGAAGTATCTACAGTCGATCCCCAGCGGTGACGTTGCGTCGTACCGCGAGGTCGCCGCCGGCATCGGCCGGCCGAAGGCTGCCCGGGCCGTGGCGAGCGCCGTCGCTCGCAATCCCGTCGCACTTATCATCCCGTGCCACCGCGTCATTCGCGACTCGGGCGCTCTGGGTGGCTACCGCTGGGGTCTCGAGCGCAAGAGAACGTTGTTGGATATCGAACGCGTAGGCCGATGAGACCCATCTCGATCGCCGTCGGCGCGGTCCTGCTCTCGTTGGTATGCCTTCGGCCGGCAAACGCCGATGCGACGAAATTTTGCGAGGGATGCAACTACGCCGGAGCGGCCCTGGCGAACTCGGACTTTGCCAACGGAGTTCTGATCGGTACGAACTTTGAAGGCGCGGTGCTTAACGGGTCGTCGTTTCGTGGCGCACGGCTTATCGCGGTGAACTTTGAGAAAGCCGATCTTCGGGGTACGCACTTCGATGCTGCCAATTGCGTGGCGTGCAATTTCGAGCAAGCGCGCTTCGACGGCGCGACGTTTTCCAACGTGCGCATGGTAGCCGCAAACTTTAAAGGCTTTAGCTCGGCCGTCGAGGACGCGCAGTTGCGGCAGCTGCTCGGCGGCTGCATCTCGTGCAACTTCAGCGGAGGCCATTTGAACGCGCGCGATCTGTCCGGAGTTACGCTGATCTCCGTCGACTTCTCGCAAGCCGATCTTCGCGGAACGAACTTCACCGGAGCAGTTCTTTGCTGGAATCAGGTAAACGGCGCACAGCGGGTTGCAGCTTGCGATCCCATGCACGATGCCCAAACCGCCGGTGCAAACTTCAACAACGCGCAGCTCTGCGACAACCCTCTCGATCGGGTTGGCTGCGTCGGAGCACCCGCCGATGTGCTGCAACGCTCGTTTGGACCCAAGCCGAGCCCCTCGCCCGACGCTCGCTAGCGCGCGCTGGTTGACTGGTCTATGGATGCAGACGTCATCGTCATCGGCGCCGGCGCGGCGGGTTTGGCGGCCGCGCGAAGCATCGGGCCGCGAACGCTGCGAGTGCTCGTGCTCGAAGCGCGCGACCGCATCGGCGGCCGCGTGCTGCAGCATCGGGTAACGCGGATCGCAACGCCGGCTGAGCTCGGCGCGGAGTTCATTCACGGACCGGCCGAGCGGACGAAGGCATTGCTTCGCGAGGCCGGCGGCGCCGCGATCGACATGGGCGGCGATTCTTGGATTGGCGAAAGCGGCGAGCTCCAACGTAATGACGACAATTTCTCGTCGTCCGCGCGCATATTCGGCGGCTCGCGCTCCCTCCCGAGCGACGAAAGCGTGGAGCGGTTTCTTAAACGCTTCGAAGACGACGATGCGCTGCGTGAAACCGCACGGGCGGCGCGTGCGTTCGTCGAGGGCTTCGAGGCCGCCGACCCGCAGGTTGCAAGCGCCCAAGCGATTGCCGACGAATGGGAATCGGGTGCAGATTCCACGAGTGCGCGCCCGCTCGGCGGATATGGACCGCTGTTCGAGCTGCTTCGCAACGATTGCGAGGCCGCGGGGGTTTGCTTCGCGTTCTCGACGCGCGTGCGCCGGATTTCGTGGCATCGCGACGGCGTCGCCGTCGACGTCAGCTCGCTCGGCGAATCGAAAACGCTGCGCGCGCGCGCGGCAATCGTCACGCTTCCTGTCGGCGTCTTACGCCACCGCGGCGACGAGGCTGAAATCAGCTTCGAGCCCAAGCTGCCCGCGGCGAAGCGCGAGGCGCTCGCACACATCGAGATGGGGCACGTCGTGAAGGTTGCGCTCTGGTTTCGAACGTCGTTTTGGGAGCGAGTCGGGCGCGGGCGCTATCACAACGCGGCGTTCTTCCACATCGATGGGCAGCCGATCCCGACATACTGGACGCAGTTGCCCGTGCGCAGCGAGCTGATCGTCGCGTGGGTCGGCGGGCCGGGCGCGGTTGCCCTGTACGGCCTTTCGCAAGCAGAGCTCGTCGAAATGGCGCTTTTGGGCTTCGGGCAGCTGCTCGGAGAGGTGGAGCTCGCGCGCGGGGAGTTCGAAGGCGGCCTCACGCACGATTGGAGCGGCGACCCTCTTGCGCGCGGAGCGTATAGCTACGTCGCGGTCGGAGGCGGCAATGCGCGTGCCGCACTTGCCGCACCCGTGGGCGAGTCGCTTTTCTTCGCAGGCGAAGCGACGTCGAGCGACGGTCAAGGGGGCACCGTCAACGGCGCCATTGAAACCGGCGAACGCGCGGCGGCGCAAGCCGTGGCCGCGCTGGGGGTGAAGGGAATTGCCTGAGCCCGCCGCGCCTTTTCTACACGAATGGTCGAACTTTTATGTTATGGCCGGCTCGTCGGCCGCGGCGCTGACCGGCCTGATGTTCGTGGTGATCACGTTGGTGCGCGGGGAGGAACAATCGCAAGCGCGTCATGATGGCATCGCCACGTTCAGCACGCCGACGGTCATGCATTTCTGCGCCGCGTTGTTCGTATCGGCGATTCTTTGCGCGCCGTGGCGTTCGCTGCTCTCTGTCGCAATCATCGTCGGACTCGTGGGCTGTTACGGGATCCTATACCTTGCCGGGGTGGCGCGGCGGGCGAAGCATTTAACGAAATATACCGCCGACGTCGACGATTGGACGTGGTATACAGTCCTTCCGTTGCTCGCGTACGGAGCGCTCGTCGCGGGCGCGATCGTTCTGAACGCCGTCCCGCGAGGCGCGCTCTTCGCGCTCGCCGGCGGCGTACTCTCGCTGATCTTCATCGGCATTCGCAACTCATGGGACGTCGTCACGTTTCTCGCCGTCGGCGGCGATAAGGAATCCTAGGCCAGAATTTCTTCGAGGCGATCGAAGCTTGCGGCGACACCCTTCTCCATTCCCGATTCGATTGCGGCATCGCGCCCTTCGCGCGAATCGAAAAGCTGCGTCATCGTAACGGTCGTAGAGCCGCCGGAGTCGGTGAAGGCCGTCGTAACGATGACGTCGCCCGGATACCACGGCTGATCGAAGTTCTCGGCGTGCACGATTCGCTCGTGCGGCGTAATCTCGCGATAGGCTCCGTGCAAGCCGAACTCATTATCGTCCGCATCGTTGCGCCACACGTAGTGGAACGTTCCGCCCACTCGCAAATCGACGTCGCAGACGGGCATCGACCAGCCGTCGGGCCCCAGGAGCCAGCGTTTGATCATTTCGGGCTTCGTAAATGCGTCGAAGACCAACGCGCGGGGCGCTCGCACGACGCGTGTCATCACGACCTCGCACTCGCTCGGGGTCGCGATCGTAAGCTGGGGTTTCGCTTGCGCAGTCATCGTGGTTTATCTCCTCCGCCTCTTGGCGCGTTTTGAATGCTTTGCATCGCTTTGGAACTCGTCGAGCAGGGCCTCGAGCCGTGCGAAGTTGCCTTCCCACCGGTCGCGGTAACGCTCGAGCCAGCCGCTCGCCTCAGCGAGCGGTTTTGTCTCCAGGCGGCACGGTCGCCG
The DNA here is from genome assembly GCA_003158175.1 of Candidatus Cybelea septentrionalis. Taxonomy (GTDB): domain Bacteria; phylum Vulcanimicrobiota; class Vulcanimicrobiia; order Vulcanimicrobiales; family Vulcanimicrobiaceae; genus Cybelea; species Cybelea septentrionalis. The sequence goes on from PMHJ01000033.1 coordinate 85,969, forward strand.
CTGAGCGTCGCGGCTACGAGAAATGAGGCCCGCACGCTCGAGCACCTTGAGGTGCTTGGAGATCGCCGGTTGGCTCATCGCAAACGGCGATGCCAACTCGAGGACCGATGCCTCGCCCGACGCCAAGCGCGCGAGGATCCCCCGGCGCGTCGGGTCGGCTAGTGCGGTGAAGGTCGCGTCGAGCCGCTCGGTCGAACGCCGTCCATAACCTGTTGGTTCCATAACGCAAAGGTAATATACGTGGATTCGAGGCCGCTTGTCAAGTCTGGCAGTTCAGACTTTTTTCATTCACTTGTGAGGTACTCTCGCCAGGAGGGCCTGACGTGACCATTCGAGCGCTGACCATTACTGCCGTATCGCTCCTGTGCCTTTGGGGATGCTCGCAGTCGGGCGTTCCGGCCGGCACGGAAACGGTCGCGACGTCGCATTTCTCCGGGACTCCATCGACTCTACCGCAGCCCGCGTACTATAACACGCCGTCTCTTAATGCGTGGCCATTATATATCACCGCCGGTCCGCAAAAGGCGCTGTGGTTTACGGAGGCATTCGTTGACAAAATCGGGCGCATCACGACCGACGGGACAATTACCGAGTTTCCCGTCTCAAATGGCCAGGAGCCCGAAGGCATCGCTGAAGGTGCCGACCACAATTTGTGGTTTACCGAACCGGGCGCGAATGCGATCGGCCGCATGACTCCCAACGGCACGGTGGAGATATTTTCGATCCCTGGCAGCGATCCGGATCCGCGCGGCATCACCCTCGGCCCGGACGGCAACGTTTGGTACACCGAGTTAAATGATGGTTACATCGGTCGCGTGACGCCGCATGGAAAGATCACGCGGTTTCAAATCCCCGACGGATCGTCCGAGCCGTGGGCCATTACGGCCGGTTCCGACGGCGATCTGTGGTTCACCGAATCGTTGGCAAGCGCGATCGGACGGTTCGATCCGCGAACGCAGCGTTTCAAACCTTCGTTGAAGGTGACCTATGGAAGTACGCCCTGGGGCATCCTCCTCGCGCCCGACAAACACATCTGGTTCACGGAACGCAACGGGAATAAGATCGCGCAAGTCGTGGGGAAGAACGTCCACGAGTACGAGATTGCGCAGCCGGCGAGCTACCCGGAGGCGCTAACGCCCGGACCCGATGGGGATCTGTGGTTTACGGAGAGTCAAGCCCAGGACATTGGCCGCATCGATCCCGCCTCGGGCAAGTTTGGTTCCGTCATTGCGCTCCCAAGCGGAGACATTCCCAACGGGATTGCTATCGGCGCCAACGGCAACGTCTTTTTCACGGTCGATGCCTATCACGACCCAAGTCAAATAGGTGAATTGATGTTTCACTAGTTCGCAAGAGTCTTGCGATATTGTTAGGAGTTCTATGAACAGAATCGTGATCGGGACGGCAGCAGTTTTATTCGGCCTTGGCGCGGCCGGCTGCGCAGAGCGCGCCCCTCAAGGTGGCAGCGGCTTCGTGTTGCCCTCAATCAATCGGGACTTGGTAATCGTCGCGGTACTTCCGAAAGACACGATCGGCGAGAAGCTTCCCTCCGAGGGCTTATGGTCGATGAAATCGGTAAAGTGGAAAGCTGAGTTGGGCGGCTTTACGCAAGAAACGTATTCGCAGGCTCTCGGCTTTCCGCCGAACACGAAGATTACGATTCACAACCTTTCGACGAAATATACGCACACGCTCGACGTGGTGAAGGTCATCTCGGCGCCACCCGCTGTTTTTCCAAAGGGCGTAAAGCTTCCGATAAAGGCACAAGGCGATGGTAAACTCGAGGCCGGCTACGCGAGCGGACCGATCAAGCCGGGACAATCCGTCACGGTCACGCTCACGAAAGCCGGGATCTACCTGATCGGCTGCGCGTACCACTACGACCTGGGAATGCACGACGTTTTGACGGTCGGGCCTCACGCGGGGCCTGGACCGCAAGCAACCCCGACGCCGCACGGCGGCGGCGGGAGCGGCAGCGGTAGTGGGTGGGGCGGCTAACGCGCTCGCTCCCAAAGCACGCGGTCGCGAATCAACTCCGTATGCCAACCCTGCCGTCGTCCAGCCGAATCGCTTCGTCGATCAGAGCTTTGCCAAAATGTCGTCGACGGTGCCGATCTCACCGATGCGCGGAAAAATGATCCGTAACGCGCGATCGTGAGCGTCGGCGTCGCGATCGCCGCCGCAGCTGGAGATCGAGATCGGTGCCGTAGAACGCGCCCCATTGCCGCTTGTGAACCAAGATGTCGCGCGAACTGCGGCTGCCCCGATTGATTCGCGACTTTAGGGCGTCGGACCGATCGGGCCCCCAGCCGACGCGGACCAGCGCCACCGGCCGACCCTTTTCGCGAAACGAATCGACCAAATGCACGACCTTGGCAAGCACGTCAGCGGCCCGATGGACGGTGGGCATCGCCAGGATGCCTTTTTGCCTATCGATGACGACCAGAGCCGTCTTTTCGTCGAGCATTGTAATGGGCATGGTCGATGCATTTTCGACGCTGCTCTTGACGCAACCCAAGGCGGGCCGCCTGAGTCTAACGAACCGTCATGGAACAACGTAAACTTGGCACGCAAGGCCTGACCGTTTCCGCAATCGGGCTTGGCTGCATGGGGATGACCTCGGCCTACGGCAGCGCCGATGAGGGTCAGGCAATCGCAACGATCCGCCGCGCGTTCGAGCTTGGCATCAACTTCCTCGACACGGCGGAGGTCTACGGCCCATACACCAACGAGCAACTCGTGGGCCGAGCCTTGCGCGGTCGCAGAGAAGGTATCGTCGTGGCGACGAAGTTCGGCTTTAAGTTCGATAACGGCGTTCGCGGCGTTGATGGATCGCCCGAGAACGCAAAGCGCGTGGCCAACGAATCGCTGATGCGCCTCGGAATCGACGTCATCGATCTCTATTACCAGCATCGCCGCGATCCGGACGTGCCGATCGAGGAGACGGTCGGCGCGATGAAGGATCTCGTCGAGGCCGGCAAGGTTCGCTATATCGGGTTATCTGAAGTGGGGCCGGAGACTCTGCGACGCGCGAACGCAGTGCATCCCATCAGTGCGCTGCAGAGCGAATACTCGCTCTGGGAGCGCGGCGTCGAAAACGAGGTCCTTCCCGCGGTGCGCGAACTGGGCATCGGCTTCGTGCCGTACAGTCCGCTCGGACGAGGCTTCCTCACCGGGTCGGTCGACGTAGCGACTCTCTCGCAGAACGACTTCCGCAAAACGAACCCGCGTTTTTCGGAAGAGAACGCGCGAGCGAACGAGTCGCTCGTGGCGGTCGTGCGTGGCGTTGCGGAGCAGTGTGGCGCGGCCCCTGCGCAGGTGGCGCTCGCGTGGGTCCTTTCGCGCGGTGACGACGTGGTTCCGATTCCGGGCACCAAGCGCGTGCGCTACGTCGAGGAGAACGCCGGCGCGCTCGAGCTCAAACTCACGCCGGAACAGCTCGCGCAGCTCGACGGGCTTGCGGCGAAGACCGCAGGCCAGCGCTACGCGCCCGAGATGATGAAGCTCGTCGAGCGGTGAGTACTCCGGTGGACGTCGACGCTTATATCGGCGGCTTTCCCGAGGGAGCGCAGGCGGGGCTTAGGAAGATGCGCCTAACGATTAGAAAAGCCGCTTCAAATGCGGAGGAGACGATCAGCTACAACGTGCCGGCCTTTACCTTGCGCGGGAAGAAGCTGGTCTGGTTCGCGGCTTTCAAATCGCACATCGGCTTTTACCCGGGCGCCGCGGCCATCGCGGCATTTAAGAAAGAGCTGTCCCAGTACAAGACGGGAAAGGGATCCGTGCAGTTCTCTTTCAACGAACCGCTGCCGCTCGGCTTGGTCAGCCGAATCGTGAAATTTCGTCTGAGAGCTCAGCCGTATAAGGAAGGGACGCGGGTACGGGTCCGATGATCGTAGATTACCGGATCGTCGACGTCTTCACCCAAACGCCGCTCGAAGGGAACGCGCTAGCCGTCTTCTACGACGCGACCGGCCTCGACGACGCAACGATGCAGAAGATTGCGCGTGAAACAAATCTCTCGGAGACGACGTTCGTCTTTCCGGCGCAGCGCCAAGAGTCTGCCGCGCAAGTTCGCATCTTCACGCCCATAAAAGAGATGATGTTCGCCGGACACCCGACCGTCGGAACGGCTTGGGTGTTGCGCGACGTCGGAAAGATTGCTAAAGATCGACGTCGTTTTGTGCTCGACGAGAACGTCGGGCCGGTCGACGTTCGCATCGACGACCAAGGCCTGATTTGGCTGCGCACGCCACCGATTCGCACGTCGCGCGACTACGATCCCGCGCTCTGCGCGGCAGCGATCGGCCTCGTACCCGGCGACGTGCTCGACAGCGTGCCTTGCCAGAACGTCTCCGCCGGAAACCCCGCGGTTTTCATTCCGCTGCGCAACGAGGCGGCCGTCGACCGCGCGGAAGTCGACACCGTCGCGCTGCGCCGCCTCTTGGCTAACGAGCCCGAGCCGGCGTGCCTCTTCGTCTTTACACCGACCGCCCGGGGCGCCTATTCGCGGATGTTCGCTAACGATTTTGGGATCGTCGAGGATCCCGCAACCGGAAGCGCGACCGGTCCCCTCGCCGCTTTCATGATGGCGCATGGCCTGGCGCCCAGCGCCGACGGGACCCGATTCGTCAGCGAGCAAGGCACGAAGATGGGGCGCCGCAGCATTCTTCACGTTCTCATCGACGGCCAACGCGGCGAACGCGGCATCGAAATCGGCGGCCACGTTACGCCAGTTGCCAAAGCGACGCTGACGCTGACCTCGCAGGCGCGCAACGCGCCCGCTAATCCCTAATCGGGCACGCCGGCGGCTCGAACGATTTCTCCGCCGGTTACGGTATACGTGACGGTTGCGTCGAGAACGGCACCGTTGGCGAATCCCGTCACGTGCTCTTTGTCGACGACCGTTTCGCCGTTTGCGCTGCGGTCGACGATCTCCACGTGTAGCTGCGGGTTGCTCGCGAAGAGGCTCTTGTAGGCTGACGCGATCGCGGCGCGATTTCTCACGTGCGTACCCGGACGTTGGACGACGGCATAGGTCGCGTACGTTTCCGCGAAGACCTGCGCGTCGTGATAGTTATAAGCGTTGACTTGACGCTGCACGATCTGCTCGGCCGTCTCATTCAAGATGGCGGCCGCGTCGAAGACCTTCCCGCCTTTGACGACGAACTTGACCGAGCCCAGCGCGGCGACGTCGTCGAGCGGATTGCCTTTCAAAATGGCCAGGTCGGCAAGCTTACCTCTTTCGATCGTTCCGAGGTCGCTCGACCGCGCCATCATCGCTGCGCCGCCGCGAGTGGCCGTCAGCAACACCTGCTTCGGCGAAAGTCCTGAGGCGACCATCTCGAGCGCCTCGTCGTAAAACGACGACGCATGCTGCGTGCCGATGTTTCCGGCATCGGTGCCGGCCGCGATGCGAATCCCCGCCTCGTGTACGCGTTTGAGATTGCGCATCGCCGCGTACGGCGGCTCCGTCGGCCGCATGGCGCGGATTCGCTCCAGCACGTCCGGCGGCAACGAGCTCTCGACGTCTTGCATATTGAAGAGCGTTCCGACGACGTCGGGGTTGGCGACACGCAGGTCGTTCGACGTAAGGTTCGGGGCGCCGTGGAAGGTGTAGCCGTAGTTCCCCAACACGATGAGCGTCGGGCAGTAGATGATGTTGCGCGATCGCACGAGTTCCAGAAACGCATCGTCCACGTCGACGTCGAAGACGCTATGCGCGAGGATATCCGTGCCCGACTCGACGGCGAGCCGCGCCGTTTCAAGCTGCGTCGCATGGATAACGACGCGCGCACCGCGCGAATGCGCATATTCGATCGCCGCGCTCGCTATCGGCTGGAACGCGGCGGCGGGCTGCTCCGGCGTCACGATCCACCAGAACTTCACGAAATCCGTTTGCGCGTTGATTTCGCGGTCGATTAATGCCCGCGCCGCCGCGATCGTGTCGATCTTCACGATCGGAGGATCGTTGAACGGATCGAGAATGCTGCGATCGACGCTCGAGATGAGCGGTCCGGCGACCATTACGCGCGGACTGAGGACCGTTTGTTGCGCCTGCGTGCGGACGTTGTAGTTCCAGAATGGTCCGCCGACGTCGACGACCGAAGTGATGCCGGCGCGCAGATAGCGCGCGAAAGTGTCCTGTAGGTTGTTGCGGATCCACTGGAGTTCGTCGGTATAGGGACGCACGGAGCGCAGATCGATTGCGTCGGGGCGCGTATAGAGGCCGCCCGATTGAAAGAAGTGGACGTGACTGTCGATCAGGCCGGGGATCGTAAAGAGGCCGGTCGCGTCGATCCGGAAGGCCGACGCCGGAATGGCGACGTTGCGCGCCGGCCCGATCGCTTCGATTCGCTCTCCGCGCATCAGGATCGTGGCGTCGGCTAGCGGCGTTAGATCGTCGCCGATCAGTGCGGTTGACCCAAAGATCGCCGTCGGGTCGCGGCCCGCGTTGAGCTCTTGCGCGGACGGCACCCCGCTGATCGAGGGCATGACCGGCAGCGCGCTCAGGGCTGCGAGGCCCTTGAGAACTTGTGCGCGGGTCATCGAGTCGGTGAAGGGTGAATGGAAGAAGCACATCGTTAATCGAGCCTCATGTACGTCACTTGCGCGACGGCGACCAACACGCCGTCATCGCGCCAAAAATTGGAGGTTACGGGAATTAGTGTACGTCCCTGTTTGATCGCTTGCGCGAAGAGCCTAACGTCGCTGCGAGCGGGTGCGAGAAAGCGGATGTTCATGTCGGTCGTCGTGATGCGGCTCTCTGCGCCCCAGACGGTTAGGCTGACGATCGCGGCGGCGGAATCGGCGGCGGTCATCAGCATACCGCCGTGAAATGAGTCGAAGATACCGTCAAACTCCTTATTGCGAGCGACGGCGCAGTCGAACCAGCCGACGCCGAAGCGTGGCTGCGAGAAGCCTAGACTCTGGAAGATCGGAATCGATTGCATGCGTTCGCGAATCGCCTTTTCCAAATCCGCTTCCAGCGGCGGCAGTTCGCCGGAGCACGGCGCCATGAGCAACCCGGGTGCGAGAGGATTCACGATTCTCGGGAACGCTTAGGCTTCGGTTCGAGATCGCCTTGCTGACCGGGCGTTGAGATAACGTAAGGCGCGTACGCCGCGGCTCCGCGCAGTTTTGCCACGATGCCTATTTAGAGACTCCACTCACCGAGCCTGCGGGAAGATCGCGGCCAGGGCTTTTCCGAGCAGAGCGATATCCGCACGTTCGTTGCCCGAGAGCAACCCGTCGATCAAGTCCAAGCGGGCCGCACGAGCTTTTTCCAGCGCTGCGGTACCCTTCGCCGTCGCTGCGACGATCGAGGAGCGCGCATCGTCGCGCGACGGAGCGAGGCGGACGTAGCCGTCGCGCCGCAACGCCGCAACGATGCGAGTCATCGTCGGCGGAGCCACCTGCTCGGCGTCGGCAAGTTGCCGGAGGTTGCTCGGGCCGCCGAAGACCAGCACCGAGAGCGCCGAGAGTTGGGCGGGACCAATCGCGTTCTGGCGATCTGCCTGTCTCGCGTGACGGAGCACGTGGATCGCAGCGGAGTGCAGTCGCTCCGCGACGCGCCGCCGCTCGTTACTGCGGGCCATAGAACGAGCAGTAGTGCCCGTCCGGATCTCTAAAGTTGACGGCCCAGTTCTGCGCATTGACCGGACGCGGCTCGTTGATAAAGGCAATGCGATCCTTTAGGGCCGCGTGAGTTCGACTGACGCTCGCAACGCCGAAAACGCATTCCTGCGTCGGGCCGGCGTCGCCGGCAGCAGCCAGCTCGCCGCTCAATGCCAGCGTCGTCTCTCCGGTCTCGAAAAACGCGAAGTTGTCGAAGCGGCCGCTCAGGCGAAGTCCAAGGATCTCGCCGTAAAACGCGACCGCGACATCTAGGTCGCTCGAACCAAGCATCACAAAGGCCAGAGTTGCATCACGCATTGGGGAGCCTCCGAGATCGGTTAGTTAGTTAGTTAGCTAAGCTAACTATATGGCGTAGAGCCGGCACCTGTCAAGCCGATTCCCACGGGGAGTTCGTCGTAGCGGCGAAGCTTGTAGATCGCGGTCGACACTCCCCAGCTCACCAGAAACACCCCAACGATGATAAAGCCGAGCGTTCCGAAGTTGTCACTTAACGAGTTGACCGCGTCCCAGATTCCCCCGCTCAGCTGGAGCTGCGAGGCGATCACGCTCGCGGCTTCGATTGCGCCGATAATGAGCGCGACGAGCACCGAGACGAGCGTGATGACCATGTTATAGTACAGCTTTCGCATCGGTTTGATGAAGGCCCAGCCGTACGCACCGAGCATGAGGATGCCATCGGTGGTATCGAGCAGCGACATTCCCGCCGTGAAGAGTAACGGAAAAATGAGGATGTCATAAACCGGAAGCCCCTTGCCGGCCTCGACCGCCGCGATGCCGAGCAGCCCGACTTCGGTCGCCGTATCGAATCCCAGGCCGAAGAGCAGGCCGATCGGATACATCTTCCAACTGTTGTCGACCAGCTTGAGCAGCGGCCGGAAAAAGCGTCCGATGAGGCCCCGCCCATCGAGCATTTCGTCGACGCCTCGATCGTCATAGGCTTCGCCCCGGCGCGCACCGCGAAACGCGCGAAAGATATCGAGCAGCACGATCAGATTGATCGCCGCGACGAGGAGTAGGAACGTGGCGGAAACACTCGTGCCGATCAGCTCGCCGGCGCGTTGCAGTGCGGGCAGCCGGTCTTTGACGATCGACGCAGCCGCGGCGATCCCCAGCGTTAGGGCGATTACGACGGTGGAATGCCCGAGCGAAAAAAAGAAGCCGACTCCTACCGGCCGCTTGCGATCCTGCATGAGCCTTCGCGTGACGTTGTCGATCGCCGAGATATGATCGGCATCGACGGCATGGCGCAGGCCAAACGTGTAGGCGAGCAGCGCCGTTCCCAGCAGCAGCGGATGCGATGCAAAGAGCCAGAACGCCAAGCCCCACGCCGCAAGGTTGAGGCCGATTAAGAAAGCGTAGAGGAAGTAGACTTTGTTGCGCAGCTCGTTCATTGCGAAATCCCGACGAGAATTCGGCGTGCGTCGTCGGCGTAGACCGGGTGGAACTGCGCATCGACGGCGAGCGCTGCCGAAAGCCGGCGCCGCGCCTCGCCGGCGTGGCCGGTATGCCAGGCGATGACGCCGCAATGATACTGCAGCTCGGGATCCTCCGTATCGTAACGCGCCGCGCGGACTGCGTAGACGCGCGCTTCCTGCCAGCGGCCCAGCGTGCCCAAGACCCACGCCATCGTGTCGTCCGCATAGATCTCGTTTCCACGTTTGGCGATGTCGGAGCGAGCCGCGGCCAAGGCGTCGTTCAAATGCTCGCGGTGTTCGGCATAGTAGATGGCCAAGAGCCGGTCGTTGATGCCCTGTACGTTGAAAAGCCGTTGCTCGGCGGCTATCAGCGCGTCCGTCCTGCTCGCGCCCTCATCGTCACCCAAAGCTCGCTGCGCATCGGCTTCATATCCCAACGCTTGCGGAAGCGGATAGAGATCGGCGCTACGGGTGGCCGCTGCCAGCGCACGCTGCCAGTCGTGGCGCGCGCGGTAGAACTTTGCTTGAAAGAGCAGTGCCATGGCATTGTCGGGAAAGATTCGAAGCGCTTCGGTAAACTCCGACGCGGCGGTCTCGCCGTCTCCGGCTTCGAATGCCAGCTGCGCGTCGCGAAGGTGGTACCAGGAGCGCGTGTAGGCAGATATGCTAATCATCCGGTCGACTTGTTGGGTCGCCTGAGCCATGACGACTCGCGCGCCGGTGAGATTGCCGGTCACTTCGTCGTAGCGCGCGCGAATCGACATCCACGTCGGATCGACGTCCGGACCGGCCGGATGCGCCAATATCTGCCGGGCCTCTTCGTAACGCCCGAGCTCCATGAGAATCGAAGCGCTCTGCGCGCGCGCGTCGTCGTTCGACGGATCGCCTTCCAAGGAGGCGCGTTCGGCTGCGAGCGCCGTCGGAAAGTGGTGGAAGATGATGTCGCTCGATGCAATGATGCCTAAGGCCTGGACGTTACCTTGCGGTTGCAATGATAGCGACCGGGCGGCCATCGCGCGTGCGCGCGTAACGTCGTTGAGGTCACCTGTCTCACGAAAGCGCTGCAAATATTCGCTCGCAAGCATTCGTTGCGTGATCTGATCGCTAGGGTCGCGGCGCACTTGCGCTTCGTCAAAGGCGATGAATCGGTCACGCTGCCGGTAGTCCAGCGAAACCGGGGCAGTTGGGATTCCGGTCGCTTGCGCTCGATGCGAAGCAAGCCAAGGCCACGCCGCCCCCAGGGCGGCCGCCGCGACGAGGGCGACGGCCGCCGTAGACATCCTCACGTTTAGAGGGGAGCCTGAACGTAGGGGAACGTGTCCGTGTTCGATTTATCGTACGCGACGTTGTCCGTGGTGAGACAGGGCACTTCCTTATGATCGTCGGGGATCAGGCCAAGTGCCGAGAGCGTGTTTCCGAAGATGGCTCCAAGCGAGATATCGATGACATCATCGTCGAGGGCGCGCCCTCCCCATTTGCTGCCCGTCGCTCCGCCGGTTTCGTAGCCGAGGTACGACGCCGTCGTCGTGTCCTGAGAAAGGTCGGCCTTCATCACGTTGGGGTAGAGTATGGCTTGCAGCGTTTCGGCGTTTTGCTTGCTGCGGAACATCAGTGTGAACGACTTGATCTGTCCTTGCAGAACGGGGTCGGCGTACGGCTCCGCGCGATTGGTCTTGTTATGGTCCTCGAAGAGCTCGAAGGCTTCTTTGACGGCTGGCCGTGATAGTAGCTCGATCTGCTTGAACGAACCCGCTGGCGCCGTCGTCGGGCCCGGGGGCGTGGGGCCTAAAACGTTATTCGAGTTGCAGCCGCCTATGATTGCCCCGGCGAGGATCGTAGCAATCAGCCCGAGTTTGAATTGTAGTGTCATGTTGTCTCCTTATTCCGATTGGCCGTTGGGCGTGCCGGTCGTGGCCCAGAGGCCGATGACGCCGGGCGATCCGCTCGGCGGGGCGAGCATTGCTTTGGGCATCTCGACGACGATCGAGACGACGTCGTAGGGCGCCAAGAAGTCCTGCGGCTTCTTGATGACGCAGTGATTGGAGCCGGCCGTTCCATAGCTCACGCCGTTGAGGATAATCTTTTGCGATTTGCTTGCGAAGCGGAACGACGAAGCGGTGGCCGGCGGCGTGTGCGGATGGTTCATGTAGTTGCGATCGGGAATGATTTTGAAGAACTGCGCGAGGTCGAAGAAGAACGGATCGCGCCGCGGGCCTACGAAGACCTGAATGCCGTGGCCTACCCTCGACGGCTTGTCGAATGAAAACGTGCCGGTCTTTGCGACGAGCGTGTTCGCCGTTCCGACTTCATTAGGCGCGGCCGGCCCGTAGAGCGTTATCTTCTGAGACGTTCCCGTCGAGTCCGCCATGAACTGAAGGACGGTGTTCTCGGTAAACGAGCCCGACGAAACGCCGCTGTTGGCGACTTTGAACTGGTAGAGTACGTTGGGATCGAGGGCAATGCCGCCGAACATCCCCGAGGGAATGAGCGGGCGTACGTTCATGACGAGCACGACTCGCGCGGCGTTGTGCGGGTCGGGGAAGGCGAAGACGTCGGTGATGTCCGCGAGGGGGTTGGCGACGACGGTCGGCGAGTCTTGATGGTCGGATCCCCGCACCGCTCTGACGGAATAGAGCGATACGGTGAAGGCGAACAAGAAAACCGCCGCCATCGTTACGATGGGTCGAAACAGTTTCATACGGGCTCCTTTATGGCCAGTGGGTGGTGGTGTGTCGAACGTGTCGAGAGAAGCGACGGAATAAAGGCGAACGCAACGACGCTGCAGAGCGTGAGCGCAATCACGGCGAGGCTGGGCACCCCAGCGCCTTGATCGGCGAGGCCCTGGGCGAGCATGATCGCGCCGATGGTCGAGATGACGCCCGAAGTAACGAACGGCGCGATGCGCGTTAGGTGCGCAAAGGACGACCTCCGTTGCAGCCACGCGGCACCGTGGACGACGGCGAGGCCCAGACCAGTTAGAATCGTCGCTAAGCCAAGGCTGAAAACGACGATGAGAAATAATCCGTAACCGACTCGGTGCAGGTGCAGCGCGGTGAGCAGCACGACGATTGCCGCCGGACACGGCGCGATGCCGCCGCTCATTGCCGCGATCACGGCGCTCGGGAAATGGAGCGGTGCGCTGCCCGGGATTGCGTGCGAGTGTTCGTGGTCGTCGTGATCGTGGTCTTGGCGGTGATGATGGTGAGGGTGATGATGCTCGTGTGTGTGTCTCGCGCGCCTAACGGCTGCCGACAGGGTACGGGCGCCGATGACCGCAACGGCCGCGCCGGAGAGCAGCGTGATCCACGTAAATAGGCTCTCCGTGGCGAACCCGGCGGCAAAGAAGAGTAACGCTCCGAGCAAAAGCACGGCGATCGTGTGCGCGAAGGTCAGTGCGGCCGCCAGAATCGCGGCCTGTTGGAACGTTGCGCGAGCTCCCACCAGCGTAAATGCGAGCAACGCTTTGCCGTGGCCCGGTTCGAGGCCGTGGAGCGCTCCAAGGCCGAAGGCGGCGAGGATCGTAAGAAAAATTAAGAGCGGCGTCTGCGTGCCGCGCGCGAAGAGATCGGACAGAGCGGACGACCGCACGATCGAACCCACTCCCCAGGCGGCCGCATCGTCGCCACTGACGCGCACGTGCGCGACGCGTCCGTCGACGAGATCGAACGTCGCGACGTCGTTGTGACGGGGCGAGCCGATCAGTGCGCTGGGATACGAGCGGAGTTCGTGGGTCGGTTCGGAGAGGCCGGGCAGCACGATGTCCTTCCAACCAATTCGTCGATCGGCGTAGACGAGGTCGCGGACCGTTATTATTGACTTTAAAGGCGCCGAGACCGTGAAGTCGCCGGTCCAATACAAGATGGGAAGGCCCCCGGCGCCTGGACGCGTGCGCGACGCCACTCGCTTGAGGTGCATTGGAAGCGCGGCACCGCCGGCCTCGATGGAAAGGCCGTTGCCCACTCTCAGCGCCTCTGCATCCTCCCAGTCGCGCTGCCGCTGCGAGGTCCAAGAGCCCGCGGCGTGCATGATTTGAAACGTCGGAATCTCCGCAATATCCAGAACGTAACGGATGCGCAGCTCTCCGCGCTGCGGACGTATCTCCGTGAGGTGGTTGATCGTGAAGTTTCCGAGCGGATGCGCCCCGCCGGCGCCGGCGGCGGCCAGGAAAAGGAAGGCACCCCAAGCACCCAAAGCCATTGACCGCATCATGTTAAGAGCCATCGTCTCCCTTTGATGGCTTAGGAAACGGGGGCGAGAGGCTCTTGGATTGGGGTCAGGGCCTTGAAGCCGGATCTCGCGTCAAGCGGCTAGGATACGAGAAGCCCATCGCAAGGGTTTCTTAAAGCTTCGTAATGGCACTTTAAGAATCGCTTGCTAGCATCGTCGCATGGATGTCGCCGGCGAAGAGCAGGCCGACCAATTGATAACGCGTCGTCGCCTTACCGAGGCGGCAGCGCGGCTTTCCGCGTCCAGCCACGAGGGCGACGACACTCGAGGCTCGCGCAGGCGCCTCTGCGCTGGAGTCCATGCGCTGTTGGGTGACGACCGAAATCTCGCGGCAGTGATCGCGCCGCAACTGCTCGCGGCTCGCACGGCCGTCGCCGTAACCGCGCACTTCGAATCGCTAGAAGGTCAACCCGCTTCGCACGACTATCTAGCGGGCGCCGTCACGCTCTCGTGGGTAGGGGATGCCGCTGGAACGTACGACCTATGCCGGAGCGCGCACGATCGCGCGATTGCGGAGAAGCGTTTTCATTTAGCCGTAGGCGCGCGCGAACGCTTGGCACACCACGCGGTCCTCTTCGGCGATCTCGAGATTGCGCGAAATGCGCTTGAAGACGCCCTGCGTCTCGCGTCGCTTCACCATCTTTCGGAATGGTTTTTACGCAGCGCGGCTGCGGCCGCGCGTTTGGCACTCGATGTCGGTGATTCCGACCGCGCCGCACAGTTAATCGAGCGTGCGCAGATCCACGCGCGCAGCCCCGATGCGAATGCTTTATTGGCGCCGGTCGGCGCCGCGCTCGCCATTGCCGCCGGAGACGACGAGGCCGCCGCTGCGTGGAGCTCTGCGGAGATCCTCGACACGGCGCTGAGCTCGCAAGACCTGGAAAGCGCGATCGCGGCGACTATTGCGCTGCTCTGCGCGCGCGCGTTCATTCCCGGCTCCCCGCTGGCAATTGCGCTGCGACGGGCCTTGCTGCGGACGAGCGGAGCGACGTACGCCGTGGAGCTTTTCTCGCTGGCCGCGCGCTACGGGGATATCGAAGAGGCCCGGCTCGGCGCGGACACGCTAAATGCTCTGATCGCTCCCAATCGCAAGTATTGCAAGGCGCATGCACTGCTCGCCCGGGCGCACCTGCTCTTTCGAGGTGGCGAACGCGCGGCATGGATCGACCAGGCCGGTGACGCCGCGCGAGCCTTTAATGCGATGGGAATGCGACGCTGGATGAATGAAGCGATGCTGCTCCTCGTCCGGCAAGAAAACGAGAGCTTTCCTCGACGCCGCGGACGTCCGACGGGTTCGGCCCTGACCGGACGCGAGCAGCAGGTCGCACATCTCATTCGGCGCGGCGCTCGTAATCGCGAGGTAGCCGCGGCCTTGCAAATCAGCGAGCATACCGTCGAACGGCACGTGAGTTCAATCCTGGGACGCCTCGGCCTGCGTTCGCGGTGGCAAATTGCCGACCCGAAGAATGGGTCCGAACATTAACGTTTGCTGAAGTTGTCTTAACTATTCCCGCGAGTTCCGGGATGCACGGCGGATGTACCATCCCCTAGCATTCGAGTTGGAAGAGGCCGGCAAGTGCCGACTTCTCCGTTGCTGTTGGGAGTAGAGTTTGTTCAACGGCCTCCGCTGCGTTAAAAAGCGCGTCCTGTTCCTCAGCGTCTTTTGCTTTGCCGCCTCGGGTGGGGCGGCCTTGGCCGAGACGGCGGGCATCATATCGGGCCGGGTCAGCGACGACAGGACTCGGGTAGCGGTCGCGGGCGTGCAAGTGATTGCGAAGTCTCCCAGCGCGACGTATCGCACGACGACCGACGCGCATGGGGCCTACCGTTTTTTGAGCGTTTTGCCCGATACGTACTCGCTCTCGTTTCTCAAGAGCGGTTACGCGTCGTACTCGATCTCGGTGGTGGTTCTCAACGGGTCGCAGCAAGCGGTGAACGTGCCGCTCTCGCGCACGCTCAAGGTGATCGCTTCGACGCGCGCTCGCTCGGCCGGAAGCGCCTTTCAGCGAGGCATGACGATTGACACTTACACGGTGACCGGCGCGCAGATCGATATGGTGCAAGGCAAGACGTTCAACACCGATGAGAACACGCTGCTGCGCAGCATTCCCAGCGTCACGATCGATAAGACGGGGACCGTCTCGATTCGCGGTGGCTTCGCGTTCGAGGCTGCTTACGAGTTCGAAGGGATCGACTATACGGCGCCGACGGCCAATCTGCAGAACACGCTGCAGAATATCTCCAACTTCGGCCTGCTCAACGGCGTGGGCAGCGTGCAGCTGATTCCGGGGGGCGGCGACGCGACGCATGGCGACAGCGGCACGGGCCTCGTGCTCTTCACCGCCAAGCACGGCACCTATCCCAGTTACTTCCACCTCGATGTCGAGTCGACGCTCTTTCCATATCTGCACCAGCTGGGGCTGGAATGGGGCTGGGCTGATCCATCGCAGCGGTTCTCGAACTATGCGGGCTTCATCGGCTTGCGCAGCGCCTTTCAGTACGGCGCCCCGGGCTCGGCCGCCAACACGCTGGGCACGCTGGGCACCAACGCCGCCACGCTTGGCAGCACGATCGATCCCAATCTGGTCTACTACGCCCCGTCGTTTCGAGCATCCAACGATTTCGTCGACAACGCGATTTACCGGTTTGGCAAGAACAACTCCCAGCGTCTGCAGTTCTTCATCCAGGACCAGGCGATCACGCAGACCCTCGATTACGGCGGCTTTCAATATTTGCCGTACATCTCAGGCGGCACGACGGCTGGCAAGTGCGCGCCTTATCCGGTCAACGGCCCCGGCGGTCCGGTCAATACGTTGCAGCAAAACTACGCGTGCGATTCGCTCATTCCGCTCTTCCCCGGTCAGCGCAATACGTACGCGTTCGTCTCGCAGGCAGACCAGCTCAAGAGTCCGTTTCTGGCCTATAAGGTCGAATACGGCACGAGCCTGGGGTCGTCGTCGCAGCTGACCGCGCGGTATTTTCGCACGTTTAGCGGACAGTCGGAAGACTTGCCGGCCCAGGGCATCTTCGCCGATCCCTACGGCGGCACGCGGACGGCTGGGCAGTTCGACGTCACCACGCAGATCGGTGAGAAGAATACGCTCAAATACGGCGCGATCTATGAGTTCGTCGTGCCCTACGGTAACCGTTACGATTTCACGTCGTATACGGCGTTCACGACGCCGGCCTACATCATTTCCTACCCGATAACGCATCCTAACCAACCGCTGCCGCTGCCCTACACCTACACGGGGCTGCTGCCCAACAACAATCCGTCCTTCCAGCAAGGCTTGGAGCAGGATTTCTTCTCGCCATCGTTTTGCGCTCAGTTACAAATTCACGGAAGCTGCGGCTACTTGAGCTCGTGGTTTCCCGGCGGCGCGCGTTTTCCGTTCGAAGAAGACGTCTCAACGGTCACCCAGCAGCAGTACGGGGCCTATCTCCAAGACAACATCGAGATGTCTAATAAGTGGAGGACCGAAGCGGGGCTTCGCTTAGACGGCTACAACTTTCAAATCCCCACCCAGGCCGGTGCTCCCGCTTCGATTCCGGCCGTCGAGCATCAGCGGCTCTACGAACCGCATTTCGATCTCTCGTATGCACCCGATCTGCGCGATACGATCCGCTTTGGCTTTGGGCATACGCTTTCGATGCCGATTCCCAGCTTGCTGGGCGCCGACGTCAGCCGCGCGCCGTATGCGCCCTTCCAGGACATTCCCTCCTACGACAACACGACGGGCAAGGCGGCCCAGTACTGCGGCCCGCTGGCCAATCAACTCTGCGGCAACTATGCCGATCAGCTGTACTGGCTCACGCGCGACTACCGCTACGGCAGCTCGACCTTGGAGGCGCCGCTGGTTGGTGCGACCTTCACCAATATCGATCTCTCGTGGGCCCATGAGTTTCACGACGGCTCGGCGCTGAAGATCACGCCGTTTTACCGGCGCGGCTACAACGTGATCGAGCAGACCGCCAGCATCATCGGCTTCAACTATCAAACCGGTTCGCCGGTGTTCGGCGACGTCGCGTATTCAAATCTCGGCATTCAAAAAGCCACCGGCGTCGAGGCGCTCTATAACAAAGATATTCCCCTTGGGATCTCGATGCAGATCGGCGCGACCTACATCAGCCAGTTCGGCAACGAGCCTCCCGGAACGTTCCTTCAACCAGCGGCGCTAGCGCTGGGCCTGGTCTATCGCTCGCCCGATCTCTCGCCGTTTCAAATCAACACCGCGTTTAACTACCAGAACGCCCATGGCTGGCGGATCGATCCGGTGATCGGATTCAACGTCGGCTATCCCTACGGGCAGGGATACTATACGGCCGTCTACTGCAACGGCATTGCGGTCGTCGTGCCGGCATCGAGCCTTTCGGTGATCTACTCGCAGACGCCAGGCTATATCGATCCACTCGATCCGGGCACGTGCACCAAACCCAATATCGCCGCGACCCGCGGCATTCACGAGCCGGGATTGGCCGGAGGCTTGCTGACGACGCCGCGCGTCGACGTCAATTTGACTACCGAGTACCGGCCGCCGGTGGGTAAAGGCGTTCTGGCGCAATCGGTCTTCGGCTTACAAATCCTCAATCTGTTCGATCAGCTCTACAACGTACCGGTGTATAACGGCTGCTACGGCTCGCCGATCTCAACGGGATTACAAAGCGGGAATGCGCCCTGCACGTATTCCTCTGCGCCCTATGCGCCGCCCGATGTCGCCGCGCACTCCTCGGCGCCGTACTTGACCTACCCCAACCTGCCCCCTATCTCGTTCCGGCTCTACTATCAGGTGACGATATGATTGCATTTAGTCGAGCTGCGGCGGCCGCCGCAGCAGCGAGCGCCGCCGCATTGCTGCTTGCAGCCTTGAGCGCCTGCGGGAACGGCGGCGCGTCTGAGCCGCCGCAAACCTCCTACGATCCGGCCGCGACCTCTAAATTGCAGTTTGCCGTCGGCATTGCCACGCTTTCCTACAACAAAGGAGAGAGCGTGGCGTACGGTCTCAACGAAATCGAGACGCTGCGCCAGAACGACGGGCTCTCCGGCACGCTCTACAACGTGCCGATGATTATCGGCCCGTCCGGCTTTGCCGTGCTGCTCTCCACCGAAACCGGCGTTCAAGTGCAGGGCGCGGGAAACGATACCGGCACCAATCACATCACCTGGGGCACGCTCAATAATCAATCGCTGTGGATCGGTCCGCATCGCGGCGGCCCCAAACAATCGACTAGCGGCGCGTTCGGCTACGGGTTGTGCGCGTGTAACTCCGACTCCGGGCCCCCCAACGGCATCACGCCGCTCTTTGTTTCCTATAACCTGCCGGTTTATGGCGACGACGACGCCGACTGGTATGGCGGGCCGCCGGCCTTCCCACAGGAAGGCCCGTCGGTTATCGCTCTTGGATGGCAAGGCTATTCGCTGGGCTTTACCGACTTCGCCGTCAAGCCGGTTCTTGGGACCTACCATCTCTACGCCGCCGTGCCGCCCTCATACGATACGCCGCAAAATCCAACGCCCAGCCCCAATCCAAACGGTACGCCCTCGCCTCCACCGGGCATTCTCGCCGCGGGCGCGCAGCTGACGTCGCTTCAGGCAATCCCGCAGTTTACTACGCCGACCTTTACCCCCGACCACAAGGGCGGCGGAAGCATCGGCGTGCAGGTTCCCGCCGGTGCCACCGAAGCGATGGTGGTCGTGTACGCCGTGCACGGCGGTGAGCCCGCCACCTGCGGACAAGCACATCAGTTCGATTCGTTTTACACGATCGTTACGCATACGGTAGGCGCGCAAAAACTCGTACTCGCCGACAACCTCGGTCCGCTCACGCAATCGGGCAAGCAAACGCCGACGATCTGCGACGGCGAGAGCTACGACATCTATGCCGCGGCGATGGATTACCCGGCCTACGAGGCATCCTATCCAAACAACCTTTCGCAGCTGCCGCTGATCAAAGGCCCCAACGGTCAGGCCGACGTCAGCACCTCCGATAAACTCTTCGACACCTATCCGCGAAGAGGCCGCCACTGATGCACGCTGCGACGTTCAGTAAGAAGTTACTCTCAATTGCGGTGTTGGTCGCGATCGGGTTGACTTCGGCGTGCGGCGGTTCGCCGAATACGCCCGCCGGTTCGTTTGTCGGTTCCGGCGGGAATCCCGGAGGCCCACCAACACGCCTCGTTGACATCAAGGTTACGGTGACGGTTCCTTCCCGAGCGCATGGCGTGAACCCGAACTACGTTTCTCCGAACACGGAGTCGTTGGCGATTCAGCTCGCCTCCGTTAACGGCAAAGGTGTGACCGGCGTCAATCCAACGATCGTCAACACGGTTCCGAAGGCGCGTGATTGCAAAGCCGGAGCGCACGGTATCATCTGCGCGGCGACGGCCGAGGGTTCCCCCGGCAGCGACGTCTTTGCCGCGACGGCCTACGGCGGCACCGGCGCGACAGGAGCGGTCCTCTCGTCGGGCACGGTGGAAGCGACGATTGGTTCGGGCGGCGGCAGCGTCGGAATCTCAAACGACGTGTCGCTCACGCTCGACGGTGTCATCGCTTCGCTCAAGCTGAGCCTTTCGCCCAAGAATGCAAAGCGCGGCATACGCACGACCGCCACCGTAACGCTGAATGCCTACGATGCAAGCGGCGCCGAAATCGTCGGCCCCAGTGAATACGCCGAGCCGATTTCGCTCGCGATCCAAGGCGATACGAATCATGCCTTTCGCTTGCACGATGCGCGCGGCTCGGGTGATTCGCTGACGGTAACCAAACCGACCGGCGACATAACGCTGACGTATGACGGCAAAAAGCAGGCTTCGCCGATAACGGTTGCGGCCAGCGTCTTGGGATCCAGCGGGTTCAACAAGAGCGCGGGCTTTGATCTGGTCGGAAAACAGCCGCCGCCGCCCGTCGGCACGATCTACGCGCTCAACTACGGATCGAGCAGCGGAGAGAATGCGACGGTCACCGAGTATGACGGCAAAGATAACGGTAACGCCGCCCCCGAGCGCACGTTGTCGCTCGACAAGAAGCTGTACGCCGTCAGCATCGCCGTGGATTCCAGCGGCAATCTGTACGTCGGCTATTTCGATTCCAGCAATGGCGCGAGCTTCGGTAAACCCGACTCAGGCAACCAGATCGCGATCTATGCCCCAGGTGCAAGCGGCAACGATCAACCCACCGCGACGCTGACGGCCACCAAGAACACGACGATCTATCCACTCTTCATTACGTTCGATCCCTCGGGACGTCTGGCGACCTACGGCGCGACGACCGTGGATGACAATACGGGAAATGCCGTGATGACGTATGCGGCGGGCAGCAAAGGCGCGGCCGATCCTCAGTATGCCTTTGCCTTCTCGTCGCCGGCGATCTACTATCCCGGGCCCACGGGGCTCACGATCGACTCCGCTAACAACTTTTATCTCAACGGCACGTTCAAGTCCGGTTTTGGAAGCGCGTATGGCATGTACGTCAATGCGGCTGCAAGTATCGGTAATCCATCCGTGGCGCCGTCCCGCGAGCTCCTATGGAATTCGAAGACGAAGCTCAGCCCTGGATTTACCAACGACGTTGCCTTGAACAAGAGCGCGGAAATCTATATTGCCAACTTCGTCAAGACCGGCAGCGGCAGCAGCGCTAAATGTCAGGGCGCAACCAACGTTTATGCCGCCGGAGCGAGCGGGAGCGGCAGCGGCGAATCGCCGACGCGCATCTTGACGCTCGACGATATTCAAACGCAGGGCACCGACTGCACGAATACCTTTAGCCCGCTGCTCTTCTACTTTCCGGAGATTCAAGTCTACGGCGGCTCGGCGCTCTTCGCGGCCGACCCTTTCAACGACGCCGTAGCCGAGTACGCCGCCGACGCAAACGGAGGCGCAAAGCCGTTGCTGCGAATTTCGGGCTCCGCGACGCATTTGGACGCGCCGGTCGCGCTCGTCATCACATCGGTTTCCGCGCCGGCCAAGGCCGGCCCGGTCAACGGCGCGAGAGCGCCGGGACTCACTCCCTTAAAGCACCAGCCTCTTCATGAAGGAAGATCCACATGAGAAAGACCCTCGCTATCTTGGCTTGGGCCGCAATTCCGGCGCTGCTGATGAGCGCGTGTAACGGAAACTCCGGAGGAAGCTCCGGACTAGGGTCCCTGCCGAATGCTCCCGCAGCTTCGCAGCACGGGCGCATTCATCACAACGATAACGGTACCGGCGACATCCACGCCGGCGGCGCAACTTTCCCGGCCTACGGCTACAACCTCGGGGACCAGCCGGTCGGCCCTTACACCGGCATTCAACCCACTCCCGGGCCCGGTTCACTTCTTTACAACGTCGCGCAAAAGAATGCGGATGGCAACAACTACTACTACTGCCTGACCGGCAGCGGCACCGGACGCAAAGAGTTCGAGGGTGTCATTATGGAGGGAACGGATCCTTGTGCAGCGCTGGGCGCAAGCCCCACCGGCTTCGGCGGCCGCACCGATCCAATCGACTTCGTCGGCAGCGACGTCGCGATGCCGTCGACCGAGTGCTGCGCAAGCGGAACGCCTTACGTAGCCAGCGGTTACGCCGGTACTTATGGCCAGCCGTTCGAGTTCCCGACCTACGGTGGTCCGATCGTCTTCCCGTACATCAATGAAGGCGGCAACGGTTTGACCGGCCTCGGTTCGAGCCAACTCAAACTCTCGACCTGGACCTATTGCGCGATCGCCAATGGCACGATCGGCTATTGGGACGACGGCGCAATCACGGCAGATAACGGCGGGACGCCAGTCGCCGGCCACCAGGCGGTCTACTTCTACTACCGCTCGGACGGCAGCGGAACGACCTACCTGTTTGAAAACAAGCTCTCTAACAGTTCGAAGGGCTGCAATCAAACCTTTAAGGGCCGTTACGCCCACGCCCCTTATGGTAGCCCCAGTCGCAGTGCGGCCTGGACCTTCCCTCCGGTTAGTCTCACCGCGCTAGCTTGGACCGGCCCGACTGGCACGCAAACCTCCGGCTCGGTGTTCTCCGGCGCCTCCGGCAACCCGGGCATCCTGCAGTGCATCCAGGGCGGGACCTGCGGTACGAGCGGCTTCCCGTACGGTACCGGTTATGCAGAAGGCGCGTGGGCGGCGGCGGCGGGAAGCCCAACCGTCTCTCAAGCGGCCCTGCTAAATGGAAAGAAGTTCGTGAGCCCCACGGACGTCAAGGCCGTGGCCGAAGCACTCAAAACAGCCACCGGCAATAAGATACAGTTCGGGGAAGGCGCAGACGGCATCTCGCTAGGCTCGAGCACTCCGAACTGCCAGCTCTACATCCCGCCATCCGCTTTCGTAAACCCGCCGAGCGGTGCGTATCCGATGGTCGGCCTGAGCTACTGGCTGTTCTATGGTAAGAACCAAACGCGCGCGGGCTCAAACCACTTCACCGATCTGAAGAACGCGATCGTATATCTCGATTCGAAAGCTTGGAACAACGCGCTTCCGGGCCTAGAATACACGCCTCTTCCCAAATCCACCCACGCGAAGATCCAGGCGGCTCTCATGGGCAGTCACAGCGCTTCGCCTTGTTTCAATAAGTAGTCGAATAACCCGAAGCGTTCGTGCGCGCTGCTGTTTGCGGCGCGCACGAACTTCGATTTTATGGAGCTTAATATGAGGTTTCGCCTCGCCGGCGCCGTCGTCAGCGGTTTGCTTGCGATGACCGCATGCGGCGGATCGAGTTCCAGCTCGAGTTCGATGCCGCCGGTATCGAGCGGCACGGCTCGCGTGCGCTTCATCGACGGTGCTCCCGATCTCGAAACGCTCATTGGGAGCACGCCGCAAACCATCTGCTTGGGGGCGAACGCTCCTTGTTACCTGCAAGTGAACGGGGACACGGTATCGCAGCTATTTTACTACGGCACTATGACGTCGTTCGTGAGCGTGACTGCCGGTACGCTTTCGCTAGTCGCGCGCGATGGAGCGGGCTACGAGGTTGGCCCCGTCAAGACCACCGCGCTCGCAGCGGGCAAGCAATACACGCTGATCTTGATCGGAACGTATCCGAAATACATCGTGCTGGCCTTCGAAGAACCGGCCAGCACGAAGGGTAACGCCCAACTCTCCCTTTACGAAGCGTCGCCATCCGTGCCCAGTGCCGATTTCGGCAGCTTCCGCGCTTCGAGTCATTCGGGCTTCAAAGCACTGGGTAACGCGAAGCTCGGAAACGTGGTCACCGTTTTGCTCGGCGCGAGCGTTTCAAACTTCGGCGGCTACGCCGGTCGGGGAGCCAAACCGTTTACCCGCGGCGACCTAACCTTGGCAAGCGTCAACACTTTTGATAAACACAACGAGTTGCCGTTTCATGCTGCCGCGCGGTTTTCGCTCTTTCTCTTCGATGCCAAGTCCGGAAGCGCGAGCGGCCCCGTTTTTGGGAGTCTCGATCGATGAAAATCTCAACGGTCTTTGCGCTCGTCGTTGCGGTGGCTGCGGCGATTCTGGTCGTCTCGGGTTGCGGGTCGACTGGTCCCGCGCCGATTACCTCGCCGCCGCAGGGGCCGCCTATTCCGACGCCACCGGCGAACTGGCTCTACGTCGACCACAACGGAACGTTCTTCGCGTATCGGCTGCCGCTGCATGCCGATTCCAAACCAGAGCGAACGCTGGCCGAGTGGCCCGGTTTGGGATTGGCGCCGGCAATCGCCGTCGGTCCCTACGGCGAAGTCGCGATCTCCAGCCCCACCGAGATTCGCATCTTCCGCGCGCCGATCGTCACCTTCGAAGCATCGCGCGTCAATCTTTCGATTCCGCTAACGCCGGCGATTACCGAGATTAACGCCAGCGGCAACGCCGATCTCGTCGATACGGAGTACGACCCCAACGACAACCTCTGGCTGTTCAACAATATCGGCGGGGAGATCTCCGAGTTGCGGACGCCGTTTTCGAAGAGGATGCAGGCCTCGGTCCAGATCGGCTTCGGTCAGCCCGGCTCCAAGGCGGCGGGATATACGAACTTGGGCGAGGGGCGCTTCGACGTGAATGCGACGCTTTACGTCTACGCCAGCAACGCAGCGGAGACCTCGCGACTCTTCAAGATTGGCTTCCCCTATGCCAGGCCGCCGGGAACGACCGGGCTCAACTTGGATCAAGCCGACTTCGTGGATGCCAGCCAATATTTGCCGACCGCTAAGAACCCGGCCGACCTTTTGCTTGGACAGTACGTCGGAGCGCTGCGGACGCCCAAGCCCGGCTCGCCCCCGTCGCCGCCGGTTGACGTGATGGGCCAGTTCTACGAACCGCTGCAGCCGACGAAGGGACTCGTTCCCAACGAGCATGTGAACACGGTGGTTGGCGCGCTGATCGCCGATCCGCCGCGCGAACTGATCTACACGCTCCAATCGACCGACGGAGAACTCGACGTTTACGGCTTGCCCTTAGCCGGCGAGGCGAAACCGGTGCTTGCGCTCAAGTGTCCGGCCGGCGCGTCGAGTTGCTCCGCGCACGAGCACCTCTTCCTCGCGCCCTAGCCTCACGGACATCGAAGCCGGACGGATTCGCGGAGGAATCCACCCCAACGAACCCGCAGAAGCGGCCGTATGATTCGGGCCATTGGCTCCTGTGCGCTGCTGGCGCTCTGCGCGTGCACCGTGTCGTCCGGCGAGCGCGTTCACGAACAGTTCAATCGAACCATCGATAGCGGCGCCAAGCCGATCGTTCACGTCGACAATATTGCCGGGGCCGTTGCGATTACATCGTGGAACAAACCGGTCGTGAATATCGTCGCAACCAAGTATGGCTACGATGCTTCCGAGTTGCGCAGCGTCACCATCAACGTCAACCGCGAGGGTGACGGTATCTTCGTCGTTACGACCTACGCGGGAGGCAATCATAGCGGCGGCGTGCGTTACCGGATCTCGGTTCCGGCCGGCGCCTCCGTGCAGGTGGGCAACGTTGCCGGTTCGGTCTCCGTCGGCGGCATCACCGGCAACGTCAACGTCGAGACGCAGACGGGAACCATCGACGCAACTCTCGGCCGGGTCGACGGAGATCGCTCGATCGACCTGCGCGCCACGATCGGGACGATCACGTTACGAGTCGCGCGCGAAAGCAGCGCGACCGTCAACGCGGAGAGTACGGTCGGCAGCTTTTCCAGCGACGCGACCGGAATCGTGCAGAGCGGCAAGAACGTGGTCGGTGTGCGGGCAAGCGGCAAGCTAGGATCGGGGACCGCGCGCATTCGCTTGAGCACAACGACCGGCGCCATCGCACTTCGAACGACGGAGTAGCGCGCATCGGGGAGACCGCAAAGGCCTGCCGAAAGAGCCGCAGCTATGGATTTTAGCATCGTTAGCCACGCCTGTCTCGATATCAAGGCTCGCGGCAAGCGACTGATCATCGACCCCTGGCTGAACGAACCGACCTACTGGTCGTCCTGGTGGCACGCGCCGCCTCCGGTCTTCGAGCCGGACCTTTTTGGCGCGGACTACATCTATATAACGCACTGGCATTTCGACCATTTCGATCCGCGAACGCTCAAGAAGTTCGCGAAGACGACGACGGTCATAGTGCCCCGCTTCCCAATTTCGGGTTTACGCGAGCAGCTCGCCGACATCGGATTCGAGCGGATCGTCGAGCTTCCCCACGGCAAGAGTGTCGAGCTGGCCCCGGGCTTCTCGCTGACGAGTTATCAAATCAGCTTCCAGGACGATAGCGTAGCGGTTGTCGAGGCCGACGGAACGGTCTTGGTCGATCTCAATGATGCCAAGCCGCTCCCTTCGACCTGGCGAACGTTCCGTAGGAAGTATCCGAAGGTCGACTTCATTCTGCGCAGCCATTCGCCGGCATGGTCGTATCCCACGCGCTACACGTTTGAGGATCCTGCCGATCGTTTGCCGGTCGACGCCCGGACGTACATGGAAGCGTTCGTCGCAGCCGCGCAGCAGATGCGCCCGCGCTACGCAATTCCGTTTGCGAGTGGAATTTGCCACTTGCACCGCGAGGTGCGCGACGAAAATCGATTCTTGGTCTCGGGGCCGGAGATGAAGGAGTATTTCGAAGCTAACGCTTCGCGTGTTCCGTCGGCGTCGCTCGTGCTGATGCCGCCCGGGAGCCGCTGGTCACCTGAGTCTGGTTTCACGATCGCCGAAGACGGCATGGTCGTCGATATGGTTGGCTACGCCGAGCAACGGGCCATCGAAGAGAACGAGCGTCTTGAAAAAGTTTACCGGTCGGAAGGCGAAAAGCAGATCGCCTTCGATGACTTTTCGAACTACTTTACGAAGTTTTTCAAGGCAACGCGGCTCCTACGGCCATTCATGCGTAAGACGCGCTGGCTCTTCACGATCGAAACGCCGCAACTCGAACATTGGTGCGTCGACTTCGGCGACTCGACGATTACGCGATCGGCGCAGATGCCCGCGGTCTATGACAGCGCCATCACCGTTTCGCCGGCGGTTCTTTCGGCGTCGTTGCGGAACACCGTGTTCACTAACGTCGACATCTCCAAGCGCTGGCGCGTGCACATAAAGCGCGGCAGCGCGATGCGGCACTTTATCGTTACGAACCTCCTGCTGCTCTTCGAGGCCGAGTATCTCTCTCCGAAAAAATTGCTCTCCTGGCGCTTCCTAACGGGCTACCTGCGGCGGCTCCCCGAGGTCCTAGATTACGCGCAGATGGCGTTTCGAACGGCCACTCAGGGCAAAGACTCTCTGGTGAAAGCGGTCACCAGTATTGCCGAGGGCTAAGAGCTCGGGGCGTTCGAAAATTTGCTCTGCTAGGTAGGCCAAGCTTGCTCGGCGGACATAATAAGCAAAGCAAAAAAACCTTCCAAAATAACCAACTTAAGAGACCTTACGGCAGGGGAGAGCCTCAGGAAACGCCAAGGTCGCCGACGGGAGCCCCATATCAACGTAGCCTGGTTTGCTGGAGGAGGAGTGATCCGCCTCTTGCCGGTCGGTCTGCCCACCACGGAGGTCCCCCAGTCAGGCTTCCCGAGAGAGCCTGACGCTTCATACACACTTTCATGAAAGAATGGAGCAAACTTCCATAATGCAAATCTCTAGTCTGTCCAAGCTCAGCTTGGGCACCATCGCCGCAGCGGCTTTCCTCGCGGCCTGCTCCGGCAATACGGGCTCAACGGTGCCGGGCGTCGGCGGAGTTCAAAGCCAGAGTCGGGTCACGCACGCTGTGCACGCGATTCCCGCGTGGCTCTTGAGCCCTGCTGGAATTTTCCACGGCAACCCGATGCCCGACAAGAAGAAGAAGTCTAAGGGCCTGATCTACGTCAGCTCCTTCGCCGGAGATTCGGTCTTCGGCTTCACCACGGCAGGCAAATCGAGCTGCTCGATCAACACCGGCGACGAAGCGATCAACGGCAATGCGGCCGATCCCAAGGGTAACCTGATCCTTCCGTTAGGTGCGGCTCGCACGGTATCCGTGTACAAACCAAACTGCGGCGCGGAGATCGGAGCTTCTTTTGCTGACAACGACGGTCAGCCGTCCTCTGCTTCGAGCTTCAACGCGGCAACCGGCACGATCGCCATCGGCAACATCACCAGCACGGCGACCGGCGTCGGCAGCGTCGACGTCTGCACAGTGTCGGGCGGTTGCACGAGCAACATCACCAGCTCGAATATCACGGGTTACGGCGGCGGCGTTCTGCTCGACACCAAGGGCAACTGCTACCTGACCTCAGAGAACGCGTCGTTTACTGCCTCGACCATGACCTATTGGGCCGGATGCAAGGGCTCGGGCACGGCCGTCACGGGTTGGAAGAACACGTACTACGGCAGCATCACGCTCGATAAGAAGGGCAACATCGACGCCATCGACTTCGAGGGCGGCGGCACCGGACAGCTTTGGGTCTATAAAGGCTGCAACCCGGCTTGCACGCTCGTCGGTGGTCCTTTCGCGCTCCATGGCTACGCGATCTTCGGTTCTGTAAACAAGAAGGGCAACACGTTCGGCGCAGTCGAGTTCGAAACCGGCGAAGTCGATCTCTACAAGTACAGCCCGACCAAGCTCACGTACACCTCGAGCTTCTCGAGTGGCTTCTCGGCAACCGATGAGGCCGAAGGCTTCGCCTTCGCTCCTTCAGTCAAGAAGTAAGACTCGAAAACTTCACTTCGGTAAGTTGTCAGGGGGTGGCCTAACGGCCACCCCCTGATTCTTTTTCGGCTAATCGTCGCCGATGATCGCCTTCGGTCGGCCCCGCCACCGGGGTGCCCGATCCTCTTGCGTCCAATGAGACGTGCGAAGCGCTCCCACAAACTTCCTGAAGACGCGGGGCCTTTGAGTGTAGTCGAAAGCGTCGCTCGCGGGATCGTTCGCCCGCGTGTCGCTCGCCGCGAGATGCGGTAAGCCGAAGTTGTCTTCGATGTATTTCAAGACGCTTGCGGTTTCGTATTGGACGTGCGTGACGTAGCCCCGTTTGGCGTAAGGCGAAATGATGATGAGCGGTACGCGGAAACCGAGACCGTCGTAATCTTCATAGACCGGCTTAACGGGATCGAACCAGCCTCCCCAGTCGTCCCACATGATAAAGATAGCTGTCGTCTTCCAGAAACGGCTCGTTCCGATTGAGTTGACGACAGACGCCACCCAGGTCGGCCCGGTCCCTCTATTCATCGCGGCGTGATCGGAGTTTTCATAGGTAGGAGCAATCCATGTAATGTTTGCGAGCTGACCCTTGGCGATGTCGGTCAGGAAGCGCGAGGGCGGGTCGATCACGTCGGCGTGCCAGTCTCGCGTGTGAAAGACGTTACGGTCGGCTTGATACGACGACCATAGACCGCCATCGTCATCGATGGCACCGCTGTAAAACCGCCAACTCAGCCCGGCACTGTCGGCCTCGGTTCCAATTGACGGGTTGTCGAAGCAGGCTGCGATCGGTGCGGCGTAGGTTCGCCGATCGGTCAGTCGCGGCACCGTGTCCGACGGACCACCCTCGCATCCCCACGACGAGACCGGATAGTCGACGGCATGGCTCGCGTACGATGCGACGATGAACTGGTGAGCGATAAAACTGCCGTCGAGATTCGAGGCGAACATGTGATCGGCAAGGACGTACGCTTCCGCCATCTTCCAATACGGCTCGATTTGGAACCTCGGCACGTACGCGTAGGCGAAGTTTGCGGGATGGCCTAAGCTCGCGGCCTCTTGATTCCACCCATTCATTCGGCAGTCGGTTCCCGGCAGTTTCCCACGACCGTTGCATGCCTTAAAAAAGGCAACGGCGGAATGGTCGATGTCCCAGTCGGTGACCATGGTTTGGGCGTGCAACGGGATCCTCGAGCCGCCTGCAACGGGACCGGAGCGTCGCGTCAGTGCACCCGGATAGCCCATGAACAGATTATTGAACGACCGGTTTTCCTGGACGATGAAGACGACGTGCTGGATCGGACTTGCCGATGATGCATTTCCTTTGATTTGCGCGGCTGCAGGAGTTACGGCGGGACCATTGCTCGCCGAGCAGGCGGTTGCAGCCAGCAGCCCGGCAATGAGCATGCCGGCGGCCTTCATCGGTCTAACTGCGCTCACAGATCCTCCTTTGGGGCTCTTCCCCGATTCGTACGCTGTGTGGACTCTCCGTCCACGGACCTCAACGCGATAAGACAAAAAGAGAGGCGACGCCGAAGCGCCGCCTCTCGTGTCGCGTTGGCGCGAGGTTAGAACGCCCCGACGCCGTTAGGAGTTCCCCAGCCCGATGGGCCCGAGTAGTTCCCGAACTGCTGTGTTCCGGCAGTGCACAGATACTCGCCGTTGCAAGAACCAGTGCTGCCCGAACTGATGTAGTTGAGGTCCTTCTTGAGCTTCTTCTTGGAGAGCTTCCAGAAGTTCTCGCCACCGTTCTGCTTCGTGGAGTTACCGGCGAGCGCGAAGACGCCGGCCAGGAACGGTGAGGACACGCTCGTGCCGCCGATTTCGAACCAACCCGGTTCGTCGTAGCTGTCGTACTCGGCCACTTCTACACTCGCTTGCGCCGAGACGTCGGCGCCGGTGCGATACGTGCAATCCGGATCCTTCTGCCACGACGGCTTGGACTCGCCGGTGCTAGAGCAACCGCCGCCCGAGTCGTACCAGAGGACTTCTTTCCAGCCGCGCTTCACGCTTGTATCGGCGCTTAGGCTGGTACCGCCGACCGCGACGACGCTGTCGAAGGTCGCGGGGTCGAGCAGACCGCCGGCGTAGCCGTCGTCGCCCGCGCTCGCGAGATACGTGACACCCTTGGTGTCGTAGTTCGATTCGTCGCCGCCCGTACCGGTATAGCTGTTGCTGATAATGGTTGCGCCAAGCTTCACGGCCTCTACTTCGGATGCGCCGAGGTCGCTATTGCTGTTCGAGTCGGCTTCGATCAGATTGACCGTGCAGTTCGGACAACTCGCCGAGGCCATCTCGATGTCGAGGTCTTCCTCTTCGCCCCAGCCCGAGTTGCCTGCCGGGTAGTTGCTCATCTGGCCCTCTTGATTGTATTTGTTGAGGGTGCCGACCGGCAGCCCCATCGCCGAGCGATACTCGGCAAAGTCGTTCGCCGCGTCCGGATTGTCGTAAGCGTCAACGATATAAACCGACGCGCCCTTGCCTTTCTTAGAAGAAGGCAATTTGTACGCGGCCTCGAGGTCAGCGGCCGTCAAGCCATTGATAACGTCGTGGTTGACGGTGGCCGTCGAGACGAGCAGGTCGCACTGCATTTGTCCTACGCGGCTACCGGCGCACGCCGGGGTCGCGGAGTGGGTCGCTTGCCACTGGGGAACGTGGGCTGCTTGCGCGCCCATCTGGCCGGATGCACCCGGCACGCTGGAAGTGCCGCCGGCATTACAGGCGGCGATCGCGAGCGCCGCAATAAGCGGCGCCACGAGTTTTAAGGGTACCTTCACAAAAGCTCCTTTTATTCCGTGGTATAGTCTGAGAATTTTTTGAGTTACTTCCGGACGCCCCCGCTCCCTTCCGGCGGCTCCTTCTTTCTTGTAACGTTGCTAGCGGTGGCCGCGTTTCGGTTGCAAGCGCGCGCTCGCCAACGTCGCTGCCGGGAAAAATGCGCGACTTTTTTGAACTTTAGCACAATTATGCAGAAGCTTTATCGGGCTGCGCTTTGGGCGATGGCCTGCGCCGCACTCTCGGCCTGCGCTTTCGGGTCGCACGCCGCATTGCCGGCTCCTGCCGGCAGCGATCTGACACAGACGCTGGGGTTCACCGGCATGGGGAAGATTCGGCACGTCGTGTACATCGTGCAGGAGAACCGTAGCTTCAACGATCTTTTTATGGGTTATCCGGGTGCCAAGACGGTCACGAGCGGCAAGAACTCAATGGGCAAAACGGTCGCCCTTCAACCGGTTAGCTTGACGACCGTGTACGAGATCGATCACTCGGCGCACGCAATGTTCTCCGCATGCGACGGAACGGGCAAATTGCCCGGTACCGACTGCCGGATGGATGGCTTCAACTTAGAAGGATTGTACGGCGGACCTCCGAGTGGCCAGTACGTTTACGTTCCGCGCAGCGAAACGAAACCGTATTGGGATATGGCGCACGAGTTCGTTTTGGCCGATCACATGCACGCGTCGCAGCTCGACGAGAGTTTTGTGGCGCATCAGTATATCATTGCCGCGCAGGCGGATTCGAGCGTCGACGTGCCCGAGGGTCCGTGGGGCTGCGAAGGCGGGAATACCGACATGGTCCAGACGATCACGCACAAGCGCACTTATGGCCCCCACCAAGTTCCGTGTTTCGGTTATCAGACGCTGGGCGACGAACTTGACGGAGCCGGCCTCCCGTGGCGCTTTTACACGAGCCGTTACACGCGGCCCTTAGGCGGCTTTTGGTCGGGATATCAGGCCGTCAAGCACATCTTCCACGGACCCGATTGGAAGAAAGACGTCATCACGCCGCAGAAGCGCTTTTTGCGCGACATCAAAGCGGGGGAACTCGCGAGCTTCACCTGGATCACGCCGCTCTGCCCAGACTCGGACCATCTGGAGTGCGGCGGCGGCCTTGGGCCATCGTGGGTGACTTCTTTGGTGAACGCGGTGGGCGAGAGCAAGTTCTGGGACTCCACGGCGGTCTTCATTCAATGGGACGATTGGGGCGGCACCTACGACCCCGTACCGCCGCCGTTTAAGGATTACGACAGTCTGGGT
Organism: Candidatus Cybelea septentrionalis; assembly: GCA_003158175.1. GTDB lineage: Bacteria > Vulcanimicrobiota > Vulcanimicrobiia > Vulcanimicrobiales > Vulcanimicrobiaceae > Cybelea > Cybelea septentrionalis. The sequence continues at coordinate 118,336 of PMHJ01000033.1, forward strand.
TTCCGCGTTCCGCTCATCGTGATCTCTGCCTATGCGAAGAAAAACTACGTCTCGCACGTGCCATACGAAACGGCGAGCGTTTTACGCTTTGGGGAAGATTTGTTCGGCCTAGGTCATTTGAGCCAGGCCGACACCCGCGCGACCTCTCCGGCGGCCGATTGTTTCGATTTTTCGCAGAAGCCGCGCACGTTCGTTCCGATCAAAGCGCCGATGGGACCGGACTTCTTTCTGCGCCAAGCCAACGACGGTCAGATCCCCGACGAACAGTAGGCCTATTCGTCGTCGACAGGCAAGCCCGACGGCTTTTGGTGAAGGAAGAACGACTTCGAACGGCTCGACGGAATCGTGATGAAGGACCGCGGCGACTGGTTGAAATCGAACATCGAGGCGATGCTTTTCGTAGTCTCGTCGGTGGTGCCGAGGCGCCCTAGATTCCATGTATCTTCGATGAATCGGACGATGCTTCCGAACTCGAACGTTTTATGTGAGATTTCGTTCTGCCCGACGTAAGGCGAGACGATCAGCATCGGCACGCGCAAGCCCGGACCGCCCTGATTGTCGGGTTTCGGCGGCTCGACTTCATCGTAGAAGCCGCCCCAGTCGTCCCATACGATAACGATTGCCGTGGAGTTCCAGTACGAGCTTTCACCGATCGCGTTCACGACGCTGGCCACCCACGAAGGCCCGGTGTCGGATTTGTAGCCGGAATGATCGGAGTTGAAGCCGTCGGGGATCACCCACGACATTGACGGCAGCGCGCCGCTGGAGATATCGGTAAAGATGTTCGTTTCGGGCTGCGAGATGTGAGCGTTCCACTCGGTCTTATTACCGAAGACTGACGCGATGACCAAGAACGCGTTCCACATCGCGCCGGTACTGCCCTCATACGCCGGCGTGTAGTATTTCCACGAGACGTATTTGGCATCCAGCAAGTCTTGCAGCGTCTCGTAGCTTCCGGAGGAGGGAAAATCCGACGTGCAAGGAGGCGGCCCATGCCTTTCGTATTTCAGCTTGGTCGTGATGAGCTCGGTTATCGTGCCGGGCGGCGCGGGGCACCCCCACGGCGTCTTGCTGGGGTCGTCGATGAGGCTCTCCGTCGGATCGATGGCCGTACCGCCGCGGATCAGATCCTGGTGGGCCGGAAAGCTGGAGCTGCCTTGGGTCGTGAACATATGGTCCGCAATCGCGTAATCGGTTGCGATGGCCCAGTAGGGCGCTATGTCCGCCGGGTCGACGTATTCGTATGGAAGAGCCCCTTCGTACTTCCCGCTGGTTTCAAAGCGGATCAGATTGAAGGCATCCATCTTGCCGCCGTTATAGGCGATCTTATAGCCGGTGTAGTTGTGGCGAAGCGTCTTGGGGGATTCGAGAGGTTCTTTGGTGAGATTAATCGACTCGACCTTAGTACCGACGAGCTCTTTCCCGGTCGTCGTGCCGACGGTTCCGGGGAACGTGGCGAAGAGATTGTTGAAGGTCCGGTTCTCCTGAACGATGAGGACGATGTGCGAGATTGGCGAGCTGGGCGATCCCGAGAGCGGCCGCACTGCAGCCTCACTCGGCACGCCTTGCGATGCTCCTGCGTTACACGCAACGAGGATTAAAGCAGCGGCGGCAAAGGCCAGCGGCTTCACGAGCTATTCGGTATCGGGTGGTTCGCCCGACGGCTTTTGATGTAAGAAGAACGATAGCGGAAGGGTTGCCGGGATCACTTTGAACTTGCGCGGCTTCTGATTATAGTTAAACGCGTTTCCGATGCTCGTCGCGCGCTGGTCGGTCGTGCCGAGCGAACCCAGGTCCCAGTTGTCTTCAACGTACTTGAGAATGCTGCCGAACTCGTACTGCGTGTGCTCGACGTGCGCCTTCACGTAAGGCGAGACGATGATCATCGGTACGCGAAACCCTAAGCCACCTTGATTGTCGCGACATTGCGACTTGTACAGGCACGGGGGAGGAACGTGATCGTAGAAGCCGCCCCAGTCGTCCCAGAGAACAACGATTGCACTCGAGTTCCAGTACTGACTCTCGCCGATCTGATTGACGACGTTGGCGACCCACGACGGACCGTTGTCAACGTATTTGCCGCCCGCTCCCTTCTCGTCGGGATGGTCGGAATTCTCTCCGTCGGGTGTGACCCAGGAGACGGCGGGGAGACTGCCGGCTTTAATATCTTGAAAGATCACGTTGGGGCTAGTGGTGACGTTAGTCGTCCATTCCTTGCTATCGCGGACGGCCTTGATTGCGTCGAAGGCACTCCAAAGGCCGGCGTTCCCGCCCTTCACCCGCACGGCATAGTATTTCCAGGTGACCGACTTCGCGTCGAGGAGATCGCGCATCGTCTCGTAGCCGAAACACGGAAAGGGTCCTTTGAATTGGAGGTAATGCAGGTTCGTCGCGATCAGCGACGTCACGACACCGTTCGGCGCGTCGCATCCCCACGGCCAGAACGAAGGATTGTCGATCACGCTGTCGTTAGAATAACCGCCGTAACCATAGTTGACGACGGTGCCGCCCGCAATCAGATCCTGATGCGCGGTAAACGATCCGCTGCCTTGAGTTTGGAACGTCTTGTCTGCGAGCACGTATTGCTGCGCTAAATCCCAATACTCCTTAATCGCGTTGGGATTCACGTACTGGTACGGATAGGTGCAAAGCGTCGAACCGTTGCCGTTCGCGCCCGAGCCCTCCAAGTCGAAGCCGTCCATCTTGCCGTTGTCGTACTCATCCAAAAACGGCCTGATGCCGTACCAACCGTAAACGTGTGGCAGATCGGTGCCCTCGCCAAAGGAGACGAGCTTGCCGCCGCTGTTTTTGAATTTTGGGAACCCGACGCCTACGAGCGAGACCTTCGTCAGCGCAAGGGTGGGATTCGACTGCGTGACCACCTGCTGGTTGTCTTTCGCGCAAGTCGACGCTTCCGATTTCGGCATCGGCTCCCCCTGGCCGGTGGTCGTTCCGTCGGCGTTTGGAAACGTAGCGAAAAGGTCGTCGAAGCTGCGATTCTCTTGAATCACGATGATGACGTGCTGGATCGGCGAGCTCCCCGACGTGCGGTGATGGATTGCCGGCAACGCCGCTCCGCCTGGAATGTTCGCGCCCCCGCAGCCGGCGATCGCGACGCTCGCGAGCAGAGCCACGGTCGTCGGCGCGAGCCGCACTATGTAAGCGCCTCGACTCGCCGCGCGATTGTCCCGACGTCGTAGCCGAAGTACTCGGCGACACCGCCGGTCACCCTAGTGATCTCCGCAAGCTCCTGCGCGCTGAAGACCGGCTTATAGTAGTCGGGAAAGGAGAGCTTCTTACTGTAGGCTTCGCGCGTTTGCGCGAACGGCTCGGCAGCCAGGCCGGCGTGTTCGAGAATGCGGTCGATCGTCGGGAGCGAGTCCGAGCAGAGGTCTTCGTAGCGCACGATGCAGACGCGCCGCGCCAGTTCCGGGTCCGCCTGCAGCTGGCCGGCGACGAAGCCGTAAACGTAGGCCCAATAGCGGGCGCGCGACAGCCCCCACTGGCCGGCATCGAAGAGCCGGCGGATCTCATGGAGCTCGTCGGGGTTGCCGACATTGGCCATCACCTGGTGCGGCCCGAATTCGTGGTGACCGGTCAGCTCGATGATCTCGATCTGGCGTGGGTCGCTCTTCTCGATCTCTGCCCAGATGCGGTCTTGCTTGATCATCGACGCGATGTGATCGATTGGATTGCGTACGTAGAGCAGGAAGCGTGCGTCGGGAAAGATTCGGCGCAGGTACTGCATGCGTACGACGCACATAATCGCCTTGCTGATGTAGCGGTTCCGCCCGCGTACCAGCTCCAGCTTCTTGAGGTGATCGACGTAGAAGCTTTCGAAGGCCGGATTGGACGTCGTAGCGTCGAGCACGCTGTAGTTCGTCTCATCGTGAATGTGCGGAAAGAAATGCTCCCAGAGGATTTCCTCGCCCATTTCGGCGCTGTCGCGCGTCACTTCGATGCGGTCGCGATGGATGCGCGGCACGGGCTTACGCATCGCATCGACGGGAATGCGCGGAAAGACCTGGTTCCAAACGTACGGCATGTACGGCATCAAGAAATCGGCGTACTTGTGGGTGACGACGTCGGGATGCTCGCTGAGCATCTGCAGCGTGATCGTCGTCCCCGCTCGTGGAAGCCCGCAAATATACACGGGGCGGTCGACGGATTGCCCGGCGAGGCGGCGTTGCAGCATCTTGGTCTCGAGATTTCCGAGCGCCACGAAGAGCGGCGCGGCTGCGTGGACGCCTTTCACCCCCCAATAGAAAGGGGCCGGCACGGAAAACTTCTGGGGCTTTGCCGCTGGTGTCGTTGCCATTGTGGGACCTAGACTTTCTCGAAAAGGGCCCCGATTACGGTCAAGCCTGGCCCAAACGCCATACTCAACACCTTCGAGCCCGCGGGAATCTCCGGCGATTCTACGATCGCCTGCCAAATATGCGGCGCCGTCGCCGAGGCCATGTTGCCGTGCTCGTTGAGCACCTTTCTGCTCAGGGCGATTTGAGACTCTTGGATGCCCAGCTTGCTGCGAATTTGATTGAGGATTGCCGGACCGCCAGGATGAATCGCAAATGCCATCGTGGCCTTTTCACGCTCGAAATCGAGGCCTACCTGGCCGCAGATCGACGCGATGAAATCGCCGATCGCGTCGCGGATCATGAACGGCACCTTTTTCGATAGCGACATGTCGAACTGCAGCGGCCCCGGTCGCAAAGTCATCTCCGGTAACGAGTCCGGAAGTATGTACTCTTCGATGGCCAGAATTTTCAAGCCGCTTCGTCCGCTGCTGGCAAACTCCGGATAGGCCGAATACTTGATGAAGCCGTCGGCGAAAAGCGTCGACGTAACGAAGTTGTCTGCTTCCTCGCCGAGCAAATCGAAATGGAGCGAAAGAAACTCCGTATGCACGAGATCCACGCGGCGTTTTGGCTTCGGCAGCGAATCGTAAGACGAGCCGACGAGCCCGACGGCGGTGCGAATCGCCGGAAAGGCGCCGTAACATCCCATGTGGTACGAATGCGTGACGCCGGTGCGCAGCCATTTCCGGCGCGAAAGAAAAGTTTGTACCGGGCTGGGAGAAATGTAGCCCGAGCAGCTCACGTGCACGATGTCGTCGGGCGCTTGTGCCGTTGCATCCGGGTAGACGCGTTCGAAAACGTCACAGGCAACTTCTTCGAAGAGGGTCATGCGTTCGTCGAGCGCTTCTCCCGTCGAAGCCCGTAAATCGCCGTAGCGCGCGACGTTCTCGGCTGGGCTGTCCGGCCGAGGCACGACGAAGCGCGAGGTGAGAACGCTGACTTGGCGGCGCGCGATGTGCTCGCTCGAAGCGCCGTAACGCGCCATGCGTTCTTCGATCGTGCGCGCCAAACGCTCCCGATCTTCGGGCGAGGTCAAGTCCTTTTGCGCGGACTGCGCGAGCGTCATGAAATGGGCCTGAATTCGTTTGAGCTCGTCTTGCTCGCGCGGCGGCGTCATCTGGACGGTTTGGAAATCCGACAAGACCACCGGTACCGCGCGCAGGCGCGTATCGGGTGCGCCGCCGGCGGCGGCCGAGGCTTGGGGTTCGGAGACGTTTTCTATCGTACGCATATAAAGCCAAGACTGACCTTCGCTACCGGCGCTATTCTTCCATTGTGTGGAATGCGTATGACGCTTCGATTCGTGCGACATCGGGTAATCCCGGTTATCTTTACTCGGAGTCGACCGGTCGGTTCGACGGTGGTTGATGCAAGAAAAATGACCTGGAATACTTCGAGCCGATTGGAACGAACTTGCGCGGCTGCTGCGTGAAGTCAAAGAAGTCTTTGACGAAGCTCGCGGAGGTTTTGTCGGTCGTTCCCAGGCTCGGCAGTTGCCAGTTTTCCTCGACGAACTTTATGATGCTTCCAAACTCGTAGTTATTGTGAGAGACGTAGGCGGGTCTTGAATACGCCGAAACGACGATCGCCGGCACGCGAAAGCCGAGGCCGCCGTAGCGATGCGGACCTGGCGGTGCGACGTGATCGTACCATCCGCCCCAGTCGTCCCACACGATCACGATTGCCGTCGTCTTCCAGGCCGGGCTTTGCCCGATCGCATTGACGACTTGTGCCACCCATGACGGGCCGGTATCGGAGTTGTCGCCTGGATGATCGGAGTTCTGATAGTCGGGAATCACCCACGCAACCGACGGGAGCGTATCGCGCGAGATGTCGATGAAGACCTTCGTCTCCGGATTGGCCTCATTCGTCGTCCATTCCGGCCCATACCGCACCGCTTTGATGGCATCGAACGCGTTCCAAAGATTACCGCCGAAGCTGCCTCCGACCGCGGGCGCGTAGTAGCGCCATGAGATGTCGTTCGGGTCGAGCAGATCGCGCAGCGTAGCATAGGTTAGGCACGGAAACGGTCCGGCGTTGGCGGAGTATTTATTGTCCGCGGTAATCAGCGACGTCTTCACGCCTGGATTCGCGTCGCAGCCCCACGCCTGGTCTGCGCCGCCGGTTGGAAAATCGATGAGGTTGGACGTCTCGTTGATGGCGGTATCGCCGCGAATTAGATCCTGGTGCGCGGTGAAACTTCCACTGCCTTGGGTCTGGAACATGTGATCGGAAAGCACGTATTGCTTGGCCAAATCCCAGTACGGCGCGATCTGATCCGGATGGACGTATTGATAGACGTACGTGCCCGGCACTCTGCCGATCGGCACGATGTCGAAGTGGTTCATCTTGCCTTTGTTCCAATCGCGCACCCAGCAGCAGCTGTAGCCGTTGTTGGGCGAGACCTGACTCTCGAGGTCGCCCGCGCGCAATAGAATCTTACCGTTGTGCGTCTTGCCGGACCTGGTACCGTCCGCGCCCGGAAAGGTCGCGAAGAGATTGTCGAACGTCCTATTCTCTTGAATCAAAATCACGATATGCTTGAAGTACTTACCCTGTTTGGCCGGGGGCGGAGGCTGATACGGCCCCGAGGCCGCCGGAGTAGAACCGCCCCCCCCGCACGCCGTGAGCACGGCGCTGAGAAGGCAGCACCACACAAACCGATTTTGATCGCCCATACCTTTCTATCTAATGGTCCGGGTTCGGGGACCATCCCTTCCCGAGCGAGCGGTCGCTGGGCCTAGGGCATGTTCTTGCCGGCAACGCGCGACTCGATCGCCCGCGCCGCGGTGCGGCTGCGGCAAGGCGGCGTCGTGGCTTTTCCCACCGAGACCGTTTACGGCCTCGGCGCGCTGGCCTTCGATGCTCGAGCCGTCGCTCGAATCTTCGAGATCAAAGGACGTCCGTCGTTCGACCCGCTCATCGTGCACGTTGCCGATCGCTCGATGCTGCAAGAGGTCGTCGCGGCCGTTCCGCCCGCCGGCGAAACGCTGATGGAGCGCTTTTGGCCCGGCCCGTTGACCCTCATCCTTGCAAAAAGACCGGCCGTGCCCGGGCTGGTAACGGCCGGTCTTTCGACCGTCGCCGTACGGATGTCCGACCATCCGGTCGCGCGCGCTCTGCTCGAGGCGGTCGGATCTCCTCTGGCCGCGCCAAGCGCGAATCCCTTCGGACGTCTCAGTCCAACACGCGCCGAACACGTTGCGCGGATGCTTGGCGATCGCGTCGATCTTATTCTTGACGGCGGCGCGACGATGCACGGGATCGAGTCCACGATCGTCGCGCTGGAGCCTCGCCCGGTTTTACTTCGTCCCGGGGCGATCCCCGTCGAGCAGATCGAAGCCTCGATCGGTCCGCTGGAGCGCGCGACTCGTGGCTCGGCGGTGCGAGCGCCCGGCCAGCTCGCGCAACATTATGCCCCGGCAACGCCGCTGCGCTTGATCGATCCTAGACTCGTCCCCGACTCCGAACGCCGCCGTGCCGGCGTCGTTACGTTGCGTGATGCGTACGATGGCTACTCGGCCTCGCGAATCCTTTCGCGGCGGGGCGATTTGCGCGAAGCCGCGGCGGACCTTTTCGAGGTGCTGCACGCGCTCGACGCTTTAGGCCTCGAGCGGATCGATGCGGCGCCGGTAGGGGAGAGCGGGCTCGGCCTGGCTATCATGGACCGTCTACGCCGCGCGGCCTCGCGATGAAGCACAG
>PMHJ01000021.1 GCA_003158175.1 Candidatus Cybelea septentrionalis
TCATCCCGAGCTTGTCGAAGGACGAAGGGTGACTAACTTGTTCCCTCGCGTGCAAGAAGCGCTTGAATCGGCTTGCGGGGTCGAGTTTACGGCGGCAGTCGCGCGCATCGAGCATCGCGGAACGCCGGTATTCGAGCGCGCGTATGGGGTAACGCGTGACGATGCGATGGGCAAGCCGGTCTATTGCGATACGCGCTTTGATCTGGCATCGCTTACCAAGCTTTTCGTTGCGACGCTCGCTTTGCGGCTTGTGGCCGACGGCACGTTTGCGCTCGATGAGCCGCTGTGGCGAATACTTCCGGAATGGAAGGACGGTGAACGCGCCGCCGTTACGGTGCGCATGCTGCTCGCGCATAACTCCGGCATGAACTCCGGGGCCGATTATCGCACCATCCTCGATGAGAACGTCGAGCGCTTCGCGCTCCGTTCCGAGCTGCTGGTACGACCCGGCGAGCGCGTCATCTATAGCGATCTCGGTTTCATCGCTCTTGGCGTTGCGATCGAGCGAGCCACGGGCGCTTCTCTGAACGCGCTGGTTCGTCGCACATTTGCGCGCTCGCTGGGTTTTCGTCCGGGGTTTTCAGAGCGCGTGGCCGTCCCGGCGACGGAAGAAGATCTTTGGCGCGGTCGCGTTGCGGGATTCGTCCATGACGAAAAGGCCTATCTGATGGGTGGCGTTGCGGGGCATGCGGGACTCTTCGGAACGGCGGCCGACGTTGCGGCGATGACGGAGTCGTATCTCGGTCCGCAGCGTCACGGGCAAACGTTGCCACTGGAACTCGTCCGCGAAGCGACGCAAGAGCAGGCGGGCGACCCCGTTCTGCGGCGGGGCTTGGGTTGGGCGCTCAAGACAAGCAACGACAACTCGTGCGGCCGTTGGATGGACGCCTCATCGTTCGGTCACACCGGCTTTGTCGGCACCTGCGTCTGGGCCGATCCGGTGCGCGACCTGCAGGGCGTTTTGCTTACCAATGCCGTCTATTTTGGACGGGACGCCACGCCGACTCCGGGGCCCGGATTGCGCGTGCGATTTTATGAAGCGATGGTTGAGGACTTGCGACTCTAATGCTCGCCGTCGGTTTGATGAGCGGAACTTCCCTTGACGGCATCGACGCGGCTTTGGTTGAAATTCTTCCGCGCGGACCGGCGTACTCGCTGCGGTTGGCGCGCTTCGAGATATTCCCATTTAGCAACGCCCTGCGCGACGAGTTACTTGCCGCGCTGCCGCCGAATGCGGGCAGCGTCGCCGCCGTCGCACGCCTGCATCACGCCCTCGGTCAGGCGTATGCGGGAGCGGCAAAAGCCGTGATGGGATCTCAGGAAATCGATTTCGCGGCCTCGCACGGCCAGACGCTCTGGCACGATGGCGCCGCGCACGTTACGCTGCAGGGCGGAGATGCCTTCATGATCCGTGAGGCCGTCGGCGCGACGGTTTGTTACGATTTCCGCAGCGCGGATTGTGCGGCGGGCGGCCATGGCGCACCGCTCGTGGCGCGCGTAGACGCCTTGCTGCTGGGAGACGCCGGTGAAGATCGAATCGCGCTCAACATCGGCGGCATCGCGAATGTTACGATCCTGCGCAGAGGCGCGCCACCCGAAGAGGCCGTCGCCTTCGATACGGGTCCAGGCAACATGCTGCTCGACGCATTCGTGAGCGAGCGCACCGGCCGGCGGCAGCGTTTTGATGCCGGCGGCGACTTGGCCCGAACGGGGCGCGTTCACGAAGCGCTGCTCTATGAGATGCTCGCCGATGATTTCTTCGCAGCTCCGATTCCAAAAACGACCGGTCGAGAACGCTTCGGCGAACAATTTCTCGCACAACACTCCCGGCTGGGAGCGTTGTCGCTCGAAGACGGCGCCGCCACGTTATCAGAAGTGACCGCTGCATCGGTCGCTGAGGCGATAGAGCGAACCGGATTGCGAAATGCCCGCGTTTTCGTCAGCGGCGGCGGCGCATGCAATCGCACGTTGATGGATCGTCTAGCGGCACGCCTGCGTCCCGCACCCGTCGAAATCTCCGATGTGATGGGGCTGCCGGCGGAAGCCAAGGAGGCGATGGCCTTCGTGGTGCTCGGCTACGAAACGCTGCGGGAGCGTGCCGGTAACGCTCCGGCGGCCACGGGCGCTGAGCGTCCCGTCGTGCTCGGTGCGATCGCACCGCACAACCTGCGAGAGCTGCTCGCGCGAGTCGAACGCGAATGCACGGCATCTTCGTAGGCGTCGACGCGGGCGGCAGTCGAACGATCGCGGCACTCGCGCGCGGTAACGAGATCGTTCGAACGGTCACCACCGGCGCCGCGAATCCTAATCTGATCGGGGTCGACGCTGCCGCCAGTTCGATCGATCGTTGCGTTATGCTCGTACTCGAGGGCGAAAGCCCTAGCGCAATCGGGATCGGCGTCGCCGGCGCCGGCAACGAACGGGTAGCGGCGGACTTGCGAGCGTCGTTGAGCCGCCGCTTTCCCAGCGCGCGCATCGCGCTTTGTCACGATGCGCGCATCGCGCTGCGGGCCGCGCTGCCGGAGGGTGATGGCCTCGTGCTGATTGCCGGAACGGGTTCGATTGCGTATGCGGAAATCGGCGCGCAAACCTTTCGCGCTGGAGGCTACGGCTATCTGCTGGGAGATAAGGGATCCGGGTATGCTATTGGCGCGGCAGCTCTGCGTCACTTATTTGCGGCGATGGAAATCGGCTCCGCGCAAAACGCGATGCTCGCCGAGCTGGCGGCGCACCTCGGCGCGAATGATCGCTCGGGGGCTCTTGCGCGCATTTACCAGAGCTCGACGCCCGTTGCCGATATCGCGGCTTGTGCGCCGCTAGTGCTGCGTCACGCTGACGGCGGCGATGAGCTTTCGACCGGCATCGTGCAGCGGGCCGCCCAGGGGCTCTTCGAACTGATCGCTCGGGTAACGATCCGGAGTCCGAAGCGCGCGCTACCGGTTGTTCTTTCGGGAGGCCTGCTACGGCAGCGCAACGCTCTCACGCAGAGACTCGAGCAATGCATCGCCGGTGCACCGCTCGACGTGCGCGTTCTTGCATCCAGAGTCGAACCGTATATCGGCGCGCTCTCCGAGGCGCGGCGTCTGATGGCTGCATCGTGACGCACCGGCTGCCGCCGACCGAAGCAGAAAACCCGCAGAGTGCGGGGCTCGATCTGCTTGCAACGCCGGCCCTCGTCGAACTGCTCATCGCCGATCAGCGCTCTGCCGTGGATGCTGCGCTGGCGCAGACGCTGGTGGTCGCGCGAGCCGTTGACGAGATCGCGCGCCGGCTTTCGCGCGGCGGACGGCTGCACTACGTCGGAGCCGGCAGCAGCGGCCGAATCGCTACGCTCGATGCATCGGAGATGCCGCCGACTTTTGGAACGGCGCCGGAGATGGTGCGGGCTCATATCGCCGGCGGGGCTACGGCGCTGACCAGTGCGCTGGAGGGCGCCGAAGACGACGCGAGCGCCGGCGATCTCACGATGGTCGAATGGGTACGGCCCGACGACGCGGTGATCGGCATCTCGGCGAGCGGAACGGCAGCGTTTGTCGTCGCTGCGATTACTCGCGCCCGAACGATCGGCGCCTACACGATTGCGCTCACCGTCGACGCGCAATCCGCGCTTGCACGCGCGGCCGAACTGGCGATCGTCCCGCCGACCGGCGCCGAGGTGCTCGCCGGATCGACGCGGTTGAAAGCGGGGACCGCGCAAAAGGTCGTGCTCAACGCAATCTCCACCGCGGTCATGGTGCGATTGGGCAAGGTCTACGATAACTTGATGATCGATGTCGTCGCAAACAACCGGAAACTCCGCGACCGTGCGCTACGCCTGGTTGTGCGCCTCGCTCAGGTGAACGAGGAGCGGGCCGAAGAGCTGCTCGCGCGAGCCGGCGGAAGCGTTAAGATCGCCGTCGTGATGGAATTCCGCGGCATCGATGCAACGCAAGCGCGAGCGCTCCTGGAACGTAACGAAGGCGCGCTGAGGCGACTTCTCTGACACAACTCTGCGCGCTGCTGCTGGCAGCTATTGCATTCGTCCCGATGGACGATCGCCCCGTGACGGCCGAGTTGCCCGTCATGCTCGGCCGAATTGCCGGCGTTCGGGTCGAGGCGCCGCCGCATGATTTGATCGGCCGCTTTCTCGATCGGGGGCGTTCCGACGATCTCATTGCCTGGCTCGATCGGGAAGCGGAAAGACGGCAGACCCGCGCTTTCGTCGTCTCCACTGATATGCTGGCGTACGGCGGTCTCACGGCCTCTCGCATCCCCGGGCCGTCCTACGCGGATGCCGTCTTTCGTTTGCGCGAGCTCGCGCAGTTGCGCCTCGAATCTCCCGGCGCCTGGATCGGTGCCTTCGGCACGATCATGCGCCTCGCTCCGACCGGCATTCCAGCCGGCACTCCGTTTTTTGCCGCATATCCTGTCTGGCCGTATCTTCAGCAATATGCCAACCTGCACGATCCTCCGTTGCCAAGTGAAGCTGCGAGCGCAGAACACCTTCGCGATTTGATTGGTGAGCCGGCTCTCGACGCGTATCTTGCAACGCGCGCACGCAATCTCGCGGTCGACCGGCTTCTCTTGCAACTAACGGCAGAGGGCGTCATCGATCGGCTCGTACTCGGACAGGACGATGCGGGTCCGGTCGGTCTCCACGTGCGTGAAGTCGCGCTCCTACAATCGGAGCTGGCGGGCGCTAATCTCGCGAACCGCGCGTCCATCGAGCCCGGCGCCGACGAGCTCGGCATGGCCTTAGTTTCGCATGCCATCGCGCGCGCGGCGACGTGGACACCGCGCATCGGCGTGCGCTACTCGACGCCGGAGGGCGCCCTCTATCAAGATCCGATCGAGTACGCGCCGATTTCGGGGGCGATCGACGCATTGATCGGGGTCTGCGGCGGCGTCCGCGATGACTCACAAAGCGAGATCGTACTCTACGTGCGCGTCCCCGGCACGACTTCGTCAGAAGATGACGCGCTGACGGGAGAGATGAAGAGCGATGTCGATCGAGGCCGCTCGGTGGCGTTTGCCGATCTTTCTTACCTTGCGTCGTATCGCGATCAGGCCGCGTTTGCACAACGTCTGCTGGCGTCAGGCTTAGCGTCGCGGCTGGACGCCTACGCATCTTGGAACACGAACGCCAACACGGTCGGCACCGCTCTTGCCGAAGCGATTGCCGCCGGGGCCGGACGGCGGCTGCATACGTACGATGCATTGGCACATCGCACGTTTACGTTCGTTCGCTTCGTCGACGACTACGCGTATCACGACGAGGTCCGGCCGCAGCTCAACGCCACGCTCGCCGCGCAGGGAATCACGGACCATACGCTCCTGGCTCCCGGAGCGGCTGCTTCGATCGCGCAGCTCGACCGCTCGCTGCTCTGGAACGATGCTGTGGGGATTCTCTCGCAGCTGGATCCGGGCTACCATGTCGCCGCGATTTCCATCGGTCTGCCATGGCATCGGACATTCGAAACTTCCATCGACGTGGGCATCGCCCCAAACATCTAGGAGCCTGTCAGACTAGCTGCCTCAAGGCTAGGAGTCTGTCGGATTACGATCATGCGCACGATGCTAAGGAGCCGCTCGTCGCTCCGCCATCCTGGCTACGCTCCTGCTGCCTGCCTCCTCGCTCCGCCATCCGGGCTCCGCTCGTCGTGCAGAGCCTCCTCAGCATCGTGCACATGATCGTAATCCGACAGACTCCTAGCTGGAACGAGTTTAGAGCTTATTGACCTAGGTTACCATTTAGATTCGACGCGCGATAACGATGGTTAACTTCAGCGGCTGCCGAAGGCTGCGACAATTCTCGGAGTGTATGGAGGAGCGTACCTTGAAAAAATTAGCGACAACTCTTTGGGCTTGCGCGATTGCTGGGATTCTCGGTGCGTGCAGCGGTGGCGCTACTTCGAGTTCCGTGGGGGCACGCAGCGGGTTGATGCCCGCTTCGAGTTCGAGCGGTTCTCCGATCCAGCATATCGTGCTCATCGTTCAAGAGAATCGCACGTTTAACAATTTTTTCGCGACGTTTCCCGGCGCTACGGGAACGACCATCGGGGAAGAAAACGTCAACGGTATCACGCAAACCATCAACCTAACCGAGACGCCGCTCGCGAACACGAAGAATCTCAGGCATTCGTACCCGGGATTTTTGAAGGCCTACGACGGCGGCAAGATGGACGGCTTTAATCTCGTCGGGTCTCCTGGTACCGGCAGACCCGAAAAGTCGGCGCCGTATGAGTACGTCAATCCGTCCGACATCGCTCCTTATTGGTCGCTGGCGGAAACCTACTCGCTCGCTAATGCGATGTTCACTACTCAGGGCAGCGAGAGCTTTCCGGCTCATCAAGATCTTATTCGGGGCGGCACCGCAATCAGCTCAACCCAGAGCCTCATCGACAATCTGCCGTATACCAATCAGGCGTGGGGATGCGATTCGCCTCCGGGAAGCAAGACGGCTATCATCACGACGTCGCTTCAACTAAGGCCCCACGCCGGGCCCTTTCCCTGCACGGTGAACTTCCCGTCGAAAGGGGTCAACTACGTAACGTTGAGGGATTTGTTCGATGGCGCGTCGCCGGCCATCTCTTGGAAATACTATACACCGGCGATCGGCAGCGCGGGCGGGATTTGGAGCGCGTTTGACGTTATCGATCCGGTGCGCCACGGCCCGGAATGGAAAGCAAACGTTATTTCGCCCCAAACGACCATTCTGACCGACATTTCGAACGGCAATTTGCCGCAAATGTCCTGGGTCATCCCCGACAGCGCAGATTCCGATCATCCCGGAGCCGGCTCCGACACCGGACCGTCGTGGGTGGCCAGTCTCGTCAACGCGATCGGTGAAAGCCAATACTGGAATTCGACGGCAATCGTCATCGTGTGGGACGATTGGGGCGGTTTCTACGATCCCGTTACGCCGCTTTGCACGTCGGGCTCGCAATGCCGCGACAACCAGGGGGGGCCGGGTTTCCGCGTGCCCATGCTCGTGGTCTCGCCTTACTCGAGACTGGGGCAAGGAAGTAATGGCGGCTATATTTCCAACGTGGTCTATTCGTTCGGCAGCATCATCCGGTTTGTCGAGGACACGTTCGGCCTCGGACGGCTCGGAACGACCGACGAGACGACCAACAGCCTCGGGCCGGAGTACGGCAGCCATGGCGGCGACATGTTCGACTTCAATCAGTCGCCGCGTCAGTTCCAAGCGATCGGATCGAAGTACTCGCGATCGCACTTTCTCCACCAAAAACCATCGGGACGTCCTGTCGATACGGAATAGAGGGAAAGAAACCCATCTTTTCCAAGGGTCTGCCTCATGAACGGGCGATTCTTGCGCACATTCCTATGCGCGGGTCCGATGATGCTTTGCGCATGCAGTAGCAACAACTCGGGCGCGCCGGGAGCATTATGGCAGATCCCGACGTACGCCAGAGAAGCCTCTTCGTGGATGACCCCGGGAGCCGCCGGCAAGAATCTACTGTACGTATCGGACATTGGAACCAACTCCGTCGACGTTTACCCGTATCCAGCCGGCAAACTCGTCGGGAAACTGACGGGTTTTGGGTCCGTTGCGGGTCTCTGTGCGAATAAGTCCGGCGACGTTTTCATCGTCGACGAAGCCGGCCCCGTGGACGTTTACGCGCACGGCGGTACGAGTCCGATTCGGAAGCTGACAACCTCGGGCGCTCCTTACGGCTGCGCCATCGATTCGACAACCGGCGATCTCGCCCTCACAAATCTCTCGTCGTACCTTTACGGCACGATTGCCATCTACCCCAAGGCGATGGGTCACCCCAAAGCGTACGCGGATGATAGTGTGGACTCGACCTTCTTTTGCGGCTACGATAACGCGGGCAATCTTTTTGTCGACGGCTGGAATAGATCCGCCGACCCGATACTCTTGAGGCTTGCTAAGAAAGGCAAGTCGTTCGGGCTGTACGATCTGAATTCGAGCGACACAAATCCCGGCGGCGTCCAGTGGGACGGGAAGTATGTCGCGGTCGGCAATCGAGGCGGTGGAGTAATCTATCGGATCGACTGGACCGGAAAGACGGCGCAAACCGTAACGCTCAAAGGCGGCCTCAACGTCGCGCAGTTCTGGCTTGACGGCTCGACCCTGATCGGGCCGAACTTCCAAGGCAATGGACCGGTATCGTACTGGCATTACCCCGCCGGCGGATCCCCAACGAAGACGATCACGGGATTCTCCGAACCGTTCGGAGCGACGGTCAGCTCGGCGAAGAGTCCCTAGACCTTAGCGTTAGAGCCCACCGGGCGGCTCGACGTACGAGCGGTCCAGCGCGTTGACGTCCAGGCATCCCAGTAATCGCAGCGTGCGAACGATGCCGCTGCGAAGAATCTCGATCGCTTTGCCGACGCCGGCGCCACCCGCGGCTCCCAATCCGTACGCGTGCGCGCGTCCCACCAGAACCGCGCGAGCGCCTAAACAGATCGCCTTGACGACGTCGCTGCCGCGTCGAATGCCACCGTCGAGATAGACTTCTGCACGGCCCGCGACCGCGTCGACTACTTCGGGCAGCGCGAGCAGCGTCGGCGCGACGCAGTCGAGTTGCCGGCCGCCGTGATTAGAGACGATAATAGCGTCGGCGCCCGCATCGAGTGCGCGACGCGCGTCCTGTGCGCCGAGCACGCCCTTGACGACGATCGGTCCCTGCCACGCTGCGCGAATCCAAGCGATGTCCCGCCACGTCACGGTCGAGCGCTCGAGCGCCGCTCCCACATCTTCGTACGCCATCGGCCCTTCACCCGGAATCACGACGTTGGGAAACTTCATCATCCCACCATCGCGCAGATAGCCGAGCAGCCACGCCGGGCGCATGAGAAGTTGCCCGATATGCGGCAGCATTTTCAACGGATCGCCACTGACGAGCTCCCGGCCACCATTGCGCAAATCGCGTTCGCGTTGTCCCGCGACCGCGGTGTCGATCGTCACGACGAGCGCCGAGAAGCCCGCGGCGCGCGCTCGTTGGATCGCCGCCGTCGCGGCCTCGCGCCCCCCGATGAGATAGAGCTGATACCATACGGGACCTCTCGAAGCGGCCTTTACCTCTTCGAGGCGGCACCCAGAGAGCGTCGATAAAACGTATCCCGTGCCTGCCGCGCCGGCTTGCGCGGCGGCAACGCACTCCCCGCGTGGAAAGAACATGCGGCTGCTGCCGATCGGCGCCAGCAAAAAGGGGAGTTCGACCGGCGTTCCGAGCACGGTCGTGCGGAGCTCGCAGGTGCCCATCGCCGCCGCGTTGCGCGGCAGAAAGCGCACTCGATCGAAGACCGTGCAGTTCTCGCGTAATGTGACCTCAGCGTCGGCGCCGCCGTCGATATAATCGAAGAGCACCCGCGGAAGACGAGATTGCGCTCGGCGCCGCAGATCCTCGATCGTGAAGATGCCGGTCACCCGGTTCCGCCCATCGAGCACTTGACGTTTGCCTTACGGAAACGATACCCTGTCTGCGCATTATGGACGTTCGGTTCGTCGCCACCGCATTTGCGACGGCATTCACGATCATCGATCCGATCGGCATGATTCCCATGACGCTCGGAGCGACGGCGCGCGACCTGCCGAAGCGGCGCAATCAGATCATCGATCAAGCCGTGCTCGTCGCGGCCGTCATAATTCTATTCATGGGGCTCGTCGGCCGTCTGATTCTCGGTTATCTGGGGATCACGCTGCCGGCCTTTACGATTGCCGGCGGAATTCTGCTCTTCTTGATCGCGATCGATATGCTCTTCGCGCGGCCAACCGGCGCGAAACGCACCGAGGACGAAGAACGTGAGGCGGCGCAGACCGAGAATCCCGCGGTCTTTCCGCTCGCCGTGCCGATGATCGCCGGACCGGGAACGATCGCTACCGTGCTGCTGCTCGTCACGCTCGCGCATGGCGACCGGCTCGAATTCGTCGTGATCGCCCTTGCGTATGCCGTTGCGCTGTTCGTTACGTGGCTCTGCATGCGAGGCTCCTCGTTTTTGATTCGCGTGATCGGGACGACGGGGATCCACGTGGTCAGCCGGCTTCTCGGCATTATCCTCGCCGCTCTCGCCGTTCAGTTCGTTCTCAACGGCCTCGCGCTAACGCCGCTTCTACGGCGATGACAGGCCGGGGTCGGCGACCCACTGTTCGTAAACGGATTTCTCGATTGGCGGCAGCTCCGTGTCCGGGGGCAGTTTGAAGCTGGCGAGCGGGAAGGGAAACGGAATCTGGTGCGGAGGCTGCGTAAACGGATCGGATCCGGGATCGTAGCAGAACGGCCAGACGATCGCGCCGTCTTCCGTGGAGCCATTGGGATACGTGTACTCGTAGCGGCCGTAATAGCAATCGTGGCCGTTGTCGTGCCAGCTTCTCGTCGGCGTGATGATCCCGTTGCCGTGCTCGCTGCCCCGCAACGATGAGGGCACGCCAAACGCGTAGTCTTTGGTCGGCGACTCCTGCGATCCGGGGTCGATAGTCGGGATCGCGTGCGCGTCGTTCTGTTTGTTGAGCTGCGCGACTTCTTTGGCGAAGCCGGCTTCGTCGCGTTCGATCCTTGACGGAATCATGGACGGGTGTCGAGGAAGCGCGGGGGCTCGAATGGCGACGATTTTGGCAAGTTCGCGGCGCGGCGTCCGTGCCGGTGCCGCTTCGTGTTGCGCGACGACGCGCGCGGCGCGCCTCGGCGGGGTCGGCGCGGGCGTCGAACGCGGTGGCCGTTGGATCGTAATCGTCGTCGTCGAAGTAACTATTTCTTTTGCGCCGCGCGCTACAAAAACGTGCACCACGGCCCAAAACAGCAGCGCCAAGACGACGATATGTACGGCGACGGACGCAAGCGCCGACCATAACAGCGCCCGGCGGCGCCGTTCTAACCTTCCTGAGATCAAGCGGTCGTTCGAATTCCCTAATTTTAGCGGATGGGTTGGCAGAGTTCGATAAGTACGCCGTCGGTCGCCTTCGGATGCAAAAAGGCGATTAAATTTCCATGAGCCCCTTTGCGCGCGTGCTCGTCAATCAGCCGGACTCCCTTGGCTTTGAGGACGGCAAGCGTCGTTTCGATGTCGGCGACGCGGTAGGCCGTGTGGTGAACCTTCGTGGCGGCGCCTCCCCGGAACCGAGCGATCGGCGAGGCTTCGTCGAGCGGAAGGAGCAGCTCGACGAACGAGCCGCCGGCCTCCAACCCCAGCGCCTCGACGCCTTGATCGGTTACGATCTCGCGGTAGACTTGCCTGAAGCCCAGCGTCTGCGTATACAGGCGCAACGCCGCGTCGAGGTCCTTGACGACGATCGCGATGTGGTCAATTTCCATCAGGCGACGACCTCTTTGGCTCGGTACGTGCCGAAAACGTCGCGCAACACGTTGCAGATCTCGCCGAGCGTCGCGCCGGCATCGGCCGCATCGACAAACGGCGGCATTAAGTTTCGCGTTCCAACGGCCGCATCGCGGACGGCCGAAAGCGCTCGCGTAACGGAATCCGAATCGCGCGACGCGCGTAAGGCGCGCAGTTGCTCGGCCTGCTCGCGCTCGGCCCGCTCGTCAATTTGCTGCAGGGCAATCGGCGCACCGGTCTGGGCTTCGGCGAAGCGATTGACGCCGACGACAACCTGCTCGCCCCGTTCGATGGCTTGCTGCGCGGCGTAGGCCGAGTCGGCGATGCGGGCTTGCATCCATCCGCTTTCGATCGCGGCGATGCTCCCGCCCATGGCGTCGATCTCCGCGATCAATCCCGTCGCACGTTCGATCAGTTCGTTGGTGAGCGTTTCGAGGTAGTAGGAGCCCGCCATTGGATCTGCGACGTCGGTGACGCCGGACTCGTACGCGATGATCTGCTGCGTGCGCAGCGCGACTCGCGCGCTGTCGGCGGTGGGAAGCGCCAACGCCTCGTCCTTACCGTTGGTATGCAGCGATTGCGTGCCGCCGAGGACCGCCGCCATTGCCTGCAGCGCGACGCGTACGACATTGTTCTCGG
This sequence comes from Candidatus Cybelea septentrionalis, assembly GCA_003158175.1. Lineage (GTDB taxonomy): Bacteria > Vulcanimicrobiota > Vulcanimicrobiia > Vulcanimicrobiales > Vulcanimicrobiaceae > Cybelea > Cybelea septentrionalis. Next base: position 11,941 of record PMHJ01000021.1, read on the forward strand.
GCTCTTGCGCCGTGAGTGTAGAGCCGCCCGTCTGCGCGTGAAAACGTAACGCGTGCGAGCGCGGGTCGCGGCACTCGAATTCGTCACGCGTAATGCGTGCCCAGAGGTAGCGTGCCGCCCGAAACTTCGCAATCTCTTCGAAGAAATCGTTGTGGGCGTTCCAAAAGAACGAGATGCGCGGCGCGACGTCGTCGAGCGCGATCCCGGTTTCGCGCGCGGCCCCAAGGTAGGCCTTACCGTTGGCGAGCGTAAACGCGATCTCTTCAACAGCCGTGGAGCCGGCTTCGCGAATGTGATAGCCGGAAACGGAGATGGCGTTCCAGAGCGGCACCTCGCGCGCGCAGTACGACATCACGTCGGTGACGAGTCGCATCGAAGGCTTCGGCGGGTAGATGTAGGTGCCGCGCGCCACGTATTCCTTGAGCACGTCGTTCTGCACGGTTCCGCCAAGTTTGGAGAATGGAATCCCACGCCGCCGCGCGACGGCGAGATAGAATGCCAGCAAAATTGCGGCGGGTGCATTGATCGTCATTGAGACGGTGACGCGGTCGAGCGGCACGCCGTCGAGCAGCGTCTCCATATCTCCAATCGAATCGATCGCTACCCCCACCTTGCCGACCTCACCGCGCGCCGCAGGCGCGTCGGAATCGTATCCGAGCTGCGTTGGGAGATCGAAGGCGACGGAGAGTCCCGTCTGGCCGCGTTCGAGCAGATAGCGATAGCGCGCGTTCGATTCGGCCGCTGTAGCGAAGCCGGCATACTGGCGCATCGTCCAAAGCCGCTCGCGGTACATGCCGGCGTGGATGCCGCGGCCGTACGGAAAAGCGCCCGGCTCTCCGAGATCGTGCGGCGTCCCCTCGACCGCGTCGTAGACCGCTTCGATCGGAATCCCCGACGCGTTAAGCTCTCTAGCCACCCTGAACCACCCCTGTCATCCTGAGCCTGTCGGTTGTCATCCTGAGCCTGTCGGTTGTCATCCTGAGCCTGTCGAAGGACGAAGGATGGTTACCAGCGGCGATCCGTTTTCGACGCTCGAGCCCGCGCCGGCGTGCACCGCGCTGACGACTCCGGCGCGATGGGCGCGTATCTCGTTCATCATCTTCATCGCCTCGATTACAGCTACGACTTGCCCTTCGCTCACCGCATCGCCTTTCGCCACGGCAAGTTCGATCACGAGCCCGTGCATCGGCGATCGCACGTCGTCGCTGTCTGACGAATTCGTACGCTTGCGCGTTGCGCCCAGGCGCGGAGCCGTGCGGTGGGACGTAACGCGGGGCATCGACACCGGCAAATGCGGCTGGCTTCCGGCTTCCGGCCGCAACGTCGCAGCGAACGGCTCGAGGGTTGCGGTGCCGTAGGAGGCGTCCGCGACCGCCGGATGGTCGCAGAGCGCGCGTAGCAGCGGCAGCGTTGTCGGTACGCCTTCGACGACGTACTCGTCGAGGGCGCGGCGCATGCGCGCGATCGCGTTTTCACGAGTCGGCGCCCAAACGATGAGCTTGGCGATCAGTGAATCGTAGTCGGGCGGAATCGTCCAGCCGGCGTAAGCCGCCGAGTCGACGCGAATGCCGAGCCCGCCCGGCTCGCGATAGGCGGTGATGGTGCCTGGAGCGGGGCGAAACTGCGCCGCCGGATCTTCCGCATTGACTCGCCCCTCGATCGAGAACCCGCGAAAGGAAATCTCATTCTGTCCGTATCCGAGCGGTTCGCCGGCCGCGACGCGGATCTGCTCGCGCACGAGGTCGAGCCCCGAAACCATCTCCGTGATCGTGTGCTCCACCTGAATTCGCGTGTTCATCTCCAGAAAGTAGAAGGCGTCTCCGGAAACGAGACATTCGACGGTGCCGACCGAATCGTAGCCGATCGCCTGCGCCGCGCGAACGCCGGCTTCGCGCATTGCCTCGCGCATGCGGTCCGGAATGTGAGCCGGGGTCTCCTCCCACAACTTCTGATGACGTCGCTGCAGCGAGCAGTCGCGATCGCCGACGTGAACGACGTTGCCATGTTTGTCGGCCAGGACTTGCAGTTCGACGTGCTTGGGATTCTCCAAGTAATGCTCGGCATAGATCGTGTCGTTCTTGAAATACGCCTGTGCCTCGCGCCGAGCCGACTCTAAGGCCGATGCGAGCTCCTCCATCGAGGTCGCTACGCGCAGGCCCTTTCCACCGCCTCCGGCGGCCGCTTTGAGCGCGAGCGGCAGGCCGTATCTCTCCGCTGCGGCACGTGCGCCGGCGACGTCGACGATCGCCTCGGTGCCTCCGGGAACGGTGGGAACGTTCGCATCGCGCATGGCCTGGCGGGCACGGAGTTTATCGCCCATCGCCGCAATGGCATCGGCGTGGGGTCCGATCCACGTCAAGCCCGCCGCAACCACGCTGCGCGCGAATGCGGCGTTTTCTGCCAGAAAGCCGTAGCCCGGATGTATCGCTTCGGCGCCGGCAGTGCGCGCGCACGCGATCAGTCGCTCGCCGTCCAAATAACTCTGCGAGGGGGGCGCGGGGCCGATTCGGTACGCTTCGTCGGCTAGCGCGACGTGCAAAGCGTCGCGGTCGGCATCCGAGTACACGGCAACGGTTGCAATTCCCATTTCGCGCGCCGTCCGGATAACACGAACCGCAATCTCCCCGCGATTCGCAATTAGAACTTTAGAAAACAACGCGCTCAGCCTGCCCTGAGCCTGTCGAAGGGTCGAAGGATGACGTGTTCCTTACCCTGGTTCGGATGGCGGATATATTCCCATGGCGTGGTAACCCGCGTCGACGAAGTGCACGTCGGCGGTGACGGCCGAGGCGAGATCCGACGCGAGAAAGACGGCGACGTTCCCGACGTCTTCTGCAGTAACGTTGCGGCGCAGTGGCGCGACCTTCGGAACGACGTCGAGGATTCGCGAAAAACCGCCGACTTGGCGAGAACTGGCCGTTTTGATCGGCCCTGCTGAGATCGCGTTGACGCGAATATTGCGATCGCCCAAGTCAAACGCGATATAGCGAACCGTCGCTTCGAGCGCGGCCTTGGCGATGCCCATCAGGTTATAGTTAGGCACGATCCGGGTCGCCCCGAGATAGGTCAGCGCCATGATGGAGGCGCCGTCCGCAAACGAATCGCGCAGTTCGCTTACCAGCGCTATCAACGAGTAGGCCGACACGTCCAGCGCCAGCGCGTATCCTGCGCGCGAAATATCGAAGACCTTTCCGGCCAGGTCTTCCTTGTTGGCAAAGGCGATGCAGTGAACGAGCACGTCGAGCGGACCGAATTTGTCGGCCAACTCGTCGCGCATCGCCGTTAACGAAGCGCCGTTGGCAACGTCACATTCAATTACCGGGCCCTTACCGAGCTCGGCGGCGAGCTTCTCGACCTCGTCACGTACCCGCTCGCCTTGATATGTGAGCGCGACCGAAGCGCCGTGCTCGTGCAGCTTCCGCGCGATCCCCGTCGCGATCGACCAGCGATTGGCGACGCCGGTCACCAGCGCGCGCTTTCCATTTAGTAATTTCACGTTTCGCTACATACCATCGCAGGAGCGCCCGTCCTGCCCCTGCGAAGTGAACGCCTTGGCAAGAAGAGCCTTCCTGCGTTCCGCGATTGGCGTTCCCTTGATGCTCCTCGCGATCTTTCTTCCGGCCGGCTCGCTGGATTATTGGCAAGGTTGGCTCTTTTTCACGGTGATGCTGATTTGCAGGGAGCTGAGCTCGCTCTACTTCTTGCGCAAGGACCCGCGCCTCTTCGAGCGGCGAATGAAGCTCAAGGAGCAGCGGCCGGCGCAAAAGGTCATCGTACCGCTGCTTTACGGGCTCATTGCCGCGACGATCGTCTTGGCAGCGACAGATCATCGCCTCGGATGGTCGGTACAGCTCCCGCTGCTAGGAGTTGCCGGCGACCTCGTGGTTGTCGCCGGTTTCTATCTCTATTTCTTGGTCTTCCGTGAAAACAGCTTCGCCGGTTCCACGATCGAGATTAGTTCGGACCAGCGCGTTATCTCGACCGGCCCCTACGCAATCGTGCGTCATCCGCTCTACGTTGCGCTGATCGTCACCGCCCTGGGGATGCCGCTCGCGCTGGGCTCCTACTGGGCCGCGTTGCTCGTGGTCCCGATCGTCGCGCTGCTCCTCTGGCGTTTACTCGACGAGGAAGCCTATCTCGTCGACGATCTCCCCCGATACTCGGAGTACGAAAAAAAGGTCCACTGGCGTTTGATACCCGGCATCTTTTAGGCGCGGCTAGCCGGCAATCGTGCCGACGACAAACGGGAACGGCATTTACAGCGGAATGTTGCCGTGTTTACGCTGCGGAGTCTCGCCGCGCTTGTCGCGCAGCATTTCCAGCGCGGTGGCGATGGCGCTGCGCGTTTTGCGGGCCTCGATGACGTCGTCGACGTAGCCACGCGCAGCGGCAATGTATGGGTGCGCAAAGCGTTCGTTGTACTCGCCGATCAGCTCGGCCGTCTTCGCTTCTTTGTCGGGAGCGGCTGCGATCTCGCGGCGAAAGATCGTCTTCACGGCGCTCTCCGCGCCCATCACGGCGATCTCCGCGGTCGGCCATGCGAGGTTGACGTCGGCGCGAATGTGTTTGCTCGCCATCACGTCGTACGCACCGCCGTACGCCTTGCGGGTGATCACCGTAATCTTGGGAACCGTCGCTTCGGCAAACGCGTAGAGCAGCTTGGCGCCCTGGAGAATGATACCGCCGTACTCCTGATCCGTGCCGGGCAGAAATCCGGGGACGTCGACGAAAGTAATCAGCGGAATATTGAAGGCATCGCAGAAGCGGACGAATCGAGCGGCCTTGACCGACGAACGGGTATCGAGCACTCCGGCAAGGACGTTAGGCTGATTGCCTACGATGCCCACGGCGCGTCCATTGATGCGCCCGAATCCGCAAATGATGTTTTGCGCAAAAAGCGGTTGAATTTCGAGGAAGTCTCCGTAGTCCACGATGCCTTCGATGACCTCACGCATATCGTAGGGCTTGTTCGGCGAGTCGGGGACGAGCTCGTCGAGCTGCGCGACCATTCGGTGAGGGTCGTCGTCGCACGCGTATTCCGGCGGAGCTTCGGAGTTGTTTTGTGGAAGAAACGAAAAAAGATCGCGAGTCACCTCGAAAAGGTTCTCTTCGTCCTCGGCCACGAGATGCGCCACGCCGCTGCGCGTCGCATGCGTCAACGCCCCGCCGAGTTCCTCGAACGTCACTTCCTCACCGGTGACCGTCTTAATGATCTCGGGACCGGTGATGAACATTTGCGAGATCTTTTCCGTCATGATGATGAAGTCGGTTATCGCCGGCGAATAGACCGCGCCACCGGCGCAGGGCCCCGCGATTAGACTGATCTGCGGAACGACGCCGCTGGCCGCAACGTTGCGCCAAAAGATCTCGGCATAGCCACCCAAGGAGACGACGCCTTCTTGAATGCGGGCTCCGCCCGAATCGTTAATGCCGATCATCGGAGAGCCCGTGCGAATTGCCAAATCCATCACCTTGCAAATCTTTTCGGCAAATGCTTCGCCGAGCGAGCCGCCCAACACCGAAAAGTCCTGCGAAAAGAGAAAGACCTGGCGCCCATCGATGGTAGCGCGCCCCGTGATGACGCCGTCGCCCAAGAACTCCTTTTCATCAAGGCCGAACGCGTTGGCACGATGGATGACGAACCGGTCAAACTCGACAAAGGAATCTTCGTCTACCAGGGCCTCGACGCGCTCGCGCGCAGAGCGTTTACCCCGCGCGTGCTGTCGCGCGAGCGCCTCGGGTCCGGCCGGAATCGCCGATTCCGCGCGTTTTGCTTCGAGCTCTTCGTATTTTTCCGCGCGACTCTTCACGCCGTCACCTTTGCACGAATCCCCCCCAGTGTCATCCTGAGCCTGTCGAATGTCATCCTGAGCCTGTCGAAGGATGACGAAGCGACCACGCCTCCCGCAGGCGCTAAGGTATGTCATTCGAGAATAATGGGCCGATGCTCCGATTTAGCTGCTGCATTCTCGCCCTTGCCATAACCGGCGCGATCCCAGCGGGTTTTCCAACGCCGCCCCCGATACCGCCCCAGCGCGCGGTCGCGGAATCGAAGTACGGGACCTCCGTTACCGATCCGTACCGCTACTTCGAAAACATGCAGGATCCCGTCGTCGTGCAGTTCTTCAAGGAGCAGAACGATTACACGCGCGCGGTGCTCGCGCGGCTCGGTGAACCGCGCCAACGGCTTTTCGAGCGGATCAAAGCGCTCGACAACGCCGGCGTGTCGGTCACTGGGGTAACGCGCGACGGCCCGTACTACTTTTACGAAAAGCTCAACCCCGGCGACAACAGCCCCAAGCTCTACGTGCGCAACGTGGACGGCAGCGGCGAGCGCGTCTTAGTCGATCCGCAGAGCTTGGCGACGGCCGGCAAGCATTACACGATCAACTATTTCCTACCATCGCTCGACGGCGGGCGCGTCGCGTACGGCATCTCGGAGGGCGGGTCGGAAGCCGAAGTGATTCATGTCGTCGATACGGCGACGACTCACGTTCTTCCGGACGCGATCGATCGCGCCTATTACATCGGCGTGACGAGCTGGCTGCCCGACGGCAACTCCTTTTATTACGTGCGCTTTCCGAAGCTTCGTCCCGGCGAGCCCGACACCGATAAAGAGAAGCGCCCCGTCGCGTATTTGCACGTGTTGGGGCGCGATCCAGACCGCGACGTTGCGGTCTTCGGGTATGACGTGAATCCAAAAGTTCCGTTCGGTGATACGGACTTTCCGATCGTGCTGCGGTCCCCGGCCTCCCCATACACGATCGGGATGGTCGAGCACGGGGTTGCCAACGAGCGGACGATCTACGCGACTCATTCGGCCGTTCTCGATTCCGATGTTGCGTGGACTCCCGTTGCGACGGCCGCCGACGACGTGGTCAATCTCGACTTCAAGGGTTCGACGGTTTACCTGTTCACGCATAAGAACGCGCCGGCATTCAAGCTCGTAACGACATCGCTCGATGCGCCCAGCATGGCGACCGCACAGACCGTCATCCCAGCCGGGAAAGACGTTCTCGAAGACTTAGGCGTCGCGGCCGATGGGCTCTACGTATTGTCGCGAGAGGGTGGATTCGGCAAAATTACGCGAGTGGGGCTCGCCGGCGACGGCAAGCCCGGCGCACGGACGAACGTTTCGCTGCCATACCAAGGTTCGGTTAGCGCGATCGCGACCGATCCGCGCGTGCCCGGCGTCGTCTTCGGAATGACGGGCTGGACGCACTCACAGCTGTACTTTGCCGCGGACGCCAACGGCACCGTGACCGACACGCACCTCAAACCACTGGCGAATGTCGATACAGCGCCCTATACATCCTCGGAAGTGTCGGCGCGCAGCGCCGACGGCACGATGGTTCCGCTCTCGGTCGTCTACCGTAAGGGCTTATCGTTGGATGGCTCGCACCCGGCGTATTTGCAAGGCTATGGCGCTTACGGAATCGAGCTCACTCCGGCGTTCAGCGCCACGCGAGTCGCGTGGCTCGAGCGCGGCGGCGTTTTCGCCGTTTGTCATCCGCGCGGAGGCGGCTGGTACGGCGAAGCGTGGCATCGCGCCGGAATGATCGCGACCAAGCCACATACGTGGCAAGACTTCGTCGCCTGCGGTCGCTGGCTCGTCAATCACAAGTACACCTCGCCGGCGCATCTCGCCGGCGAAGGAACGAGCGCCGGCGGCATCACGATCGGACGTGCGATCACGACGCAGCCCCAACTGTTCGCGGCCGCGCTCGACGTCGTTGGCGTCAGCAATGCGTTGCGTGCCGAGTTCACGCCGAACGGGCCGCCGAACATTCCGGAGTTCGGTACGGTCGCGAACGAGACGGGTTTCCGGGCCCTCTACGCGATGGACGCCTACGAGCACGTCGTGCCGGGTACGGCATATCCAGCCGTGATGCTCGTAACCGGGTTCAACGATCCGCGCGTCGCATCGTGGCAGCTCGCGAAGTTTGCTGCGAGGCTCGCTCGTGCCACCACAAGCGGCCGTCCGATTCTCTTGCGCGTGGATTACGACGCAGGGCACGGATTTATGGCGGCGTCCCGGGAGCAGACCGAGCAGCTCCTCACCGACGAGTATTCGTTCTTGCTCTGGCAATGTGGTGATCCCGCCTTTGCCGGTATCCCAACGCACATCTATCCGCGGCGGGCGCCTTGAGCCTCACCCAATCCACGGGCCCCCCGAGAACCGTTTAGCTTGAGTGACGAAGGTCGCCTCATGGAGCGCGTGCGGGCAGGTGACACCGCCGCGTTTGAAAGCTTGTACGATGGTTATCATCGCCTCGTCTACGGCGTGGCGTTACGCGTGCTTTCCGATCCCGGAAGCGCCGAAGACGTCACACAAGCCGTCTTCATGAAAATTTGGAGCAACCCAGAACTTTTTCGCTCGGGAAACTTCGGAGCGTGGATCGTTCGCGTCGCTCGCAATCGCGCTTTCGACGCGCTGCGTGCTCGCGCGGCGCGGCCGGAAGACGAATTTCCTGCAGCGATCCCAGCGCAAGACGCGCTCGAAGATACCGCGATCGCGCAACTCGATGCCGAATCCGTCCGTGCGGCGATCGCGCAGTTGCCCGAGGAACAGCGCAACCTGATCGAGCTCGGTTTTTTTGGCGGCGTCACGCATCAGGAGATGGCGAAAACGACAGGCTTGCCGCTCGGCACGGTTAAAACGCGCATTCGAAGCGGCCTGCGCCGGTTGCGCAATGCGCTCGACGGGGTCGTCGCATCATGATGTCGCACGACGAGATGCTCGACAACGTCGCCCTCTATGCGCTCGGCGCGCTTTCGCCCCGCGAGGCTGCGGACGTTGTTGCCCATCTGCAAACCTGCGAGGAGTGCCGCACCGAGTACGGGCTCTTGCGTCCCGCGGTGACGGCCGTCGGGTACTCTGCAGAGGCCGACGCCCTCACCGAAGGACCGAGCGTGCTGCTAAAAGCTCGCCTGATGAAGCAAGTTCGCTCCGCGCAACCGGCGCAGCCACGGATTTCGCGCTGGCCGGCGTTCGCCGCCGCAGCCTGTCTTGCAGTTGCGGTCGGCGCGGGCTTGTTTAGCGCCTCACTTCGCGAACGGCTGGGCCGTGACGAATCGGCGATGGCGCAGCAGTCGGCAATGATAGCCGACTTCATGGCGCCGGATGCCAAACACTTCCCATTCGGGCACGGCTCGGTACTGGTGCATGGCCGCAATCTCTACATTGCCATGAACGCACTCGGAGCGCCTCCGGCGGGTATGGTCTATCAGGCCTGGACGTTGCCGAAGGGCTCGAAGAAGATGGCCCCATCCGTCACGTTCATGCCGGGCGGCTCAGGAGAAACCTTGATCCGCTTGCCGGAAGCGGCGAACGCGGTCGCGGCGGTGGCGGTGAGCGTCGAGCCGGCCGGCGGTTCGAAACAACCCACGACCAAACCGATTGCCGTCACGCTGCTCTAGCGGCAGCATCCCAATCCAAACTCTTGAGTCAGCCGTTCCTTTCGACAAGTCGTCTCTGCCAACGAGCCGCAAGGCTCGAGAAAGGAACCCATGCGCAACCAATCCGCCATTGCCGCTTTTGCGCTCGCTCTGGCAACCATCGTTCCGGCCGCCGCGTCGGCAAAACTCCTGCCCAATGTCGTCAACACGTCGACTCGCTTCTCCGGTTCGTGCTGTGTCTACACCGGCGCGCCGGCGCTAGCCGTGACGCTCTCGATGGTCGAAGCCGGAGGCGGCCCGAGCAATTTTAGTACCGTAACGCTCCTAAAAAGGCTTACCGGCAACTCGTTTAGTGCCGAGGTCGCGAAGCTGACGAAAGAGTACGGTAAAGAGCAAGTCAATCAGTTTCTGACCACCTTCGATTTCGTCGTGAACGATTCGTTGCAAATCGTCACTGAAAAGAAGATCGCGCTTCCGAGCAAGCCCAACCCCGATCCTAACGACGGCCGCGCTCTCGCCGCCGCACTCTGGTCGGCCGGTCAGACGGGCGAAGGGTTTAACGTCGAAGTGATGCTCGATCGCGCCGTCTCACATCCCATTCACGTGCAAGTGATGAAGGACATCGATGCTAAGTACGGCTTAGGTGTCGACGCCCAGTACCACGCGATCCTGACGACGGCAATGAAGGATCTGGCCGCGGCATATCAGCTGAGTATGTAAGGCGTTCGGAAGTTACCAGATTCCCAGCATCGCCTTGACGTCGTCCGACGCCATCGTCGCGGGATCCCAGGGCGGCATAAAGGTGATCTCAACCTTCGCGCTCTTCACGCCCTCGACGGCGAGCACGTGATCCTCCACGGACTTCTTAAACATCGGGCCCACCGGACACATCGGCGACGTTAACGTCATCATCACGGTGACGTTTTCGCCGTTTTCACCCTCAGTTGTGATATCGTAGACCAAGCCGAGTTCTAGGATTCCCAAATTCAGTTCGGGGTCTTTGACCTCGACGAGCGCGTCGCGAACTTGCTCTGCGGTTGGCATGGCTACGAGGTTCCGCAGGGTCTAAGGCAAACCTTTGGTTCAAGCTGCGCCGCTTTGGGGAGACCGGGCAAGGAGTCGCGAAACCGAGCGGTGCCGGGTTGCGTTAAGAGGTTAGGAGGAAGAACAAAGCGATGTCGATGTGGGAGCCTTTCACCGAGCGAGCGCGGCGCAGCATCGTACTCGCTCAGGAAGAAGCTCAGCGTCTCGGAAACAACTACATTGGAACCGAGCATATTTTGCTTGGGATTATTTCCGAGGGGGAGAGCTTGGCCGCCAAGGTTCTCGAGTCACTTGGCGTTAATCTGGCTAAGGTTCGTCAAGAGGTCGAAGCGATCGTCGGGCGCGGCGGGCAAACCGTTCAGCAAGAGATGGTCTTCACCCCGCGTGCCAAGCGCGTCATCGAGCTTGCCTTCGAAGAGGCCCGCCAGCTCAACCATAACTACATTGGGACCGAGCACTTGCTCCTCGGCTTAATCCGAGAGGGCGAAGGCGTTGCGGCGCGCGTGCTTACGAATTTGGGCGTCGATCCCGCTAAGGTCCGCGTGCAGACGACGTCGCTGCTTGGCGCCGAGGGCCAACCGAGCGCTCCAAAAGGAAAGAGCAAGACCCCGACACTCGACGCCTACGGCCGCGATCTTACGCAGCTGGCGCGGGACAACAAGCTCGATCCCGTCATCGGTCGCAACAACGAAATCGAACGCGTCATTCAGATTCTCTCACGGCGCACGAAGAACAATCCAGCCCTGATCGGCGAGCCCGGCGTTGGTAAAACGGCGATTGCCGAGGGGCTCGCGCAGCGCGTCATCAAGGGTGAAATACCGGAGCCGCTGCGAGATCGGCGCGTGATTACCCTGGACTTGGCGGGGCTCGTGGCCGGCACGAAGTATCGCGGCGAGTTCGAAGAGCGCATGAAACGCGTGATGGATGAGATCCGCGGCGCCGCCGGGGAGATCATCCTCTTTATCGACGAGCTGCACACGCTCGTTGGCGCTGGCGCCGCCGAAGGAGCGATCGACGCCAGCAATATCATCAAGCCGGCACTCGCGCGCGGCGAACTTCAATGCATCGGCGCCACGACGCTCAACGAGTTTCGTAAGCATATCGAGAAAGACTCTGCATTGGAACGGCGCTTCCAACCCGTTATGGTCGGTGAGCCCACGGTCGAAGAGACGATCGAAATTCTCAAAGGCCTGCGCGATCGGTATGAGGCCCATCACAAGGTGCAAATCACCGATGAGGCCCTCGCGAGCGCAGCGAAACTCAGCGACCGGTATATTACGGATCGCTTCCTTCCCGACAAAGCCGTCGATCTAATCGATGAAGCCAGTTCACGCGTGCGCCTGCAAGCCACGCTTCCGCCACCGGCGATTCGCGAAGCCGATGCGCAACTGCGCAAGCTCATCGCCGAGAAAGAAGCGGTCGTTAAGAATCAAGAGTTCGACAGAGCCGCGAGCATCAGAGATCGTGAAGAGAAGCTGCGTCTGGAGAAAGCGAGTCTCGAGCAGGAATGGCGCGATCGCAAAGCCGCGGGCGAACGGGTCCTCAAAGTGACGGCCGACAGCATCGCCGAGATCGTCGCGGCTTGGACGAAGATCCCCGTAAGCCGACTCGCGCAGGCCGAAACCGAGAAGCTTCTCAAAATGGGCGAACTGCTTCACGAGCGCGTGGTCGGCCAGGAAGAGGCCATTAGCGTGCTCACTCGCGCGATCCGCCGCTCGCGTGCCGGTCTAAAGAGCCCGGCCCGCCCGATCGGCTCGTTCATCTTCCTCGGGCCAACGGGCGTCGGCAAGACCGAAGTGGCGCGCAGCGTTGCGGCCTTCTTGTTCGACGACGAAGAGTCGATGATCCGCATCGATATGTCGGAGTACATGGAGAAGTATTCGGTGAGCCGCCTCGTCGGAGCGCCGCCTGGATACGTTGGATATGAAGAGGGCGGCCAGTTGACCGAGGCGGTCCGACGCCGTCCGTACTCCGTCGTGCTGCTCGACGAAATCGAGAAAGCACATCCGGATGTCTTTAACCTGCTATTGCAAGTGCTCGAAGACGGGCGCCTGACCGATTCTCAAGGGCGGCAAGTCGACTTCAAGAACGCGGTCATCATCATGACGAGCAACGTTGGCGCGACGGGAATGACCACCACGACCGACATCGGTTTCCGTCCGGAGCGAATGTCGGGCTCCGATGAGGTCAAGGCCTACGAGCGCATGAAGAATCGTGTGATGGAGGAGGTGAAGCAGACGTTTCGCCCCGAGTTCCTCAACCGAGTCGACGAAGTGCTGGTCTTCCACCAGCTCACGCGCGAACAGATCGAAAAGATCGTCACGCTGGAGCTCAATAAGGTCGTTCGCGAGGTTCGCGCTCAGGAGATGGAGCTCAAGGTCACCGACGCAGCCAAATCGGTGCTCGCGAAAAAGGGTTGGGACCCGGAGTTCGGCGCGCGTCCGCTTCGGCGCGCGATTCAGCGGATGGTCGAAGACGAACTCGCGGAGGAGATGCTCAAGGGCGTCTTTGGCTCGGGCGATCACATCCTTGGCGACGTCGATCCGGACGATCCGGAAAAGCTGAAGTACACGAAGATTCCGTCGTTCGATCCGCCGGCAGCGAGCCCGCCCGAACCGGCCGTGACGTAGGGCGCGCTCCGAAGGCTGCGGCTTACCCAATGCAAATCGCGTGATGGGTGCCGGTGATCTTGGCGGTGCCTACGGAAAGGCGAACCAAGTCGCTGGTAGTCGACTTGCGAAACATCAGCTTCGCCCACACGACGCAACAGGTCCGTGATCGCCGGAAGACGGTCACTCGACGCGTGGGTTGGCGCTTTCTCGGGCCCGGCGACCGACTTTCGGCGGTCGTGAAGTCGCGCGGCCTGCGCCAAGGCGAGAGCGTTCAACGGCTTGCAACGATCCGCGTTGTCGACGTACGTGAGGAGCGCCTTGACCGCATGGTCAAAGACTGGCAGTACGGCGTCACGGAGTGTAAGCTAGAAGGCTTCGCCAGCGACGAGATCCTGCGCAACCCCAAGTATTTCGTAGCATGGTTTGCCGCCAGCCACGGCTGCCACCAAGACAGTCTAGTGACGCGCATCGAATTCGAATATGAGTGAAATCGTGGCATTTACTATTCGAGGGCTCCTTGCGAGTTAGCGCGTTAAGGACTCGCGAAACGCCACAGAGTTTTCCCGTTCCCAAGAACTGCTTACGGCATTGGCTCTCGCAACTCGCGAGATATGAGATGCCCGATCCGTTAGCCTACGTCAAAGCGGTTGCGCCTGTTCGACAGGTCTGCCTCCTAGGTCGAGAAGCCTCCTGAGGCGCTCGTTCCGATTGAGGCACTTGCGGTCGTGGTACATAAAGGTATGGCTGAGATTTTTGGAAATGGCGGCGATTCCGTCACTGTGAGTGGAGAATATGAATGTTCGGAGTGTGGACACCGTAGGCACTTTGCGTCGGGGGAAACCTTCCCGCCCGACCATCACCAGCAAAAACCCTGGACGCTCTACGTGAAGGATTAGGCGTTTCGGCCTGAGGATGCGAGATTATGTTTCCTGCGAGCGCGGTCAACGCTCGCCTCGTCGGCGATACGCGCGACGATTTAGAGTCGAGGTTTTCATTCGCTACCAACTGATATCGACGAGACCGTCGCCTGAGGCGTCCGTCCAACCTTGCCAGCTTCTATATTTTCGCGCGCTTCGCTCGTGATACGAGGAGCCGCCGCCTCCACCGCCGCCCCCGCCTCGGTAAAGGCCGCTGGAAGTAGGGTTGTCGGAGCCCCCTCCGCCGCCTCCGCCGCCACCGTAGTACCCGCCGCCGGCTCCCCCGCCGTTGCCGGCGCCGCCGCCGTGGCCAGCGCTACCGCCTGTTCCGGAGGACCCGTTGCCACCGGCTAATCCCTTATGGGCGCCGCCGCCGCCCTGACCGCCAGCTCCTCCACTTTCCTGGGAGCCCCCGTCTCCCCCGCGGGCGCCGGTGCCAGAACTGTAACCGGAACCATCGGACCCGCTGCCGGCTGTGCTGCCGCCGCCGGCTCCGCCCGAGCCCGAGCCACCACCACTGAGCTCGTAGCCACCAGAGCCGCCGCCGCCGCCGGCCACAAGAACCCGATGCCGTAGACTCTTGCCGTCTTCGCGAATGTCGCTCGCGCCGCCGCCGCCGTAGCTCCAGAAGGCAATCTTGTTATTACTCAGCCCCTGGCCACCGCCGTTGTAGCCGCCGTGAGGCATGCTCCCAACTCCCCCGACGAAGACGTAAAGTCGCTCTCCGGGCCGAACAGGAAGCTGAGCGCGCACCCGGCCACCGAAACCGCGAGTCGGTCCGGTCCCGTTGGGTCCGCCCCCACCGGCTCCTTGTGCAACCACGGTGATCCATGTGACGCCTGCAGGCACCGTGAATGTTTGTTCGTGGCCCGTGTAACTAAACGTTTGGTGATGCGAACGCGCCTGAAGATCAATCATAGTCGGCGTGACGTCAATGCTCTGCAATCCACCACAACCAGCAAGCAGCGCTGCCGCGGCGCCACAGCTAAGCGCGAGGCCGCCGAAGGCTGACGCTCTCACCTTAACGTGTCCCTCCGTGTTAAATTGGTCCGAGAGTATAAGTTTTCGCCGCGTGCCCACGCGATCCCCACGGAGCGATTGCTAAGAGTTCGCAAGCTCGCCCAAAACGTCCCAATCCTGGCAGCAAACCCCAACGGTGGCGCATTCGGTATGAGTCGCGTACCGAGCATCTGCGCGGGCCCGGCGCGCGACGGGGAGAGGACCGTCGGCTGCACTTTGATCCGCATGCCGTTGGTGACGTCGTCCGTCTGAAGGTCCACCCAGCCCAGGTCACGGCGATCTGACGTTCCCAAGGTCAAAGCTAAAGAGAGCCAGCGTAATGCGACCGCGCCGTTTGCACCGCTGCTCCTGCGGCGGCGGGCGAACGTCGCCGAACTTTATCGAAATCAGTTTATAGTACACGGTGACCTCCCTCCGGATTTACAAGTGCCACGCCGGATCTACGTGCCGAACGTGCGTTGGCGTACTGGCAAGCTCGGTGTGTAGTGACCCATCGTGACGGCGAAGGTTTCAGCAGCAGGCTCCTGGCTCACGGAGCATGTCCTTTTGTGATGGCTGGATCGTACGGCGAGAGCCTCGGAGGCGAGCGATGCCCCGGTGCCTGTGCCAGTCGGTGGGCGACGAGAAGGGTCAGGCTTGGGCGCTCAATAGTCTCGCGTTTAGCCTCAACCAAATGGGCCAACTCGAAGAGGCTAGTGACGTGATCACACGCGCGCTTGCGGCGATGCGCGCTTTAGGGGATAAGCGGGGAGTGGCTAACAGCCTGAACCAGCAAGCTGCGATCCAGTGGGCTCGCGGTGATTTCGGCGCGGCGCGTGAGTGGTTCGCGCAGGTGCTGGCGGCATACAAGGCCCTAGGAAACGTGGCCGGGGCAGCTGCGGTGCTGACAAATCTCGCGGAGCTGGAGTTCGCAGATGGTCAGGTTGAGCAAGCACTTCGCTGGGCTGGCGAGGGCCTGGAGATCGATGCGCGTGGTAAGAACCTGATGAAGATAGGCGCCTAGCCATATCAACATCGCTGCTTATCGCATTGCGCTGGGAGACGTGGATCGAGCGCGTGAGAGTGCTCGCGAGGGACTGCGCTGGGCGCGACAAGCACAGGACGCGTACTTCATCGCGGTTGCGCTGCAGCATATCGGGCTGCTCTTGGCGCTGCGTGGAGAAGTGAACGATGCGGTGCGGCTCATCGGCTACGTCGATCTGCAATACAAAGAACTCGGGAATGAGCGTGAGGCCACGGAGAAGTGGGGCGACGAGAAGCTCATGGCCGCACTGTACGAGCAGCTGAGCGAAGCGGAGATAGGAAAGCTCGCGGCCGAAGGTGCGGCGTGGTCGGAAGATCAGGCGGCCGAAGTAGCGCTCAAGGTCTGACCACAAGCACAGTAATGGCCGAAACAATGGCCGTCGCCCTTACGCCGGATGGCGCGAATGGTACTCGCGCTTGAGGATGCTAGCAAGCCAAGTCGCAGCGCCCGATGCATCGCGCATGGAGCGTACATGTCGGGACCGCGTGAAAAAGCGTTGTGCCATACGGCTTTTAATGCGGCGCGAGGAGGCGCTCAAAGATGTACCGGTGACGTGCTACGGTATCGACCCCGATCCATTTACGTGCAAGGTGCGCAACCCGGAGCTACCCGGCGAATATTGCTTCCCGCCGCTGGCGTCGCTCATTACTCCTCCTCCATTGACCTTTAGTCACGAGAGGTTGCTTCAACGCGTGAGGGGGTGGCGCGAGAATGAGCGCGAGGACATGCCACGAGGAACTGGTTTGTGCTGCGCCGCAGTCGCGCGCGCGTTGGGGCTCCGGAAACCCGGCCGGGCCCGACGGGCCGGGGAACTCCTAACGGCGTCGGGGCGTTCTAACCTCGCGCCAACGCGACAAGAGAGGCGACGCTTCGGCGGGAGTGGCTTGACAGCCGTCGTACGCGCACGTCGCGGCTCTGGAAACTGACGACGTTGGCGAGTTCTTCGAAGGCCCGCAGGCCACGTTCCCGAGAAGTGGTAATCATTACTTAACGCAGTCAAGTCTTAGTCCGCACCATTTGTTTTTCCCAATGCGGTACTTATCTGCCGACGGGACGATATACCAAGCTTGAGATAGATCGATGCGAGATGCTTCTCCACCGTCTTATGATGAATGGAGAGATGCCGTGCTATATCGAGATTGGCTTTGCCGGTAGCCGCGAGTTCCGCGACTTCCCGTTCCCGCACCGAAAGGACGCTCGGGCGCGCGCCCTCCAGGCGACGCACGTCGTATCTCGCTCCGCAGCGGCGGAACACCGCAAGCGCACCCTCGACGTCTCCTCCGACTTCGCGAGCCTCCGCTTCCAGGAGGGGAAGACGTAAGCGCCGGAACGTTTCGACCGTCGAAAGGGCGAGGGCTGCCGCCTCTTCGGAACGCCCGTCGGCCGAACAGACAATCGCGTCAAACAACGTGAGCGCCGGTCGTTCGATCAAATTCGCCGAACCTTCGGCGCCTCTGGCCAGATGCTCGCGTGCCCGCACACGATCCGCGACGGTACCGTAGCGAGCAGCCGCAAGCAGCGTCATCACGTTGCCTCGAAGACGTTCGCAGTCGGGGATCGCGCGGTGGAGCAACTGCGCTGCATCGGTTTGGCGCCCGCGGCGCACCATCACTTCGGCGAACGGAGCGCCGTTCTCGGCTTCGGGGGCCGCGACTACCGGCGCCTCAAAACCATCGAACCACTTGACGATTAATGCGCGGTCATCGAGCCGGCATCCAATCGCGGTGCCCCAGGCACTTGCAAACGACCACGTGAACTTCGATTCGGCCGTCGTCGGCACCGACTCGACTGCAATGCGCGCCCGGCGCAAGTCTCCCATCATGAGGTAGCACAATGCCGCGATCGCATTTGTGCCATCTTCGATACCTGGGCTACGAGATTCGCGTGCGATGGCAAACGAGCACTCGATATGGTGCAACGCTTCCTCGTGTAAGGCAAAGAACGAATAGCACATCGCACCGTTAGAGTGAGCGGCAGCAACCGCGACCGGCGAGCCGCGCGAACGAGCTGCCTCGAGCCAGGCCGCATGTTCCTCGCGAAACCGCACGACGTCGCCGAACGTCATTGCCACCCATGCGGCGATGTTGTGGCAGCGCAAGTTGACGTCGGAAGCCGCAGCGCGCGCACGAGGATCTACCTGCCGAAGATGAGACTCGGCCTGCGTTGGAAACCACAACGTCGCGGCGATCCATGCAAGACCGAGATGCAGTCTGCTGCTCGCCAGAAACTCTTCAGAAGGGAGGCGTTCGAGCATTTCTTTTAACGGCTGCGTTGCCGAAGACAATCCGAGAACCTGCGCGGCCATCGCCGCAAGCACGCGACACGTCGCCTCGCGATCGAAAGCCCGCGCATCGCGAAAAATAGCCGCTGCGGCATTATACGTCGCTAAGGCTTCTTCACCCAGCGAAACCGACACGCGGCAATCGGCGATCTTTTGCAGGATCGTGCCTCCGGCGACTGGATCGGCCCGCGGCTGCTGCATGGCGCGCTCGTAGAACGCAATCGCGTCCTCATGCGCGTGAACGCGGGCGGCCGCGTCCCCGGCCAACTCGTTGTAGTGGGCGGCCTTCGCTTCTTCTCCGGCGCCCCACCAGTGATACGCCAAAGCCTCTAGCGCACGGGATTCTGCGGGTGTATTCTCCAACATAAGTGCAATCGAGCGATGCCGTGGTCGCAGCTCGGCGCCGAGGAAGCTCGCATAGATCGCATCGCGCGTCAGTGCGTGGCGGAAGC
Source organism: Candidatus Cybelea septentrionalis (assembly GCA_003158175.1). Lineage (GTDB taxonomy): Bacteria > Vulcanimicrobiota > Vulcanimicrobiia > Vulcanimicrobiales > Vulcanimicrobiaceae > Cybelea > Cybelea septentrionalis. The sequence goes on from PMHJ01000021.1 coordinate 30,690, forward strand.
GAAACCGATTTGCGTCCAGTTCTTCAACGAGCTGAAAATCGCGAGCACGCCGCAGCGTCGGCAGAAGGCGCCGCGGCTCGGTATCGAGCGTTTGCGCAAGTAGTTCCAATGCGAAGCTGCGTCCGATAACCGCGGCTTGCGTTAAAATTTGGCGCTCCCCGTCGTCGAAGGGCCGTAACCGTTCGCTGACCGCTACCCGAACGCTTTGCGGCAGATGGCTCTTCGTGCTTCCCGTTGGGAGCATCGAGCCGTGCTCGACAGCACTTTTTAGCAGCTCCTCGGTAAAGAACGGGTTGCCCTCGCCGGTCAGTGCGATCGCGCGGCGCGTCTCGTCCGGTAACGGCGTACCGGAAAGTGCTTCGTCGATAAATGTCCGCAGTTCGACGCCGCGCAGCGGCGCGAGGTCGATCCGACCCGTACTCGCATTGCTTCCCATTCGCCCTATCGCCGCTGTAGCGGCATGCTCAGGATGTAGATCGTCTGGGCGAAACGATGCGATAAGCAGCAGCCGTAATCGCTGCAACTTCGATGCCAAGTATGCGAGTAAATCTAAGGTCGCCGCGTCGGCCCAATGCAGGTCTTCGATAACCACGATCAGCGCGCTGCGCGCGGTGATCGCCGCAAAGCGGTCCGCAATCACATCGAGGCATTCACGCTTGGTGGCGGCGGAGCCGATGCTGAGCGGACTTTGATCGATACCTGCGAGGACCTCGAGAATTGGTCCATAGGGACGACACGCGAACTCGAGGCACGGCGCCCGTCCGATACGCCAGCGCGAATACGCAAGAGCGCCGCAAAACTCCGTGATGAGTCGCGTCTTCCCCACGCCGGCGTCCCCCGCAAGGAGAACGAGGCCGCCACGTGAGGAGCCTGCCTCCAGCCTGCGCTCGCGCAGATAGGCCAGCTCTTCCAGCCGGCCGATGAAGGGGCGGCACAGCATCGGTCGGACGATCACGCTTCAATGTTACCCGGGATCGGGGGGCTCTGCCTCCGTGATTGCGCAGAGTTTCCGCGTCAAGCGCCGATAGGCTGTCGAATCGACGCCAAGCAGGTTGCGAGCGCGGATAAAATAAACGCGAGCGTCTCGCCCGGCGCGCAGCGATATTGCCTCGTCGCCGGCACGTTCGTTATAGCGCAACGACTTGCGCGGATTGCCGGACGCCCAAGCGTGGTAAGCGAGCTCCGATAGCGACGCGTCGCCAGGCGCATACGTGCGTTCCAGTGCCCGAACGATGCGGCGGTGCAGCGGGCGCATCCGCACCGCCAGAAGTTCGGCGTAGATGATGTCGCGCGTCAGCGCGTGACGAAACGCATAGCAGTCGAGAGCGCCTTCGCGCGCGACGACGAGCTCGAGGCTGCGTGCCAAATCGATACCGGCGCGGACGTCCTCCTCACCGTACGCCGCGGCGGCGAGGAGCACGTGGAGGTCGAAGCGCAGCCCAATCGCTGCAGCGCACATAACGACGTCGCGGTGTCGAGAATCCATTTGCCTGAAGCGGTCGAGGACGATCGCTCGCACGGCGGTTGGAATTACCATGCTGGAACGGTAACGCAGTTTCGGACTTCGCGACATGGGGAGAACCCTACCGGTAGGGTTCCCCCCATACTGCGTTGGCTATTGCCTTGGTAGCGTGTGAACATCGTTTGTTCCCGCCCCATTCAAGGAGCCTCTATGCAGTCTAAAAGACCTTCACTCGCGCTTGCCGGCATAACGGCGTGGGCACTCCTCGCAGGCCTTCTCGCCGGTTGTGCCGGTGGGAGCGCGGTAAGCCCGTCGGTGCCTCAAAGCAATTCAGTTGCTCCCGCGCCTACGTTCGCCGCTCGGTCCGCGCCCGAACACGCCAAAATTGTTAATTGGCCTCAGATTGGCTTCGACAGCGGTCACAGCGGCTACAACCCAAAAGAGAAGACCCTCTCGCCGAGCAACGTCGCCCGCTTGACCATCCTCTGGTCGACGAGTACTGGCAGCGGAAACACGACGTACGGCCTGGTATCGGCGGGCGGCGTGCTCTACGGGATGAGCTACAACGAACTATATGCTTTGAAGCCATCCACCGGAGTGCCGATCTGGTCGGTCGCGGCCTACGCCGGCAACGGGGGCACGGCGCCTGCCGTCGCCGGCAACCTCATACTCGCGGACTGTGGAACGTCGAGCGGCAACGAGCTTTGCGCGTACAGGAGGAAGAACGGGAACCCAGTCTGGTCCGCCCCGGGTTGTCAATGCGATCTTTTCAACCCACCGACCGTCGACGGAAAGCTAGCGTATGCCGAATTTGCGTACGGCGGCACGACTTGGGACGCGTTCCAGGCGAATTCGGGAAGCGTCCCATGGTCCTACTCGGTCGGCAATCACTGCGTCAACGGTGGTGAAGGCGACGCCGATCCCGTCGCAAACGGCTCGGCGTATTACACCGTCGGATGTCAAGGCACGGGCACGGGTAGTCATACGAGCCTCTGCGCGTTCAATGCGCGGAATGGCGATGCAGGCTGGTGCACGCCGCTCTCAGTTGCGGGGTGCGGTGTCACTTGGACGCTCGGAGTTACCGAAGCGAGCGACGTGCTTTTCGCTAACCTGCAGGCAAGCGGTTCGTGCGCCGATCAACTCGCCGCGTTCAATGCCAAGACCGGCAAACAAGAATGGGCCGTAAACATAACCGGCAATAATCCGCTTCATGCCCAGCCGGCCGTCGCCAAGGGCGTGATTTACGAGTACGACGACTCCGGGGTCCAGGCGTTCTCGGCCAAAAACGGCAGCTTACTCTGGACGCAGTCGTCGGCCGATAGCTACGCCGGCGTTGACCTATCCGTGGCCAACGGCGTCGTCTACGCGGGCTGCTATCACAACGATGGCGAGTTATGCGCCCTCGATGCTAAGAATGGAAACGTACTCTGGTCGAGCGGGATCCAGGGGGGCGGCTATACGACCCCAATCGTGTTGAACGGCGTCCTCTACGGCTCGTGCGGAGGCAACGACTTCTGCGCCTTCGGACTGCCTCAAGATCGGCGTGGCCGATAGAAACGAGCTGCGCGTGCCTTTGCCGCACGCGCAGTTTCTTTCCATCGCCGGCGGCGATCAGTGCACGGCGACGGTGGGCGACGGTGCGAAACGACCGACGCCAATGCAGCGCTCCTCCTCGTAAGGCAAGTTTTTGAATCGGCGCTTATTTACGTGCGTGGCGATGCATATCGGTCTTCGGGTCGCAAGCCTCATCCGCCTCAGGTCCGCCGAGAAAGCAGATCCGAACGCGCTCGCCAATGCGCTCGGCCATCATAATGGTGTTGCGCGGCGCCACCAACCGTACGGTCGTGTTCACGCACCGTCCCGAGTGACCATTAACAATGCTGCTAAAAGCGCCGTCCGCATAGCTTCCTCCTAGCCTCCGAAGTCCTCAAAGATTTTAGTGATCAGCCCTTCGTCAATCGTGAACTCTAGCGAAGTCGGCTCGCTCATGCCCGCGCTCATACGGCGCGAGTCACGGCACCGGACGCCAGCGTGTCCGGTTTTTAGTTAAGTGAGCTCAGCCAAAAGACGACCGACGGCGTCACCGAGACGCTCAGACGGGTAGCGTCGCCCTCGGATTTCAGCGCCAGCCAGCCAAACATGAAGACAACCCAGCGCGGATGATTCTGCCAGCAGACCAGCAGGTCGGCGACGTCGGCGGCTTTGACTTTCACCAGGCGCGGCGCAGGGTGACGACGGTGGGTCCCTCGATGGTCATCTTGTAGTTCCTACCCGGTATTTGCACGAGCGCGGCGTGCGACGGAGAGAAGAGCTCCCCTTGTCGCGATGGTACGCAAAGCGTCCATCCCACGCAGGGATAAGAACGACGACCAAGGGAAGGGCTACCGAAACGTCAAGCGCTCCCGTGGAGGGCCGTTAGATGCACGCGCTGCTTCTCGCAGTAGTTATGGCGCAAGCAACGCCAACCGCCGCTCCGGCGCTCGGTGTTGCTGATACTTCCGTTAATCTGAACCCGGCGCAACAACAAGTCGTGACGGTGACCGGCGCAACGCCGCCGCTCCAGCTAACACTCGATCGAAAGATCGTACTGGCCAGCGGCGATCCGAATGGAACTTCGGTGACAATCACCGCCACGCAGGCAACGGGGACGGACGTCCTCCACGTAAGCGATGCCAGCGGTGCGAGCGTCGATATCGCCATTCGCGTTGCCTTTAACGCCGGGACAATCGTCCCGCAAACGACGCTTACCGTCACCGGCGACCCCGCCCAACCCGAGTGGCTGGCGCAAGAAGTGACCGATTGGGCGACGCGCCTCACCCTGGCAATGCCCGGCGCGCAGGTCACCATCGGGGCGGTCTCGCGGCCGCCGGCACCGCTCGCACCTGGGGGAAGCGCTGTGTTTGTCGTTCCGATCCAGATCGCCGGAAACGAGCAGTATTTCGATCAATCGGGCTCGACGACGGTGACTGTGCAAAATACGCCGTTGCCGCCGTTTCTTCCCGGACTGCTTTTTTACGACGACGATCCGGAGCACGTTTCGCAAGACGGCGTTCTCTTTCGCGGAAGCGTCTCGCTCGCAGCGCCCGCACGCCTCTACTACTATCACGACGATCTCGCCGATCCGCGAAGGCTCGTCGTCGCGCTACGCAGCAGCTCCGAAGATCCGACCTCCGTACAGTTGATTGAGGCAAAAGCCGGTCCGAACATCGACGTGATGCAGGTCGGAGACTCGGTAAGCAAAAGGTTCTTACTGACGAAAACGCAGCACGAAGGGGTCATCTTGGATTTGTCGGGCGATCTACCGTATCTGATGACCGACCTCCCGATGACGTCCCGCCAACTCGTTGCGGGAACCGCCGATCTGCGTGTCCTCTCCGGCGGTCCGATTGACCTGACCGTGCTGGCCGTATCGCCGGGTGTCGATCCACGCACGCTGCTCGACGGGCCGGTGCTTCCCGGCGACGGACACCACCGCACGGGCGTCTTTTCAATCGCCGGTTTCGGCAGCGAGAGCCTCAGCTTTTCTGCCGGCGGTCCCGACGCAATGACCGTCATCGGCGACACCGATCCCACGCCGCCCAACGTCGATCCGTCGGCGGGCGGCCGCGACTACGGTGATTATGGCGTTCTTCACACGATCGATCTCACGCTCGAAAATCCGAGTGCGGTGCCGGCCGCCGCCTACGCGTTTGTTCAACCGCTAGCGGGCCCCGCGCGGGGAACCTTTTTGCTCGACGGTAACGTCGTAGATATTGGGTGTGTGCGGGTTCCGTCGCGGTATCAGATCACGGCATTTCAATTACTGCCGGGTCAAACTTCTCACGTCGTCCTGCAGACGATGACCGACGGCGGCTCGTTCTATCCGATTCGATTGGGAGTTACGGCCACGCCACCGGTTCCGAGCGCGCCGCCCATTACCGCGCCGGATGGCTGTTTTCCGAAGCCGCAGGCCCCGACGGACCAATGAGCGCCGATGGTGAAACGAAGGTCATTCTGCTGGTGCGGTTGCTCAATGCGATCGATCAGGGACAGCATTCGTTTGAGAGCCTAAAAGACCGCGTCGCTGAGGGCGAGCGGCGTCCCAGCACGCGCAGCCTGCGCCGGTATCTCGCGATTTTAGCCAACGCCGGTTTTCCACTCTACTTCGATCGCGCCGCGAACGTTTATCGCTTCGCCGAAGGCTACAGCCTCAAACGGCTCGACCTAAGCAGCGGCGAGCTCTTTGGATTGGTCGCGCTGCGTTCGCTGGGCGCGAGCATCGGGGGAACGATCGGGGCGTCGATCGACGACGTTGCCGAAAAGCTCGTCGGAAGCTCGGGACGAGCCGCGCGCGCACGGGTAGACGAGGCCTCGCCGGTCGCGTTTCGTCTCTCCGAAATATCCCTCGACAAGCGCGGCGAACGCGCCTTCGCGCTGCTCTCTTCGGCAGAACGTTCTTCTCGCAGCGTCCGGTTCAAGTACCGCGATAAGGAAGGGCGAAACAGCGCACGCAAGGTTGATCCGTACGGCTTCATCATCAACGCGGGACGCATCTATTGCGTCGCTTACGACCATACCCGCAAAGAGAAGCGCACCTTTGCGGTGGACAGCGTCACGGAGCCGAGCGTCCTCGCGCAAACGTTCGTGCGGCCGAACGACTTCAACGTTGAAGCGTACGCCGCAGCTTCAATTAGCGGCGTTTTGCATAACGACGAGACGACCGAAGTGCGGGTGAGCTTCGCGCCGCGAGTCGCGAAGGCGGCGACCGCCGCCAGGATCGTCGCGGACTTTCACGTCGAGCACCGTGCCGACGGCTCCACGGAGATCGCATATCGCGTTGCGGACGTCGATGAGCTCGTTCGGTGGGTCCTCGGCTGGGGCGCGCAAGCAGAGATTCTCGGGCCCGATACCGTACGCGCCCGCGTCGCCGCGGTCGCCGCCGAGATCGCGGAGAAGTATAAGTGAGGCTTTAGCCGTGATCTATCTCGACGAGGAGCACGTTCGCCGGCTCCTGCGATGGGAAGAGCTCATTGCGGCGATGGAGCAGGCGCTCGCGGATTTTTCGCTTGGCAGCGTCATTGCGCCGGTGCGTGGCGTTCTGACGATCGAAGAGGGGAAGCGGTACTTCGGCATCATGCCCGCAGCCGCGCAAGACGTGATGGGCCTGAAAGCCGTTAGCTTTTATCCCGCGAACGAGGGGAGCGCCGTTCCGACCCATCAGGCGATAGTTCTGCTCTTCCGTACCGATAACGGCGAGCCGCTGGCCGCCATCGACGGGCGCTTGATCACGGAGATGCGAACGGCCGCAGTCTCGGCCGCGATAACGAAATACCTCATGCCGGCAAACAGCAGAGTACTGGCGTTGCTCGGCAGCGGCGTGCAGGCCCAATCGCATCTGGCCGCGCTCTCAAGCATTGCGGAGTTCGAAGAGGTTCGAGTCTGGAGCCGCACGCCCGAACACGCGGAGAGATTCGCGCGGAAGCATGGCGCCGTGGCGATGGACGCGCAAGCGGCCGTACGCGGAGCCGACGTCATCGTCGTCGCCACGAGCTCGCAGGATCCGGTCCTGGAAGGCGCCTGGCTCAAAGCGGGTGCGCACGTCAATGCGGTCGGCGCCAACCGGCCGACGTGGCGCGAGCTCGACGACGACGCGATGGCCAACACGCTGCTCGTCGACTCGCGCGAAGCCGTGCTGCAGGAGTCGGGCGACGTGATTCTTTCCGGGGCGAAGATCTACGCCGAGATCGGGGAAATCTTCGCAGGAACCAAACGAGCCGCAACCGGCGAAACGACGATTTTCAAATCGGTGGGCATCGCAGCCGAAGACCTCGCGGCAGGAAGGCTCGTCTACAACGCCGCCACCACTAATTAGCGAAACCCGTCGAAGCGAAGCCTCGACGGGTTCCGACGCATTCACGCACTCGCCTCGCCTGTTTGGCTACCTGGTCGGAGAGCCCCACCGACGCTGGCGAGCGGTTTGGTCGTTGTCCCGAATCATCGCTCATCGCAACATTTCAGGTGTTCATCGACCGCGAACGATACGTTCGTCGCACTTCAAATTGGATTCGAAGCTCGTGAATCGTAGCACGCGCAAACGACGTGGACAAGCGCCCACTCGGAGCAATTCACAAGCTGTCCACAAGTTTTTTTCGTTATGCACATCGAACGACAAACTCCATGCAGCTTCTTACGTTGCTTCTGGCGTTGCTTGCCCCGGCCGCGAACCCCACGATGGTCGCGCAGAGCCTCTTCGGAGGCTTGCCCATCGACGGCATTCACTGCGATCGCGAGGAGGGCTCGGTCGAGCACGTACACACGCAGTTGCAGCTCTTCAATCGCGCGCATGCCGTGACGGTGCCGGCCCAGATCGGCATCCCCCAATCGGGGACGTGCCTCTATTGGCTCCATACGCATAGCGATGACGGTTTTATCCACATCGAGTCCCCCGTGAAGCGCGTCTTTACGCTGGGGGAGTTCTTCGACATCTGGGGGCCCAACTTGAGTTGGACGGAGGCTGGAGCGGTGACGGCGCCCCACGCAGGCCGGCTGAGCATCTGGATCGATGGATCGCCGTGGCACGGGTCGGATCCACGCAAAATCGTCCTGCGCGACCACGAGACGATCGTTATCCAAAGCGGCCCGCCCTTTGCAAAACCGGCGCACGCCGATTGGTCGAAGCTCTAAGGAACTGCGGTGACGCTCACTCCTCCGATTGAAATAGACGGGCGCCATCTTACGCTTGAAGCGATCGAGGCGGTGGCCTTCGGAGCCTCGATTCGTATTTCGCCGGCCGCTCGCGAGCGCGTCGCGCGCGCCCGCGAGTTCGTTGAAAGCCGTCTCGCCGCGGGTGAGTCAATCTACGGCGTGACGACCGGCTTCGGCAAGCTTGCCAACATCGTCATCGCGCCGGAAGACGCCGCCGAGCTGCAGCTTAATTTGGTTCGCAGCCATGCCGCCGGCACCGGTGCGCTCTTGGAAATTCCGGTCGTACGCGCTGCGGGCGTCCTTCGGGCAAACTCGCTCTCTGCGGGCCATTCGGGCGTCAAGCCGCAGACGCTCGACCTAATCGTCGGCATGCTCGAGCGCGGCGTAACGCCGGTCGTGCCGTCCGTAGGATCTCTCGGCGCCAGCGGCGATCTCGCGCCGCTCGCTCACATGACGCTCACGCTGATCGGCGAAGGCGAAGCCTTTTTTCGCGACGAGTTGCTGCCGAGCGCCGTCGCACTCGAACGTGCCGGATTGAAGCCGATCGAGCTCGGGGCGAAGGAAGGCCTGGCGCTGGTCAATGGAACGCAGGTGATGACCGCGATTGCGGCGCTGAGCGTGGTGCGCGCGCAGCGGCTCGCCGCCGCGGCCGACGTCATCGGCGCGATGTCGCTGGAGGCCTATCTGGGCAGCGAGCGCGTCTTCGACCGCCGCATCAACGACCTGCGGCCCCATCCCGGGCAAGAGCGCGTAGCGGCCAACTTGCGCGCGCTGCTCAAAGATTCGGAGATCGTGTGGTCGCACGTGGAATGCGAACGCGTCCAAGATCCATACTCGTTTCGCTGCATTCCAGTCGTTCACGGAGCCGTGCGCGACTCGACGGCCTACGTGCGCCGCGTCACGGAAGTCGAAGCAAACTCGGTAACCGATAACCCGCTGGTCTTTCCGGAGGACGGCGTCTTTCTCTCCGGCGGGAACTTCCACGGCGAGCCGATCGCGCTGGCGATCGACTTCCTGAAGATGGCGATCGGCGAGCTGGCCTCGATAGCCGAGCGCCGCCTCTACCTCTTGCTCAACGCCGAAGATCGCGGCTTGCCCCTCTTTCTCACGAAGCGCCGCGGATTGCAATCGGGACTAATGATCGTGCAGTATACCGCCGCGGCGCTCGTCAACGACAACAAAGGGCTAGCGTGGCCCTCGAGCGTGGATTCAATTCCGACCTCGGCTGGACAAGAAGATCATGTGAGCATGGGGATGACGTCAGCTAATAATCTGTTGCGCGTGCTCGACAATGTGGAAGGCGCGCTCGCCTGCGAGCTGCTTGGCGCGATGGTCGCGACCGATCTTCGCCGCCCGCTGCAATCGGGCCCAGGAACCCGCGCCGCGCATGAAATCGCGCGAGAGCGCATTCCCGCCTGGGGTGACGATCGCTCCCCCGCGCCGGACATCGCCGCCGGCCGCGAGCTGATCCGTTCGCATCGGCTCGTCGACGCCGCCGAAGCGGCCGTCGGGCACCGGCTTACAGGCTGAGACTCAGCGAGAAATAGGCGTTAAAGGGATTCGGCAATACGAACGAGTTGGTGTCGGCGTACGCCGGGGTGTAGGAGTTTGCGAAAGCCGGATTGAGCGGGACGCCGTTTGCCGTCTTGTCGTTGGGTGAAGACCCGTTGTAAAAGTTCGAAGCGTAGTAGTAGTTTGAAATATAGCCGCAAGTATAACTGTTAGGTGGATACTGTTTCGTCCACGGTTCTGAGGAGCCCCCGAAGCAGGCGTTCAACAGATTCGCGAGCAGCACGTTTGCTTTGAGACGCGGCGTGATCTGATATCCCATTTGGAGACTCAGGTTGAGCTGACTGGGCTGCCGAAACGCGCCGAACGAGTCGAAGACGCCGGTCTGTGGATTGGGAATGAAGAATTCGCCGGGCGAGGTTCCGTTTTGCGTCGCGGAGAGGCCGCAGGTCGTGTAGTCTGCCTGCTGGGGCCGCGGAGCGCTGGGAATATTGGACGAGTTACGCTTGCAGGTTCGAGGATCGATTCCGAGGACATCGGCCGGGTTGCCGTAGGGTTGGCCTTCGTTGAACGTCATGGCCGGCGTGATGGTAAACCGATTGCGCTTATAGTTGACGATCGCGCTCAAGACGTTGGGCGAGAGATAGGGGTAATCGAGACCGACGGGATACCAGCCGTTGCGGTCGAGCAGCGGCTGCGGCGACATCGAGTAGTACGGGTTCCAGATTGGCGAGAAGGCGTTCGGCTTGAGTCGCTTGCAGCTCGGATCGGGAAGGACGTTGCCGTCGCGGATGTCCTCATAGCATTGCGAGCCGCCGCCGGCCCGCGTCAGCCCGTTGAAGTTGGCAATATCCTGGTTGTACGGATCGATCGGGTTGATCGTCGTTCCGGGATAGTTGCCCCAGCGCTCGGCTGCGTTCGTGTACGTGTAGGAGATCAGAAACGAGAGTCCGTTCTTGTCGAAGTCGCCCTTCGTGAACTCGAACTCGGCGCCGTCGACCCGCTCGACGCCGGAGTTGAGCCCCCCGCTCAGCCCAAATGGCAATCCGATGCTGTAGACCTGATTGGTTGCGTAGCGATAGTACGGGGTCACCTTAATCGACATGTCCGTGCCTTTGAAGCGGCGCTCGAACGACGCGTCGTAATTGTCGGAGTACTGTACCTCCGGATCGTGCACGGGGGTCGTAAATCCGTACTGCCAGAAGGCCTGAAAAAGATCGTACGCGAGATTGTTGGCGACGGCGTTGTACTGCACCTGATAGGTCTCCGGCTCTTGCGCGTAGCGTCCCGCCGAGAAGCGCAGCACGGTATCCGGATTAATGGTGTAGGTCGCGCCGAACCTCGGCGTAAGCGCGTAGTCCGTCACCGTCGGGCTATACGAATCGCTCAGCAGCAGGTGACCGTCCTTGCCGTCGGGATGAACCGTCTGCACCGGATGTGCCGGAATCGAGTTGTCGACGGGGCAATCGAATCCGACGAAGGGTACCGCCGGCCTGCCGCTGGCGGGCGGTTCCGCAATAACGTACGGCGCGAGCGTTACGGGGTTATAGCAAAACTCGCGCTGACCGGCGAGGAACCAGAAGTTCTGACCGTTATTAGATGTGTTGGCGAGATTGTATTCGTACTGTTCGCCGCGTAAGCCGAGATCGATATTGAGCTTGTCGGTGGGAGTCCAAAGATCCTCGAGTGCGAGCGAGGTAAAATTCGGCACGACGTTGTTGAGAAAGCCCTGGTTGCCCGTATAGGTAATTTGCCACGACGCGCCTGGAACGCTCACGCCCGTGGGTTCGGGCTCCATGAACGAGCCGCTCGTGAGCGGGCTGTTGCACGGCGCAGGTTGTCCAGCCTTATAATGCTCGCCGAGATAATTGCCGGACTGATACGCGAAGCACTCCGTGCCGTTGGTGAGGTTCGTCGCAGAGGTACTGAGGAAGTTGTTAAAGTTGGTGTTGTTGAAGCGGTTGGTCGTCGCGGTCGTGTAGTTGCCATCGAAGGTCAGCAGGTGCTGGGAGCTGAGCTGATTGGCATAAGTGAACGCTAGGCCGCGCGTGTGCGATTCCAGTTCGTAATCATAGCTCGTGACGCCAAAACCGAAGAACGGCGTGCCATAGCTCAGCGGGCTGGTCTGCAGCCAATCGGAGTAGAACGTGTAACCGTAAATGCGGAAGTAGGCGTTCGAGCCGATGTTTTTCTGATATTGGAGCTTGACGATCGAAGCGTCGTTCCAGAATCCGTCGCGAGCGTCGGGCGGCACGGCGGAAAACGTGCCGGCGGCGCATTGTCCCTTGATTGTAGGCTGGCCATAGAAGCCGTAGGGGTCGATATTTGCGCAGCGAGCGCCGGGCGAACCCGGATCGAAGTAGGGCACGGGGGCGACGTTGGCCGGATTCTCTCCAAAATGCGTGCCGCTCGGCCACGTAACGAAATCGCCCCACACCTCGGGCACGTTCTCTCCGTATACCACGTCGCTCAGCTGGTTGATGACGTGCGGGCCGAGATCGTTCTGCGAGCTGTAAAACTGGCTCTGAAGCGCCGTTACGTTGTAGAGCAGTTGCACGTCGTCGCGTCCGGCGTCGTATCGATGAGGAATCCCGAAGTGCAGGTTGATGACGCTCTCACGATCCGCAAGGTTCGAGTAGCTCGCGTACGCCGGCGAAAGGGTTTGATAACAACCGGGGTCTGCATGAACGCCGCTCGGAAACCGTACGTAGCCCGCCTGCCCCGGGCTCAATGTGAAGGGGTTGTAGACCGGTGATGAATTGGGGCCAGAATACCAGCCGGTCCCCTGCGGCGCGGTGTTGACGCAGGTCGGAAAGACTCCGCCGAAATCGAGGTGTGCGGTGTTATACGCGATTGCAGGATAACCCCACACGTCGCCGAGGTTCGATCCGTTGAACTGGTCGAGATAGCGGTAATCTTGATTGTAACCCCCGATGCCGATGTAGTAGGAGAAGAGGCGGTCGGGCGTCGCCCCGCCGACTTCGAACTGAAGGTTGTGATAGTAGGTCGTGGTCCCGATGCCGGTATCCACGGTCGCGTATCCGGGATAGGTTCCGGTCTTGATGACTTGATTGATGAAGCCGGCTAGGCCGGTCGCGCTCGATCCCGCCGTTCCGCCGCCCGTATAAACTTGAAGCTCCTGCTGTCCGAGCGTTCCTGCCGTGCTGCCGGGATAGTTGTCGAACGACCGGTTGACTGGAACGCCGTCAAATTCATAGCCGACCTGGTCGTAGTTTCCGCCTCGAATATAGACCGTCTGATCCCAACCCTGCTGGTTGGGCGGTACGAATGCTCCGGGAACCGCAGCGATGGCCGAGTAGGCGTTATTGAGGTTACCACCGCCCCCGATGCCGGCGGCGGCCTGCGTGACGGTCGCGTTCACCGAATACACGTCGGTCGTCGTTCCGGATTTTACGACGTCCATCGAGGAGCGCGCCGTCACTCGCGCGATCGTTCGCAGCGACGCCTGGAGCGGAATTCGAAGCGTCTGCACTTGGTCGGCAAAGACTGAGACGCCAGTGAAGGTCGAAGTCTCGAAGCCGTCCTTGGAAACCGTGATCGCGTAAGTATCGGGAGCTAGCGAGAGCATCGCAAAACGGCCGGACGCATCGGTCGTAACCGTTACGGTCTGCGAGGGGCTGACCGCGACGACTCGGGCGCCCGCAATCGGGCCGCCGCCGGTCCGAGCGACGACTCCGGTGATCGATCCGGTCGTTCCGGCGTAAGCGCGCAAGGTAGCCAACGCACATCCGACGACGAGCGCAAGAACGAAGAGTGACCACGCTGGCCGCCACCTTCCGCACATGCGAGCCCGTCATTCGCTACGCCGCGCGAGAGGTCTTGTCCGCGGCTCCAAGAATTCCGCGCTTCATTATGAGTGTAATCGCGGGCTCTCGCGCGGTGCGAGCGCCGCGTGGCGCGGAACTCACTTGCTTGGGATGGCCGCAAGAAGCCGCACTGCGCATGTTGATGAACAATCTCGATCCCGAGGTCGCCGAACGCCCCGAGGATCTGGTCGTCTATGGCGGCAACGGCCGCGCCGCACGGTCGTGGGAGGCCTTCGACGCAATCGTTCGCACGCTGCGCCGGCTGAAGGGCGATGAGACGCTGATCGTGCAAAGCGGCAAGCCCGTCGCCGTTTTCAGAACGCACCCCCGCGCGCCGCGCGTGCTCATCGCCAATGCGAACCTGGTCCCGAAGTGGGCGGATTGGAGCGTCTTTCGCGAGCTCGAAACCCTAGGGCTCACGATGTACGGCCAAATGACGGCGGGTTCGTGGATCTACATCGGTACGCAAGGAATCGTTCAGGGCACCTACGAGACGTTCGCGGAGTTGGGGCGCCGCCACTTCGGCGGGTCGCTGGCCGGCCGCGTGGTGTTGACGGCCGGAGTGGGCGGTATGGGCGGGGCTCAGCCGTTGGCGGTTACGATGAACGCCGGCATCTGTCTGATCGTTGACGTCGATCGCGTCCGCTTGGAACGCCGGCGCGAGCTGCGCTACCTCGACCGAGTGGCCGAGTCTCGGGAATCGGCGTTGCTTCAAATCGAACGCGCGCGCAGGCGCAGCGAGCCCGTCTCGATTGGATACGAAGGCAATGCCGCGCAGGAGTTCCCACAGCTCTTTGACCTCGGCTTTCGACCCGACGCGGTGACGGATCAGACGTCGGCGCACGACTTGCTCGATGGATACGTTCCCGCCGGCCTTTCACTTGCTGCAGCCGCCGAGCTGCGCAAGCGCGATCCCGGCGAGTATCAGGAGCGGGCCCTTCAAAGCTGCGCTCAAGAGGTACGAGCGATGGTGCAGTATCTCGACGCCGGCGCCATCGTCTTCGACTACGGCAACAACATCCGCGCCCAGGCGCAGCGCGCCGGTTTCGAGCGCGCCTTCGATTTCCCGGGCTTCGTTCCGGCGTTCATTCGCCCGCTCTTCTGCCGTGGGTCGGGGCCGTTCCGATTCGCAGCACTCTCCGGCGACCCAAACGACATCGCCGCATGCGATGAGAAGCTGCTCGAGCTGTTCGACGACGATTCCTCGCTGACGCGCTGGTTACAGTTGGCGCGCGAGCGCATAGCCTTTCAGGGGTTGCCGGCTCGCATCTGCTGGCTCCCCTACGGGCGACGCGCGAAGGCGGGGCTGGCGTTCAACGAACTCGTTCGATCGGGTGCGGTCAAGGCGCCGATCGTCATCGGACGCGACCATCTCGATGCCGGCAGCGTCGCGTCACCTTATCGCGAAACCGAGGCGATGAAGGACGGAAGCGACGCGATCGCCGACTGGCCGATTCTCAATGCGTTGCTCAACACGGCCGCCGGCGCGCATTGGGTGAGTTTCCATCACGGGGGCGGCGTCGGCATCGGCTACAGCCTGCACGCCGGAATGGTCGTGGTTGCAGATGGAAGCGACGACGCGCGCGAGCGGCTCTCGTGCGTGCTTACCACCGATCCCGGACTCGGCGTCGTGCGCCACGCCGACGCCGGCTACGAGCTCGCGATCGAAACTGCCGACGCAGAAGGACTCGATTGGCGTCTCTGATCGTCCGCGCAAAGACGATCGTCACCTGCGATACTGCGGCCCCGCAATGCGGTATTGACTTCGACGCGCTCGGGCGGATAGACGATGCGGCGATGTTCATCGAAGACGGCGTTATCGTTTCCCTGTGCCATGCGGGCTCCATCTCCCGATGTCACCCTGAGCCTGTCGAAGGGCGGCAAGAACTAAACCTTCAGGAGTGCGTCATCTTTCCCGGCTTTGTCGACGCGCACGCGCATCCGCTGTATGCGGGAAACCGCGAGCCGGATTTCGCCGCGCGCACGCGTGGCGAGCCGCCGCCACTCGGCATGCGGTACACGATCGAGCAGACGCGTGAAGCGCTGCTCGATCCGGCAGCGTTCTATGAAAGAACGATCCGCCCGAGGCTCCACGCGATGCTGGCGCACGGCACGACGACGCTCGAAACCAAAACAGGTTACGCGCTGCATAAGCCAGGCGAAACGGCGCTGCTCGACCTGATTGACCTGCATCGCGACGATGCCGACGTTCCGCGGCTCGTCGCGACGTTTCTCGGCGCGCACGCCTTGCCGCCCGAGTTCGAGATCGAGCGCGAGGAGGGGTTTATCGATTATTTGATCGACCAAGTCGTTCCGGCGGCGGCCGCGCACGGCGCCGTCTACGCCGACGCGTTCTGCGAACCGGGATTCTTTTCTCCGCGTCAGACGCGCCGGTATCTCGACGCCGCGCGTCTGCACGGCATGCGCCTACGCGTGCATTGCGACGAGATGGCCTACGGCGGCGCGGCCGCGATGGCGGCTGCGCTCGACGTGGATGCGGTCGATCACTGCAACTTCATTGGAAAGGACGACGTGCGCGCGATCGCCGAGCGCGGAATCGTCGCGGTCGCCTGCCCCGCGACGATACTCTTTCTCGATCTCCCGCAACGCGCGCCGGTGCGCTCGCTGCTCGAGGCCGGCGCGATGGTTGCGCTTGCCAGCGACTATAATCCCGGAACCTCGCCGTGCTTCAACCTGCAGAGCGTCGCGCACTTCGGCCGCAAACTCTTCGGCCTCTCGGCGCCCGAGGCGCTCTTTGCCGTCACTCGAGCCGCGGCGCACTCGTTGCGGCGCGACGCAGGCAGCCTCCGCGTCGGCGCCCCCGCCGATTTCGTTGCGTTACGGCTGGGATCGCCGGAGGAGTTTGGTTGGGAGTTCGGCGGCAATCTCGCTGCCGCAGTCGTCAAGAACGGCGTGCTGGTGTCGTGACTGACGAGCTCGTCCGCTGCGCCCGTGCTCTCGTTTCGGGCGAAACACGGAACGATTTCGCCTTCGTCGTATGCGACGGACGCATCGTCGCCAGCGGCGATTTTCTCGAGGTCCGCGATCGAGGGCGAGACCTCTACGCGCGGTCGTTCCCGGCCGATCGGCTCGTCGTTCCCGGCTTTATCAACGGACACAGTCATGCCTATCAAATCCTCTTGCGAGGGTGGGCCGATGATTGGCCCTTTGCAAAATGGCGCAGCGACGCGCTGTATCGGGTCGTTCCTCAGCTGACGCCGGACGATGTCTATTGGATCTTCGTCGCAGCATTCTCCGAAATGCTGGCCGCGGGGATTACCACCGTTGCCGAGTTCTTCTACCTCAACGGCTCGGGCAACGAGCGTGCCGAAGCTGCGATTCGCGCGGCGCGCGAAACGGGCATTCGACTGATTCTGGCGCGCACGTGGATGGATGCGCCATACGCGCCGCCGGAGTTCTGCGAAACGGCCGACGTCGCCGCGCAGCGAACGCGCGAGTTGATGCAAGGTTATCCCGATGCGAACGTCTGCGTTGCTCCGCACTCTTTGCACGCCGCATCGCAGGAGATGATTCGAAGCGCCGCCGACTTCTCGCGCCGGTTCGATTGCGCGCTCCACATTCACGTTGCCGAAGCGCCGTACGAAGTTGAAGAAACGCTCGCGCGCTTCGGAACGACCCCGATCGCCCTTCTCGACGAGCTTGGCGCGCTCACCGCGCAAACCGTAGCCGTGCATGCGATTCATCTTTTGGAACGGGAGAAGGAGATGCTCGCCCGCGCCGGTGCGCGAGTCGTACATAACCCGACGACTAACCAGTATCTGGGCGACGGGATCTGCGACGTCGCCGGGCTGCGCGCGCTGGGCGTCCCGATCGGTTTGGGTACGGATGCGGACGTCCGTCCATCGCTGATCGACGAAATGCGCTCGGCCGCATTACTTGCCAAACTCCGGAGTCTCGACGGCGCCGCCTTGAGCGCTCGAGATGCCTTGGCGATGGGAACGTGCGAGGGCGCGCGAGCCGTGGGCCTGGAGGCGGGGGATCTCGTTGAGGGGGCGCCGGCCGATTATGTGGTGCTGGACGCTTCGGAGATCGATCCCTGGTCGCCGGAGCGCAACGCGCTGGTCTATCGGGGGCAGGATGCTTGGGTTCAGGCGACCTTCGTGAACGGGCGCCGGGCCTACGTGGGCGAACCGTCGGCACTGGCTCGCCAGGCTCGCCACCAGGCGGCCCGCATCGCGGTGCGACTCTGCGTGTAAGCACTTGCATTCACGCAGGCTGCTATGGTAGCATCTGCGTGCAAGTACCTACTTGCAGCCAAGCGAGCCCATGAAGACGATATTATTTTCGCTAACGGTCGCGTCTCTCGTTTCGTTGCTCGGCGTCATGCCGGCCGGCGGAGGCGCCGGCGCTGCGCCCCTGGACGCGCGAACCGTCATCGAACGGATGGCGGCGCGGAATCCGACGCTGTCGAGCTATCGCGCCCGCGTTCACGTCGACATCCGAATGGTCAGCTTTCCCTTCCTTGCCCCCAAGCTCGACGGAACGTCCTATTATAAAAGGCCGGATCTGTACGTGGTCGTCTTCGATCGCATGCCCAGCTATGCGCGAAACTTCGGGCGACTCTTTAACGACGTCGGAAATCCGCTGGCTTGGCAGCGCGATCAAAACGTTACGTTCGATGGGATTAGCTGGCTCGGCGGTCGAGAGATGCTCGTTCTGCGCCTGACGAAAAAGATTCACAGCGACATACTCGATCACACGCTGGCCTACGTCGACGCCGCATCGTATACGCTCGAACAGATGGAATGGTACTACACCAGCGGCGGCAAGATTACGATGTCGGAGCAGTACCGGCTCGAAGGCAACTATTGGGTGCTCTCGCAGCAGCACGCTACGATCCGCATGCCGTACGTGCGGGCCGTGGCCGATGCCGTTTACGGAACCTACCAAACCAACGTTTCCATCGGAGTTCCCGGAGCGCGGACGCCGTGATCGAGACGCGTAAGGTTTCCGAGAGCGTGCGTTCTGCCTCGCCCGAAGAGACCCGCGAGCGAATCCTCACTGCGGCTCGTGAGGTAATTGGGCGCAAAGGGAAGCGCGGCGCGACGACGCGCGAGATCGCCGAGGTTGCCGGCGTTAACGAGGCCACGATTTTTCGGCACTTCGGCACGAAGGAAGCGCTCTTAGTTGCGTGCGCGCAGCATTTTTGCGGTTACGTGCTGCTGGCAGACGCCGCGGCCGGTCTCACTGGAGATCTTTCGGAAGATCTGCTCGCGCTCGCGCAGCTAATGTTCGCGCGCTTCGAGGCGCTCGGCGATATGATTCGCTGGTCGCTTGTCGAGCAGGAGTATGAGAAGGACATCTTTGCCGAAACGACGTGGCGTCCCCAGCTCGCCATCCTCGCCGTCTTGACGGACTTCATGGAGCGCCGCATCGAAGCTGGAGAGCTCCGTGGCGAGGCTGAGAAGCTCGCGCTGGTTTTCCTCGGCCTGGTCTTCATGCACGCGCTGGGGCACAAGAAGTTTCCCGATTCGGTACTTCACCGCGGCGAGCCCGAGGCCGCGCTTCAATTTTACATTGACGTTTTTCTCAATGGGGTAAGGAAGTCGTAATGGATACGCGAGAGGTAGATCAGAAGACGGTCGCCGGACAAAAAGCAAACGGTCCCGCCAGCGTGACGGACGAGCCGCGTTCGGGGGTACCGAAGCGGGTTATTTTTGCAATCGTCGCCGTGGTCGTAATCGTCATTGCGGTGATTTGGGGCGTGCCGTGGCTGACGTACTCGCTCTCGCATGAGGGCACGGACGACGCGCACGTTGCCGCCGACGAGGTTGCGGTAACGAGCAAGATTCCCGAACGTATCGACCGGATCTTGGTCGATACGAACCAGCCCGTCCGTCGCGGACAACTCTTGATCGTCCTGGACAACAAGGACGAGCTCGCAAAGCTTCGTCAGGCGCAAGCGCAATACGACCTTGCGGCGGCAAATCAGCGCGCCACGACGGAGCAAGGACAGGGCGGCGTCTCACAAGCTAGTGGCGAGATCGCTAACGCGCAAGCGCAAGTTCCAATGGCCCAAGCGGCCGTCAGTCAGGCCCAGGCGCAGCTGAAGGCCGCCCAAGCACAGGTTCCCGCCGCGCAACAGACATACGACAAGGCGCAGGCCGATTTTGCGCGCGTCGACTCTTTGGTTAAAACCGGCGACGTCGCTTCGCAACAACTCGATGCCGTCCGCGCGCAGAGCGCCGGCGCCGCCGCGCAGCTGCGCGGCGCGCAAGATCAGGTAAACGTTGCGCAAGCCAGCGTATCGGCTGCGGAAGATCGCGTCTCGGCTGCCAGCGCGGGTGTGAGTGCGGCGTCCGGCGGTGCTACCACCGCACAAGGAAGGCTCGCACAGGCTTCAGATCCTAGTCAAGTCGAAGCGGCGGGCGCGCAGCTCTACCTCGCCAAGCAGAGCCTGAACTATACGCACATTTATTCGGCGACCGACGGTTACGTCGGTGAGAAGAGTGCCGAAGTCGGCCAGACGATCGGCGCGGGCATGACGCTCATGACGATCGTCCCGCATAGAGTTTACATCACCGCAAATTACAAAGAAACGCAAATGGGCAAGATGCGGGTCGGCCAGCCTACGGATATCCGCGTCGACGCCTACAAGGGCGTGACCTTCCGCGGACACGTCGCGTCGATCAATCCCGCCTCGGAGAATACCTACGCCCTCGTTCCCGCCCAGAATGCAAGCGGCAACTTCGTCAAGGTGACGCAGCGAATTCCCGTGCGCATCGACGTCGACGATTTTCGTTCGGACATGCCGCTGCGGCCCGGAATGAGCGTCGAGACCTACGTCAACATTAAATAACGTCAGCGTTGTCATCCTGAGCTTGTCGAAGGACGAAGGCCGAATGACGCGATGATGCGCAGCACGTACGAGAGCCCGGTCGTGGAGCACGGCGCGCGCCGGGTCATCATCAGCATTGCGGTCATCACCGCAACGCTGCTCGAGATCATCGACGTGACGATCGTCAACGTCTCCCTGCCGAACATTCAAGGCAACTTCGGAATCGGCGTGGATCTGGGCGCCTGGATCGTTACCGCCTATCTGATCGCCAACGTCGTGGTGATTCCGCTCAACCCATGGTTTGCGGCTCGCTTTGGCCGGCGACAGTACTTTTTCGGCTCGATCGTCATCTTCACGATCGCGTCGCTGATGTGCGGTCTTTCCAATAGTTTCGGACAGCTCGTCTTTTGGCGCTTGATTCAAGGGCTTGGCGGCGGTGGTCTGATCTCAACCTCGCAGGCGATCCTGCGCGATACCTACGGCATCAAAGAACAAGGGAAGGCGCAGGGCGTCTTCGCGATGGGCGTGATCGTCGGGCCGGCGCTGGGCCCAGTGATCGGCGGCTGGATTACCGATAACTGGAACTGGCACTGGATCTTTTTCATCAACATTCCGGTCGGGATCATCGCCGCCACATTGATCTGGAACTTCCTGCGCAATCCGGCGGAGCCCAAGTACAGCAAGCTCGATTGGGTCGGCTTAATCTTATTGTGCGTCGGCTTGGGGTCGATGCAGTTCGTGCTCGAGAACGGCCAGCAGTACGATTGGTACGACGACGCGCGGATTCGCTGGTTCACGTTCTTTTCGCTCGCAGGGCTGGCGTCGTTTGTGTGGTGGACGCTGCGATCGTCAATTCCCGTTGTGGATCTGCGTGTCTTGCGCCTGCGGCAAGTTGCGGCCGGCAGCGTGCTGGGCGCCGTACTCGGCGTAAGCCTCTACGGCTCGATCATTATTTTGCCGCAGTATCTCATCAACTCGCTCGGGTTTACGGCGACGCTCTCGGGTGCGACCGTCATGATTCGTGCGGGCGCCGTCATGCTCTTCACGCCGTTCACCGCCATCATGACGCAGCGGGGCCTCATCGATCCGCGGCTCTCGGCGGCGATCGGCTTTGTTTTGCTGGCGGCCTCGAACTGGATGCTCGCGAACATCACGACACCGCAGTCGGATTTTCACGCGCTGATCCTTCCTCTGATCGTCAGCGGGATCGGGCTCTCGCAGATCTTCGTGCCGCTCTCGGTTGCCGTGATCGGAAGCGTGCCGGATAAGGAAGTGCCGGCAACGGCGGCCTTCTTCAATCTTTCGCGCCAGATCGGCGGAAGCGTCGCCGCGGCGATCCTGATTACCCTGCTCGTGCGGGGCTTCACCATTTACCAGACCGGCCTCGCCGGCACGCAAACGCTGGGTCATCCGCCGACGGCACAATACGTGAACTCGCAAGGGGGCGTGCAGAACCACGCAGCGATGGAGCGTCTGGCGGTTCTCGTCGAGTCTCAATCGGCGGTGCAATCCTACGCCGATACCTCGCGCTGGACGGCGGTGATCACGCTCGGTCTCGCACCGTTAGTGCTCCTGCTGAGGCGGCCGCGGATCGGGGTGGCCATCAGTGAATAGCATGATACGAACGCGAGCGTTATCCGCGCTGATCGCCATCACGGCGTTAACGACGGCGGTCTGGCCGTCGCAGCGGATCTCCGCGCAGGCCGACGACAGACTGCCAAACAGCGCGACGATTCCAACCTCCATCCCAACTCTGCTGCTGCCGGCGCTCCCAAGCGTTGCTCCCGGCTACCGGGCGCCGGAAGTGGGATCTGGCGGCGGCGCGCAGATTATCGGAGTCACGCAACAGCCTTTCGTCGGGATCTCGCTGCAAGACGCGATCGCGATGTCGCTTCTCAACAATCCGAAACTCGCAGTCTCGGCCTCGAATTTCAGGATCGCGCGCTACAACATCGTGCAGGTCAAGGGCGCCTACGACGTTGCGCTGCACCTGGAACCTCAGTCGAACTTTTCCGTCAACCCGCCGGTGAACTTCCTCGACGCGGGTCCGGGACAGGTGGGGAATTATCCCGGAGGTGTGGCCACGGCGGGTCCCGGCAACATAATTCAGCATCAATCTTCGTCTGCGTACGGCTTGAGCGGACAAACGGAAAACGGTGCTTCCTATCAGGCCGGGATTACGCAGAGCCGCACCTATAACAACACGACCTTTAATGCGTACAATCCCTACTATCTTGCGTCGCTGAACCTCGCCGTCACTCAGCCGCTACTCAAGAATGCCGGGATGAACGCCACGAAGCGGCAGCTGAAGCTGGCCTTCATAAATGCCGACGCGGATACGGCACAGGCTCTCATCGATGCATCGAACACGATCTCGCAAGTCGAAAACACCTACTGGGACCTGCTGGCCGCGTGGCGTAACGTTGCGATTCAAGAAGAAGCGCTGCGAGAGGCTATCGCGCAGCAGCAAAGCAACGTCCGTCTCGTCAGCCGGGGCGCCGCCGCGCCGATCGACGCCGTCGAGTCGGAGACGCAAGTCGCCAACTTCCAAACCGATGTCTTCCGGGCTCTGCAAACGGTTTCGCAGCTGCAGAATCAGCTCAAGAGCCTCGTTGCATCGCATGCCGGCGATCCGATCTGGGCCGCAAACCTCGTACCATCGACATCCGTCGAGCAGCTTCCCAGCGCAAGTGATCTTTCTACCGTCGTAGCCGAAGCAAAAGCGAAGCGGCCCGAGGTTCGACAGGCGCTGGATAGGCAGCTCGCCGCCGGCGTCGATGTGGTCTTTGCGAAGAATCAATCGCTGCCGCAGGCCGATGTGCAGGCGCAGTATCAGAGCAACGGGTTCGCCGGCATCCTGACGCCGGTTCCTAAGTTCATAGCCGGCTATTGCGGTCAGGGGGGCCTCGGTCTCTCCCAATGCCCTACGCCCCCGCCAAACACTCAAGGGTCGATGCCGTGGGCCTATCATAATATGTGGGCGGGCTACTTCCCGACCTTCAACCTCGCGTTGATCGTCGGCTATCCGATCCAAGGTCACCTCGCACGTGGCCTGCGCGGCCTTGCGAGCGAGGAGACGACGCAGGCCAGAGTTCTCATGCAGGGCGTCGACGAGCGGATCGGCGCCGAAGCCCGCAACGCGCTGCAGAGCTATCAGTCCGCGTTTTCGAAACTGAATGCGGCTCGCCAGGCCCGCGAATCCGCCGAGGCTGTCTATGCGAGCGAGCTTCGCAAATTCCGCAACGGCGAGTCGACGACGTTCCTTGTGTTGCAGCGGCAGCTCGAGCTTGCGCAGGCACGCGGCGGCGAGTTGCGGGGGCAGACGCAGCTCAACGAGGCCGTAGTCGAACTGCAGCGCGTTGAGGGCACGATCCTTTCCAGTAACGGCGTCAACGTTCAGACCCTTGGAAGCCAGGCCTCCGCGTTAGGGACCGGAACGCCGTGAAGCTACGCAGGTTTCCGGCCATCGTTGGGGTCGTGGCGGTCGTGCTTGCTGCGCTGCCGGTGCAGCGCACGGCCGCACAGGTCGAGACTGCGCAACCGTCCCGCGCGACGCTTCCGACACTGATGCCGTCGCCCCGCTTCCCGATCGTCCCGAGCGTGGCACCGGGCTATCGCGCACCGCAAGTCGCGCCGAGCGCGGCTGAGATCGTCGGCGTGACGCAGCAGCCGTTCGTCGGCATCTCGCTGCAGGATGCCATCGCGATGGCGCTGCTCAAAAATCCGAATCTCGCGGTCTCGGCGTCGAACGTGAGAATCGCGCGTTATACGATCGTCGAGGTCAAGGGCGCGTACGACGTGCAGCTCCAGCTCAAGCCGTCGTCGAGCTTCTCCGTCCAGCCTCCGGATAATGCATTCGAGGCCGGCCCGGGAGAAGTGGGAAAGTATTCGCCCGCGCCCGGTTCCTCGCCGGGTCCCGTCTATACGACCGGCCCGGGCAACATCATCCAGCACGAGTCGGCTTTCCAGTACGGCATGGGCGGACAGACGGAGAACGGCCTGACGTATCAGGCCGGCATCCAGCAGAGCCGAACCTATAACAACACTATTTTCAACGCGTACAATCCGTATTACATCGCGACGCTCAACGTGGCCCTCACGCAGCCGCTGCTCAAGAATGCAGGAATGAACGCAACGAAACGGCAGCTGAAGCTCGCGTTCGTCAACGCGGACGCCTCTGCGGTTCAGGCGCTCATCGATGCCTCGAGCACGATTGCTCAAGTCGAGAGTGCCTATTGGAATCTGGTCGCGGCGTGGCGCAACGTGGCTATTCAGGAAGAAGCGTTAAAAGAAGCGATCGCGCAGCAGCAGAGCAACGTTCGGCTGGCGCGGCGCGGCGCGCTGGCCCCCATCGAAGCCGTCGAGTCGCAGACGCAGGTCTCGAACTTTCAGGATGACGTCTTCTCGGCGTTGCAAACGGTTTCGCAGCTTCAGGTACAGCTCAAGAGCCTGGTGGTCGCTGATCCCGGCGACGCCATTTGGACCGCCAACCTCGTGCCGTCGACGTCAGTGGAGCAGCTCCCAAGTGCGGGCGACCTGGCGCAGATCATCGCCGCAGGCCGCCGGAATCGTCCGGAGGTACGGCAGGCCGAAGACAAACGTCTCGCCGCCGACATCGACCGTAGCTTCGCCGCAAACCAGTCGCTGCCGCAGGCAGACGTGCAAGTGCAGTACCTCAGTAATGGCTTCGCGGGTATCCTCACTCCGGTCCCAGGATTTTTGACTGGCGAATGCTTTAACGTCTCACGGTTGTCGGCGTGCCCGACGCCGCCGCCCGACACGCAAGGGAAGATGGCATTTGCCTATCACAATATGTGGGCCGCATACTTCCCAACCTTCAACACTGCCCTCGTCGTCAGTTATCCGATCCAAGGCCACCTCGCGCGCGGCATGCGCGGCGTTGCAAGTGAAGAGGAGAAACAGGCGAAGCTCCTGGAGCAACGGGTGGACGAGCGCATCGGCGCGGAGGCGCGCGACGCGCTGCAAAGCTATCAATCGGCGCTGGCGAAGCTCAACGCGGCACGCAAATCGCGCGAAGCCGCCGAAGCCGTTTATGCAAGCGAAGTCCGAAAGTTCCACCGGGGCGAATCGACGACGTTTCTCGTACTCCAGCGCCAGGTACAACTCGCGCAGGCGCGCGGCTTGGAACTCCGATCGCAGACTCAGCTCAATCAATCGGTCGTTGAGCTGCAGCGCGTCGACGGCACGATCCTGACCACCAACGGCGTCAACTTGCAGACGCTCGGCACCCAGACGCTCGCGCACTAAACGATGCAGCATGTAAGAGGTCGCGCGCTTCCGGCCCTCATCGCGATCGCGGCCCTCGTGCTGGCGGCTTTGCCCAGCGAGCAGATCTCCGCTCAGGGTGACGCCCGTTCGCGGCACGCGACGATTCCAACGCCGATTCCGACGCCGAGTTTCGCCTCGGTTCCGACGGTAGCGCCGGGATACCGTGCGCCCGAAGCGGAGCCGAGCAGTCCCGGAATCATCGGCGTTACGCAGAATCCGTTTGTGGGAATCTCGCTGCAGGACGCGGTCGGAATGGCGCTGGTGAAGAATCCAGAGCTAGCAATCTCCGCTTCGAACATTCGGATCGCGCGGTACCGCGTCGTTCAGGCTAAGGGCAACTTCGACGCACAGCTGCGCGTCGAGCCCTCGTCGAACTTTTCCGTGACGCCGCCTGAAAATCTCTTCTTTGCCGGGCCGGGAACCTTCGGGTACGGCTACACCTGCCAGCCGCGGTTCGTTGGCCCACCCTATCCCTGCGCCACAAACGGACCAGGTAACATCATCCAGCATCAGTATTCATTTGCGTCGGGAGTGAGCGGTCAGACCGTCAACGGATTGAGTTGGGGGGCCGGCATTACTCAGACGCGCACCTACAATAACGTTATCATCAATACGTACAGTCCCTACTACCAAGCCACGCTGAACCTCTCCGTTACCCAGCCGCTGCTCAAGAACGCCGGAATGAACCCCATCAAACATCAGTTGAAGCTGGCGATGATTGGCGCCGACTCGGACGAGGCACAAGCGCTGATCGACACGTCGACGACGATCGCGCAGGTCGAGGACGCGTACTGGGATCTGGTTGCGGCGTGGCGCAACGTCGCGATTCAAGAGGACGCGCTTCATGAAGCCGTGGTGCAGCAGCAAAGCGTCGTTCGTCTCGTCAAACACGGCGCCGCCGCGGGCATCACCGCGATCGAATCCGAAACTCAGGTCGCCAACTTCCAAGCGAACGTCTTTTCCGCGCTGCAAACGGTCTCCGAGCTGCAGACCCAGCTCAAGAGTCTCATCGCGGCCGATTCCGGCGATCCGCTCTGGAGCGCGAATCTGGTACCGTCGTCGCCCCCGCAGCAGCTGCCGACGGCGGGGGCCCTCGCGGAGATCGTCGCTTTGGCGGAGCAACAAAGGCCGGAGGTGCGGCAGGTCGTCGACGAACGTCGCGTCGCCGATCTCGACATGGTTTTTGCGAAGAACCAAGCCCTTCCCCAGGCCGATGTCGTCGTGCAATACTTTAGCAACGGCTTTGCGGGCATCTTACAGCCGGTTCCGAATTTCGAAGTCGCGGGTTGCCTCCCAGCCCCGACCTGCCCGACGCCGCCGCCGCAGTCTCAAGGCACTATGACCCAAGCTTTTCATAATATGTGGACGGGCGCATATCCCGCGTTCAACATTGCATTCGTCGTCAACATTCCGCTTGAGAATAACACCGCGCGTGGCCTCAAACAGATCGCCGGCCAAGAGCAGGACCAGGCGCAGTTACAGCGCCAGGGCCTCGATCAGCGCATCGAAAGCGAGGCGCGTAACGTTTTGCAGACCTATCAATCGGCGCTCTCGCGCCTCTCCAGCGCGGGCCAGGCGCGCGGCGCCGCGGAATCCGTCTACGCAAGCGAGGTTCGGAAGTTTCATAACGGTGAGTCGACAACGTTCTTGGTCCTTCAACGTCAGGTCGAGCTGGCGCAAGCGCGCGGCGCGGAGCTGGAGGCGCAGACCGATCTCAATAAAGCGGTTGTCGAGCTTCAGCGTGTCGAGGGCACGATTCTCACCGATAATGGCGTCAATCTCAAGAAGCTAGGGTCGGAGGCGCTCGCTACCGCGACGCCCTAGAGCTACGTAGTGCTCGTCGCCGGCGCCCAGGTCTGCGTTGCGATCCTCCACGTGTCTCCGGAGCGGCGCAGCGTCAGGGTGAAAAGTCCGGTTTCGTGCCCGCGCCTACCACCCTTCACGGCGTACGAAATGTAGAGGGGAACGACGACGTACGCGCTGTCCCAGGATGTGTGCGCTTCAGCTAGACCTCGAACGAAGCAGGTTCGCCGCGGCTTCGTCAACCAGCCACGTCAGCTCACCAGAACTGGGTTGCACGAGTTGCGCCGGATAGGTCAGCGGATCGCGCGGGCCTTCATACACGGCCGCGAGCGCCCGAGCTTTCGCAGCCCCCTCGACGGCGAAGACGACGCGGTGCGCCGCGTTGATCAGCTTCGGCGTGACGGTTACGCGCCACATCGCTTGCGACTGCGCGTACGCCGCTTCCACCAGCGAATCTTCCTCGGGTTCTTGCGCGATTCCGGGAAAGAGCGAGGCCGTGTGCCCATCTTCACCCAGGCCGAGCATCACTAAGTCGAGGCGCGGCATCCCTCCGAATTCGGCGCGCAGAATCGATGCGTACTCGTTGGCCGCGAGCCCCGGATCGATTTCGCCGCGCATTCGCGCGACGTTCGTGCTCGGGATCGGAACCGCGTCCAAGAAGGCTTCGCGCGCCATGCGGTAGTTGGAGCGTTCGTCGTCGGGCGGGACGCAGCGCTCGTCACCAAAGTAGATGAAGACGTTGCTCCAGGGCAGACTCTCACGCAACGGATCGGCGGCGAGCAGCTCGTAGGCGGCGCGCGGCGTGTTGCCGCCCGAGAGCGCGACCGAAAATCTGCCGCGTTCCGCGATCGCGCGTTGGCCTGTAGCAACGAAATAGTCCGCCAACGCTTGCGCGACCGCGCCGGCGTCGGCGTAGACGAGGAGGTCGCCGCGTTCGTTCATGCCGACGGCGTTCCAACGGCGAGAATGGCGCCCGCCGCCGCCAGCGAGGCTTGAAATACCCGATCGTTCTGACTCGTCAGGATCGCGCGCTCGACGAGGGCGGCGACGCCCGGATTATTGATTGCACGGAGTCTCGGCGGCTTCGCTCGGTTTCCGCTCACGCTCAGGTTGATCGTCTCGCCGTGCGAGTCTATCTCCGCCACGAAGCTCGAGTTCGTCGCGGTAAGGGCGACGCGCGCAATGCGCCGAGGCTCGCCTTCGCGACGAATCGCAAAGGCGATCTGCTTGCCCGATGGGGCGGCCAGCGTATCCCGCGAGGCGGGTTTCCAGTCTAAGCGGCTCGCGAGCCATCCGAGCAGATACAACGCTTCGGGGTCAGAACCGCACGCGATCTCTACGTGTGTCAGATCCAGGAGCTCGGAGGACTCTTCGCCGTCAAAGAGGATCGCGACGCTCTCTTGCCACGGAGCGAGGCGGAGGTAGGCGATGTCTGCGATGGACAGCTCCGCGTGACGTCCGACGTATTCCACGAGCTCGCGCAGCGCAGCGTTCCCGGCATCCACCAACGAACTGTTGTAAACGACGGTTCGCGCGTCGCGCGAGAGCTCGCAGAACCGATCGTCGTCTCCAATTCCCGTTGCGATCCAGAGCAATATCACCGGGGCCTCAGGCATCCGCAACGCATTCAACGCTCCCCGCAAGACCTCGGGGTTGCTTCCCTTTGCGCCCAGCTCGATCCAATCTTCGCCCTCAACGTGGTGCAGCGCGTCGCTTTGCGTGCCGTCGAACAGAATCACGCGGGACGGATGTTTTGCGGCGAGCGTGTGGATTCGGTCGCGCGCGAGGTCGCCGATTGAGGCATCCTCGAAGAAAACGACGATCGTCATTGTGGCAACATAAACTCCGCCGCCTCGCTCGCGCGCGCGTTCGTCCAGTTCTTTCAAAACGAGTCCAAAAGACATCCTTCGACTCCGCTCAGGACAAAAAAGGAATTCATAGGCGGCGCCAATCGGGGAAGAGGTGTTGCGCGCTCTGCGGTCCCTGGCTTCCGGCGGCGTAGTTGGGAAACGTGAAATCCTTGGTGTGCTGCCAAACCTCGAGGATCGGCGTGACGATCTCCCAAGCTCGCTCGACGGCATCCCAGCGCGTGAAGAGGGTCTGGTCGCCCTGGATTGCATCGCCGATGAGCCGCTCATACGCCGGCGGCGACACGACGCCGAAGCCCGTGCCGTAACTGAAGTCCATGAACACGCTGCGGATGTGCTCCTTAGGTCCGGGAACCTTGGCTTCGAAGCGCATCGACACGCCTTCGTCCGGCTCGATCTTGATCACCAAGACGTTGGGTTCGATTCGATCGGTCGCCTCGCCGTAGAAGCGATGTGGTATGGGCTTGAACGTTACGGCAATCTCCGAGACCTTGCGCGGCAATCGCTTTCCGGAGCGCAGATAGAAAGGGACGCCGGCCCAGCGCCAGCTCTCGACGAAGAGCTTGACCGCCGCAAAGGTCTCCGTATTGGAGTCGGGTGCGACGTCATGTTCCTGGCGATATCCGATGACCGCGCCGCCGTCGATCGTTCCCGGGCCGTATTGCCCGCGCGCCGAGAGCGACCATACGTCTGCGTAGGGCGGCGGCCGGATTGCCGAAAGTACCTTGTACTTCTCGTTGCGGATGTCGTCGGCGTGCGAGCTGATCGGCGCCTCCATCGCGACCAGCGCGAGCAGGTTGATCACGTGGTTTTGAATCATGTCGCGCAGCGCACCGGCACTGTCGTAATAGCCGCCACGCTCTTCGACCCCGAGTGATTCCGCCGAAGTGATCTGGATATTCTGCACGTAGTTACGGTTCCAGATCGGCTCGAAAATCGTGTTGGCGAAGCGCAGCGCGATGATGTCCTGCACCGGCTCCTTTCCGAGATAGTGGTCGATGCGGTAAATCTCGTTCTCGGGAAATACCGCTTCGATCGCCTGCTGGAGCTTTCGCGCGGAATCGAGATCGGTACCGAAGGGCTTCTCTACCACGATGCGCGTCCAGCCGTTTGCATCTTTGTCGAGACCGGCTTCCTTGAGACGCTTGATGATCTCGGGGAAGACCGGCGGCGGCGTCGCGAGATAGAAGAGGTGATTACCGGCGGTACCAAACTCGGCATCGTTTTGCGCGAGCCGGTCTTTGAGCGCGAGGAAGTGCCGCGTGTCGGTAAAATCCGCCGTGACGTAACTGATTCGCTTCGCGAAATCTTCCCAGAGCGGGCCCTGCGGCTTTTTGTCCGGCGGCATGAAAAGGTCGAGCTGCTTGCGGCAATACTCGCGGAAGGCCGCGTCGTCGTATGGCGTGCGAGCAAAACCGACCAGTGCAAATGCGGTCGGAAGTATGCCGCGCAAGTGCATCGAATAGACCGCCGGCAGCAGCATGCGTTTAAAAAGGTCGCCGCTGGCGCCAAAGAAGACCGCGCTGCAAGGCGACGTGATTCCCTCTTCCGGCAACCCCGCGCGCAGCGGGTTGACCGCTATTTCCTCAAGCACGCGGTTCGGCCTTGACGGCATGGCCGCCGAACTGATTGCGCAACGCGGCGACCACCTTCGCGCTGAACGATTCGTCTTGGCGCGATGCCATGCGCGCGAGCAGCGAAAGCGTGATCACGGGCGCAGGAACGTTTTCGTCGATGGCCGTCTCGACGGTCCAGCGGCCCTCTCCGGTGTCGTCGACATATCCGCGAATATCTTTCAAGCCCGGATCCTCGCGAAACGCCAGGACCAATAACTCGAGCAGCCACGAACGAACGACGCTGCCATGACACCAGAGCTCGGCAAGCTGGCCGAGATCGTACGGGTACTGGGATCGCTCGAGAATCTCGAAGCCCTCGCCATAGGCCTGCAGCAGACCGTACTCTATTCCGTTATGAACCATCTTGGAGAAGTGTCCCGCGCCGGCGGGGCCGACGTGCGCGTAACCTTTGGGCGGGGCCAGCGTGAGAAAGATCGGTTCGCACGCGTGCACTTGCTCGTCGTCGCCGCCGACCATGAGGCAGTAGCCCTCTTTTAAACCCCAAACGCCGCCACTCGTGCCGGCATCAATCAGCGAAACGCCCTTGGCCTTGCAAATGGCGTAGAGCTTCAGGCCATCCTTATAATTCGTGTTTCCGCCATCAATGATGATGCCGCCGCTGCCCATCGCGTCGGCGAGCTGCGTGATGGTTTCGTCGGTCGGCGCGCCGGCCGGCACCATCACCCATGCGATTTTCGGCGAGCTGGTA
The DNA here is from genome assembly GCA_003158175.1 of Candidatus Cybelea septentrionalis. GTDB lineage: Bacteria > Vulcanimicrobiota > Vulcanimicrobiia > Vulcanimicrobiales > Vulcanimicrobiaceae > Cybelea > Cybelea septentrionalis. The sequence goes on from PMHJ01000021.1 coordinate 62,256, forward strand.
AGCTTGGCAACCATGTCCTGCAGGCTCTGCGCGCCGGTCGCACCGGCGGCGGCGGCCGTCGTGACGGCCTTCGGGTCGCGGTCGTACGCAACGACGTGATGACCACCGCCGATCAGACGCTGCGTCATAAAGTTGCCCATCTTGCCGAGGCCCACCATTCCGAGTTCCATTGTAACGTCGTCCTTTCGATCTAGACGCGAGCTGCGAGTGCTTCGTCGGCGGCGGCGACGAGGGCGCGCAGCGCTGGCTCGATGGCGCCTTTGAGATGAACGCGCACGCCGCGGCGCCCCCGTTTGTCCAGCGACATCCAATCGCCGAGCGCTTGCGCAGCGAGCAGCGTACGAAAGCCGACCTGCATGCCGGGAATCATCGGATCGTCGGGATCGTCGGCCGTGATCTGCAGCACGACGCACGAATCGGGACCGCCTTTGTGGAGCTGCCCCGTCGAATGGAGGAAGCGCGGGCCGAAGCCGACCGTCGTCGCGACGCGGCGCGCGTCGCGGATCTTCAAACGAAGTTCCTGGAGAAGCTCGTGGTGCGTCGGGTTGCGCGCGATGTAGGCGGTGATCGCATTATAATCGTGTGGCCGCAGCTGCGCGAAGAGGGCCGCCAGCGCCTGCGTCGCGTTCTGCGCCGTAATCTCTTTGCTTCCGGAAAGATAGGTTACGCTGAAGTCGGGTCCTTCGACGTTGGCTGCGGGCTCGTCGAACTTGCCGTTGCGCGCGTACTCTGCGAGCAGCGCGACGGTATTATCTTTCGATTCCTGTACGTTGGGTTGATCGAAGGCGTCGATTCCAAGGATGACGCCCGCCGCCGCCACGGCGATCTCCCAAAGATAGAACTGCTCGCCGAGATCGTAGGGATCGTTCATCTCCAGGCGGATCACGGGATGACCGGCCGCCTCGAGCGCGCGCAGTTTATCATCGACGCCGGGATCGGGGGCGGGGAGATTGGCGCCGACGTATGTGAAGACGCGATCGTCGGAGTAGTCCGTGGGTTCGCCGAGCGGCTCGCCTTCGATTGGTACGATCCCTCGCCCAAGTTTGCCGGTGGATTCGGCGATCAGTTGCTCCGCCCACGCGCCGAAGGCCTTGACTTGCGGATGCGTGATAATGGTGAGCTTGTCACGGCCGTTCTGCGCGAGGCCGCCGATCGTCGCGCCGAAGCGAACGCCGGGCGCGCTTCGGGAGTCGACCGTGCGATCGTTGGCGTGCATGGCGCCGAGCGCGCGATCGAGGAGCAGGTTGATGTCGTATCCCGCAATCGCCGAGGGCGCGATGCCGACGAACGAGAGTGCCGAATAGCGCCCGCCGATATTCGGATCGTTCTTGAAGTCCTCTCGGAACGATGCCTCCTTCGCCTCTTTGTCGAGCGCCGTTCCGGGATCGGTGATGGCAGCGAAGTTGCGGCCGGCCTGCGCCGATCCGACTTGCTTGCTGACCTTCTCGTGGAAGTATGCGTAGAAGGCGTTGGGCTCCGTGGTCGTGCCGCTCTTGCTGGAGATGATGAAGAGCGTCTCGCCGACGTTGATTTTCTCTTCGAGTTCCTTGATCTGTTGCGGACACGTCGAATCGAGGACGTACAGCTGCGGGTAGCCGTCGCAGCGTCCGAAGGTATCGGCGAGAATGTCGGGGGCCAGCGAGCTTCCCCCCATCCCGCAGACCACGGCAAAATCGAAGTGCTCCTTCGCCTCTTTCGCGAACGAGCGCAAACCGGGGACCTCTTCGAGCATGCGCTGCTGGATGTCGAGCCAGCCCAACGATTTCTTAATAATCGCGATGTCGTTGGGCTGCGTCGACCACAGCGTCGCATCGTGTGCCCACATTCGCTTCAAGAAATCGGCCGACGAGAGCTTCTCGAGCGCCGCGTCGTAGACCGGTTTCAAGGAACCCAACGAGAGCTGCACTCGCTCGGCGCCGCCCGACTCCAGAAGTTTCTGCTTGTAGACGATCGCGCCGATCAGCGCCGCGAACGAATCGGAGAAGAGCTGGACGCCCTCGACTTGGAGATCGTGTGTGACGTCGAAGAGCGAGATCTTCGCGTCTTGAAGCGCGCGCATCACGTCGTTGGCCTCTCCGAGATTGCTCTCCACGGTGTCCGGGACGATCGTTCCGTGATCGAGTAGGGCCTCGAGCGTTGCCGGCGGCATCGTATTGACCGTATCGGGGCCGACGACGGTCTCGACGTACATCAGGTCTGGATACTGCGGATTCTTCGTTGAGGTCGAAGCCCACAGCGGGCGCTGAACCGCGCCGCCCTTCGCCTTAACCGGCGCGAACTGGTCTCCGTAGAAGATCTCTTTGAACTTCTGGTAGGTGAGCTTGAGATTTGCAACGCCGGTCTTGCCGAGCAGAGGCTCGAGCTTTTCGCCTTTGCTTATGCGGTCTTGCAAAAGCTTGTCGATGGCGGTGTCGATGCGGCTGACGAAGACTGAGTTGACCGAACGGATAGCGTCGATCGGTTTGCCCTCGGCAATGCGCCGCTGCAGGCCCTTGACGTATGCTTGCGCCGCGAGTTCGTACATCTCGACGGAAAAGATCAGCGTGACGTTGATGTTGTAGCCGCGGTAGATGGCCTCTTCGATCGCCGGCAGACCGGCCTTGGTGCCCGGAATCTTGATCATGACGTTTGGGCGTTTCACGCGGTCCCACAACTCCCGCACCATCGCGATCGTGCCGGCGGTGTCGTTGGCCAGCAACGGGGAGACTTCTAGGCTTACGAAGCCATCGTTGCCGCCCGACGATTCATAGACCGTAGCGAACGCGTCGCACGCGCTTTGAATGTCTTGGACTGCCAGGTCCCAAAAGAGCGCGTCGGCGCTCTTCTCCGTGCCAACCAGCCTTCCGAGCTGTTCGTCGTAATCGCTGCCGGCGCCGATCGCTTTTTCGAAGATCGTCGGATTGCTCGTCATCCCGCGCAAGCCCTGATCGATCATTCGCTTGAGCTCACCCGACTCGAACATATTGCGGCGGAGGTTGTCGAGCCACACGCTCTGCCCGTCGTCGAGCAGTTGCTGGATCTGGTTTTTCATTGGTCTCTCCTAACGAGTGGCGAGTGCAAACTTTTCGAGGGCGACGTTGGCGACATTCTCCGGCGTAAATCCAAAGGACCGGGCCACGTCGGCGCCTGGCGCGGACGTGCCGAAGTGATCGATGCCGAACGCGAAGCCGCGGTCCCCGACGTACTTGGCCCATCCCAGGGTCGCGCCCGCTTCGATCGACATGCGCGCCGTGATCGACGGAGGCAGCACGTCGTCCTTGTACGACTGCGGTTGGGCATCGAAGAGCTCCCAACACGGCATCGAGACCACGCGCACGCGCACGCCTTTGTCTTGCAGAATCTTCTTGGCGTCGACCGCGAGCGAGACTTCGGAGCCGGTTGCGATCAGCAGGAGATCGGGGTTGCCACCGTCTGCCTCGGACAGGATGTAGGCACCGCGACTGACGGCCGCATCGCGAGCGCCCAGAAACGGAACCTTTTGCCGCGTGAGAACGAGCGCCCACGGCGCGCCCTTTCCAGCCAGCACGAGCTTCCAGGCTTCGAGCGTTTCCAACGAGTCGGCTGGGCGGACGACGTAACAGTTCGGCGTGGCCCGCAGCGTCGCGAGCTGCTCGACGGGTTGGTGTGTGGGCCCGTCTTCACCGAGAAAGACGGAATCGTGCGTGAAGACGTAGATCGAGTGAATGCCGGTCAGGCAGCCTAACCGCAGCGCGGGTTTGAGATAATCGAGGAAGTTAAAGAAGGTGGCCGCAAACGGGAGCAAGCCGCCGTGCAGAGCGATGCCGTTGGTGCAGGCGGCCATCGCGTGCTCGCGCACGCCGTAATGGATGTTGCGACCGGAGTAGTTTCCCGGCGAGAAATCGCCGCAGTTTTTGAGATAGGTCTTGGTCGATGGATCGAGATCGGCCGATCCGCCGACGAGTTCGGGCAAGCTCATCGCGATGGCATTCATAACCGAGCCGCCGGCGTCGCGCGTTGCGACGTTGCCGTTTTCGGCATCGAACGTGGGCCACGGAAGATCGCTGGGAAGCTCCTGGCGCAGTGCGCGTTCGAGCGAAGCTGCGAGCTGGGGATTCTCGCGCTTCCAAACGTCGTAGGTCTCCCGCCAGCGGCTCTCCAACTCCGCGCCCTTCTCACCGATTTGCTGATAGAATGCCAGCACGTCGTCGGGCACGTAAAAGTCGGGCTCGAGCGGCCAGCCGAGTTCCTCCTTCGATTTGCGGACGTTTTCTGGACCGAGCGCTTCGCCGTGAGCTAAAAAGTTGTCTTGGCGCGGCGAGCCGTAACCGATGTGCGTACGCACTGCGATGAAGGACGGACGGTCCGTGACGTTTTTCGCAACTTCAATCGCCTGGTCGATCGTCGCGACGTCGTTGCCTTTATCGATAGGGACCAACTGCGTGTGCCAGCCGCTGGCGTCGAAGCGGGCGATCGGGTCGTCGGTCAGCGTGATGTCCGTGGGACCGGCGAGCGAAACGCGATTGTCGTCGTAGAAAACGATCAGTTTGCCGAGCTTGAGGTGGCCGGCGAGGGAAAGCGCTTCCTGGCTGATGCCCTCCATGAGATCGCCGTCGCCGCAGATGCAATAGGTAAAGTGATCGACGATCGATTGGTCCTCACGGTTGTTGACGGCCGCCAAATGCGCCTCGGCGATCGCCAGACCCACCGAGTTGCCAACTCCCTGCCCCAACGGACCGGTCGTTGCCTCGACTCCCGGCGTGCGCTCCGCCTCGGGGTGTCCGGGCGTCTTGCTTCCGAGTTGTCGAAAGTGCTCGATGTCGTCGAGCGTCACGTCGTAACCCGTGAGATAGAGCAACGCGTAGAGCAGCATCGACCCATGCCCGGCAGAGAGCACGAAGCGGTCTCGGTTCAGCCAGTGCGGGTCTTTGGGATTGAAACGCAAGTGGCGCGTCCAGAGCGTGTAGGCCATCGCGGCCGCACCCATCGGCATGCCCGGATGGCCGGAGTTCGCCTTCTGGACCGCGTCGACGGCTAGAAAGCGGATTGCATTGATTCGCTGCTCGTCGGAGGGCGAGTTCGGCACGACTACTCCTTTCCCGTGGTGGGCTATGATAATGCGAGGCGGGGGCGCGCTTCCCTGGCGCCGTAGCTCCGCTACGTGGCGGAGGACGAACTTCAAACGCAGATTTTGGCGCTGGCGCGGGGCGAGGGCGACGTTCGCGGCCGCGATGGGCGCGCAGTCGACCGCGTGATCGCGATGCTCGACGAGGGCGAGCTGCGAGTGGCCGAGCGCAGCGGCGACGACTGGGTAACCAACGTTTGGGTGAAGCAAGCAATTCTTCTCTACTTCGCGCGCCGCTCGGTCGATTGGATGGGCGATCGCGACCGCGACGCGCTCGTCTATTACGACAAGCTGCCCGTGAAGCGCAACTACAAGCGGCTCGGCGTCCGCTGCGTGCCGCCGGGCGTCGCGCGGTACGGAAGTTTTCTTGGGCGCAACGTTATCCTAATGCCCGGCTTCGTTAATATCGGCGCATATGTCGACGAAGGCAGCATGATCGACACGTGGGCGACCGTCGGCTCGTGCGCGCAGATCGGCAAGGGCGTCCATCTTTCGGGCGGCGTCGGGATCGGCGGGGTTCTCGAGCCTCCCCAAGCCACGCCGGTGATCGTAGAAGACGGTGCATTCATCGGTTCGCGCTGCATCGTCGTGGAGGGCGTGCGCGTCGAGCGCGAGGCCGTTCTCGGCGCCGGCGTCGTCGTAACCGCGACCACTCCGATCGTGGATGTACGCGGTGAGGCCTCCGTTCGCAGCAAAGGACGCATTCCGGCGCGCGCCATCGTGATCCCCGGCATGCTGCCGAAGCAGTTTCCCGCCGGCACGTACGCAACGCCGTGCGCGCTGATCGTAGGCACCCGAAACGAATCCACCGATCTCAAGACCTCGCTCAACGCGGCGTTGCGCGACCACGAGCTGGCCGTATGAATCCACGCGTTTCCGAGATTGCGCCTTCGCTCATCCGGCAGCTCGCCGCCAAGAAGCGTCCCACGTCGATCGATCTGGGACTCGGTGAGCCGACGCTGATGCCGCGCATCGAATATTTCGAGCGCGCGCTCGAGCGCGTGAGGGAGAGCGGCGTGAAGTACACCCCCAACGCCGGCGACCCCGAACTGCGCGAGCTCATCGCGCGACATTACGCCTATCCCACGATGGAGCGCGCCGAGAACGTCTGCATCACGATCGGATCGCAAGAGGCAATGTACGTGACGCTCAAGACGCTGCTCGATCCGTCGCGCGACGAGCTGCTCGTGGTCGAACCGGCCTTTCCATCGTATGTCAAGATGGCGGCGCTCGAGGGAATCGGCGCGCGGGTCGTCTCGATGCTCGATGACGACGACTTCGCATTCGATGCCGAGCGAATCATCGCTGCGATCGGCGAACGCACGCGAGCGATCGTGATCTGCTCGCCTTGCAATCCGACTGCACGCGTCATCTCGCGAGCTGCGGCCGAAACGCTCGTCGCTGCGCTATCGCGGCGCGGGGGCGACCCGATCTGGCTGATTCAGGACGAAATTTACCGCGAACAGCGCTTCGTCGACGACGCCGCCGATCTCGCGATGCTCTATCCGCATACGATCGTCGCGAACTCGCTGAGCAAGAGTAACGCCCTGACCGGGCTGCGCCTGGGATGGGTCCTCGGCCCGGGCACGTTCGTGGAGCAAGCGATTAAAGTGCATGCCTGGGTGGCATCCTGCGCCGATACGTTCGCACAATATGTCGCGTTGGAAATCTTTCGGTCTCCCGCCAATCTGCAAGAGCACGCCCCCTGGTACCGCGAGCAGCGCGCTCGAGTACGCGAGATGCTCGAAGAGAGCGGCGTGCCGTTCGTCGATCCGGAAGGCGCCTTCTACATCTGCGTGCGATTGCCCGAAGGCATGGCGTCGCTCGACGCCGCCGACGAATTAATCGAGCGCTTCGACGTCGTCGCGATTCCGGGCGTCGCGTTCGGTACGTCTATGGAAGGCTGGCTGCGCTTGACCTGGGTCGCGCAGGCGGAACGCATGCGCGAGGGCGTGGCCCGGATCGCCGAATTCTGCAAGCAACCCGCCTAGGCGTCGTCCCGGAGCTTGCGTTTTGCAGCGTCGATCTCTGCCTCGGTCCGGTTCTTCGCCTCATTGAGAGCTGAGCCCACCTTTTCTGAGGGCGTCAGCTCGTCGCCAAGAGCTTCGCGCTTGGCTTTTTCCAAGTCGGCCGCGGAGCGGTGCTGGCCCTCGTGAACGGAGTCCTTGACGTCGTCGACCGTATGCTTTATGGCGTCGGACACCTTGTCGATCGCATCTTTGCTCAAGTTCTTGTCTCCTTTGACGCCGCAAGTATACCCGCGGGTGCGATGCCCAAACGCGGAACCCCCAAGGAATGGTTCGCTTTGTGATTGAGGAAGAAAGGCGGCATGCCACACGCTTTGCCGCAACCATCCTAAATAAAAGAGTACGCCGAACGCGCGAGTCGCTCGCAAGTGCGAATTGCGACCGCGCACGGCGATATCGTCTTCCGCCTCTTTCCCGACGACGCACCGCTTCATTCGGCCGCGTTCACGAAGCTCGCAGATGCAGGATTTTACGATGGCCTTAAGTTCCACCGCGTAGAGCCTGGATTCGTCGTTCAAGGCGGCGACCCGAAGGGCGATGGCACGGGAGGGCCGGGCTACAACCTCAAGGCGGAGTTCAACGCACGGCCGCACGTGCGTGGAACCGTAGCGATGGCACGCACCTCCCAACCCGACTCGGCGGGTTCGCAGTTTTACATCTGTCTCGACGACGCGTCTTTCCTCAACGGGCAGTACACCGTCTTCGGTCAGATGACCGAAGGCTTCGAGGCGCTCGACGCGATCAAGCGAGGCGACGCTATGATCAGCGTCAAGAACGAGCCGCGCTGACTGCTATAGAAGAGGCACTCCAGCCAGGCCGGAGCTTAGCGTTTTATGGATCTCGTAGTAGTATCCGATCGGCCACGCTAGAACGCACCCTGCCATGACCGCCGGCCAAGAGAAAACGCGCTCGACCAAATAACGCGTCATTCGGCTCCCAACGAGCAGAAGGGCAATCGCAAGAAATAGGCCGACCATCAGACCGGTGTCGTATATCCCGTCGACCCAAAGCGAGAAGATGTTGCCGGCGAACGTCGGCCACGTGACGTGCGGCGGGAAAAGCGCATGGTAAACGAGCGGACAGGTCTCTGCACGCGGCGTCGGACATTCATTGCGGTACGTAACGGCGCCAAAGCCGGCACCGCTGGCGTAGGATAACGTCCAGACAAGTACGGTAGCCCAGATCGCGAAGCACGATAGTGCGCGCATGCCGAGCCTCACGTTAAGCACGAGGCGCTCAGCCAATCCAGACGGTTTGAATGTTGACGAACTCGTGGATGCCGAACGAGGAGAGCTCGCGGCCATAGCCGCTCTTCTTGACGCCGCCGAATGGCAAGCGCGGATCGCTGGCCACCATGCCGTTGATGAAGACGTTACCAGCTTCGATTCGTCCGGCGAGCTCTTCGGCAAGGGCGATATCGCGCGTCCATAGGTTCGCGCCGAGTCCGAAGCGCGATTCGTTGGCAAGCTGCAACGCGTGCTCGAGATCGTTCGCGCGCACGACCGCTGCGGCCGGCCCAAAGACCTCTTCGTCGAACATGCGCATGCCGGGTAGAACGCCGGCGACAACGGTGGGCTCGTAAAAGAAACCCGCACGATCGATCGATCGCCCGCCCGTAACCAAGCGCGCGCCGCGCTCGATCGTTCCGGACACCTGCTCGTCCACGGCTTTACGAAGATCGTCGCGTGCGCAAGGCCCGAGCTGCACGCGTTCCTCCATCGGATTCCCTACGATTTGCGCGGCGGCCAGCTCCGCGAAGCGTGACAGAAAGTCGTCGTAGGCGGAGTCCTCGACGATGAAGCGCTTGGCGGCGATGCAGCTCTCGCCATTGTTTTGAAAGCGCGCGGTCACCGCCGTTTTCGCCGCTCCTTCGATATCCGCATCGGAGAGAACCACAAATGCGTCGGAGCCGCCGAGCTCGAGTACGCACTTCTTTAAATTCTCGCCGGCCGCGCGCGCGACCGAGACGCCGGCGTCCTCGCTCCCGGTCAGCGTAACGGCGGCGACGCGCGCATCGGCGACGATCTTGCCCATCTCCTTTCCGGGAATCAGCAGCGTCTCGAAGAGCCCTTCCGCCGCGCCGGTCTCGTTGAAGACGCGTTCGATCTCCAGTGCGCACCGAGTGGTATTCGTCGCGTGCTTGAGCAGTATGACGTTGCCTGCCATCAACGCTGGGGCGGCCGCGCGGATTACCTGCCAGTAAGGAAAGTTCCATGGCATGATTGCCAGCAATACGCCGAGCGGCCGAAACGCGACGTAGCTGCGCGCGGCCGAAGACGGCGTCGCTTGCGAGGAGAGGAGCGCTTCGCCATGTTCGGCAAAATACTCGAGCGCCCACGCGCATTTTTCGATCTCTGCACGCGCCTGGGCGAGCGGCTTGCCCATCTCGCGCACGGCCGTGGTCGCGAGCGCGTCGCGCTCTAAGCGAAAACGAGCGGCTACCGCGCGCAGCAAACTCCCGCGCCCGGAAAAATCCTCGTGCGCCCAGCGGAGCGCCCCGCGCGCGGCCTCCGCAAGCTTCATCTCGATCTGCGGGGCCTCCATCAGCGCAATGCGCTCGATCACCTCGCCGGTCGCCGGGTTGATCGTCTCGATCATAGCGCGTGCATCTCCCATGGTCCCGACGGGCCGGCATAGACCTCGACCAAACTCTGGGGCCGCAGATACGCACGGGCGACGCGCTGCACGTCCGCGGAAGTAATGCGCGCGAAGCGCTCGTTGAGCGTTCGGTAGTAGTCGGTCGGCAGATGAAGGTCTGCGATGTCGAGCAGTTGTTTGGCCTGCCCGGCCGTTGAAGCTTCCTCCAAGAGCGCGTTGCCGATCAGACGTACTTTGGCTTCTTGGAGCTCTGTGGCCGAAACGGGTTCGTCCTGAAGGCGGCGCAGCTCTTGCCGGACGATGCCGACGGCTTCAACGACTCGCTCCGGCGAAGCGTTGAGCTCAACTCGCAGATCGCCGCGGTCCGCTCCAGCTTCGAGCGAACTGTCGACGCTATAGACGAGCCCGCGCTTTTGTCGCAGTTCTTGCCAGAGTCTGGATTCAAATGCGCCGGCGCCGCCCAAGATTTGATTGAGCACGGCAAGCGTATCGTAATCTTCGTTCGACCGCGAAAGCGCCGGTTGTCCGAGCCGAATGAAGACCTGATTGGCCGCGGTGCCGATATAGTCGTGGCCGCCCGACGCCGGCGGCATCGCCATCAAGTGTGCGTCGGGCTTGGGCCCCGCGGCGCGCCACGATCCGAAGCTCGCTTCAAGCGTCGAACGCACGCGCTCCGGCGAAACGTCGCCGACTACGGAGATCGTCGTCAGATCCGGGCGCCAATAGCCTGCGGCGTACGCCAGCAAATCCGCGCGCGTGATCGCCGAGACACTCTGTGCCGTCGGCAGACGCAGGGCCGGGTCCGCGCCGGCCAAGAGCAGCCGGTTATACGCGCGATCGATCAGCACGCCGGAGATCTGGCCCTCCGATTGCAAACCATTAGCGAGCTGCGATCGCTCGACGCTCAGCCAGGGATCCTCAAAGGTTGGATGCGCTTCGCCATCGGCCAAAATCGTCACGACGCGCTCGAAATCGCGCGTCTGCGCGGTCGCCGAAAAATCTTGTCCGGTTTCCAGGAATACGCCCATCTCGTCGGTGGCTTTGCGGCGTTGTGCGAACGGGTACGCGATGCTGCCGTAATCGGCGACCGCCGAGGCGAGCCGCGCAATGCCCTCTTGCCCAAGCGGCTCGAAGGCCGGCGAACTCGCAATCGTACCTTTGATAACGACCGTAGGATGGTCGGTTTTGGGTTGGACGATGACGCGTAATCCGTTAGCCAGCGTGAACTCGACCGGTGCCAGCGTGCTGCGCACGGTCGTCGGCGTTGCGACGGCCTTGGCGATCCAGCGCGGTTCGACGATCGGTCCGTTCGGAATGCGTTTGGAGAAATCGTCGCTGGCCTCGGAAGTACTCTTCTGAGAGTTCCCCTTCGGTGGACTGTCGTTGGGGCTCAAGTGGCCGACGACAGTCGGACGGCTCAAGTATTTTCGCGCGGCAGCGAGGAGATCGTCGCCGGTTAACGCCGCGAGGCGGCGGTCCTCGTCCGCCACCTTTTCGTGTACGATGCCGTACGTATAGCCCGCGAGATCGCCGATGCCGTCGATAGAATCGGCGTCGTAGAGCCGCTCCGCGATCGTCAAGCGTTTCGCCGCGACGACGAGATCCGGGTCGAAACCGTTACGGAGCACGGAATCGAGCGTGGTTGCAAAGACCGATGCAGCTTCGCTGCTCCCATGCCCTGGGTTGAGAACGATAAAGACGTGGAGAAGACCGCCTTTGAGCTGCGTATCGGCGTCCGTTTCGATCGCTAGTGCAATGTTGCTCGCAATCAGGGCTTTATAGAAAGGAGAGCGCTGGTTCTCGAGCAGCGTTGCCAGCGTGCTGATCGCCGGCTCCCCGTGCTGCGTGTCCCCGGGAATGGCGTATGCCAAATCGAGAATCTCGAATGGGAAGGGAAACTGTGCTTCGACGGTCGTTTCAGGCGCGGGCTTCGGATTGAGTTCCGACCACACCGGCAGCCTCTTCGAAGGAATCGCACCGAAGAAGCGTTGGGCCTTGGCAAAGGCCGCCACATGGTCGACATCTCCGGCGATGACCAGCGTCGCGTTATTGGGCGCATACCACTCATCGTAGTAGCGAGCGATATCCGCGACGGTCGCCCGTGCGACGTCGCTGCGTTCGCCCAACGGCGTGCGGCCCGCAGGTTGGCCGGGGAAAGCTGCGGCGCGTACGCGCGAGAGCAAGTTAAAGAACGGCGAGCTGGCGTCGCCGTCGATTTCGTTGAGGACGGCGCTGCGTTCGATCGCCCAGCCGGCGGCGCTCAACGATGCGTGCTGCATCCGGTCGGACTCGATCGCGAGCGCCACATCCACCTTATCGGCCGGCATTTCGAAGTAGAACTGTGTATAGTCGTAGTTCGTTTCGCCGTTCATCTGCGCGCCCAGACGCGCGACGATGTCGTCGAGGCCGCCCGACGAGATCCCCGGCGTTCCCCGAAACATCATGTGTTCGAGCGCGTGCGCCAAACCGGTCTTGCCGGGCGTCTCTTGCAGCGAGCCGAAACCGTACCACACACCAGTTTGGACGACGGGAGCCGCTCGATCCTCGACGACGACGACTCGCAGCCCGTTGCGCAGCGTTGTCGTGAAGATTCCGGCATCGCCCGGACCATTCTGCGCCGGCGCGGCCTGGGGCGCGCAAAGCCCAAGGAGCAGCGCTAACAGCCCTGCGACTACGCCTCGCTTCGCTCGGCTCCGCTCAGGACAGGCTGCGTAGAAAAACCTCAAAGCGTCGTAACTCCCAAATAATATGCGGCGGCAGCCTCGACCGCGGCCAGGGGAAGGCAGCCGATAAGCTCGCAGCCGAGCACTTCGATTCCGCGTTCGGCGGCGAGGTCGCGAACCAGTTCCACGACGCGATAGAGCGGCGTTGCAGCATAGTCCGTGACGTTGAGCGAGACCTGCACGCAATCGTCGCCGCGGGGGAAAGCAAGGGCGCGCAGCGTGCGCAGGCCGCCGTCACGTTCGCGAATCGCTCGAGCAATCGTACGCACCGCTGGAAGATCGGTCGTCGCCAGCTCGATATTGAAAGCGATTAGGACGTCTCGGGCTCCAATCGCAACTGCTCCGGCGCTGGCATGGCGGGAAACGTCACCTTCGTCCGGCAGCCAACCGGTGTTGCGGCGAATCGCAGGCAGAGGGCGCCGTTCGGGCGCTCGCGCCGCCGCGCCGTAATAGTAGGAAGGTACGCGATAGCGTCGCCAAATTTCGGCTCCCGCTCGGTGCGCGAGCGTGGCTGCGTCGGCCAGAGTCGCGCCCCGCAGCGGAACGAAGGGCAGCACGTCGAGCGCGCCGATACGTGGATGCACGCCTGAGTGGCTCCTTAAGTCGATGCGCTCGAGTGCGACGCCGGCGAGCGCGACGGACGCATTGAGGATCGTCGCTTCCGAGCCGGCGATCGTCAGAACGCTGCGATGATGGACGGCGTCGCTGCTCCGATTCAAGACGCGCGCGCCGGTCGCTTCGACCGCCGCAATCGCCAGATCGATCGTCGCCGCGTTGCGGCCTTCCGAAAGGTTCGGCACGATCTCAAAGAGTCGCCCCCTTGTCATCCTGAGCTTAGCCTGCCCTGAGCCTGTCGAAGGGTCGAAGGATGATGGTGCCGCTAACCGAGGCACGTTTGGATCGCGGCGAGGATGTCGCCGGTATTCGCCGGCGAGATAACGTGGCTGTAGCCGAGTTTGCGGGCCTCGGCTTCGCGCCGCTCGGCCCCGCCTACGGCGCGAACCTCGCCGGATAATCCCAGTTCGCCGAAGACGGCGATCTGCGACGGCACTGCTGCGTTGCGAAACGACGAAGCAATAGCCAAAGCGATTCCTAGATCCGCCGCCGGCTCGCTGACGCGCAACCCGCCGGCCACTGAAGCGTAAACGTCGTGCGTCCCGAGTAAGAAGCCCGCGCGCCGCTCCAATACCGCGAGAATCATCGCGAGCCGCTGCTGATCGAGATTGTTGGCCAGGCGTCGCGGCGTGCCGTAGCTGGTTTCGCCAACGAGTGCTTGGACTTCGATGAGCACGGGACGCGACCCGACGATCGATGCGACGACGCACGAGCCGCTGGGACGCTGCGTGCGGGCTCCCGCAAAGAGCTCCGAAGGATTCGAGACTTCGCGTAAACCCGAATCGTGCATCGAGAAAACGCAAATCTCGTCGACCGAGCCGAAGCGATTCTTGTACGCGCGCAGGATGCGGTACTCGCCGTTCGTCTCGCCTTCGAAATACAGGACCGTGTCTACCAGATGTTCGAGCAGACGCGGTCCGGCGATGGCGCCGTCTTTGGTCACGTGCCCGACGATAAATGTCGCGCAACCCGTGCGCTTCGAATATTCCATCAGCGCTTGCGTACAATCGCGAATCTGCGTAATGCTGCCCGCATAGGCTTCCGATTCGGGGAGCCAGACCGTTTGGATTGAATCGATCACCAACGCGAGCGGTCTCCGCCGCTCCAATCGATTGAGAACGGCGCGCAGATTCGTTTCGGGATAGACGAGCAGCGCCGGCGTTGTCCCCGAGGGCAACGTGCGATCGGCGCGGAGCTTTACTTGCGCCGCCGACTCCTCACCGCAAACGTAGACGACTTCGCCGTTGTGCGCGAGCCGAGCCGCGATCTGCAACATCAACGTTGACTTGCCGGCTCCCGGCGGTCCCCCGACGAGCGTCAAACTCCCTGGGACGGTTCCACCGCCCAAGACCGCGTCGAACTCCGGCATGCCCATCTGCAGGCGTGTGACGCCGCCCGAGCCGATCTCGTGCAAAGGAAGGGGTGCCGCCGATTGTGCAAGCGTCGGCTTGGCGCGTGCTCCCCGCGGCGCGACGGCGAAGGGGCGTTCGTCGAACGAATTCCAGGCTTGGCATTGCGGACAGCGTCCGAGCCATCGTGGCGATTCAAAGCCGCAAGCCGAGCAAAAATAGACCGACTGTGCCTTCGCCACGCTTTCTGCTTCTGCGGGGTCGTTGGTTCGCCTGGGCGAATCGGGGCGCCGGTGAGCCGTGATATGCACTTGCAGATTGCTATAGACGGGCCTGCGGCATCGGGGAAGACGACGGTTGCGCGCGCGACCGCGCGCAGACTCAACGCGCTCTATCTCGATACCGGCGCCATGTATCGCGCGCTGGCCTATCTCGCGTTGCGAACGGGCACCGATGTCGATAACGGTGCGGCTCTGGCGCGGCTTCTCGCGGCATCCCCAATCGAAGTGCATTTAGATCGGGAGGCTCCGTTAGGTTTTCGCATCAGCGCCGGCGGCCAAGAGCTCGACGAGGCGGCCCTGCAGAGCAACGAAGTCACAGCGATCGTTTCGGCCGTCTCCGCGCACGCGGAGGTACGTTCGGCGATGGTGCGCGCGCAGCGGCGCATCGCCGAGGGTGCGCCCGTTGTCATGGCGGGGCGAGATATCGGGAGCGTCGTCTTGCCCGACGCGCCGGTGAAGATTTATTTGACCGCTTCGGCGGAAGCGCGCATCGCGCGCCGGCGCGCGCAGCTCGAAGAGTCGGGAGTTAACGTAAATGCGCGAAGGCTCGCAGCGGAGATCGAAGAGCGCGACCGCCTCGACGAAACCCGAACCGTTTCGCCGCTCGCGCCGGCGCCCGACGCTCACGTCATCGATTCCAGCGACATCGACGCGGCGGGTGTCGTCGACCAGATCTGCAAGCTGGCATCCAGCAAGCTGGCATCCAGAATGTCATCCTGAGCCTGTCGAAGGACGAAGGATGAACACGGCGTTCTACGATTTGGCGAAGGCAACGGTACGTACCATGGCGCACGTGCTCTGGCGCGCGAGGGTCTTCGGAGCGGAAAACGTTCCCGCTGAGGGGCCGCTCATCGTGGCCTGCAACCACCTTTCGTATCTCGATCCGCCGCTCATGGGGTGCCTCTGCCCGAGGCGCATCAGCTATATGGCCAAGAAAGAGCTCTTCGAAGTCCCCGTACTCGGCGCGGTGATTCGCGGCCTCGGCGCCTATGCCGTCGACCGGAAGGGCAGTGCCACATCCGCGATCAGGCGCTCGCTGCAGGTCCTTGAGGCGGGCGGGGCGGTCGGAATCTTCCCTGAGGGCACCCGCAACCGCGGCGGCGACGTCCAGCCTCAGACTGGTGTCGCACTGCTGGCCTCACTGGCGAAGGCTCCGGTTGTTCCCGCATTCATTCACGGCAGTGACCGGGCGCTTCACCTCAACCGCATTGAGGTTTCTTTCGGGCCGCCAATCTCGCCGCTGGCCGGCCGGAAAGCAACGCGCGAGGACTTGGCGAAGTTTACCGGTGAGGTTATGAAGACGATCGAACTGCTGGCGGGGAGTATTGGTGGAAATACGTAAGGCGTCCGTGCAAGGATTCTGCTTCGGGGTTGCCATTACCGTAAAGAAGGCGGAGGAGGCGATCGCCTCCCGCGGTGATGTGACGACGCTGGGACACGTCGTGCATAATCCGCAGATGGTGGAATCGCTTTCGGCGCGCGGGTTGAAGAATGCAACGACGGTCGACGACGTCGACTCGGGCGCGCTCTTCGTCCGTGCCCACGGGCTGCCGGTGGACGTTTTCGAAAAAGCCAAAGAGAAGAAGCTGGAGATCATCGACGCCACGTGCCCGATGGTCACCAAAATCCACGTGCAAGCCGAGAAGCTCAAAGGCGACGGCTACAAGATCATCGTCATCGGCGATCCAAATCATCCGGAGGTCAAGGGAACGCTGAGCCACGTGCCGGGCGCGTGGTGCATCCAAAGCTCGGCCGACGTGAAAAAACTCCCACGCTCCAGCAAAGTCGGCGTCGTCGTTCAGTCGACGTGGTCCGGCGAAGGATTCACGGAAATCGTGCGAGAGCTTTCGGCGAAGTACTACGAGGTTCGCGCAGTCAACACGATCTGCACCGATACGCACAATCGGCAGAATGAGGCGCTTCGGCTTGCAAAGGATGTCGAAGTGATGATCGTCGTCGGCGGAAAGACCTCGGCCAATACCAAGCATCTCGCCGATCTCTCCGAATCGCGCGGCGCGCGCGCCTATCATATCGAGGGACCTGACGAGCTGCAACCGCAGTGGTTCGCGAAGGTAGAAGTGGCCGGACTGATGTCGGGAGCCTCGACACCCGGTTGGCTCGTAGACGAAGTTGAGGCGCGGATGGAGGAGCTCGCAGCCTCTGCATAGCCCGACCGACCTTGCCGAGCGCTTTGAAAGCGCCCTCGAAGAGCGGATTACCGGATATCGGGGATCGGAAGAGATCTCCGATATGCTTTTGCGGCACTTCGGTTACGGCGGATACGGACCGGCACGCCGAGGCAAGCGCTTACGTCCCCAGATGGTCATGCGCGTCGCAACCGGCGAGGGCGCTCCGCTCGAGCGCGCGCTCGATGCGGCGGTGGCAGTCGAAATCTTTCACAACTATTCCCTGGTCCACGACGATATCGAGGATCGCGACGAGCTGCGCCACGGGCGCCCGACGTTGTGGAGCCAGTATGGCGTCGCTGCGGCGATCAATGCCGGCGATGCGATGTGCGCGCTGAGCTTTTTGAGTTTGGAGCATGCCGCCGCGTACCTCGATGCGGCCAGAGTCTTGCAAATGATCGCGCTCTTGCACGAGGCGCATGCGGTGATGTGCGAGGGACAGTCGCTGGACTTGGATTTCGAGACGGAGCGAGTCGTGGATAGGCCGGGCTACTATCGTATGATCGAGTGTAAGACCGCGCAACTCTTCGATGCCTCATGTCGCTTGGGCGCGTTCGCGGCCGGCTGCGATGCGGCGACGATCGAAGCCTACGGCGCCGTCGGGCGTGCCTACGGGATGGCCTTTCAGATCCGGGACGACGTCGCGGGAATTTGGTCGACATTGGACGAGACCGGCAAAACAGCCGGAAGCGATGTCGCGCGCCGAAAATGGACCTTTCCCGTCGTCTGGGCTATTTCGCAGCCAGCATCGGCAGCACGCAGCGCGGTGGCGCAGGCCTATGCAACCGGCTCGTCGCTCGACGATGCCGCCGTCTCGAGGGTCGTAGAGGCCCTCGACGAGCTCGGCGCTCGCGAAGCGGCCACACAAAAGGCGGCGGAGCACGTTGGCGTGATCGAGCGCCATCCCAATCGAGAGTTCGGAGAGTTCTTGGTGGCCACGCTCGGTCTCACGGCAGCATGACGCGCGCGCCGGCTCGGACTCAATTGGAGGCGTGGGGACTGCCAGCGCTGCTCCTCCTCGGATTGCTCGTGCGGCTGGTCTTCGTGAATAACGAAGGCTTCAAGACCGACATAAACACTTACGTGGCCTGGGCGCTTTCGTTGAGCGGGCACGGCTTCCGAGCGTTCTATTCGACCGTCGGCTTTGCCGATTACCCGCCCGGCTATTTCTACATCCTCGCGATCGTCGGCCGGCTCTGGCACACATTGTTTGCGTCCCACGATGCCGGCTACGCGATCCTTCGTCTGCTGGTCAAGCTGCCCGCAATACTCGCCGATCTTGGAGTCGGCCTTCTGCTCTACGCGATCGCTCGACGATTCGCCGGTGCGGCCGTGGCCTTCGGCGTGGCTGCCTTTTATCTGCTCAATCCGGCGACGATCTACATCTCTGCGTCGTGGGGACAAGTGGATTCGATTTCGGGAGGCCTGGCGCTCCTGGCAATCTACGCGCTCTTGCGCAGCGAAGATGCGGCGCCGCAATCGCGCGCGCACCTGACCTGGATCGTGCTGGCGTGGCTCTCGTTCGCGTATTCGTTGCTGATAAAACCGCAGGCCGCCGTTCTGCTGCCGCTCCTGGTCGCATTTGCCTTCGTCGACCCGCAGCGCCGCCGCGAGCGAATCGTTGCGACGGCGATCGGAGTCGCCGCTGCGCTTGCGTTCGCGTTGCTCATCACCGAGCCGTTTCACCCCAGCAATCCGGTGGCAGCCTTCAGCTGGCTCTGGAACCAATACGCTTACGGTTCGGGCGTTTATGAGTACAACACCGTCAATGCCTTCAACCTGTGGGCTCTTCGTGGCACCATGTGGGTGTCGGACAACCAAGTCATCTTGGGCCTTCCGCAATATGCCTGGGGCCTGGTGCTGGTCGTGGCGGCGCTGGCCTTAATCGTTTGGCGTTACGTCCAGGATCGCACCTCCGCGGCACTCCTCGAAGGCTGCGCGATTGCCACGCTCGCCTTCTTCGTCTTGGCGACGCGCATGCACGAGCGCTATCTCTTCAACGGCCTGCTCTTTACGATCGCGTGCATTCCGCTGGCCCGCCGCTATTTTTGGGGAGCGATTGCGCTCTCGATCGTGCTGTTCGCGAATCTCTTGTATAGCCTGCAATACCTGCACGCGGTCACGAGCAGTACGCCGGGCGTCAACGCCCAGAACCTTTGGGGTCTGTGGACGACGATCTTTTCGCTGCTTGCCGTCGCGACGTTCTTCTGGCTCGGTTACCAGTTCTTGGGCGGTGCGGAGTTGCGCCCGGCCAAGCCTGCGACGAGCCGGGAACCTTCGTCGGAGCCGCAAACCGGCGGGGCCTTTCTGCCCTCCCTGCGCCACTGGTTCGATCCTCGCGAAGGCTTGACGGCAATGCGCGCTCCGCTCGACTATGCGATCGTTGCGATACTGGGCGTCGGAAATTTCATTCTGTCGTTCATCGGCTATGGGTGGCCGCCCGATAAGGTCTTCGACGAAATTTACTTTGCACGCGCCGGCGAAGAGTATCTGCAGAACCTTCGCATCTACGAAAATACCCATCCGCCGCTTACCAAGCTCCTGATAACGCTTTCCATGATGCTCTTCGGAGGGATGCCCCACGGCCACGGGCTCGGCGGCTGGACCGGCCTCAACGCCCTTGTCGGGCAAATGGCCAACGGCGACAACTCGTATGGCTGGCGCTTTCTCGACGTCGTCTTCGGCGCGCTCGTCGTCATGTTGCTGTACGTTTTTGCAAAGCGCATCACCGGCTCGACGCTCTTTGCAACGATCACCGCGCTGCTCCTGACCTTCGACGGCATGCATTTCGTGCAATCTCGAATCGCCACGCCTGAAGGCTTCGTCGTTTTCTTTGCGACGCTGGCCGTCTACGCATTCTATCGTTTCTGGATCAACTCGCAGGTCGGCGAACGAGCGCACGTAGCCGTTCCAACCTGGGCCCTCGCCGCCGGTGCCGCCGGAGCATTGCTCGCCGGGCTGGCAATCGCTTCGATCGGACGTGCACTGTGGCACTTCGACACGGCTGCCACGGTCGTCGTCACGCTCTATTGCGCGAGCGGAGTCTACCTCTTGGTGCGTTACGTGCTCTTCGTGCGATTCTTCGGCGACGGGCGCCGGGAGCTTTCGTACGCCGAAGGCTCGTATGCGTTGCGCGATGCCGCGGGTACGTCGCTCTTTGCCGCCGACGGTGGAACCATCGACTCGCGTGGAAAGATTATGCGCGGCGAGCTTTCGCAGGGCAAGGGCGGCACGCTGCTCTATCGCGACGATCCGCTGACGATCGAGTACTCACGCGACGGCAGCGTCAGATACGATACGCCCGAAGGCATCGTCACGTATGCCGACGACGAAATTCGCGACCGCAGTACGGCCGCCGTTGAGAATGGGCATACCTCGCGGCGTTGGCTGATTCTCTTTACCGTCGCACTCGGGTTGCTGGTGAGCTCGAAGTGGTACGGCGTGATGGGCTTCGGCGTCAGCTTCGTCGTGCTGATCGCGGTCTGGCTTCAACGGTATCTGCTCAACCTGCGGCCGACGCTTTGGGGTAATCCGCGCGGCTTTCGCATCGACGGGGCGCTGGCGACCATTCTCTTCGTGAGCGCCACGGTGTACGCACTGGTTTGGGTGCCGGATCTCGTGCGGCATTCTCCCGATCCGGGCGAGGTTCACAACGTCAACGACGTCGTCTATAGACAGTACACGATGTACGAATATCACCATAACCTCGTGGCCACGCACCCGTACTCCTCGAAGTGGTTTGAGTGGCCGATCGATTACGTCCCGGTCGCGTACTTCTATCAGGATCACCGCAATAATCCCAGCGACGAGAAGGGCTGTTGCGTCTACGAGATTACCTCGCTGCCGAACCCGATCATCCTGTGGTTCGGCTTGTTCTGCGTGCCGTTCGTAGGCGTGCTGGCATGGCGAGAACGGAACAAAGGCTACGCGCTGATCGTCATCACCTACCTGTTGCAATGGCTGCCCTGGATCGGGTCGCCCCGCCTGATATTCGCCTACCATTTTTACGTCAACATTCCGCTGATCTGTCTGTGCAACGCCATTTTCTTGCAGCGAGCCTGGTTGTGGTTGCGGCGCCGGGAGAATCTCCAATGGCTCGGGGGCTTGGCAGTCGGCACCTACGTCGCGGCGGCGGCGGCGGGTTTCATCTATTTCTATCCGATTCTGGCGGCGCATCCGATTGCGTGGAACGCTTGGCATCAGCGGATGTGGTTCCCGACCTGGATAATCGGTCCGGGCTAGGAGCCTGTAGGGTTATGCCGCATTTCCGTCTTCGTGCCGCCTTTTGTCAACGAATCCGAAAACGGGCATAACCCTACAGGCTCCTCGCGAAGCCGCTGGCGGAGAGGTTTAGGCTAAATGTCGGGACATTCCAAATGGCACAATATCAAGCTCAAGAAGGGCAAGGTGGACGCGCAGCGGGGCGCGCTCTTCACGAAGCTCAGCAAAGAAATCATCCTCGCGGCGAAGGGCGGCTCTCCCGACCCTGACGCCAACTATCGGCTGAAGATCGCCGTCGAGAAAGCGCGCGAATTCAACATGCCGCAAGAGAACATCAAGCGCGCCATCGCGCGTGCCGGCGGACAGGACGACGAACGCGAAATCGAGGAAATCCGTTACGAAGGATACGGTCCAGCGGGACTGGCGGTCGTCATCGACGCCGCGACGGACAATCGCAACCGAACCGCCGGAGAACTGCGCTTTCTTTTCAGCAGACATGAAGGCAGTTTGGGGGAGACGGGCAGCGTCGCGTGGATGTTCGATCCGGTCGGGATCGTCGAGCTCGATCCCGGCGGTAAGTCTGAGGACGCGCTGATGGAAGAGGCGCTCGTCGATGGGGTCGAGGACATCGAGTACGACGCGGACGTCGCCATCATCTACACGCAACCAACGATGTTGGCCGACGTACGCGATGCCCTTCGCGCGCGAGGAGCGCGAATTTCAGATGCGTACCTCGGCATGCGCCCAAAGACGAAGATCGAGCGCAACGGCAACGACCTTACGGCGGCTCTGGCCTTCCTCGACGCGCTCGACGAGCATGAAGACGCGCAGCGGGTCTTCAGCAATCTCGACTTTAGCCACGTCCCAATGGAGGCGTTTACCTGAAGCCCGCTACCATCGTCTTGGTGATCTTCGTTGCGTTGGTCGTGTGGTTTGGGCACCAGATCTACGATTTCTTGATTCCCTCGTCGGCAACGGTGACCGTGCCCTCATTTGTGGGCCAGACGCTGGCCGACGCCAACGCCGAGGTCAACCGATTAAAGCTTGCCTCGGCGGTCGTGGACCACACTTCGAGCGATCGATATCCCAAAGACGTCATCATTATGCAGCGCCCCCAAGCCGGCGATCAAGTGCGCGAAGGACGTCAAGTTTCATTCGTGATTAGCGACGGAATTATCGCGCGTCTCATGCCCGACTTGCGCTACCAGTCTATGCGAGAAGTGCAGCTCGATCTTTCTCGCGCGCGTCTTACGCTCGGAAAGGTGACGTATGCAAAGAGCGACGTGATCCCGGAGGGACACGTGATCTCGCAGGTCCCGGCGCCGATAACCAGCGTGCACGAGGGAGACTCCGTCGCGCTGGTCGTAAGCCAAGGCGGCCGGCCGAACCTGCGCGTTCCCGATTTCGTTGGATTGACGATCGATCAGGCGCGGACGGTCGCCGCGGATATCGGCATCCAACTCGGACAGATCGTGTGGACGCCGCTGGGCGCAAGCGGGCCCGCTCACGGTGTGATCGCACGACAGCGTCCCGCGCCCGATGCGAAGATCGCATCGTTCGAGCCCGTTTCGCTGCAGGTCAGCGCCGGCCCGAACGAATCGGGCTATATTATCCATCAGGCCCGCGTGCTCGTTTCCGTTCCCGAAACCGACAACGCCACAACCGACTCGCAGCTCGACGTCAGGCTCGCCCTCACGGACGCGACGGGCCAGTACGATCTTTATCACGCCTTTGCCGAGCCGGGCCAGAAGCTCGACTTTACCGTGACCGCGATCGGAACGTCCGTGCTCGACATGTACGTCAACAACACGCTCGTGGGCGAAACGCGCCTCGGAACCGAACCGCCGAGCGTTTACGGTGCAAAGCCCTCCCCGTCGCCCACTCAATGATTTTCATCGGCTGCGGCCGAACGGCGTCGATGTGACGATACTTGCGCCTTCGCTGCTGTCGGCCGATTTCGCGCGAATTGCGGAGCAAATCGCTTGCGTGCAAGAGGCGGGGGCGCAGTATCTGCATCTCGATGTGATGGACGGGCGATTCGTGCCGAACATTACGTGGGGGCCAAAGATCATCGGCGACCTGCGGAGGTTGTCGCCGCTCGTCTTCGACGCGCATTTGATGATCGTCGAGCCGGAGCGCTACGTGGACGATTTCCGCGAAGCGGGTTGCGACCGCATCACCTTTCACCTGGAGGCGACGCCGCACGCAGAGCGGCTGCTCGTGCATTTGCGGTCGATGGGTGTGAAGGCGGGAATAGCGATCTGTCCCCAAACGCCGGTCGGAATGCTGCAAGACGTCATTGAAAATTGCGACACAGTGCTCGTGATGAGCGTCAATCCTGGGTTCTCAGGCCAGAAGTTCATCCCGCACGCGATCGAAAAAGTACGCGAGGCCCGCGCGTTGATCGACGGACGCAACGTCGAGTGTTTGATCGAAGTGGACGGCGGAGTCGGCGAAGGAAACGCGCGCGCGCTAGTCGAGGCGGGCGCGGACGCGCTCGTGATGGGTGCGACGGTCTTCGGCGCGCCGGATCCCGCCGTCGCGTTGCGCCGCATCCGCGCGCTCCTGGCGTGACCGAAGACGAAATCGTCAAGGCGATAGCCGCCCTTTGTGACCCTGTGCGCAGTCGAAGGGCAGTCGAAGGGCTGTCGAAGGATGATATTGATTCAAAGGGCCGCGTCATTATCGGGATCGGTGACGACGCGGCGCTCTGGCAACCCTCGCGTTCCCATCGCAGCGTCATCTCGACCGACATGCTCGTCGAAGGCGTTCATTTTCGGCGCGACACGATGTCGCTCGAAGACGCCGGCTGGCGCGCGATGGCCGCGGCGCTCAGCGATCTGGCCGCGATGGGCGCGCGCCCGGTTCTCGCAACGGTCGCCCTGGGCGTGCCGGCAGCCAACGCGCAAGGCGAGATTATGGAGCTCTATCAGGGAATCGCGGCCGCGGCTCGTTGCTTTGATATCGCGATAGCGGGCGGAGATCTATCGCGCTGCGATCTCGTGACGATCTCGATTACGGTCGTCGGCGAGGTACGCCCCTCGCGCGTCAAAAGGCGCGCCGGCGCCGGACCGGGGGACGTGCTGGCGGTGACCGGCGCGCTCGGCGCAGCACGCGCGGGACTAGAACTCGCAAGCCAACGGGGACTTGTGGAGGGCGCGGATGGCGACGCCGCGCTGCAAGCCTTTCGCCGGCCGACTCCGCGAATAGCCGAAGGCCGCTTTCTCGGGGCGAGCGTAAACGTGACGGCGATGATGGATTGCTCGGATGGGCTCTCAACCGACGCGCGGCGGCTCTGTGCCGCGAGCGATTGTGGTGCGGTGCTCGAGGCCATTCCCGTTGCCGACTCCGCCCGCGACGCCGGTCAACGGCTCGGCGAAGACCCCGAGGGTTTCGCGCTGGCCGGCGGCGAGGATTTCGAGCTATTGGTGACGGTCCGGGCTCGCGCGTTCCGCTACCTCGCCGGCCGCTACGAAAAGCGCTTTAAGAAGAAGCTGCTGCGGGTAGGGGCCTTACGAAAAGCACGCGGCGTGGAATGGCAAGGGGCGCCGCTCGATCTCCTGGGCTGGGATCACTTCGCGTAGGGCGCGCCTAGGCGCGGCGAGTAACGCGTTTGGAACGCAAGCAGCTGGTGCAGACTTTGGCGGTGCGGTGCTCTCCGCGATCGTCGATCCGAACGGATTGAAGGTTCGGAAGCCAACGCCGCCTGGTTTTATTCATGGCGTGGCTGACGTTGTTGCCCGCCTTGGGTCCTTTTCCGCAAACTTCACAGCGCTTGGCCATAGCCGGCAGATAGTACCATGCGGCTAAGACCCCTGGCAAGGACGAATTGTCATCCCGAGCACAGTCGGTGTCGTCCTGAGCCCAGTCGTTGTCATCCTGAGCGCAGTAGAAGGATGACCGGAGGCAAGGATTCCCTGGGCGGCCCCCAAAGACGGCACCCGTGAAGCGAGCGCGCATCGCAGTCGACGCGATGGGCGGCGACCACGCGCCGGAAGAGATTGTTGCCGGAGCATTGCTCGCCGCGCAAGAGTTCGACGTTGAGGTCGTGCTGGTAGGAGATGAAGCGCGCGTTCGCTCGCTGCTGCCCTCCGCCGTTGTCGACCGCGTAACCCTGGTCCACGCCCCCGAAGCGATCGCCATGGACCTCAGCCCTTCGACGGCGGCTCGTTCTTGCGAGCGCACATCGCTGGGCGTTGCGGTGCATCTCGTCAAGCAGGGTGAGGCCGACGCGGTCGTCTCCGCCGGAAACAGCGGGGCCTTCGTCGCGATCGCCTTTATCAAACTCCGTACGATCGAAGGGGTCTCGCGTCCGGCTATTGCGACGGTCTGGCCGGCGCTCAACGGCCCAACGATCCTGCTCGATTCGGGCGCCACTGTCGATTGCCGTCCGGAATGGCTCGAGCAGTTCGGCGTCATGGGTTCGGCCTACGCCAAGGCCGTGCTTGGAATCCCCGAGCCTCGCGTCGCGGTGCTCTCCAATGGTGAGGAACGCAGCAAGGGTAACCAACTCGTCCTGGAAGCCGCGCGCCTGCTCGAGGCGGCTCCGGTTCGATTCATCGGGAACGTCGAAGGCCGCGATCTCTTCCACAACGCGGCCGACGTAATCGTCGCCGACGGCTTCGTCGGCAACATCGTGCTCAAGACCGGCGAGGGCATGATCGCCGACCTCGCGCGGGTGATGCATGACGCGCTGCTCGGCGGCAATATCGCCACGAAAATCGGGACGTATATGCTGGCGCCGGCGTTGCGGCGCTTACGCAGGAAGTTCGATTACGAAACGTATGGCGGCGCGCCGCTGCTCGGCCTTCGAGGAAACTGCATCGTGACGCACGGGCGCTCGAGTCGCAATGCGATCAAACACGCCATCAAGGCGGCGGCCGAAGAAGTCGAACACGACGTCGTCGGCAAAATCAGCGAGCTGATCGCACCGCAACTCGCGGCCACGTAAGGGCCGTCGCCGCGATGCTCGGCGTATACGTTCACTTACCCTTTTGCGCGTATCTCTGTCCCTACTGCGACTTTGCAAAATGGCCGCTGCGCGCTTCGACGGCGCGCCGGTATTTCGAAGCGCTGTCTGCCGAAATCGCGCTCGAACCGCGTGCGGCGGCCGCAACGCTCTACCTCGGCGGAGGAACGCCGAATGCCTACGACCGCGAGACGATCGTGCAGCTTCTCGGCGCATTGCAAGACCGATTTGGCTTCACTGCGGAGCGTTCCATCGAAATCAATCCCGAGCTGGTGCGCGACGGCGATTTGCCAAGCTATCGCGAAGCCGGAATCACGCGAGTTTCGATCGGCGTTCAATCGTTCGAGCCCGATGAGATTCGTACGCTCGGACGCAAGCACACCGGCGAAATGGTCGAACGGGTCGTAGACGCCGCGCGCACCGCGGAGATGGACTCCGTCTCGCTCGATTTGATGTATGGCGTCCCGGGACAGACGCCGGCAACTTGGGAGCGATCGCTGCGCCGCGCCATGAATTTACGAGTAGATCATATTTCGGCGTACGGCCTGACGGTCGAAGAGAACACACCGTACGCGGCGTGGCGCGCACGCGAGCCCGCGGCCTTCTTCGACGACGAGCGCGAGGCGGAGCTCTATGCCCTGGCCATCGACCTGCTACAGGCTGACGGTTACGACCAATACGAGGTCAGCAACTTCGCTCGGCCCGGGCATCAGTGCGCGCACAATCTGAACTACTGGGCGAACGGCGAGTATCTGGGCTTGGGCGTCGGTGCCGCGTCCTACCGCGACGGCGTGCGCTCGGTGCACACCCGGGCGCTCGAGGAGTATGTGGCGGCAGCGCGCGACGGCCGGCCGATTCCGTCGGAGGCCGAATGCCTGCAAGGCCGGCGGCGGGCGGGAGAAGCAATGATGCTCGCACTACGCACCGTGCAAGGGGTTCGCTTGGCGGACTTCAAAGAGCGTTATGGTATCGACGTGATCGAAACTTACGATCCCGTCGTAACTCAGCTTGCACAGACCGGATTGCTCGAGCGGACGGCGGACGCGTTACGGCTAACGCGCCATGGTCGTTTTCTTGCCAACGACGTTTGCGGAGCCTTTATAACATTCGAGTAGCGGGAAGCAATCTAGCGGGGACGGTCTTACGCGTCGCGTTCGTCGTGGTTTTCGGCGTGACCGGATTCTTGCTGGGCCGCGAGGCGTACTTCAGCGTTTTTTCGCTCCACTTTGCCAGCGAAACGATGCAGCTCGTCTTTTTGATCGGTTCGCCGGTCGCGGGCGCGGTGCTTGGCGCGCTGCTAGCGCCGCTGGCTCAGGCGCTTTTTGAGGGCCAACTCAGCCAGGCCGAAGGCGCGATGGAGCGTTTGACGCCGGCCGAGATCGCGGGCGGCGCGGTTGGGCTCGTCGTCGGACTCTTGATCGCTTTCTTGATCAAAGGCATCGTCTTCGAGCTGATCTCGGACATAGGGCGCGCCGGAACCTATATCGCGATCGTGCTCTACCTCATCGTAGCCATCTTCGCCGCCTATCTCGGCGCGCGGATCGGCGCTAAGACCCGAATCGTCCCGGTCGCACGCGGAATGGCCGCCAACTCGTCAGCCGTCGCCCCCAAGCTCGTGGACACCTCGGCGATCGTGGACGGCCGGATCGTCGACATTCTGGAAAGCGGCTTTCTCGACGGTGCGCTCATCGTTCCACGATTCGTTTTACGCGAGCTGCAGTCGATCGCCGATTCCGTCGATCCGCTCAAACGAACCCGCGGCCGTCGCGGCTTCGACGTGCTCACGCGTTTGCAGGAGCTGACAATTTTTGAAATCAGCGAGCGGGATTACAGCGACATGGCGCCCGGAAACGTGGACGCGCGTCTCGTTCGGCTCGCTCGAGAACTTGGGGCTAAGCTCGTCACCAACGATTATAATCTCAACCGCGTCGCCCACGTCGAAGGCGTCGCCGTCCTCAACGTCAACGAGCTGGCCAACGCCGTCAAGCCGGTCGTTCTGCCCGGAGAGGAGCTGCACGTGGCGGTAATCCGCGAAGGAAAAGAGGGGCATCAGGGGATCGGATACTTGGAAGACGGGACGATGATCGTCGTCGAGCACGGGCGTCGCTTGATCGGCGAAGAGGCCGATGTCGTCGTCACGAGCGTGCTGCAGACGGTTGCCGGCCGAATGATCTTTGCGCGCCCGAAACGCGAAGGCGCGACGCAGTGAGATGGGGTGCGGTCATCGTCGCGGCGGGACGCGGCCTGCGTTTAGGGCGGCCGAAGCAGTTTATCGAACTGGCCGGAGTGCCGATGGTTGGATGGTCGATTCAAACGTTTGCAGCGATCCCGGAAATTGAGGAGCTCGTCATTGCGACGGAGCCCGAATCCATCGAGTCCATCTGCGAGCTCGCCCTGCGCCTCGCGCCCAACCTCACGCAACGCGTCGTACGCGGAGGGCAGTTGCGCCAAGATAGCGCTCGCGAGGGGATCATGGCGCTGAGCGACCGTTGCGATGCCGTGTTGATTCACGACGGTGCCCGCCCGCTCGTCACCGCCGCGGACGTACGCGCCGGAATGCGGGAAGTGCGTGAGGGGCGCGCATCGCTCTTGGCCGAGCCGGTCGTGGACACAATCAAGTTGGTCGATCGCGATTCGCTCATTGTCGGTGCGACGCTCGATCGGGGGACGCTCTGGGCGGCGCAAACGCCGCAGTTCGCCTTGACCGCCGAGCTGCGCGCCGCGCACGAACGCGGCCGGCTCGACGGCGTTGCCGTCACCGACGATGCGGCACTGCTGGAACGCATCGGCATATCCGTGGTCGTCGTAGCATCTACTACCGAGAACTTCAAAGTCACGCTGCCGGGAGACGTCATCCGGGCGGAGACGATTTTGAACGCGCGGATGAGAACGATCGCGGCTTGTCATCCCGAGCCCTTCGACGCGCTTCGCTCGCTCAGGACAGGCCCTGTCGAAGGATGATGCGGGTCGGGCAGGGATTCGACGCACACCCGCTGGTCGAAGGGCGCAGGCTGATTTTGGGCGGCGTTCACGTTCCATTCGAACGCGGTGCGCTCGGCCACTCCGACGCCGACGTCCTCGCGCACGCACTCGCCGACGCGTTGCTCGGAGCTGTCGGGTTGAGCGATCTGGGGACTCGCTTTCCCGCGAGCGATCCCCGCTGGAAGGATGCCGACTCGATGGAACTACTCGCGCAGTGCGCTGCGGCCGTGCGCGTGGCCGGCTTCGAGATCGTCAACGTCGATGCCACGATCGTTGTGGATCGTCCGAAGCTCGCGCCGCACATCGACTGGATGCGCGCGAATCTCGCCGTGCGACTCGAGATCGACCAAAGCCGCATTAGCGTGAAGGCCAAGTCGAGCGAGGGCCTGGGTTATACGGGCGACGGCAGCGGCATCGCGGCCTACGCCGTGGCGCTGCTGTCATCCTGACCCTCCTATGAAATGCTGACCCTCCCTATGTCATCCTGAGCTATGTCATCGTGAGCTGTGTCAACCTGAGCCTGTCGAAGGACGAAGGATGCCCGGGTTGTCACCTCGATTGGGGTTGACGGGTTACACTGTTGGAAATGGACGATACGTTCGAAACGCTACGAGCCGACCTGCGGGCGCCGCAAGAGCGCGACCCCGCGGCGCGCGGCTGGCTCGACGTCGTCCTCTCGTATCCCGGTTTTCATGCGCTCGTCGCGCATCGCGTCAACCACTCGCTCTATCTCGCCGGGATTCCACTGCTGCCGCGCTTCTTGGCCAACGTCGCGCGCTTCCTTACGGGAATCGAGATCCATCCGGCGGCCCGCATCGGCAAAGGGGTTTTCATCGATCATGGTTCGGGCGTTGTCATCGGCGAAACGTCGGAGATCGGCGACGGCTGTACGATCTATCAGGGTGTAACGCTTGGCGGCACGAGTCTCTCGCACGGCAAGCGCCATCCGACGCTGGGGCGCAACGTGACCGTCGGCGTCAACGCGAGCGTGCTCGGCGCGATCGTGCTCGGCGATAACGCAAAGGTCGGCGGAGGTTCGGTCGTTGTGAAAGACGTGCCGGCCAATGCGACCGTCGTCGGTGTGCCGGCGCGGATTGTAGCGCAAGACGGTAAACCGGTTCGGGTCGTTTCGGACCGCCCGCGGGTCGAAATGCCCGATCCGACGACCGATGCAATCGTTCGGCTTCAACGCCAACTCGAGCAGCTCGAACAACGATTGAACGAACTCGAGCAGGGCGAAGCGACCGGCGAAGAATCCTGGAGCTGGGTGATCTAAAAAGCGGTGCCGCTCAGACTCTACAACACTCGAACGCGCACGGTCGAGAAGTTCGAGCCGTTGCGCGAAGGCGAGGTGCGTATCTACGTCTGCGGCTTGACGCCATCGGCGCAAGCGCATCTCGGTCACGCGCGCTCCTTTCTTTTTTTCGACGTGCTGCGCCGGTACCTCGTCCATAACGGCTATCGCGTGACGTACGTGCAGAACGTCACCGACATCGACGATCGCAGCATCAAAGCTGGAATCGAAACCGGCCGGGATTACCACGCGATCGTCGAGTATTTCTACGGCGAGTTTAAAGAATCGATGCGTAAGCTCGGTACACTCGAGTACGATTTCGAGCCGTACGCGACCAAATATATCGGCGAGATCCAGCAGATGATACGAGAGCTCGCCGAGAGCGGGCACGCCTACGTCACGCGCGACGGAATGTACTATCGCGTTTCCACGTTTCGGAGTTACGGGCGCCTGGCAAACCGGAACATCGCCGACCTCGAGGCCGGCGCGCGGATCGAAGTGGACGAGCAGAAGGAAGATCCGCTCGACTTTGCCTTGTGGAAGTTCGCCAAACCGGGCGAACCGCGTTGGCCGTTCGAACCGTACGGCGAGGGGCGCCCGGGCTGGCACATCGAGTGTTCGGCGATGGCGCGGGCGCTGCTCGATCCGCCCGGCACGGGCTTCGACATCCACGGCGGCGGTGCGGACCTCATCTTTCCGCATCACGAGAACGAGATCGCGCAGAGCGAGCCGCTGATGGCGAGTCCGCCGATGGCAAACTTCTGGGTGCACGGCGGGCTGCTGCTCTTCGACAACCGCAAGATGGCAAAATCGCTTGGAAACTTCGAGCCGCTTTCAGATTTGCTGCGGCGTCACGATCCGCAGGCGATTCGCTGGCTCTTTTTGCAAACGGGCTATCGCAAAGTGATGAACTTCACCGAAGACTCGATTACCGCGGCCGCGCTGGGCCTGAGCAAGATCAAGATGGCCTATCGGTTCGCGGCAGCGCAGCGCGACGCCGGTTCGCCGGCGCAGCCTTTGCCGTTGGACGCGCGAATGGAAGCGGCTCTCGACGACGACATGAATACGGCCGCGGCGCTCGCCGTGCTCTACGAGTTTGCCGCAAACGCACCGTTTGAACGGCTGCACTACTGGCTGACGATTCTTGGCATCGAACCGAACGAATCGTGGTTGAATGAGCCGGTCGTCGAACTGACGGGTCAGTTCGTGCAACGCCTGCAAGCCGCGCTCGAAGCCGAACGTGTTGACGGTGCCGCCGGAAAGCTCGAAAGTCTGGAACCGCACCCGGCGATTGAACGAGTCATTGCGATGCGAGCCGAGGCTCGTCGCGCAAAGGATTGGGGCGCCTCAGATCGACTTCGCGATGCCTTGCAGCGATGCGGCGTCGAACTGCACGACACGAAAGAGGGGACCAGTTGGACGACGTCCTGAGCTCGTCGAAGGGCCGTCGTGGGTTGAGACAGCGAGGCCGGCGGACCGAGCTGGATTTCGACGATTTGATCTACGGCATCCACGCCGTCGAAGAAGCGCTGCTCGCCGGCGAGCGGCTGCGTTCGATTGCGGTGGCGGCCGATCGCACAAGGGACGGCGCGTTGCGGGCACTTCTCGCACAGGCGAAAGAGCGCAACGTGCCGGTTCGTTTCGAACGACGGCCGTTCTTCGATCGCGTCCCCTTTAAAGCGCACCAAGGAGTGATCGCGACCGCGCCCCCGTTTCCGTACGCGTCGCTCGGCGACACCCTCGCGCGTCCCCGTCCCGACGGCTCGCCGCGCATGCTGGTCATACTCGATCACCTGACCGATCCTCATAACGTCGGCGCGATCGTCCGAACGGCCGAGGCCGCCGGCGCCGATGCGGTGGTGTTGCCCGAGCGCCGCTCGGCGGGGATCAATGCAACGGTCCGCAAAGCGGCCGCCGGGGCGGCGGCCTACCTGCCGATCGTTCGAGTGGCCAATATTGCTGGTACCATCCGCGTCCTCAAGAAGGCGGGCATCTGGGTGGTCGGGGCTGACACCTCACCGGCCGGAATCGAGCTGGGGAAGGCCGATCTCAACCGGGATCTTGCCCTGGTCGTCGGCGCCGAAGGAAGCGGGCTGGCGCCCCTCGTCAAGCGCGAATGCGACTTCCTGGTGAGGATTCCGCTGCGTGGCCGAGTCGCTTCTCTCAACGCTTCGGTCGCCGCGGGCGTCCTGATTTTCGAGGCCCTTCGGCAACGCATGCTAGCCTCGTCCTTGACGGGGGAGGGGGACCCTCCTATATACTAAGCCTCGACGTGCCGTGCCGACAGGCTCAGGCCTGCGCATGCGGCACGTCTACTCACGAGGCAGACAAACGATATGGCAATGACCCATCCCGTCTCGGATGGAGTGGAATACCAGCAGCGGGTCGACGAAGACCTGGTGGCTATTGCGAAGACTGGCGACAATCTCGCGATGGAGTACCTTCTCAACAAGTACAAAAACTTCGTTCGGATCAAGGCGAAGAGCTATTTTCTCATCGGCGCGGACCGCGAGGACATCATCCAAGAAGGGATGATCGGCCTGTACAAGGCCGTACGCGACTTCAAGGCCGACAAGCTTTCAAGCTTCCGCGCTTTTGCCGAACTCTGCATTACCCGCCAGATCATCACCGCGATCAAGACGGCGACGCGCCAAAAACACATCCCGCTCAACCAATACATCTCGCTCAACAAGCCGATCTACGACGAAGACAGCGAGCGCACGTTGCTGGACGTGATGGCTTCGCAGAAGACGTCCGACCCAGAAGAGCTGGTGGTGACCCAGGAGGTCTCCGACGACATCCGCCAGCGAATTCGCCAGAATCTCTCCGAGCTCGAATCACAGGTGCTGGAATCGTATCTGGAGGGCAAGAGCTATCAGGAGATGGCGCGCGACTTGGGCCGTCACGTCAAATCGATCGACAACGCGCTTCAGCGCGTCAAGCGGAAGATCGAAAAGAATCTGGCGGAGTTCGAGTTCCAGTAGGCCGAGTGTCGCCCTGAGCTATGTCATCCTGAACCTGTCGAAGGACGGAGGGTGACCAAGCTACTCGCGGCGACGGTTCTGCTGCTGGCGCTCGCGCCGGCTCCGGGAAGCTGGAGCAGCGGACCGGCGCTGTCGGTCGCGCGCAGCGAGGTCGCGGTTGTACTAGTTTCGGGAGCCAACCCCGCGATGTTTGTAATCGGCGGCTACGCCAACGGAAACGTCGACCAATCGCTGGTTGAAGTCTTCGACGTTGACCGCGGCATCTGGCACGACGTTGCACCCCTGCCGCGTGGCCTTAACCACATCGCAGCCGTTGGCTGTCGAGGAAAAGTGTATACGTTCGGCGGATTTGCGGCGCAAAACAACGCGGCCGTGGCGAATGCCGACGTCTTCGATCCTTCGACAAATCGCTGGACGCCGATTGCCCCGCTCCCGCATGCGCTCGGCTCGGTCTCCGTCGCCGTACTCGGCGACGAGATTCACCTCATCGGGGGCCGCGACGTGCACAGCGTGCAAACGCATCTCGTCTACGATCCGGCGACGAACCGATACGCTTCGCGTGCCCCGCTCGCGGTCGGTCGCGATCATATGGGCCTCGTTGCCTACGACGGTAGCCTCTATGCTATCGGCGGTCGCATCGACACGCCCGCTAACAATACGGCATACGTCGACATCTACGATCCTCGCAGTAACGCGTGGAGATCAGGTGCGGCAATGCCGTCGGCGCGCAGCGGCATGGCGGTGGCGCTTTACCACGGCAAGATATTCGCGATCGGCGGCGAGCAGCGTGGGATGTTAAGCGCGTTCACCACCAACGAAGCCTACGATCCCGAAACGAACCGGTGGGCGGAGTATGCGCCACTTCCAGAGGGCCGCCATGGAACGGGCGCCGCTGTCACGAATGGGAGGCTCTTCATTCCAGCCGGAGCACCAGTCCCTGGCGGCAGCCGGCAGAGCGACACGCTGTTGGTCTTTACGCTTTGATTTCGCGCTCGCCGAGCATTTTCACGATCATCTTATAGAGCTCTTCGCGTTCGGCAATCGGAGCGAGGACGATCACCGACGGCTCGCCGTCGCGCGGATCGACGCAGACCGTGACGCGTTCCCGCGCGCAGACGTCCAAGCAGCTCGTGCTTACCGCGCGAATCGCGCCCCAATGCCCCTCCTGCTTGAGCCGTTCCTTGAGCCAGTCGCGCAGATGAAAGTCGCCGATGCGTTCGGCGGCCTTAGGATCTTCTTCGGGAATGCGCTCTTTGAAGCAGCGCTCGCAGACAAGCACGAGGCCGCCGCGCGCCCATTTGGGGCTAACTTTTTGCATTACGGTTTGTTGCGCTTATACCGGTTGCAATACATCCAAAGATGTTCCCGTCGGGGTCTTTGACGTACGCGAGTAGCCCAACGTGCGGTATCTCGTGCTTTGCGACGACGATCTCCCCGCCGTTTCCGGTTATTGACGTCAGCGTCTCGTCGAGCGCCTCTACGCCAATCGTGCAAACGTAGGCGTTGACCGCCGCTCCCGTGGCCGGCGCCTCGCCTTGGCGTCGAACGATGCCGCCGTCAATGCCGCGCCCTTCGCCGGTCTGAACGAGCCAGTATTCGACGGGTCCGTCCCATTTGGAGATCTTCCAGCCGAAGATCGAGGAGTAGAACGTTGCCGCCGCGTCGGGGTCCGCGGAATGAATTTCGAAATGAACGACACGAGGCATAAACCAAACTTTCTACGCTAGAGAGTGATGGAGCCGACGGTGGGACTCGAACCCACGGCCCTCACATTACAAGTGTGATGCTCTACCAGCTGAGCTACGTCGGCGCGCGTCAACAGCTCCAACTGCATCGATGACGCCCGAATTACCTTTTGAGGTCACGGAGATCTTACACCGCGCTTGATGCGGGACTTGAAATCTGGTTGGCGCGGCCACCCACGGATGGGCTCGACCTCGCCCTCGGTTAAGGCCGCGGAACGTCGGGGTAAGCGCGTGGCAATTGGGACAGAGCAGCGTTGATATGCTCGATTTCGACCGGGACCTTTTTCGTTTTTGGCTGTCGTTCCGCCCAGCCGCATCTGCTGCAGCGCTCTCCGAGTCGGCGAACCAGGTATCTCCGCAAGAACGTCGTCGGGTGAATAAAAGGGCATGACTCGGATTCGAGTAGCTCGGCCCGCTTTCGAAAGTGAAATTTTTATCGCGTTCCCGCATCCGTTCAAACACCATCCGCGCTATACGCATGGCAGTCGGCGCGAAGAAGATGCAAGATTTCTTCTCGCAACGACACCGCTAGAAACGGGGACGGGGCGCGCGCTAGGGTGTTGCTGTGACGATCCAGTCGGCGATCGCGTATTGCGCGCCGGTGCTCGTGATCGTGAGGGTGCCTTCGCCGTTGGCGTTCGAATGGAACGTCGCTAATTCGGTGTTGCCGTTTTCGATCGTGCCGGTAATCGATTGCGGCCGGGCAAAAGACATGGCCACGTCGAGGCTTTCGCCGCCGGCAAACCTGGCATTGCTCACGCTGACGTTCCACAGCGTTCCGTGACGATACGTTAGCGTGATTGGAATCGAAAACGCGTTGCCTGCCGTCGCGCCGCGCACGGAAAACGTGGGCGCCAACATCGGACAGCTTGCGCTGCCGCTTCGCACGATCGAGAGTCCACCGATCGGAGCCTGCACCGTTTCGCCGCTCGCGTTTGCGGACCACGTTGAAAACCCGCGGTCTCCAGTCACACGCGCGCCGCCGGAGTACGCGCCGCTCTGCCAGCCGAAGGTTTCATCGAGCGACGGAATTCCTTTGAGGCTGTAGCCTGCAGAACTCTGACAGTATCCGGAGACGCCGCCACCGCTTGGGCGTAGCACCAGCTGCGATTGCGACAGGACTCGCCGTACGCGAGCGCCTTCCTTGGCTGCGTGCGCCGCACCGGAGAGTATGCGCTCGTCGTCGCTGATATCGCGCACGATCGAGCCGAGCGCGTTGGTGATGCCGATGGCGGCCTTCGCGTTCTGCGTAGCGGAGCCACGGTGGGCGACGAGGGAGTCGGCCGCGTCGCTAACGGTCTGCACGTCGTCACCGGCAGCGGGAAGTGAAACACCGAACTGACCAAATGCCGCACTGCATCCAGTAAGGAGAAGCCCTATGAGGGCGGTAACCGCAAGAACCGCTGGGCGCGCCATCCTGTCCAAACTCCAAAAGGCGAAGGCGAGTTTGCTATGGCTTCCATGGTAAGGTACCCGCGCTGGGGGCACATGAGAAGGCCATGAGGACACCTTTGGGAAGCAAGCGACATCACCTTGCCGAGGAGCCGATAGCTGCAGTATCGTACCCAGGTCAGCCACGTTTAAAGAGTCTCCATGGGTAGGTGGCCGAGTGGTTAATGGCACCAGGCTGTAAACCTGGCGCGCGAAAGCGCTACGCTGGTTCAAATCCAGCCCTGCCCAGAGTCGCGGGCGTTGCATAGTGGTAATGCCCTTGCCTTCCAAGCAAGAGTCGCGGGTTCGATTCCCGCCGCCCGCTCCAAAAAAGCCCTCTACTAAGGGAAAAGCATATGGATTTGAGATCGTTCGGACCGCTCGTCTTTTGTGCGGCCTTAGCCGTGCCCATCGTATCTTGCGGTGAGAATCGTGCTCTCATCGTGCCGAGCAGCCAAGAGGCCTTCAACACGAAATCGTCGTCAAATCCGTGCCTTAACCCGATTTCGCGGGAGAAAAAATATTCGCACGTACTGACTTTTCAATA
The DNA here is from genome assembly GCA_003158175.1 of Candidatus Cybelea septentrionalis. Lineage (GTDB taxonomy): Bacteria > Vulcanimicrobiota > Vulcanimicrobiia > Vulcanimicrobiales > Vulcanimicrobiaceae > Cybelea > Cybelea septentrionalis. The sequence continues at coordinate 99,291 of PMHJ01000021.1, forward strand.
CAAGGGCCAGGAACAGACGTGGACCGTACCGTCGAAGCTAACTTCGGTTTTCGTCATTGCTATCGGTGCCGAAGGGTCCGGCGGGTTTTCGCCAGGCACTCCGGGTTCTGGCGGTTGCATCGCCAGCACGGTTAAAGTCGGTGGGATAAAGCAGCTAGGCGTGTATGTGGGCGGCAGAGGCAAGGGCTGCGTTGGCGGGTTTAACGGCGGCGGCTCGGGACACGGCGATGGGGGCCACCAGGGCATTTGTGGGGGCGGTGGCGGAGGCGCCTCGGGCTTGACCGGGCACGGTCATAACCATGGCGGCTACTTAATCATCGCCGGCGGCGGCGGTGGCGCATCCGAAGGAGTTCCAGGCGGAGCCGGGGGCTATGAGAAAGGCCAAAATGGCGGCAGCGACTGTAACACGACGCAATGCTTTAGCACGGGTGGCAAGGGCGGTTCAAACCACCGTGGCGGCGGCAGCGGAGGTGCGGGGCAAGGCCCCACTGGTACGGGATCCTGCGACTATGGCAGCGGGACTTCGGGATCCAGGTTGGAGGGCGGTGGAGGCGGCTATATCACCTACGGGTGCGGGTCCTCCGGTACTGGGCACGGCGGCGCGGGCGGCGGGGGCGGTTTCTACGGCGGCGGCGGCGGCGGTTCCGACGGGCACTTCGGTTCCGCTGGCGGTGGCGGAACCTCTGCCATTTTTGGACAGCGCTCCGGCACGGTCTACTCCGCGCAGGGGATTAGCGAAGGAGACGGCTCCGTGATTATCTGTTGGAACTAGCTGCGGACACGAATAGGCAATTTGACCCGGCCGAATAAGGCGAAGGCTAACCACCGAACATCTTGCAAGCCATCGCACTGGTACGCGCGCAAATCGCGGCAAGCGAGAGAGCAAGCAAATAAAACGTCGACGAATCGCCGATTTGTCAGACAATAGGCCTTCTTTGTGGAACCTGTCGCACCTAAACCCGAGATTTGTTCGGGTTTTTTTTCGTTAACGGCGCAACAGGGAGGCGGCGCCCGCTCGCGAACCGGGGAGGCCTACAACCAGGCACGCGCTCTCCATTATTAGGAAGCGAGCCTCCTGCTCGAAAACGATAGGAGACCTAAACACATGCGCTTCTCACTAGCGACCGCGAGTTTGGCCGTTTCGGTGGCCCTCCTCGCCGGTTGTTCCGCATCGCAGGGCACGCAGTCCCTGCCCAGTTCCTCGCTCGGAGCCCAATCGTTGGGCGCAATCGGTCATCCCGACATGAGGAACTTTCACCACATTACGCCGATGCAGCTGCTCAAAATGCAGGCGGAGGGTAAGATCGGTGGACCTCTTCCACGAGCGGTCCTACGTGAACAGTTCAAGGAACTCAAAGGCCAGAGCCGACCGCACCTTGCCGCGGGTCGCGCGATAGCCGCCGGAGTCTGGTCATCGAACACCGACTTCGGCTACCTCGTCGGTTCAGCCAAAAAAGGAAAGAAGGCGGTCGCGTCCATCAATGTCGAGAACAACGAATGTGAGGACCCGATCACGGTCAAGGTCGACGCCGCGCAGAACATCTGGACTGCCTGCGAAATCAACTTCGACGATGCCACCGAACAGCAGGAGTACAGCAGCAACGGAACACTTGAGGGAACTTATGCCACGGGGTGTCCGGTGGGAACCAGCCCCAGCACATGTGAGTGGTATTTCTCCGAAGGATTCGACGGCGGCAAAGATGCCAGCGGCAACGTCTTCTCGGCGATGGAGTTCTTTGAAGCAGACATTTGCCCCAGCAGCGAGACTTGCGAGTTCCTAGAAGGCACCGGCATCGAATACGCCAATTCGCCGTCGGCGCAACCGACTCTCTTGACGCCGCCACCATCGTCCGGAATCGATGACATCTATTACATGGATGTTGACAACTCTGACAACATCTGGTTCGACTACTATAGCTGCGTGAGCGTCTGCGGTTATGCCCTCGGCGAAGTGCAGAACGCCACCACGTCGCCGGTCTGGGTGACCAACATTGCCTCACTAGGGTTCGCCGGTGGCGTCTATGTGGGCAACGGCGGCAGCACGCTCAGCGTCATCGACCAAGATGCTCGCACGATCTCGCGCTACTCGCTTCCGGGCCTCGGGGCGCTGAGTGCACTGGGTCCGACAAAGATGAACTTGCTAGGCCAGGGCGATCCGGTTGCGGGTGGTTATAACAGCACGGACACAATGATGGCGATCGGCGATGACTATGGCTGGCTGGATATTGGAAACGTCGCTGCGAACACGTGGAAAGCGACCAAGAATACGAGTCTCGGCAACCCCGAAGGCGCGGCCTTCACTCCTTCGGATAAGTAACCCCTAGAAGAAATCATCTAGCAGGTAAGAACAGAGGGGGCCCTCTCAGGAGGGCCCCCTTTTTCGCGTCCGCGCGGACGCTTTACAGCATGCCTGAGTCGTGCCTAAACCCGCGTACGATCCGCTGGCCCTCGACGTCCGTGCGAGTGGGGAACCACGTAGGAATGCCGTCCGAGGGACTCGTACCAGCAAGGGTCCTAGGGGCAAGTGCCGTCGTAGCTTAGTGGTAAAGCACGTCATTGGTAATGACGAGATCATGGGTTCAATCCCCATCGACGGCTCCATGCCCGTCGCAGTTCATCGTCTGCTTGATGAACGCATCGGCCGCATCGCTCCAGGGCCGCTTGAAATCGTTCGGCCAATGAGTCGTATCGGACCACATCCGGTTCAGTCCCCCTGAAATTTCGGCGTCACCTTGCGTGAACTGCGCGACCAAGCCGCGCCACCGCCGCGCCAACGCTCGACCATCCGCGCTCGACGGTTCGATGCCGTTTGCAACCGCAGCTTCGACCTCCGCGATGAGCGCCGTCCAGTCCCGTTGCCCTTGCGCGACGCCGTCAGCCGGCACGCTACGCCGGTGCTCGTCGATCTTTTCGCGCGCTGCTTCCGAATAATACTCTTGCGTCCACTTCCAATCGTTTTGCATTTTGAATACCTCCATGACGGTGCGAAGAATCTTCAGACGGTCGGTCGGTGCGCCGGCGGCAAGCGCGCGTTCCGCTTCCTCGATAACGGTAAGCGCCGATTCGAGTCCGCGCTTCTGCCGTGCGATGACCTCGCGCTGCAAGCGCAGCGCCGCTGCCAGCGGCAAGTCCGATCCGGCGAGCAGTTTCTTGATCTGATCCAGAGTGAAGCCGACGAAGCGCAACGCCAGAATGTGTTCGAGGTGCTCGAGCTCGGCGTCGCCGTAGAGACGGTAACCGGATTCGCTCACCGCAGCGGGCCGCAGGAGCCCGAGCCGGTCGTAGAGGTGCAGCGTCCGAACGCTGACCCCGGCTTCGGTCGAGAAGGCCTTAATCCGGCGCAGCCGGCCGCTCTGCGTTTGCATCGTCGTTCTTATCGGTCGAGCGTAAGCCCTGACGCAAGGTCGGAGTCAAGCGCCGTAACTTCACACATTCCGGCCGCTTGCCTCATAGGGCGAGAAAGCATCATTTTGCACATTTTCTAACCAAGGCAGCGCGGGCGTGGAGTTATAATGGTTCCAACATGCGGATTGCAACATCGTTCATTCAAAAGACACTCGTCTGGGCCGCGCTGCCGGCGGTCCTTAGCCTTTCCCTGCCAGGCGTCGCGGTCGCGCAGCAGTCGGAGCCAGGTTATGGCACCGGTCCGGTTCCGAGCTATGGAAGACCCGTCGCGCCTCAAGATCAGATCAAAGGCACGGTTACCGGTTTTGACGGAGCCTACATCGTCTACATGCGCGACGACAGAGGCTACGACGATCACGTTTCGATGCACGACGGTACGGTCATCAATCCGACCGGCACCAGGCTCGTCGAGGGCATGCCCATCACGATTTACGGCCATGCCGACGGCCCGACGTTCGATGCCTATCGTATCGACGTCGCGATGGCCTACACGCCGTACGGCGGCGATGGTGGCTACGGCGGCTATGGCGGCTATGGGTACGACGGTTATTATGCCGGTGGCTACCCGTACTACGGCGCGGGCTACTACGGCGGGGCCTACCCCTACTGGGGCATCGGCATCGGCATCGGTCTCGGCTTTGGCTGGGGCTGCTGTGGTTGGGGCGGCTATTATCGTCCCTGGGGCTGGGGTTATCGCGGCCCGTGGGGCTATTACCGCGGAGGCTATTATGGCCGCTACTACGGCGGCTACCGCGGAGGCTACTACGGCGGCTACCGTGGAGGCTATTACGGCGGCTATCGAGGCGGCTACTATGGCGGCTATCGCGGAGGCTATGGCGGCTACCGTGGAGGCTACAACGGCGGCTCCCATGGAAGCGTGCACGGCTCGAGCGGGAGTGTTCATGGCTCCGGCGGCGGCGGACACGGCGGCGGTCGACCCCGATAGCAGGCTGCTACCAGAGCGAGCCGTCCGCAACTAACAGGTAAAGGATCGGCCCGAGACCCCAAATGATGCTGACGACGAACCAGATGACTTTCTGGAACGTCGTCAGGTCGCCGCGGCCGGTCAGATTGATCCACATCAGGATCATGGCGATCGGGTGTAAGAGAATCGACAGCAAGATCTCGAAGAGCAGCTTCATAGGCTGCTCTTCGCGCTTGCATCGCTTTGGCGCCTTCGCTCGTTATGAGGGCTACAGATGAAACACGACGTAACGCCAGATATTCAAAAAAGTGAAGACGAGTGGAAGGCCCAGCTCAGTGCCGAGCGCTACCATATTCTGCGCGAAGCCGGCACCGAGGCGCCCTTCTCCGGTTCGCTCCTCCAAGTTCAGGACGATGGCACCTACCTCTGCGGAGCCTGCGGGCAGCCGCTCTTTAGGTCAACCGAAAAGTTTGAGTCGCACTGCGGGTGGCCGAGTTTCACGCATCCCGAGGAAAGGGAGAACGTGAGGCTCCTCGACGACTCTAGTCTCGGCATGCATCGCACCGAAGTGCGTTGCAAACGCTGCGACTCGCATCTCGGGCACGTATTCGACGACGGCCCGGGGCCGGAAGGAACGCGCTATTGCATCAACTCACATTCGCTCGATTTTCAGCCCTCGCGGCAAGCATAAGCATCGCGGTTTCGTTTACTGCGATGCGCGCCGAGGCGGCGACTCCGCGCCTCGATCTCGGGGCCGTCTCCGTTCTTTACGCCGGATCCCTCGTGACGCCGATGGAGGGGCCGATCAAAGCAGCGCTGCACGAACGTGGAATCGAGTTCGAAGGCGAGCCCGGCGGCAGCAAAGAGCTGGCGAACCTTATTGTGGCCGGCATTCGTTCACCGGACGTTTTCATCAGCGTCAATCCGGCGCTCGTCACAAAGCTCGGAGATCGCGTCGCATCGGCGACGACGTTTGCCGGTACGAGCCTCGGCATCGCCTGGGCGCCAAACTCTAAGTATGCCTCACTCTTCGATGGCGTCGCCAACGGGGCGACGCCGCTGCAGCGCGCGCTCGAAACGCCGGGCCTGCGGATCGGCCGCACCGATCCGCAACTCGATCCAAAGGGCGTCTACACGATCGAGGGCATGACGATGTGGCTGGGGCACGACGGCGAGCAGCGGATTCTCGGTGCCGACGAAAATCCGTCGCAGATTTTTCCCGAACAAGACTTACTCGCGCGCGTCGACACGGGCCAAGCCGACGTCGGATTCTTCTACCGCACCGAGGCTATCGCGCGCGGCTGTCGCTTCGTTCCGCTTCCCGGCAACGCCGCGCTCACCGACCGCATCACCTATACGCTGGCGATCATGAAGGCCGCGCCGCACCCGCAAGCCGCGCACGCCTTCGCCGATTTCCTTCTGAGCGGCGGCGGGCGCGCGGTCCTCGAGAAAGCCGGTCTCACCTATCGGTGACCACGAACGCGCAGTTCCCACAAGAGCAAGCCGCCGACGGAAACTTTGAGCGGCAGGAGGATGCCTTCCGCGATTGGGTGACCGCCGACGGTAGTTCCGGTTGTCCCGCTGCGGCCGGCCGTTATCATTTATACGTGTCGCTGGCCTGTCCGTGGGCGTGCCGTACGATCATCGTTCGCAAACTCAAAGGCCTGGAGGATGCGATCGGCATGACGATCGTGGACCCGATTCGCGACGAGCGCGGTTGGCGCTTCACGACGGCGCAGCCCGGTCCCGTCAATGGCTGGCAGTTTTTGCGCGAAGCCTACACGGCCAGCGATCCGGCCTACGCCGCTCGCGTCACCGTGCCGGTGCTATGGGATAAGCAGCGGCGGCGCATCGTCAGCAACTCGGACGACGATATCATGCGCATGTTGGAAAGCGAGTTCGATGGCTACGCTGTCAATCCGAAACTCGATCTCTACCCACGCGAACTGCGCGCCCAGATCGACGAGCTCAACGATTTCCTCTACGTAACGTTCAATAACGGCGTCTATCGCGCCGGCTTTGCAACGACGCAAGAGACCTACGAAGGTGCCGCCTATGAAGTCTTTACGGCGATCGACGCCATGGAGGAGCGCTTGGCGTATCGCCGCTATCTCTTCGGAGATCGTCCGGTCGATACCGATTGGCGATTCTTTGTAACGCTCGTCCGTTTCGATCCGGTCTACTACGGTCACTTCAAGTGTAACCTTCGCAGGATCGTGGATTACCCCAACCTTTACGGCTATCTGCGCGACCTATACCAAATTGACGGCATCGCCGAGACCGTAAACTTCGATCACATCAAGCGTCACTACTACTTCACGCACGACGACATCAATCCGACCCGGATCGTTCCGATCGGGCCATTGATGGATCTCACCGCGCCGCACGACCGGGATCGCCTCTGATTTTTGCCTGACGGCCGCTCCCATCGCGGGAGGGGGTTCGAATCGGCTTGCAAGAAGGCGCCTCGATGGAGCTTCGTCCCCTGGGATTCGGCGAGATTTTCGACCGGGCCGTGACTCTGTACGTTCGTAATCTCGTCCCGTTCGTGACGATCGTGATCGCATTCGTCCTGCCGATCTCGATATTGCAATACTTGCTCGATCTGGGCTCCCAACCGGAGTTCTACGCGATCCTTCAGATGCTCCGGCACCCCACGCGCGGTCACGCCCCACACATCCCAGCGCTCTTCGAATCTCCGGGGCAGATCGTGATTTTGATCGCAACCCTATTCTTGACGTACTTGCTTTGGCCGTTTGCTCTTAATGCAGTTGCCGTGGGTGTCGCGGCATTGTATCGCAATCGCCCGGTCGTGTTTCGGGCGTCCTACAAGATCGTGCTCCGCCGGTGGCTGCAGATCGTGGGGCTGATCCTTTTAGACTTCGTGGTGGCGCTGGTCTGGTACGTCGCCACCGTGCTGCTCCTCGTGGCGGTCGTCGTCGTAGCCGCGTTGCTCGGGAAGGTCTCAGCCGCGCCGATGTTGTGGTTCTGGTTTGGGTTTTTCGGCGCAATCGTCGTTTTTATCGTCTCGATTCCGCTGCTCGCACCATTATACGTTGCGCTCACCTTTTCCATGTACTCGGTGGTGATTGAAGAACGCGGCGTGCTCGAATCGCTTTCGCTCGGTTTTGCGCGCGTCTTTAACCGGGCCGAGTTCTGGAGGGCGATGCTCTTCGCAGTTGCCGCCGGGGCTACCGTTTTCGGCGGATCCATGATGTTCGGCGTCCTGGCAATCGCCGCGGCATTCGCGCACCTGCCCTGGCTGCAGGCCATCATCGAAGGGCTCGCTCGCGCCGTCATTACTCCGTTTGCAGTGGTGCTCTTAGCCGTCTACTATTTTGACGTACGAATTCGGCGCGAAGGCTTCGATCTCGAAGCCAGCCTCGAACGTCTCTCCGCCACGAACATCGCATGATCGTCGCGATCGCTGCTGCAGCTGCGCTGGCGCCTTCGAAAGACGCGCTGATCGCGCGATGGCTGCGGGCCAATCGCACACACGTCGTCGCCCGTCTTGCGCCGGCCTCCGCTCCCTCCGTCTCCGCACCCGACCTAGGCGCTTTGGCGCAACGCGAGTTCGCTGTTAAGGGCAGGTATCGACTCGCCGAATCGTCACCGACCTCGACTGGCCAGCCCTGGTGGATGCAAGCCCTGCAGTGGATTTATAAACGCTGGCGGCGCTTTTGGGACCTCCTGTTTGCACGCGTCCGCGTCGGCCCGCAGGGAGCCGCGAGTCTCGGGGACGTGCTGCTGGTGCTCGTCGGGGTCCTGATGATTTTCGTCGTAGTGCGCTTGTTGCGAAATCTGCAGGTCGAACGCTTCCGGTCCGGTCCTCGGGCTGCACCGCTCCAAGAACCACCGGCTCCGCGCGCGCTCTACAAGCAGGCCTGCAACGCGGCCGGCCGGGGCGATTACGGCACCGCGGCGCTCTTGCTCTTTGCTGCGATGGTCGCGCTGCTTGACCGGCAGGGTGCAGTGGACGCAAGCGCCAGTGCTACGGTCGGCGATTTGCGGCGCGAGCTGCGAGCCCATAATGCGAGGCTCGTCGCTCCATTCGATGCAGTCGCCGCGCCGTTCGTCCAAGAGGCGTACGCCGAGCGCACGGTCGACGAGCCGCAGTGGCATCGCGCACGCGACGCTTTCGCCGCGCTGCTCCAAGAGGGAGCGCAGCCGTAAAACTCCGGCTCGATCTGATCTTTCTGGCGACGTGTGGGCTGTTGCTTGCACTGTTGGGCTACGAGCACAGCTCGTTGGAGCAACAGCGTCGCCCTTCGGTCTATTCGACTTACGACACCGGGCCGAACGGTTATCGCGCGCTCTACGGCGTGCTCCGCGCCGGCGGCGTTCCGGTGCAGCGGTTCGAGCGCGACCTCGGCACGCTCGATCCCGCCATCCAGACGTTAATCGTAACCGGATACGAACACGATTCCTCTGCCAAGCCGCTCGACCAACACGATGCGGCACTTCTGCGCCGTTTCGTCGCCGCGGGAGGGCGTTTCGTCGCGATCGACACCGAGTTCGCGGGGCCGCAGGACGTGACACCGGGTGCCGGCACGAGCCTCCAAGCACCGGGCGGCGGCGACGCGATCGCGTTGGTGCGAAACGCGTATACTGCGGGCGCAGCACGCGCGAGCGGGTCGATCGACTGGATCTTTCCGTTCAACCAGTCGCGCGGCACTCCGTTGCTGGCCAACAATCAAGGCATGGTCGCCGTCTGGTATCGTTACGGCCGGGGCGAGGTCGTTGCGATTACCGCGCCTTCGCTCTTTGGTAATGCGGAGCTGCGCAACGCCGATAACCTGCGCTTCGTCTACAATGCGATCGCGAACCATGGCGTCGCGGCGTTCGACGAGTACGTCCATGGCTACGACGATCGCCAAACGATGTGGGCTGCGCTGCCGGGGCCGGTCCACGCCGCGGTCTGGCTCATCGTTGCCATCGTCGGACTGGCCTTGATCGGGGCCAACGTCCCGTTCGCACCGCCGTATCTTCCCGAGCCGGCGGACGAGCGCGACTCATCCGCGTACATCGCGGCGATGGCGGAACTGATGCGCCGTTCACGTCGCCGCCCACCCGACGATGAAGTCGTGTGGCGGGCAGCGATCGATTTTCAAAGGCGAAAGGAGCACGCGTGAATACATCGGTTGGGGGAGTTGCCGGCCGGCTCGCGACCGGAATGGAGCGGATCCTGGTTGGCTCGGATCGCGTGACGCACGGGCTCACGATCGCGTTGCTCGCGCGCGGCCACGTACTGATCGAAGGCGTCCCCGGTACCGGCAAGACGCTGGCGGTGCGCGCGCTCAGCGTGCTTCTGGGGCTAACCTTTCGGCGTATCGCATTCACGCCGGACTTGATGCCCTCCGACGTTGTCGGGACGACCATCTTCAATCCGCAGACGGCGGAGTTTTCAACCCGGACCGGCCCGATCTTCGCCAACGTCGTGCTGGCCGACGAGGTCAACCGTACGCCGCCCAAAACGCAGTCGGCGTTACTTGAGGCCATGGAAGAGGCGCGTATCACCATCGACGGCGTCTCGTATGCGCTGCCCCAGCCATTTCTACTCTGCGCGACACAAAACCCGATTGAGTACGAAGGAACCTATCCTCTCCCCGAGGCGCAACTCGACCGGTTCATGATCAAGGTTGAGACGACGTATCCGCTGGAGAGCGAAGAGCTGGAGCTTCTCGCGCGCGCGGCAGCGGGCTTCGACGCTCGCGCGTTGGAGGCGTCGAGCATTCTGCCCGTGACCGACGCAGCGGAAGTGCTCGAAGCGCAAGCGGCAGTGCGGCGCGTCCATCTTTCCGACGCCGTGCGTGACTATGTCTACCGCGTCGTCGCGGCGACGCGAACGCACCCCCGGCTGACGCTCGGTGCGTCGCCGCGCGCAGGCATCGCGCTCCTCACGGCGGCGCAAGCCGCAGCGGCCATCGAAGGCCGCGATTTCGCTACGCCAGACGACGTGAAGGACGTTGCCGATTTTGTAATTTCACATCGCCTGATCATCGCGCCCGACGCCGAGATCGAGGGCGTTTCCGCGCACGACGTGCTGCGGGAAGTTCTCGCCGGCGTTCCCGTCCCGCGTGCCTAGGCTCTGGTTACGGGCGTGGGTCACGCCGCGGTTTCTCTGGACCCTCGGCGCCATCGCCTTGCTTCTCGCTTGCGCGCCGGGCGTCGCACTCTTCGTATGGCTGGCCGTGCTCCTGGGCGCGGTACTGGCCGTCGCGACGCTCGCCGATGCCTTGCTCGGGCCGCCCGCATCGGCGTTGCGCATCGCGCGCCTGCCTCCGGCCCACTTCGCGCTTGGCGTACGCTCCGAGCTTTCGTACACGCTTGAAAACCGATCGAAACGCACGGCGCGAGTCGGCATCGTCGAAACTCCCGTACCAATGCTGCATTTCGACATCGACGAATGCATCGGCGAAGTTCCTTCGCAGAGTCGCGTCACGTTGGTTCGCGCGGTGACGCCGATCGCGCGCGGCGCGGGCGAACTGCACAGCCTCTACTTCTGGTACGAAAATGTGCTTGGCCTCGTGCGTCGCCGGCGCCGTACCGACGCACGGCAACCGATCCGAGTCTATCCCGACCTGGCGGCCGTGGAGCGATATGGCCGCCTTCACGTGCGCAACCGCGTCATCGAGGCGGGACTGCGTCGTATGAAGCTGCGCGGCACCGGGACCGAGTTTGAGTCGCTGCGCGAATGGAGCGATGGCGACGCCTTTCGCACGATCGACTGGAAAGCGAGCGCGCGGCGCGGGAAAATCATGGTTGCGCAGCACGAAGTCGAGCGCAGCCAGAACGTGCTGCTGCTGCTCGATTGCGGCCGGCTGATGACGCCACGGCTCGGCAGCGGCCGCAAGCTGGACTATGCGGTGACCGCGGCGCTCTCGCTCGTAAAGATCGCCGGACTCGCTAACGACCGGGTGGGTCTAGTGGCATTCGCGCGCGAGATCCTCGCCGCTCGGGCGCCGCGTTCGACACGATCGTCGGTCGCCGGTATCTCCGACACGCTCTACGGGCTCGAGCCGCGGTTCGAGGAAGCAAACTATACTCGAGCCTTCACGTACCTTCGCCATCACCTGCACAAACGTTCGCTGATCGTCTTTCTTACCGATGTGATCGATCCGCTCGCGCAGGCGGCGACAATGGCCGAAGTGGCGTCGTTGGCGGCGCACCATCTGCTCGTTTGCGTCTTCATGAACGATGCGGCGGTGAGCGCGGCGCTAAACCAAGAACCGCATGACGCCGCCGCGGCGTATCGTGCGAGCGTCGCACTCGACTTGGCGAACGAACGCCGCATCGCCAAGACGATGCTGGAGCGTACCGGGGCCATCGTAATCGACGTGCCGGCCAAGGCGCTAACGACGACCCTAATCGACGAGTATCTGCGCGTTAAGCGGCGCGGTCTTTTGTAACGGCACGCCGGCCCGCGCCCGTAAAATACGCAACGAGCATGAGTGCGGTGAACAGACCGACCGCGATGCGCACCGAAACCGGCAGGCGGCGCGGCGAAACGAAGGCCTCGATCGTGCCGGCGACCACCAGCATCGAAGCCACCCCCAAAATCAGCGTTCCCGCCCGCCGCGCATTGGCTACCAGGACGTCCCGCCGTCGCCGGCGCCCAGGAAAGAGTGCGCCCGCGGCAATCAACAGGCCGGCCGCCCCGGCAATCTGGATGGCGGTTAGCTCGATGACGCCGTGCGGCGCGATCGTCGCCCAAAAGTCTTTTCCGAATCCTGCATTGGTGAAGAGCGCGGCCATCCCGCCCAGCATCAATCCATTGAAACCGATGATATAGACGGTCAGCGCACCCAGCGTCATCGAGCCCGCAAAGGCAACGATCGCGATCTTGACGTTATTAGCGATGATCATCGCCGACATTGCCGGCCCGAAGGTTGGATCGACGGCGAAGTTCGAATCGTGCAAGCTCTTACGGATCGTCTCGGGGACGAGCGCCTTGGGCAACATCGCGTACGCATCCGCTGGATGATTGCGGACGAGCACGTAGGCGACGACCGCGCAGGCCACCGTAATCGCCGTGCAGATGGCGACGTAGGGGAGTGACCGGCGGAACTCCTCGGGAAAGCCCCGCGAGTAAAAACCGGCGATTCGCTGCGTGCCGCTCTCGGGCGCTCGAGCATAGACTTGCGCGTGCGCGCGCGCGACGCAGCGGTTCAGATACTCTAGCAAAACGCGGTCGAAGCCGCGCCCTTGGGCGTAGGCAAGGTCGCTGGTCGTTGCCCGGTAGAGGCGGCCAAACTCGGCAACCTCGTCCGGCGAGAGCGCGCGTACGCCGCGGCGCTCGATGCGCGCAAGGAATGCATCGAGCTGCTGCCACGTCTCCGATCGGCGCGTCATGAAAGCGGCTTGCGTCACGAGCGGGAGTTGGCGAGCGGCCGCCGTCGAACCTCGCGCTTGTGGATCGTACCGTTGAGGTTCGTACGCCCGAGAGCATCGCATTTCGCTACGAGCTCGCCGGACTGGGAAGCCGTTTTCTCGCGCTGATTGTGGATCAAGCAATTCAGTTCGCAACCCTAGGTGCCATATTTGGCGGAATCATTCTCGCGGCATCACGTTTGCCCAAGCACCTCGCGCCCGACGCGGCCGAGAAGCTTGGCGAAAGTTTCGCCGTTGCGTTCATCATTACGGTCGCGTTCGCGGTCCTGTTTGGATACTTCATCCTCTCCGAAGCGGTTTGGAACGGGCAGACTCCCGGCAAGAGGCTCCTCGGCATTCGCGTCGTGCGGGACGGCGGCTATCCAATCGACTTCGGCGCTTCGCTGATTCGCAACCTCATTCGCGTTGGGGAGGCGCTCGTGGGCTACTATATTCTGGCCGCGATCAGCGCGCTGATTTCACCTGAAAATAAGCGGCTCGGCGATCACGCGGCCGGAACCATCGTCGTGCGAGATGCGCGTTTAGCCGCGCCGCGCTCTTTGGGTACGCGCGATGAGGAGCCCACGTACGCTTCAACGGCCTATCTCGCCGGTGAAGAACGGGCCCTGATCAAGCGCTTTCTCGAACGCCGCGACACGCTGACGCCCGATCGCCGAATGGAACTCGCGGCGCACCTCGCGGCGCGCGTCCGGGGGCGGGTGCCGCCCGACCTGGCGGGATTGGAGGACGAGCCTCTTTTAGAACGTCTTTAAAAAAGGCGCTGATGTCGGATGTCCCGACCCTTCGACTCGCTGTGCTCGCTCAGGACTCCGCTTCGCGCAGCCGCTAAGGAATTTGGACTGCCTTGACAATCGAACATATGTTCGATTAGCATGAATCTCCCATGGCAGCGCTGGCATCCTCCCGATCCTGTCATCCTCAAGGAAATGTCATCCTGAGCCCAGTCGAAGGGAATGTCATCCTGAGCCCAGTCGAAGGGAATGTCATCCTGAGCCCAGTCGAAGGACGCCGCGAAGCCTTTATGGCGCTGAAGGCCGGTCTGAGCGGCAGACCAAGCCTGTCCCCTCAGCCGGTCGAAGGCGCCGTTCCCACCAGCATCCCCGAGCTCGATCAAATGCTTGCCGGCGGCTTCCCTCCAGGCAGCGTCGTCACGCTCGAAGGAACTGCCGGGCGGTGGAGCGTCGCGGCCGGGCTCGTTGCTGCGATGACTCGGAAAGGCTTGGTCGCGATCCTCGACGATGGGGCGCTCTACCCGCCCAGTCTCGCTGAAGCGGGCGCCTGCCTCGAGCGAGTTCTCATCGTTCCCGTTCGCAAAGCGCTCGAGGTTGCTCGCGCGGCCGATATTCTGCTGCGTTCTCGGATTTGCCGGCTGGTTCTCATGCCGGCTATCGCTCTGCGCGACTCGATCTGGACGCGATTGGCCACGCTCGCGCACCGCAACGGAGTGCTCTTGATCGTCATGGCGGTGCGTGCCGGCGCCGCCTTGAGCGCGGCAGCGGAACTGCGTCTGCACTGTGTGCTCGAGCGAATCATTATGCGCGGTACGCATGGGCTCTGGGGCAGCTTCGCCGGCTTCGAGCTCTGCGTCAACCTGCGCAAGCACAAACACTTGCTCCCCGGCTGCCAAGCTCACATGCGCACCCTGTCATCCTGAGCCTTCGACTGCGCTCAGGATAACTACGTCGAAGGACGAGAGGTCTCTAGTGCTGCTCTGCATTGAGGTTGCCATTGAACCTCGTCATCCTGAGCCTGTCGCTTGTCATCCTGAGCCTGTCGCTTGTCATCCTGAGCCTGTCGCTTGTCATCCTGAGCCTGTCGAAGGATGGGAAGAAATGCTCGATGCTCTCGATGCAGTCTCGCCGCTGATTGACGACGTTCGCCCCGGCTTGGCCTTTCTCGAAATGCACGGCATCGCCGGCGATGCTCGCGCATGGATGATGCAGGCGCGCAGAGTCTTGGCCGGCTTTGGATCCGTGCTGCGACTCGGTGCCGGATCGAATAAAATCGCCGCGCGTGCGGCGGCATACGTTGCCGACGGCAGCATCTGGGAGCCGGGTTCGGAATGCGAGCTGCTCGCGCTGCTTCCCTTGACGCTGCTCGATATCGAAGCCGAGGTCGTCGAACGGCTGGCGATACTTGGAATCGAGCGGCTCGGCGATCTTGCGGCCTTGCCGCACGGACCCTTCGTGCGCCGCTTCGGCACGGCAGCGGCGCGCTGGCACGAGCTTGCGCGTGGCATCGATCGCCGGCCCTTCGTCCCGCGAAGCCGCGCCGTTGCGATCGAGGCCTCGATCTTCGGCGAAGGTCGCGCGGTCGATGAGGCGCAGGTTTTCTTCGCGCTGCGCATGCTGCTGACACGCGTCTGTGCCGATCTCGAGCGTTGCGGCAAACGCGCCGGCGCGCTGCATTTTTCCCTCGAGTTGGAAGATGCGCAAACCTGCACGTTCGACGTGCCGCTTGCAATGCCGACGGCGCACGAGCGCACGATGTTCGACATGATGCGTGCAAAGCTCGAAAGCGCAACCTTTGAATCGGCAATCGTCGGGTTGCGCGTGCAGGCGCGCCAACTCGAAGAAGGAGGAGAGGCTCAAGCGCTGTTCGGCGCCGCCGACTTCGATCCGCAACGCGTCGCCGTGACGATCGCGCGTCTCGAAGCGATGCTTGGCGAAAGCATCGCGCGAGCCACGACGCGGGAAGCACACCTACTCGAAGAGCGCTTCGCCTACGAGCTGTTCGAGTTGCCGAGAAAAGCAATGTTCGACCGCACGGAAGCACCGCACGAGCTCGTTCCGCAGCTGCGTTTACTGGAAGTCCGCGAAATCGCCGTTGAGCTGCGTGCCAGAGAACCAGCAATGGTCGACGGCCAAGCGGTGATGCAGTGCGTCGGTCCCTGGCGCATCGCCGAACGTTCCTTCACGCAACCTGTCCTGAGCCAAGTCGAAGGACCCGTCACCCGCGACGAATACGACGTCGTCCTTGAAGACGGCACCTTCGCCCGCATCTACCGGCAAAATACACACTGGTACATGCGCGGCGTCTATGAATAGCAACGGTGAATGCGGTTACGCCGAACTCCATGCTTGGTCGAATTTTAGCTTCCTGCAAGGCGGATCGCATCCCGAAGATCTGATCGAGCGCGCGGCCGAGCTCGGGTTGTCCGCGATTGCGCTGACCGATCGAGACGGCCTCTATGGTGCGGTGCGCTTCGCGACGTACGCACGGCAATGCCGAGTCAACGCGATTATCGGCAGCGAGCTGACCTTCGAAGACGGCGCGCATCTCGTGCTGCTCGTCGAGAACGAACGCGGTTATGCGAATCTCTGCCGGTTGATCTCCGCGGCGCAAATGCGAGGGGGCAAAGGCGATGCGCGCTTGCGCATCGAGGATTTAGAGAGTTACAACGAGGGACTCATTGCGCTCTCCGGCGGTCTTTACGGTCGCGTCGAGCGCGCGCTCGCGGGGCTGGGCCTTCGAGCGGCCGTAGAGGAGGCGCAACGTCTCGCCTCAATTTTTAGCGATCGGTTTTATCTCGAGCTCCAACAGCACCTCATCTCAGAAGAAACGCAACGCAACTTGCAACTCGTACGGATCGCCGGGCGCTGCCGTTTGCCGTACGTGGCAACCAATGCGGTCGTCTACGCGACCGGCGACGATGCGCTGGTCGCCGACGTGCTCGCCTGCGTTCGCGACGGCATGACGATCGCGCAAGCGCGTACCGCCAACAAGCTGCGTCCCAACGCCGAGTTTCATCTCAAGCCGCCGGCCGCGATGCGCCGGCTTTTCGCCGAGCATCCGCAAGCGATTGCAGGCACCGTCGAGATCGCGCAGCGCTGCACTTTTAGGCTCGAGCGGCTCGTGGGACAGTTTCCGCTCTTTGCGGTGCCGGAGGGGAGCTCACCGCAGCGCTATCTGCGCGAGCTCGTCTACGAAGGCGCGGCGCGGCGCTATGCAACGCCGTTGGAGACTTGCGTCGAGCGGCAGCTCGAGTACGAGCTGGGCCTGATCGCCAAGATGGATTTGGCCGGCTATTTTTTGATCGTCTGGGATATCGTGCGGGAAGCGGCCGAGCTTGGCGTGCTCTGTCAAGGCCGCGGCTCGGCGGCAAACTCGGCGGTCTGTTATGCGCTGGGCATCACGGCGGTCGACCCGATCGCGATGAACCTGCTCTTCGAGCGCTTCATGTCGGAAGAGCGCCGTGAAATTCCCGACATCGACATCGATTTCGCCCATCAAGACCGCGAACGTGTCATTCAATACGTCTACGAGCGCTATGGCCGAACGAACGCGGCGATGGTCGCAGAGGTCATCACTTATCGAACGCGCTCGGCTATTCACGACGTCGGCAAGGCATTGGGACTGACTCTCGAGCACGTCGATACGATCGCACGCGAGTTCGACGTGCGCGAGCAGCTGCCACAAGAGGCGGGCCCCGAGTTGCTCTTTACGCTCTGCCGGCGCATCGCGAACTTTCCGCGCCATTTGGGCATCCACTCCGGCGGTATGTTGATCACGCGCGATCCGCTGGTTGGCGTGGCGCCGGTCGAGTGGGCGACGATGCGCGATCGCACGGTCGTGCAATGGGACAAAGACGATCTTCAAGAGCTAGGTTTGATCAAGATCGATCTGCTCGGCTTGGGAATGCTCTCGCTCTTGCGGGAGGCCTTTACACTCTACCGGCGCTGCCTCGATCGCAACGATGCGTGGCTGCAGCCTGTCCTGAGCCGAGTCGAAGGGCGCGATCTTGCGCTGCACACAATCCCCGCAGACGACGAAAAAACCTATACCATGATGCAGCGCGCCGATACGATCGGCGTCTTTCAAATCGAATCTCGCGCCCAACAATCGATGCTGCCGCGCCTAAAACCAAAGTGCTTTTACGACATCGTCATGCAAGTCGCCATCATTCGTCCCGGACCGATCCAGGGGCAGATGGTCCACCCGTTCTTACGCCGGCGTTCGGGATTGGAGCCGGTGACCTATCCGCATCCCAAGCTCAAAGCCGTGCTGGAACGAACGCTCGGCGTTCCGCTCTTTCAAGAGCAGGGCATGCGCTTGGCGATCGAAGCGGCGGGTTTCTCGGGAGGTGAAGCCGACGAGTTGCGCCGCGCGATGGGGCACAAGCGCTCGCGCGAGCGTATGGACGCAATGCGCGCGAGACTGATTGACGGCATGATCCGCAACGGCATCGATCGTACTGCCGCCGAGCAGCTTTTCCATATGCTGGAAGGATTTGCCGATTACGGATTTCCGGAGTCGCACGCCGCCAGCTTTGCGCTTTTAGCCTATGCGTCGGCGTATCTCAAATGCCACGTGCCCGCAGTTTTTGCCGCGGCCATTCTGAACGTACAGCCGATGGGTTTTTACTCGACCGAAGTCTTGGTCAACGACGCGCGGCGCCATGGCGTGGCCATCCGGCCCGTCGAAATTAATGCTAGCGAGTATTGGTCGCACGTGCAGAGTGACGGCGCGCTGCGTTTGGGCTTTCATCTGGTGCGCGGATTGGGTGAAGCACAACGACAACGGCTGGAGAACGCCGTCGCCCAAGGGCCGTTCGCCGGCATGCTCGACTTCGCGCAGCGTACGCGCCTCGAGCGTGAAGCATTGGAGAATCTGGCGATTGCGGGCGCGTTCCTTCCGTGGCACGCATCGCGTCGTGAAGCGATGTGGGCCTTGCGCGGCCTGGACGAACGCGAAGCCCGCGGCGAGCTCGGCGCGCTGATGGACGTCGACGAACCGCCGGTACGATTCAAACCGCTGGCGCACCGTCGGCTCGCCGCCTTCGATCTCTGGTCGACCGGCGTCACGCCCGCCGGTCAGGTGATGGAACATTTCCGCGAGATGCTAGCGGCGCAGTGGGTCGTCACGGCCGCGCAACTGCCGGCATTGGCTGCCAACGCACGCTGCCGCGTCGGCGGCCTCGTCATCACGCGTCAGCGGCCCGGTACCGCCAAAGGCTTCGTTTTTCTCACGCTCGAAGACGAAACCGGCGTCGTCAACGTCATCGTGCGCCCGAAGGTCTACGATACATTTCGCCGTCCGATTCGCACCTCGTCAACCCTCATCGTCGAAGGCAGGCTGCAGAAGGAAAGCGGCTGCATTGACGTGCTGGCAGAAAAGGTCTGGAGCTTCGACGACGGCGGCATCACAAAGTCCCTTTCCGTCCATAGCTTTCAATAGAAGGTAGCAATGCGTAAAGTCAACAGCGAGAAACTCGAGCCGCTGAAGTGGTCGTCGCCGAAAGGAACGTTTGCCGGCGAAGGCGTTCAAATATCGGAGGGACTGGGCCGCAAACGCGACTCGACCGATCTCCTCGAGCGGCATCCCTTCGATGTCGAAATTCTGCGTATCCCGCCCGGCAAAGCACCCTACCCCTATCATTCGCATAGCGCGCAATGGGAGTTCTATCATATCATCTCGGGCAGCGGCAGCGTACGGCACCAGGACGGAGTAACGCCGGTCGTCGCGGGCGATGCCTGCCTCTTTCTTCCGGGCGAGCCGCATCAGTTCGTCAACGACGGCTCGGAGATTCTCGTCATGTACGTCGTCGCCGATAACCCAATCGGGGAGGCATGCTTCTATCCCGATAGCGGCAAGTGGAGCCATCCGCTTCCCGAGCGGCGAGTGATGCGCGGCGAACCGCTCGACTATTTCGACGGCGAGGAGTGACGCCCGCGCGCAAGAGCGGCGGATCGCGCTCCTGCTATAAGCAAAACGGAGCGCCCAAAGCAGCTTTTGAAACGAAGAAACAAGCCGAGCGAGCGATTCCCCGCACGAGCACGGGATTGAAACCCTATCGTTGCGAGAAACACGGTTGGCATCTCGGCCATTGACAAAGGGCCTTTTAGGACCGAGAGAAACACGCCGATCATGCCGCGCCGCATTCGTGGGCCTCTCGTTCTGACGTTGGCCCTCATGGCATTGGTTGTCGCTGGGCTGGTCGTGGCCGGTCTGTTCGTTCGCTCGGTCGTGGCGTCGTCGTTTCGTAATGCTGAGAGCGTTCGCGTCGCACGAATTCTCGTAGCCGGCGTGGTGCGACAGCAACTCGACGAAGAGACCGGCATCCGTGGGTATGAAGCGGATAGGAATCGGATTTTGTTGCAGCCGTACTACGAAGGGCGGGTCGGTCTGCCTCGATCGCGCGGCCGCCTCCTGCGGGTACTCGAACGCTTGCGCATGGACGAAGCGCTGGCGATCCTTCAAGATGCCGGCCGGACGAATCGCCGCTGGCTCGAGGAGGTCGCACTTCCGCTCTTGGCGCCCAGGCCTGGGCCGGCGTCGCTGGAGTTGCGCGGAAAGGCGCTCGTCGATCGTTTCCGGACCGACATGGCGTCGATCGAAATGCTGCTTGCGCGCCGTGAGGCAGCGAGCGACGTCCGCGCTCAACGAGCCATTCTATTGGTTGGGTTCTTTGCGTTCGGAGCCGCCGCAGCGGTGATTGTGGCTGCCCTTCTCTTTACGATTCAACAGTATCGCCTGTCTATGCGGCTCGAGCAAGAACGCGAGAAGGCCGAAGCGGAGCGCCGTCGCTCGTCCGAGATTCGCGCCGCGTTCGAGGCGGAGAAACGCATTGCGGAAACCCTTCAAGGTGCCTTTGTGCAGAACGTGCTGCCGGAGCCGGCGATGCTGCGCTTGGGCGCAACCTTTCTCCCCGCAGCCGAAGAGGGCAAGATCGGCGGAGACTGGTACGATGCGTTCGAGCTGCCTGGCGGTCGCGTGCTTCTGGCAATCGGCGACGTTGCCGGGCACGGGATCGACGCAGCAGTCGCAATGAACGCCACGCGCCAACTCGTAATGTCGTGCGCGCTGATCGATCCCCGGCCGGGGCCCGTGCTCGAGCGCGTCAATGCCGAACTTCTCCGGAATCAGTCACCGATGGTTACCGCTATAGCCGCGCTCGTTGACGCGGGCATGTGTGAGTTTGCCTACGCCTCGGCCGGTCATCCGCCGGCCGTGCTGTTAGAGCCCGGGCGGGACGCTCGCTTTCTGGAGGTCGGTTCGCTCCCGCTCGGCGTGCTCGGTAGTGCCGTCTACGAAACCCATCGGGTTCGAAGCGTCCCCGGCGCGCTGCTCGTTCTCTACACCGATGGCGCGATCGAGCACTCGCGCGATGTCGTTGCGGGAGAAGAGCTGCTGCTGGCCGCCGTCGAATCCGCGGCGCAGGCATCGCCAACCAATATTGCCGCGGCAATTCGCCGCCGCATTTTCGACGACCGCAAGCCCACCGACGACGTCGCGATTCTGACGCTGCGTTTCGCCGAGAGGACCGAGGGGCGCGCGGCGATCCTTAAGCAAGATAGCCAAACGACGGTGGCTGCCGGAATGAGAACGGAGCGTACGTGAACGAGAGTAAGACTATCGAAACGATCCGGTTGGCCGGCGAGCTGGAGATCGGCCGCAAACGCGAGATGCGCGACGCACTCGCACTTTCAGAGAACGCGCGAGCCGTGCTCCTGGATCTTTCGGACGTTACCTATGCCGACTCCACAGCGCTGACCGAGTTACTGCGATTCTGCGCTGCGGCACAAGGTGCGGACACGCCGATCGCGATACTCATTGCGGCTCCGCAGTTCTTGCGGCTCGTCCAGTACGCGGGCCTGGCCACGGCCTTTAGGATTTTCCGAGATCGCGGCGACGCGCTGCACTATCTCTCCGAATGCGCCGGCCTGTGATGGGCGCCTCGGAGTTGCGACTCTGCCGCCCCGCGCAGACACGCTCCGTCGCGCCAATCCGCCGTGCGTTACGTGCGTTTTTGGAAGCCCTTGCGTTTGACGGTTCTGCTCTCGAAGATATCACGACGGCGGCCGGCGAGGCCTTGGCCAACGCTGCGGAGCACGCGTACGCACACGACACGACGCGGCGCAGCCGAGAAGTCGAGCTGCTCGCCCGCTTCGAGCGCGGAGAACTCCGCGTGGAGGTCTTGGACGGCGGCTGCTTTATCGAACGTTCGCCCTTGCCGGGACGCGGCTTCGGCTTGCGCATCATTCGCGCAATCGCGCATCAAATTCAAATCGAGACGTCGCACGGCACGCGCGTCCGAATGCTCTTTCCTGGTCCGCTCTCAAAAAGTTAACATGCGTCATTAAATAAAAGGTGACGCACGTCACCAGTAGCAGTAAATATAGCCCGGGAGTTTTGTCGCAACGCGTCGTAATCGTCCTTTAATCTCGGTCATACGTTAAGGAGAAGCGGATGCGGTGTGCAGTAACGGCGATTCGGATATTATCGGTCGCCGGTTTCGCGCTATTATTTTCCGCCTGCAATGGCAACGGCGGCCCTTCCTCGGTGCCGCAAGCCGCAAAGAACTTTGCCGGCGGCGTTCATCGTAATGCTTCCAGCGGCAAGATCCAGCATATCGTCATTATCGTGCAGGAGAATCGCAGCTTCAACAATCTCTTCTACGGATTTCCGGGTGCCACGACCGTCAAGTACGGATACGACACCAACGGTGACAAGATCACCCTTGGGCCGATTGGGCTGGAAACGAGTTGGGATATCGAACACCAGTTGGGCGGCTTTTTAGCGGCTTGCAATGGCACGGGCAGCTATCCCGGCACCGATTGTCAGATGAACGGTTTCGACAACGAATACTGGGGGTGCGGCTCGTGCCCGAACGCACCGTATAGCTACGTTCCGCACAGCGAAACGAAGCCATACTTCTACATGGGCAAACACTACGTTCTGGCCGACCAGATGTACGCGTCGAACCTCGATGCCAGCAGCTTCATCTCGC
>PMHJ01000024.1 GCA_003158175.1 Candidatus Cybelea septentrionalis
CTGCAAGAGAAGATGACGCTCTACTTCCACGGCCACTTCACATCGCGCGCGACGCCGCTGTATCCGTGGATCACCTACAATCAGAACGCGCTCTTCCGCCGCTACGCCTTGGGGAATCTGCGCGACCTGGCGCTCGAAGTCTCCAAAGACGCCGCGATGCTCATCTATCTCAACGGCGCGCAAAACGTTGCGGCGCACCCCAACGAGAACTACGCGCGCGAATTGATGGAGCTCTTTACGCTGGGCGTGGACAACTATAGCGAAGAGGACGTACGAGAATCGGCCCGCGCGTGGACGGGTTGGCGGGTCGACCGGCGCACGGATACCGTTACGTTCGATGGGGGACTGCACGACTCGGGGGACAAGACGTTTCTCGGCCGTACGGGCAATTTTACCGGCGGCGATATCATTGGTATCATTTTCGCACAGCCGCAGTGCGCGAAGTTTTTCGCCGCTAGCCTGCTCAACCTGTTCGTCTACAACGACCCCGAGCCGCAGCTCGTCGACCACGTCGCAGCTCTGTTACGGCGGCACGAGTTCGAGCTGACGCCGGTCCTTGGGACGATCCTAGCCAGCAATCTCTTTTACAGCCCGCGAGCCTACCGCGCGCTGGTGAAGAGTCCGGTCGAATTCGTTGTGGGAACGTACGCCGCACTGGGAGTGCAGGCAATCGATCCAGTCGCGTTGGATGCGCTCGCGCAGATGGGGCAACGTCTCTTCTTTCCTCCCAACGTCGCGGGCTGGCCCGGTGCAAAAAACTGGCTAACGAGCGGCACGATGATCGCACGGCAAAACTTCCTTACGAGGCTCCTCAACTCGCAAACGCTGGCGGATTCGTCCTGGCTGCAAGGGCTACCGGTAGCTTCGAGCACGGCGGCTCGGCGGCTGGCGCAAACGCTCCTGCAGGGCGATGCGGCGCCCGAGACGCTCTTCGAACTCGAGGGCTATTTGAGCGGGACGGGCACGGCCGCCCTCGCACCGCTTTCAGTGGAAAACTACGACCAGCGAGTGCGCGGTGCCGCCTATCTCGCGATGGCGACGCCGGCGTACCAACTGAATTAATTTATGAGACGACGCAACTTTCTGCTCGGCAGCACCTCCGGATTGGCGGTCGTCGCCAACGCCGATCACGTGTTTGCCCGCGCCCTTGCACAGACTCCGCTTCCTGGACTGCCGGGCGGCGCCGACCGGTGCCTCGTGTTGATCAACCTCGCCGGCGGAAACGACGGGCTCAACTGCGTCGTCCCCCACGGAAACGATCGCTACTATCAGCTCCGGCCAGCGCTCGCAATCGACCGCAAAGATGTTCTGGCAATCGACGCAAACGTGGGGCTCAATCCGGGGATGCAATCCGTCAAGGCGCTCTACGACAAGGGCATGGTCGCGATCGTCCAAAGCGTCGGATATCCCGATCCGGATCACTCGCACTTTCGCTCGACGGAGATTTGGCAGACTGCGGCGCCGGATCGTTACGAACACACGGGTTGGCTTGGGCGCTATTTCGACCAAGCCGGACCCGAGCGTGAGAATTTGTTCAAAGGCGTGGCCATTTCAAAAGTACTGCCCGAAGTGCTGGTTTCGGAACGCACCGATATTCCGGCCGTTCCGGGCCTCGGCGATTACGTGATGATGGCCGACCGCAACGTCGCCGCGCGCGGCGCTTTCTCGCGAGAGGCGACCGATTCGCACCTGCCGTTTGCATCGCCATACCTCGCCCACGTAATGGAGATCGAGGCAAACGCGCAACGCAGCTCGGAGGAGCTGCCGAAGCTCGTGGCGGGATATAAGACGCAGGCTTCGTATCCCGCGACCGGTCTGGGTCGCAGCCTGGCGCTGGCCGCGCAAATCGTCGGCAGCAATCTCGGAACGAAGGTCATCTATGTCGAGCACGGTTCGTTCGACACGCACGTCAGCCAAAAAATGACGCAGAACACGCTGTTAATGCAGTTCTCAAATGCTATCGGTGCTTTCTACGACGACCTTCGCGCACACGGAAACGAGCGCCGCGTGCTTACGCTCACCTTCAGCGAGTTCGGGCGACGAATTGAAGAGAACGGCAGCCGCGGAACGGATCACGGTGAGGCCTCCCCGCTCTTCCTGATCGGCGGCGGCGTCAAGGGCGGCCTGTACGGCACGCTTCCCGATTTGAGCGCGACGAATATGGGCAACGTGCGTTACACGACCGACTTTCGCAGCGTTTACGCCACGGTACTCGAGCGCTGGCTCGGGCGTTCGTCCGCCACGCTCCTGCGCGGCTCTTTCTCGCAGCTTCCAGTCTTCGTCTAAGTGGGCTCCTCGATTCTTTTTCTCGGTAGCGGCGGAGCTCGCTTCGTCGTCGCCCGTCAGTTGCGCGCATCGGGAGGAATGTGGTTCCGCTTTGGCTCGACGCAGATTCACGTGGATCCGGGCCCAGGTGCGCTGGTTCGAGCGCTCTCGCACGTACCACCCTGCAATCCGCGCGAGCTCGATGCGATTGTGCTCTCGCACAAGCACCTCGACCATTCGGGCGACGTGAACGCAATGATCGAGGCGATGACCTCGGGGGGATTCCGCCGGCGTGGCGCGTTGCTAGCGCCGGCCGATGCGTTCGACGACGAGCACGTCGTCTTGCCCTACACGTTACGCTTCGTCGAGCGCGTCGAACGCTTAACCGCGAGCAGCGGTCCGTATCCCATAGGCGACGTCGAGCTCTTCACCTCGCTGCAGCACGCGCACGCGGTCCAAACCTACGGACTGCACTTTGTCTACGACGGACTCCGCGTCAGCTATCTCCCATGCGGGCGTTATTTTGACGCTCTGGCCCGACTATGCCGCGCATCGTCCCGACGTGCTCGTCGTTAACGTCTTGCGTCTTGCGGATCAGATGAACGCCGATCACTTAACCTGGCAGGATGCCCGGCGCGTCGTGGCCGAGGTGCGTCCGAAGGTCGCTGTCTTCGCGCATTTCGGAACGAAGATGCTCGAAGCCGACCCACCCAGGCTAGCCGAACAGTTGGAAGACGAGCTCGGCCTGCGAGTCATCGCCGCGTACGACGACTATACCTTAGATATCGATACAGAAGTGGCAGCAGCGCGTTAGAAACTGCGATGACGTCGTCCATGTGGCGGGCGAGGAGCGCGAACCGGTAGCTGCGTGCTGCCGCTGAGCTCTTGGCGAACGCTGGGGTGGTCGTTCATCGAACCGCTGTACAAATAGACGGATCCATTCTTCGATGTGGCCGTAACGATGGGTCCGCCCCCGTTCACCGTCGCCTGTTGCGTGTTCGGGTTTCCGCGTATCTGCGTGTCGTTGGGAAAGCTCGAAAGGACGTGTCCGGAGCCGCTGTAGGCGCCGATCTGCGCCCCGCCGCGTACGCCGAGCGCCACATTTCCGTGCTCGGAGTCGAAGCGAGCGAGACCGGGCTGAAATTGTCCGTTGTCGTAGACGATCGAGCCGTACACGCTGCTCGCCTGAATCTGATGTGAGGTACAGCCCTGGAAGAAGATGTTTCCGGTGGCCGTTCGTACGCGCAGCCGGTCGAACGTCGAGTTCGTTGCGGCGATACGCCCGCGCATCGATTCGACGAATCCGGTGCCGCTAACGTGGTCGAGCGAGATGCTGCCCGATCGAACGTGGGTGACGAATACGCCGTGGTAGTTATCGAGCGTCAGGTGACCGGCGCGCACGTGCGCGATGACGATGGCGGTGTTGCGTGGAATCATGATGGTCATCGTGCCGCTTCCTCGTGCCACGACGGCGTCGTGCTCTCCGGGCAGTTCGGGAAGTACGAACGACTCGGCCGGGAGCGCGACGAGCCCGTACTCGGTTTGTATGCGCTGCCACGAGATTTGCAGCTGCTTTGGAATGCCGGGATCCACGTCCGACGGAGCTATATGGCGCACGTTTACGGGCTCACTGGAGGAGATTTGCATTTGGGACCGGTCCCACGTCGAAATCGTCACCTTGCCATGGGTGAGATGAACGTTGAGAATCGGCGACGGGCCGACATCGATCGGCTGGTCGGCGCGCACCGGCTGCGCGACCGCCAGACAACACAATAAGGCGAGAAGCGCCACGAGCGCTCCCCGCCGAGAACCTCCGTACACGGGTCCATTGTATCGGGGGAGCGGGCCCTTCATCATGAATTCCCGGTGAACGGAAGCTCCATGAGCGGAAGATCCACCCTGAAAATCGCGCCCCCTGCCGGCGATCTTGCAGCGGTTGCCTCGCCGCCGTGCACTCTGGCAATCGAGCGAACGATGGCGAGACCGAGGCCGGTTCCCGGGACTTCTCGGGAACGCGCCTTGTCCGCCCGGTAGAAGCGCTGGAACAGGTTTGAAAGCTCCTCCGGCGGGACCCCGGGCCCCGAATCGGCTACTTCGACCCACGCCAACGCTCCCGCGCTTCCGACGCGTACGTCCACGCGCCCGCGCTCGGTGAACTTGATGGCGTTGTCAACTAGATTGGCGATCATCTGACGCAAGAGATTCGGATCGCCGGAGATGGTTGGAGTCGAGGTGTGGCTGAAATGGAGCTCGATCTCTTTTTCGGCCGCGCGAGGCGCGGCGTTCTGCGTGACTTCGGTCGCGATTTGCGCGAGAGAGAGCGGTTCCTTTGGAATCTCATCGCCACGATCGGCTTTCGCCAGCGTCAGCATACCGTTGACCATCCCTGCGAGATCGGCACTCTCGCGTATGATCGTCTCCAAACTCTCGCGCAGTATCGTCTGATCTCGCTCGCCCCAGCGCAACAGCATCTGCGCGTTGGAATTGATGGAAGTTAACGGCGTTTTGAGCTCGTGGGAAGCATCCGAGATGAACTGCCGTTCTCGCGCGAAGGCTTCGCCCAAGCGCGACAGCAGATCGTTGAAGCTCTGTGCGAGCCGTCCGATCTCGTCGCGGCGACGTTGGCCTTGCAGCGGGGGAGTGCCGTCGAAGGCCCCCGCTCCCGCGGCAACCGCCAGACGATCGGAGCTGATCTCACGCATTTCGCGCGAGAGCTCGTTGATCGGTGTCGTGGCTTGTGCTGCGAGGACGATCGAAAGAATTATGACCGCCGCCGCCGTGCTTCCCAAGACGATTACGATTGCTTCGCGAGCACGCGCGAACGTGCGCTGCAACGTATCCAGCGGCTCGGCCACGTGAATGATCGCGGCGTTCGCACCTTCAAGCAGATAGCGATCTTCGACCAAGAAAGAGCGACCGCCCAGCGTGATATGCCGAAAAAGTACGTCGCGGCCGGGTGAAAGACTGGGGTTGGGGGGAATCGCAAGTGCGCCGAGATTTTCCGTCTTGGCTAACGGATACCCGTCGCTCGAATCCACTTGCACGAAGCTGTTGGCCGAGTTCCACGTCGCCAGGTTGCTGCTATTGAAGAGAAACTGCAGCGTCCCCAGCGAGGAATCTTCAAGCGAGAACGGAGTAGCGGATTGCTGCGCGAACTGCACGATCGTCCGCATCGTCGCGTTCACGGTCGTCTCCGCCTGGTCGTCCAGGATCTGTTGGAAGCGCCAAACGATCAGGCCGCTCATCGCCGTCAGTGCGACGATCAGCAGCACCGAATATCCCAGCGCTATACGCCATTTGAGCGACATGCCGCTCAATCTTTGATCGTATAACCGACGCCCCGTACGGTCGTTATGAGCTTGTCGTCGAAGCCGTCATCGATCTTGCCGCGCAAATAGCGGATGTAGACGTCGATGAGATTGGAGTCGCCGAGAAAGTCGCTTCCCCAGACGCCGTTGAAAAGCTCGTCGCGCGTATGCACCTTGTTGCGGTGCAAGAGCAAGTACTCCAGAAGAGCGTACTCTTTGGCGGTAAGTGCGATCGCTTTACCGGCGCGGTGCACTTCGTGGCGGTCGCGATCCATCACGACGTCGCGGTATTCCACAACGTTACCCTGCGGAGAACGCTCGCGCAAGCGGGCACGTACGCGGGCCAGCAGTTCGTCGGTCGAGAACGGCTTCGTGACGTAGTCATCGGCTCCGACGTCGAGCCCCGCAACTCGGTCCGGCACGCGATCGCGCGCGGTAAGCATAATGATCGGGACGCGGCTCTTGGCGCGAATCCGCTTACAGACCTCGATGCCGTCCATCCGGGGAAGCATCAGGTCGAGCACGACGAGGTCGGGTTCTTTGAGGGCCTTTTCGAGACCCGATAAACCGTCCCGCGCGACGTCTACCTCATATCCTTCGTGTTCCAGCTCGAGCTGTAAGACGCGGTTAATAGCCGCATCGTCCTCGATGATGAGGATCCTATATTGGCGCTTCTGCGGCGCTGAGCGATTCTCCATGAAGGTAGATTATGGGACGTTCCTCGGCCCGGACCTGTGAGAAGCATGCGCGACGGGTTGGGAAACGGTGAAAAGTGAGAGCCACAGCGCGGTCGCGCCTCCCGCTGCCAGCCATGCCAGCGTCGCACCGTTCGAGAGCGCCGCGGTCGCGACGGCCGCGATCGTCGTCACGGTATGGACAAAGAGCGAGCCCCCGCCGAGGACGAGCAACGCGGCAAACCAGACGGCAACGGCGCCCAGAGCCCCAAGAAGTGCCAACTCTAAAAATGAGAACGGCGGCGCCGGACGATAGGCAGTTGCGAGGAGAATCGAAGAGCGCAGGCCCAAGGGCGGCTCTTCCAGCGCAAGGCCGAGAATGGCGCGATCCAGGCTGTCCAGCGGGCGATCCGCGTCGTGCATAGTCATGATTCCGTTACCTCCATCCCGTCCAGAAGCCTGCGCAGCTGCTCCTTCGCGCGAAACAAGTGTGTTTTTACCGTACCCAGCGGCAGGCCGAGAACGCTGGCGATCTCCTCATATTGCCGGCCTTGGAGGTGAAAGAGTGTTATGACGGCGCGGTACTTTTCCGGAAGCGCGTCGATCGCGCGGCGTAACCGCGACGCTTCGTCCAGGGCGATCGCCTGCTGCTCCGGTCCCCGGGCCGGATCGGCCCGGTCGGGGAGCTCGTCGCCTGCGTCATGCTTGCGCCGTGCCAAGCGATCGCAGCAGGCATGATAGGAGATCGCGAAGATCCAAGTCGAGAATTTCGCGCCGGCTCGAAAGGTCCGCAGACTCCGAAACGCCTTGAAAAACGCCTCTTGCGTCGCATCGCGCGCGTCCTCGACGTTGTGGAGCATCCGGTACGAAAGGTGATAAACGGCTCGGTCGTATCGCTCGACGAGCGTTGCGAAGGCTTCTGAGTTGCCTTGCAAGGTCATCGCGACCAAGTCGCCGTCTTCCGGCGCAGCTTTCATGCGGATGCGCGGGGCCTCCGCCAAGAGTGCCGACACGCCAGTCGTACGCGCGCGAGACGGGGATTGTTTCGCCGCGGCGGCCGCAGCGAGCGGGCCGTCCCGCGAAACATGCGGCGTGCCGGGGCGTAAGTAAAGCAGCAACAATCACGGAGGTTCCACCTAAAAATGACCACAATCCCGAACACGACCCTTCCCGGCGGCACTCAGACCGGCCGGAAGCATCCCGCGCTACCGTCCGACGAGCGGAACTCCGCTCAGTCGCTCCGTCCCACCTTTGACGGTTGGGGCCCGCGGATCTAAATGTCTCGCATCTCGGTCGTGGCGATGCTCGTCGCCGCCGAGCTCGTAATCGTCGGCATGGGAGTCTATGCCCTTGGCGGCGGCCCGCCGGCGTTCGCAGGCAGCATGCACCACGTGGATTTCGCTGCCGCGCCCGTTGAGCCGCTGGCTGCGGGCGAAACCCCGCAGGTGGCCATCGACGACGCAGCCTCGCGGGTTCGCGTCGGCGTTTCGAACGACGGGCTCGTCCACGTCCGCGATCTGACGCAGATGCGCGGCACCATCTTATCAAGTTCGAGCTATCCGCAGCTGCGCGTCACGCGAACTTTCGACGGGGTGCGGATCGAACGCGCAGCACGACAACGTTTTTCCGTCGACCTATTTGGTTTTAGCGCCGAAGCCATCCAAGTGGACGTTCCCAGCGGATCGCATGTCCAGATCTCCCGTTGCTCGGGCGCGGACATCAGCGGCATCACCGGCGGCGTAAACGTACAGTCGCAGGACGGACACGTAAATCTGAGCGACCTGCGCGGCACCGTGGATGCCAGCAGCGACGACGGCTATCTTACCGCTACCAACGTCCAAGGCGATCGTCTCGCGATGGAGTCGAATGACGGGCACCTCACGCTCGCGGACGTTAGCGTCGGATCGTTGGTCGCTCGCACTCACGAGGGGCGCATTGAAGCCAACAATCTAACGATCGCCGGCGCGCGCCCCGATGCGACGCTGCACAGCGACGACGGCCCCTTGCGCGTGGCGGGTAATTTCGGACCAAATGGCTCTTACGAAGTATCGACCGACGACGGTTCGGTCAACCTGCGAGTTCCGCAGGGTTCCGATCTAGCCATCGACGCATCGACCGGTGACGGACGAATCGACGTCGATGGATCTTCGCTCGCGCGTGACGATTCCGCGCGGCAGACAATACGTCTTGGCGCCGGCTCGAGCACGATGAAGCTGGCTACCTCCGATGGATCGATTCATCTTTACACGAACGGAGACTTCCAAAGTCATGGATTCTGACACTGTCATACCCGTACTCGCGATCGTCTGCATCTTCGGAGCACCCGTCGCCGCCTGGATCATCTCACGCGTCCTCGCGCATAAAGAGCGAATGGAGATGCTGCGGCACGGTATCGTTCCGCCGGCGAACGAGCGCGATATGAGACGCGCGATGAAACAAGGCTGGTCACCGAACCAATCGGCGGGCCCCGCTACCAACCACTACGCGTACCAAGCCGATTACTACGCGCAGCACCAGCTCCGCAGAGGCATTCAAGTTGCTTGCGTCGGCTTCGCGCTGCTCATTGGACTCGGCTTCATCGGATATCGGGGGGACGGCACATACGTCTACGGCCCGTGGTTGCTAGGCGGTTTGATCCCGCTGTTCGTGGGTATCGCGCAGATCATCAACGCGGTTCTCAGCGGCGCGACGTTCGGAGTTCCCGCCGCGCAAGGCCGATTCGGCCCTACCTTCGACGCCGGCGCCCCGCCCGAGCATTCGGCTGGAAGCGCGGTGCCGCCCAATCCGACCTACGGCGGCTGGCGTCCCGGCTCGATTCCGGAGATCGAGAAGCCGGCATCGCCGCCGGACTATCGCGCCTGACTTTTCGGGTTCTGAAAAAAAAATGCCGCCGGGCGGTTGCCGGCGGCATTAACTTTAGAATAATAACGGAATGCTACTTGCAGGTGACCAAGGCCATGGCCCAACCAGCGGTTGTACGAGTCCTGACCAGATATCCATCTGCAGTCCGATCGTATACTTGATAGCCCGCTCTTAGTGCGTCGGCTAACGATTTGAAGACGATAAGACCTGCCATCTGCGGACCCCTCCTTTCTTGTGACTTACGCTCTCTATACAGTATAACGGCTAGAGTAGCAAGAGCGTTCACCCGTTCTCGAAGAATTTTCTGAAAATTAGCAGAAAATATGATTGGTATGACGATGCTTGACTTGCGCCCGCGCGTTGCGGCGACGACGATACTCGAGCGCCGCGAGCTTGCAGATGGAGTGATCCTTTTGACGCTTCACGCGCCGGAGCTCGCGGATGCAACGCAACCGGGCCAATATCTGATGGCGATCCCGCCGAGCGGTGAAGCGGCCGCAACCGCGCTGGCCGTCTACGAAGCGGAAGGCAAGCGCGCGAGCATTCTTTTCTTCGTAACAGGCAAGCGCACGCGCGAGCTTGCGAACTTGGCGTGCGGGGATCAGCTCGACGTGGTGGGGCCGCTCGGCAATGGCTTCGATTGCTCGGGCGACGCGGACGACGTCGCGATCGTCGCCGGCGGTGTCGGCATTGCCTCGGTCTGGTTGTGTGCGCGCGAACTGTTGCGTCGAGGCGCCCACGTGCGCCTTTTCTATGGAGCGCGAACTGCGGAACTCTTGGTCGAGACCCAACGATTCGCCGATGCCGGGTGCGAGCTCGTCCTGGCTACCGACGACGGCACGCGCGGCGAACGTGGATTTGTGACCGACGCATTGGTGGGCGCGCGCAAACCCGAAGCCATCTACGCCTGCGGTCCTTCGCCGATGTTACGACGCGTTGGAGAGATCGCAAACGGCTTTGGGGTGCGCGCGCAGCTCTCGTTGGAAGAGACTTTTGGATGCGGCGTCGGCGGCTGTTGGGGCTGCGTCGTCCCGCTAACCAACGCAAGCGCGCAAGCGCCCAACTTTCCGCCGGCGGAGCGCGGCGGAAGCGACGTCGTGTACGCGCGCATTTGCAAAGAAGGTCCGGTTTTTTGGGCGCACGAGTTGCGGTGGTGAATCCACAACCGGCGCTCGCGATTAAGCTGGGAAAACTGGAGCTCGCCTATCCGACCTTGATGGGCAGCGGATGTTACGGATCGGGCGAAGAGTTTGCGCCCTTTGTCGATCTTTCGAAGATCGGCGCGATCGTGCTCAAGAGCGTCACGCGCCTGCCGAGGTTGGGCAACCCTACGCCGCGACTCGTCCAAACCCCGGCGGGCATGCTCAACGCGATCGGGTTACAGAATCCGGGCATCGAATGGTATCTCGAGCACGAGCTCCACAAGTATGCCGGCCGGCCATGTAAGATCGTTGGAAGTATCGCGGGATTCGAGATCGACGACTATGCTTATGTCTGCGAGCGTTTGGCGGCGCGGGACGAGATCGAGGCCATCGAACTGAACGTGTCGTGCCCTAACGTGGCGCAAGAGGGAGAGACGTTCGGCTGCGATCCGGATCTGACCGCCAGAGTCGTCGAAGCGGCGCGCGCCACTACGAACAAGACGCTGATCGTCAAGCTGTCCCCAAACGTGACCGATATCGTCGCCGTCGCCCGTCAAGCGGAGAACAGTGGAGCGGACGCACTGGCGGTTATCAATACGGTTCGCGGGATGGCGATTGACGTCGAAACGTGGCGTCCACGTTTGGGTAACATCACCGGCGGCCTCTCCGGGCCCGCGATTCGTCCGATTGCCGTACTCGCCGTTTACGAAATCGCACAGGTCGTGAGCATTCCGATCGTCGGTCAAGGAGGCATCGAGACTCTCGCGGACGCACTCGAGTTTTTCCTGGCCGGAGCGACGGCAATCTCGATAGGAACGGCGAACTTCACCGACCCGCGAATTCCCGAGCGTCTCGTCGCGGAGTTGCAAGCCTACCTTACGCGACGCAATATCGGATCGATTCAAGAAATCGTCGGCCGGGCGCATGTGGAAATCGCGACGGCCCATCAGTACGAAGGAGATGAAGGCTGACTGGAATGGCCACTCAACTGATCGTAGCCCTCGACGTCCCGACGGCCGAGGATGCCGAACGCCTCGTGGATGCGCTCTACGAGCTCGACGTTGTCCTGAAAATCGGGCTCGAGGCGCTCTACGGCTATCCGGAGCGCATTTTTTCGTACTGCGAAGCGCGCGACGTGCGAACGTTCGTCGACGCGAAGCTTCACGACATCCCGCGAACCGTCGCTGCGGCGGTCTCCGCACTGGTGCGCCCGACGGTGCAGATGCTCAACGTGCACGCCCTCGGCGGCATGGAGATGATGCGCGCCGCAGTCGACGCCGCCGCCGAACGCGCGGCGGAACTCGACCTTCCCGCACCCCTCGTCTTCGCCGTCACGCTGCTGACCAGCATTGCCCCCGAGGATCTCAACGAGCTCGGGCTGCAAGGAGGTCCCGGCGAAAACGCGATTCGCTTGGCAGCATTGGCGCGCGATGCCGGCTGTGCGGGGGTCGTCTGCAGCGCGCGCGAGGTGCGCGATCTCAAAAGCTTCTTCGGTGACGACTTTCTCACGCTGACGCCCGGAATTCGACCGACGGGCAGCGCGCACGCCGATCAAAAACGCGTTACGACTCCTGCGGAAGCAGTCGCCGCCGGGTCGGATTACATCGTGGTCGGACGTCCGATCGTTGAAGCCTCCGATCCCGTGGCAGCCGCCAAGGCGATCTTGGAG
This sequence comes from Candidatus Cybelea septentrionalis, assembly GCA_003158175.1. Lineage (GTDB taxonomy): Bacteria > Vulcanimicrobiota > Vulcanimicrobiia > Vulcanimicrobiales > Vulcanimicrobiaceae > Cybelea > Cybelea septentrionalis. The sequence goes on from PMHJ01000024.1 coordinate 11,921, forward strand.
GAGATGAGCGTACGCGCGTGAGCGAGCCGCAGTTCGACCTGCAGTCGGCCCTGATGCAACGCGGAGCGCTGCTCGAAGGGCACTTCCGTTTGAGCTCCGGCCGTCACAGCGATCGCTTCGTGCAAAAGTTTCGGATCCTCGAGGACCCGGCGCTGCTCGAACCCGTTTCGCAGATGATCGCCGCACGATTTCGCGACGCAAAGCCGACCGTCGTCGTCGGCGCCGCAGTTGGCGGCATCCTCTTGGCCTACGAAGTCGCCAGACAGCTTGGAACCAAAGCGATCTTCGTAGAGAAGGATGACGGCATACCGGTGTTACGCCGGGGATTCGCGCTCTCGCCCGCCGATCGTGTGCTAGTGGTTGAAGACGTCGTCACAACGGGTCTCTCCGTTCGCGAAGTGATCGGTGTCGTGCAACAACGCGGCGCGCATGTTATCGGCGTGGGCGTCGTCGTCGCTCGCGCCCAACAGGACTTTGGAGTGCCCGCGCACGCGCTGCTCGACTTGCCGATGATTTCGTACGATGCGGCGGATTGCCCGCAATGCCGCGCCGGAGAATCCGTGACCGATCCCGGCTCGCGGCGCGCGTGACCGTGCTGGTGCGGCGCAAGGCCGCTACCGGAGCAGACGCAGCCTCCGACCGTGGTTTCGTGCAAGCGCTTGGGCGGCGCACGGTGATGTCGAGCGTCGGCAACCTTCGGCATGCGACCGAACCGGCGGCCCGCGCTGCCTTCGAGCGCCTTTGCGACATCGTCGCAGACCAATCGCACGTCACGTTCATCGCACATGAGAACGCCGAGCGCGTCGGCTTTCTGCTCCTGCTCGACGAGCTTCCCGACGAAGTCACGCTGATCGATCAGGGTTTCATCGCCTACATGGCCGTCGAGCCAGAATGGCAAGGAACCGGGGTGGGGGCGGCGCTCTTAAGCGCCGCCGAGGATGAGGCGAGACGGCGCGGTCTTCCGTTTATGGCCCTGATGGTCACAGAAGAGAACGAGGCGGCGCGTCATCTCTACGAGCACGCGGGTTATCGTACCGAACGGCGACTGTTGTGCAAACCCCTGTGACGACTCGCGTTTGGCGGCGTGCCGCTTGGATTGTCGCGGGCGTCGTTTTGGTCGCCGCAGCGCTCTGGTTTGCCGCACATATTCCCCGGACGATCTCGATCTTCGTCATCGCGGCCTTCATTGCGTTCGGCGTTCAGCCGATCGTCGCCCGGTTGGAACGGCGCATGCCCAAACCCGTAGCCGTCGCGATCGTCTTTTTTGGGCTGCTCGCCGTCATTGCGATCTTTCTGGTGATCGTCGTGCCGCTGGCGATCAGTCAAACGCAGCTCTTGGCTGCCAATATTCCGGCATATGCCGGCACCGCGCAGGGCTGGCTGGCCGAGGCTCAGAGCTCGCTCCAAGAGCATTTTCCGACGCTGAAGCTGCCCGCCTACGGCGTTAATACCGGCCGAATCGGCGCGACGCAGACCTCGGGCTTTATCACCGGCGCAGTCGCTTCGCTCGGCACCATCGCGGTGAATACCGCGACTGCTTTCTTCGTTGCGTTCTCGTCGATCATTCTTTCGGTTTTCTTTCTGCTCAACGACACGCAGATCGCCGAAGGCTTTACCTCGATGTTCCCGCCGCGCAAGCGCCAAACGGCGCGCAAACTCGCGGCGGAGGTGACCGAACTCTTTGGAAGCTATATCTCCGGGCAGGTAATCGTGAGCGCCATAACGGGAGCCGTCATCGCGGTTGCAACCGCCGTCATCGGCTTCAAGTTCTCGCTGATCCTCGGCATCATCTCGGCCGTCGCCTACGCCGTTCCGATCATCGGCATGCTGATCGCGCAAGTCGTTGCAATTCCGCTCTGCGCGCCACAGGGAATTTGGATGATCGTGTGGGTGCAAGTCGTGATGTTCGCCATGGCCCGGATTAGCGACAACGTGCTCGTTCCCAAGATCATGGGTCAGTCGGTGGGCGTCTCGCCGATCGGCGCGATGTTCGCCGTCTTCGCCGGCGGCGAGCTCTTCGGCGTTCCCGGGTTAATTCTCGGGATTCCGGCCGCGGCGCTGATCAAGATACTCTGGCGCTACTTTATGGCGCCTTGGATATCCGCGCAGCTAGAAAAAAGCTAACTCGGAGGTTATGGCTTCGTGACGACTCCGATCGAGTCTCCGTACAAAATGCTTCCACACGCGCGCGCCGTGCGTAGTCGTCTTGCGTTGGTCTCCGAAGGCAGATCGTCTTGAGCGACGGCGACCAGCAACGCGGCGCGCGCGCGCGCCTGAGCGCATGCGTCGTTATCCGCGAGGTCGAGCGTCTGCGTGCGCGCAGAGAGCACGTTGATGACGCCGGTGCGTAGACCCCAGCCGCCGATTTCGGCGGGTCGCGTCCTCTCAATCCAGCGATAGACGCCGGGCGACGTACCGCCGATGCTCAGGGAGTCGTTGTAATAGTCGAGCGGATGACGCGCGGCAAGATGCGTTGCAAGCACGACGGCGGCAAAGAACGCCACCGCAGTGACGAAGCGCAACCGTGTCAGATTCGCCGTCGCCGCTATCGCGACACCCAACGCGGCGACCGCGAGCGCGACGTGCGTCGAGCCGTCATTCCAAAAAAGCGCGAGCACGAACCAGCAACCGTAGAGCGTCGAAAGCCACAGCAAGGGAATGGCGACCGCGGCGAAGCGGCGGCCCAACGGCGCAAGGAGCAAAACGCCTGCGGCAATCGCCGGAGCGGCGAAACGCAGCGATTCACCGTTTGCGAGTTGCGCGACGCTGGTTTCGTAACCGAACGGCAGCACGAAGAACAGCAGGAGCGCAGCAAAGGCGGCCCACCCCAGCGCTCGATCTCGTGCGGCGATCAATGGGCCGAGTAAGGCCGCGATAAGCGCGATCAGCACGAATGGCGAGAGATGAAGCGCGACGGCTGCTAGCAGCGCGAAGGCGCCCACGCCGTGCGCCAGGATCGTCGATCCGTAGAAACCGCCCCCGGCCATGCTTGCCGCCGGCGGCGAAACGGCGCTCTTCCAAAGGGCGGCGTCGCGAATCACCCAAAGGCCGAGCGCGGCAAAGGTTCCGACCCACAGGATCGGACGCGCACGCGATGCCAGCAAGGCGATCGCTGCAATTATCCAACCTTGCGGCTTTATCAAGACCGTCACGGCGGCGACGGGCAGGAAACGGTTCGCAGGCATCGTGCGCAACGACCACAGCGTCTCTAGCCAAAACGCCGCAAGCCACACGTCGTTCTGAAGCGTTCCACCTTGGATCGCGAGGGGAAACGCGCTGACCGTCGCAGCGGCGAGCGCGTCGGCCAACAGCGGCGACGCGTTCAACGCTTCGCGCGACCACGCGGCGATCCTAAAACCCAGCAGCGTCAGCGCGCCAAATCCGCACCATGGCAGCGCAAACGGGCTTCCGACGGCGTACAGTGCGCTTGCAAACAGCTCCGATGCGGGCGGATACCACCAATAGCGCGTCGTTGCAGTCCAAAGCGAATGCGCGTGAACCCACGCAGCGGCGTTGGGCAGATGGTATGAAAGCGAATCGCCGTCGAGTAGCGGGCGAGTCAGCTGTGGCCACGCGACGAGGAGGAGCGCCGCGATCAGCAGATACGGCGTGGGGCGCGCCGTGTTTTCAATAGCCGGGCTGCGTTCGCTCATACTTCGCCAAACGGCGACCGCGATGCAAAGAAGCAGCGCAGCCCAGCACGTGCCCCAATAGAACGCATGGACAAACCCAAGCACGAACGGAATGGCGACTCCCAGGATGAGCGTATCGCGCAGGCGATTGGGAAAGTCGTAGGCCGGCCGCGTGCGCAGTGCCGGGGCGGCCGCATAAAGGCCGAGCAGCCAGATCGCGGCCGGCACTGCGGTCACGAATTACATCGAGTCCGGTGCGCTGACGCCCGCGAGCGAGAGGGCGCGTGCGAGGACGTTCTTCGATGCCAAGCAAAGCGCCAAGCGCGCCAGGCGTACGTCGCGTTCGTCGGTCAGAATCTTGCACTCGGTATAAAATTGATGGAAGTCCGAGGCGACGTCGCGCGCGTAGCGAGCCAACCGGTGAGCCGCCAGGCGTTCGACGACGCCTCGCACGACGCTCGGGAACTCGGCGAGGCGGCGTACCAGCGAGAGCTCGGAGGGATGCACCAACGGCTCTAAAGAGGCGCTCCGAGCGGCCGCGACGTCGTCGGCCAGCGCGTTACGCAAGACCGACGCAATCCGCGCGTGGCCGTACTGCACGTAGTAAACCGGATTCTCGCTCTCTTTCTCGACGGCGAGCGCCAAATCGAACGTGAGCGGCGACTCTACCGCGAGCATGATGAAGAAAAAGCGGGCGGCGTCGACCCCGACTTCGTCGAGGATGTCGTCGAGCGTGACGATCTCTCCGGCGCGTTTGCTCATTGCGATTTGCTCGCTTCCGCGCATGAGCGCCACCTGTTGCGCGATGATGACGTCGAGCCGGCCCGGATAACCCAGCGCCGACGAGATGCCTTTGATGCGTTCGATGTAGCCGTGGTGATCGGGGCCGAGAATGTCGACGACGCGATCGCTGGCTTTGAGCTTTTGATAATGATAGGCCACGTCCATGCAAAAGTATGTCGGTCTCCCGTCGCCACGCAGCAGCACGCGATCCTTGTCGTCTCCGAACTGCGTTGCGCGAAAGAAGAGCGCGCCGTCCGCTTCGTACGTCAGGCCCAGCCGCCGAAGATGCTCGATACCCTCCGAGACTTGACCGGAATCGTGCAGCTCGCGCTCGCTTTGCCAGTGGTCGTACTCCACTCCGAATCGGCCGGCGGTCCGCCGTTGCTCTGCGACGAGCTCGTCGCGGCCGGCGGTCGAGAAGTACGCGAGCCAATCCGCTTCCGGCGCCGAGATCCAGCGGTCGCCGTCCCGTTGCCGGATACCCAGAGCAATCGGTATCAGATACTCGCCCGGATAGCCGTTCTCGGGCAGTGGAAACTCAGGTTCGAACGTTTGACGGTAACGTGCGTAGATCGAACGGCCCAGCGCGTCGAGTTGCCCCCCGGCATCGTTGATGATCCATTCAACAAACACTTCGTAGCCGCAGAAGCGCATCGCGTTGGCAAGCGTCGCGCCGATCGACATCGAGCGCCCCTGAACGACGACGAGCGGTCCCGTTGGATTGGCGCTGCCGAACTCGAGCGACACCCGCGCGCCGTGCGGCGGAGTTTTCCCGAAGCTTTCGTTCTCGCGCAAAATACCGGATAGCTCGGCATGCCAGATTTGAGGAGCGAGACGTAAGTTGATAAATCCCCCAACGGGCACGATCTCCGTGAAGATTTCGCCAAGCTCCGGGGCGTTGCGCAGAACTTCGGTGGCAAGCAGTTTTGCGACGTCGTGCGGTGGCCGCCGCGCGACCTTGGCTAGCGAAAAGGCGACGTTGGAGGCGAAGTCGCCGAACTCGGGACGGCGAGGCGCCTCGAAAACGACCTGTGGCGTGACCTCTGGATACTGCTCCTTCACGGCAGCGGCCGTCGCATCGCCGAAAGCGCGCAGCGCGTCGTCGAGTTTCATCGCGCATGCTCTTCGCCGCCCGGTAGAACTCCGACCCGCGCATAAGCGGTGGCGCCCCGCGATTCGATCGCGCCCTCAAGCTCCAGCCATGAAAGCGCCGCAAGCGCCGCCGATGCCGAAATGCCGCTCTCCGCGACGATTCGGTCAAAATCGAGGGGCCCGCTCTCGAGGGCTAGGAGTACCGACGCGCTGGCCGCATCACGCGGGACCTGGGCGGGTCGCGCGGGAGCCACGATATTAAGGCGACCGAGCGCTTCGAGAACGTCCGACGGGGCGCGGGCGAGCGTCGCGCCGTCGCGGATCAGTGCGAGGCAGCCCGCCACGTGCTTGCGGTCGACGTCCCCGGGCACGGCGAGCACCGGGATGCGCCCGGCGGCCCAGCTTGCCGTGTTGAGGGCGCCGCTGCGGGCCGGGGCCTCGACTACGAGGACTGCATCCGATAGGGCGGCTACAACGCCGTTACGCTCCAGGAACTGCCATGGCAAGGCCGCTTGATCGGGCGGATATGGCGAAAGGTCCGCGCCTTCGGCAGCCAGAATGCGCTCGGCCAGCCCGAGATTTCGAGGCGGAAAGAAACAGCGGTGTCCGCTGCCGAGGATCCCTATGGTCGGCGCTCCGGCCTCCAAGGCCCCCTCATGTGCCGCAGCATCGATCCCCAGGGCCAGTCCGGAGACGATGCAGCACCCGGAGCGGCCCAGTTCGGCGGCAAAGCCGTGAGCAAGCCGGCGGCCGTACGGCGTCGCCGCTCGGGTGCCGACGATCGCAACGCAGGATCGGCCCAGGCCCTCCAAGCTGCCGGCGCACCAGAGGCCGCGCGCCGCAGCCTCGAAGGCTCGGCCGGCGCGCGCGGCTTCGATCCGTTCCCGGCTTTCGAAGGTCGGCTCTTGCATATCGGCCTCCATCACGACAGGATGCGGATCGTGCAAGAGGGGGAATATGGCGCGCCCAACGGAATAGGCGGGCCCACGGAGGTAGCTCAGTTGGCAGCAGAAGCGTATTGCGTCAAGTGCAAGGCCAAGCGCGAGATCAAAGACGCGGTTCAGATCACGATGAAAAACGGGCGACCCGCAACCGAAGGCAAGTGTCCGGTCTGCGGTACCAAGATGTTCAAAATCGGCTCCGCAGGCTGATTTAGCCCGGTCGACGGTGCCGGGCGGCCGATGTACCTCGTACACTTCGCCGCCCGTCGTCTAGACTAAGATCAAATTGGCTCTGCGGCAGAACGGACTAGGGACCGCTTGGCAGCGGCCCTTTTTTTGCGTTCCCCACCGCTAGTGACGTATAATACGTTCGCCCACAAGATATGCCGTGGGGGAGACTTACCGCTGACTTGCCCGACCTGTCGCAAGAGTGAGACGCGCGTCGTCGACTCACGCGACGACGAGACCGTCGTGCGTCGCCGCCGCGAGTGTTTGGACCCGCGGTGCAAGCATCGCTTTACGACGTACGAACGCATGGAAGTCCCTCGCCTTTTCGTCGTAAAGAAGGATGGCCGGCGGGAACAGTACAGCCGCGACAAGATTCTGACCGGCTTGCGCAAGGCGTGCGAGAAGCGTCCGATTTCGGAGGGGCAGATGGAATCGGTGGCGGCCGATCTCGAACGCGAGCTTTTTGCGCGCGGCGAAAGCGAAGTGCCGGCCGCGACGGTCGGCGAGAGGCTCATGGAAGCGTTGAGAAAGCTCGATCCAGTCGCGTACATTCGTTTCGCGAGCGTCTACCGGTCTTTTCGCGATATCGAAAGCTTTCGCGAAGAGCTCGCGCAGCTCTAATGGTTATCGGCCGCTAAATGGAGCGGGTACGCGTCTGCGTCCAACGCCTTTCGCGAGGCGAGGGACTGCCGTTGCCGGCTTATATGAGCGAGCACGCGGCGGGCGCCGATCTGTGCGCCGCGATTCGAGAGCAGCTAACACTGCTGCCTGGAGCACGGGCGCTGGTTCCAACGGGTTTTTCGATCGCGGTTCCGCCCGGCTACGAGGCGCAAGTCCGTCCGCGTAGCGGCCTGGCGATCCGCGATGGCGTCACGTGTCTCAACGCACCGGGCACGATCGATGCGGACTATCGCGGCGAAGTCCACGTCGTTTTAGCGAATCTCGGGACGGTGCCGGTGATGATCCATCGCGGCGACCGCATCGCGCAGATCGTCGTGGCGCCGGTCTCCCGCGCGTCCTTTGAAGTTGTGGAGGAACTGCCGCCGACCGTTCGCGGTGAGGGAGGTTTCGGTTCCACGGGCGTCTTTTCGTGAAGGTCTATATCGTCGGCAAGGGCGCGGTCGGCACGTATCTCGGAGACTTGCTGCGCGCCGTTTCGGTCGACGTTTGCTACGCCCCGCGCACCTTAGAGAAAGTCGAGCCGTACGATGCCGACGTTGCGATCATCGCGACCAAAGCGTACGATACGGACGGCGCAATTGAAACGCTGCGCAAAGCGATCGTGTATCCGGAAAAGTGCGTCTTCGTGTCGCCGCAAAACGGCGTTGGCAACGAGGAGAAATTGGCGGTGGCCTTCAGTGCCGACAACGTGGTGGCAGCGGCGCTCACGACGCCGGTCGGCCGGGACCGCGACGGTAACGCACGGGCGACGAAGGATGGAGGGCTGGCGCTCGCACCGATCGGCTCCAATGCGTATAACTGGCTGTCCGCTACTTTTGCGAGCACCGGGCTAGTCGTCAAGGTCGTCGAGGACTGGCGCTCGCTCAAATGGAGCAAGCTCGCGCTCAACGTGGTCGCAAATGCCAGCTGCGCAATCCTCAACGTCCTGCCGAACCGCTTCGTGCACTTCGACAAAATCTTCACGCTGGAAATTCGAATGATTCGCGAGGTCCGCGCCGTGATGCAGGCGTTAGCGATCGAACCGATCGATTTGCCTCGCTATCCGGTCCGCGCTCTCTTCGGCGTCGCGAATTTGCCCAGCCCGGTGGCGCGAACGCTTTTGGCCCACAGCATCGCGGGCGCACGCGGAACCAAGCCGCCCTCTTTGTTGATCGACCTGCGGCGTGCCGAGCCTCAGACCGAGGTGGACGTGCTCAATGGAGCCGTTGCGGTCGCAGGCCTCGAGCATCGCGTGCCGGTGCCCGTCAATGCCGTATACGCGCGGGTCCTCAACGACATCGCGCACACCCCTCCCCTGTGGGCGAAGTATCGCGAGCATCCCGACCGGCTCGAGGCCGAAGTCGAAGCCGAGGTGAAGCGCGCGAAAGTATTAGCTCGGCGCTAGCCCGAACCGGCAGAGGACATGCGCGACCCGAACGTTCCGGAATCGCTCGAAGGTTGGTGGATCCTCCATCGCATGTTTGCATTCGACCGGCGCGCCTGGGACTCGCTGCCGGAAAAGCGGCGGAACAAATACGCGGGCCACGCGGCCGATCTCGTCGACCATCTCAAGGGGAGCGAGGACGGCGACGTCGGTTTGGCACAGATCGTCGGTCATAAGGGCGATCTCATGCTGACCCACTACGCGCGCACGTTTGACGGGCTCGCCTACGCTCAGACGCTAGTGGACAAACTCGAGTTGCGCGAATTCCTCACGCCGCGTGGCTCGTACGTCTCCGTGCTCGAGATTGGGCTTTACGACGCGACGGGAAAGATTCACGCCGAGCTGAATCAGCGCGGGCTGCCGCCGCAGTCGCCGGAATGGATCGCGGCCTTCGACGAACTCGTCCGCAAGCAAGCCGAGAGCCCATATATCGAGCCGCGCTTATGGGCCAGAATTCCGTCGCGCCGGTATCAGTGCTTTTACCCGATGAGCAAGCGGCGCGGCGAGGTGCAAAACTGGTACATGCTCGGCTTTGAAGCGCGCGCCAAGATGATGAGCGAACACGGCGTCGTCGGGCGCTCGTATCACGGGCGCGTCACGCAAGTGATCTCAGGTTCCGTCGGCTTCGACGATTTCGAATGGGGCGTCGATCTCTACGCCGACGACCCGCTGGTTTTCAAGAAGCTCGTCTACGAGATGCGGTTTGACGAAGCCAGCGCGCGGTATGGTGAGTTCGGCCCGTTTTGGGCCGGTCTGCAGTTTTCACCCGGCGAGTTCTCCGCGTTCCTCGACGGCGACGCGATTCCGCAGTTCGACCAGCCCGAGAGTTAGGGAACGGCCCGCGGCCCCGCGATGCCGTAGGGTCCGTTTCCGAGCTGAATCGGTTCGCCGACGCTCCGTGCAGCGACGTCGACAAACACGGCCGCGTTGTCACGCGAGAGCAGTACGAGCGCCCGTTTGCCGTCGGCGGTGAAGGTGACCCCGAGGGGCGCGCCTCCGACGTCGATCGGTGCAGCGGCTTCGTTCGTCTGCGGATCGAGCGGGGTGATCGTAGAGTTGGCGTGGTTGCTGACGTAGACGGCGCGACCGTCAGGCGAGATCGTGATTGCGAGCGGATCCACACCAACGGGGATGCGTGCGACCGGCTGGCGCGTGCCGAGGTCGACGACGGTGACGTCGTTCGATGCGCTGTTGACGACGTAGAGGCGTTTGCCGTCAGGGCTGATTGCGACGCCCGCGGGTCGCAGCCCGACGGAGATATCGCCCCCGGCGGCGTTCGTGCGCAGGTCGATGGGCGTTACGCTGTTCGACCACGAGTTGCTGACGTAGAGCGTCGATCCGCCGGCGTCGATCGCCAGCGCGCGCGGATGCGAACCGACGTGCACCGTTGCACCCGCGCTAAGCGTGGCGGTGTCGATCGCTTGAACCGTGCCGTCGTCGTTGCTTACGACCCATAGCGTTTTGCCGTCGGGCGTCAGCGCGGCATCCATGGGCGTTCCGCCGGTCTTGACGGTCGCAATGCGCTTTCCAGCGCGCGTATCGACGACGCCGACCTCGTTGGCCCCGGACTCGACGACGTACAGTCGTTCTCCGTCGCCGCTAAGCGCCGCGGCGCGCGGCTCTTCGCCCACGGCGATTTCATTTGCCGCAACGCCGGTCGTGAGATCGATTGGCGTCACGCTGTTGCCGAAGCGATTGGTCGCATACGCCATCAACGGCCAATCGTTGCCGCGCGCGACGCGTACGGGCAGATCGAGGTGTTCGAGGCGCGCACCGTTCGGCGCGGTGCCGTCGAAGCGAACGTCGTAGTAGCCGCTGCCGACCGCTCCATCGGCGGTTAAGCGAAGGTCGACCGCGCGTTCTGCGCGTGCTGCGACGGAGATTCTTCCGCCGGCCTCGTCGACGTGCAAACCGCGCGGCAGCGTTGCGCGCCAGGTGACGTCTGCGGCCGTTTCGCCGAGGCGATTCGACACGTCAAGCGTGACCGGCGTTCCGAGCCCGTCGCCGGTCCGAACGACGATGGGATTTGCGGGCCTTACGAACTCCGCAGCCGTCGCTACCGGAATCGCCGGCGTGCGTAGCGCGTACGACGGCGGCGCATCCCCAGGACCGGTGGCCCAGCGTTCGTCGGCCGTGGCGCCGAGCGTGACGTCCAGCCGCACTTCTCCGCGGTCGGGGAGCGCGATCCAGCTCTTGTCGCTCGTGCGTCCGTCGACGCGCAGCGCCTCGACGTATCGCGCGTCGGTTGCCGCGTTCGGCGCCGAGACTTCGAGCGTGAGGCCGCTCGGAGACTCGATGCGAACCGAGCGGAAGAGCGGTGCGCCAATATCGAGGTAGCGCGCTGCGGGATTCTGCGGGTACAAGCCCATCGCGCACCAGACATACCACGCGCTCATCGTGCCGAGATCGTCGTTGCCAGGAAGACCATCGGGTGTGTCGCTGTAGAGCGTCGTCATCGCTTGGCGCAGGATCGCTTGTGCGCGCCAGGGTTCGCTGGCCGAGAGATAGACCCACGGCGTGCCGAGGCTGGGCTCGTTTCCGAGCCACGCGTACGGCTTATCCGGCCCGGCGTTGAGTTGCGCGAAGAATTCGTCGAGTTTGGCGGCGGCAGCGCGCGCACCGCCCAATGCGTTGATGAGATCGCGTAGGTCGTGCGGCACCATCCAGGTGTACTGCGCCGCGTTGCCTTCTTGAAAACCGCTCTGACCATTTTCGGTGAGCGGCGCCTGCATGAAAGCGCCGTCCGGATCTCGCGGGGCAATCCAGCCGGTTGCCGCGTCAAAGAGCGTCGCCCAGTTCGACGATCGTGCGAAGAAGTCGCGATAGGCCGACCGGTCGCCGATGGCCTGCGCGAGTCGCGAGATTGCGAAATCGTCCAGCGCGTATTCGAGCGTCTCGGAAGCACCGTTGGGGACCGGAGCAACCGACGTCGTGTGCGTGTTGACGACGTATCCGCGCTGCAGGTATTGGTCGCGAAGCTCCCAGCGCTCGAAGTACCAGCCTTGCGCCGGCGGTGGTTGCGTGCTGGTCGCCCCCTTTATCATCGCTGCGAGCGCGCCGCGCGCATCGAAGGCGCGCGCGCCGAACGCGTAGGCGCCGCCGATGACCGCGTCGACTGAATCGCCGCCCATCACGCTGGTCGCGCCGTCGACCAGCGGCCAGCGCGGCAGCCAGCCTTCTTGATGATACGCGTCGACGAGTGACTGCACCATGTCGCTGGTTTCACTCGGCGCGACCAACGCGAGCAGCGGCACTTCGGTGCGGTAGATGTCCCAATCGGAGTAGTTTGCGTACTCGGCGTGGCCGGCGGTGACGCGGTGCACGCGGCCGTCAAAGCCGCGGTATTCCCCGGTGACGTCGCTGATGACGTTCGGGTGGAGCAGCGTGTGATAGAAGGCCGAATAAAACGTTCTTTGCTGCAGCGTCGTGCCGCCGTCGATAGCGATGCGGTGCAGCATCGCGCTCCACTTTTCCGTCGCGCGATCGCGCGCGCCGATCAGGTTCCAACCGGAGCTTTCTCCCGCAAGATTTGCGCGTGCGCCGGCCGTGCTGACGAAGGAGAGGCCGATTTTGATTTGGACCTTGCGATTCTGCATTGCATCGAAAGTCAGCCAGGCTCCCGCGGCGGGGCCTTGCGCTGACGAGGCATCGGGGAAGAGCCGGGCGGCTTGCCACGTTCCGTGCGCGCGAAACGGTCGGTCGAACTGCGCGACGAAATAGACGGTGTACTGATCGGGCATCCCGCAGAAGAAACCGCTGGTCGCGGAGCCGGAGATTTCGTTGGACCCGTCGATGCGCACATTGGAGCCTAGGACGCCCGCCTGATTCGAGGCGACGTTGACGAGCAGATTCGCTTGCGACGTCTCGGGAAAGGTAAAGCGGCCGATGCCGGTACGCATCGTCACCGTAAGCTCGGCGCGAACCGCGGGCTCACCCAGCGAGACCGCGTACCATCCTGGAGCGCTCTGTTCGCTTGCATGGGAGAACGGCTGAGATGCCGTTGCGGGCGATGACGGCAGTGCTCCGGCAATCGGTAAGATGCCGAAATCGCCGAAGACGTTACATCCCGGCCCGCTCAGATGCGTTAGGCTCAGGCCCGTGATCTGCTTGTCGCCGTACTCGTAGCCGCCGCCGGCATTTTGCGACGGCGTATCCGGGCTCCACTGCACCATGCCGAAGGGCAAATCGGCACCCGGGAACGTATCGATCGGGCCGCCGGCTGGCGTTCCCGACGTGCCGACGAACGTATCGACGAGTGACGTAGGGCCGGCTACCGCCATGAGATTCGCCAGCGCCCAGAAGAGAACGTGCATTGCTGCGCCTGTTGCCCGCGCGCCGCGCCGCTGCCTTCCGATCTACGTCACGCTGCTGAGCCGAGCCGTTCCAGACTGCGGTACCCAATGGCTTCGGCTACGTTCTCGGCCGCAATCGCGTCGTTGCCCGCAAGGTCTGCGATGGTGCGCGCGACGCGAGTAATCCGATCGAGGGCCCGCGCAGAAAACTGACGTTTCGCGCTAGCATGCGCCAGCAGCCGCAGAGCGGGCTCGTTCAGTTCGCAATAGCGGCGTATCGCGTTGCCGGGAATTTCCGCGTTGCAGGCTAGCGCGCTTCCGGCAAGCCGGCTTCCTTGAATCTCACGCGCGGCGACGACGCGGCGGCGAATACTCGCGGAGCGCTCGCCGCCGTCGTAGCGCAGCATGTCGTCGAAGGGCACGCGCGCGACGTCGATCTGCAGGTCGATTCGGTCGAGCAGCGGGCCCGACAGTTTGCTGATGTATTTTGCGACCATCGCGTCGTCGCAACGGCATTCCGCGCTGCGCGCGCCGCGATAACCGCAGGGACAGGGATTCATCGACGCGACCAGTTGGAAGCGCGCTGGATACGTAAACGTCCCCGCAGCCCGCGCGATGGTCACGGTCCCTTCTTCCAACGGCTGCCGCATGACTTCTATGGCGCTTCGCGCGAACTCCGGTAATTCGTCTAGAAAGAGCACGCCGTGATGCGCGAGGGAAATCTCGCCAGGTTTCACGAGTGCACCGCCGCCGACTAATGCGGTTTGACTGATCGTGTGATGCGGAAACCGAAACGGCCGCGCTCGAACGATGCCGGCGCGCCCTACGAGCAATCCGGCAACGCTATAGATCTTCGTGACTTCGAGCGCTTCGTGCAGCGACATCGGCGGCAGAATAGACGGCAGCCTGCGAGCCAGCATCGTTTTTCCGCATCCCGGCGGCCCGACCAATAAGAGGTTGTGACCGCCGGCCGCCGCAATTTCCAGCGCGCGTTTCGCTGCGAGTTGTCCTCGGACGTCGACGAGGTCGCCGTGAATCGCTTCATCGTTTGCGTCCAGGACGGGAGCGGCGGTGCGGCGTCGCCATTTCGCACCGTGACCCATCAACACCGCAACCGCCGAGCGCAACGAGTCGATTGCGTACAGCTCGATGCCCGAGACGAGTGCGGCTTCGTCGGCGTTGCAAGCGGGAACGATCAACTTTGAAAAACCGGCGTTGCGCGCGCCGAGCACCATTGGAAGAATGCCGCTGACCGGTTGCAGCTTGCCATCGAGCGCGAGTTCGCCAAGCGCGATAAGCTCTTGCAATCCGGCGCGGCCGACCTGCTCGTCGATCCCGAGCAGCGCCAGTGCAATTGCGAGATCGAACGATGGGCCGGCCTTGCGAACGTCGGCCGGCGACAGGTTGACCAGCAGCCGGCCCGCCGGATAGGAAAACCCCGAGTTAAGAATTGCAGCCCGGACACGTTCTCGCGCCTCGCCCAGTGCGCGATCGGGTAAGCCGATGATGGCGAAGCCGGGGGTCCCCGGCGCGCTATCGGCCTCGACGCGCACGACATAGCCCTCGATGCCGAGCATCGCGGCTGAAAAGGCGAGCGAGAGCATATGTTGCATCTGCGCGCCGCGACGCCGCCGTCTAGGGGTCGCGCTTCGCGGTCAAGAATGCGCCAGCCGTGAATTGGGAGGCGATAAGCGTTTGGGCGCAGGTTGCGACCGCAGTTGGACAGCTCGGGACGTTCGTCGTGGTCGGCGGCAGCGTCATCGCCGCGCTCGTTCAACTGCGGCATATGCGCGGCGGCAATCAGTTGCAGGCGCTGCTGTCACTCGAGCACGATTTTCGCGGCCCCGAACTGCAGGCGGCGCTCACCTACGTTCAAGAGCATCTGCCGCAGCGGTTGGAAGATCCGGCGTACCGTCGGGATCTAGATCAGCTCGGGTTTATCGATCCGGGGATGCATCCGGAGATGGTGGCCTGCAACTGGCTCAATGAAATGGGCACTTTGGTCAAGCGAAATCTGGTTTCAGAAGACACCTTTATGGATCTTTTCGGCCGATTAATCGTACATTGCTGGAAACACCTATCGCCGGCCATCGCCATCATGCGGCGCAAACGCGGCCAAGCGCAGTACCACGACTTCGAGTACTTGGCGGTACGAGCGGAAGCGTGGCTCCAACGAAATCCGCAGGGCACGTCGCCGCGGCCATTTGCCCGTGCGAAGGTTCCCGATCCTTGGCTGGCGTTGGATACAGCGCCGGGCGCAGAGCGCTAGGAAAACTAAGCCGCCTTTAAGGCCATGCGGGAATCGGCCATAACCCACGAGAGAACCTGAGCGCAAAAAAGCCCTTCTCCACAGATTGCACAAGACCAATGTCACAGGTTGTGGACAATATCCAAGAGGCCGGATGTAGCGGGGCGTTCAAAGGACCGCCGTTACAGGTCCGTTACTGCATAGGAGAAATCATTGAAACTAGCGCTCGCTCGGATTGCGGCGACGCTCGCCGCGCTTGCCTCGCTAGGTGCCTGCTCCCACGGAGCCTCCCAGGCGGCGGCCTCGGCGCAGCCAGGCGCCGCCAGGACGGCGCATAAGACGATCGGCGTTTCGATCCAAAATCGTGAGGCGCAATTTTACCAGGATATGGAATCCGGCATGCGTGCCGAGGCCGCGAAAGACGGCTACGCCCTCGTTGTCGTGGACGCCAGCCGTGACAACGCGCGCCAACAGAGCCAAGTCGAAGATTTTATCTCCAAGCACGTCGATGCCATTGTCCTGACGCCGTACGATTCGGCGGCGATTGGCAGCGCGATCGCCGAGGCGAACGCCGCGAAGATTCCCGTCTTCACGGCGGACATTGCGAGCACGAGCAGTCAAGGGCATGTGGTAGCGCACATTGCCAGCGACAACGTGCAGGGTGGATTTGAGGCAGGCAAACTGATCTGCACGGCCGTCGGAAAGAGCGGCGCTATCGCAATCGTCGACGAGCCCGAGGTAACCAGCGTTCAGGATCGCGTCAAAGGCTTCAAACAAGCGATCGCGCAGCTCTGCCCGGGCGTCACGATCGTTGCCGACGTCGATTCGGGTGGAACGCGCGATAAGGCGAGCAGCGATACCGGCGACATTCTGCAAGCGCATCACGATCTCAAAGGCATCTTTGGAATCAACGACGATTCGGCGCTCGGCGCGCTCGCTGCGGTTCGCGCCGCCGGGCTAACCGGAAAGGTTGCAATCGTTGGTTACGACGCGACGCCCGAGGCGCGGCGCGCAATTGCAGCCGGCGAAATGTACGGCGATGCCATTCAGTATCCGGTCAGAATCGGTTCGACGACGATTGACGTAATCCGCGATTACTTCGCCGGGAAGAAGCCGCCGGCGTTCGTCAAGATTCCCGTCGGCGCGTTTACGAAGTCCCCATAGCGTGCTGGCGCCGCTGCTCGAGATGCGCGGCATCGGGAAAAGCTTTCCCGGGGTTCGAGCGCTCTCCGACGTCTCGTTGACGCTCGCGGCGGGCGAAGTGCTGGTCTTGGTAGGCGAAAACGGCGCCGGCAAATCCACGCTGATGAGGATTCTGGCTGGCGCGCTTCACGCCGACAGCGGACAGATCTCGATCGACGGTGCGCCGGTGGAGATCGATTCGCCGCTGCGAGCGCAGCATTTGGGCATCGGCATGATCTATCAGGAGTTTACGCTCGTGCCGCAGTTGACGGCAGTTGCCAACGTCACGCTCGGAGCCGAGCCGACGCGCGGTGGACTGATCGATTCGAGAGCGGCCGTCCAACGCGCGATGCGCGTCTTCGACGAGCTCGGCCTGCGCGTGCCGCTCGACGTTCCCGTCGCCAAGCTCTCCGTCGGGCAGCAGCAACTCGTCGAGATCGCCAAGGTCTTGGCGAGATCGGCGCGGATCATCGTGATGGACGAGCCGACCGCGGCGCTCGCCGACCGAGAGATTGAAGGTCTCTTTGCAATCGTTGCGATTTTGCGAAGGGCCGGAGTCGGCATCATCTACATCTCGCATCGGATGGAAGAGCTCTCGCGAATCGCCGACCGCATCGCGGTGATGCGCGACGGAAGCATCGTGGAAACGCGTCCGGCAAAGGACTTTTCCGGCGAAGATATTATTCGCGCGATGGTCGGACGCAAGCTCGACTCGCACTTCCCAAAGCTGCCCCCTGCAGCAAACGACGCGGCGGTGCGGCTGCAAGTGGAGGGTCTCTCGCGAACGCCCGCTTTCCAGGACGTCGCGTTTCGCGTGCGCGCCGGCGAGATCGTCGGTTTGGCCGGCCTCATCGGCGCGGGGCGAACGGAAATTCTGCGGGCTATCGCCGGGGCCGACGTACCGGATCGCGGCGAGGTTCGCATCGACGACCGGCGTTTGCGGCCGGGCGACATCGCCGGCGCCATCGCCGCCGGCGTGGCGTTCATTACCGAAGACCGCAAGGCGCAAGGCCTGGTGCTGGGGATGAGCGTCCGCGAGAACGTCTCGCTCGCGCATCTCGCCGACTTTGTCGATCGGGATCTGCTGATCGATGTCACGCGCGAGCGAAGCGCCGCGACGCGAATGATTGCGGACCTGCAGATTCGGACGCCGAGCACCGAGCAACTGGTACGCAATCTCTCGGGCGGAACGCAGCAGAAAGTCGTGCTCGCCAAGTGGCTACTCGGCAACGCAGGCGTCTTTCTCTTCGACGAGCCCACGCGCGGAATCGATATTGGAGCGAAGACCGAAATCTACAAGCTCATGCTCGAGCTTCTTGCTCGCGGCGCGGCGATCGTCGTCGCGTCGAGCGATCTTCCGGAAGTCTTGGGCATGGCGCATCGCGTCCTCGTCGTTCGCGAGGGCCGTATTGCGGCGGAGTTCGTTCGCGACGACGCGACCCCCGAGAAGGTGATCGCCGTGGCCACGGGGGCGGCGGCATGACGCAGCGCGACCGGCTGTGGTACTGGCTGCGTATCGTGGCGGCCCTGGCATTCTTGGTCGCGATGATCGCGATCGTCGACGTCGCATCGCACGGCTCGTTCCTCGAGCCGAGCAATATCGTCCGCGTGCTGCGTCAGATCACATACAACTGCGTGCTGGGCATCGGCCAAACGTTCGTCATCATCACTTCCGGCATCGATCTCTCGGTAGGATCGCTCGTGGCGTTGACCGGCGTCGTCGCGGCGCTCTTTGCCAACTCGGTGCATTTGACCGGCTTTCCCCTGATCGCCGCAACGCTCATCGTAGCGGTCGCGGTCGGCTGCGCGGCCGGCTGGGTCAACGCCTTACCGGTCGTCAAGCTCAATCTGCCGCCGTTCATAACGACGCTTGCGATGCTCGAGATGGCGCTCGGAGCATCATTCATTCTCTCGCATGGGCGGCCGGTCGCCCTGCAGAGCTCGGACTTCGAGAATACGGGAATCGGGTCGTTCATGGGCGGCGTCACGAACGCGCTGCATCTGCCGAGCATTCCCGTCCCGGTGATTTGGATGCTCGTCGTCATCGTCGCGGCATCGGTTCTCTTGAATCGGACGCGCTTTGGGCGCTACGTCTTCGCCATTGGCGGCAACGAAGAGGCGGCGCGCCTAGCCGGCATCAACGTCGCGCGCGTCAAGACGACCGTCTACATGATTAGCGGCGGCTGCGCCGCTATCGTGGGCTTCTTATACATGGCCCTTTTCTCGTCGGGATCGCCCCAGACGGGAACCGGCGACGAACTGCTAGAGTCCATCGCGGCCGTCGTCGTAGGCGGCACGAGCTTGATGGGAGGGCGCGGCAGCGTGATCGGCACCTTCTTCGGTGCGCTCCTCATCGGGGTGCTTTACAACGCGATGAACCTACTCAACGTGGATTCGTATCTGCAGAAGGTGCTGCTCGGTGCGGTGATCCTGCTCGCCGTCGTCCTCGACGAGTTGAGAAAACGCTACCTAGCGAAGTAGTTCCGCGCTGTCACCCTGGCAGCACCCACTGTCATCCTGACCGCTCCCGGTGTCATCCTGACCGCTCCCGGTGTCATCCTGACCGCTCCCGGTGTCATCCTGAGCCTGTCGAAGGATGATTGCGTCTGACGGCGTCGGGGCGAGCTGCGCGCTGCATCGGGTCGCTAGCCTACCCCAGCGCGCAGCCGCCTTTCCGCTAGAGGTCGCCGCAGGAAACGTAGTGAGCTAGATTCGCAGCGCTCTCGTGGACGTTGATCGCATACTTGGCTTTCTTGAGGTCCGCGATCGTGAGACCCTTGATGGTCGTCACGGAGACGCCCTTGATAACGTTGGAGAGCCCTTTCCAGGGCGCTGGATTCAACTTTGCGCAGGTACCTTGGTGGATGTGCGCGGGTTCCGAAGCTCCGGCCGGCTCGTTCTTCACTTGCAGCTTCACTTTCAAGCCGGCGGAGGTGTCGTTCAGGAAGGCCTGACCGTCTTGTTTCGAACCATTTTGTGCGCCGAGATTGATGGTCATCGCGTGCGGTGACATCGCATTGTCAACGTGGTTCATCGTATTCGTCGCGGCCAACGCCTGCGCGACAAAAGCCAGAGCGATTGCCGGAACGAGGAGCGAGTGCCCAAGTTTCACAAAAAATACCTCCAAAAAAGCTGGGTTGCGCTTGGAGGCCTATTACCCCGGCGCGATGCTCTCCACACGCGCCGGCCGAGGTTCCTTCGGCCGTTTAACGATCGGCTAGAACGGGAAGTCGGCTTGCGTTAGTCCGACGTTGGTTTTGAGATCGGTAACGTTTTCGTCGAGGACGACCTGCGAGCCGGAGTACATGATCTGGCGAACCGGCCAGTGCGTCTCTTTCGATAGGTAGAGAATTTGATCGGAGACGCCGTTGTTCGAGGCCGGGTCGGTGACCTTGAGCTCGATGCGATCGGTGTCGACGCCCTGGACCTTCCCCCCGTCGACCTGCGTGAGCTTTCCGGGAATCGTGGCGTAGTTATCGACGATGCGCTGCATCAAACCCTCGGGAATCGTCACGCCGCGCAGCGAAACGGCGCGTGGATCGTGCAGGCCGATCTTCAAGTGAATGCCGGAAAGAAAACCGCCTTGATGTCCGCTGACTTGATCGCCGCCTGTCCAAACGCCGCCGGAGCCTTTGCCATCGCCGTCGAGGATCAGCGTCTTCACGTAATGCGGCTTCATGAACTCGTACTGGTAGACGCGGTCTTGCGTTGCCGTACCTTTTGCCTCGTGAACGTGCAAGGTGCACGTGTAGTCGTTGATGCCGGCAAAGGCTTTGTCGAACGCCGCAATTGCGGGTGCCACATTCGCGCCCCGCGCCGCCAAGTAACTCACCCCGACGAGCGCAATGCAAAGTGGCAACGAACGTCGGATATTCACGATTCTCTCCTCAAACTTTAAGCTTGCTGCGAATTGGATTGAGCGCTCTCGTCTATCAGCAGCGTACCGTGCTTGCCTTCGACGCCGATCAGCACATCGCATTTTGCATCGGCTGCGATCTCATCGATCACGCGGCCGAGCGGCGCGCCGCTGTATTTCCCCTCGCGGTACGAACCCAAGATGATCAAATCCGCCTTCTCGCGCTTGGCGACGTCGAGAACCGCCTGCTTCGTCGAACGAGCTTTGATCGTCTCGGTGCGAATCACGACGTTGTTCTTGTTCGCGATCGTTTCCGCGGCGCCGAGCGCGTCGAGAGCCGCTCTTTCCTCCAACGTCATTTCCGCATCGGGCGGCAGCGTGTACGGCACTTCGATCACATAGAGCGCCAGCAACTCGGATCGCTCTCCTCGCGCCAGCTTTGCGGCCAGCGCCATCATGTGTGCCGAGTCGATCTCCGGCGAAAAGGCGACGATCAAGCTGCCCACGATTCGTTCGAGGTTGCGTTCGGCAGCGGCGGCGATGCGCTGGACGTACGACTCCGGCGGATGAAGCATCCACCAGAGCGTCGCTCCGACGAGTCCGGCGACCAGCAGCGCGATGAGGGCTCCCGCAAGCGTGACGTGCACTTGGCTGGACATCGAAATCACATCATTCCACGCACGCGAGCGATGAGCGAGAGCCGGTGAACGCCAAGCGCAATCATCGCCCCGCCCAAAACGATGCCGGGAAGAACCGCGAAGCGGCCCTGGGGCAGCGCCTCGGCCATGCGTACGAGAATCACGAGTCCGCACACGATTATCGCTACGGCGAGCAGTCCGCGAACGAAGAGCCAGGCCACTAAGTGCCTTGCCCCGCTCGCAGTGCGTCGCTGGCTTTGACGTTGGCGACGTACTCATCCATGAGCTCGAGCTCTCCGGCACGACGCAGAATCTCCGTTTGCGCGGTACGCCAGTTACGGGGCTGCGAACCGAGAATCGGCAGACGCCGGTATCTGCGATACACGAGGTAGAAGAGAAGTCCCAACAGCAGCCAGCTCGGCCCGAAGATTCGCCCGAGCGGGTGCGTGAACAGCGTAAACATCAGGATCGAAAATATGCCGATGAACCCGATGACGGCGACGATTGGAAACTCGACCCGTTCTCCGCGAAAGCGCATCGGCACGTTGAGCGGAATCTTGAACTTACGAGGGCTGAGCGGATCGGTCAGGCGCAATCCGATCAAGCCGAGAAAGACGAACGAGTAGCTCGTGGCCGCACCGAACGCATAGAGATCCGCCAGGAAATCGAGGCCGTTCTCGCCGTGAAAGAAGCGCGTGTAGAGCGAGGAGACCGCCGGAAAGAGCGCCGGGGCTGCGGCAAAAAGCAACTCTATGACGGCAATGATCGAGAAGAAGACGATCGAGATCATCGGCGTGCGAAACTTCCGGTGAACGCGCTGAAAGATCGAGGGCAATAGATTGCTGGTGCTCATTGCGTAGGCGATTCGAGAACTCCCAAAGACGCCCGAGTTCGAGGAAATGAGCAACAAAATGGCGCCCAGGACCGGGACGTAGAGCGCGGCAAACGCGCCGTAGTATGGGACCTGCGCCGCAAGGAGCGCGACCGCCTTGCCTTGATTGTCGGGGTTGTTCGGGAAAATTTGCCAAAACTGTAGATGATGACCGGCGGCATCGGTGATCGGATGCCACGGTTGAAACCCCAAGGCTAGGTTCGAGTACGCCAACGCAAAGATCAAAATCGTGAGAATCAAAGAGACCGACGTGCGCGGAATGATCGAAGCCGGTCGTTGCGTTTCTTGCGCCGCCTGCGAAATCGATTCGAGCCCGACGAACGAGATGATCGCAAGCGACGTTCCCAGCATGAGCTCGTAGGGCGAAGGCCAGTGCGTTTGCATCGTGTGAATGAGCAGCTGGGGCCGGAACGCGAAAAGGAAGCCAAAGCACAGGATACAGGTTTCGCTGATCACGTCGAGCGCCGATACCACGCCGTTGAACGTCGTACTTTCGCGCACGCCGATCACGTTCAAAAGGCAGAGCCCGATAACGAGCCCGAGTACGACGCCGAAGTGCAGCCACGGGTGAACCGAGTTCACGAGCGCGGGCAGCAGCTGGCTGGAATAGTCCACGGAGGTCCAGGCAAAGAGCGTCACGTCGATGGTGAAGTCGAGCAACACTGCCCATCCCGCGATGAAGCCGAAGATATCGCCGAGCCCGCGCATGACGAAATACTGGCCGCCGCCGGCCACGGGATAGGTTGCTGCGAGCTCCGTGTACGCCAGTCCGATGCAGACGTACACGACGCCGGCGAACAGAAAGGCAACGTTCGAGGCTCCGGCAGCCCACGCGAGCACCAGGCCCAACCCGACGAAGATGTCGGCGCCCACGTCGGAATAGCCCCAGGAGAAGGAGCCCCAGGGCGTTACGCTGCGGCGCAGCTCCGGCTGGGAGCTCTTAGAATCGGCGGGCACTGGCCACTAGAACGCGTTTCGATGCAGGCTCAAGCGTTTTCCGTCCAGCGTGACGATGTCGAAGCGAATCTTTGCGGAAGGCGCGACGATTTGACCGTAATCCGCGGCGATCCGCCGCAGCGTCGCGCGTTTTCGCGTATCCACCGCCTGCAACGCCGCGCCGAACTTCCTGGAGTCACGGCGCTTTACTTCGACGATGACGAGCGTCGGCCCGTCGAGGCAAACGGCATCGATTTCCCCGCCGGGAACGCGTACGTTGCGAGCCAGGATGCGATAACCGCAAGCGGCAAGAAAGTCGCTCGCCCGGTCCTCTCCCTGTCGCCCTTTTGCGCCGCTATTCTTCAATCCAACTTGGGTCCAGCGCGAGCTGCGCGTCACGCACCCGCGCCCAGTTTGCACGATGGTGAATGCTGGGGCCGTGTACTCTCAAGGCCTCCAGGTGATGGGGCGTCGAGTACCCCTTATGAAGCGCATATCCGTAGCGGGCGTCCTCTTTGTCGAGTTCGACCATCAGGGCATCGCGATGCACCTTTGCGACAATCGAAGCAGCGGCCACGAGCGCGCAGCGCGCGTCGCCGTGAATCAGTGGTTCTTGCGGGCCAATAAACGACCGGATCCGAACGGCGTCGGTAATCAGATACTCGGGCGCTGCCGTCAGCGATGCGATGGCACGTTCCATCGCTAGGAGGCTGGCCCAATAGATGTTGAGCCGGTCGATCTCGGCGACGCAGGCGCTTCCGACCGCCCAAGCCACGGCTTGCAGCTTGACGATCTGTGCGATCTCGATTCGCAACTCCGGTCGCACCTGCTTGGAGTCGTTGAGACCTCTGATGAACAGGGGTTGGGTAGCGACGACGCAGGCCGCAACGACCGGCCCGGCCAGGGGGCCGCGTCCCACTTCGTCGATGCCGCCGACCAGCCGAAAGCCTTTTGCGCGGGCCGCCTCCTCGAATCGGTGCAACCGATGCAGGCGGCGCCGTTCGCGCTCGTACGCGGTCTTGGTCTTACGCTGCTTCGGTGTCATCGGGAGCCTCCAATGATATGCGCCCGAAGGCGCCTTCGTTGAACGCGCGGATATACGAATGCGCCGCGTTGTGATAATCGAGTTCGCCGCCGCGCCGCACGAAACCGCGTGCCGTCGCAAACGCGTGCAGATCCGGCACCTTGCTCCGAGGCGTGCGAGCGAGCAGCCAGCGATGAAAGGCCGCCGCGATCTCTTGCGCGTCGTATCGCTCGTGCGGTACGCCTCCGCAGAGGGCGAGTTTCCACTGTGCGTCGGCGTTGGGAATTCGCGTCGGCAAGATGCCGGGTGTGTCCATGAGTTCGACGTTTCCTTCGAGACGAAACCATTGAAGGTGCTTCGTCACGCCCGCGCGGGCCTCGGTCTTCGCAGCGGCTCTGCGCAGGAGCGCATTGACGATGGAGGATTTGCCGGAGTTAGGAATTCCAACGATCATCGCCCGCGCGACCCCGGCCGTCTTCTTCCCCCGCGAGCGGCCGATCGCAGCGGCGATCTGCATGACGCTGCGCTGATTTCGCCCGTCCACGGCAACGCCCGCCCAACCGCGCTGCGATAAGTCCGCCAGCCAGCGTTTCGTCGTGGCAGGATCGGCGAGATCGTTGCGGTCGAGCACGACGAGCCGCGTGCGCTCGCCGGCAAGCTCGTCGAGCAGCGGATTACGCCCCGTGCGCGCGATGCGCGCATCGACGACCTCGACGACGATATCGATCGAGCGCAAGTACTCGCGAATTCGACGCATGGCCTTGGCCATGTGGCCGGGATACCATTGAACCGGACGCTCCAACTTCGAATTCACAGTTCCCTGCGCTTCCCGGAACCGAGTCAAAGCGCGCCCAGCATGCCCGGGGGCCAAACGCCGGCGACGGCCCGCCCGATCAAACGGTCGTCGCTCACGGCGCCGAAGGAGCGAGAATCTTCGCTGTTCGCGCGATTGTCTCCCAGCACGTACACGAATGACGGAGGGACCGTGATCTCGGGGACGCTGCGAGCGTCGGCATCTTGCACGTAGGTTTCGTCCAGTTTCGCGCCGTTGACGTAGACGCGCCCGCGATCGATTCGAATCCGGTCTCCCGCTACCCCGATCACGCGTTTGATGAAGACCTCGCGCGCATCGCCTTCGTGGCGAAAGGCCACGATCTGGCCACGCCGCGGCGCGCCGAGCCGATACGCGAACGTGTTGATCAGCACGTATTCGCCGGAATGGATCAGCGGTTCCATCGAGAGGCCCGAAACCTGGGGCAATCGCATGAAGAAAGCCACGACGAGAAGGGAGAGCACGGCGAGCTGCAACACCAGGCTCGCGACCGAGCGCCATCGCAAGAAGCGGGCCACGCGCTCGACTTCGCGCCGCGCGCTACAGAGTCTTGGCTTGCGAGGGCGGCCAGAAGATCAGAAACGCCCGGCCGGTGAAGCCGGCCGGCGCACCGCTACGCGGCCCCGTTGCGAAACGTCCGCCATCCTGCGCGAAGCCCCAAATATGCGAGTCTTCGGAATCGTTGCGATTATCGCCGAGCATGACGTAACAGTGCGGTGGAATGCGATCCGGTTCGTTCCACGACGATTTCGGCGGTACGTTCCCCGAGTCTGGATCGACGCGTTCCCAGCCGGTGCCGTAGTTGATGTACATCCCGTAATCGCGGATCTCGAGGTTATAGTCCGGTTTTTCGGCCACGTACGGTTCGTGCAGCGGTTTGCCGTTGATATAGACCGTGCCGTCCGAGATGCGCATACGATCGCCCGGACGGCCGATCACGCGCTTGATGAAGTCGTCGGGGGTCGGAACGGGTGGCGGAAAAACGACGACGTCGCCTTCGTTGGGACGATGAAAGCGGTATTCGAACTTGTCGACCAGGAGAACGTCGTGAATTTGTAAGGTCGGAAGCATCGAGCCGGATGGAATGTAATACGTGCGCGCGACGAAGGTGATGAGAACCCACGCGGCGAGGCCGGCGATGATGAACGGGTCGAGGAACTCGCGCGCGATGGCGGTGCTGCGGCCCGACGATCCGGCGACCACGGGCCGCAGAGAAAGCAGCGCGCGGGCTGCTCCAATGACTGCGACGATTGCGAGGAGTTCGTACGGCGTCATGTGGTCTACTTCTCCAAAACTTGCAGCCGGTTCAGCGGCCAGACGATCGCGAAGGCACGTCCTGTGAAACTGGCAGGCGCTTTGCCCCTCGCCAGCGGCCCGGCGGCGAAATCACCGTGCGTTTGCGCGAATCCCCAAACGTGCGAGTCGTCGGAATAGTTCCGATTGTCGCCGAGGACGAAATAAAAACCGCGGGGAATTCGATTGGGCGCTTGCCACGAGGCGCGAGGCGGAACGTTTGCCGTTCGCGGATCGAGGGGATGGCCGTTGACGTAGATGCCGTAGTCTCGAATAGTGAGATCGTAGTTGGGCGCCTGGTTTTCGTACGGCTCCCGCAGAGCCGCACCGTTTCGATAAACGACGCCGTCTCGGATCGTAATGGCGTCCTCGGGCACGCCGATCACGCGCTTGACAAAATCGTTGCCGCCCGATTCCGCCGGTGGTATGAAGACGGCGACGTCACCATCGTGGGGAGGGTGCAGACGATAGGCGATTTCGTCGACCAGCAGCACGTCGCGGACTTGCAGCGTCGGCACCATCGAAACGGATGGGATGTAGAACGTGCGGATGACAAACGTGATCAAGAAGAGCGCGACGAGACCCGCGACGATGAGGGCGTCCACCGCGTCTCTCGCCGGCGCTTTTGCCGATAGTGCAAACCGAGCAATCGTTAAGAGGCCGAGAAGCCCTACGAGCTGCAGTGGTGTCAGAGCGGCGGGTCAGGTTCCTTTGGCTTTCTTTTCCTTGATTCGAGCCGCTTTGCCGACCTTTTCGCTCAAGTAATAGAGCCGGCTGCGGGCGACGATGCCCCGCTTTCCGACTTCGATTCGCTCGACGCGCGGGCTGTGGAGCAGAAAGGTTTTCTCCACGCCGACGCCATGAGCGATGCGGCGGACCGTGATGGATTCGGCCGAGCTCCCGCCCTTGCGCACGATCACCACGCCCTCGAACATTTGCGTCCGTTCCTTGCCGCCTTCGGTAACCTTAGAAAAGACCTTCACGGTGTCGCCCGGCCGGAATTGCGGGACACTTTGCTTGACCTGATCTCGCTTGAGTGCGTCAATTACGTTCATAACTTGTCATCCTGATGCTTCGACTTCGCTCAGCGCTACGGCTGGTCGAAGGGCTAGGCGGCGCAACGAATAGCCGGGCACGAAGCCCGGCAGAACCACCGTATCCTATCACGGGCTTTCCCGCGGAGGCAAGGCATTATCGAGCAGGTCGCGGCGGCGGCTGGCCGTGCGCAGGCGGGACTCTTCGCGACGCCACTGCGCGATCTTGGCGTGATCGCCCGAAAGCAGGACGGCTGGGACGTCGACGCCGCGGAAGGTTGCCGGACGAGTAAAACTCGGATAATCCAACATTCCCGCCGAAAACGACTCGTGCTCCAGCGACCCCGAGGCGATGGTGCCCTCGAGCAAACGAATGGTGGCATCCATGAAGGCAAGTGCCGGGATCTCTCCGCCGGTCAGGACGAAATCGCCGAGCGAGTACTCCTGAACGGGATAGAGGACTGCGAGCCGATCATCGATGCCCTCGAAGTGTCCGCAAACGAGGATCAGGCGGTCGAGCCGTGCCAAGCGCTCGGCTGCGTGCTGGTCGAACCGTTCGCCGCTGGGGCTGGGAACGGCAATGAGCCGCCGCTCGTCCGGCGCTGCCTGCGCCGCTATGCTGTCGAGAACTCGAGCGATCGGTTCGATGCGCAGCACCATCCCCGGGCCGCCCCCGAACGGCGCGTCGTCGGCGCGCTCGCCGCCGTTGAGATGGTCGAGAAGATGATGGTACCGGACCCTTGCGATTCCGGCTTCGACCGCGCGCCCGACAATCGACAGGCCTACGAACGGTGCAAAGACCTCAGGGAAGAGCGAGACGACGTCGATCTCGAACATGGACGAGAGTGTTCCGGGACCGAGATGAATTTGCTTGCGCGCTCGAGGCGCTCGATCGTCGCGATTTCGCCCGTGCGCAGAGCGAGCTCGACTTGCTGCTCGACCGCCGATCGTCCGGTGGGCCCGAACGCGCCTTTCTTCTCAACAAACGAGGCGTGGCTCGCATGGGCCTGGATCTGCGGGAACTAGCGCGCGGCGACTTCGAATCGGCCCTGGAGGCGCAGAGTCATTATGCGCCGGCGCTCACCAACCTGGGCAATCTGTTGCTCGAAAGCGGTCAATTGCAAGAGGCGATCGATCATT
The DNA here is from genome assembly GCA_003158175.1 of Candidatus Cybelea septentrionalis. Taxonomy (GTDB): domain Bacteria; phylum Vulcanimicrobiota; class Vulcanimicrobiia; order Vulcanimicrobiales; family Vulcanimicrobiaceae; genus Cybelea; species Cybelea septentrionalis. The sequence continues at coordinate 40,068 of PMHJ01000024.1, forward strand.
ACGAACGCGCCATTTCCAGCGACGGCGAGTACGCAATTGCCTTTCTCAATCTGGGAGTTGCGTATAAGCGGGCCGGTCGCATCGCCGAAGGAGTGCGAGCGTTGCGTCAGGCGCAGCGGCTGGAGCAGCGTTTACGGACTACCGGTCGACGTTATTACCGGCCGTCTCGGCCGCGGTGATCCCTTCGAGATACTGGAAAAGCTGCGGAAGCGTGATCTTTTCGAGCGCGGTCCGTTCGTGAATCGTTGCGGCGTCCTCTCCCTCGTCGCGAAGATAACACCGCGTTTCGACGCCCTCGCTGCTGCCGACGAAAGCGATGGCGAAGCCGCGGCCGGGAATCTCGTCGTAGATCCGCATCGTGTCGGGATCGAGAACCTCTATTGAGTGCGCCGAGTTGTGCGCATCGAAGATTAAGATTTTCAGGTGTTCGAAGTTTGTTACTTCGATAAGCCCGACCACGAACAAGTTCTTGGTTGAAAAGAACTCGTGACCGCGTTTGTTGCGGCTGGAGATTTCATAAAAGACCCGGTGCGCAACGAACCGGTTTAGGATCTTTCGCAAGGTCGCCAGTGAGGCTAGCGTTTCGGTGCGATTGCCGCGAGTGTAGACGATCTTCACCAGGGGCACTCATGCTTGCACGGCCCTGCAGGCCAGCCCTTCTCCGGCCGCGGCGGAAGTCTCGGACCGCTGCTGAAGCTATTGCTCGCCGATGCTTTCCGTGCCCGACGTTCTCGTGGTTTCCGTGCTAGCGCTGTTGCTCTTTGGGCCTGACCGGCTCCCAAAGGTCATGCGCCAAGCCGGGCGTTTCATGCGCGACGTACAAAACACGTCCCACTCGTTCATCGCTGAAATGGAACGCGCCGCCGATACGACCGAAATACCGCCCGCTACGCCGCCGCCTGAGCCCTTAGCCCCTGATTTGAAGACCGGACCCGACCACGAGGAGATCTCCGAAAAGGAAACCGAGGCGGGCTAGATGTTGAAGTTTTGGCGCAGCTCCGTAATCCGCTGTTGGAGCATCGTGCGTACCTGAGTATGAAGCCGCTCCCTTTGTTCGTCGGGAAGGCGCCGGTAGATCAGATAGCCCGCAGCTGAGAGCAGGCCGCCAAGTACGCCGGCGAGCACGACCTTACCGGCTTCGCCGGCATCCTCGTCGTTCGAACCTTTATCGCCGAAAGCGGTCTGATAGCCGTTTCCCGGGCTCGATGAACTCGACCACGGTTGGTCGGATGGGGTGGTTCGAAAACTTTCAGACATCCTGCGGCCTCCTTCGACCTGTCGAGTTTGTTACCCGTGACGTACGGTGTTTGTTACCCGTCCCGAGATGCGGTCTCTCGCGGTCTTCATACCTTTTCCAGTGCCACGCTCACGTGCTCTGGGAAACGACGAGCAACCTGCCTAACCGCGAGCTCGGCGGTCATGATGATTGCTTGAATGCTTTCGAGGTCTCGACGGCCGTCCTCCAGCATGACGTCGAACTCTCCCTCGTGCTGGAATGCGGTGAGGGCGCCTCCGCCATAGTGCTCGAGCCCGAGTCGGGCAGCCTGGAGAATTCCGGAAACCGCGGCGCACACAATATCCTGGCCGTGTTCGGCAAAATCCACGTGACCATAGGCAGAAATTCCCGCGAAGCGATTGTGTCCGTCGCGATAAAAAGTGACCTCGAGCACGGGGGCGGCGGCTAGGGCAGCGTGATTTTGGTTATTTTGACTTCCGCGAAGGGTTGGCGGTGGCCGTTGAGTTTACGGACGCGCTTCTTCGGCTTGTAGCGGAAGACCAAGATTTTCTTGTCCTTGGCTTGGCGCAGCACGGTTCCGGTGACCGAGGCGCCGGTCAGCGTCGGATTGCCGATGGCGACATTATCGTCGCTTGCCGCGAGTACGACACGATCGAAGGTAACGTCGGAGCCGACCTCGCTGGAGACCAAATCGCAGCGGATGACGTCGCCCTCGGCGACTCGGTATTGCTTGCCGTCGGCCTCAATGATCGCGTACATAACCTCGGTACGATACCAGCCGCGAGCCCCTGCCGTCAACGAAGATGCGTGCTCCGGCGCCTTGACGAGGCGTTCTGCGCGTGGTAAGCATAGAGTAGTCTAGAAAACAGATTACTCTGGAGGCCAATATGTATTCGGTGATTCGGCAGCGTAGGCACTGCGCCGGCAAGCTGTTCTTAGTCTGGGGAGCCTTTGGCTTGGGGATGGCGGCCGTTTGGGGCGTTGCCCACGGCAATCCCGTCGCGGAGGCGGCCACTTGGGAGCTCGGTCTCGTCGCGGCCGCCGGCCTGCTCCTTGGGATGGGGGAGCTATGAGTACGGAACCCCTCGACGCCGCCGCGGCCCAAGATCACCTCGAAATGGTCAAACGTATCCTGGCGGAGTCGCAGCAGCGGCTCTGCTCGGGCGGCGAGCATTTCGTGGTTTGGGGCATTGGGTCGGCCTATATCACGGTGCTCTTTCAACTAGTGCACGGCGGATTGCTTCGGTCCGCGGCGGCGTGGTCGGTTCCGACCGTCATCGCCGCATGCGCGGCCTTTTCGATCGTTCGCGGGAGGCAAACGCGCCGCGTGCTGCAGCGCAGTTCGTTGTTGCAGCGCGAGTTTTTCAACGTGCTCTGGTTGACGCTCGGCTTGTCCTTCGTCGTCGACGTTGCCGTTTTCAATATCTTCCACGGTTTGGCGTCCGCGGCGATCTGGAGCGTGGCGGAGGCGATCGTACTGCTTTATATCGGCATGCATGGCAACCGCCGCGCGCAGATCGCCGGCGTGCTCGTCATCGTTTCGTTGGTCGTGGCGAATTTCGCGTCGCCGGGGATTGCGGGATATATCTTGGGCGCCGGCATGCTCGTCGGGTATGCCGGTTTCGGCGCGAGCGAGCTGCTCGCGCGCGAGTAGCCGGATTCAATGGACGAACTGTTGCTCTCGAAAGTGCGTCTCGGCGTCGTTGCCGAGCTTCTGAGCTTCGACTGGGTCGCGTTCTCGGAGCTGGCGCGCTCGCTCGACGTCAGCAACGGTAACCTCGGCGCGCACCTGAGTAAGCTCGTCGACGCCGGCTACGTCGAGGAGGAGAAGAGTTTTGCCAATCGCCGCCCGCTCAGCCGGTACCGGCTGACAAAAGGTGGCCGCGAAGCGTTCGCTGGTCATGTGGCGGAGCTGCAATCGCTCTTGAAGGCTACGCCATGATCCTGGCGTTTGAAGAGGTCGTCAAATCGTATGGCGAGGTTCGTGCGCTCGACGGGCTTTCGTTCGGCGTCGATCGCAACGAGATCGTGGCGCTGCTCGGTCCCAACGGCGCGGGAAAGACCACGGCGCTCGAGATAGCGCTGGGCCTGCGCGGTTGCGATTTCGGGAGCGTACGCCTCTTCGGGGCATCGCCGCGCAGCATCGCGGTGCGTCGTCGGCTCGGCGTGACGCCGCAGGAGAGCGGTTTTCCCGATATGCTCACCGTCGCTGAGATCGTCGAATTCGTGGCGCGACATTATCCTGCGCCCGCGCCGCTTGCGCAGACGCTGAGCGCCTTTGGATTGGAAGCGATGAAAAAGCGCCGCGCCGGAACGCTCTCCGGCGGCGAGTCGCGACGGCTGGCGCTTGCCCTGGCCTTCATCGCGAATCCGGAGTTCTTCGTTCTCGACGAGCCGACGACAGGCTTGGACGTGCTGTCGAGGCGGCGCTTGTGGGAAATCGTGCGCGAAGCGTCCGGCAACCGTTCCATTCTCTTCACCACGCACTATCTCGAGGAAGCGCAGGCGCACGCGACGCGCATCCTCGTCGTCGATCGCGGGCGGATGCTTTTCGACGGCGACGCGCAGACGTTGCGCGGCCGCGTGGGTGCTCGGCGCGTGACGTATGTTGGGCCGGACGGTCCCGTCGTCGCAATGCCCGGCGACACCGACGCCTACGTTCGCGCGCTTGTCAACTCGGGCGCCCCATTTTCCAACTTGGAGATCTCGAAGCCCTCGCTCGAAGAAGCATTTCTCTTACTCACGAAAGGCCTGGCATGAACGCACTTTCGCTGGTGCGCGCCCACACGAAAGTCCAGTTTCTCGACCTTATCCGTTGGCCCGGTTACGTCGTTCCGACGCTAGCCTTCCCGGCAATGTTCTATTCGATTTTCGATCTGCCGGTCGCAAGAATGCATCCGCAAGATGCCGATCTCTTGGCCCTCGCCTTCATCGCTTGGGCGGTCATCGGCGTCACGCTCTACCAGTTCGGCGTCGGCATCGCGCAAGAACGCGGCCGCCCGTGGGAGCGCTACGTGCGTACGCTGCCGGCTTCGGTGTTCGTGCGCTTCAGCGGGCGCATTGCGACGGCGCTGCTCTTCGGAGTGATGACCGCGGCGATCGTCGCGCTGGTTGCGCGCGTCTTTACGCCGATCGATCTTACGCTCGTGCAATGGCTGCGGGTGCTGGTTTATGCGATCGCCGGAGGCATTCCGTTCGTGCTGATCGGCATAACGATCGGCTATTGGGTCTCTGCGCGCGCCTCCGTCCCGACGGCGACGGCCGTCAATCTCTTACTGGCCTACGCGGGCGGCTTATGGATGCCCCCGCAGTATCTTCCGCACTTTGTCGCGACGATCTCACCCTATCTCCCCACGCGGCAGTTCGGCGACCTCTTGTGGAGCGTCGTAGGTGAGGGCAACGCGTCGCGCGCGGTAATGGGCCTAGCCTTGTATACGCTGATTTTCGGAGTCGCCGCGGCGATCGGTTACCGCCGCGACGAACGCAAGCGGTACGCGTGACCCAGTGTCATGCTCTCCCAATGTCATCCTGAGCCTGTCGAAGCATGATGGTGCCTCTCGGTCATCCTTCGACAGGCTCAGGATGACACCGGGAGAGGCTCAGGATGACACCGGGAGAGAGAGTGTGCTGCTCTCAGGCCTTCGTCGAATGCGCGGACCGCATTGAGTTCCGCAGCGTCTTTGGCACCCCCCACGACTCTATAAGGAACCCCGAGCGCCGCAATCGGTGCTAGGAGCGCGTCGTTACGCTCTTGGCCGGCGGCGATCACGACCGTGTCCGCTTCGATCAAGCGCGCCGTGCCGCCGGCATCGCGAATTCGAATGCCGCCCGGTACGATGGCTTCGTAGCTGACGTTGGGAAGCGTCGCAACACCGGCCGCACGCAATGCGGCGATCACGGTCCAGCGCGTCGTCTTGCCGATGCCCTTGCCGATCGTCGCACCGCGGCGCAGGAGCGCGACCTGTTTTCTTCCAGTCACGAGTAAAGCACCGTTGCCCGGTGCAGCCAGACCCTGCTCGTAAAGAAAGCGCGTCGTTTCGTCGACGTTCGCTTCGCCGAAGCTCAAGTAGTGTGCGACGTCGACGCCGATTCCGCCGGCACCGACGATCGCGACGCGTTCGCCGACCTCCGGATTGCCGAGGAGCAACTCGGCGTAGGTGAGCACGTGGGGAAGGTCGCTTCCGCTCAAGGGTGGCCGCCGCGGCAGCACGCCCGTCGCGAGCACGATCGCGTCGAAACCACGCAACGTCGCCGCGTCGGAGCAGCGGCTGCGTAACCGCACGACGACGCCGAGTCGAGCCAGCTCGTTGGTAAAATAGCGGATCGTTTCGTGAAAGTCGCGTTTGCCCGGAATGCGGCACGCCATGCGGAACTGGCCGCCGAGCTCGTCCTCTGCTTCGAAGAGCTCGACTGCGTGTCCGAGCGCGGCTAAGGCACGCGCGCTCTCCATTCCCGCGGGTCCTCCGCCGACGACGGCAAAGCGGCGACGCAACGCTTTGGGCGGCGGCTCCTCGGGAAACTCTAGCTCGCGCGCCGCGCGCGGGTTGACCATGCACGAGACCGGCGCGTCCACTAACGACCGGTCAATACAAGCCTGATTGCACGCGATGCAGGTGTTGACAAGTGCCGCTTCGTTGCGCGCCGCCTTGGCGACGATGTTTGCGTCGGAGAGAAAGGGACGCGCCATCGAAATGAAATCAACGCTTCCGGCTGCGAGGGCGAACTCGGCGGCCTCCAGCGAGTTGATGCGATTGCTTGCGATGACCGGCAGCTCGCCGACGGCGCCTTTGACCGCGCCGGCAAACGGAATCCAAACGCCGCTGGGAACGACTTGCTGAACCGTCGGAATCGACGATTCATGCCAGCCGATGCCGACATTGAGCGCGTCGACGCCGTCGCCGGCCAGCGCCGCTGCAAACGACAGCGTCTCATCCGCGGTCGTCGAGTCTTTCATCAGGTCGGCGCCGGAGATGCGGAAGATCACGGGAAACTCGGTGCCGGCAAGCGCGCGGATCTCGTGCAGCACCGCACGTGGGAGACGCATGCGCCGTTCGAGATCGCCGCCCCAGGCATCGTCACGGCGGTTCGTCAGCGGTGAAAGAAACTGATTGAGGAGATAACCCTCCGACGCCATCACCTCCACCGCGTCGAATCCCAGATCCCTGGCTGCAAGGGCGCCTCGCGCAAAGTCGCCGATGGTTTCGAGAATCTCGCCTTCACTCAGCGCGCGCGGCGGATCCGGTGAAAAGCGCGACGGAATTGCGGACGGCGCGACCGGCGCAATTCCGAACGATGCAAAATACGCGTACCGCCCTGCGTGGAAGAGCTGCAGTGCAATCCGGCCGCCGGCGGCGTGCACGGCCTCGACGGCGCCCCGCAGCGGCGCGCTCGATTCCGGTTCGTTGATGAAGCTGTAGTTGCGGCCGCCGGCGCCCGCTCGATTGACGCACGAGCCTCCCGTGACGATCAACCCCGCGCCGCCGCGAGCGCGCTGGCTATAGAATGCGGCCAGCGCGGCGCCGTCGGATTCGATTCCTAGATGCATCGAGCCCATGACGATGCGATTGGCAAGGCGCAGCGTGCCGATGACTCCGGCTTGCAGCGTGCGTTCGAACAACGGAGTTACAGCGAGAGCGGCGGCGTGGTGTCGGAGTAGAACGGCGGCGCGATGACGCTCAAACCGCCGTCGACGCAAATCGTCTGACCCGTGATGTACTCGGATTCCGGCGAGAGCAGGAAGGCGATCGTGTCGGCGACTTCTTGGACGGTCCCCATGCGCGCTTTCGGAAGCTTCGAGAGAACGCTTTCGATCGGCGCCATTCCAGGGACGTTTTTATAGAAATAGGCGCACGATTCGGTGTCGATCAGCCCACCATTGATGGCGTTGACGTTGATCCCGCGAGGCGCGAACTCGACGGCCATATAGCGTACCCACGCTTCGAGCGCCGCTTTGTTCGAACCGAGGTTCGCGTAGGTCGGATAGGCACGAATGCTGCCGTAGCTCGAGAGCACCGCGATGCGACCACCCTGCGTCATCAGCTTCACCGCGCGTTGCGCTCCGAGAACGAAGGCGCGTACGTTGAGCGCGAAGGAGCGGTCGAGATTGTGCGCCTTTAAGTCCGCAACTTTCTTGAACGCGCTGGCCGCGGCATTGGAGACGAAGTGGTCGAGGCGGCCAAACTCGCCTTCGACCCGGTCGAAGAGCCGGTCGATCGCTTCGGGCTCTTCCATATTCGCCTGAACGGAGATCGCTCGCGTGCCTAGCGATTCAATCTCACGCACGGTTTGCGCGGCAAGATTGGCGTTACGATTGTAGTTGACGACGATCGACGCGCCCTCGCGCGCCAGCGTCAACGCCAAAGCGCGCCCGATCCCGCGAGAGCTGCCGGTGACGAGCGCGATCTTATCCTCGAAGCGCCGCCTCACGCGCCGGTTCCCCCGCCGAGGAGCGCGCGAGCGATGACGGTCTTTTGAATCTCGTTGGTACCCTCTTCAAAACGTTGAGCGCGTGCGTCGCGATAGACGCGCTCGATGGCGTTGGGCTGCCAATATCCCGTGCCGCCGTGAATTTGAAGAGCTTTGTCGGTAACGCGAGTAAGCATCTCGACGGCCTGCAGCTTCGACATTGACGAGAGCATCGCGGCACGGGAACTGCCGGCTTCCCATTGCGTCGCGGCATGAAGTACTAACTGGCGCGCCGCCTCGATGTCGGTTGCATTCTCTGCGATCATGAAGCGAATTGCTTGGCGCTGCACGAGCCGCTTGCCGAACGTCTCGCGGTTGCCGGCGTATTCGATCGCCAGCTCTTGTGCTCGCCGCGCGAGGCCGACGCACGTCATTGCAACCGAGATTCGGCTGGGCGTCAAAAATCCGCCGAGCGCGATCTCGAGTCCTTGCCCTTCCTCGCCGAGTCGATTCTCTACCGGGACCGGCGTGCGGTCGAAGGTAAGGCGTCCGTGATCGGTTCCCCGCACACCCATCGACTCGTCCATCTGCATCACGGTGGCTCCCGGAGCGTGACGATCGACGAGCAGCGCGACCGTCCCGTCGCCACCGCGTGTCCCGGCGAGCCTCGCGAAGAGCAGCCAGTAATCGCAGATCGTTCCAAACGTGATGAGGTGCTTCTCGCCGCTCAAGTAATAGGTGTCGCCTTCGCGAACGACACTGCAGCGAAGATCGGCTCCGGTTCCCGCCGTCGGCTCCGTCAGCGTAAACGCAATCCTCAGCTCGCCTTTGATCGACGGAATCACGAATGCGCGGCGCTGCTGCGGCGTAGCAAAGCGGTCCATCGCCCGCCACGTGCCGTTGACGACGTGCACGATCATCCGTATCGACGCATGCGACATGGAAAAGAGCTCGATCAGGCGGAGGTAGCGGGTGAACGGAATGCCGCGACCGCCATACTCGGTTGGGGCCGCCAGCGAAAGGTAGCCGCGATCGCGCAGCTCGTCCCAGAGCTCGAGTGGAACTCGGCGTTCGTTCTCGATGCGTTGTGCCCACTCTTCGGCGGGTCCGGCAACGTATGCGGCGATCTCGCTCTCGAGCGCCGCAAAGGCGGCTTCGTCGAAGATCTCGGGCCGGTCGAGCTGCTTCAAGAGACGCTCGCCTTGCCGCGTTCGTGCGGTCGCAACTCTCTCGCTCGCTCGCGGAGCAGAAATTTCTGAACCTTCCCCGACGGCGTACGCGGAAGTTCGCCGACGATCTCCAGCCGCTCCGGCCAATAGTGTTTGGCGGCCTGGCACGCGTAAAGATAGTGCTGCATCCGGTCGAAATCGAGCTGTGCGCCGGCGCGCAGCACGACGAAGGCGCAGGCACGTTCGCCTAAGCGCGGATCGGGCATTGCGACGATCGCGATTTCGGCGACTGCCGGGTGATCGCTCAGCAGTTGTTCCATCTCGCCGACCGGAATTTTTTCACCGCCGCGATTGATGACGTCGCGTACTCGTCCGGTGATGCGAACGTATCCCGATTCGTCAATGACGCCGAGATCGCCGGTGCGAAACCAGCCGTCGGGCGTGAAGGCTGCCGCAGTCCAGTCGGGGTGATCGGCGTAGCCCACGAACATCGTCGGAGATTGCACTTCGAAGTGCCCTTCTTGCCCGGGCAACATCGTGCGGCCCTCAGCGTCGGCGATTCGAAGGTGAATTCCACGCAGTGCGCGCCCATCCGTTCCCCAAACCTTCGCCGGTTCGTCGGTCGGTGCGGAGAGCGATCCCAAGCACGACTCGGTGGTCCCCCAAGCCCCGCAAACCGCCGTGCCGAGAATGCGCGTCGCACGTTCGGCCAGCCCGCGCGGCACCGCAGCGCCCGTTGCAACGAAGATGCGCAAAGCAGCCGGAGCGCGTTCGCCGCCCTCAACGGCCGCAACGAGATCGGCCAAGAACGGTGTGGCGGCCTGCACGAACGTGCCGTCCCAGTCGTTGAGCGCCCGCAGTGCGCGTGACGCGCTCCAGACCGGCTGCACGATCTGCGGAACTCCCATGAGCAACGCGAGCCACATTCCGTAGAGAAATCCGGTTTGATGAGCGAGCGGAGACGGAACGAAGATGCGGTCCTCCGCTCGCAGGCCAAGATGCTCGATCTCCATTGCCGCGGCGCGCATCAGCACGTCATTACGATGCAGTACGCCTTTGGGCTCGCCCGAGGTTCCGGAGGTGAAGAGCAGCTGCGCGATCGCTTCGGCATCGCTCGGCTGCGCGTCGAGCACCTTCCGATCGACCTCGATCGTGCGCAACGCGTCTTGGTAGCGCAGCCAGCGTACGGTGTCGTCGTAACCGGGCGTCGGAAGAGCGTAGGTGTTGCGCGCGCCCGCGCACACGACGACGTGCTCCAGCTTCAGCGGAAGATCGCCGCTAAAAACGGAGGCCTCCTGCAGAATGGACGCGATCTCCTCGGCGTGATTGCGGCCGCGCGCTTCATCGGGAACGAAGAGAACGCGCGCTCGGGAACGCCGCAGGCAAAAGGCGACTTCGCGTTCCCGGAAGATTGGCATCAGGGGGCAGCAGACGGCGCCGACGCGCAGCGTCGCAAGGGAAATAACGACGAACTCCAGGGTGTTGGGTAGCTGGTACGCGACTCGTTCGCCCGGACGTACGCCCAAACTCAGAAGAAGCGTGGCGGTGCGTTCGACTCGCTCGAGCAGCTCTTGCCAGGTGAGAGCGACGTCGCTTCCCTCGCGGGTTTCGACAACGGCGAGGCCGAGTGGGGTTTCGCGTGCGTGGTGCGCGAGCAGCTCGCCCAACGTCATTTGCGCGGCTCGATCGGGTTTTGGCATCGCCGCCGCCCGCGCTGCCGAATGCTGACCGTTGTGCGGCCCGTCGGAGATCGATAGCGAGACGCCGATGCTTCGCATCGCATCCAGAAAGCGAGGATACGAGATCCGGTACGCATTCGGATAAGTCAACGTACTCTGTCCCTGCGCGCGGGATGCGGCGACCGCCAACGACATCAATATGCGGTGATCGTTGAAGGACGAAAGATGTGCGCCTTGAAGCTCCGAGACGCCGTGCGCGACGAGCCGATCGTCGTGCAGCTCCAAGTGGCCGCCCATGCGATTGAGTTGCAGCATTGCGGCGACGCGGTCGGATTCTTTGAGGCGCACGTGTGCGATATTTTCCAATACGGTTTCACCTTTTGCGAACGTGCCCAGCGTCGACAAGATGGGCAGCATGTCTGGAATGTCGCGGCAATCGACTCGAACTCCGCGCAGCTCGATGCCGGCGTGCCGTACGCGAACGGCGTGCGCCTGCGCGTCATACGCCATCGGGAGCCCCATCTCCCGAAGGATCTCCATAAATGCCCCCTCGGGATGGTCGGGAAGTTCTCCGGGCAGCGCTTGCAGACCGCGAAAGAGCACGTCCGAGGGATGGAGGGCCGTCGCGGCGAGCCCGAACGCGGCCGAGCCGATGTCGGGCGGCAGCTCGAGCGTCGCCGGACGCGGCCGCTGTCCGGGCTCGACCTCGAAACGCCGCCAATCCGGCGCGATCCTTACGTGCAGATCGAAAGCGCGCATCATCTCGGCCGTTAGCGCGATATACGGGCGCTCGTTGAGTTCGCCTTCGACCTCGATGATCGTCGGTTCTTTCGTGAAGGGAGCCAGCAGAAGAAGGCCGGAAATCCACTGCGATAAGGTGCCGGGGATGACGATTTTCCCGCCGCGCGGCTGACCCGGAAACACGGTAATCGGCGGACAACCGCTGTTCGATTCGAACGCAACGCCCATCTGAGAGAGCGCCGCAAGCAGCGGTCCGACGGGACGGCGCTGAAAATATTTTTGGGCGGTTAGCGTGACGGGCGAATCGGCGAGCGATGCCAACCCGATCATGAAATATAGCGTCGATCCGGAGCTGCCCACCGATACGACCTTGCGCTTGACGTGATAGGGGCCGCCCGCCACGAGCAACGTCTGGCCTTCCACCTCGATTTTCGTACCGAGCGCGCGCAACACGTCCATCGTGAACTGTACGTGACGAGCATCCGAAAGGCCGAGAATTCGGCTCGTTCCCGGCGCCAGCGACGCGAGAATGAGCGCGCGGTGCGCGTGATATTTCGAGTTCGGAACCTCGACCTCGCCGGTCAACGGCCCGCTCGTTCCTTTAACGAGAAGATTCATCTAACGAGATTCATCGGCGTCCTACCTCAAGGCGGCGGATGCAAACTTCCGGTTTAAATCGGAGCGCCCTGCTCGCTGCTCATCGCGAGATAACTAGCGACGCGTTCTGTCCGCCGAAGCCGAAGGCGTTCACTTGAAAGACGCCGTAGCGATGCGAGCGCGGGCGTTCCATCACCAAGTCGAAACGCGTCGCCGGATCGAGTCGCTGCGTTCCGATCGTGGGCGGAATACACTCTTCGTGCATCCCCGCGATACCAGCGACGGCGCACATCGCGCCTGCGCTGGCCATGCTGTGGCCGACGTGCCCTTTGATTGAGGTGACGATTGCCGGGCGATCGGCGTAAACGGCGTCGATCGCCTTGGACTCAGCAGCGTCGCCGACGATCGTACCGGTCGCGTGCGCGTACACGACCGCGCATTGTTCGCCTGCATCGCCCGAGCGTTCGATTGCATCTTGCATCGCGCGCACTTCGTAGCGCGCCGACGGGTCGGGCGACGTAATATGATAGGCATCGGCGAGCGAACCGTAACCCCGAATGCGCGCCAGCACGCGCGCTCCGCGCTCCAACGCCCGTTCGATGCGTTCCAAGACCAGAATCGCGGCGCCATCGCCCATAACGAATCCGTCACGGTCGACGTCGAAGGGTCGCGACGCCTTGGCGGCATCGGTGTTGCGCGAGAGCGCGCCTGCACGAACGAGGCTTTCGTACACCAGCGGACTCAAGAGCGTTTCGCAGCCTCCGGCAATTGCCGCGTCGATCTCGCCTCGCTCGATCATGCCCGAGGCCAAGCCGATCGCATCGAGCGATGAGGCGCAGGCCGTGCTGATCGCGAGTTGCGGCCCGTGCAGGTTCCAATGCATCGCGATCAGTGCGCTTGGCATATTCGGAATGACCAGGGCCATCAGTTTCGGCGTCACGGTACGACCGCCGGATTCGAGTAGGCGCGTCTGCGCTTGCGCGACGAGAGGAAAGCCGCCCATCGTATTCCCCACGATGACCGCGGTTCGCTCGGCGGGCGGATCGAGCCGTGCCTGCCCGAGCGCTTCGGTGGTCGCGACCATCGCGAACTGCGTGAAACGGTCTGTATTTCGCAAGGCGGCCGGTGGGATTGAGCTGCGATCTAAAAAGTCGTCCGCGACCGCCGCCCAAAGCTCATTTCCGGAAACCTTCGGCCCCGAAACCTTTATCGGAGCAATTCCGCACTTGCCCTCGAGTAAGTGTTGCCAAAAGACTTCGGTTGCCGTACCGATCGGCGATACGATCCCCATTCCGGTGACCGCGACGTGCTCCACGGCGCTCTGATTGCGGGAGCGATACGGGAGGCGCCTGCCGGGCTGGGCATGAGGGAGGGAGCATGCGTCGAAGCGAGGATGGTGGAGCGAGGGGTAAACGTACCGCAGTCGTACCGCCTAGTGCGGCGTGACGCGCGGGGCGAGCGAACAATCGTACGTCTGAGGAACGGCGCCACTTTTGGCGGCGATGAGATCGCCATTTGCGCCGGCCCGTGCGGAGTCGAATCGCGCGAACAGCTCGAAACGGCGGCGGCCGCGGTGGCCGCCGCAGGAGCCAACGTCCTGCGGGGCGGCGCGTACAAACCGCGTACCTCGCCGTACTCCTTCCAAGGGCTCGGCGAAGAGGGGCTCAAGATGTTGCGCGATTCCGGCGATCGGCACGGCTTGGGCGTCGTTACCGAAGTGCTGGATCCGCGTGATGTCGAGAGGGTCGCGCGCTACGCGGATATGCTGCAGATCGGCGCGCGAAACATGCAGAACTTTCCGTTGCTGCGCGAAGTCGGCGGCCTGCGCATGCCCGTGCTTCTAAAGCGCGGTCTCTCGGCAACGGTGCAAGAGTGGCTGCTCGCCGCGGAATACGTGATGCTCGGCGGTAACGAGAGCGTCGTTTTGTGCGAACGTGGCGTCCGGTCTTTTGATCCCGCGACTCGCAACCTGCTCGACATCGCCGTCGTGCCTTTGCTCGAGGAAATGACGCATCTTCCGGTTATCGTCGATCCGTCGCACGCGATGGGGATCGCGCGTCTCGTTCCGCCGATCGCGGTGGCCAGCATCGCCGCCGGCGCGCACGGCCTTCTCATCGAAGTCCATCCCGATCCGGCCAACGCACTCTCGGACGGCGCTCAATCGCTGGATTGCGATCAGTTCGCGCTGCTCATGCGGCGATTGGCTGCCGTTGCAGAGTTTGCCGGACGCCGGCTTCCGCAGCACGTAAAACCCTCCGATGCCGCGCGTTCGAACGGTCAGCGTGAAGCCGACGGCGCCGTGCGATCGAGCAAGAGCGGCGTAAGGCTGGCGTAGCCACCGTGCACCGCGCCGATGTCGGTGCCCAGCGTGTCGCGGTCGGTTTCGAAGGGCGATTCCCAGGCGCGATAATAGCGCGTCGCTCCTCCGCGATCTTCGCCCACCATTCGCCCGCAAATACGCTTTCGTCCTAAGCGCGTCGTAGAAATGCCGCGAATTGACGGCAGGGGGACGTTGGGAACGTTTAAGTTCCAATAGCACGTCGTGTCTGCGAATCGTTCGAACTCGTGCTCGACACATCGATGGACGATCGCAGCGGCGGTCTCCCAGTACCGCAGGTCAAACGGCTCCTCGTGGTCGGACGCAAGCGAGACCGCTAGCGCAGGAATTCCAAGGAGGCAGGCTTCAACCGCTCCCGCGACGGTTCCGGAGTAGTTAACGTCGTCGGCCAGATTGGGGCCATGATTGATGCCGCTGATCACCAGCTCCGGTCGCGGCGCGAGCTCCGTCGATCCGAGGAAGACGCAATCGGCCGGAGTCCCCGAACACGCGTACGAGAGAACCTTGGCGGCGTGACGGCGTTCTACCGTGATCGCTTCGTCTGCCGTGATTGCGTGTGAGACGCCGCTCCGATCGCCGGAGGGCGCAACGACGACGATATCGTGGTCGTGGGCCATCACCTCCACGAGTGCTTCAATGCCGGGCGAATCGATGCCGTCGTCATTGGTGATGAGGATTCGCAGACGTCTTATGCCGGAACGAACCGAAGCGCGAGTCCGTCGATGCAATAACGCAGATGCGTTGGCGGAGGTCCGTCGTCGAAGATATGACCGAGATGGCTTCCGCACTGCCGGCAATGCACTTCGGTCCGCATTTCGACGAGCGCATAATCGACTTGCGTACGCGTCGTGTTGGGCTGTACGTCCCAAAACGACGGCCAACCGTCGCCGCTATCGTATTTTTTCTTCGAGGAAAAGATCACCAACTCGCACCCGGCGCATTGATAGGTGCCTGGCCGTTTCTCCCCGATCAACGGGCTGGAAAAGGCGGGCTCCGTTCCCCCACGGCGAAGAATTTCGAAACGATCGTCTCCTAACATCGCGCGCCACTGCGCCTCGGTGTGCGTCACCTGATAGTGCTCTTCCGTGGCCCGGCCACGAATCGCAAGACCGAAAAGGGCAACGGTCGCCGCCGTCGTCAAGAACTCGCTACGTCTCATCGTGCGGCTCCCGGAATGACGTGACACGCCGCGCCGCCATTCTTCTCAAAGTACCGCTGATGGTACTCTTCGGCCGGCCAGAACCGCGGCGCCGGAGCGATCTGCGTTACGATTGGGCGTGATTGTTTCTTTTGCTGCCGATCGCGCGAGGCAATCGCGGCCTGCTCTTGCTCCGGCCCGTGCGTAAAGACTGCCGAACGGTATTGATCGCCGACGTCGGGCCCCTGGCGATTGAGCTGCGTGGGATCGTGAATTTGCCAGAACAGGTCGAGGAGCTGGTCGTACGTCACGCGCTGCGGATCGTAGATCACTTCGACCGCCTCGGCGTGTCCGGTGCCGTGGCCGCAGACCTGACGGTACGTCGGGTTCTCGGTGTGGCCGCCGGTGTAGCCTGAGACGACCTCTTCGACTCCGGGAAGCTCACGAAATGCGGCTTCGACCCCCCAGAAGCAGCCAGCCGCAAAGGTAGCAATTTTCGTTTCCATACACTCTTTACAACGTCGCAGGCCGCTCAGTGGATGCGTGGTCCTCGGAGCGCTCGTCGCTCCGGCATCCTGCCTGCGCTCCTGCTGCCTGGCCTCCTCGCTCCGCCATCCGGGCTCCGCTCGTCGTGCACACCCTCCGAAGCATCACGCACACGACCTACGTGACCACGACCCGACAGGCTCCTTCACACGGCGTCGTTGCGAAGGACGTCTTCGATGGTTTCGCGGCGCGCTAGCAACCGGTGGGTGCCGCTTGCGATGGCCACGACGGCCGGTTTGGGGAAGCGGTTATAGTTGCCGGCCATGCTGTAGGTGTAGGCGCCGGTCGAGTGCATCGCGAGGAGATCGCCCGGGCCGACGTCACGCGGAAGCCGCATCGTTCCGAGCTCGTCGTTTTCACACGAACGGCCGCAGAGCGTTATCTCCTGGTCTTCTTCGTGCCGCGGCGTCACGGCGGTAACGTGGTAGCGCGCGCCGTAGAGCGCCGGTCGTGGATTTTCCGCAATACCGCCATCCACGACCACGAAGGTGCGATGCGACTGGCGCTTCACGGCTAGGACGCGATAGAGCGTCGTGCCGGCGTCGGCGACGATGGCACGTCCGGGTTCGATCCCCAATCGGCGTATGCCGAGGCCGCGTTCCTGCGCCGCGCTGCGGACGCGCGATGCTGCGGCGGCGATGGTCGCGGTAACGTCGAGTCGTTCGTGCTCGCCTTTGGGATCGGAGGGGACACCGAAACCGCCGCCGATTACGACCCGTTCGCTTTGCAGTCCGAAGGCTGCAAGCCGCTCGGCCGCCGCGACGAGGGCCGATGCGTTTTCCAAATAGGCCGACTCGTCGTAGATCTGCGAGCCGATATGAGCGTGCACGCCGGCGAAGCGCAGTTGCGGATTGACCGAGAGCAGCGACGCCGCGGCGCGTTCGTCCCGTGGATGGATTCCAAACTTGCTATCCTTGCCGCCGGTGCGCACGAAGGCGTGTGTGCTCGCATCGACGCCGACGTTCAAGCGGAGCATCACGGTCGCCGTATGTCCGTCTCGTGAAATCTCCGCGAGCCGCTGGAGCTCCGCGATGCCGTCGACGGCGATACAGCCGATCTGTCCGGTGCAAGCGGCGGTCAGCTCGTCGTCGGACTTTCCCGCGCCGTGCAGCGTGATGCGCTCCGATTCGAATCCGGCTCGCTGCGCGGTCACCAGCTCGCCCAGCGAACAGACGTCGACGCCGATCGGGTAGCGGGCCAAGTAGCGCAAGAACTCAACGGTTGCAAACGCCTTGGCGGCGTACGAGACTTCGACGCCAAAATCCGTCGCACACCGTACGAGTTCGCTTAGGGTGGCATCGACGGCGTCAAGATCGATGACGAGCAGCGGCGTGCCGTAAATCGTTGCGAGCGTCTCGGGGGACGGATTCAGAACTGCTCCATGAAGCGATCGACGGAATCTTGCGGGATGCCCGCCGCGACGAGCTGGACCGGCAGGCGTTGCCGATCGTGCGGCGGCGTCACGAACATAAACGATGAAGTATCGCTTCCTGCTGCGCGGACCGTGCACCACTCCGCGGACGCTGGAATCAGCACCGTTTGATAGCGAGATAGCGTAACGGTGGATTCGTTGCTGGCCACTTCGAGCGGCTCGTTGAGGGACGTGAGGATCAGCGGGCGCCCGTCGGTCCGCATTGACCCGGGTTCGCCGGTTGCCACGATCCGCTCGACGACGAAATGCTCGTCGGCGATGAGCGCCGTCCGATCGAGGCCCTCGAAATGATAAGGGATCTGCAGAAGCGTCCCGGTCTCCATGGCCTTATAGTTCAGCACGTCGGCGGCCTTTTGCACGTGAAGTTCGCGCGGCTTACCGTCGAGACCGACGCGATTGTAGTCGAACATCCGATACGTGAGGTCGGAGGCCTGCTGAGTTTCGAAGATTGTCACGCCGGGCCCGATCGCGTGGACGACCCCATGCGGAATGTAAACGGTATCGCCGGCTTTGAGATCGATCTTGCGAAGAATCTCGCCGAGCGTGCCGTCGGCGACGCGCTGCAAGTATTCCTCTCTCGAGGTGTCGCGCGTCCATCCGTAGATGATTTGGGCTTGCGGCTGGGCATCCAAAACGTACCAGCACTCGGTCTTTCCAAAAGGCTGATGTTCGACGCGCTGCGCGTACGCATCGTCGGGGTGCACTTGCACCGAGAGCCAATCGTGTGCCGTGATAATTTTCGTAAGCACGGGAAAGATGCGCTTTGGATTGATGTCCCCGAGGAGCTTCGGGCCCAAGCGCATGCGCAGATCGGCGACCATACAGCCGGCCAACGCGCCGTTGAGAACTCGATCGGTATCCCAGCATTCCCACGACTCGCCCAAGCGAGCTTGTGGATCGCCATGTTTGCCGTAGACCCGCACGAGCTCGTCGCCGCCCCAGACCTGCGTCGTTAGCTTCGGATCGAGGACGTACGGATAAAGGGGGAGGCTTTGCATGGTCCGGCTACGATACGATAGGTTCGGTGGGAATTCCGCCAGCGGATAGAAGAGAGCTTACCGTGCATGACCTTTATGTCGGCATCGGCTCGAACCTCGGCGATCGACAGGCAAACATCCTAGCCGCGCTGCAGCGCTTGCGGGCGCGCGCGCAGATCCTAGCCGTTTCGGCGTTTTACGAATCCGAGGCCGCCGGTGGGGCGCAAGGGCCCGCGTACTTGAACGTCGCGGCAGCGCTGCGCACGGAGCTCGATGCGCAAGCCTTTGTGAGTTTTGCGCGTGATGTGGAACTTGCGGTCGGCCGCGCGCGTGGAACGCGCCGGCTCGAGGCGCGCCCGATCGACCTCGACCTTTTGGTTTACGACGGTGCGATCGTACAGCCGCAGCTCGACGCTCGTCCGTATAACGCCGTGCCGCTCGCTGAGATAGCGCCCCAGCTCGTCGACATGCCGGCCTCGAACGGGCTTGTGCGGCGGCGGGAGCGCGGGTTGCGGTTCGATACCGATCGTCAATCGGAGGAGCCCGAAGTTCGGCTTTCACTTAGTCGCGCCGGCGTCTCGCGGGTGCGGCGGGTCGTTCATTTGGAAATCGACGGCCGTCCCGCGGTCTACAACGCCGAGTTTTCGATGGTCGCCGATCTCGCTGCGGACCGATCCGGCGTTCATATGTCGCGCTTTGCCGAAATTCTCGAGGAAGCGACGCTGGACGTGCTGGCCGGAGCAAACAGACCCGCCCGGATCGAACGGCTCGCCGAAGCGATCGCGCGTGAGATCGTGCAGAGTCAGCGTGCTATTCGGGCCGACGTGCGCCTGCGCGCCCGGTTCGGTTTGGAGCGATGGACTCCGGTCAGCGGAAAGCGCGGGGAAGAGACGTATACGCTCGTCGGCATAGCGCACGCCGATGAAAGCGGAACGCGGCGTATCGTCGGAGTCGAGGCCGAGGGCATGACCGCCTGCCCGTGCGCGCAGGCCATGGTGCGCGAGCATTCAATGCATCAGTTGATCGAAGCCGGCTTCAGCGAGGCCGACGCGCGGCGCGCGCTTGACGTGCTGCCCGTCGCAACGCACAACCAGCGCGGTCGCGGCAGCATTCTCATCGGTGTACCCGAGGCGCAGACCGACGTCATCCGTGCCGAAGATCTCGTCGAAATCGTCGAAAACTCCATGTCGAGCGAAACGTACGATCTGCTCAAGCGGCCCGACGAGTTCTTCGTCGTTAACAAGGCGCATCACAATCCGAAGTTCGTCGAAGACGTCGTTCGCGGAATTCTCTTTCGCGCGCTCGAGATGTATGCCGATCTCGGCGACGACACGTTCGTATTCGCAAGCCAAATCAACGAAGAGTCCATCCACAAGCACGACGCATTCGCCGAAGGCTTTGGACTCTTCGGCGAACTGCGCGCAGAGCTGCGCAGCGGCTCGCACGAGATATCGAAGACCGATCTGGCAACCTGGCTTCGTACGCGCCCGTCCAAAATTACCATCGCCGAGGAAGTTTGAGCTTAACCTTGACTATGGCCATCAGCCGATATCTCGCGGCGTTCTGCTCCTTCTCGATGGCTCTAGCATTTGCAGATTGCACGAGATTGCAGCCGCAGTCTGCGCCGGGGATGGTGCCGGCAACTACGGGCGCATTACCCGCTGGGGGCGCCATGCCGGCGCGCCTCCGAGCGGTGCGCGTAGCACGGTACATCCGTCACGTTGTGATCGTGGTTCAAGAAAATCGCACCTTCGACAATCTGTTTGCGACGTTCCCCGGCGCGGACGGAACGCGATACGGCGAGATGAAGAGCGGCTCGAAGGAGGTCCGAATCGAGCTCAAGTCCGTCCCCCTCGACGGCCTCTGCGATTTCGGACATGGCTACGGAAACTACCTCAGCGACTATGACCACGGCTTGATGGATGGTTTCAATTTAGAAGGCGGCAGCAAGAAATGTCCGGGCAAAGCCGGAGCCGCTCCTTATCAATACGTCAGTCCGTCGCAAATCCGTCCGTACTGGGAGATGGCCCATCAATACGTGCTGGCCGATCACCTATTTACAACGCAAGGCAGCGGGAGCTTCACGGCGCACCAAGATTTAATTGCCGGGGGCACGACGATCGGTACGGCACAAACCGTGGCGCTCGTCGACTTCCCGACTCATTTTCCGTGGGGGTGCGACGCGCCAGCGGGGACCGTGACGTCCTTATTAATCGCCGGTGCGCCGCCAAAATATGAATCCGATGCGGGTCCGTTCCCCTGCCTAAAGTATGCAACGCTCCGCGATCTCCTCGACGCAAGGTCGATTACTTGGAAGTACTACTCGCCGCCGGAGCCGCACGGGACCGGCGCGCTCTGGGACGCGTTCGATGCGATCAAGGCCGTGCGCGAAGGTACGGAATGGAAGACGAACGTTACCCACCAGCCAACGGTCATCTTTAGCGACATCTCCAACGGTACGCTGCCCGCGGTTTCCTGGGTCGTACCCGATGACGTGAACTCAGATCATCCGGGCGATGCGTCCGACGCAGGCCCTTCGTGGGTCGCGAGCATCGTTAATGCGGTCGGCGAAAGCAAGTACTGGCATTCTACCGCGGTCATCGTCGTGTGGGACGATTGGGGGGGATTCTACGATCACGTGAGGCCGCCGTTCTTCGATCGATGGGGAGGCCTGGGTTTTCGAGTCCCTATGCTGATCGTTTCGGCCTATTCGCGCGAAGAAAACTCAAAGCACCACGGCTACGTCTCGCACACCCAGTACGAGTTTGGCAGTATTTTGAAGTTTGTAGAAAACATCTGGGGCTTGGGACGCCTTGGAACGACCGATTCGCGCGCCACCAGCATTGTCGACTGTTTCGACTTTGCGCAATCTCCACGAACGTTCAAGCGCATCTCCTCGTCGTATTCCCGGGA
Source organism: Candidatus Cybelea septentrionalis (assembly GCA_003158175.1). Classification (GTDB taxonomy): domain Bacteria; phylum Vulcanimicrobiota; class Vulcanimicrobiia; order Vulcanimicrobiales; family Vulcanimicrobiaceae; genus Cybelea; species Cybelea septentrionalis. The sequence goes on from PMHJ01000024.1 coordinate 61,240, forward strand.
ATATTTTGAGCATCAGCCGCCGTCGTACGAGCCGGTCGATTCCGAATAGCTCCTGACCCTACGAGCCTTCGAGGGTCGCGATGCGCGCTCGCAGCGAAGGATGCGACGAGAAGAAGAGCTCGTACCACGCCGGCGGATCTTCGTCGGCGAGATTCTGGTCGCGCAAGCGACGGAAGGCGGAGGCTCCGGCGGCCGCGTCGCCGGTAGCGGCAAGCGCGAATCGGTCCGCGGCCCATTCGCGCGAGCGCGAAAAGGCGAAGAGCAGCGGTCGAAGGGCCTGCGACGCGACGAGCATCGCTGCGTAGAGCCGAACGATGAGCAGCGGCCGGTCGCGCAGCTCCTCGCGCTCGCTTTTTGAAACGGCGGAGTTTGCGACCAGAAAAAGCACGATCGCGAGCGCTTCGCCCAGCGCAATCAGCCGCCACGTGTCCTTATTGACGTAGTGGCCGAGCTCGTGTGCCACGACGAACTCGGTCTCGTTCTCCGGAAAGGCCTCAATCAGTGTGTCGCCGAGCACGATTCGATGTGTCTTACCGATGCCGGTGACGAAGGCGTTTGCCTTGCGCGTCTGCCGGCTCATGTCCATTCGAAGAATCGCCGCGTCGCCAACTCCATACCGTGACGCCAGCGCGCGCAGGCGTTCCTCCAACGAGCCCGTCACCGGGTCGAACTTATTGAAGAGCGGCATCACATAGAGCGGAACGATCAGATTCCCGATTATAAAGAGAGGGAAAACTCCGACCGACGCAAGGATCGGCCATCTCCGAGGCGCGCGCCGAAGCGCAAAGCCGAAGAGCGTCGCGAGCAACGCCGATAATACGGCCGAAATCGTCGCGCCCTTCGCGTAGTCGTCCAGCCAGCCGCGCCGCGATTGATCGCTGAGCCCAAAACGCCGTTCGAGCGAGTACTCTTCGATAAACGATACGGGCAGCTCCGTAATCGCCGAAGCAAGCGAAAGCGCGGCATAATAGCAAGCGGGACGCGCCCAAACCGGCAGGCGGAGCGTAGCGCGGTCCGCGCGAGCTCCTAGCGGACCATAGGCAAATGCCATGAAGCCGGCGATTCCTCTCACGGTGCCCAGCACTTCGAGTGCTCGTCTAGCCCGTGCGTACGCCGCCGCATCTTTGGCGACCGGCGCGGCCGGATTGCGCCATTCCGAAAAAGCCTCGTAGTATCTTACCGCGAGATAACCGGCGCCCAATCCCATTCCTGCGCCCAACAGCACCTTACGACCGTTCATCAGCGCCGCGCTTCGCCGAAAGCCGCTCCCCTCCGCTGCAATGCGGTCAGACGATTGAAATCGTCTCTTTTGGCTTAGGGTGTGCGGCGATCGCGGAAAGCAGGCTATCGGCCAAGACGTCGCAGATCGGATCGTCCAGCTCCTCGATTCGCCCCTCATCGGCGAGGAGCAGTTTGATCGGATCGATCGGAATGCGCGCGAAGACCGGCGCTTGGGCCAGCTCGGCGACCTGCTGGGCGTACGACGGCCCGAAGATCTCGTACTCCTTTCCCGTATCGGGCGCGACGAAATACGACATGTTTTCGACGACGCCGAGAACAGGTTTTTTTAACTCACGGATCAAGTTGGCCGCCTTGCGCACGATCATCGTCGCCAGAGCTTGCGGCATCGTGACGAGGACGACGCCATCGATGTTCAACGACTGCAAAACGGTCAGCGGCGCGTCGGACGTGCCCGGCGGAAGATCGACGAGCAAGAAGTCCAGCTCGCTCCAGAGTACCTGCTCGTAAAATTGGCGGATGACGCTCGCGACGATCGGCCCGCGCCAGATCATCGCTTTGTCTTCCTGTTCGATAAACAGGTTGGAGCTGACGACTTCGATCGCGCTTCGCGTGACGGCCGGATGCATCAGCGGCTGCGGTTGTCCTTGGGGCGTCGTTTTGACCGGGTCGGCGTCGATCTGCATCGGCCGGCGCAGACCGAAAAGCTTCGGGATCGAGGGCCCGGTGATATCGGCGTCGATGATGCCGACGCGGTAGTTCTTGCGGCGCAGCCCAACGGCGAGCAGTGCGGTAACCAGCGATTTGCCGACGCCGCCCTTTCCCGACATGATCGGAATCGTATGCGCGAACTTGGTACGCCCGCTAAAGGCGCCCGGTGCTCGCGCGGCGGGCCGGCGCGATTCCTCGGCAATCTTCGGTACGTTTCCCGACCGTCGAGCCTCTTTCAGTGCGTCGACGATCGGTTCGACGCGCAGGCCGTGCGCCCGCGCGCCCTGTTCGACATTCTCGTACTTGCTCACGCCGCACCCGCTGCAGCCCAGCCCAAATGCCGTCAAAACCTCAGCGGCAATCGGCAGCTGGGCGACGAGCTCCTTTATATTGGTTTGTGGGGCGATCACGATTTCGGGCATGGCTTCCTCGTTGAACCTTCGAACCGCGCCAGAGTATGCAACGGTCGATCGAGCGTGCGCTCGAGGTGCTCGCCGGCGGATGCGATTCGCCGGTACGCTCGGGTTGGAGCGCCGGCTTGCCGATGTTCGTGCAAGCTTCGGCCGCCGGCGCCTACGCGTACGACGAATCGGGCCGGCGCTACATCGACTACGTGATGGCTTATGGGCCGCTGCTCTTCGGGCACACGCATCCCGAACTGGTCACCGGTCTCGACTCGCTGGCCGAGCATGGTCTCGTCTGGGGTACGACTCATGGCGAAGAGATTCGCCTCGCCGAACGCATTCGAGCGTATCTGCCGTCAATGCAGCGCCTGCGCTTCGTCACGACCGGAACCGAAGCGATGATGAGCGCGGTCCGCGTGGCACGCGCTTTTACCGGACGCTCGCGCATTCTCAAGTTTGCGGGCAACTATCACGGCCATTTCGATCCCGCGCTCATCGATGCGGGCGCCTCGGCCGGCGCGGGGGGCGGCGGAATTCCGCAAAGCGTGCGAGCCGACGTGCTTGTCGCGCGATACAACGATCTCGCCTCCGTTGACGAGTTGCTCGAAGGAGACGAAACCGGCCTCGCCGCGATAATGGTCGAACCGATCGGGGCCAACATGGGTCTAGTGCAGCCGGCCGATGGATTCTTGGAAGGTTTACTGCAACGCGCTCGGCGCGCCGGCGCCCTCCTGATCTTCGATGAAGTCATCACGTGGCTTCGTTTCGGGCTGCGCGGTGCGCAAGACCGCACGCCGGTCGTTCCGGATTTGACGGCGCTGGGGAAGATCATGGGCGGTGGCCTGCCGATTGCCGCTTTCGGCGGACGGCGCGACGCGATGGCGGTACTGGCACCGGAGGGCGAAACCTTCACCGGCGGGACCCACGGAGGCAATCCGTTCTGTGTCGGAATGGCGCATCGAGTTCTCGACGTGCTCGAAGCGCATCCGGAATACTATGCTTACATGGATGGACTCGCGCGGCGACTGGCTGCCGGCTTTCGAGAGATCTTTACGCGGCGCGGACTGCCCTATACGGTCGTGCAGCAGGAGTCGGTCGTCGATTTCAAGTTTCGTGCCGGCACGCCTGCGCAAAACTATGACGACGCTTGCAGCGCCGATCGCACGGCATTCGCGCGCTATTGTAAGGCGATGCTCGAACGGGGCGTACTGCTTGCGCCGTCGCAGAATGAGGTGATGTTCCTCTCTACCGCTCACACCGCGCAAGACGTGGACGAAACGCTCGCGGCGGCGGAGTTTGCCCTAGGCGCGGCGGCGACGCGGAACGATCTTCGCGCGCAATAAATTCGCAACGGCCTCCGTTTCACCGGAGGCCGTTGCGCCCTTTCCAAGAGATCGTTGCGCTAGATTTTTACCTGTGCGTTGAAGTAGAGGTTGATCGGTGGCGCTATCGCTCCGATCGATCCGTTGTTTGCGCCGCCCGACGGGAGGTAGCTCTGCGTCCACGGCGTGCTCGCCTTGTTGGCCGCCCGGTCGCCGATGCCGGTGCCGTTGTAGAAGTTGCCGGGATAGAGGGTGCTGTTGAGCACGCCGCCGTCCGGCGCGTAGGCGCAGGCCACATTACTCGGCGGATTTGCCAGCGTCCACGGCTCTTGCGTTCCACCGAAGCAGACGTGGAACAGGCCCGCGCCGAGCAGCGTTAGGCGAATCCGAGGGGTCACGTCGTAGGCGATCTGAAGGTTTCCGACGACTGAGTTGGGCTGCTCGATGTTATCGAACGCGAACGAGCCGGTCTGGAAGTTCGGCGTGTACAAGTAGCCGTACGTACCCAAACCGGGGGAGCCCGCGTAGAGGTAGTTGCACTGTTGCGGGTTGGCCTTCGGCGAGAGCTTCGTGATTCCGGTCGTCGCCGAGTTCAGAATGCAGGAGCGCGGATCGTAGCCGTTGTTGTCCAGCGGAGTGCCGTAGAAACCGCCGCTCTGGAAGGAGAAGCTTGGCGTGATCGCCAGCTTATCGTGTCGCCAGTTGAGGATCAACGACGAGACGTACGGCGAGATGTAGCTGACGAACGAACCGTTGAGACTCGGCGCGATCGCAGTTGAGTAGGGATTGTACCAGCCACCGAGATTCAAGAGTCCCTGTGATGGAAGGTTGTAGTACGGGTTGAGGATCGTATCGTAACCTTTCAAGATCTTGCCGTTGCGAGTGTTGCACGGAACGCCGATTCCGTCTTGGTAGCAGGGATGTCCGCCGCCCGCTTTGGTCAGCAAGTTGTACTGCGAGATGACCCCGTTGAGGACGGTGAGCGGATTGGGGATGATGCCGCCGGTCGAGAGCGGCACGTTCTGGAACATGACCTTCGAGTTGGTATACGTGAAGGCCAACTGTCCGGAGAGCCCGTTGCGGGTGAAATCGCCCTTGGTGAACTCAAACTCCACACCTTGGTTGCGATTGACGCCGACGGGAATCTGCGTGGCGAAGTTGGAGCCGATAAACGTTTGTTGCTGCCAGTTCGAGACCCAGGTGTAGAACGGCGTGAGCTTAAAACTCATGTCCGTTCCGCGAAAGTGCTGCTCGTAGGAGAGATCGTACTGCCCCGACGAGACACCCGGAATCGGATGGAACGGCGAGTAGAATCCGAGGTTCATCGTGTTGTTCCAAACCGAGCGTTCGTCGCCGGATGAACTGAGGTACTGTACCGACGCGGAGATCGGCGGCTGCGTGTAGCGCCCGGCCGAGACGCGCCAGACGACGTCGGGCGATTGCGAATAGGTCGCCGAGAAACGCGGCTCCCAGTAGTTGAGCGTGTACGAGTTGGGCGAGGACGCCGTGAAGTTCGGCGCCGCGACGCCGTTTTGCGTCGTGCCGTTGGGATGGACCCAGCCGGTGTGGGGACCCGCCGGGTGAAGGACCGCGGCTGCGGTGTCGCAGCTTCCGTTAACGTACTGGGCATTTGCCGGCGGCGGTTGCCCTGGCGGCAGCAGTTGCGTGAGCACTTGGTTCGTCGGTGCGTAGACGCAAGTGTAGTTGGCGGTCATGTTCGCGTAGAACTCGTCGGCCGCAGTCGCCGAGTCGGGCAGCTTATACGTGAAGTTGTCGTAGCGAATCGCCGCATTGATCAGGATTTTATCGTTGGGGCGGAACTGATCGGCAAGCGAAGCGTTCACGAACTCCGGTTTAACCGAGTTGTACGAGCCGCTCGCATTGCCATTCCAGAGACTATCCCACTGCGCACCAGCCTTGGCGGCCGGTGAGCCCGGGGCGCCGTACCCCGCTGGGCCGCCGGAAGCTACGCCGGTCCAGGTCGGCACGACGTTGCATTGCGGAGCCGCCTTTTTTGCACAGTTAAAATACGAGGATCCGGTGCCCCCTGTGAGGCTCGTATCGTAGTAGGTGGGCGCGTCCAGGCAGATCTGCTTGGCGCCAGTCGTGGGATCGTAACAGGTGAATCCACCTGCCGACCGAGCCATGTAGCCGATTGGGGAATCGTTGTCGGCCGCCGAGCCGTTGTTCCAGCGGATGACGCCGGCGGTCGTGTAGTTGCCGTCAGCCGTCAGGAGATTCTGGTCGTTGAGCTGGTCTTGGAAGTCCAGCGCGCCGCCGGAGGTGTGCGTGACGAGCTGGTATTGTGCGTTTGCAGGTAGTGACGGGACGCCGTCTCCCGTTGCGCCCGCGATCGGGTTATTCTCCAGCCAATCCGAGTAGAAGGTGTAGCCGTAGGCTCGCAGATAGGCCGATTGGCTTAGTGCGTAGGTGTACTGCAGCTTGCTGATGCCGGCGTCGTTCCGAATGCTCCCTTCCGAGTTGTCGTTGAGCGGAATCGGGCCGTTAAACGCGTGGGCCGGCGTGTCGGGAACCATATAGACGCCCGGCGACCGGACGGTCCCCGTGCCGGTCTTATAGTTGTACGCGCTAATCGGAGCGCCGAATGGAACGTTGTAGGCAACACCGTCGGCATATCCCAGATAGGTCGGTCCGCAGGCGAGCGTCCCAAGAGTGGTCGAGGGACACGTATATGGACCGGGCGGCAAGCCAAGACGCTGCAGATAGAACTGGTTCGGCTGCAGAAAAGAAACGATCTGACCAACTCCCGAGCATCCGTTGACGGTGAGGCCGGGGCCGACCGTCTCCGGACCGCAAGTCGGAGCCGCAGCCCGCGTTCCGTATGCCCCCCAGATGAACTGGTTGTTGCCCGGTCCTTCGTCATCTGGGCTGTTATAACCGTAGTTGTTGAGCGCTGATCCGCTCCATAGGACCTGGACGTCGTCGCGCAATCCGTTGGCTTTGGGGATGCCCATGTGCAGGTTGATCACGCTCTCGCGATCCGTGACTACCGATGGGTCGCCGGCAACGCCGCTGTAGTACTGCCAGCATCCTTGGTCTGGGAAGCTGAACTTCGGTCCGTACAATTGACAGATGGGCTTCACGCCTTGAGCGGTGCCAAAAACCGCGGTCGGTGACGTATCGTACACTTGAGCGCTCAGGAGGCCGTAGCCGAGCAACGTACCGTCGACATCGCCCGAGAAGAAGCCGCCCGGGGTCATGTATCCCGCGCCGTTGGTGCTGTCGAAGAAACGCGATTCTTGATTGTAGCCTAAAAGGCCGACGTAGTAGCTGAAGTTACGATCGGGGGTCGAGCCGCCGATCTCGACGCTCGCCTGATGGTAGAACTGCGGCGTCGCGATCCCCAGGTTGGCCGTCGCGAAGCCCGGGAAGGTACCGGTCTTGATCACCTGGTTGATAAAACCGGCGGTGCCGGCCGAGGCAACCGAGGAGGGACCGCCGCCGGTGTAGACCTGCAACTCGGAAAGACCGAGGCTCGATTCGGTTCCGGAGTTGTAGTTGTCGAAGGAACGGTTGATGGGGATCCCGTCATACTCGAAGCCCGTGTAGTACGAGTTTTGGCCGCGAATGTAGGCCGCGTTGAAATCCCAGCCCATCCCTCCCTGCGACGTTTGGATGCCCGGGACCGACGCCATTGCCGAGTAGGCGCTGTTGAGGTTTCCGCCGCCGCCAAGCGCCGCCGCAGCCGCGGCTTGCGCTGAGTTGACGCTGTAGAGATCGCCTCCGACGCCGGATTTTACCAGCGACGAGCCGGCTTGCGACGTCACCGACGCGATCGTTTTGAGCGACTTGCTCAGCGTGAAGCTGACTTGTTGAGTTTGATCGGCAAAAACGACCGTTCCGCCAATGGATACGCTCTGGTAACCGAATTTGCTTAGGCTAAGCGTATAGGTGTCCGGTGCGAGCGAGAGCAGGGTGAAATGGCCGCCGGAATCGGTCGTTGCCGTCGCGCTCTGCGACGGCGATTCGGCTTTCACGCTTACTCCCGCTAGGGGCGCTCCCGTGTTATCGCGGACGGTGCCGTTCACGTTTCCGGTGACTCCTGCCAGTGCCCATGTTTCCTGGAACAGGAAGGCGACCAGAAGCGCAACGGCGACGCTCGTAAAACGGAGCGTTCGTTGCTGTTTCATTTTTTGCGTTCTTCCCTCTTGTAGTAGCTTCGAAATTGCACACCTGTGTTCGGTGCGCTATATCGGCCTTACGAAATACCGGGAATGCGACCTTTTGATGATCGTTGACGAATGCAAGCGCCACGATACTTTCGCATCAACGATCTTCAATAAGCTCAAGTAATCTCAAATTAAAAAGCCGTCGCACGCTTTTCGCGTTTTGGAGTTTCCTGAAGACGGCGAGATAAAAGCTGCGTATTCTGTTAACCATGGCGGTATCGCCGATGGAGCGACAAGTACTGCGGCTGTTACACCGCGTCAGGAAACCCGACGCGCTGGCGGCTACGCCGTTGATGGCTTCGGTCTGCCTGCAAACCGGAATGGCGAATCCGGTCGGTGCGCTCGAGCGAATCGTCAAAGCCGCGCTCGCCGGGGACGACGAACGGACGGAGAAGCTACGCAGCGCGATCTTCGACGCGGATTTTAGGCGGGCCACGAGCAACGCGGAGCTGGCGCGACTCAGCGGCGTCTCTCGGCGTCATTTTCAGCGCCGGCGGGCCGAGGCCGTTGCTTCTATCGCTCAGTACGCAGGTGGACTGCTGAAATCGTGCCGCGAGAGCCGCTCGTCGCGCAACGATCGTTCGTGGCGTTTCCGACGAGAGGTTGCCGCATTTCTCGACGCTCGCGACCGCGGCAACGCCCTCGAGATGCGCTGCGTTTCTAATAATCTCGTCCGTTTGGCGGAGGATGCCGAGGCCACAACACTCGCCAGGTCGTTCCTGCGCGACGCGAATCTGCGCCTCGGCATAACGGAAGCGGGATTCGAGCCTCACGAGAGCCCGTTGCCGCAAACGCTTTCATCTCGTTCCTGGGTCGGGATCGCAAAAGAAGTCGAGCGTGCGCGTCAACTCGTGCTCCGAGATGGGATGGCGCAGGCCGAAACGTTGGCGTCGTCGGCCTGGAAACGTTCCGAGCTGCGCGGTTTCCAAGGCTTGGCTGCACGCGCGGCCGCCGTCCTCTCTGCGACGGCGTTGGCTCGCGGCGGGTTCGCGGAAGCGCGATCTTGGCGGGCGCGGGCGATCGAGCGTCTTCTCCCGACCCAAGATCGCCTTTTGGCCGTCGGCCTCTTTCTTTACTCGGCGTACGACGAGCGACGCTGCATGGACCGCGCGCTGGGCGACGTGCTCTACGAGCGACTGTGCCTGATCGTGCCGCAAATGCTCGGCGATGGCGAACGGCAGCGCGCCGCCGTCACCGCCTTGGTCGCCGCGCTTTTTGATGCGCGGGTCTTGCCGAGCGCGATTGCGCCGGTTGCGCAAAGCGATTCGGCCTTCGCGCATTACGCCGAGAAAAACGCGGAACGCATCGCCGAGATGCTCGCTCTGGCGCTGATGGCGTTGACCGGAGTCTCCTGGGACGCAGCCTTCGACGGTCTGCGAATAACGCTGGCGGATTGCGCGTCGAAGCTCCGACCGGCGGCCCCGCGAACGATCTCAATTACGGTACCTAAGTCACAATCGGCCGCCATCGATCATTTGAAGTTTGATGATCAACGCTCAGGCAGGGTCGAAGATCTCGCCGGTCTACACATTCGGCTCCTTCCGCTTCGATCCGACACGGGGGCTGCTCACACACGGCGCCGCCGTGACCCCGTTACCGGACCGCCTGGCGCAGTTGCTAGTTCTGCTCATTCACGCTAACGGCGACGTCATCGACAAGGAGACGATTGCGACGCAAATTTGGCCGGATACCGTCGTTAGCGATGGAAATCTCTCGCAACATATGTACATGCTGCGGCAGCTGCTCGACGAACGCGCGACCGACCGCTCCTACCTCATGACCGTGCGCGGGAAAGGGTATCGCTTCGTCGCACCTGTTAGTATCGTGGCACCGATACTCGCCGAGACGGCGCTGCATGCAGCCGAGGATTCCGCAGATCGCCTCTTCAACGGCGCTCCCGAAGCGTTCCATCACTACTGCCGCGGCTCGTATCTCCTGGAAAAGCGGACGGCGAGCGCGCTGACGGCAGCGGCCGAGCAGTTCGAAGCGGTCCTGCGCGTCCACCGAGATCACGTGCCGGCGCTCATTGGGCTTTCTCGTGCGCACGCGCTCATGGCCCAATATTGGTACGCTAGCGGCTCGTATACGTTTCCGAAAGCCAAAGCCGCGATCGTTCGAGCGCTCGAGCTCGATCCGTCCTCCGCGGAAGCCCGGGCCACGCTCGCGCTAATCCTGCTTTTTTGCGATTGGAACTGGATCGAGGCCGAACGCGAAATCGATACGGCCGTTCGTCTGAACCCGACGTCCACGTTGGTCTACATGAACGCCGCATGGTTTAACATGTGCAAGGGTTCCGGCGACAAACCCGTGCGCGAGATGCAGCGCGCCCTGCTCGTCGAGCCGTCGTCGCCCGCCCTGCAGCTTTTTCTCGCCAGAATATTCCTTCACACCGGTCAGTACCGGCGCGCAATCGGCGCGTTCTCCAACTTGCTCGAAAGCGGAACGGATTTCGCGATCGCGCGCCGTCACCGGGCTCAAGCCTTCATCCTCAACGGGCAGCCGGCCGAAGCGATCGCGGATTTGGCCCTCTTGCCGCACGATCGTGCCGAAGACGTCGCGCTGCGCCTGCCGCTGCTCGGACGCGCGTACGCCGAGTGCGGCGACACCGAGCGCGCCGAAAGCATCTACCAGACGCTGCAGGAGATGGCGCGTACCGAGTTTGTCGTGGGTTTCAATCTCGCGACGGTCGCCGTCGGGCTTGGAAAACTCGAAGAAGCGTTGGAGCATCTCGAGCGCGCTCTGAAGGTGCGCGAGCCGGCGCTCCTGATGCTGCGCAGCATGCCTTGGTTTGAGCCGATCGCGCAGCGCTCGCGATTCAAAGCGATACTGCGCGCGATTTGGCCTACTCTCGAACCGGAACCGGATAGACGGCGGGGCTGCGCAGCCCGTTAGCATCGACGCTGCGCACTCCTAGAATATAATCGTCTTTGGATATGGGGACCGTTGCTTCGACGACGTCGCCGGCGTTGTGAGCCCCTTGCCATTGCGGCGCATCGGTGGATCGCCAGACGATCTCGTAGGACACCGCGTCGGCTGCGGGCTTCCAACGCAGCGTCGACTCGTATCCGAGCCGCGCGGTCACTAGGCGGACGTCGCGCGGCGCTGCGGGCCCCATTGCCAGCGTGGCCAGCGCGGAAATGTTCGCTTGTGTCGCGCGTTTCAAGTATTCCGGATCGATGTATTGCGGCAGGTCGCCGTACTGCACTCCGTCTTGCATTCGGACGTCTTGATGCTGGTGGGTGAAGTTCTCATGCGGTTCGACAAAACGCACGGCGGCGGAGTACCCCACGGATTGGAACGACTGCTGATCGCCACCGCGCAGGAAGCGGTCGGAGCGAAAGATTTGGCGCACCGTAAAGTTTGGAACGTAGACCGGGACGATCTCGGCGATGAAGCGGGAGAGTTCGCGCGACGGCGAGTCGTTCTCGCTGCCCACGAGGTTGACTCGCTCTATCTCGGTTCCGGCCGGCAGCGCTTCGCTGAAGACGCGAATCACGCCGGGCTCGGAGCTCCCGTCACCGCCGACGGAGTTTGCGATGATGTCGTTATTGAGCACCGCCAGCACCGGCGCGTGCGCAGCCGCCAGCTCGTGCGCGTAATGGTTGCTGCCCCAGAGGCCCAGCTCTTCCCCGTCAAAACACGCAAAGACGATCGTGCCGCGAAAGTGCGTACCGGCCATCACACGTGCCGCTTCCAAGACCGCGGCGACGCTCGAGCCGTTGTCGTCGGCGCCCGGCGCGATGCCTATGCCGTCCGTGCAATGCCCGTCGCAGTCGTCGTAGTGGCTGGACATGATGTAGATGCGTCCCGGGGTCGTGCCCCGCAGCGTTGCGATCACGCTCGATTCGGTAACGGCGCGTGGGGTTCTCGGCGTTTTTGGTTGGAGGAACGTGTCGAGCTCGACGCTCATGCGCCCCGGCGCCGTCGCGGCGATGGCGGCGAACCGGGCGGCGATCCAATCCCGCGCGCCGAAGACGCCGCGCTCTGGGGTCGAGGCTGTTTCGGAGAAATCGTTGCGCGTTTTGAACGCGACGAGACGTTCGACCGTACTCTTCAATCGATCCACTCGTACCGCGCCGACCATCGTGGCGATCGGTCCGTAGACCGGCGGCTGCGGCATCGGTTCGCTACCTGCCGCTGCGAGAAGAAGCAGCGCGCCAAGGATCGAGGCTCGCCGGCGGAAATTACCTATGTGTGACGGACTCATCGCGCAACCTTCCGGCCGTCTACGTCCTGGCCTGCAGCGATGGGTCGCTCTATACCGGAGCGACGGTCGACCTTGGGCGCCGTCTCGGCTCGCACCACCGCGGTACGGCCGCGAAATACACTCGCGGACGTCTGCCGGTCGCGCTTGTCGGATGGTGGCATCCCCCAACGTTCGCGCTTGCGAAATCGCACGAGGCGCGCTTCAAGCGCTTGCGACGCGCGGCGAAGCTGGCTGCGCTGCGCAGCGGCCTCGTCTATGGCTGCGTCGTTCATCGTCAGACTTCAAGCCAATCGTGAGACGGAGGCATAGACGGCACGCGTCACCGCGTGGATCGCGGCGTAGGAAGCGGCGTAGTCGTACGCGTCCTTCGTCATTACCGCGAGGATGAACGGTGAGTCGCCGAACGGGGCCACGACCGCGATGTCGTTGCGCGTTCCCTCGATCTCGCCGGTCTTGTTTGCAACCGGGACGTGCGGCGGCAGCGCCGCCGGGATGGCGTCGCGGTCCGTCTGACGTAGCATGATGTCGAGCATCGCTACGCAGTGTCGGGACGAAACGATGGTGGCAACTCCTTCGCGCGCACCGTGCTCGATCAGATAGAGGAGCCGGCCCATGTCGGCGGGCGTCGAGAGATTGTCGTTGTGATGCGCGATCGCAGTGTAGTCGAGAAAGCGGCGCGCGAGGTGCGTCCGCCTCATGCCCGCGCGGGCGCCGACTTCGTTGATCCTAGCGACGCCGAAATGTCCGATTAAGAGATTGGCCGCGGTGTTATCGCTCACCGTAATCATCGGAACGATCAGCTCGCGCACCGTGAAGCGCTGGCCGTTTCGCGCGTTCGCCATGAAATCCGAACCGCCGATGAGGTCGTCGCTGTCGAAGACGATCTTCTCGTTGAGGACTCCGGGCCGGGTTTCGTCGAGTGCATAGGCTGTCGTCATGATCAGTACCTTGATGATCGATGCCGTAGGGAATCGCTCGGAAGCGTTGTAGGCGGCCAGCGGCGGCCCCTCACCCAACGTGCGGGCGTAGACGCCGAGCACGCCCGGCAGCGCTCGCGCGACCGAGCTGATACGTCCGCTCAACGATGCCGCAACGGCCGGCACGCCGACCAGCGCGGCGCCGGCGCAGCTCAGGAATGCAGCCCGCTTCAGGAGCCGGTTCCCTGATAGTGGCGCAAGCCGAAGATCCAAAACGCGTACGCGGCGCCCAGCCATGCGAGCCCGATCGCCGGGGTGAGCAAACCGACGGCCGGATTGAGGTGCAGACCCGTTTCGGCCTTTTGCAGGAAGTACGTCGCCGGAAAGTAGTTCATGAACGCAAATGGCAGCACGAAGGCGAGGACGATCTGCACGCCGCGCCCGTAGATGCTGATCGGATATCTCGTGAAGTCTTGTTCGAGCGACATCACGACCCAGCGCAGCGTATCCACGCGAACGAACCAAAACGAGCAGGTCGCAATCGCCAATGAGATGCCCAAATCGATGAGCGCTCCGCCGAAGACGATCGCCGGCACGAAGAGCGCGAAGACCCAGTCCGGGCGCACGCCCGCGACATGCGTGGCGACCGCGAGCGTGGCGATTCCGAGAATCAATCCGTCGGGAACGATCTGCTGGGGGACGGTTAGCACCTGAAAGAGCGTGTCGAGCGGTCGCACCAAGAAGCGGTCGAAACGCCCCTCGCGAACGTATTCGGGAACGCTCACGACCGTGAAAAACAGCGTGTTGTGCAGTTCGTGGCCGCACATCCAGAGCGCGTACAAGAAGAAGACATCCCGGAAGTTCCAGCCGTTCATCGATGGAAAGCGTTCCATCGTTACGAAGAGCGCTCCGAGCGCAACCCCGTGATAGACGATCGTAAAGACGAACCACATGATGAAGTTCGCGCGGTATTCGAGCATCGTGAGGAGGTTGATCCGCCAGTATTGCGCGTAGGCGCCGAGCATGGCTGGGCGCTTCGGTGCAACCCTCCGTTGCCCCGCCCCGGTCAGAGATGACGCTATGACTACCGCGACCTCACGCTCGCCCGTTTCTGCCGTCGTGCCCGCCACCGGGCGCGCGCACGCAGATCACGGCTGGCTCGATACCTATTACTCGTTTAGCTTTGCCGATTATTACGATCCGGCAAACGAGAACTGGGGCGCCTTACGCGTCTTCAACGACGACACGGTGGCGGGCGGCACCGGCTTCCCGCCGCATCCGCATCGCGACATGGAGATCGTGACCTACGTGCTCTCCGGCGAGCTGGCGCATCGCGACAGCATGGGCAATCACGGCGTCGTCGGGCCCGGCGGCGTGCAATTCATGAGCGCCGGCACGGGCGTCACCCACAGCGAGTACAACAATAAGGCCGACGAGCCGCTGCATCTCGTGCAGATGTGGGTACTGCCCGGCCGCTTGGGAATGCCGCCGTCTTACGGAGAGATGGCGTTCGAGAAGGCCGACCGGCTTAACCGATGGCTCGACATCGTCAGCGGAGACCCCGCCGTCAACGCGCCGATTCGCATCACGCAGAATGCCACGTTTCGCGTCGCGCGCCTCGAGGATACGACGATCGAGACGCAGTTCGCACCGGACCGATATGGGTTCCTTTTCGTCGCCGATGGCAGCGCCGAAGCGAACGGCGAACGCCTGAATGGCGGGGACGCCGTGCGCTTCTACGACGTTCGCACGTTACGCGTCAGCGGTAACGCCGAGCTCGTGATGTGGGATTTACCGGGGCTGACGCCATGAACGCCGAGCTCTGCGACCATATCGGAGAAGCGGGCCATCCGGCACCGCGAACGCCGCAAGGCTGCGAAGAGTGCCTAAAGATCGGTGCTACGTGGGTGCACTTGCGGCTCTGCTTAACCTGCGGTCAGGTCGGCTGCTGCGATTCGTCGCCCAACACGCACGCCACCAAACATTTTCACGCCACGAGCCATCCCGTTATCCAATCGTTTCAGCCCGGCGAACATTGGCGGTGGTGCTACGTTGACGAGATCCTAGCGCAATAGGCGAAGCTCACACACTGACATCTTTCCGGGCACCGTGGTTCGCCACTGGCCGTTCCAGGTGCCGGCGTTCGCCTTGGCGACCTCTGGGCATTTCTTCTGCGCATCCGACTGGTTCCAGATAGGCCCCGCTTCGATCACTTCGACGACATATCTGTCCCTCGAAGGCGGCAGGCCCAGCTCGCAAACGGACATCCTGCCGGGTACCGTGGTCCGCCACTGGCCATTCCAAGTGCCGCCGTTCGCCTTGGCGACTTCAGAGCATTTCCGCTGCGCATCCGCCTGGTTCCAGATAGGCCCCGCTTCGACGGAGATCGTCCTGGTCTGCGCCCGGGCAGTGGAAGGCACGGCGAGACAAAGCATTGCCGCGCCGGCAGCGAGGTTGAGGGCAATAAAACGATTGGTCTGCATTGGATATCTCCTGTCGACGTGTTATCCACCTTGAATCACTACGCGGTTTGAAGCGGCGCGCCAAACCACCGAGGCCAGCGCCGCGAACAGCACGAGCCATAGCATCTGCACCGCGATGCTGATCGCCCATCGAGCGGGCGGAATGACGCCGACGTAGATCAGCAGCGGTGTGGAATAAATCGCGGCGAACGGCAGCGCAAAGACGAGGCGGCCAAAGATCCCCGGAAAAAACAACAACGGGATGATCTGGCCCGAGAGCAGGTCGGAGGCCCAGCGCACGATTAACTGCGCGGCGAAGGTCTCGAGCGTCCAGAATGCGATGCAGTTCATCAGAAAATTGAGAAAGAAGTTGACTCCGTAACCGATCAGAAAGGCCAGAAGAAATACCGCGAACGTTGCGGGCGATGGCACGTCGATGCGCACGAGCAGCAGCGCGCAGAGCAGCGACGGAACGACGAGCAGCGCGTGGAGCGCCGTTTGCCCGAGTCCGTCGCTAAAAAAGTAGAACGGCACGCTAATCGGCTTCATTAAGTCGGTGGCGATCGTCCCCTCACGGAGTTTTTCGCGAATGAGGCGTGTTGCATCCACTTCGAGGATCAGCGACATCAGCATGGCCACCGTTGCATACGTGATCATGCTGTGCAGGGGAAGACCGACCGGCGCAACGTTCTGCGCGTAGAGCGCGGTCCAGAGCGAGCGCAGGATATAGACTCGCAAGACCAGCGAGCCGATCTCGGTGAGAACCTCGATTCGATAGGTGGCCTCTCGTGCGAACGCCTTCTTCGCAAACGCGACGTACGGGGCGAGCGCGGCTTCCAGAGCTAGTGGCCCTTTTGCCGTTTGATCGCGGCTTGGCGGCGGTGCTCCATCTCTTCCAGCTCGAGCATCATAACGTCGACGACCTTGTCGACTTCCGCGACCTGCGTCGGCGGCGGCTCTTCGCCCGATCGCCGCGCCGGCGGTTTGACGCTCCGATGTTCGTCGAGAACGACGTCTTGGGCGTGGGCTTTCCGCAGAAACTTGGAATAGGTCGCGGCGGCCCGGGCCCGCGCGTCCTGCGTCCCCTCGACGTTGAAGACGTCGGCGAAGAACTGCATCTTCGAGTGAACTTCGGGAGCCTTCTCCGGCGGATAGATCGTGGCCGGGTCGCCGAAGGCGATGTGCTGCATCGGTACGCTCTCGCCTTTGCGCAGACGGGTATTCACGTGCACGATCCCGCCCAGCGCAACCGCGCTTCCATCCTCGAGTTTCGCTCCGTTGAAAATCTTCGTGCCGCTTGCCACGAAACAGCCGTCACCGATCGTCGCTCCGACGACGTAGGCCTGCGGACCCACGATGCAGTGGCTGCCGATTTGCAGCGGAAACTGCAAGACGCTTCCGCCGCTGGCTTTCAGAACGGCGTTTTCCATCACGACCGTATCGGCTCCGATCGTCACCGCCGCGCCCTCCGCAACGATGACGGCCCCGTGCAGCACCGCGCAGCCGGCGCCGATCGTCACCTCTCCGGCAATCGTCGCCGTGGGAGCGACGTACGCGCTCGAATGAACCTTTGGCTTTTTCGTTCCGCTGGACAGAATCATGACGCGCCCTCCTCCGGCCGCCGTTCGTATCCCTCGATGTAGATGCGTCGAATGATCGATTCCAAGTCGGGTTCCTCCAAGCTCACGTCTTCGACGCTATAGCGCTCACTCGCTTGCCGCACGAGGCGATCCGCTCGCACCAGGTTGCGATCGAATCGAAAGCGCGCGCTCGAGCCCTCGAGTCCGCTCAGCTGCGCCCCCTCGAGCTCGGGTTGCGCTACCGGTTCGCTAAAGCGCACGACGAGCGTACGGAACCGTCCGTACTCGCTCTTGATTCGATCGATGTCGCCGTCGTAAATGAGCGTCCCTCGATCGATGAGGACGATCCGCCGGCAGAGACGCTCGACGTCGGCGAGGTCGTGTGTGGTCAAGACGATCGTCGCTCCGCGCTCGGCGTTGATTCTGGCGATGAACTCTCGGATTGCCTCCTTTGCAACCACGTCGAGTCCGATCGTCGGTTCGTCAAGATAGACCACCTTGGGACCGTGCAGGAGGGCGGCAGCGAAATCGCCGCGCATCCGTTGGCCCAGGGAGAGCTGACGTACCGGCGTGTTCAGGAAATCGCTCATTTCGAGAATGTCGACGAACTCGTCGAGGTTTCGCCGGTAGCGGTCTGGCTGAATGCCGTAGATCGCCCGAAGGAGCTCGAACGAGTCGATCAGCGGCAGATCCCAATAGAGCTGACTTCGCTGGCCGAAGACCACGCCGATGTTGCGAGCGTTCTCCTTGCGGCTTTTCCACGGAACCAATCCTGCGACGCGCACCTGGCCCGACGTGGGAACGAGAATCCCGGTGAGCATCTTGATGGTCGTGGACTTGCCCGCGCCGTTGGGGCCGATGTAGCCGACGAGCTCGCCCGGCTCCAACGCAAAGGTGACGTCGCCGACGGCGACGCGCTCCTCGTATTCGGGCGAAAAGAGGGAGCGCAACGCGCCGAGGGCTCCCGGCGTGCGCTTTACGGTGCGAAAGACCTTACGGAGGTCGCGCGCTTCAACGATTGGCAGGACACCGCGATTCGTCGTTACGTATTCCTTCCCCGGTGATCGTGACGATCTCGAACGAGTACGGATCCGGCGCGCTCGCCGTCGCGGAGCGGGCCGCCCGCGCGTTGGGCTATGATTACGTCGACCGGCAACTTCCGGTCGTGGTTGCCAAACGGCTGCACATCACGCCTGAGGCCGTGGAAGCCAGCGAAGACTCGCAACGAACGCTAGGCGAGCTTCTCTTGGACGGTCTCGAGCGGGCGACGCCCGAGTTAGCGCAGGCGGCGGCCGCGGAGCCGTTGGACGAAGAGCTTGTCGCGGCCGTTGCGGCCGCGGTCCGCGAGTACGCAGCGAAAGGCGACTGCATCATCGTCGGCCGCGGTGCGTTCGCGATCTTGGGCGCTCGTCCGGAGGTCCTACGCGTCTTCATGCGCGCACCGCGCGAGTGGCGGGTCGCACACGTGGTGCAAACCACGCACGTCCGGCGAGAGGTCGCGGAGGCGGAGATCGAGCGGGTGGATCGCGCTCGCATCGCCCACATCCGCCAATGGTACGGCCTGGCGTTCGGAGACCCGCAAAACTACGACCTCTGCATCGACACGTCTCGGCTCAGCGCGGCGCAAAGCGCGGCATCGATCGTCGCCGCGGTTCAAGCTCGCGCGTGAATATTTTTGTCGCGCTGCGCTATCGCGACTTTCGACTCCTGTGGCTCGGACTGCTCGTTTCAAATCTCGGAACCTGGATGCAGTTCACGGCGATGGGATTCTTCGTCGCGCGAATGGCCGGTTCTGCGCATCAGGCGGCGCTCGATCTCGGCATCTTGGGAGGGGCACGGGCCATTCCGGTGCTGTTGTTATCTCCGCTGGCGGGAGTGATCGCGGATCGGCTCCCGCGTCGCCGCGTCTTGTTGGTGACGAATACGACGATGGCGCTCGCTGCTCTCATTCTCGCGCTGCTCGCAACGGCGCACTCGCTGAACCTGGTCGGCTTGGTGCTGATCTCGGTGCTAAATTCGGGCGCGAATGGCTTCGACGCGCCGACCCGTCAAAGCTGGGTGCCTTTCCTCGTGGATCGGCGGCACATCGGAAACGCCGTCGGACTCAACTCGATAGCGTTTAACGCGCCTGCGGTCGTCGGGCCGGCTTTTGCAGGCTTGCTCATCGTCTGGATCGGCGTTGCGGGCGCCTTCTACTTCAACGCGGCGGCGACGCTCGCGGTCGTCGTCGCAGTGATTCTCATGAAGCCGTCGCCGCCGTCGGCTCAACGCGCGGAGCCCACGTGGCACGCCATGCAACAGGGAGTAGCATTCATCGTTCGGCACCCCGCTCTGCGTTGGATCGTGTTGGCGCAGTTCGTAACGGCGCTCTCGGCGCGACCGTACTCGCAGCTCATCCCCGCATTTGCGGTCAACGTCTTGCATGCGGGCCCGCGCGGCTTGGGCTGGGCGGTCTCGGCGATCGGCATTGGCGGGTTCGCCGGTGCGCTCGTCACGGCATACTTCGCTCAACGAGAACGCCGCTCTCGGCTTTGGCTGCAATCCGGGTTGCTGATGTCGGCGGGCGTCCTGGCTTTAGCTTTCGTTCCGTCGCTGCGGCTTGCGGTCTGCGTGCTCTTTGTGATCGGCGTCGGAACGATGGCGATGATGGGCGCGACAAGCACGCTGATCCAGATGCTCTCACCCGACGACCTGCGCGGCCGCGCGCTTTCAATTTACACGATGATCGCGATCGGCGTCATGCCGCTGGGATCGCTGGTGGACGGCGCAATCGGCTCGATCATCGGGCTTCGCGAAACGTTCGCGCTGGCCGGCGCCCTCTGCGTCGCACTCTTCCTTGCGATCTGGCTCTTCGCCCCAATCGTCCGTACCGTATAGCCAAAAAAAAGCGAGCCGCGTTTGCGACTCGCTTAGTCGATTCCGACCTGCGGAATCAAGAAGGCCGAGCCTAGGCTGCGGCCTTCTTCCTGCGGGTCGCTTTACGCGCGCCCTTGCGGCGACGTGTGGCGGCTTTGCGAGTGGTCTTGCGAGCGGCTTTCTTACGCGTGGCTTTCTTGCGAGTGGCTTTCTTGCGAGTGGCTTTCTTGCGAGTGGCTTTCTTGCGAGTGGCTTTCTTGCGAGTAGCTTTCTTGCGAGTAGCCTTCTTGCGTGTTGCCTTTTTACGCGTTGCCTTCTTGCGCGGTGCTGCCTTGCGCGTGACTTTGCGAGCCTTGCGCTTCGGCGCCGCAGAAGCTGCGGACGCAGCCTTCTTTCTTTTACGTTTGACTGCCATTGATTGTGGAGTCATCCTTTCTCTGGTCACCAAGCGACCAGGGGTATTGCCTTCCTTATACAGTATTACGGGTTTCAATGCAAGTTTTCGCCGAGGACGGCACGCGCATCCACGCACGCGTTAACGAACGACAACACGTCGATGCCGTCGTCTTGATCCATGGCTTTCCATTCTCCGAGAGCATCTGGGACGCGCAGGCGGATGCGCTTGCGCGCGACGCATGCGTCGTTTGTCCCGATCTTCGCGGCGCGGGAAAATCGGGCGAATCGGCAGGCCCGTATCTCATGGAGACGCTCGCCGCCGACATCGCGCTGCTGCTCGATGCACTCGGCATCGAGCGTGCGTCCATTGCCGGTCACTCGATGGGCGGCTACGTTGCGTTAGCTTTTGCGCGCATGTTTACAGAGCGAGTCGCCCGTCTTGCCCTCGTCCCCAGCCGCTTGCGGGCCGATACGCCAAAAGAGGCGCAGGCGCGGCGGGAGCTGGCCGATCGCATCGAGCTAGAGGAGAGTATCGAGCCGGTCGTGGAGTCGATGCTGCCTCGCCTCTTTGCGCCGGGCACGCCGGCAGAACGCCCGATTGTTATCGAGCGCGCTTACGAGATCGTCCGCGGCAACGCTCCGGGAGGGGCGGCTGCGGCGCTACGCGGCATGGCGCTGCGATCGTCCGCGGAAGACATCGCCGAAGATCTCGACGTGCCGATGGTTATGGTTGCGGGCGCGCAAGATGCGACGCAGTCGCAAGAAGAAGCGCGGGAGATCGTAGGGCGCTTTGCGCGCGGGCGGCTCATCGTATGCCGGCGCAGCGGTCACCTGCCAATGATGGAAGAGCCCGAGGTTGTCACGCAAGCTCTACGCCAATGGCTCAAGGAAGCTTTGATTTAGCCCAGCTCTTCGTCNNAAGGGCGATCTGGACTAAATCAAAGCTTCCTTAGCGAATAACCGGATACTTCGAGCGGCGAAATAGATTGTAGACGAAAAGACCGCCGAGGACGAGAGCCGCGATAATCGCCGCCACGACGAGCGCCTTGAGCGCGATCACCAGAAGGTGGGCGACAATCACCAGCACGACGATTCCGACGGCAATGATCGCGGTGAGTCGCAGAAACAGCACGAGAGTGGGATTCACGCCATTACCTACCGCTCGTCCGAGGCACAGGTTTCACTCTTCATAGGAGCTTGAGATAATCGAGTGCCCGGTAGCCGGCAGCGATCGAGGCGCCTGCGTCGATCGTTCCGTCGGCAAGCATCTCTCGAAAGCGCGGCAACGGGGCAAGCTCGGCTTGAAGGTGTTCGGTGGGGTCGAGCTGCGGCTCGCGGGTCTTGCGCGCGTCGAAGCCGACGTAAACGTAGGCCCGCGCCGTCGAACGTACCGGTTCGGGCAGGTAGACCGCAGCCGACTCGCTACGGGCGACCTCGTAGCCGGTCTCCTCGGCCAGCTCGCGCAGCGCGCACTCTTGCGGGGCCTCTCCATCTACTAGCATGCCCGCCGGGAGCTCGAGATGAATTGAGTCGGCTCCGTAGCGATACTGCCGGACGAGTATCACCTGCCGGTCTGGAGTCAGGGCGAGAATCGTGACGAAGCCGAACGACTCGCGCACGTAGTAGTTCGGCACGATGGTCCCGTCCGGAAGCTCCAACTCGTCCGCGCGCAAGCGCATGTACGGCGAATCTACGACGTAACTCGATCTCCGCACGCGCCACAGCGGCTTCTCCATACCGCACCACTATCGACGAAGCGTTTGCGCATCCTTTCGCGAAGTCGGTTTTATGGCGGAACGAATACTGATTGCGGGCGGCGGAACGATGGGTGCCGGCATCGCGTTCGTCGCCGCTAAGGCGGGCTACGAGGTCGAGATCGTCGAGCCGCAGGAGGCGGTCCGCGAGCGAGCGTTGCTCGAAATTGCGCGCCAGTCGGAGCGGTCGGGCGATCCTTCGATTGGACGACGCGTTGCTTTCACGAACGCCATCCCTCCTCGCAGCGACGCAATGCTTGCCATCGAAGCCGTCTCCGAACGTTTCGAAATCAAACGCGACGTTTTAGCGGCTTTGGCGGAGGCGCTACCGCCGGACGCACTGCTCGCGACCAACACTTCGTCGCTCTCCGTCGGCGAGCTAGCCGATGCCGTCACCCATCCGGAACGGGTCCTGGGACTGCACTTCTTCAATCCTCCGGTCCGAATGCAGCTCGTCGAAATCGTACGCGCGCCGCAGACCGGCGACGATACGCTCGAGCGCGCGTTCGAGATCGTCGAGCGTTTGGGCAAGACCCCCGTGCTGGCCGCCGACACGCCCGGATTCATCGTGAATCGGGTGGCGCGCCCGTACTATTTGCAGGCGTTGCGTGCACTCGAGCGGGGCGTGGCTTCCATGGAAGAGCTCGATGCGCTCGCCCGCGCAGCCGGTTTTCGAATGGGGCCGTTCGAGTTAATGGATCTCATCGGACTCGATGTGAATCTCGCAACGAGCGAATCAATCTACGAACGCACGCAGGCTCCGCGTTTCGAGCCGGCGGAACTTCAACGGGGCATGGTCGCCGAAGGTTTGCTGGGCCGAAAGAGCGGCGCCGGATTCTATTCGTATCGCGACGGCAAGGCCGAGAGGTTCGAACTTGACGTGCCCGCGCCGGCGGCGGAGCCGAACGACGAAGAGATCGTCGCCATCGTCGGCTTCGGTAATCGCGCGGACGAGCTGGCGGACATGGTCGCGCAAGGTTACCGGAACGTGCTACGCATCGACAACGATGAGTTCATTGACGAGGTCTTGGCCGAGGCCACGATACTGATCGACGCGGGCGACGGAAGTTCCGATCGCGGCGACGCCATCGTTCGGCTCGAAGCGTCGCTCGAACCGGAATGCGTTATTTTTACCGATGCATACGCGACCAACGTTGCGGCGTGTGCGGCTCGATTGCGTCATCCGGAGCGGTTGGCCGGCTTCGGCGTGCTCGGTTCTTTGTCGGATGTGGATGCCGTGGAAATCGTCAACTCGCAGAATGCTTCGGACGACGCGCTCGAGCTGGCGCAGGAGCTCTTCGCAACTATCGGCATGGCCTCCGTGCTCGTTGAAGACGTTCCCGGACTCTTTCTTGGACGGACCATCGGCTCGATCGTCAACGAGGCGATGATTGCGGTTGCCCAGGAGGTTGCCACGCCCGAAGATATTGACGAAGCAATGCACCTGGGGGCCAACTATCCCGTCGGTCCGATCGCGTGGGGGCGCGAAATCGGCGGTACGCGCCTGCGACGCATCTTGAAACGGCTGGCCGACGCCGAGGGCGATGACTTCGCGGCACATCGTTCGATCTGGCTCCTCGACATGGAAGAGTCGCCCGCGCCCGAGGAGAGTCTGCAGCAATGAGCCGCGACGTTTGGGTTGTCGATGCCGTGCGCACGCCGATCGGCCGCAATGGCGGCGCGTTGGCGACCGTTCGTCCTGACGACCTTGCTGCGATCGTGTTACGTGCGGTGGTCGAGCGTACCGGCATCGCGCCCTCGATCGTTGAGGACGTTTACTTCGGCGCCGCCAATCAGAGCGGCGAAGATAATCGAAACGTCGCACGCATGGCCGTGCTCTTAGCGAATCTGCCGCTTTGCGTACCCGGCGTTACCGTCAACCGCTTGTGCGGTTCGAGTCTTCAGGCGATCAATTCGGCCGCGCAAGCGATAGCCTTTGGAGAAGGTGACGTCATGATCGCCGGGGGTGTCGAGTCCATGACGCGCGCACCCTACATTTTGCCGAAGAGCGATGGGCCGTTCGGCCGAGGGCAGCGGCTCTTCGATACGGTTCTCGGCTGGCGCATGGTTAATCCGAAGATGCCGCCCGAGCACACGGTTTCGCTCGGCGAGACGGCCGAGAACGTCGCGCGAGATTACGGCATCACGCGTGAAGAGCAAGACCGGTTTGCGTTCGAGTCTCAGATGAAGTGCAAGGCGGCAACCCAACGCAACGCATTCGCCGGCGAGTTGGTTGCCGTGCCGATTGAGGGCCCGTCACCCGCAACCTCAGTGACGAGTGACGAACACCCGCGGCCGGAGACGACGTTGGAGCGCTTGGCGAAACTGCGGCCGGCTTTCAAGAACGACGGCACCGTGACGGCCGGCAACTCGTCGGGCATCAACGATGGCGCGGCGGCGCTACTGCTTTGCGAGGCGCAGACGGCGCGCCGCTTGGACCTGCGGCCGATAGCCCGGATCGTCGCATGCGCCAGCGTGGGCGTTGCACCCGATGTGATGGGTCTCGGACCGATACCGGCGACGCGCAAGGCACTTGCGCGCGCGGGCTTAACCGTCGAGCAACTCGACCTGATCGAAATTAATGAAGCCTTCGCGTCGCAAGCCGTCGCGTGCATGGGTGAACTGAGGCTCGACCCGGCGAAAACGAACGTCAACGGCGGCGCGATCGCGCTCGGACACCCGCTCGGAGCAAGCGGCGCGCGCATCGCGACGACGCTGCTGCACGAGATGGCTCGGCGAAAGGCGCGCTTCGGCCTGGCGACGATGTGTATCGGCGTCGGTCAGGGTATCGCAACGGTATTCGAGCGCGTGGAGTAGAAGGCGTTTACTATGACGACTGCGCCAACTATGACCAAGACGCAACTGCTAATCGGCGGAGCATGGCGAGATGCTTCCGATGGCGGCACGTACGAAGTTCGCAATCCGGCCACGGGGGTGAAGATCGCCGACGTCGCGGAAGCGACGCGCGAGGATCTCAACGACGCGGTGAACGCGGCGCGGCGCGCATTCGATGCCGGCAAGTGGGCGTCGATGGCGGCCTCGCGACGCGCAAAGATCGTTTATAAGATAGCGCAGCTCATCGGCGAGCGCGCCGCCGACTTGGCGTTATGCGAGGTTCGCAACAACGGAAAAACCATCGGGACCGCTAAAGGCGAGCTCGGCGCGATCGTGGATTGCTTTGAGTTTTATGCCGGTGCGGCCACGAAGAACTACGGCGAAACGTTGCCGCCGCCGCTGCCGTTCTATCTCGCCAATACCGTGCGCGAGCCGGTCGGCGTTGTCGGTGCGATCGTTCCGTGGAACTTTCCGCTGCTGCTGGCTTCGTGGAAGGTTGCACCGGCGCTCGCCGCAGGCTGCACGATCGTGCTCAAGCCGGCGCACGCTACGCCCCTGACGGCGATCGAGTTGGGCAAGATCGCACTCGAAGCGGGCGTGCCCGAAGGCGTTCTCAACGTCGTCACCGGTTCGAAAGGCGGCCTCGGAGGGTGGCTCGTCGATCATCCAGCCGTCGATAAGATCGCGTTTACCGGTTCGACGGACACCGGACGTATCGTCGCTGCGGCCGCAGCGCGCACGCTCAAGCGCGTAACGTTGGAACTCGGCGGGAAATCGCCGTCCGTCGTTTTTGACGATGCCGATGTCGACGCCGCCGTAGCGGGTGCGCTGTACGGCGTCTACTATAATGCGGGCCAATGCTGCGAGGCGCGCTCGCGCATTCTGCTGCAGTCCGGAGTTTACGACCGTTTCGTCGAACGATTCGCCCAGAAAGCGCAGCTCCTGCGCGTCGGCGACCCGGAAGATCCGCAGACCCAGATCGGAGCGATTACAACGTCCGAGCAGTTCGAGAAGATTCGCTCGTATTGCGAGGTCGGCGCGGCCGAAGGCGCCCAGATGCTTTTCGGCGGCACCTCGCCCGAGCTCGGCCAGAGCTTCGCATCGGGAATGTTCTGGAATCCGACCGCCTACGAAGCGAAGAGCGGTCACCGGATCGTCCGCGAGGAGATCTTCGGCCCGGTCGCCGTCTTGGTACGGTTCGACGACGAAGCTGAAGCGATCGCGTTGGCAAACGACAGCGAGTTCGGCCTCGCCGCCAGCGTCTGGAGCTCGAATATCGGGCGCGCGAATCGCGTCGCCCGAGCGATCCGAAGCGGCTCGGTTGCGATCAACACGCCATACTCGGTCTTTCCCGGCGTTCCGTTTGGCGGATTTAAGGCATCCGGGTACGGACGCGAGCTAGGCATGGAAACGATGCGGCTTTACAGCGAAACCAAGAGCGTCCTCACCTATATTGGGGAGAAACCGATGGACCCGTTTCGGGTATAGCCTGGCGTATGGTGGAAACGCTCAAGATCGGCCGGCGCTACGGCACCAGCTACGGCACGCTGTGGAAGGACGGAACCTATTTTCCCCGGGGTACCGAGGTGACGGTCGTTGGGGTGCATCTGGACCAAGGATTCTGCGTGCGCTTTCCCGCGACGGAGGACGGCGAACCGCTCGAAACCTGGGAAGACTGGAGCGAAGTGGATTTCCTGGCCGAGCCGGGCTCGGTCGAACCTCCACCCCGGCCACTTTCACGAGCCGTGCTTGCCGAAGCGCGCGACGTGCTCTCGGAGGCGGAAGACGGATCTCATCTTCACTTAGATGAGGACGAAGCCTAAGGCTCCTGATTTAGCCTAGCTCTTCGTTGGCTCGGGGTTCATTTACCATAGTAAACTTCACCCCTCGCCGATGCCTGTCCGGAGCGAGCGCAGCGAGTCGAAGGATGATCTAGGCTAAATCAGGAGCCTTAGGTTCCGAGGCTGATGAGGGTGGTCTGCCATATTTCCCAGTCGGCACATTCAAACGACTTGCCCGTGGGCAGAATGGCTACCCAGCAGTAGGTTTTAGCCGGCTTGAGGCCGGTGAACTTCACCTTGCCGTTGTGGTTGGTAGAGAGCGTTTCAAAGGGTGTTCCCGGACGAGGGCTCGACGTCGACTTTGGCGTCGATTCCTGGACGGGAATCTTCGGCTTAGGCAAGCCATTGATCGTGACTAAGACGTGCGCAGCGGTGATGGACGGATCGGGCGAGGGCGAGCCGGGCGTAAATGACGGGGTGGGAGTCGTAGAGCTGCTGCTATGGCAAGCGGCGACCGCCAGCGCGGCGACGCAGAGAACGATCATCAGGCGTTTCGGCATGGGCGGCTCGCTTCGACGCTTTTATGCTCGCCCCCGTTCGTAAGGCGCGAGCAAAGATGAAAGTAACGTTGTGATTTTTTTTCGAGCGCGGCATAGTATTCGCGAAAGAGCGCCGCCGCCGCGGTCCCCGGCCAATGAGCCGGCAGCAGTTCGCTGGGCAGACCCGGGTCGAGATAGGCAAACTTCCGGTAATCGTGGACGAGCCAGAGGCGCTCGACGAACGCGCCTTCGTCACTGAGCTCGCCTCGGGCGATTTCAAGGTCGAAACGTGGCCGGTAACGGGAGACGAACTCCCGATATGCCGCCGCAATTGAGTCGACGTTCCAGCAACGCTCGAGGAGCGCGCGATCGCTGCGCGGCCCGCGGTACTCGGCCTCGAAGAGATCGGTCGCACTTAAGGCCACGGTTGCTTCGGCCGCTTGGCGAGCGGCTTCGAGCGCATTCGAGGGCGAGATCCAGGTGGACGACGAGAGTTGCGCCCAGCCGAGCGCGGCGAGCTCCTTTCGAAGACGTTCTCGCCCTTGACGCTGCGCCTCCCCGACTGCGTAGGTGAGCAAACGCCAGCGACCGTCCCACTCGATGACGGGTCCGTAGATGCGGGGGCTCAGTTCCTCTATCCGGCGGCGTCCACGGGCGGTTACCATATAGAAGGCGCGATTACCGTCGCGGCGAGCGGTAAGCCATCCTTGGCGACTCATGCGCGAGACGGCCTGGCGGACGGCCTGCGACGACACGCCGAACGCAGCCATCAGGCGGATTAGTCCGCCGATCCAAAGCGCTCCGTCGCCCGCGAGGCGATGTACCATATCGCCGTAAAGTGTAAATATAAACGAGTTGGGCCGAGTAACCGGGCGGTGGTCCAACTTGACACCTCCTGGGCTTAGGACCTAGTATGACGGTATTCTCGCCGTTTGAGAAAATTCCGTTATATGAGCTTGAGGGGCTGCCGATGAACCGAATCGCGACGTTTGACGACTGGATCACGATGCTGGACGAATGGAGGCGCGATGTCGGGCTCGATCGTGAGCTGGTGGATCGCTTCATGCCGGGCTACATCTTCGAAGCAAAGTATGGCGAGCTGCCAACCCCGGAAATCTACTTTGGGGACTTCAAGGGCGACCGCCGTTGGGAGCGCGTTCGTGAGATCCCCGATCAGCGCATGAAGGACGCCGTCCTCAACATGGTCGTCTATCAAGGTGACACCGAGTTTGCCTCCAACGAGCAGCAGCGATTCCTGGTCAACAATGCGCCGAGTGAGTATGATCTGGCATCGCTGGTTCGGATCATGGTCGAAGAGACGCGTCACGGCTATCAGATGTGTCATCTGATGGTCGAGCACTTTGGCAGCGAAGGGAAGATCGAAGCGCAGAAAATGCTCGAGCGCCGCGCTTTCGGCAAGAAGAACCGTTTGCTCAACGCTTTCAACGAAGACGTGACGCATTGGATGGACTTCTTTGCATACACGAACTTCATGGATCGCGACGGCAAGTTTCAGCTGAGCATGCTCTCTCACTCCAGCTTTGCTCCGCTCGCGGCCTCCATGGGACCGATGCTTCGCGAAGAGGCCTTTCACATGGGAACCGGCATTACGGGGCTGCGTCGCATCGCGAAGGCGGGCGTCATTCCCGTCGAGATTCAGCAAAAATACTACAACAAGTGGATCTCGGGCTCGCTCGATCTCTTCGGAACCGATCACTCGGGCTCGGCGCAATGGGCCTACACCTGGGGAATCAAAGGGCGCGTCGACGAGGATAAAGCCGGTGACGGCGCCGACAAGGAGCATCTCAACGAGCGCGCGCGCGGACAGTTCCACGAGGAAATCTCGGCCACGGTCGCCCGCGTGAACGAGGTCAACTCGAGCGAGACGAAGTTCTACGTTCCCGAGATGAGCTTCAACCGCAAGATCGGCGATTACGGCGGAGAACGCTACACTGTCGACGGCCGCAAACTTACCGAGGAAGAGTGGGTAGCCTATGCTCCCACGGTGCTGCCGACCGCTGACGACGAAGCGAAACTTAAAGAGTACTTCAAAGAACCCCACTGGATCGCCCCCAAAGGAAAACTTTCATGAGCACCACAATTGACGGCGCGACAAAACAGACTCCGTTTGGTCGCGAGCAGCGCGCGCTCGACGGAAAGCGCGTCATTAACTACTGGAAAGATGGTCACGTCGGATTCATCGAGATGGACGATCCGCCGGCCAACACCTATACGCACGAGATGATGCGGCAACTCGACGAAGCGATTCTCGACGCGCGGTTCGACTCCGACGTCGAGGTCATCGTGCTTACCGGCAAGGGCGAAAAGTTCTTTTCGGCCGGGGCCAATATCGGGATGCTCAACCAGGTGACGCCTGAGTTCAAGTACATGTTCTGCCTGCACGCAAATGAGACGCTGGCGCGGCTCGAGCAAACGTCGAAGCTTGTGATCGCCGCTCTCAACGGGCATTGCGTCGGCGGCGGCCTGGAGATCGCGATGGCGGCAGACCTGCGCATCGCCCGGAAGGACGCCGGAAAGATCGGTCTTCCCGAAGTCGCGCTCGGAGTTCTGCCGGGAACCGGTGGAACCCAGCGCTTAGCGCGCCTCGTTGGCAAATCGCGCGCGATCGAGATGATGGTGACGGGCAAGACGGTCAGTTTCGAGCAGGCGATGGAGTGGGGCATGCTCACCGATCTGTTCGAAGGGAATGCGAGCGAGTTCCGCGAGCAGATCACGGATTACGCCAAACAGTTCTGCTCGCCGAACAAGGCGCCGATGGCCGTCGGCAACATAAAACGCAGTGTCCAGACGGGAGCCGAGCTTCCGCTGCAAGACGCGCTTGCGCTCGAACGCGAACTGCAGTCGCTGCTCTTCAAGAGCGAGGATGCGAAAGAAGGGCTCGCGGCTTATAACGAAAAGCGTGTCGCCCGCTTCAAGAACAAATAGAAGATGAAAAGCTCGTGTCAGGGGTGTGGGCGGAACATTCAAACCGGCGCCGAGGCGCGCGCGTGCTCCTACGACTGCACCTTTTGTACGGCCTGCGCGGCTGCAATGAACGACCGCTGCCCGAACTGCGGTGGCGCGCTCGAGACCGTAAGCGAGGTTGCCTGAAGTGGTAGCTGCGTTCATTCTGATGGAGGTCGAAAGGCCGAGGTTGCGCTCGATCGCCGACGATCTGCTGGCGATCGATGGTATCGCCGAAGTCTATTCCGTCGCGGGCCCGTACGACATGATCGCGATCGTGCGCGTGAAGCAGCATGAAGAGCTCAACGATCTCGTTACGGAACGGGTCGCCGCACTCGACGGTATCCTCAGCACCGAGACGCTGATCGCCTTTCGTTCGTTCTCGAAGAAAGATTTGGGCCTTCTCTGGGACATCGGCGAGTAGCGAGGTCATCCTTCGACCCGTCGACAGGCTCAGGGCAGGCTAAGCTCAGGATGACATACGTTAGCGCCTGCGCGAAGCGCAGTCCCGACCCCTTCGACAAGCTCAGAACAGGCTGAGTCGAAGGGTCAGGATGACAAAGCTAAGGTAGTTCGACTCGATATAAGTGCATGGCGTCGATGCTCAAACGCTGCGGTTGATTTCCGGCATACGCGTCGAAGCGAACGACTGAATCCCCCAGCGCGAAACTTCCGTCTGAGAGCGGCGTCAGCGAATCGGTGCCGTCCAACGTCAACCGATTCTTGACGATTACCACCCGCGTGATGGCCGGCTCCCCCAAGTACGTATTTTCATAGCGGCCGGCCAAGGCGTTCCAGCTCGGGGGATAAGCGAACGTGCGCGGTCCGCGATAGCGCTCGCCGCCGTACCAGCGTGGACCATAGTTAATCTCCACTACTTTTCCGTCGCGATCGCGCCCAAACGCCAGCAGAAAGATCGCAAACTCGGGATCGTCGGCCCAGAAAAGATCCCGGCCGCGCGGATAGATCTCGATTCGCTTTGCCGCATTCACGATATAGATGCGATCTCCGGCGACGACGACGTGCAATGACGCGCCGTTCGTTGCAGTATACGTACCCGCATACTCGTTTGCGCGACCGACTCTTGCAGGGTCGCGTGCCGGCGGCGGCGATGGAAGCGGCTCGCCGAGGCTCTGCGCTCGCAAGACCCGCATCGCATAGAGCACGATTGCGCACGGATGCAGCGGCGCTTCGACGAGATTTGCGAATGCGATGGCGCCGAAGCCGCGGGTCAGGTTGACCTGCATGCACGCCGTATAGCCGGAGATCCCACCGGTGTGGCCGACGAGGTGATCGCCGCCGTCGTTAAAGATGGAAAGCCCGTAGCCGTACTGCCGATAAAACGAGGGCGCCTCGGCGAGCACCGCACCCGGTGATCCGGCCGGCTCTCCGTTCTTCAAGCGGTCGGGACGCGTCATCGCGGCAAAGGCGGCAGCCGAGATCAGTCGTCGTCCGTCGCTCGCCATTCCGCCATTCAAGTAGAAACGCATGTACTTCGCCATGTCCTCGGGAGTCGAAAGCACCGAACCGGCGGGAGCGACGAAGTCCAAGGGAGGCGAGGCAACGAGCGGCGGCTGTTGCGACGGCGGACGATCGTTGTCGCGAAACTGATAGCCGATGGCCGCGCTCGCCATCTCCTCCGGCGTAAAGACGTCGGAGCTCGCGCTCATTCCGAGCGGCTGCAGAACGCGTGCCCGTACGGCATCGGCCCACGAACGCCCGTCGAGCCGGGCCAGAATCGCACCGGCCGTAGCGTAGCCATCGTTGGAATACGACCACGAAGTTCCGGGTGCAAACAGCGTTTTTGCCGTGCGTAGTGCGAGGATATCGTACGTGTAGCCCACCTCGGGCGAGAAATCGTCGGGGGTGCCGGCAGTGTGCGAGAGCAACTCGTGCACGAGTATCGGCCCGCCGAGCGTCTGGATCGAAAACCACGGAAGATATTCGCGGGCCGGCGCATTGAGGTTGAGGCGTCCGGCGTCGTGGAGCTCGAGCAGCGCGAGCGCGGTCATCGATTTGGTAATCGATCCGATTGGAAATCGAGTCTGCGGCGTGACGGGAGTCTGTGTGTCGCGATTTGCGTCGCCCAGCGTGATGATTCGCAGCGTTGCGTTTCGGTCGGTGATTGCAACCGAAAGTCCCGGCGTGCCCTGCTCTTGCATCGCGCGCGGCGCGTAGGCGGCGATCGCATCGAGCGCGTCTGAGCGCGTTGGCGTTTCCTGCGAAGCGCCCGGCGCGCTCGCCACGGCGAAAAGCGCGACGGCGATCAGCGTGCAGAAGCTTCGAAAAACGATTGCGTGCCAGGGCATCGTTGGTGAAGTGGGCGCCTGAAGCGCCCGCTTCCTTCTGCGCGAGACCGTTAGCCATCGAGGAGCCGGTGCCCCGGGCGTGCAACGCTCGAACGAGAAGCGAGGGTTAAGCACAATATCATGGCACGCATCTACGACAACTTAGCAGACACGTTCGGCAATACGCCGTTGGTCAGGATTCCGCGGCTCAACGCGGGGATACCCGCGACGGTTCTCGTGAAGATGGAATCGTTCAATCCCGCCGGCTCGGTGAAGGATCGGATCGGCCTATCGATGATCGAGGCCGGAGAACGCGACGGCCGCCTGCTGCCCGGGATGACGATCCTGGAACCGACCAGCGGAAACACCGGCATTGCGCTGGCATTCGTGGCGGCGGCGAAGGGCTATCCGATCATTTTGGTGATGCCCGAGACGATGACGGTCGAGCGGCGTAACCTGCTCAAAGCATATGGCGCCCAAGTCGTGCTGACGCCGGGATCGGAAGGCATGCCGGGCGCCGTTCGACGGGCAACGGAGATTGTCGCAACCGCCCCCGGCAAGTATTTCATGCCGCAGCAGTTCGAGAATCCGGCGAACCCGGAAATCCATCGCCGCACGACCGCCGAAGAGATTTGGCGCGACACGGAGGGAGCGGTGGACGTCGTCGTGTCGGCGATCGGCACCGGCGGCACGATTACCGGTGTCGGTGAAGTGCTGCGCGCGCGTAAGCCCAGCGTACGGATGATCGCCGTCGAGCCCGATGCGTCGCCGGTGCTTTCGGGCGGAAAGCCGGGGCCACACAAGATTCAAGGAACCGGCGCCGGATTCGTCCCCAAGGTTCTCAACACCGAGGTTTATCAGGAAGTCGTGCGCGTTACGGATGCCGACGCTATCGCAACGGCACGCCGGCTGGCGCGCGAAGAGGGCATGCTCCTCGGCATTTCGGCCGGTGCAAACGTTTGGGCGGCCCTGAGCGTTGCGGCGCGCCCGGAGTTGCGTGGCAAGACGATCGTGACCTTCGGATGCGATACCGGCGAGCGCTATTTGAGCAATCCCGTCTTCGCCGAGCAGGAAGCAACGATCGTCGAACCTGCGCTCGTTTGATCGCGACCGATGAAGTCTATGTCGACGTAACCCGCGGCGGATACGTCGAGTCGGTTCACCGCGTCGCCGCCTGCGCGGTCGATGCAGGCGGAACGGTGCTCGAGCAGGCCGGCGATATCGAATCGCCGATCTTCCTTCGTTCGGCGGCAAAACCGTTCATTGCGGCGGCGGCGATTGCCGCCGGCGTGCGCGAACGATTCCATCTCGACCCCCGCGAAATCGCGGTGATGACGGCCTCGCACTCCGGAGAGCCGTTCCACGTCGCCGCCGTCGCTTCGATCTTGGATAAAATCGGCATGGACGAATCGGCCTTGCAGTGCGGTACGCATCAGCCGTACGACGAGACCGCGGCGCAGGGACTTGCCGACGCGGGACTGGAACCGACCGCGCTCTATAATAACTGCTCCGGAAAACACGCCGGCATTTTGGCGCTTTGCTTGGCAATCGGCGCCGATACAACGACCTACTTGAGCGCCGAGAATCGCGCTCAGCAGCAAATTCTCGCATTGTGCGCGCGCCTCTCCGACGACGACGCTTCGACGTGGCCCATCGCGATCGACGGCTGTGGAATTCCGGTTTATGCGACGGGGCTGAGAAAGGCCGCGATCTCTTTTGCGCGGCTCGCGACGCTTTCCGGCGTCGCTTCCGCAGACGCACGAGCGCTCCGGATCGTGCGCGATGCGATGCTCGCTCATCCGGAGTACGTGGCCGGAACCGCCCAGTTCGACACCGAGCTGATGATCGCCGGAGCTGGGAACATCGTTTCGAAGGCCGGCGCCGAAGGAGTTCATGCAGCCGCGGCCATTTCCCAAGGTTACGGGTATGCGTCCAAGGTGGTCGACGGCGCTTCACGAGCGCGGGGACCCTCCTCGATTTCCGCGTTGCGGCGGTTGGGCGTCCTCGACGAGCGTCAAGCCGGCGCACTTGTGCGATTCGCGCGTCCGCCGGTGTATAATCGGGCCGGAAACCAGGTGGGCGAGATAGCGAGTCGGGATCGTGTCTGAGTACTTGCGCCTGCTCGAAGAGCGGGTCGCGATCTTCGACGGCGCCATGGGCACGCAGCTCATGGCGCTCGAACTTTCCCCTGAGGACTTTGGCGGCACGGCCCTTCACGGCTGCAACGAAGCGATCGTGCTCACGCGTCCCGATATCGTTCGCTCGATACACGAGGCCTATCTCGTGGCCGGCGCAGACGTCGTCGAGACCGACTCCTTCACCGCGTCGCGATTAAAGCTCGACGAGTACGGCCTCGGCGAGCGAACGCAAGAACTCAACTTCCAAGCCGCCGCGATCGCGCGCAAAGCCTGCGACGCCATTTCGACGCCGCAGCATCCTCGCTTCGTCGCGGGCTCCATGGGGCCCACCGGAATGCTGATCTCCTCTTCGGATCCGTCGCTCTCGAATATCACGTACCAGCGGCTGCGCGACGTCTATGGCGAGCAGGCGCGAGCGCTCGTCGAAGGGGGCGCCGATCTGCTCTTGCTCGAGACGATGCAAGATCTGCTCGAGTTAAAGGCGGCAATCGCAGGAATTACCCGTGAGTTCGAGCGCGGATTGCGCCGCGTGCCGATTCAGGCGCAACCGACGCTCATCACCGATGGCCGCATGCTCCTGGGCACGGACATCCGTGCGATTCGCGCGACGCTCGACGCGCTGCCAATCGATGTGATCGGGCTCAACTGTTCGACCGGCCCTTCGCAGATGCGCGACTCGATTCGCTATCTCTGCGAGACGTCACGCTGTTTCGTCAGCGTCATACCGAACGCGGGGCTCCCCCTCATGGGTCCGCATGGCGAGACGATCTATCCGGAAGGTCCACAGGAGCTGGCCACGGAGCTCGCCGCGTTCGTTCGCGATTTCGGCGTCAATGCGACCGGCGGCTGTTGCGGTACGACGCCGGCGCACATCAGCGCGCTTCGCGAAGCCGTCGAATCGGTCGAGCGCCCAACGCGACCGCGCGCCGATCGCCCGCAAGAGATCGCATCGGCGATGACGGCAATCTCGCTGGAACAGCAGCCGCGACCGCTGATCGTCGGGGAGCGCATCAACGCCCAAGGTTCGAGGAAGGTCAAGCGGCTGCTCCTCAACGACCGGTACGACGACGTCGTGCTCATCGCGCGGGAGCAAGTCGAGGGCGGCGCGCACGTGCTCGACGTATGCTGCGCGCTGACCGAACGCCCCGACGAAGACGAACAGATGCGCGACCTCGTCCGACGGCTCGCGCAATCCATCGAGGCGCCCCTTTCGATCGATTCGACCGAGCCGAAAGTGCTCGAAACTGCCCTGCAAAACTACCCTGGCCGAGCGATTCTCAACTCGGTGCACCTCGAGTCGGGCCGAGCCAAACTCGACGCCGTTTTACCGCTTGCGCGCGAGCATGGCGCGGCGGTCGTCGCCTTGACGATCGACGAAAACGGCATGGCGAAAACGGCGGAACGCAAACTCGAGGTCGCTCGCCGCATCTATGAGATTGCGGTCGGCGAGTACGGTCTTCCGCCGGGGGCATTGATCTTCGACGATCTCACCTTCACGCTGGCAACCGGCGAGCCCGAGTTCTTAAACTCTGCCGTGGAAACGATCGAAGGCATTCGCCTCATCAAACGCGAGTTGCAGGGCCCGCTCACTTCGCTTGGCGTTTCCAACGTTTCGTTCGGCCTGCGGCCCAACGCGCGCGCCGCGTTGAACTCGGTCTTCCTGTATCATTGCGTCGAAGCGGGCTTGGACTGCGCGCTCGTCCATCCCAAGGAAATCGTTCCCTATTTCGAAGTCGACTCGACGGTACGCGAGCTGTGCGACGATCTCGTTTTTAATCGGCGGCCGGACGCGTTGCCGCGGCTCATCGATCATTTCGAGCGCGAAGCTTCTGACGGCCGCTCGGAGACCGATCGTGCCGCTGCAGAAGAACAGACGGAAGAGACGACGATCGCAGAACGGATTCATCAAGCGATTCTGCGGCGCCGTAAAGACGGCATCGAGACGAAGATCGATGAAGCTCTGTTGGAAAGAGCGCCGGTGGCGGTACTCAACGAAATCCTCCTGCCCGCTATGAAAGATGTCGGGGATCGCTTCGGTCGCGGCGAACTGATTCTGCCGTTCGTCCTGCAATCGGCCGAGGTGATGAAGAAGGCGGTCGCACATCTCGAACAGTTCCTCGAGCGCTCCGAAGGCGCGACGAAGGGGACCGTCGTCATCGCGACGGTCTTCGGCGACGTGCACGACATCGGGAAGAACCTGGTGCACACGATCCTCGCCAACAACGGCTACACGGTGCACGATCTCGGCAAGCAGGTTCCGATGAATACGATTCTCGAGAAGGCTGTTGAAGTAAAGGCCGATGCGATCGGGCTCTCCGCGCTTTTGGTTTCGACCAGCAAACAGATGCCGGTCTGTCTGGAGGAGCAGGACGCTCGCGGTTTACGATTCCCCGTGATCATCGGCGGAGCCGCGATCAACCGGGATTTTGGCCGGCGGATCGCGCTCTTGGAGGGCGGTACCCGCTTCTTCGAGCCTGGCGTCTTTTATGCGCGCGATGCGTTCGAAGGACTCGATCTCGTCGATGCACTTACGAGCGATCCGCAACGGCGGCGAGATCTCGTCGAGCGGACGAAGGGCGAAGCTCTTGCGCAACGTGAACGCCGCCCCGCGGCCGCACCGTCACGCCCACCGTCGATCTCTGCAGTCAAGGCCGACCGCGCTCCGGTGCCACAACCGCCGTTCTGGGGCGTTCGCATGCTGGACCGAATCGATCTTCGCGAACTCTGGCCGTGCTTCGATCTGCGCAGCCTCTACCGGCTTTCGTGGGGCGCCGCGAATACAAAAGGCGACGCGTTCGCGCGGCTCGTCAGCGAGGAGTTCGAGCCTCGCCTGCACCGCTACCAGGCGCAGGCGATTGCGGAGGCCCTGCTCGAGCCAAAGGTCGTGTACGGGTATTTTCCCGCCGCTGGTTTAGGTAACGACATCATTCTTTACGATCCGGTGCAGCCGACCAACGAAATCGCTCGCCTGAGCTTTCCGCGTCAGACCGGCGGAGAGCATTTGAGCATCGCAGATTATTTGCTCGAGCCCAGCGACGGCGGCTCCAGCGACGTGGTGGCGTTACAGATCGTAACGGTCGGACGCAATGCGACGCAACGGACCGAAGCGTTACAGGCCACGGGCGATTACAGCGAATCGTACTTCGTGCATGGCTTTTCGGTGCAGGCCGCCGAGGCGCTCGCCGAGTACGCCCACCGTCACATTCGCCGTGAGCTCGGTTTAGAGGACGGCCGTGGGAAACGGTATTCCTGGGGCTACGGAGCTTGCCCCGATCTCGGAGCTCACGACGTGGTGTTCGGGCTGCTCGATGCGACCTCGAAGATCGGAGTAACGCTGACGCCGGCTTTTCAAATCGTTCCCGAGCAATCGACCGCCGCGATCGTGATACATCACCCAAAGGCCGCCTACTTCAACGCCGCCGCAACCAGGGAGGTCGTGGCGGCTTCCCCGGCAGGCGGCGGGGCGTCGTAGGCGTACGGTCTGGCGATGACGGTCCACACGCTCCTTTTCGCCGGCTTGGTCGTGGTAGCGGTTGCCGTGATCGTTGCGCTGGTGCGGGCGATGCCGCGCCACCGTCCGGCATTGCCCGAGCCGGTCGGCGCCGCGATCGGGATCGCGATCGGCTTCGTCACGAATTTCTTCGATACACTGGGCATCGGTTCGTTCGCGACGACGACCTCCTTGTTTAAGCTGCTGCGCTTCGTTCCCGACGAACGAATTCCAGGGACGCTCAACGTCGGCCACGCCCTTCCGACCGTCGTCGAGGCCGCGATATTCATCGGCATCATCGCCGTCGAGCCCCGCACGCTGTTGTTGCTGATCCTTGCGGCGGTCGTGGGCGCGTGGCTCGGCGCCGGCTTCGTCGCTCGTTTGCCGCGACGGTACGTCCAGATCGGCATGGGAACCGCGCTACTTGCGGCCGCCGTACTCTTCATTCTGAGCAACTTAAAAGGAAGTCAGTTTGGACTCGGCGGCCAGGCACTCGGGCTCGCCGGCACGCGCCTCGCGATTGGGATCGTGGTGAGCTTTTTCTTAGGTGCGCTGATGACGATCGGCATCGGGCTTTACGCGCCGTGCATGATTATGGTGAGTCTGCTCGGGATGAATCCGATCGCCGCATTTCCCATTATGATGGCGTCGTGTGCGTTCCTCATGCCGGTTGCCAGCCTACGGTTCATCCGCTTCGATGCCTTCTCGATGCGGGCAGCACTGGGTCTAACGCTTGGAGGAATACCCGGCGTGCTCATCGCCGCGTTCCTC
The DNA here is from genome assembly GCA_003158175.1 of Candidatus Cybelea septentrionalis. GTDB lineage: Bacteria > Vulcanimicrobiota > Vulcanimicrobiia > Vulcanimicrobiales > Vulcanimicrobiaceae > Cybelea > Cybelea septentrionalis. The sequence continues at coordinate 100,084 of PMHJ01000024.1, forward strand.
GTGAAGAGGCTGGACATCGTTCTCCTGCGGTGGCTTGTCGTCGTGGTCGTTCTTTACGCCGCCATCGTCATGCTGCGCTCCGCGATGCGTTCGCAGCAGCCGGCGGAAATCATACTGACAGACTGAGCCCTTCCGTCATCGGCAGCTCGATCGAAGGATGATTGTAAACGAAGCGGCCGCCGACCATCGTTGCGATGACGTGATACTCCTTATCCCAGAAGGAAAGGTCGGCGCGCGCGCCGCGGGTGATGCGGCCTAGCTCGGCGTCGTGCCGAATCAATCGTGCCGGGGCATGGGTTGCCGCAACGATCGCCGCGGCGAACGGAATCTGCGCGTACGACATGTAGTTTCGCAGCGCTTCGTCCATGCGCAGCGCGCTTCCGGCAATCGTGCCGTCGGCCGAACGCACGACCCCGCCCTCGATATGATAACCCGGATCCGCCACAGGCATCGCATCGGTCACCAGCACGAGCCGATCGCCCAGCGTTCGGTGCAAGATATCGATCATGACCGGCGAGACGTGAAATCCGTCGCAAATTACTTGCACGAGGGTGCGCCGGTCTTGGATGAACGCCGCTAGAATTGAAGGATCGCGGTGGTCGAGCGGCGGCATTCCGTTGAACGCATGCGTCAAGGAGCGAAAGCCCAGTCCTATCGCCAACATTCCTTCGCGATAGCGCGCGCCGGTGTGACCGGCCGAACAGACGACTCCGTTCTCCAAAAAAACGCGCAGCGCTTCGCTCGCGCCGTCGATCTCCGGGGCCATCGTTACCAATAAGCAGGCACCTTTGCACGAATCGACCATTTCTTGCGCGCGAGCGGCGCCGGCAGTAAGGAGCCACTCATTGCGATGAATGCGCCGAAATTTCGGATTGAGGAACGGGCCTTCAAAATGCACGCCGAGACAGCGGGCGCCGTTGGGTAGATCCTCCTCCAACTGGTTGGCCGCTTCGACGATCTCCGATGCGGCATGGAGCATGGACTCCCACGGAGCGGTCATGACGCTCGCCACGAAGCCGGTCGTACCGGTCTGCGCGTACGCGGTGCCGGCCACTGCGACGGCGTTACCTTGATCTCGATTAAAGAGATATGCGCCCGCGCCGTTTGTGTGCACGTCGATGAGGCCGGGAGCGATCGTGCTCCCGCCGGGCAGCGGATAATCCGAGGGGCCGTCGGCGGCAAGAACGCTTACGATGCGGCCGTCTTCGACTTCCAGGCGTCCGAACGTCGACGTTCCATCGCCGACCGCAATGAAGGCGGGCCCGAGCAGGCGTTTGGACATTAAGGTCAAGTTCGGCGGATTAGCGCCAGCGCCTCGTCCCCATCGAGTTCAGACGGATAAATTCGACGAACGTCGTAGGACTTAAAACCGTGGTTCCGACCCGGCTGTACACAGCCCGCTGTTCTTCGACTTTCTCGGCGAGGCCTTTGTGAGGAGCGTCTCGTTCGCGAGTGTCACGGGAACGATGTTATTGACGGCCTTTTTGCTGCTGTCGCTGGGTTTTGCCGTTGAGGGCTCATTCGAGACGCGCTCGCAGATCGCGAATACTTTCGCGCGCCAGGCGCAGATCCAGCAAGCGCAGATCGATCTCGAAGAGTTGTTGCGCTTACAAATCGATGAAGAGAATTCGCTTCGCGGCTACCTCCTGACGCGCGACCCGTTTTATGACGCCGAGTACCGCGCGGCTTCTGCCGGATACGACGAAAAAGAGGCTGCGATTCGTAGGGCGCTGGGCAAACAGCTACTCGGCGCCGATAAGCTGCTCACCGACTACGCGCACCTTCAGCGCGAGTGGAGGAATACCGTTGCGGCGCCGCTGCTCGCGCATCCGCAGCTCCGTCTGCAGGAGCTAGACAAGAGAAACAAACTCTTCTCCGACTATGAGACGCTGACGGCCGCGGCGATCCGCCGCGAGCTCGCCGGCACCGGCGACGAGCTGGAGCGCAGCACGCAGATGCAGCTCGATCGCTCGTCTTATCTGCGCGCCGCGTGGGTGCTTGCGTTCGGTCTCCTTGCGATCGTTTTGAACGCCTACCGCACGCGGTTGAACCGCGAGCTCGAAGAAGAACGCACCGTTACACGGATTCTTCAGCGAGCCTTTCGAAGCGAGTCGGCTCCACTTCCGCATTGCGACGTCGGCAGCGCGTACCTGTCGGCGAGCAGTGACCGCGCCGTGGGCGGGGACGTATTCGACGTCTATCACCTTCGCGAAAACCAGGCGCTGATCTTGATCGCAGACATCAGCGGAAAGGGCGTCGGCGCAGCGGTGCTGACGGCGTTCGTCAAGTTTATGGTGCGCGCGATTGCGCTGCGCAATAGCGATCCCATGGCAATTCTTACGGAGTTTAACGTCGTTCTCTCCAAGGCGGTCGGAGATCCGTATATTTTCGTTTCGATGTTCGTCGGTCTGCTCGATACCGATACGTTCCGTTTGACGTATGCGAGCGGCGGTCACGATACCGCGTTCGTGCGCCGCAGTAACGACGTCGTCCAGCTTGCGATAACCGGACCGGTCCTGGGCGTCATGGAAGAGCCGTTCGGGTCCGAAACGATCTGCTTGCAGCCCGGCGATACGCTCGTCTTGGCGACCGACGGTTTAACGGAAGTTCGCAACAGGGCCGGAGAGCAACTTTCGGACCAGGGTGCGATGGAGCTGATCGAACGCGCAAGCCCGGGCGCGCAGCAGCTCGCAGACGAGCTTGCTGCGGCCGTTCGAGTGCGCGGCGGGAGTCGCGTAAGAGACGACTTGGCGATTCTTGCAATTCGCGTGCTGGACGGGGCGCCGGCTCGTGCGTAAGGCGTGTGCGTTCCTCATCGTCTGCTTGACCTTGGTTTCCGCCAAGGCGTTGGCCGATTGCCACGTCCATCGCGGCGAGCACGTCGTGCTCTACAGCACGACGGACGACCCCTCAGTGCTGATGTGGGACTCGCGCACGCGCCTGCGCGAGTATCACGGCGCATCCTTCGACGAAGCTCAAGCGATGTTGCCGCACGCCGTGCTGGTTTCGCCGGGCACGCACGCCGATGTCGTCACTTGCCTCCCCGGCTACGTCGTTTCACCGCTCTTCGCATCACCGGACGATGCAGTCGGCGTCACGTTTTCGAGCGGTCCTTTGAAGGGAATCGTTCGGTGGGTGCTAGGTTCCGACGTGCGACCGCGCCACAAGAACTGAGTCGGGCAAGAGTGCACTGCGCCGCGCGAAGGCGATTCCGTACGCTCGTTGGAGCAGAGGCTCGGTGAGCACGGCGTCCGGCGGCGCCAGCGCGAGCAACGCTCCATCGCCCAAAAGCGCTATGCGGTCGGCGTAGCACGCCGCTTCGTTGATATCGTGCAGCGCACAGACGACGGTCTTTCCCTCTCGGGTTAGTCGCCGAAGTAACGCGAGGATGTCGTGCGCCACGCCGACGTCGAGATGGCTGGTTGGTTCGTCGAGCAGCAGGATCGGAGTCTCTTGGGCTAGCCCCAGTGCGATCCAAACGCGTTGGCGCTCGCCCGCGCTCAGCGTAGAAAAGAGGCGTTGCGCGAAGGCCTCGAGCCGCACGGCGGCAAGCGCAGAATCGACGGCCGCATCGTCGTCTGGCGCAGCGTTCCACTGCCACCAGCGATGATGCGGGAACCGTCCGATGGAAACGACGTCGCGAACCAGCAGCGACTCGAGGAAAATTTCATCGCCGGTTACGAACGCAATCCGCTTTGCGCGGTCGAGCGCCGGCAGGTGCGCGCTGGGTGCGCCGTCGATCGATATCTCCCCCGAGCGCAAGCGATGCAATCCGGCGATTGCACGAAGGAGGGTCGTCTTGCCGGCGCCGTTGCGCCCGAGGAGCGCCACGAACTCTCCCGTTGCGACGCGAGCCTCGATATCGTGCAGGAGCGCGCGGCCGCCGACGTCGAGCGTGACGCCGCGCAACTCGATCATATACTCTTGGTGACGGCGTCCCGGCTGGACGCACTTGCCGGACGAAGGTACAGATAGAGAAATGCGGGGACGCCGATAAAGGCCAGTAAGACTCCGATAGGAAGCTCCGCGGGCGCCACGATCCGCCTGCAAACAGCATCGGCGAACATGCAAAGCGCTGCCCCGATCGACGCGCACGCCGGCAGCAGCACTCGAGCGTCCGAGCCGACGATGCGCCGGCCGATGTGAGGAACGATCAGTCCAATGAAGCCGACCAGCCCGGCTAGAATGACGCTGCTCGCCGCCAAGAGCGACGACGCGGCCAGCATTATCCACTGTGCTCGGTTGACGTTGAGGCCGACGGAGCGCGCGCGAAGCTCACCGACTCGTAACGCGTTGAGCGGCGCCGCGACCGCAAACGCGAGCAGAGCCCCGAGTGCCGCGTAGGGTGCCGCCGTTGCCAGTTCGGGCCAGCCGCGCCCGGCCATCGAACCGGCTAACCACGCCACGACCGTACTGGCGTATTGGTTGGATTGCGCGCGAACTAATGCCAGGGTAACGATTGCTGCAAAGAGCGTTGAGAGCGAGACGCCGGCCAGGATCAGACGATTGGAATCGATTCCGCCGCCGCGCCGCGCGAGCGCTGCGACGAGCAGTGCCGCACCGAGGCCAGCGACGAATCCGATTCCGGGCGTTGCGGCGGCCGACACTCCCGCCACGATTGCAATCGCGATCGCGGCGGCAGCGGCTGCGCTGACGCCGGTGAGATAGGGATCCACAAGCGGGTTACGCAGCATGCCTTGCAGGACGGCTCCGCAGAGCGCAAGCGATGCACCAACCGTCGCGGCGATGCAGACGCGCGGCAATCGGAGCTGCCAAACAATGGTGTGCAGCACGCCGGTGGCGTGGGGATGAAGCAGCTCCGACGCGACCGCTGCCGGCGAAAGCGAAGTCGAGCCAACGAGCAGACTCAATACGGCGGCCAAGAGAGGCAAGACTACAAGCGCCGCCGCTCTCATCTGCCTTGCAGCTCGATCTGCACCGAACGTCCCGGCATCGGATATCCCGCGAAGAGCGCGTAGCGATCGTTGCCGAGATTGTAGCCGCGCACCTCGATGCGCAGCGATGGGGCAAGCCGATAACCCGCGTAGGCGTTGACCTGCGTGAAGTCTCCCGGCTCATAGGTCGCATAGACGGGAGAAAGGTAAGGATCGGGCGCCTCTTGCGGTCCTTGCGCTCGAGCCTCAATCGTAAATCCGTCGAAACGGCTGGTTGCCGGTGCGCGGTAGCGCAAGGCGGTCGTCACCGCGAAGACCGGGCCGCGCCCGGATATCCGTTGATCCGTTTCGAGATCTTGCGCGCGATAGAGGTTGACGACGCCGACGGTTGCGGTCAACCCGTGCTCCGGGGGCGTTTGCACCGAAAACGCGAGGCCCGCAATCGACGCGCGCCCGACATTCTCGGGTATGTAGAGCGGCGGCGGCGAGACGATCAGGTTTGAGCCGCTCGTCGTGAACCATCCAAGGCTTACGCCTCCCCAAAGCGCTGGATCGTAAAACGTTGCATCTCCGACCCGCGTGCGCTCGGCAACGAGATCGGGATTGGAGAATCCTGGATAGTACAGCTCCTCGGCGGTCGGCGCCCGAAACGCGGTAGCCGCGTTGAGGCGTAGCTGCAGCGGTCCGGCGATCTGCGCGATGCCGCCCACCGAGGGAGAGAATGCGCCGCCCAGACCGCCGTCGCGCTCGGCGCGCAGTCCCGCGTAGATCTGATTGCCGTTGGTGGCGAACCACTGCGACTGCGCGTAGGCTGCAGTTTGCGCGTACGCGTCGAAGATCGGCGAGTTATCGGCGGCGAAGGGCGATCCACCGCCCGTGCCTTCGTCGACGCGCGCGAGCCCGCGCATGAGGTCGACGCCGTAGACGAACCGTTCGCGGGCGTCACCGACGACGTTACGCAGGCTCGCCATCCAGTGCTGATCGTAGAGCACCTGCGCGTAGGGGGGATTTGACGTCTGCCCCGGTGCGGGCGTTGGATAGAATGAGTTCGGGCAGTTCGAATCGACGGGCGTGTCGCACGTGTACGAAAGATCCTGCGATGAGTCGCCGAGCTCGAGCGTGGATGTCGAACGCGTGCCGTGCGTTTGCGCGACGAGCCGCACGTTGCGGCCGATGCTGCTTTGTTCGCTCGTCGGCGAGAAGTAGCCCAGCTCACCCGGCGCGCCGGCGAGCGCGTCGGCTAGATTACCGGATAGCGTGACATCGACGGAACCAATTGCATGTCCGTAGCGGGCGGAGAGGCCGGTCAGTCCGGCTTGCGCGTTTTCGCGATTCGGCGCGTTTACGACGGAATAGTCGTTGGTTGCATACGTACGCTGAAAGGACAGGTACGGTGTTTGGAAGAGATACGTTTGCTCCCCGAAGGATCCCGTCGAGATCGTCGCGGAGCTGCGGGCGCTCGCGGGTGCCGTGATGATATTGATGACGCCCCCGATCGATCCGGAGCCGTAGAGCGTCGAACCGCCGCCTTCGACGACCTCGACGCGGTCGATGCCGCTGACCGGGATCTGCTCGAGGTCGACGTCGTCGATCTGATTGCCAGCGACGGGCAGACCGTCGACGAGAACGAGAACTTGCTCCGATGAGCTGCCGCGAATCCCGACGCTCGTTGAGGCGCCGAAGCCTCCGTAACGGATTACGTCGACGCCCGGGACGGATTCGACGGCGTCGGCTACGGTACGATCGCCGTCTTGTGCGATCTGCGCGGCCGTGACGACGTAAGTGGTGCGTGCGGTACGCTGCGCGGATTCGATGCCCCGATCGCTGGTGACGACATGGGCGATCTGGGGAACGACCGTTGGGGTGGGGGAAGGCAACGGCATGGCCGCGACGAGCGCGGCGAGCACTGGAAACATAGCAATCCTCTCCTTGGCGCGAGGTGGACCTGCTCGAGCGTTTTGCGCGCATCCTGACTCGCGTGCCTCGACGAGCTCAGCACGCATACAGTGGCGCGACCGTGCCGGCTTCACACCGGCTTCCCGCGCAAAACGTAGAATCGTCTCTTGTGCAAATCCGAGCGGCGACCCTTTTCATTGCCCTCTTGGGCGGGGCGTGCGCCTCGCATTCCGGTGCGGCTGAAAGCGGCGGCATCGTAACGTTGGTGCCTTCATTTGCCGACGACGTTTACGCGCTCGGCGCCGGGCGGGAGCTCGTTGCCGTCTCCGCCTTTACCGACGATAGGCGAGCGTCGGCCCTGCCGCGTGTTGCCGATTCGAGCAGCGTCGATGTCGAAGAGATCGTCGCATTGCGCCCCAGCCTCGTGATCGGCATTCCCTCGCAAGCCCGATTGGTAGAACCCTTGCGCCGCGCGCATCTCCGCGTCGTGCTGCTGGCCGATGATGGCTACGAGCGGATCTTCACGAACCTACAAACGATCGGGGCGCTCGCCGGGCGCCCGGGACAGGCCGCGGCGCTCGTGGAGCGCTTGGCGCGAGAGACCGCGAAACTGCACGCCCGCACGTACCGGTTCGCGTGGCATCCTCGCGTCTTTATCGTCCTGGATAGTGCGCCGGTATGGACCGCGGGCTCCGCTTCGTATATTTCCAAACTCATTACGATTGCCGGCGGCCGCAACGCCGCGGCGGATCTTGGCGTGCCATACGCATCGTACAGCAGCGAGGCGCTGGTTGAAGATCGGCCCGATGTGCTGATCGCAGATCGCGCCGCGCATCTCGACGCCGCGCTCGATCGGGAACCGTGGCGCAGTTTGCGAGCGGTTCGCCTGCATCGCGTCTATTCGGTTGACTCCGATCTGTTGGAGCGCCCCGGACCGCGCTATAACGATGCGATCCGCTGGCTCGTGGATCGCTTGAGCCCCATCGCGACGCGGCAAGAAGGGCACCTATAGTGCAACGCGCGATTGTCGTCGCGGTCGAGACTCGCGCCCTTCACGCAACGATCGACGCAGAGCTCGACGAGTTTGAGGCGCTCGCGCGGGCGGCCGGGGCGAAGATTCTCGAGCGTATCGTGCAGCGACGAGACGCCGTGGATGCCGCGACGCTCGTTGGAAGCGGAAAGGCGAGCGAGATCGCGCAGCGGGCGCACGACGAACGCGCGGACCTGATCTTGGTCCTCAACGATCTGCGGCCCCGGCAACGAAAGAATCTCGAGAAGATCATTCCGCTGCCGATCGTCGATCGCACGATGCTCATTCTAGACGTCTTTGCGCGGTATGCGCGCAGTCGTGAGGGAAAGCTTCAGGTCGAGCTCGCGCAGCTGCGCTATCGCCAATCGAATTTGATCGGCTCTGCCGCCGACCTCTCCCGGCTGGGCGGCGGCATCGGAACGCGCGGACCCGGTGAGACCAAACTCGAAGTCGACCGGCGGCGAATCGCACAGCGAATCGCCGCACTGAACGTCGCGTTGCGGAACATTCGAAGTCAGCGCGCGCTGCGACGGAGTGGATCGCAGCGCGAACCGCTCGTCGCGCTGGTCGGATACACCAACGTCGGGAAATCGTCCCTTCTCAACGTCATGGCCCGTAGCGACGCGTACGTTGCCGACCGGCCGTTTGCGACGCTCGATCCGACGATTCGGCGCGTCTATCTCGCCCCGGGTTCGTACGTTCGAATGGCCGACACCGTCGGGTTCATCACGGACCTTCCGAAAGAGCTCGTCGCGGCATTTCGCGCGACGCTCGAAGAGCTGCAGGAAGCGGACCTGCTGCTGCACGTGCTGGACGCAAGCAACGCCCAGTGGCTTCGGCAGCGGCGCGCGGTCGAAGCGATTCTGGCGCAGTTGGAGCTCGATAGCGTGCCGGCAATCACGGTCTTCAATAAATGCGATCGCGCAGTGGCGGAGGCGTTGGGTCAAACCGGGGCACTCTACGTCAGCGCCAAAACTCGGGAAGGTCTAGATTCGCTGCGCGCCACCATCCATCAGCGAGTTGCAGCGATCAATGATGAGACGAAAGTGTGATCGCCGAGCGGTCGCCGATCCACGAAATCGGCGGAATCGCAAAGAGTCGCGCCAGCTCGTTCAAGTGATTGGCGTACGTGGCGCGCAGATCGCTGAAGCGCAACCAGGCTTCGTCCCGGTCTTGGAGCTCGTAGCCCGCAGCAACGAGTCGATCGCAGGCGTGATCGAACTCCGATCGCTCGATACCGACCGCCTTGTCCTCCGTTCCGGCTCCGAAGTATACCGCCAGGTCGCGCGTTGCGTGGCGGCCGACGTTGTACATGATGCGAGCTTGACCGGCCTGTCCGCCGGCGACGGTGGTCATCAGGAGCGTGGCCGCATCGAGCAGGGTCCCCAGCGTCCCGATCCAGGACTGATCGTCGTGACTCGACCGGAAAAACGCCAAGACTGGGTAAGCCAGGTGACTCTCCATCACGAGTGCGGCCCAGCGCTGCGCGTCGATCATCAGCGCGGGCAGATCGTCGCGCGTCATCGAGTACCCCGCGATCGCGAGCAGATCGACGCCGCTTGGCGGCGTGCCCGCGCGAGCAGCGACCGTTACGACAAAGGTCTCGCGTCGCTGAAAAGATCCGAAGATTGCGAACAGATAGGCGGTAGTGATCGAAAGGAGCGAGAGGCCGGCCAGGCCCGCAAGGACTGCTACGAGCCGAGGTCCGGCGGTTCGACCGATGACGTCGCCAAATCCGATCGTCAGCAACGACGTTCCGGCGAAGTAGAGCATCGTCCCGAACGATGCGTTAGCCGGCGTTACGCCCGAGCGCAGACCCCAGCTCAACAACGCGAAACCGAGGATCAACAAGGCGACCCAAACTCCAAGCAGCGCGATCAGCATGAACGGCGCGAAGGTCGCTAGGAACTCCTCGCGTCGATCCGCGTCGGAGGCGTAGAGGCGCCACCCCACCGTGGGCCATACCAGCCACATCGAGCGCCACACGTAAAAACTGATGCGATAGCGCCGCCCGGTAGAGCGCGGCACGACGACGACCTGAAAGATGTCGCTGAGCGTTATCACGACGAGGGCGATGCCCGCGGCCATGCTGAGGATGTTGATTGCCATTTTGTAGGTTCTCGCGTTTCGTCGCTGCGGGGCGGTAAGCCGCTCAAAGTCGAATGGCGTGCGAGATGGCGCTCATATTCATCACGGGGCCGGTAAGTTCTGGCAAGAGCGCGTTCGCCGTCCGCCTCGCCCTCGAAAGCGGCCGCGAGGTGACCTACATTGCGACCGCTGCCGGCGAACCCGAGGACGTCGAATGGCGAGCCCGCTTGACGCGGCACGTGCGCGACCGTCCGAAGGCGTGGCGCACCGTCGAAACCGCCTCCATGGCGCTTGAGGCGCAGCTCGCACTCTTTCGAGAGGCACCGGCGACGGCATGCCTCCTCGTCGATGCGCTGGGGACCTGGTTAGCTGCGCGGATTGCGGCCCGCATCGATCTGCTGGAGATTGACTACAATGTCTTCGCCTCGCAGTTGGACGGCGAGGCGGCTCAGTTCGTCGACGCGATGCTCGCTTCGCGTTCGTCGATCGTCGCCGTCAGCGAACAATTCGGCTGGGACGTCGTCCCGGTCGCGGCCTCGGCGCGCCTCTTCCGCGACGCAATGGGGCGGATGGTTCAGCGATTGGCCAAGCAGGCCGATAACGTCTACCTTGTCGTCGCTGGATATGCGCTCGATCTCCGTCGCATCGGTCAGCCGATCGACTGCGAGCCGGCCGACTAAGAAGGGGTGGGGGACGCCGATGCCGCCGGGCTCGTCGCGGCGCGCGGCGTCGTTGCCGGCGCCGGGCTTGGCGAGGCCGACGGCGTCGGAATCGCCGGAGGCTGCAGCGTCGGCTGGCCCTGCGGGACGATGAGCGGCACCAGCCGGATGTATCCGATCGACACGGTCGTGTCTTTGGTGATCGTCGTATCGGCGGTTACCGTCGCGTAACCGGGGGCCCGGGCGGTAACGGTCTGGTCGCCTGCTACGGCGCGGAGCGTGAAGCCCCCGTTCACGTCCGCTCGTGTCGTATAGAGCGAACCGACGGAGAGCAGAGCATTTGCAATCGGGCGATTGGTCATAGCGTCCAATACGCGGCCGGTGACGTGTCCGAAGTCTTGCACGCCTACGACATTTGGCGGTGGCGAGCATCCGTCGCCGAGCGCGAAGAGCAGGAGCATCCCCAAAACCGCATACCGCATGAGCGGATGTACGTTTGAGACGTCGTCGCGTCCCCCCTTGGCGATGGCCGTTTAGCAGGCGGCCGACGGACGCGGAGGACAGGTATGGCCCACGATTTGCAAAAACGTTCGTGAGCCATGAATCCATACGGACCAGTCGCGATCTTCCTCTGCGTAGCGCTTGCGGCGGCGTTGTTCTTTAGCGTGTTGCCGGGCCTTCTGGGACGCGCCAAGCCGAACGCGCACAAACGCGAAGCCTACGAATGCGGAGTCGAGCCGACCTCGGCGGTCGTAGGGCGGTTTCCCGTGCGGTTTTATTTGATCGCGATGCTGTTCGTGGTCTTCGACGTCGAAGCGGCGTCGTTCTATCCGTGGGCCGTGCAAATGCATGCGCTGCGCGTCTTCGGGCTCCTGGAGATGGTCGTGTTCATCGTGGTGCTCGCGATCGGCTACGCCTATGTTTGGAAGAAGGGCGGCTTCGTGTGGCGTTAGCTTTCCCTCGTGATCTTTTGCAAGGAACTCCTGGTTCATGACAGTCAGTCCGGGGCACTTCATGCTGGCGCGACTCGACGACGTCGCGCGCTGGGCGCAGAGTTCGTCGGTGTGGCCGTTGACGATGGGACTCGCATGCTGCGCCATCGAGATGATGTCGGTAACGTCCTCGGAGTACGACATCGCTCGGTTGGGCTCCGAGGTCTTTCGAAGCTCGCCTCGTCAAGCCGATCTCATGATCGTTTCGGGGCGAGTCGCGCAGAAGATGGGGCCCGTCATCAAACGACTTTACGATCAGATGGCGGATCCCAAGTGGGTCATCTCGATGGGGGCGTGCGCAAGCTCGGGCGGAATCTTCGATAACTACGCGATCATCCAAGGCGTCGATACGATCATTCCGGTCGACGTCTACGTTCCCGGCTGTCCGCCGACACCCGACGGACTTCTCTACGCGGTCAACCTGATCCAACAACAGATCCGTGAAGGTGGCCGTGGCGGCATTCTGGCGCGAGCCTAGAGTCTAAGACCCCTACATCTATTATGCCAAGCACGCAAGTTCCGCCGATCGCCGGTGCCGCGATCGACCCGCCGAGCCTACGCCCGCCGATCGACGATGCCGCCATCGAGCGCGTCGCTCCATCCGAGCTGCGCGCGCGTCTCGAAGCGCTCAAAGCCGGCGGCTATGCGATGTTGCTCGATCTCGGGGCGGTCGACTATTTGGGTCGCGCGCCGCGTTTTGACGTCGTTTACCACCTGCTCGCGCTCGCGGCAAAAGTGGCAACGGTCGCAGAGATCGCCACCCCCGCGCGCGTGCGGATTCTTTGCGGAGTCGATGAAGGCCAGTCCCTGCCGACGGTCTCGGACGTGTGGAAGTCGGCCGACTGGGCCGAGCGCGAGGTCTACGACCTCTTTGGAATTCCTTTCGACGGACACCCGGATCTCCGGCGGATACAGATGCCCCACGACTGGGCCGGCCATCCGCTGCGCAAAGACTACCCGATGCGCGGGCCTGCGCTGGAGCGCGCGCCACGCCCCGCATTTGCAAATAAGACCAACGTCGTAGCGGGCAGCCCTCCTTCGGGGCGTACTCTCGAAGCGTTGCAAGAACAAGTGAAGCGGGTTCGCGAGGGACGGCCATGACAATGTCCGCTACGCCGCCGCCCGAGATAATCGCTCAAACTGAGAATACGATGGTGCTCTCGATGGGACCGCAGCACCCATCGACGCACGGCGTCTTGCAGATCGTGCTCGAGATCGACAGCGAGAACGTCGTCAAAGCCGACCCCGAGATCGGATATCTCCACACCGGCATCGAGAAAAGCGCCGAGGGTCTCTTCTGGACGCAAGCGCAGACCGTCATCGAGCGCATGGATTATCTCGCGCCGTCTTCAAACGCGCTCTGCTACGCCTTGGCGGTCGAGAAGCTGCTCGGCATTACCGACGGGATACCGGAGCGCGCGCAGACGATTCGCGTATTGATTGGAGAGCTGACGCGCATCGCATCGCATTGCGTGTGGCTGGGCACGCACGGCATCGACCTCGGCGCGATCTCCATCTTCTTTTACTGTTTCGATTTACGTGAGAACATTCTCGACCTGCAAGAAGCTGTGGGCGGCGCGCGCATGCATCCGAACTACGTGCGCGTCGGCGGACTCAACGGCGATCTGCCGGAGGGCTATCTGGCGAGGCTCGACGCGCTGATCGAAAAGATTCCGGGCCGCATGCGCGAGCTGCGCGGCCTCCTGCAGGCCAATCCGATCTTCCAAGACCGAACGATCGACATCGGCATGCTCACGCCCGAAGAAGCGCTGCAGTGGAGCGTCACGGGCCCGAGCCTGCGCGCCAGCGGCGTCGCCTACGACGTCCGCAAAGCCTTTCCGTATTGCGGTTACCAAACGTACGACTTCGAGATTCCAACGCGGCCCGAAGGGGACGCATACGCGCGATTCTTGGTGCGCCTCGATGAAATGGACCAGTCGATCCGCCTCATCGAGCAGGCTCGCCGGCGTCTCGACAAGCCCGGTCCGGTCATGATCGACGATCCCAAGGTCGCGCTTCCTCCCAAAGAGACGATCGCGCTCTCGATGGAGGCGCTGATCCATCACTTTAAGCTGATCAGCGAAGGCTTTCGCGTTCCGCCGGGCGACGTCTATCAGTCCGTCGAGTCCCCGCGCGGCGAGCTCGGATACTACGTCGTCAGCAACGGCGAGAACAAGCCCTACCGCATCCGCACCCGCCCGCCCAGCATGTACAATCTGCAGGCGCTCAAAGGGATCGCGCCAGGGAATCTCATTGCGGACCTGGTCGTCATGATCGGCTCTCTCGATCCAGTCTTCGGCGAGGTCGACCGCTGATGCCGCGCTCTGTCCCGGCGTCGCGACGGGATGGTGTGGGGCCGCTCGTCAGCATCACGCCGACCTCAGAGTGCGACGCATGAACGAGAGAGAGAAGAACTTTCCGGCGCTGCTTGAGCGGCTCACTCCGGAGTGTCAGCGGATCATGGCGCAGTATGAGCAGAAGGGCTCCGCACTTTTGCCGATTATGCATTTGTTTCAAGAGCATGAAGGGTATGTGAGCGCGCAAGCGATGACCGCGGCTGCGCTGATGTTGGACCTTACGGATGCCGAAGTGGAAGCGACGGTTTCGTTTTATACGTTGCTCTATCGGCGTCCGGTGGGGAAGTACATGCTGCAGGTTTGTCGGGGGTTGGCGTGTTCGATTAACGGCGCCGAGGATATCATGGCGTATTTTCGGGAGCGGCTCGGCATCGGGCATCTCGAGACGACGGACGATGGAGTTTTTTCATACGAGGAAGTCGAGTGTCTTGCAGCGTGCGATCGAGCGAGCTGCATGCAGGTGAATCTCGATTTTGTGTATAGTTTGACGCCGCGCGCGATCGACGAAATGCTGGCTTCGATGCGTTCCGGAGCGTATTCGACGCCGCCGATGGCGCAGACCGAAACTCCGGGGCGGACGTGGGCGATCTCGCAAGAGAGCGATATTGCGCGGGGGAAGAAGTCGTCCGGCGCCATAGGCGTCCCGCTGCCGAACAATGCCGGAGGCGTCGGCGATCGGAGCGGCATCATCATGCTCGATCACATCATCAGTCACGACGTCGAGTTCTTCACCAAGACTTCGGAACGCGCGGTCGTGGATTCTCGCGCGGTGGTCGAAGTCGCTCAAGAAGAAGAAGGCAGCCATGCCGGTCACTAAGGTCTTGACGGAAGGTATCGGCGAGGTCGACATGCGCGGCATCGACGCGTATCGCGCGCGTGGCGGCTACAAGCAATGGGAACGCGCGGTACGCGAGATGCAGCCGGTCGACGTCCTAAACTTGGCCGAAAAATCCGGCCTGCGCGGACGCGGGGGCGCCGGTTTCCCGACCGGGCGCAAATGGTCGTTTCTTCCGAAGGACAAGCTCCTGCGTTATCTGGTCTGCAACTGCGACGAAGCGGAGCCCGGAACGTTCAAGGATCACATGCTGCTCGAGAAGACGCCGCATCTAGTGATCGAGGGCATGCTCATCGGCGCCTACGCAATCGCCTCACATCACGCGTTCATCTATATCCGCGGCGAGTTCCGGCGCGGCTACGAGATCTTTTGTGCGGCCTTAGAGGAAGCCAAACGCGCCGGATACATCGGCAAGAATATCTTCGGTAGCGGCTTCGATTTGGAACTCACCGTCCATCGGGGCGCGGGCGCGTACATCTGCGGCGAAGAGACCGCGCTCCTCAACTCGCTGGAGGGCAAGCGCGGGGAGCCGCGCCTCAAGCCGCCCTTCCCCGCAGTTGAAGGCTTGTATGGTATGCCGACGGTGGTCAACAACGTCGAAACGCTCGCCTATCTCGTTCCAATTCTCGAGCGCGGTGCGCAATGGTTTGCGGCGGTCGGCACCGAGCGGAGCAAGGGTTACAAGATCGTCTCCGTCTCCGGCCACGTTCGCAATCCAGGGAACTACGAGATCGCGTTGGGCACGACGATCCGCGAGCTCATCGAGATCGCGGGCGGCCTTCGGCCGGGCCGAAAGCTCATGGCCGTCCAGCCCGGCGGCGGTTCGTCCGCGTGCGTTTTTGAAGAGCACTTGGACTGGCCGTACGACTACGAGAGCTTGGCCAAAGCCGGCTCGATGCTCGGATCCGGTGCGATGGTCGTGTTCGACGACACGACCGATTTTGTGAAGGCGGCCTACAATCTCGTACGCTTTTTTGCCCACGAATCGTGCGGCCAGTGCACTCCTTGCCGCGAGGGTGGCGATTGGATGGCACGCGTGCTGAATCGACTCGTCAATTACCGTGGCGTTCCCGGTGACATTCAAATGCTCTTGCGAGTTTCGAGCGGCATCACCGGTTTGAATCTTTGTCCGCTGGGCGACTCGATCGAACCGTTTCTGAAATCGGTGATGCTCCGCTTTCCGGATCAGTTCGAGTCGCGCATTCTGGCGCCGCAGGCGCAGCCGGCATGAGTACCTCGACCGCACCGCAGACGGAGCTCGTCAGTCTCAGCATCGATGGCGTGCCGGTGAACGTTCCCAAAGGAACGCTCCTGGTGGAAGCCGCCAAGACGGTCAAGCAAGAGATTCCGGTCTACTGCTATCACACGAAGTTGGGGCCGGCCGGACTCTGCCGAATTTGCCTCGTCGACATCGAAGGGACGCCGAAGCTGCAGATCGCCTGCAACACCGTCGTGGCCGACGGCATGGTGGTGCGAACGCGCGGCGAGCGCGTCGAAGCGGCTCGCGCGATGGTGCTGGAGCTCTTTTTGGTCAACCATCCGTTAGACTGTCCGATCTGCGACAAAGGCGGCGAATGCGATCTGCAAGACTACGCGATGGCCTATGCGCGCGGCAACTCCGACGTCGCCGATCCGAAGCTCGCCAAGCCGAAGGCGGTCGATTTGGGCCCGACGATCGTTCTCGACGAGGAGCGCTGCGTCGTCTGTCAGCGGTGCGTTCGCTTCGACGACATCATCGCGGGCGAACGGCAACTCGTCGTCAAGGATCGCGGCGCCCGAGACATTATCGCGACCGCGAGCGGCCGCCCATATCGACACAACTTCACGGGAAACGTGACGGAGCTCTGTCCGGTCGGCGCCTTGACGTCGAAAACCTATCGTTTTAAGTCCCGTCCGTGGGATTTGGAGCGCACGCAAACGAGCTGCACGCAGTGTGCCGTGGGTTGCCGGCAGTACGCCGACGTGCGGTACGGCCGGCTTTTGCGAACGATGCTCGTCGAGGAGGACCGGATCTCCGATGGTTGGCTCTGCGACCGCGGTCGATACAACATCGGCTTCTATGAGTCGCCGGACCGTTTAAAACAGCCGCTCTATCGCAAGCATGGAAGTTGGACGCAGGTCGGCTGGGAAGACGCGTTCTTCCTGTGGTCCAAAGCGATTGCCGATGCGATCGCGCAACGCGGCGCGGAGAACGTTGGCGTAATTGGCGGCGGACGGCTGACCAACGAAGAAGCATTTGCACTCGCCCACGTTTTTCGCAGCGCGGGCGTGCGAAATCTCGATTGGCGCGCGGGGCGTCAGTCTCAGGCGACGCCCGGCGCACGCGGCGGTTCGCTCGATGATATCGATTGCGCGCAAGCGATCGTGATCGCGGGAGAGTCTCCGGAGCAACGCGCTCCCGTGCTATGGCTGCGCATCCAAAAAGCGGCGCGCAACGGCGCGAGGATCGTTTCGGAGGAATCTGCCGTGAAGGCTCGCGCGGGCGTCGGGGATGCGACCCGCGTCGCGCTGATTTGGGACGGTCTCGATCCGAAGGTGGGAAGCAGTTACACGCAGGCTTTCGCCGATCTCTCCGAGTTAGCGACCTACATCACGAGCGAACAAGCCAACGCCCGCGGCGCGGAGGCGATGGGCATGCTGCCGGGCAGCGGCGCCGGATACGCGCCGGTCGAACGGGGATACGACACGTCTGAGATGTTCGAAGCGGCGCGCGAAAACAGGCTCGCCGTACTCTCTATCTTCGGGGCGAACCCAGCGCGTAACGCACCGGATCCGGCAGCCGTCTGCGCGGCGCTCGAAGCAACGCCGTTCGTCGTCGTCAGCGAGCTCTTTATGACGGAGACCGCGCAGCGAGCCACGCTCGTTCTGCCCGCCGCCGGCGCCTTCGAGAAGAGCGGCACGGTCGTAAATCTCGCCGGCGATCTGCTTCCGGTGAGCGCGTCTCTGACGGCATCCGATTTTATTCGCTCCGATTTCGAAATTCTCACCGACCTGGCGGGAGCGCTTGGCGTCTCGCTCCCACCGACGCCCGAGCTCGAGCGCTCGGTGATCCTCGCGGCCACAAGCGAGCCGCGCGATTTTACGCTTGGCGACGAACGCTTCGTCCTTCGACAAGATCACGATGGCGGTGCTCGGGGTGACGAGGAGAACGGCGGGATCATGTCGGGGGGCGGGACGTGGCTGCACGACCCGTCGCTTGTGGGGATGAGGATCTCATAGATGCCGTTGTGGCTTGAGGTCCTCATTAAATCGGTGATCCTGCTCTTCGTCGTCGTGACTTCGTTTGCGTACGCGATGCTGGCCGAACGCAAGATTTTGGGATGGATGCAGCTACGCCCCGGGCCGAATCGCGTCGGTCCTTGGGGGCTCCTGCAGCCCGCCGCCGATGCCGCCAAGCTTATGCTCAAGGAAGACTTGACGCCGGAAACGGCCGATCCACTCCTCTATAAGCTTGCGCCCTTCATTTCGCTGCTGACGGCATTTTCGGTCTATGCAATCATTCCGTTTGGCGCGTCGGCATCGGGGCAAACCTGGGCGATCGGCAACGTCAACGCCGGAATTCTGCTGATTCTGGCGATCGGTTCGTTGGGCGTGTACGGAATTTGCTTAGGCGGCTGGGCATCGGGATCGAAGTATCCGCTGCTGGGCAGCGTGCGTTCGACGGCGCAGATGATCAGTTACGAGCTCGCCATGTCGCTGTCGTTCGTAGGCGTCCTGATTCTCGCCGGCACCACTTCACTCGACGGCATCGTCAACGCGCAGGCGCGCTGGTGGTTCGTACTTCCGCAGTTCGTCGGTTGTATGATCTACGTGATCACGGCCGTCGCGGAGACGAATCGGGCGCCGTTCGATCTGGTCGAGGCGGAGACCGAGCTGGTGGCAGGCTTCCACACCGAGTACTCGGGTTTGCGTTTTGGTTTGTTTTTCATCGCCGAGTACGTCAACATGCTCACGGTGTCGTGCATCGCGACGCTGCTCTTCTTCGGTGGATGGAACGCGCCGCTGCACCTGACGTTTATTCCCGGCGTCGCCTGGTTCGTCATCAAGGTTGCGTGCTTTATGTTCTTTTATATGTGGTTGCGTGCGACGCTGCCGCGGCTTCGATACGATCGCCTGATGGCTTTTGGATGGAAGATTCTGCTGCCGCTGGCGACGCTCAACCTCGTGGTCACGGCAATCGTCGTGGCGTATACGGGTTAGGCGATCCATGGCTTCACGCAAGCATCTCTATAACCCCGGCGCGATCCTGAAGGGGCTCTCGATTACCTTCGGGTTCATGTTTCGGAAGCGCCCGACGATCCCGTATCCATCGCTTAAGAAACAGCACTCGCCGCGCTTTCACGGGCTACACGAGTTGCGCCGCTACGCCGACGGCAAAGAGCGGTGCATTGGGTGCGAGCTCTGCTCGAGCGTTTGCCCGGCCAACGCCATCACCGTGATCGGGGCGGAAAACTCGCCGGACGATCGCCGGTCGCCGGGTGAGCGCTACGCCGCGCGCTATGAGATCGACGAGCTTCGCTGCATCTTTTGCGGAATGTGTGAAGAGGCGTGCCCCACCGATGCGATCGTGCTCACGCCGCGCTTCGAAATGGCCGACTATCGCCGGGGTTCGTTTATCTACGATAAGGACCGGCTGCTCGTGCCGCCCGACGCCGGCGTCGGCATGCCTCCCGACGACCGGCCCGGTGGAATCCCCGGCGATCTCGGCCGCGTCGCCGAGATCAAATCGACGACCGATGTCGATACCGGCTACAGCGCAACCTGGCGAGGGGAGATCCTCAAGACCCAGCACGAGGGGCTGGCTATCCTCAAGAAACCCGAGGCACAGGAATGATCGCATTTTGGGTGCTTGCGGCGATGCTGATTGCCAGCGCCGTGTGGACGATCGTGGCGAAGAAGCCCGTCTACAGCGTCGTCGCCCTGTTGCTCAACTTTGCCACGCTCGCGGTTCTGTACGTTACGCTCTCGGCCGAGTTTCTGGCGGTCATCCAAATCATCGTCTACTCTGGCGCGATCCTCGTGCTCTTCGTCTTCGTGATCGCGCTCTTGGGCAGCGGGGTCGCCCCCTTTCCCACCGGCCCGAATCGCTTGCCGAAGATCTGGCTGCCTGCCGGGCTCTTCACGCTTGCGGCGTTCGGATTCCTCATCTATGCCGTCTCGAACGTCAAGATGGCCGCGGCGCCGGCAACCGGCGCGGTTGGAAATGCGAACGTTTTCGGCAGCGTCGCCGACTTTGGTAAAGCGCTCTTTACGGTGCAACTGCTTCCCTTCGAAGCGACGGGACTCGTCTTGATGGTGGCCGTAATCGGCGTCATCACTTTGGGCGGCGAACAGATGAGCGACGCCGAGGCGCAGCAGAGCCGCATGCGGGCGGATCGCGCGGTGCGCGAGGCGATCTTGCGCGAAGGCAAGGGCTGATGAGCGTTCCGATCAACGACTACGTGACCCTCGCTTCCGTCATTTTTTTCATCGGCGTCGTCGGCGTGATCGTTCGGCGCAATCCGCTCATTATGCTGATGAGCGTCGAACTGATGTTCAACGCCGCAAACCTGCTCCTGATCGCCTACGCCCGCCTCTGGCTCCATAACGTCGGCCACATCTTTGCGTTCATCGTGATTACCGTTGCCGCCGCGGAGGCCGCGATTGGCCTCGCGATCGTGGTGACGACGTTCCGCCCCGAAAAGTACGTCGACGTCGACGATATTCGGAGGCTGCATGGGTGATGTCGGCATGACGCATCACGTGCTCGGCGTCGCAGGCTCGTACCCGATGTTGCTGGCGTTGTGGCTGCTGCCTTTGGCGGGCGCGGTTATTTGTTGGGCGTTTGGGCCGCAGTTGCGCGCGATGGCCGGATGGCTTGTATCGGCGCTGGTCGGGGCATCGTTCGTACTGGCCGTGCTTTCGTGGCACGACGGCACGCAGAGCGTCGCGGGAGCCTCCGGCGCCAATCAGCCGCTCTTTTCCTGGATGCCTGGATTTGATTTTGGGCTCTTGCTCGATCCGCTCTCGCTGCTGTGGACCTTCATCATTACCGGCGTCGGGTTCTTAATCGTCTTCTATTCGATCGGGTACATGCAAGGCGATCGCGCATTCGCGCGATTCTTCGCCTACATGAGCTTCTTCGTTTTTGCGATGCTGACGCTCGTGCTCTCCGACAACTTCATAGGCCTGCTCGTCGGGTGGGGCCTGGTCGGCTTGGCGTCATATTTTCTCATCGGCTTCTGGTTCGAGCGGCCCTCCGCCGTCGCCGCTGCGCGCAAAGCGTTCGTCATCAACGTGGTCGGAGACGTCGGTGTGATGTTTGCGATCTTCGTGATCGTGGCCCACGTGCACTCGATCGGCTTCGGCGATACCTTTGCGGCTACGGGAACGTTGAGCGCGGCGGTCGTCCTTACGATTTGCATTGCACTCTTCATCGGCGCAGCCGCCAAGTCGGCACAGGTGCCGTTGCACACTTGGCTGCCCGATGCGATGGAGGGGCCGACACCCGTTTCGGCCTTGATTCACGCTGCCACCATGGTGACGGCGGGCGTCTATCTCATCGCACGCTGCGCGCCGCTGTGGAACGCGAGTCACGAAGCGCAACTAGTGGTTGGGACGGTCGGCGGACTGACGGCGCTGCTCGGAGCGATTCTCGGGACCGCGCAATGGGACATCAAACGGATCCTCGCCTATTCGACGATGTCGCAAATCGGCTACATGATCATGGGCGTCGGGACCGGTGCCTACGAGGCCGGCATCGCACAGTTCTTTACCCACGCGTTCTTTAAGGCTCAACTCTTTTTAGGTGCCGGTTTGGTGATCCACGCGCTCTCCGACGAGCAAGATATTCGCCGCATGGGCGGGCTCTGGAAGAAGATGCCGTTTGCGTTTTGGGTGATGCTGACCGGCGTGCTCTCGATCACCGGAGTTCCCGGTTTCTCGGGGTTCTTCTCGAAGGATGAGGTCATTTACGGTGCGCTGCAGCACGGGCATCCGTGGCTCGACGCAATCGGCATCGTGACGGCCGGCATTACCGCTTACTACATGTTCCGCCTGCTCTTCGTCGCGTTCTTGGGCGAATACCGCGGCGAGGCGCCCGTGCACACGGGCGGCGCCGGGTCCTGGATCATGAACGTGCCGGTAGCGATCTTGGTCGTTCCAAGCGTCGCGATCGGCGGCGCATTGCTTTTTGGCGGCGACGCATCGCCGTGGGCGCACTTTTTTGCACCGCTCTTCGCGGCGCAGGCGCATCTGGCAGCGGCGCAAACTCCGGCACCGGCGATCTCCGAGAACCTCACCTCGGTGATCGTGGTGATCGTCGTGGCGATTGGTTTTGCCATCGCCTGGCAGCGCTACGCCACTGCGACCGCGCAACGCAATGCGGTCGATCGGCTTCGCACAGAGGCCGAGAGGATGCCGGCGGTTCTCACGAACCTCTTTTATTTTGACGCCGCGATCGATGCGATCTTCGTACGCCCGTCGCAAGCCTTGGGACGATTTTTTGGGCACGTGTTCGATCCCCGCATACTCGACGGCGCCGTTCGCGAGATCGTCGTGACCGTTGGCGGCCTCGGAACGCTCGTACGCTCGCTGCAGACCGGCCTCTTGCGCGCGTACGCGTTGATTTTGGTTTTCGGAGCGGCCTGCTTCATCGCATACTATGCCATCGCCGGAGCCGCACACTGATGCCGCTCGTTCTCGTCAGCATTCTGCTTCCGATCGTTGCCGGCGCGTTGCTCGTGTTGCTGCCGCGCGGCGATCGCGTGCTCTCACGAGCGATCGGGACCGTCGTGGCGGCGATTACGTTTGGGACGGTTTTGGCGGCCGGTACCAGCGAATGGAGCGCGCGGTGGCTCTCGCGGCCCTTCGAGTCCGCCTTCCACTTCGGTGCGACGCCGATTTCGTATTGGATCGCATTACTCTTAGCACTCTGTACGGCGTGCGCGGTCGCCGCCTGCCGCGTCGAACGGACGCGAGACTTCGTCGCGCTTCTGCTCGCGCTCGAAGGGACGATGCTGGGCCTCTTCCTGGCGCGTGACCTCCTCGTCTTCGCTCTCTTTTGGGACCTGATGCTCGTCCCCGTGTTCTTTGCTCTCGTCGGTTGGGGCGAACATCCGGCGACGGCGTGGCGCTATTTCATCTATAATTTCGCGGGCGGTTTGACGTTGCTGCTCGCGACCGCCGCCTTCGGCATCATCTACGGCTCGACCGATGTGATCGGGAGCGGGGGCGCTCCGCTGGCCGGCGGGTGGGCTCCCTGGATCTACGCCGGGTTTGCCTTCGCATTTCTCGTGAAGACGCCGGTGTGGCCGCTCCATACGTGGATGCCGCCGACCTACAGCGGGCTTCCCTCGCCGATGGTTTCGGTGGTCTCCGGCGTGCAGTCAAAGGCGGGACTCTACGGATTTCTTGTCATCGGCACGGCGTTGTTGCCGGCGTACGTACATCAGTACGCCACGCCGCTCATGGTTCTGGCCGGGATCTCCCTCATTTATGGAGCCGTCGTTGCATTAACGCAAAACGACGCGAAGCGGATCGTCGCCTATTCCTCGCTCTCCCACCTTGGGCTCATCATCATCGCCATCGCGTCGGCGAATCCGCTCGCGCTCGACGGCGCACTGGTGTATATCGTCGCCCACGGGCTCTTCTCCGCCGCATTATTTCTGCTGCTCGGTTACGTCGAGGAGCGCGAAGGGACTCGAGGCCTCCCTCGACTCGGCGGCTTGGCCTGGATGAATCCTCGCCTCGGCGGCGCGCTCTGCATTGCGGCGCTCGCGGCGTTGGGTCTGCCCGGCTTAGCGGGTTTTGCCGGCGAACTCTTGATCTTGATCGGCGTCTATCAAGCGGGATATGTCTGGCCGGTCGTCGTCGCGCTCGTTGCGATCGTGCTGGCGTCGGCATACATGCTGCGCCTTTATCAAGACATCATGAACGGTCCCCAGCGGGAGGACTTGCCGATCCGTGCCGATCTCACGTGGCTTGAAGGTCTTGCGGTCGCGCCGCTGCTGGCCGCGCTGCTGCTGGTCGGAGTCTTTCCCAAGCCGCTCTTGGTCAACGCCGCAATCACCTCCGCTCAGAGTGGAACTCTTCGATGACGCTTTCGTTCACGAACGCCGACTGGAGCGCGATTCTTCCCGTCGAGATCGTCGCCGCGGCAGGCCTTGCGGTACTGCTCGCCGACCTCTTTTCCGGTCGCAAGCAGTGGCGTTATGTTTCGATCGTCATCGGGCTGCTGGGCGTGGTGGCTGCAGGCATTGTTGCGGGACGGCAGTTCGGGCATAACTACGACGCATTCTTCGGCGGTTTCATGGCCGGTGGATTCGCCACCGTTTTCGAGGAGATCGTGCTGATTGGGACGGCCGGTTCGTTGCTGCTCTACGGCACGATCGGGCCGGCCGGGCGCGTGGCCGGTACGACGGCGATCATGCTTTGGAGTGCGTGCGGTGCGATGCTGATGGCGGGCGCGGCGAATTTGATCGCGATCTTTCTGGGTCTCGAGCTGCTGTCGTTGGGCCTGTATGCGCTCTGTGCTTCCGTAGATCGAAAAACGGCGCGAGAGTCGGCGCTCAAGTATTTGATCCTCAGCTCGACCGCCACGGCCTTCTTACTTTTTGGCGCGGCGCTGCTCTTCGGCGCGACGGGAAGCGTCATGCTGGACGATTTCATCAATCCGTCGCTGGCAACGAGCCCGATCTTTTGGATGGGCGCCGGCATGTTCCTCATCGGCTTGGTTTTTAAACTGAGCCTCGTGCCGTTCCACACCTGGACGCCGGACGTCTTCGAAGGGGCGCCATTGCCGGTGACCGCTTTCATGAGCGTGGTGACAAAGACCGGAGCGCTCGCCGTCTTCGCGCGCTTCACGTACGACGCGTTGCCGCCGGGGGTGGCCGCAAAGCTTTTGCTGCCGGTATGGATCGTGGCGGCCATCTCGATGATCGTGGGGAACGTCGGCATGCTCGCACAGGTCGATCTAAAGCGGCTGCTGGCGTATTCGGGCATCGCGCAGGTCGGATATATCGTCGTCGCGCTGGCGGGGGGGACGCCGCTTGGGCTGCGTTACGCGATCTATTATTTGACGGCGTACGCGCTCATGAACTTGGGTGCGTTTGCGGTCGCGGCTTCAATATCGGGTCCCGACGAAGACGGGTCGCAATTGAGCAGTTATCGCGGTCTCGGGCGGCGGCGACCGTGGCTTGCCGCAGCGATGACGATTTTTCTGCTGGCGCTGTCGGGCTTGCCGCCGACCGCCGGTTTCCTAGGAAAGATATTGATCCTTGCCGTGACGGTGGCAAATGGCTATATCTGGCTGGCCGCCGCGCTGATCGCCGGCACCGCGATCTCGCTCTATGCCTATGCCAAAGTGATCCGCGCGATGTATGCCCCGGAGGAGGGCCAGCACGAGCACGATCTGCGCCCCTTCGTCCCCCTGGCCTGGGCCAGTGCGGCACTCTGCGCCGCCGCCGTCGTCGCGATGACGTTCTATCCGCTGACGCCCAGCAACGTGCTGCCCCTCGTGCGATAGCGCCCGCGTCACGCCGCCGGGCGGCCGTGCGCTATAGCTCTCGAAGGGGTGCCTACAATGATTCGACGCGCATTCGCTGCCTTGGTTTTCGCGGTTCTGCCGTTGACCGCGACGTTCGCGGGGCCTCTTAGGGCACAAGACGCGGACATCATTACGAATGAGGCCCACACTGCGGTGGACCAACAGGTAGCGATCCTCTATTCGCGCCAGTTGATCGCCGCGGGAGAGTTCGATCGAGCGGTCGATGCGCTCGCGAGTTTTGTCGCGACTCATCCAAAAGGCGTGGACGCGGCGCGTTTTCTCGGCGACCTCTATTACCGGCAGGGACGCTTCGATCGCGCCGAAGCGATCTATCAGCAGCTGCTTGCCGGCAACTCACACGATAAAGAGACGCACAATCGCCTCGGTGTCGTCTATGCTACTGAGAACCGCGTGGACGACGCGATCTTCCAGTTCCAAAGCGCGCTGCCGGGCACCGATTCTATTCGAGACCTGGTGCTGCTGCATTTGCGTAAGGGTGATCTCCCTCAATATCAAGCGGAGATGGAACGCGTGGCTAAGTCGGAGCCATCGGATTCAGACATACAGGAAGAGCTCGGCGAAGTCTTTGAGGCGGTCCATCGCCCGACCGACGCGATCGTCTATTTTCGGCGAGCGCTCGACACCGACCCGACGTCGATCGCCGCGCTCAACGGTACCGGCATGGCCTACCTGGATATCCACGATCACGCCACCGCACTTACCTATTTGAATAACTGTCTCAACGCCGATCCCACGAACTATGCCTGCCTCGACAATGTCGGGGTGGCAAAAATACAGGCCGGCCTCTACGGCGACGCAATCGGCGTTTTTATGCGCGCGCGCCGATTGGAGCCCGAACGCCCCGAAGCCCTCGTGAACTTCGGTTACCTCGCCGACCTTCGCGGCGACTGGAAACGTGCCGTTGCGTATTACGTAGAAGCGATCGCCGTCGATCCATACGTTCCCGAGTCGTACGTAAACTTAGGCATCGATTACGAAAAGAACGGCCTCTATCCGCTGGCTCAAGCGTCGCTGCTCAAGGGCGTCGCCGCCGCGCCGTACGACGGCCGCGTGCATTACTTGCTTGCCCGAGCCTACGCAGCTCAGGGGCAAAGGGAGCTCGCCTTAGCGCAGCTCAAAGCGGCAGCGAGTTCGCTCGATCCCGATGTCGCCCAGATCGCCAAAGAAGAGACCGCCCGCCTTATGACATCTTCCGACAGCGCCCCGCAGTAGCGCTGCCGGTTGGTTCTCAGGTCCTGGCTATGCAGTCGATCTCGACGCGGGCGCCGCGTGGCAGCGCTGCGACGGCGACGGTCGAGCGTGCGGGCTTGGTCGCGCCGAAGTATTTTTCGTAGACGGCATTGACCGCGGCGAAATCGTTCATGTCGATCAAAAAGATCGTTGTCTTGACGACGTCGGCGTACAGATAGCCGGCGGCGCAGAGCACGGCGCCGATATTCTCGATAACGCGTTCGGCCTGTGTTGCGGCGTCGCAGCCAACCAGCTCGCCCGTTCGCGGGTCCAAGGGAATCTGCCCGCTGCAATAGAGCTCGTTTCCCGCTTGGATCGCTTGGCTATACGGTCCGATCGGTGCAGGTGCGTGTTGCGTAAGAATCTGCTCGGGTTTCATGGCTTTAGGACAAGCTCGCGTGGCTGAGCGGAGTCATCGTACCTTTGAAAGCCATGGGCGGTTCCTCAATGCCGAAGTTGTTCTTGTAGAGCGTGTCGATTTGATCGAGCTCCGCTGCGGTTAGAGCGGGCGTCTCCGGCGCGGCGGCAAACTCGCGCAGCTGGGGGGAATCGTAGATGTTCGGCAGGACGCTCACGACGCGCGGCTCGGCCAGGAGCCATTGGATTGCCGCTTGACCAAGCGTCCGGTTTGGGCGCTCGAGGAAACGGAGCTGCGCAACCTTCTCGACGCCGTTGAGCAGCCACTCGCGGGGACGATGGCGGCGGTGGTCGTTTTTCGGGAACGTCGTTTCGGCGGTGTAATGCCCCTCGAGCATTCCGCTGGAGTGCGGGACGCGGATCATATACCCGGTCGGCGCGCCGGCATCGCCGGCCGCGCGGATTTGCTCGTCACCCGGGTACTGTTCGAGGATATTCCAGATGATCTGCATGGTCGCAACGTGGCGGCGGCGGACGGCTTCGACGCCCTCGCCAAGCCAACCGATCGCGGGCCCGAGCGCGACCCCGTACGTGCGAATCTTGCCCTCTTGTTTGAACGATTCGAGCAGCTCCCATAACGCGTCGTCGTCGATTTGAGCCATGCGCGCGTTATGCATCTGATAGATGTCGATATATTCGGTTTGCAAGCGGCGCAGCGACGCCTCGAGCGCCTTGCGCACGAAGGCCGGCGAAAAATCTTGCGGTAACTCGGACTGGCCGCGCCGCGCCTGCCCGGCGTCGGAAAAATCGTAGCCGAACTTCGTCGCGTAGACGACGCGCTCGCGCCGGTCCGCGAACGCCTTCGCGAGCTGCTCTTCACTTCGACCGTTGCCGTACGTGTCGGCGGCATCGAAGAACGTAACGCCTAAATCGTAGGCTTCTCGCAGCAACGAAACGGCTTCGTCGTCGCTTTTGTCGCCCCACCATCCGGTCGACGTCGTCCAGAGCCCGAAGCCGACTTCGCTGACGGTCACGTCGCTGTCCGGATACGTCCGATACTTCATGCCAGGGCCTTCTCCGTCTGATGCGCCAACACTCCATCGGTATGGATGACGAGGCCCTGCGAGACGGACTCGACCGGGCCGGCGCCTGGATCCGGGAGTACTTCGCGCACCCAGAAGCGCATCGCGTGATGCCGGCGGTCGCGCCGGGGCAAATCGCGGCTTTGCTGCCGGAGACCGCGCCCGAGGAGGGCGTGCCGCTCGACGAGATTTTCGCCGATTTCGAACGCATCGTCGTACCGGGCACGACGCATTGGAATCACCCGCGGTTCTTTGCCTATTTTGCGACGAGTTCGGCGCCCGTCGCGATCGCGGCGGAGGCCTTGGCGGCGACGCTCGACGTGAAGGCGATGCTCTGGCGCACGTCGCCGGCGGCCACCGAGCTGGAAGAAGTGATGATGCGGTGGCTGGGGCGTCTGCTCGATCTGCCGCCGCAATGGACCGGCGTGATTTACGACACCGCATCGATCGCCGGCTTCACGGCGCTGGCGGCGGCGCGCGACGCGCTCGGGCTGCAAATCCGCGAGCGGGGTATGAGCGGTCGCGACCTGCCGGCTTTACGGATCTACATCACCGGCGAAACGCATTCGCACGTCGAAAAGGCAGCGATCGCCCTAGGCATCGGGCAAGAGAACGTGGTGCGCGTTGCCTGCGACGACGCCTATCGGATGCGTCCGGAAGCGCTTTGTGCCGCGATCGGAGCCGATGAAAAGGCCGGAATGCGGCCGCTCGCCGTCGTTGCTACCGTTGGAACGACGTCGACGACGTCGGTAGATCCGGTTGCCGCGATTGCCGAAGTAACGCGCGAACGCAAGGTCTGGCTGCACGTGGATGCCGCATACGCTGGGCCCGCTGCGATAATCCCCGAGTTTCGCTGGATGCTCGACGGTGTCGAGCTCGCGGATTCACTCGTGCTCAATCCGCACAAGTGGATGTTCGTTCCGATGGATCTCTCGGTACTCTTCTTGAAAGACGAGTCCATCGTCCGCCGCGCGTTTAGCCTCGTGCCCGAGTACCTTACGACACCCGAGGCCGGCGTCGTCAACTATATGGACTACGGTCTGCAGTTAGGACGGCGTTTCAGGGCGCTCAAACTTTGGTTCGTGCTCCGCCATTTCGGCGCGCAAGGCATCCGCCAGCGGCTTCGGCGGCACATCGCGCTCGCCGCGGAGTTTGCGTCGTGGGTTAGCGCAGAGCCGGGCTGGGAAGTCATGGCACCACACCCACTCTCGGTCGTCTGCTTTCGTTGGGCGCCGGCGGAACGCGACGAAGCGCAACGCGATGCGCTCAACGCGGAGATCCTGCACGCCGTCAATGCATCGGGCGAGGTCTTCCTTTCTCACACGAAAATTGACGGTCGCTACGCCATCCGACTAGCCGTCGGCAACTTACGCACACAGCGCACGGACGTCGAGCACGCCTGGAACCTGCTCCGGACGTTCGCTGGTGTCAATAAAAACGAGAGTCGGTCTTAAAAGCCCGGCTCCCTTCCTCCTAATGGGGTTGCGTGTTCGTGTTCGTATTCGTAGTGGTATCGCTCTTTTGCGTGCTACCATTGGCCGGTTGGGTGACGGTCGTGCTGTTGGTGGTCGACGTGGTACTCCAGGGATGCCAGTAGAACATCACCAGCAGGACCGCCGCAACGACTACCACGACCCCAACGACCCATGCGAGCGGACCTGCCGAGTTTCCGCGACGATCGACTATTACGGTTCTATCATCAGCCATGCATAATACCTCAAGACGCATCATTCCCAGGGCCTAGCTGTCTAAACTAAAGAATTAATGAAATAACGCCGGCTTAGTACAACCGTAGGTACCGTTCCCGCTCCCATGGATGGACGGCGCGGCGATAGCGTTCGTACTCTTCGAGCTTCGCATCGCGAAAGGCGTGGTAGAGATGATCGCCGAGCGAACCTCGCACGACGGGATCCGCATCGAGTTCCGCGATAGCCTGGCGCAGCGATTTCGGCAGCGTGCCGATGCCGCGTTCGCGACGTTCGTGTTCGGTTAGATCGTACGTCGAGCCGGCAAAGGCCGCGCCCGGCAACGTGCCGGAAGCGATCCCGTCGGCTGCTGCTCCGATCAAGACCGCGAGTGCGAGATACGGATTGCAAGCCGGGTCGGGGCTGCGCATTTCGATGCGCGCCGGCTTCTGTCGGGGCGGTACGCGCACGAGGGCGTTCGCGCTGCGCTCCGACCAGACGGCATAGATCGGCGCGTCCCACGCCGCGACCAAACGTTTGTACGAGTTGACCGTCGGATTGCAGATCGCGGTAAGCGCCGGTGCGTGCTCGAGCAATCCTCCGACGACATAGAGCGCCGTCTCTTCGTCGCTGTCGTCGGCTAGGCGAAAATCCGCATGAAGCCCGCTGCCGGCGCGCTCTTCCAGCGGCTTCGGCATGAAGGTTGCATCCAAATCGAAATCGGCGGCAACGTGCTTGACGATCGTGCGCAACGT
The DNA here is from genome assembly GCA_003158175.1 of Candidatus Cybelea septentrionalis. Classification (GTDB taxonomy): domain Bacteria; phylum Vulcanimicrobiota; class Vulcanimicrobiia; order Vulcanimicrobiales; family Vulcanimicrobiaceae; genus Cybelea; species Cybelea septentrionalis. Next base: position 130,491 of record PMHJ01000024.1, read on the forward strand.
CAGTGCGTGATCGGCGGCGGCGAGCGGGTCGTCGTGCGCGACGTCGATCTCGTGCTGGCCCGCGCCATGCTCGTGATGCGCCGACTCGATCGGAACGCCCATCGAGCCCAGCGCAGAGACCATTGCATTGCGAGCTTCCTCGCCGCGATCGTTCGCCGAGAAGTCGAAATAAGAGCCGACGTCGGTCGTCGTGGTTGAGGGATCGCCCGCGGCGGCGCGTTCGAAAAGATAAAACTCGATCTCCAGGCCGATTCGCACGCCGCTCAGCGACGGGGCGCTCTCAATGGCGCGGCGCAGCGTCGTTCGCGGGCAGCCCTCAAACGGTGTACCGTCCGGCATCGCGATGTCGCAGATTAGCCGTCCCTCCCGCCCTTGCGCTACTGCGCGCCACGGGTAGATCGTAAAGGTGGCCGGGTCGGGACGAAGCACCATGTCGAGCTCTTCCCCGCGAACGAAACCGTCGATCGAGCCGCCGTCGAAGGTAATGCGGCCCTCGAGCGCGCCTTCGAGCTGCTCGACCGGAATCGAAACGTTCTTGCTCACGCCGAAAACGTCGGCGAAGACGAGACGGACGAAGCGCACGTCCTCCTCGCGCGCGAGCTTGACGACTTCGCGTTTATTGGTGGGGCGGCGCCACTGTGGTTTAGACGTGGAGTTCATCAATTGCAATGGCCATTCGCAACGTCAGTTGATCGTGCGGGCTTTCCAGCGTTCTTGAGGTGATTTCGCCGATCTGCCGCAGGCGATAGAAAACGGTGTGCCGGTGAACGTTCAAGGATAGCGACGCCGTCTTGACGTTCTGGCCGACGTTGAAATACAGCTTGAGCGTTCGCTCCAGCTCCGTCTGATGCTTCTCGTCGTAGGAGCGTAAGGGCGCGAGCACGCCGGCGGCAAAGGCTCGGAGGCGTTGCACGTCCGCGCCTTCGTATAACAACGAATACGCCCCGAGATCTTCGTACGCCGTTACGTGTGCCGATCCGAAGAGACGCCGCCCGATCGTCAACGCGGCCGCAGCCGTTGCCTCGCTGCGAGGGAGTGCCATCGCGGACTCGACTGTGCCGACGCCGCCGGAAATTCGTAGCTGCGACTTTCGCCGCGCTGCCGTACGCGGCAAGAGGCCGGCCGCCGTTTTGGCGTTGGCCGCATCGATGGCGCGGGCGGCCGGCACGAAAACGAAGAGCGACTGCTCCCGCTCCAAAAAGCCAAGCTCCGCATCGGCCGGCCGAAAAGCGTCGGCCGCCAGCGCTCGCAGCTCCGTCATTACCGCCGGCGCCGCGCCGGTCGCGTCGCACTCGAGGATGACGATGCAATACTGCTGGGCGAGGGCGATGCCGTGCGCGCTGGCCTCCTCGCGTGCCGCGGTGATGTCGGAAAAACTCTCCGAGAGCAGCGAGCTCCAAAGCGTTCCCTTCTTGGCTCGCGGGCCGAACGCGTCGCGCGCGAGCTCGACGCCGATGGCCGCCGCGGTGAGCCGCAGCATCAGTTCGGCCTCCGGCTTTGAGTTGGTGCCGAAGAGCGAGAGCCAGCCGACGTGGAGATCGCCCGAGTTAACGCGTTGCACTTTCCCCGCGGCCCCAGATTCGACGACGCCGCGCGCGCTCGGCGAAATGCGCCGCGACCCGGCTGCAGCGAGGTGACGCCACTGCGCGTCTTCGAGCAGCACGCCGCCGCCGGCGGCTAGAGCCAAATGCGCCGCCAGTGCCTTCGGACCGCCTCCCGACGCGGTGATGCGCGCAAGCGCCTCGGCGAAATCAACGATCTCTTCCGGCCTCACGGCGCTGTAGCGTGCAAATGATGGCGGGCACGCAAGTGAGGCAGCTTCTTCGCAATATCGGCGGGCATGATCGCGTCGATGGCGTCGTCGACCGTGACGATGCCGAGCAGCTTGCCGGCGTCGTCTACGACGGGTACCGCCAAGAGATCGTACTTCGCGATCGTCGACGCGACGTCGACGGCCGGCGTGTCTGGAGCCACCGTCACGAGGTCCGTATCCATGATGCGTTCGATGAACGCGGTCGGTAAGGCGAGCAGCAGCGTCCTCAAGGAAAGCACGCCCAAGACGTGGTCGCTCTTGTCCAACACGTAGAGGTAGTAGATGAACTCCGAAACCGGCGCGATTTCGCGGATCTTACGAATCGTCGCTTCGGTCGTGCGATGCGGATAGATCCAAACGTAATCCGTCGTCATCATACCGCCGGCAGTGTCTTCGGGATACTTCACCAGTTCGCGCAGCTCGCCGGCCGTGTACGCGTTCATCTCGGCGAGCAGTTCCGACTGCTGCTCTTCCGGAAGCTCGGCTAAAAGGTCGGCTGCATCGTCGGCATCCATTTCTTCGATGATGTCGGCGGCGCGCTCGGTGCCGATATCCTCGATCAGGCTCTTGCGCGTATCCGCGTCGAGATGTTCGAACGCGTCGGCGGCGGTTTCGTCGTCCAGCTGTCCGACGACGGCGGCGGCCTCGCGGGCGGAAAGTTCGCCGATGATCTCGGCCAGTTCGGAGGGATGCATTCGCGCGAGCCGGTTCTCTTTGACCGAGAGGCGCACTTGCGACGGATTGACTTCTCGGATCGGCGCGACCGAATCCCAGGCGATCATCGAACGCGGAACGTTGCCGATGCGCGAGAGCCAACGCTTGCCAAACGATCGCAATCCAAGGCGGCGCAGAAGTCCGGCGATTCCCACGTCGGCGGCAACAACGTGCAGCCGCCCGTTGGCGTTGGCAACCTCGATATCGTTGATGCGCACGACCTTACGGCCGTCAACGTCGACGATCTGCTTATCGAGCAAATCGGCGACGAGATAGAGCTCCTCTTGTTCCGGCGGGACGGGTTCTTTTGGGGCCATCGTCAGTGCGACGGTTCCATTGCGGTCGACGTCGGCGACGGTCTCGATTGGAGCAAAGCGCAGGCCTTGCGTCGTCTTGATTACCAGGCCGTCGACCAGCGGAAAGACGGCGTCCGGCTTGCCAACGACAAAGTCGGTTACCTTTCCGATCGGAAGGTCGTTGATGGTCGCCCGACGGCCAACGAGCTCCGAGATGAATCCCTCGGTGAACGCCACAGTGCGCGCTTTGGACCAAGTCCTATGGAAAACCCGCCGCTGGGAGCCTACGCCGCCAGCGGGGCCCGCCGCATCCAAGCGCCATCGCGCAGCTTCCACTGCGTGAGCAGCGCGCGCGTGCTCCAAGCCGCGATCCAGCCCATCGGAACGCTGTAAAGCCCAAGGTGCAGCCGTTCGATGCCGATCCACGACAGGGGAATGACGAGCGCACCGCAGACCAGCCCGACGGTCATCGAGAAGCGCGTGTCGCCGGAGGCGCGAATTGGCGCTAGGGAGATCATGGCCCACCCTTTGAGGGGAAGCGTGACCATGTGGAGTGCCAACGGCAGCGCCGCGAGCGTGGCTGCCGCCGCATCGAGCGTAAAGACGTAGGCCAACGGCCATGCCACCAGTGCGATAATCGCGCCTGTCAGCGTAGTGGCGACGAGCGAAAGGCGCTGCGCGCGCTCAAGAAACCAACGCGCGCCCAGCGGATCGCCTGCACCCAAGCGTTGGCCGATCACAATCTGCGCCGCGCTTTGTAGCGGGCTTGGCACGATGAAGGTCAGGTCGGAAACGACGTTGAGTGCGCGAAAGGCTGCAACGAAGATCGCACCCAGCGGCGCGAGCATTGCGACGATGAAGATGTCGGGTGAGAGAGCGCCCAGCAGGAAGACCGCTTCGGGGAGGCCCAGTCGCGCGCACCGCAGGGCCAACGGCCACGAAACCCCGAGCTTTTCGAAAACGCGGTATTGAGGGCATCGCGTGACGTACGCAATGGCGAATGCAGCGGCGATCGTTTCGGAGAGCAACGACGAGACGCCGGCGCCGACAATGCCGAACGGATGATGCGTCCACCAGCCCAGTCCAAGCATCAGCAACAGCGGAATGTGGATGAGGTTCACCACCAGCAACACCAGCACGCCGAGACGCTGATTTCCGGCCGCGCCGATTCCGACGATCAGCGTCGCCGAGAGCGCAATCGGCATGATGGCGGCGCAGCGCAAGATGAGATAGATCGCGCTTGCATGCGCGCTGGGCAAGTCGCCGATCAATCCGTGCATCGCCGCGGTGGCACCGAACAGGCTGAGCAGAAGGCAGAAAGCGCCAAGGGCAACCGGCGCGATGGCGCCGGCCCGCAGCGTACGGCCGAATCCCTCGACATCCTCTGCGCCGATCCGTTGTGCCGCAATGATTCCGGTGCCGCTGACCAAGCCGAAGGCGGCGAACGTGAGTGCGAGCGAGACCGTGTTCGCCGCGGTCGCGCCCGCGAGTGCGACGATTCCTAAGCTGCCGATTGCGATCGTGTCGACGACCCCGAGCAGTTGATCCCCGAGCATCTGCACGGCAACTGGAAGCGAAAGGCGCCGGATCGCGGCGCCAATCTTGGTGTGGTCGACGATCATCGACCCGATCAAGTCAGTCCGTCTAAGGCAATGAAGAACGCCTCGATTTCGTCGTCGCCCGTGTAAAAGTGCGGACTGAGGCGAATGCCGCAGGTCGGGCGATAGTCCACGAATACACGTTGTGCTATCAGTTGACGGCAGGCAGTTTCGGCGCCGTCGAAATCGATGCCGATCCAGCCGGTGCGCCGTTCCGGCTCCAGGGGAGTCCTGACCACGAGTCCGCGCTCGAGCGACATCGCAATGATCCTCTGGGTCAGGCGAATGTTGTGCTCGCGAATTTGTGGTACGCCGATCGCGCGAATAATTTCGTGGCCCGGCGCAGCGGCGACGTATCCCGGGATCGTTGGCGTTCCGTGGCCGAAGCGGTACATCGATGCGGCGTAAACGATGGGCGACGGTTCAAACGCGAACGGACGCTCGTGCGCCATCCATCCGGTAACGGCCGGACGCAGCTCGCGCGCTAACGAAGGTTTGACGTAAATCCATCCGCAGCCCGGCCCTCCGCAGAGCCACTTGTGCGATCCGCCGGTTACGATGTCTAAATCCCATTGCGTCACGTCGTATGGAAGGATCCCCGTCGTCTGGTAGGCGTCCACGCAAAGCAGCGCGCCGACCTCCCGGCAGTGCTTCTGAATCGCGCGAACGTCGGCGAGTGCGCCGGAGACGTAGTAGGCATGCGAGAGTACGGCAAGCGCCGTCTTTTCGGTGATCGTTTCGACGATTCTTTGCGTTGGAATCGTGCGGCCGTCGTCGGAGTCGACGATGCGATTGACTGCCCCATAACGCTCCCACTCGCGCCAAACGTAGGTGAGCGACGGGAACTGCAACGATTCGTAGACGACTTCGTTGCGATCGCCGCTAAAGTCGATGCAGCTTCCGATTGCGGCCTGCAGTACCGAAACGTTCGGCCCCAGGAAGACGGAGCCCGGCGGAGCACCGATGATTACGCCAATACCGTCGGCGATTTCGCCGATGCGCGGCAGCCAACGCTCCCAAGCCTCCGGACCATCGCTCGCCCACTCGTCCCAATATGCTTTCAGCGACTCTCTGGCCCCAAGCGGCGCCGCTCCCATCGAATGACTGACGAGATAGGTGGAGTCTGCGAGAATTGGAAACTGCTCGCGCCATTGCTTCATCCGTAGTTTCCCTCGCCGAGGCAGGTACGCACTTCCCAGAGTTCGGGGAAAAACCGATGCTGTAAGGTGCTCTGGAGATATTTGGCGCCCAGCGAGCCGCCGGTTCCCGGCCGTTGGCCGATCATGCGCTCCACCATCATCACGTGACGCGAGCGCCAGAGCAAGAACCGCTCGTCGAATTCGATCAGGTCCTCGAGCAAGCGGTACAGATCGTAATGCGCCGCTTCGTTCGAATAGATTTGCCGGAAGGTTTCGACCAGCTCCGGCGAAGTCGCGACGGCGAAACCGCGGCGCGCAAGCAGTGCTTTGACGCGATCGTACAGCGATGGCGAATCGGCGCGGCGCTCGAGGCGGACGCGTTGCGCGTCGTCGAGCTCGATCCACTTTAGGACCTCCGTGCGCCGGACGCCGCAAGCGAACTCGAGCTCGCGGAACTGCACCGATTGAAAGCCGCTGGCCGGATGGAGATGGTCTCGAAACTGATTGAACTCCTGTGGCGCCATCGTCTCCAAGATGTCGATTTGCTGTTCGAGCAGTCGCTGGATCGTGTGAATGCGGCGAAACCGCTTGGCGACCGAGGGCAAGTCGTCGCGATCGAGCGCGAGCATGGCGGCGTCTAACTCATGCAAGATCTGTTTGAACCACAGCTCGTACACCTGATGGATGATAATGAAGAGCATCTCGTCGTGATGCGCGGGACGCGAGAGCGGCTGCTGCAAGGCGAGGAGCTCGTCAACTTTGAGATAGGATCCGTATGATAGCGGCACGCTTGCAGGGCTTACGGGGGGCGGCGAGCTTCTCCTCGAATCGTCTGCCTCGATGAAGCGTTCGTGTTTCGCCGTGCTCGCGGCCGTGCTGACCGCGTGCTCGGGCGGCACTCATGGCTCGGCAGGGGGGCCTGCCGGCGACCCGATTGCATTTCCGCTGTTCAACGGTGCTAACGTGCTTTCGGCGCACCAATGGCATCGCACGATCACGGCAGCGCCGGGGGTCGCCGATCACGCCGTTTTCGCGCAAGGAGCCGGCACCTACGATGGCCACGACGTCGTTGCGGGAACCCAAGCGTTCATGCCCGCCCTCGAGGCGTGGCTCGGGGATCTGAGCGCGCATCCGCCGGCGGGCTACGCGGTCGCGGTTACCGGAAATGGTATCGACTCAGTGCGCACGCACACGCGTCAGCTCGGCTTGGATTTTCAAGCCTTCACGAACATGGAAACCGGCAAACGTCACGGCGTGGTCGTCATGGTCGTCGATCCCCAAGTGCTCAACGACAAAGCCGGGTCGATGCTCCAGTTGATCGGCCGGCTCAAGTACGCGCCGAAAATCTTTCGGGATCCGATCGATGCGCAAATCAAGAGGCAGACCGGTCTTACGCTGGACGACGTCACCAATCCGGATACGCCGGTTGGTGCGGCCATCGCCGCTCTCAATGAGTTGCAGGATTTTGGCGGTCGCGGAATCGTCCTGATCGACGCCGTCAAACAATAAAGCGCTTAAGGAACACCTGATTAACCGCATCACAAGGGCCCAGCTGCGCGAGATCGGCGGCTGGGTCATGCTGAACGCGCTCTGGATCCCGCTGACCGTTCAAGACACCGCGTTGATGGCGATCGCCGTGCCAGCCACGACGATTCAGTTGGCGCCGGAGAGTCACGTCTTCGTGCTCGCGGTGCTCGCCAGCACCGTCGCGCTCGCGACGGCGGTCGTTCCGCTCTTCGCCGGCTGGTTCTCCGATGCGTTACGGCGCCGAGGCGGATCACGTCGCGCCTTCGTCGGTGCGGGCGTTGCGATCGACGTTAGCGCATTGGCCGCGCTTTCGTACGTGCATACGCTTGCATGGTTCGCTTTTCTGTTGATCATCGCGACGCTGGGAGCGAACGTCGCGCTAAGCGCCTACCAGGTGCTGCTCCCCGAATCCGTGCCGCGACGGAACTGGGGCGTCGTCTCCGGCGTGCGCGGCGCCAGCACGCTGGTCGGCAGCGTGCTCGGCTTCGCCATTGCCGGCTCGATGCCCAATCCTTCGCTGAGTTTTATGGCCACGGCCATCGTCATGGCCGTGGGCGGGCTTTCGCTGTTGGGAATCGGCGAAGGAACGTACGATGGAGAGGAACACGCTCGCGTTCGCGACTGGCACGACTTCATCATCGTCTTCGTCGCGCGCGTGCTGGTCTTTTTTGGGTTGACGATGCTGCAAACGTTCGTGCTCTTTTTCTTCCGCGACGTCCAAAAGATCGGCAACCCTTCGGCCGGAACGGCTTTGTATGCGTTCTGCACGATCGTGGGCGCCGTCATCTCCAGCCTCTATCTTGGTTTGCTCTCCGATCGCGTTCCCCGCAAGATCGTTACCGCGGTGGCGATTGCGTTGATGTCGACGGCGACGATTGGATTTGCCCTCGCACCGGTTCTGGCGTGGATGCTCCCGTTCGCACTGCTGTTCGGCATCGGGTTCGGCGGCGTGATGTCGAGCGGTTGGGCTCTTGCGATGGACGCAATTCCGAAGATGCGCGACGTCGGGCGCGATCTTGGCCTTTGGGGAATCGCGACGAGTCTACCCAACATCGCCGCTCCGCTGGTCGGAGGTTGGCTGATCGGTCTCTTCGGCGGAACTCGCGCCGGCTACCAAGCGGTCTTCGGACTCTCTGGCTTTAGCTTTGCGCTCGCGGCGCTGTCGGTGTTGCGCGTTGGGCGCCGGCCGCTTTCTTCGTTATGGGGCTGGCCGCTGCGGTTCGCAGCCGTTACGTCGAACTACGTGTGGGATCACCTCGCCTATCGCGTACGCAGCTGGGGGAGGCTCCCCCGGCGACGCGGTCCGACTCTGATCGTGGCCAACCATCAGCACGATTTCGAATCGCCGGCGATCGTCTCGTCGACGACGGTAGAGAGCGGTTCGTGGCGGCATCCGATATTTACGGCGAGCTCGCGTCGTATGTACGAACCGGGCTTTTTTGCAGACCGGCTTCCATGGCTGAGGTTTGCCCTACGTGCGGTCAACGCCGGACCGCTCTTTATGACTCTCGGGCTGCTGCCGCTCGAAAACGAGTTGGGTGCGCGGGCGCTGGCCGCTTTTGCGTGGGCCGTCCATCGACGGCATGGCCCACTCTTGATCGGCGAGATCTTCGACGATTCCGTGGCTTCGCGGTTTCCTCCCGAAACGAAGAGTGGGGATCTTTGGCGCAGCGAGTTTTTTGACCGTGCACGCGCCGTCGTAAAAATCTCAACGGTGCGCGAACCCTATCGGCGCGAAATTCTCGACGAAACCCGTGACAACCTCGAAAAGGATCTGGCGCTCCTGGAAGACGTCGTTCGCCGCGGCGGCACGTTCTATCTCACCCCCGAGGGACACTACTCGTACGACGGGCGCCTCCGGCCCATGCGCGGTGCCGTCCATCGTTTGGCGCCGCTTGCAACGATCTATCTGATCGGTGTCAGCTACGACCCGTTCGTTTCGCGGCGTCTCTCGATGCTTTACCGCGTGGTGCGCCTCGACGGCGCGCCGATGCTTCCTACGCTGGCAGCAATTCGGCCGGTCGTGACAAGTCAGCTCCTCGGTGCATGGCTGAATAATCGTGACGACGCCTTCACGCTCGACGAAGCTTGCGCTGCAGTTGAAGAAGGCATCGCGAGTCTTCCGTCGCGGATTTTCGTCGACCCGGAGCTGCGGCGCCACGCTCGCCGTAGGGTTAGGGCCGCGCTACCGTTGATGGTGTATTGGAAGATCTTGGAGCGCGACGGCGATCGTTATCGGACGACGGCCGAGCGTCGCCATCCGCAGTTTCCGTTCGTCCAGGATATCCTCGCCTATCAAGCAGCCTTCTTAGAAGAGACGATCGAGAATGCACGCTATGGGGATGTCCCGACTCGGTGACCGAGCTCGAAAGCGGCGAGGCGGGCGCGCACGGATTTCGGATCGGCTCCCTTGATACGCCCATCCGAGCCGATTACGCGGTGAGCCGGAATGAAAAGCGCGAGCGGTGTTGCGCCCATGGCGGCGGCAACGCCGCGATGCGCTCGGGGGCGCCCGATCGCGCGCGCAACGTCGGCGTACGAAATAAACTCTCCGAAGGAAAGCGATGCGACTGCGCGCCAGGCCGCCATCTGAAGCGGGGTCCCTTCGAGAAAGAAGGGCAGATCAAAACGGCGCAGGCGGCGCGCGAAATACGCTCGGACCTGTGCGCTCGCTTCAACGAGCAGCGCGTCGCTCGGTTTGTTCTGCGCGACGCGCCGGGGCGCGACGAAGGTGCTCTCGAGGATCGCCGCACCATTGCTTGCGATCGCCAAATCCTTGCCAAAGGGCGTGCGAACGAGGCATCGCAGCGCATCGTGCGAAAGCAACGCAACCGCGTTCTCGTCACTCAGATGGTGGGAGGTTCTCGTGAAGCCGGCACTCGATCGAGTCATATCACTCATCTTCACGGCCTACGCTGGCGTCGTTCTAATAGGTGCCGTGCCGCTCGATAGCGCCGTCATCGTCGATTCCGGCTCGACCAACACGCTGGGATATCGAATCGAGGTACGGTCGGACGGATCGGCCTCTGTTTCAACCGGATCGTCAAGCCCGAAGCCATTTGCCGTTCCCCAAGCCACAGTCGAGCGCTTTTTCGCAGATCTCGCGGCCGCGCGAAAGGCCAATGCAACGACCGCGTCGTGCATCAAGAGCGCGTCGTTTGGGTCGACGCTGCGCGTCACGTGGCAGCAATGGGTTTCGCCGGATCTTACTTGCCCACCGAACGGCGCGTTGGAAGCGGCGCTCGTCACCGACGTCCAAACCCTACGCAAGGTGGCCGGTATCGGGGCTGCGCCGCTTCGCCAGGGACCAGGAATTCAACCGCCGGACTGAGTCTACGCATGAGCCGCACACCAAGGTTTAGCCGAAGCTTTCCGTGCTCGGCGGCCGGCGCGAGGCAGGCACGCGCGCTCGTCGCGGAGTTTGCGGCGAACTGGCTCTCCGGTGACGACCTGATCGGCTTCGAGCTTGGAGCCGGTGAGGCGCTGGCTAACTGCGTCGAGCACGGAGGCGGCCCGACGTTATCGGTGGAGTGCTGGTTGGATGGCGCGCGGCTCGTCGCCGAAATACGGCACCAAGGGCAGGGCTTCACTCCGCCGCAGTGCGTCAACCCTCCGCCGCAAGGAGCGCCCCGTGGATACGGCCTCTTCATCATGCACGAAGTCGTCGACGGAATCGAGTTTATGGACGGAGGCACCGGGCTGCGGCTCTTCAAAAATCTGCCGCCCGGGTTGCCCCGTTAAGGCGTACTCTTTTCGTGAGCCTCATCGGACGAATGGCTCCGGCCGCATTCGTGGCAGACTTCAATTGCTTCAATCGTTTTCTCTTCAAGCTTTATTTGGGCGTGAAGCAACTGGTCGCGACGTTCGGCGACCGGCTCATCTTCGAGCGCTTTTTCTGCCAACGCCTTGTTTTCGGCTGCCGTACGCAACTCGTAAATGGCGTCGATTTTCTTTCTTGACGTTCCCATCGCAAATCTCCGTCCGCCTCACGGGGCCGCGTCCGTGCCAGTACGCTGCGAGAAGGGAACGTTCGTCTCCCCCGTCTAACGCCCTCGCTCGAGGAGGTTTGCCGTGACGAGAATCTCTCGCAGTCGTGTCGCGCTACTAGCCGGGGGGCTCGTCGTCGCCTTTGGCTCGCTTTCCACGCGGGCGCCCGCGGCGCTCGATATGAACGTGGGCGCTGCCAAGGTCGTCCAGAGTCAGCCGGTAAGCGCCTGTAATAACGCCGCAAAGAGCGCGTTGAATGCCGTGCTGCAAAACGCCGTCGAGCTCGGCGGCGATACCGGCGAGTGGCTAGCATTCGCCGCGCCCGATTCTGCGAACGGCTCGACGGCGGCTGCCGCAATTAACTGCTATCCGCTCGCGGGCGCCTACGTCGCAACCTTTACGTGTGCCGCTCAAGTGCCTCCCAGCGTGGATAGTGCCACCGCACTTTGCACGAAACTGGCGACGGCGTTTGACGCAGGAGCGCGATAGTTTTGAACGCTAAGCGTGGACTCTGGCTATTCGCCGTAGCGATTTTCCTTGGCTCGCTGTCGCATACCGCGGCGATCGCCTCCGTCGATCTTTCGGCGGGAATTCGACACGTCAGCGACACCGGCTCGCTGAGTGATTGCAGCGCAAAGGCGAAGGCCGCGTTGGAGACTTACTTGCCCGGTGCGACCGAATCTTCGCCGGGCAGCGGCGAGTGGTCCGCCATGGGACAGAACCTTGCCACCGGCGCCGCCTCATCCGGAGCGACGGTGCGCTGCTATCCGCTTGCCAAGGGCTACGTGGTGACGTTTGTTTGCGCCGTTCAGCTGCCGGCGAACCCGTACGGCGCTAATGCGCTCTGCTTGGACATCGCACACAAATTTTACGGAGGTCCGATAACAACGTTGGCCGCGATGCCGACCGCAACGCCGATGCCGACGGGGTGCGCCACCACCAATCTCGTCGGAAACTGGGGTTCGGACAACGATCCGAAGCTGACGTTCAATATGCAGCTTAACGGCGACCTTACCGACAACGAAGGCGTCTCGGGCAACTGGATCATCGACGGTTCGACGGTGACCCTGACGTACTACGGTAATCACACGCTGAAACTCTCGCCCGACGGTAAACACCTGTCGGGCCCAGGCTACAACCTGACGCGCAGGTGCTAACCTCAAGAAGGAGGTCAGCCACCCGGGAGCAGGATGCAACCTTTTCGAGGCTACGGCTGTCTAATATCTGACATGCCGACCATTCTTTCCCCCGTCGCCGTCCTCTCGATCAGCGCCAATGGCACCGGCCGGAACCTTTCGGAGCTTTCCGAGCCGGTTTTCGGTGGCTATGCCAATGCGCGCGGGGAGGTCGTGCTGTTCGGAAAAGAACTGGCCTATCGCGTCAATTTCAAAAAGCAGACGGTGCAACAGCGTCCGCAACTGAACCCCGGTGCGCAAGCTCGCTACGACGCAACGAACGCCGGCGAGCCATTTGAGTACGCCACGAAGACGTTCCAACGGCTCAGCAACGAGCAGATCATCGAGATCTGCACGTCGGGCCGATTCAAGCTTTCGTCGAGATACTAGGGCAGTTGCCCGGATCTTTGCGGGATCCGGCGCTCTTCTCCGGCGCGATAACGGTAGACGATTCGGCCTTTCGTTAGATCGTAGGGCGAAACTTCGATCTCCACGCGGTCTCCGGGGAGAATCTTGATACGGTGACGGCGCAGGCGTCCGGCTATGTGTGCCAGGATCACGTGCCCGTTATCGAGTTCGACCGAAAACGTCGTGCTCGGAAAGACCTGTTTGATGCTGCCGAACACCTCGAGCGGAGCTTCCTTGGTATTTTGCGGAACGCTCGCCTTGGGTACGCGAGGGCCGGTCCTACGGGTTCTATTGCGAATAGCGATTGGACATACTCTTTTCAGGAGCGCCAAATCTCTCGAATGACAGAGTGTGGCGCTCGACGGAAGGGGTTAAAAAACTGGGGTTCGTACCGACTTTAAGACAGGGAGGATTGTCTCATAAATCCTGCCTGCGTGCAACCGCCGCCCTCGCGTCATTCGCTGTCGACGGGCAAGTTCGACGGCTTCTGGTGCTCGAAGAAGGCGCGCGAATACGAGGAGCCGATCTCTTGGAATTGACGCGGCTGTTGCGTGAAGTCGAAGCAGTCGATGATGCTCGTGGCGCGCGCGTCCGTCGTCCCAAGCTGTCCGAGCCCCCAGATATTCTCTATGAATTTCAAGATGCTGCCAAACTCGTATTGCTGGTGCTCGACGAACCCAGGACCGCTTTTGCTTTCTCGCGCGTATGGCGACACGACGAGCATGGGGACGCGAAAGCCCAGACCGCCCCAGCGATCCTTGAACGGTGGCGCCACGCTGTCGTAGAAGCCGCCCCAGTCATCCCACACGACGATAATCGCCGTTGAGTTCCAGTATGAGCTTTCGCCGATCGCATTGACGATGCTGGCTACCCATGACGGACCTAGGTCTTTCCCGCCGCCGGGATGATCGGAGTTTACGTCGTCGGGAACAATCCACGAAACGTTGGCAAGATTACCGCTGGAGATATCGGAGAAGAGCTTGGTCGTGTCATGGATATTGGTTTTCCACTCCGGGCCGTTGCGTACAGCCGAAATCGTATCGAAGGCATTCCACAGCCCTCCGGTGCTCCCCGTAACCGGCGGCGAGTAGTACGTCCACGAAACCGAGTTGGCGTCGAGCAAATCGCGCAACGTCTCGTAAGCACTTCCAGACGACGGGAAGTCGTCCGTACACGGAAACGGGCCTTTATCGTACTCGCGTTTCAGTGGTTTGTGCGGATTCGAGATCAGCAGAGACGTCACCGTCCCCGGCGGCGAGTCGCACCCCCACGGATGGTGAGAGGGGAAGTCGACGAGGCTCTCGGTCTGGCTCTCGTTGATCGTTGTGCCGCCTCGGATCAGGTCCTGGTGCGCGGTATAACTGCCGCTGCCTTGCGTCTGGAACGTGTGGTCGGCTAGTACGTACTGCTGAGCGATCGTCCAGTAGGGCCCGATCTCTGACGGGTTGACGTACTGGTAGACTGCGGTGCCGGCCTTTCCCGGGCATTTCACGCCGCCGCCCTCCAGATTAAACTCGTCCATCATGCCCTTGTCCAAGTCCTTGACGTAGGTCCTCCAAGAGTGACCCCAGTCGCACGGCGAGGCCAGATCGACCTCCTTGAGCGGAACCGACTGGTCTCCCGATGGCAGCTTTTCTAGCCCCGCGGTCGCTCCGTCGGCACCTGGGAAGGTGGCAAAGAGATCGTCGAAGCTGCGGTTCTCCTGAATCACGACCACGACGTGCGAAATATAGTTGGAGCTTCCGCCGCTGCCACTGCCCGCGGCCGGCGAAAGCCATGCGGGCAAGGTCGAGCCCGTCGTTGCGCTATTCGAGCCGCTCGAGCATGACGTAACTGCTAGCGTGGCGATCAGAGCCGCGCAGCACGTACGAACAACACTCGACTGAAACCGCCTCACGTTCTTCTCCAAAAGAGCAGCTAGGCCCGAACCAACCGCTCTCGCTTCCATAGGGTCCGGCGACCACACCTGCAAAGCGCGAAGCGCGGCTTCCCGTGTTTCGCCAGGACGGCTCGAGAAGAGTAATCAGCGCTCGCTATTGCCCGCCCGGACGATGGAGCTCAAGGTGACCCCAAGCGAACCTAGGCCGAGCGCCGTGTCGCGAATGGGGGCGACCAAATCGGTCTTTCGCTCGAGTGCGGCAAGCGTTTGCCCGATTTGCTCGCGCGACGACTCGACCCGAGACCTGCGCTCCTCCAAAGTCAGCTTATCTGCTTTAACGGACGCTACGAGCGCGCAGAGGTTCGAGGCGGCGGGTTCCGTGGCGCGCTCCAGGACGCGTCGCGCCGACGCTCCGAGGACCAATGCCGCGATCGCATAAAGCGCCGCGACGATTAGAGCCGCAACCCAGACGGAGGTAACGATCGCCAGAGCGACGATTGCGGCGACCGTCAGACAAGCCAAGGCGAGCAATCCGCAGGCCGTTGAAATCGCAAGACCACGAAGTCCTATCGCCGCAATACCGGCGCGCTGAATTATCTCCACCTTCGCGAGGTCGACCTCTTCGGTAGCCAGCGACGAAAACTCGCGAGAGAGGCGCTGCAACAATGATTTTGCCGTCCGCGCCCTGAGCTCGTACGGGTGCACGGTTTTTTCTTCCTGAAACATGGTGGTTGCCTCGCTATCCGAATAAACGCTGGAAGTGTCGTACCACTCAGCCTTCCCGCTCGCCGGTAAGGTAAAACAGCCGATCACCGCGCTAACTGCGGCCGGGGCGTGCGATCGCCTCGAAGATTGCGCCGGATGCCAGGATGATAACCATCACTCCGAGCGTGACCCAGCCGTAGTTGAAGATCGCGCGACCGCTAGAAAGCGAACTCGGCCAGACAATGTTAATCAGCATGAGCAGCAAGTAAAGAGCGCCCGCAATTGTGATCGGCACGCCCCAGGCACCCAGCCTGAAGACTCCGCTCGGCCGCCAGCCGCGGCGGCGTGCTATGAGCGCGCCGAGCACCGTCAGAAAGAAGGCTAGGTAGATGCCCGATGTGGCGAACGAGACCAACGCGTAGAGCGCATTGACGTTGGCAGGGTAGTCGAACCAGAGGATATGAACCGGCTTACTCGGGTTTATCAGCACGAGCAGTAAGAACAGGAATGGAACGATCGTTCCGACCAAGATCGCGTTAACCGGAGTGTGGTGGCGCTGCGAAATCGTTCGTATCTTTTCGCTTAGAGGCAGCGCTCCGTCGCGGGCGAGCGCGAAGGCGACGCGGGCGCCGGCGCCCTGAACGGCCGTCCCGCAACTAAAGAACGCAATGACGATCATGAGCAAGAAGAAGTCCGCAAGCCAAGCCGGCAGAACGGCGAGAACGCTGCTGACGCCACCCGAGACGACGCTGCCGATGCCGCTCGCCGGCGTCGCGAGCAGCAGCCCGAGTACTAAGACGAACGACGCAATGCCGCCATAGAGGAGCGCGTTGCGCATAGCCTTGGGAACCTGGCGCCCCGCGTCGAGCGTCTCTTCGGAGATGTCACCGGCGGATTCGAAGCCGAAAAAGATATAAACGTTGGCAAGAGCGGCGACCACCGCAGCCCCCGTCCACCAATGGCCGCCGAAGTTAAGGTTCAGCGGGTTGCTCTTTAAATGTTCGACATTCTGCGTCGAGAAAATAAAGCTCCAGTGGCGCGCAAAGCCGTAAATGGCGAGCGCGGCGAAGACACCGAACGTACCGATGGTCTCAACGTAAACGCCAAAGCGCGCAACGCGCCCCATGATTTTGGCCCCGACGGAGTTGGCGATCGCGGACAGGACGATGATTGCGCCGGTGATAGCGAAGATCGTCACGTGACTAGCGGGATCGAGATGGGTCCGAACCCAGATATTCGACAGCGACGTGACGTAGCCGACGGCGCCGGAATCGACGGAAGCTACCGTCGCGAGAAGCGCGAAACCGTAGATCCAGCCGACGAACCATCCATAGCGCGGTCCCACGTTGTACTTGCCGTATTGGTAGAGCGCACCGGAGAGTGGGTACTCGCTGGCGAGCTCGCCAAAAACCAACGCAACCGGCATTATCAGACCGACGACGATTGGAATCGTCCAGATATAACGCGGGCCGCCCGTGCCCAGACCCAGCGTATAGAGCGAGTATACGCCGACCATTGGGCTTAAGTAACTGAATGCTACGGCGAAATTATCGAAGAGTGATAGGACTCTCGAAAGTTCCTGACGGTAGCCAAGTGCGGCGAGGCGACTGCTCTCATTCATGTCTATGGCGCGGCCCCCATCGCGGTTCGCGCGGCGCGAGGCGCTCGCCTCTACGGCCGTCGAATAGCGGAAGCATGGTACTCCGCGCGCTGTTAGCTGTGTTAATTCTTGGCGTCGGTCTCCCAAGTCCGATCGGGGCTTCCGCGGAAGAGGCGCGCTCGGCGGCGAGCCGGTCCGTGCAGTCCGCAATCGTTGCAGCCGTCGAAAAGGATCGCCGGCGTTTCGGGGGCCGTACCCCCATACC
Organism: Candidatus Cybelea septentrionalis; assembly: GCA_003158175.1. Taxonomy (GTDB): domain Bacteria; phylum Vulcanimicrobiota; class Vulcanimicrobiia; order Vulcanimicrobiales; family Vulcanimicrobiaceae; genus Cybelea; species Cybelea septentrionalis. The sequence continues at coordinate 147,597 of PMHJ01000024.1, forward strand.
AGCGACTCTTATCGGCGTCTGGGACGGTAAAGGAGGCAGTTTCATACGCGCGTTCGGCTACGCCGATCTCGAAAAGAAAGTGCTTCTTACGCCGGCCGATCATTTTCGAATCGGCAGCAATACCAAGACGTTTGTTATCAGCGTTCTGCTCCAGTTGGTAGCCGAAAAGAAGCTCGGCCTCGACGACCCGTTGAGCCGCTTCTCCCTAGGCGTCGACATACCCAACGCCAAGAATATCACCGTGCGGGAGCTGTGCGACATGCGGAGCGGTCTTTTCGAGGCCTACGCCACACCGCAGTTTAGGCGGTTGGATATGAAGGTCCCAAAACATTTCGACTCGCGAGTGCTGATCGCATGGGCGGTGCGGCAGAAGCCTTACTTCGCGCCCGGCAAAGGCTACCGGTACAGTAATACTAACTACTTGCTTCTTGGACTCATCATCGAGACCATAACCAAAGATAGCGTGGGCGACCAGATCCAAAAGCGGCTGCTTGAGCCGTTCGGACTGACGCAGACAATCTATCCGCAAACGCAGGAGATGCCGAACCCTTGGGCACGCGGCTACGAACTCGGTAGACAACGCGATTGGGTGGACGTGAGTAATACGATTCCCGTGTCGTTCATGGGATCGGCCGGTGCGATGATCTCCAATATGAACGACGTCCGGCGTTGGGTAAGGTTGTACGCTACCGGCAAAGCGAGCGGCGCGTCAACCTATCGCGATCTCATTAAGTGCATACCCTTCTTGGGGAACACGTCCTTTGGTCTGGGCATCACCTGCAGTGCGGGCTGGTATGGCTACACCGGCGCGTTGCCCGGCTACAACACCGCGGACTACTACTCGCCGGCCACCGGCATCACGATCGTCGCGTGGATAAACTATCAGGCAGCCGAACCCGTCGAGGGCGTGGCGAGCGTCATGGTCCGCGATATCGCGCGAATCATGACGCCCGACCATGTTCCGTTCGTGTACGCCGCCCGCTAGGCTTTATTGGTGATACTGAGTTTGGCCGTGCCGATTTTCTTGCCCTTGGAGTTCTTATCGGTGAACACTGCGGTGCAGGATCCGGATTTTGAGCCCCAATCCGCGTTGTAGCTGTTACCCGAGCCCGTAATCGTTGCGATGTCGTCCTTCACGCACGTCGTGTCGTTGAAGCTGAAGGTACCGCCCTTCGGGCCCTTCGTCGTTACGCTTTCGTCGGGGTTGGAGAGCGACAGGTTAATCGAGCAGGGATTCACCGAAACGCCGTGATCGGATTTGCACTTAGCGGGCTGAATCGAAGCGCCCGAAGACGGCGCTCGCGATGCCATGGAGGACAGAGCGTTCGTCGATGCTGCGGGCAAAGAGGCACCGCCGGCACATCCGGCGAGCATGCCGGCGACGGCGACCGCTCCAAGGGATCGAAGTGACCATTTGGCAGACTTCATGTTACTCCTTAACGATGTTGAACGGATTGCGCCACCTTCCGAGGTGGCCCGTGGACGTTGCGACTCTAGCGCCAATCTGTTAAGAAAGTATGAAACCGGGCTTACGTCGGCGGAGGGCGAAGCGCCCGTGTTCTCCAGTTGTAGCGCACCGCTAACATGCGAATCGCGAACGTCAACGCGATGGCGACCCACGCCGAGGTCGTCGCACCCAGGCTCGTCAGATTCTCAAGCCCAACGAAAACGATGGTACCGACCAGCGCCGCGATCGCAAGCAGCTGGCCCGGCAACATCCAGATCGCGTTGGTCAAAATGTCGCGAAGAAGTCCGCCGCCACAGCCGTTGACGACGCCGATGAAGACGGCCGATGGAGCACCCAAACCCATATCAAGCGACATTTGAGCGCCCACACATGCGTAGGCTCCCAGTCCCAATGCGTCGACGCTGTTCGAGACCATTTGCCAGAGACGTGTCGGCTTTCGGCCGCCGGCCCAAACGCCGATTGCGCCGCCGGCCATCGCGCCCACCAATACGGTGATCAGATACATCGGGCCGCGCACCGCGATCGGCGGGCCGTGCTGGAGGAAGATACCATCACGCAGTAGGCCGCCCCCAAGTGCCGAGACGAACGCCATTACAAAAATCCCAGTGTAGTCGTATCCGCGGCGCACCCCCATCGCGGCTCCGGTGATCGCCCAGATGAACGTTGCACCGATGTCGAAGAAGATCGGTAGTTGAAACTGACCCTGCGGCGTCACGCGATGCTCTTTCTAGGAACTCGGGATCTCGATCTTTCTTCCGTTCACCCAGGTCTGCGAGACTTTGATATCTCCTAGCTTGGCCGGGTCGACCTTACGGGGGTCGTCTTCAAGGATCGTGAGGTCGGCATACTTTCCCGTCTCGAGCGAACCGAGTTTGTCGCCCAGCCCACAGTGCGCCGCCGCGACGACCGTCATCCCTTTGAGCGCCGCTTCGATCGGCACACGTTGTTCGGCACCGACCACCGAGCCATCGATCGAGCAAACCCTTGCAACGGCGGTGCCGATCTCACGCAGCGGCGCCACCGGGGAGCACGGACAATCGCTATGAATCGAAAAAGGTATGCCGCTGGCTAAGAAGTCGCCGGCCGGGTAAACGTCCGCGGCGCGCTGCGCGCCGAAGATTGCGTCGCGGTAGGCGGCACCGTAGTAGTAGAGGTTGTTCATCAGGTGGCTCGGCTGAACGCCCAGCTTTTTCATTCGCGCGATCTGTTCGGGACGTGCTTGGGGGCAGTGCTCTATTCGATTGACGCCGGTCGGCGGGGCAGAACTCGAGCTGTACGCCGATTCGATCGCGTCGAGCGCCATTTCCAGCGATGCGTCCCCGTTGCAGTGGATCGAGATGGGCCAACCCGCATTCTTGACCTTCAATACCAGCTCGTTGAGTTTGTCGACCGTGTAGTTGGCCTCGCCGCGGTCGGCCGAATTGAGATATGGCTGAATTTGGAAGGCGCTCTCTTGCTGGGGAGAACCATCCGCGACGATCTTCACGGCATAGAAAGAGAGCAAGCTGCCCGGGATTTCGAGGGCCGACGCGCCGGGCCGGCCGTACGGTGCCAAAAACTGCATCGCTTGATCTAAGTAGTCAACCATCGGGCTGACGCTGTAGCGAACCGGCGAGTGCGCCGCGATCGCCTTGTAGCCTTCGAACACTTCGGGCGTCTGCGCGAACGCGCCGGCTTCGTGAACCATCGTGATGCCCAGGGCCGCCGAGCCATACAAGAACGTGGTCACTGATTTCCCGATCAACGCGGGCGTTAATTTGGGAAAGCCTCCGAGGAACTTCATGAGGGCCGGCATCTCCTGGATCATGCCGTTCTGCTCGCCGTTCGCGTCGACGCCGAAGTAACCGCCGCCGGGAAGTTCCCGCGTCGACGGGCTGATGCCGGAGGCCTCGAAGGCTGCCCTGTTTCCCGTCGCAGAATGCATGCTTACGTAGTACACGAACATTGGGTGTGCCGTCGTGACGGCGTCCAGTTCGGCCATGGTGAGATAGCCGCCGTGCAATACGTTGTCGTAATACGATGCGTAGATCCATTGCCCGCCGGGTGTCTGCGCCGCTTTTTTGCGCAAGGCGTCGAGAACTTCGGCCTTCGTCTTGTAAATGTCGTAGCTCACCGACATCGTATTCGCCAGCATCAGGCCGCCGGGAAGCGGATGTTGATGCGGGTCGATTAATCCCGGCATCAGTGTTCGGCCTGCGAGATTCACGCGCTGCGCGTCTGCGCCGGCCTGCGCTACCACGTCATCCCGGGCGCCGACTGCGACGATCTTGCCGCCGGCGATCGCGATGGCGTCTGCGGCCGGATTGCCGTCGTCCATCGTGATCACCGTGCCGCCGAAGAACACGGTAGCCGGCTCGTGGGCAGCTGCTGCCCCGGGCGCACGCCCAGAGCTTACAACGCCGGCGACGGCATCAGAGCCGGCCGGTGCGCCGATTCCAAAAAGATCCCCGGCGCAATGTGAACAACTCATTTAGCAAAACCTCAATTCGGTTAAGTGCCGTGTGCGAGGGCCGAACGAGCGGGGTGTGCTGATGCACACCCCGCTTCCGATCGTGACCGACCCAGAGCTCTAGAGAGCGTTGGCCAAGGCCCAGGCCTTTGGAGCTCCGATTCCGGCGGCTTGGTTATACTGCGTGGCGTTGCACGAGTACGCACCATTGTTGCCGGACGTGCAGGGCGTGTAGTAGTCGCTATAACCGGTCGAACCGAACAAGCTATAGATCGTCGGATCGATCCAGCCCAGCTTCGTGGAGTGGAGTTGGTTGGCTTCGATGACCATTGCAACCGAAGCCGGCGAAGACCACGACGT
>PMHJ01000050.1 GCA_003158175.1 Candidatus Cybelea septentrionalis
GCGCCCCCGCGCCGATGATGCTAAGCAGCAGTGCGGATGTGAAGACCTTGTTGAGGTGCTCGTTGACGTTGGCGCCAAAACCGGCGTACCCAGCCTCGTCGGTCCCAGGCATGCTGAGGAGGTCGACACTCGAGCCATCGGGATACAGCAGCCTTGTCCACGCAACGAGAACGCGGCGTTGGCCCTGTACGATCCGGTTATCGTAGGTACCGACGAGTCTCGTGCCGCGCGGAATAAGGAGATAGCGCCCGGTGACGCTGTCGAAGACGTCGTTGCGCACTTGCGCGACGATCGTGCCGGGAAGATCCGCGTTGATCCCGGTTAGCAAGACGGCCGGAATGACGCCCCCGGCGTGGAGCTCATACGGCGACGGATCGTCTTGGCGCGCTGCGAGGATTCGATCGCGCGAAGTACTTGCAGCGGAGGTCAGAAAGGCATCGCGCTCGTCTGCACTTTCAGCCGCTCGCGGTTGCGATGCGTTTCCTGCGATCCCGGAGGCAGCAGTCGGCGACGGCGGAGAACCGGGCGCCGACTGCGTCGCACCGGGCAACTCCGGTGTTCCGCTCTCGTTGAGCCGCACCATGACCGGCGCTGCTTGCGCCGCGTCAAGTAGCGCGCGGCGGCGCTCTTCCCGCTCCTGCGCCAGCTGCGCTGCTTGCATCTGCGTAGCGGAGATTGGTGCGAGTGCCGGCACGTGCACGGAGCTCTCCGCCTGTTTAAGCAACGGCGGGACCTGTGCGGGGACCGAAAGCGCGGGAAGCCGCAGCACTGAGGGTTGCGCGTCAGGAATGGCGTTCCACCACGGCGTTTGCTGCTCGGAAGCCTTCGTCAGGTTTGTTGCGGAGTTGAGATTCGAAGCGCGGCGGTGTCCCGCCGTCGATATGCCGTAGACGATTAGCCCGACGAGTCCGGCGAGCAGCAACGCTGCAATGAACCCGGCTTTCGCGCTGATCTTGATGACCCCGAGGACTGGGCCACGCCAAGCTTTTTCGACCAGATCAATCGGCGACGATACGTGTTTTGGATCCATGATTTAGCTCCCGCGCGTCACGAGCGCGCGGCGCTGGTGCTTGCCACTGCCCTCGACGAGCGCGATGCCCGCCGGCACACCGTCAACGACGTAGTAGAGACCGGTGAAGCGATAGTTCACGAGCGTATCGCCGCCATCGCTGCCGACGGCGAAGAGCACCGGAACCTCGCGCATGCCTTGCGGCATCTGCAGATACGTGTGCGTGCCGTCGTTGAAGACGCGCACCGGCTGCAAGTCGTGATCGCCGTTCATGCGGTAGTTGAAATCGAGCCTGTCGATCGCCGTGTCAAGCAGTGATGTGTCGGATCGTGCACTGCGCCCACCCGCAGCAGCTGCAAATGCCTGCTGCGGGTCTTGCGGATAGAGAAAGCCGATCCGTGGCATGGGAAACGTGTAACTCGACACGAGCGTCAGGTAGTATGTCCGCCGGTTCGTCGTCACGATGAGGTTCGTGCGCAAGCCGACTTCGGTCGGCTTCACGAGCACGTGCGGCGTGGCGCCATCGCCTCCGCCGCTCGACGCTGGCGCGATGAGCCAGCGCACCGAATCGCCGACTGCTACGTTGATAATCGTCTCGCCCGGTTCGAGCACGAGGTCACAGACGAAGAGCGGCTTGCAGCGCAGCGTCGGCGGCGTGCGCTCCCCAAACGGATAGCGCAGCACGCCGTCGGGTCCGGCGACCGGACCGGCATGGGCAACCGCCGGGACGAGCGCACAGGTAAGAAGAGCGAAGATCCTGATCTGTCGCAGCATTGGTCATTCCTCACAAAAAGCGATGAAGTGTTACAGGTGTTGGGTCCAGCTGATGCCGGTGACGTAGAGGCCGAGCGGGTTGCTCAGGATGCCGCGTTCATCCGTTGGCGGATCGAACGCGACGGTGACGCTGGCGAGCCAGTGAGTCGTGGCGAGCGCGCGGCCTTGGAGGTCGCGTCCGTCCTCGCTCCATTGAATCTGATAGGTTTGTGTGCTGATCGGCAGCACCGCATCGACGCTGACTGCAACCGTGCGGTTCTGGTTGAATGGCGAGTGCTGCCGGTAGTAGTCGTTGAGAAGGAGCGTCGCGGTGGCCGCCGTCACAGCGTACGAACGTGAGAGCGCCGCCTTCTGCGCGAGCGGGTCGGAACTGACCGAGCGCACGTCGACGATCCAGGCCGCGAGTTCTGCTTTGATCACGCGGACATCCATAGGCGCGGCGCGATCGGCGCGGGCAACTGCGACCGCGTCACCGAGCTTGTTAACCTCGACGACGTACGGTACGACTTTGCTTTGCGCACCTTGCCAGACCACGCCGATCGCGAGTACGAGGGCTACGACGAGGGCGGCGAACGCGGCCCATCGCCACGTGCGTGCGCGTGCGATGTAGTCGCCGTAGCGTTCGTTCCACTCTCGGCGCGCCGAGAGATACGGGGTTTCTAGTGACGCCGCATCGGCGGCGTGTTCGCTTGTTTTCATATGTTCACTCACTCATTCAGGATGTTTGAAGCGAATCTCGACGTTGCCGTCGGCCGAGTCGTCGGGCACGGGCGGCTGTCGAAGGAGCATCGGATTGATGCCGCGCGGCGTGCCGGTTGGGTCGTTGCTCACGTCACTCTCTTCGGCTTGGGTAACCTCGCGAGCGTCGTCGGCGGCAACGGCCGCATCGCTCGCGCGCGTTGCGGCGACTTCTTGGTCCGTGACCTCGGACTCAGCCGAATGGTCGGATTCGCTGACCGCGTCAGTGGCGTCCGCGATTTCGTCCTCGTGATCGGAGGTCACGCTGTTCGCAAACGTGTCCGAATCACGCGCGTACGCGTCGGGATCATAGGTGCCCCCGACGTACGCGGAACGCCCGGGCCCGCCGGTATCGAGGAGGCGCGCGTTCTCGACATCGCCGACGTCGCCGGCTGCACGAACGGTTTCAGAGCTGCCGCCGGCAAGCGTTGTCGCACCGGCGGCCAGCGCGCCGACGCCGCTGCCGACGATCACGCCGCCGACCGCAACGGCGCCGGCGGTGCTCACGAAGCTTCCCAGGGTCATCCGAGGCGCGCCGTTCATGAGCGAGGCAGCCAGACTAGGAATCTGCCACGCGAGAAAACCGAAGACCAGCGCCGCACCCACCACCTCGATGTAGGTCTCGGGCGGTGCGATGCCGTTAGCGAACAGCGAGCCCCACTGCTGTCCGAGGTCGAATCCGAGGCCAACGATCAGCTCCAGCATGAAAAGCTTGATGCCGATACTGACCGCGTAGCCGACGTACTTCTCCCCGAAGACCAGCGTCCAGCGGCTGCCGGTAAAACCGAGCATGAAAACCCCAGCACCGATGACGATATACGACTCGATCAGCGTGATGAGCAGCTGACCCGCGATGATCGCAAAGGCCAGCACGACGCCAAGCGCGCAGATCATCGAGGTAAGAACGATCTCCATCATAGGCAAGAGATTGCCGAGCGTCATGCCCTGGTTTTCTGAGGCGCTCTCAAGCATCGCGTTGGCGATGTCCGTCCCGCAGTTGAAGACCGAGCTCGGATCACTGGGCGTCAACTGCACCTGCCCGCTGATCGCGCTGCCGGCTTGGCTGAAGCTGGAGATAATGTCACCGATCCAGACCGGTCCGTACTGTGGCTGCAACACGATAAAGAAGAACCCGACGCCCAAGATCTTCAGCAGCAGCGACGCGACGAAGTCCGGCAGACTGTCCTTCTGCAGGACGTACGTGATCGCCGACCACGCGATTTCGATCGCGACCAGCGCAAA
>PMHJ01000009.1 GCA_003158175.1 Candidatus Cybelea septentrionalis
TTGCTCTGCCAGACTCGCTCGCGCTGGTCTCCGGACAGTCCGCCCTACGCCTGGAAAGTTATCTCTTCACCCTTGATGCGATACGCGCCGCGCGCGCACACCTGAATCCGGGCGGCGCCTTCGGCATGTACAACTACTACCGCGAAAAGTGGTTGGTGGACCGGTACGCCAACACGTTGCAAGTCGCATTCGGACACGCGCCATGCATCGATGCGTACGGCGGGGTTGCCTGGTTTGGGCTGTTGATGGTCGGCCTCGAGCCGAGCGGCGTCTCCTGCGCGACGACGTGGACTTCCAGCGTCGGAGCGGTGCCGACGCCGGTTACCGACGATTATCCGTTCCCCTACCTGCGAACTCGCTCGATCCCGCCGTTGTATCTCGCCGTGCTGGGACTGATTTTGCTAGCTTCGCTGGTCTTGATCCGCGTGGCGGCCGGCCCGCTCGGGCAGATGCGAAACTATCTCGACCTTTTCTTCATGGGCGCGGCGTTCTTGCTGCTCGAGACGAAGAACGTCGTGCAGTTCGCGCTGCTCTTCGGAACGACGTGGTTCGTTAACGCGCTCGTCTTCTTCGGAATTCTGCTCTCCGTTCTCGCCGCGGTGGAGGTCGCGCGCCGCACTCGGTTCCGTCAGCCGAACCTTCTCTACCTTGCTCTGTTTGGGAGCCTTGCTCTCGCCTGGGCGATTCCGCCGGAAGTGGTCCTTTCGCTCGACGTGCCGATGCGCCTCGCGGTTGCGGTGGCACTCGCGTTCGCACCGGTCTTTCTGGCGAACCTGGTCTTCGCGCAGCGCTTCCGCGAAGTGAGCTCCTCGACGATCGCTTTCGCTACGAACCTGCTCGGTGCTATGGTCGGCGGCGTTCTCGAGTATTCGAGCCTGCTCTTGGGATACCGTACGCTCTTGATTGTGGTCGCGCTGCTCTACGGTTGCGCGTTCATCTCCGGCAGAAAATACCTCGCTCTCAATCGGAGCAGCCAGGAGCCGGTGATCGCGGACTCCGGCGTGCGGCAGTTCACGTAGCGAGGCTCAGCCCTCAAGCTGCGGCTGCTTCGCTTTGCGGTAGAGCGCGACGGCGCATAACCCCGCTCCGCCCAACGTGATAATTGCGAGCGGGTTAAACCGGATCGCGGCATCGATGGGCATCCACAGTGCGGCGAGCAAATAGGCCGCGACAATAGGCCGCGTTCGCCATGGCTCCGCGAGCTTCGCCATCGCGTAGAATAGCGCCGGAAGCACGATCGCCGCATCGTACATCCACGCATGAGCGCTCAGCGCGAGCGAAAGAACGGAAGTGCAACTCATCGCGAGCAGGATATTTGCCCGCGATAATGCGGGGAGGAAGCAGATGAATGCGATCGCGCCAATCGCGATCGCGAGAGCTTGCGCGGTTCCCAGGCGCATCAGAACCATCGGTAAGGTAATGCCGTTATAGAGCGCGCCCATGTCGACATCGTGGAGGGTCCGTAAAACGGCGATGTAGTGAGGTATCCACGCCCACTCGCCGTCCGTCGCCGCTACGCTGGCCAAGTACCACGCGCCGGCGCAGACTACCACGATCGCGCAGGCTCGCCATTGTCGGCGCACGAGCAGCAGCGCCACGAATGGAAGAGCAATCGTCGGCTTTAGGAGCATAAACCCAACCGCCAACCCTACGATTAGTGAAGATCCCTGGGCTGCTCCAGCCATGGCGAGCGTAATAAGGAAGAGCCATATGCCGCTGATTTGCCCGACGTCGCCGGAGTAGATCGCAGGCTGCCATGCGAGCGCCGCAACGACGCCAAACCGGCGCTGAAAGCCGAATACGCCTGCGAGTAGCCATCCTGATAAGCCAACCAGGATCAGCATGAAAACGAAGTTGAGCGCGTAGCCCGCTGAGATCGTTAGGTGCGCCGCGGGGAGAAAGGCCCAAGCAAAGGCCGGCGGATAGGTCCAGATTCCCATGCCGATTCCGCGCGCTGTTTGAAACCCGAGGTGCTCTGCCTCGTTGAAGAGCGCTGAGGTTCCGACCGTCGCACCGCCGGCCCAAAAACGCTGCCAGTCGCCGGGGTGCCCGAGCAACGCCGGGAGCATTCCAAATACAAAAAGCGTAACGCCGTAGAGTACCACGCGATCGGGAGAGAGCCGTAACGGCACGCCGATTATTCCGCCGGCCGTTTGATGCCCGCACGAGCCGGCCCGAGAGCGAGATGTTTGAGCGAGAGACTCGGCTTCTCGATCGTAAACCAGCTCGCCGCAGCGAGGGCGAGCGTGATCGCCAACGCACACACGAAGTACGCTGTAAAACCAAACCTCGTAACTCCGTACATCACGAGGAGCTGCTGCACCGGAAAGGCGTAGATGTAGAGGCCATACGACACGTCGACACGGCGATCGAAGCCTCGCAGGGGAAGGCGCATCGCGGCGAAGAGCGTCAAATAGGCAATGCACGGAATTACGACCAGCGTGAAGGCTTTCGTGGTAAGCGTCGCGAGCAACGCTGCACCACAGAGCGCCGCGATCCATGGCGACATCGGAATGCGGTCGCGGTTGAGGTAGGCGAACGCACCGAATGCGAAGTAGACGAAGACCGCCTCAACTTCGATGAGGATAATATCGCCGTAGTGCCAGAGCATGGCTGCATAGCCGGCGAAAAGGAGCAGCGCGACGATCCCGATCGCCGCTGGAGCGCGACGAGCGACGCCTGCAACTCCGAGGGCCGCCACGCAGAGATAACAGAAGAACTCCGGGTTGAGGGTCCAGAGCGAAAGGTTCGTGTTGAACGGGCTCGGGACGTGTGCAAAAACCGTTCCGATGCGCTGCTGATAGATTGCCAGAAGGAAGTTGTTCGTTACGTACGACCACGGGGCCGGAACCTCCGTGAAGTAGTGATGCAGCGTGCCATGTTGGTACGCGAATGCGAGGGGAGCTAAGCCGAATGCGGTAACGGCGAGGCAGGTCCAGAACGCGGGGAAGATTCGCAAGAAGCGGTGCCAGATAAATCGGCCGACAGAGCCTACGGTTTCGTAGCTGCGCGTAATCAGGAAACCGCTCAGAACAAAAAAGCCGCCCACGGCCAAGAAGCCGGTGGTTGGAGCGTTGGGGTTCAGGCGATTGAGCGGATCTTCGCCGAACCCTCCCAGCGGGAATGCGTGCGACCAGACGACGCTTGCGGCGAAGAAAAAGCGCAAGAACCCAATGCTATTGCTGCGAAAGTCTAAGTCGCCGAGTGTTAGCCGGCGCCTGGAGCCCCCGTTCATCCCAAGGATTGTAACACGCACCTGGGGTCAAGCGAGAAGCCCTCAGCTAAAGGCTCCGGCCGCGGGTTGGGGGCAGCATGGAACGAGTCGACGAGGAACGCACAGCGCTCCGGGGGGACGTGGCCTTAGGGCAACGTATAGGCTAAGCATGCGAGTCGGCCATATGAGAACGGCTAGCGTCGTCGCGCTGTTTGCGCTCACGATGTTCCTCAGCGCAGCGCTGCTGTTCGACATCCAACCGATGTATGCCAAAATGCTACTACCGCTTGTCGGTGGTGCGCCAGCTGTGTGGAACACGGTCGTCGTCTTTTTCCAACTCTCCCTCGTCGGCGGCTATCTTCTGGCTCACCTCGAGCGATCGTTGATTCCCTTGAAGGCACAGACGGTATTCCATGTCGCCGTGGCTGCGTTTGCACTGGCGGTACTGCCGTTTCGCCTAGTAGCGCCGAACGCCGAAGCGGTCGCGCATCCGGTACCTTTCGTACTGCTGAGCCTCTTCGCGGGCGCGGGATTACCATTTCTCCTCATCTCAGCAACGTCGCCGCTCCTTCAGAGTTGGTTTGCACGGCTCGGTCACGCACACAGCCACGACCCGTACTTCTTTTACTCGGCGAGCAATGCCGGGAGTCTGTTGGGCTTAGCCGTCTACCCACTGGCGCTCGAACCGTTCTTCGGCGTCGCGCTTCAGAGCCGAATGTGGGCAGTGGCTTATTTCGCGTTCGTCGTGGGACTTGCTGCGTGCGGGTTCGTTACGTGGCGGTTTGGTACCGGCCCGGGTCGCGATCCCAGAGCGTCTGATGGCGCGGGCGCGCAAGGTGCGCCGCCGTCGGCGCGGCAGCGAATACGCTGGATCGCCCTGGCATTCGTACCGGCAAGTCTTTCTTTGGCAATCACGACGCACATCACGAACCAGGTCGCCCCAATTCCACTGCTATGGACGCTGCCCCTCGGAATATATTTACTAACATTCATCATTGCGTTTTCACGTCGCCCGATCCTCACACCAGAACGGATCGGTCGAGCGTTGCCTTTCACCATTCTGCCGCTGGTCTTGTTGGTTGTCCTTGGCTCGTCCGCATCGGCAATATTCAACGTCGCGCTGAATCTGATTGCCCTGTTTTTCATAGGATTGACGTGCCACGGTGAACTCTCCGCCTCGCGGCCAGCGGCGCACTACCTGACGGGCTTCTACCTTCTGTTATCGATCGGCGGCGCTCTGGGAGGAGTTTTTAATGCGCTGATCGCGCCGCACGTCTTTCACACAGTTGCCGAGTATCCGTTGACGCTCGTTCTTGCGTGCGCTATTCTTCCAACGCTCGGAGTCGTCGGGGGTCAGAAGAAGGAGAGCTTCTTCGACATCGCGGGACCGGTGTTACTCGGCACCGCGTTACTTCTGCTCTACGCGCTCACCGCGCGCACGGCCGCCGTCTCGCTTTTCTTGCAGGTCGGGTTTTCGCTGGCCGTCGTAGTCTGCCTTGGGTTCGTCGGCCGCCGACTCCGCTTCGCCGTCGGCGTCGGCACCCTGTTCCTGGTTGCCGCAATATTGCCTAACTGGCTCGCATCCCAACAGGTCGAATACCGAATCTACGTTGCACGGGATTTTTTCGGCACGAAGTTAGTTATCGACGATCCTCGCTTGCGGCGGCACTCACTCATTCACAGCGGCACGGTCCACGGAATAGAGAATACCGAGCCTGAAAAGCGCGGCATTCCGCTTTCCTACTACTCGAGGCAGGGTCCGCTCGGCTCGATCTTTGCGGCGGCACGCTCCAACAGGGCCGGGACACGCAGAGTCGCCGTCGTTGGGCTGGGCACCGGAACGGTGGCGTGTTACCGCCTGCCGGCAGAGAGATGGACGTTCTTCGAAATCGATCCGCAAGTTGTTGCGCTGGCGCAGGATGATCGACTCTTTTGGTACCTTTCATCCTGTGCGCCCGACGCTAACATCGTGCTTGGCGACGGACGACTGGAACTCGCGAAGGCATCGCCGAATGCGTACGACTTGCTCGTGTTAGATGCGTACTCATCCGATCAGCCCCCGCTGCACATGCTGACGCGTGAGGCGTTTGCGGTGTTTACGAGTCGCCTTGCACCGGGCGGACTAATCGCCTTTCACATATCGAACCTTTATTTCAATCTCGCACCCGTCATTGGCAATCTCGCGGCGTCCGCGGGTTGGCAGGCCTGGATTGACAACGACGTGAGGTTCACACTGAAACGTATCTCGCGTGGGGAAGTTGGATCGCAGTGGGTAGTGGTCGCGCGACATCCCAGCGACGTAAGCGCTATAGCGTCTGACGGGCATTGGCAACGACTCGCACCGAACCACAGCATACGCATTTGGACCGATGACTACTCAAGCTTGCTCACAGTCATGCAAATATAGCCTCCTATCGCCAGGGCTTTCAAAATTACTGCGAAATAGGCTGCCGCCGAGGCCGCTTCGCGAGACCTGGATCAATTGCCTGGATGGCTTCAAAGTGGCGCATTGTTTTTAGAAAGTTTAAGCGCTGCGAGCGAGGGAGCGTACCAGCGCTGGGAGCATTGCCGCGTCCCGTACCGATGGTGACCACGGCCTGGATGGTGACGCGTTCGCCGACGTAGGAGTGCACGATCGACGACGGTTGACTTTCCTACATTATTCCGCGACGTGAAAGGCGCTACGCAGAAGGGGACCGCGTTTGCCCTATTGCGGTTCCAGCACAAGCAGGTCGCCAACCAGAAGATCGCGCCGCTTTGCCGGCGCTGCCCCGAGTTCGATGACGGCGCGCGCGCCAGCGCATATTACCGCTATACGATTGGGTGCGACGGAATAGTTGATCCGCATCACACGGCCATCTTTGGCGACGAAGACTGCGTCGATCCGCTCGCGCATCCCGATCGTATGAATCGCCGAGCAATTTTCGAACCACAAACCCCGGTCCGGGCAGATCTTGCCGTAGGTGAGAAAGCCCGTAAATCGCCGCCAAAGCGAGTTCGCTTTTTCTACATCACCGGCGACGATGTTCCCCGTTCGCAGGTTCCGCAGGCTCGGCACCTTAGTGGAGAAGGCTAAGCGGAATGGCGATACCGGTGGCTGCTGCGATGTACGGTGCAAATGCCATGGGGCGCTGTGGCCAGCCGACGATTCGGTGGCCGATCACGGCAGCGGCACAGCCAAAGAATAGCGCGAAAACTGCGAGTGGTGCGCCCAGAGCCGCTCCGGCGATCGCGACGAGCTTCGCATCGCCCCATCCCATGCCATAACCGCGCGAAACCGCCGCGGCCGCGGCGAACGGCACGAAGACGACGAATGCTGAAAGGATCAATCCCCAGTTGCGCTGCGTTAACGCGAAGACAAGCAAGAGCCCGAGCGGAGCGAGTGTGAAGACATCCGGCAGGATGCCGCAAAGCATGTCGCTGCACCAACAGGCCACAAGGGCGAAGACGACGAGCGCAGTTATTCCAATCTGCATCGGAGTCGCGCCCAGCGCGACCACGAGGCCTCCCAGCAGCGTGGCGGCAGCGATCAGCAGCGCGTCGGGGGGCGTACCCGGTGGAGGTCCGTCAGGCGCGGGCAATACTCCCGAACATGCGGCGCGGCTTGCCTGTACTGCGATGAATGCGATTGAGCCGAAAAAGAGTGCCGCGGCGATGATTCCGATCACGGCTTCGGCGCGAAATAGTTGGCGGCGACAGCGCCGAAGATAATTGTGAAGATTGCGGGGATCATGAAAAAGACCATTGGAAAAACCATCTTCACCGGCAGCTTGGCTGCCATCTCCTCGACGAACATCAACCGGCGGTGCCGAGCATCCTGCGCGAGGTCCGTGAGGATGTTGGCGATGTTCGCCCCCATGCGCTCCGCCTGCGTCATGGCTCGCAACGCATTTCTGAAGTCCGGCTGATTCGTCCGATCGCCGGCGGCTTTGAGCGCGTCTGCACGCGCTCGTCCGAGGCGAATCTCGGCCAGCGCCTCCTTGACCTCTTCGCCGAGCGGCCCGGGAGCCACGTCGACCGCGTAGCCGAGTGCCGAGTTCAGCGCGAGGCCCGCCTGGACGGTCGCGGCGATCATATCCAAAAACTCCGGTAACGCCTTCTGAATCGCGACCTTACGCGCTTCGATGGCCTGGTTGAGGATGAAAAACGGTGAGTACCCGCCGAGGAACGTAACGATTGCAAACACCGGGATCAGCCAGGATGGGCTAAAATGAAAAAACTTCCATAGCAGCAGCGATAAGAGCGCGCCGAAGCACAAGCCTGCGATGATTCGCATAAAGAACTTCGTTGGCGTCGTCGTGTACCACCCGGCCTCGGCAAACTTTCGCCAGAGCGCCGTGCGCTGGCCGGGAGAGAGAACCTTGGTAACGAGCGGAGATTCTTCGCGGTCGCGCCGGAACGAATCGCGAGCCTGTAACTCCTCGAGCTGCTGCGTGAGGACGCTTTTCGACGGTAGCAACGACAGGACGAAGAAGAACGCGGCGGCGGCGAAAAGCAGGGGGATTGCGTAGCCGAGAAGTGCGAGCATCATACTTTGATCCGCAAGAGGCTCGCAAGCCAGAAGTAGGCGCCGGTCTCTAAGCCCGCAACTACTAACATTGTGATGTGCCCGATCGGCGTGAAGAGGAGTGCGTGCCCCATCGTTGCTTGCGTGGAGACGATGAAGAGGCCAAGTCCGATCGGAATAGCCATCAGCACCCAGGCGCTCATTTTGCCTTCAGCGGTGAGCGTGCCGATCTTTCGATAGACCTGGCGGCGGCCCTTGATAGTCTCGGCGAGCTGATCGAGAATTCTTGCGAGATCGCCGCCGGTCTGTGATTGCACGCGAAAAACGCGCGCGACCATCAGCGTCTCATTGTTCGGCATGCGTCGCGCAAGATCGTCGATCGCATCGAGCATGCTGACGCCGATGGTCGTCTGCCCGATCACGCGGCGAAACTCGTAACTTGCGGGATTCGGGAGCTCGTCAACGACCGATGCCAGTGCTTGGCGCATGCTCAACCCTACCCGAATTCCTCCGGCCATCAGGTGCAGTGCCACTTCCAGTTGAGAGACGAACGCTTCGAGTCGTTGCCGCACCTTTAACCGTACGTAAAAGGTAAAAACGAGGAAGGCCACGCCGAAGATAGCCGGTATCAGCAAGATCGCCAGCAAGGGAGCCGGATGAAGCCCCAGTACCAGCAATATCCACACGAGCGCGGCGACGCTTGCAACGGTGAGTACGATGTCCTGCGGTTTTGTCCGGATGTCCGCCCGGTCGAGCTGGTCGGCGAGGCCGCGTACCCTTGCGGTAGCTCGCTGGTTGACGGTACTCCAGAACGAGAAGAACGCTAAGATGATCGTCGCGGCGACGCCGATGAAGATCGCAAACGGAGCGAGCGTTGTTACCATAACGATTGAAGTAGCGCGAGCTCGTTGAGAGCCCTGGAGTCGTAGGGGATTCCGTACTCCTCGAAGCGCTTCAGGCACGTTGGCTGGACGCCGGTATAGCAGAACTCACCGACGACTTTATTCTCCTTATCCACACCGCGCTGCGAGAACCGGACGATCTCCTGCATCGTCACGATGTCGCCCTCCATGCCTACGACTTCGCTGACGCCGACGAGCTTTCGTGTTCCATCCCGCATGCGCGAGGTGTGCACGACGATGTCGAGCGCGCTCGCAATTTGCTCGCGGATCGCCCGCACCGGAAGGTCGAAGCCCGCCATCAGCACCATCGTTTCGACGCGTGAGAGCGCATCGCGCTGGCTGTTGGCGTGGATCGTGGTNNCCGATGATGATCCGGTCGGGACGCATGCGCAGCGCGTTCCGGAAGAGGTCGCGGATGCGGATCTCTCCCGATCCCTCTACATTCGGCGGCCGCGACTCGAGACGCACGATGTGCGACTGATTGAGCAGCAGTTCGGCCGCGTCTTCGATCGTGATGATTCGTTCGCTATCGGGTAGAAAAGAAGAGAGAACGTTGAGGAAGGTCGTCTTTCCGGAGCCGGTTCCGCCGCTAACTATGCAGTTGAGCCGCGACTGGACGGCCACGCGCAGAAAGTCCATTACGACTGCCGGTACAGCACCGATTTTAATGAGGTCGTCGGCGGTCAGTCGCCTTTTGCCGAAGCGCCGAATCGTCAGCGTCGAACCGTCAATCGAGACCGGCTCGATGATCGCATTGACGCGCGAGCCGTCGGGAAGCCGCGCGTCGACCATCGGCGAGGACTCGTCGATTCGACGGCCCAGCGGCGTGATGATCCGCTCGATGATCAGCCGCAGCTGTTCCGAGTCGCTAAAGTGTTTGTTCGTCGGCTCGATAATGCCGCGCCGCTCGACGTAAATCGTCTGCGGCCCGTTGACCATGATCTCCGTGATGCTGTCGTCTTTGAGGAGATCTTCCAACGGTCCCAAGCCGAGCGCTTCGTCAACGATATCTTGACGCAGCTCCGCGAGCTCTTCGGCCGATCCGTCGAAGCCATGCTCGGCAATCAAGTCGGACGTGATGCTCTGGATTTTCGATCGGAGTTCGATTAGCTTCGCCGAATCGGTGTGCGCGCCGCTCGCCGAAACCAGATCGACCTCGCGCAAGAGCGCTTGATGAATCTGCTGTTTGAGCTCGTCACGTTTAGCGTCGAGCGAGGTTGCGACGGATGAGGTGCGGCCGTTGCGGTGCGTGCCTACGGGCGATCCGGTTGAAGGCTGCAGCATCGAAAGCGCCTCGTTGGGAGGAATGCTCTCGACGCATTGCTGGAGTGTCGCGATGCTCTTGGCGTAGGCGCGCGAGGTTAGGAGCGGAATTTCGGCGATGACCTGACTCTGCAACGCACTCTCGATTTCACTCCGGGGAATGGGCTCACCGGCCGAGCGAACGTTGGTTATTAAGGCGATGCGATCGGACGGAACGCCAAAGCGTTGCAGATCTGCGATCAGCGATTGCGCACCCGCAATGCCCAAGAGCGTCGGCTCGAGTACGACGAAGAAACGTCGTGCCCTTGTGACGAAGGGGCGCACGACTGCCGCGAACGGCTGCGGCGCATCGACTAGAATCGCGTTGAAACCCGTCATGCCGGCCGCAAAAGCCTCCACCGGCTTCTCGCCGAGCGTAAAGACAGCGTCGTAACGATCGACGAGTTCGACGACGGTGATGCCGTCCGCGCGGACGCTCGAAACCGCGGCGTTACTTCGCGCCGCATCAAGGCTGCGCACCGCTTCGAGGATTACCGCGATGCTGCGGCGTCCCGTCAGGTCGGCGTCGACCAGCGCGACGTTCCCCGTTGCTTTCATCGCTCGGGCGAGGTCGGTGCAGAGCGTCGTCGTGCCCGAGCCGCCCTTCGAGCCGATGAAGAGCACCACCGGCGAGTCGCCCGACATCGTCTTCAATGGAGAGGTCCCGGCGTTGCGATCTCGTCGCCTACGATGATCTGGACCGCACTCGAGGGGGCGCGCGGCGCCGGTGCAGGCACGCCCACGGGCGGACCGATGACCGGGGCCGGAGGCCCGATTGCCGGCGCCGGACCGGGTGCCGCGCCGTTGCCGATTAAAGTTAGCTCTTCCACGGGCTCCGAGCGAATCGCCTCGCGCGGGGAGCGCAGCGCCAGTCGGAGATTTGCATTAGCGTCGGCCCAGGCAAGCATATCGGCCTGCTTGGGATTCACCTCGAGCGTAACCGTCGCCGATGCCATCTCATCCGGAGAGGGTGTAGCGGTGGGATCCTCGAGATTGGTCCCCACCGCAAGTACGCGGATACCGCGTAGAATCGTCACGGCTTTCGGTGGCGCGCCTCCTGCGGTCGCGGGAGGTATCGCGATGACGTCCACGCGGTCGCCCGGCAATATCATGCCGGAGACGCCTTTAACGCGATCGATCGGAATGCTGACGGCGCGCATCCCGGGGCGCAGGCGAACCGGCAGCGCCAGAGCCACGTTCGTCCCGATCTTCGATAAGGTAATCTGACCGCCGACGGGTATCGTCACGAGCGTAAGCGAGCCGACGGCCTGATCGGGTTTGGAGATCGCATCGGGTTCGAGCGACTGGGCGGGACGCATCTCGCTCTGAAACATCGTCGCGGTGATCCGCACGCGCGCCGGAATCTCTTGCGTTGCGACGAGCACGGCGCGTAACTGGTTGGGCGGCGGCCGCAGCGAGGAGAGGTACGTGAGGGTAAGCCATCCGGTGCCGATGGCCAGGATGATCGCGATTAGGAGGGTTGTGCGGCGAGTATTCATTACACGGTTATCCTTAAAAACGGAGCGACGCTCTGCGAGAGCACGATCAAGATCGCGCCGAACGCAAAGGCGACGGCGTACGGTAGTGTTTCGCCCTTACCAGCGACAACGCCCCGCGAGCCGCCCATTGTCGTAAGCATAACACGGGAAGCGGTCTCGCGCACCTTCCCCCGCGAGACGATGAAGATGATCGCGAGGACGCCTCCACCTATCGCGGTGTAGAGCAAGAATGGAATGCAGAGCGGAAAGCCGAGCATGCCGGAGGCCGCGATTGCAAGCTTGATGTCGCCGCCGCCAATCCCCCCCAACGCGTAGATGACGGTGCCCACCGCGGTCAAGGCGGCCATAACGGCCAGGCTCTCCGCGACGGAGTGAATGCCGCCGAAGGCGTGAACGAGGATCGCCGCGAGCGCGAGTGATCCGGTGAGCCAATTGGGAATGCGACGTGTACGAACGTCACAATAACTTGCGACCAGACAGCCGGTCAGTGTCAACCAGATAGCAACGGGCATGATTTCAGATCTCGGAGAGCGATCTCCTCAGACGCTGCCTACCGCGTTCGTATACAGGGCGGCGACGCTCTGGCCGAAGGCTGTTACGCCCACGATGCAAACGATCGCAATAAGTGTTGCGAGGAGAACATACTCCACGAGCTGCGCGCCCGCTTCGTCGCGCCACAGCGCCCGAAGGGCAAGCATGTGTCTCACTCTCGCTTTCTCTGCACGTAGGAATGGGTAGAAGGCGCGACCGCATCGAGCGGCCGCGCCCTGTATCCCTGGTTGCTCGAGGTTCTTAGACTGAACTCGCGACGTTACTGAACAGCGTCTTGAGGCTCGTGCCGAGCAGGGTGACGCCAACGATCGCAACCAACGCGATCAGGGCAACCAGCAGGCCGTACTCGACCATCGTCGCGCCTTCTTCGTCGCGAATCATCGTTTTGAGGGTGGTGATCATGCTATCTCCTTAGTTGGTGGTTGGGTAGTGAGTGAGTTTACGCAGTGAGTGAGTTTACGCGGTGAGCGAGTTTACGCAGTGAGTAAGTTTACGCAGTTTTAAGCTTGCGTAATGAGTAGGTCTGCGTAATGAGTAGGTCTGCGTAATGAGTAGGTTTGCGTAGTGAGTGAGTTTACGTAGTGAGTGAGTAACGTGGGAGGGTTTCGTTTGGTTCCGCGCTCTGGAAAAACTTGATAACGGCGCTGCTGCGTTTCCCCGTCAGCTGGCGGGGCTTATTAGACGGAGCTAGCGACGTTGCTGAACAGCCCTTGGAGGCTCGTGCCGAGTAGCGTGACGCCCACAATGGCGACCAGTGCGATTAAGGCGACGAGCAGACCGTACTCGACCATCGTCGCGCCCTCTTCGTCTCGGATCATTGCAATGAGATTGTTAATCATTTCATCTCCTATGAAACTAGTGTCGGTAGATTCCCGGTATGAGTTTAGTGTCAGTGGGTTCGCGGGTTTACCAGATTCCGCCGGGTTGCACTTCGGCGGGAACTACGACGCCGGCGTTTGGCGCATCGACCAGGATCTGCGCGCTCGCCGACGTTACCCCAGGAACCGACGTCGCAAGCACGTGAATGAAGCTGTTGCGGAAGTAGTCCGAAGCGATGGGCACGATCGCTTGAAACGTCCCCGCAGGGCTCGAGGTAATGTCGTTGCGGCTGAGCAGCACGTTGGGAAGATCGGAGGAGAGCGTTGCAAGCAACGTGATGCGAACGGGAACCGACGGCGGCGCCTCTCCGGTTACGAGAAGTGCCTCTTGGCCCTTAAGGGGCTGAACGTGGAGAACGATGCTCCCCTGCAGCTCCGGGATCACCGTCGTGTTTCCGGTAGCTAGAACACTGCGCGCAATGTCCTCTTGCGCCTGGGAGAAGCCGAGCCACGCCTGCGACGCCAGCTGCGCGATGCGTTTAGCGACGGCGGCCGACACGTAGATGTCGTTCGCTCCGTAGACCGGCGGGATCGCCGCGACCTCAACGTGGTCATTGACCTCGTAGAGGTTGGCGCCCGGCCGAATCACGAGAACGAGCCCGGGACCGCTGAGCTGGACGGCACGTTCCGTCGCCAGCCATTCATACTGAAGGTTCGCCCGGGCAGCCACGCTGGCCAGCGGGAGGCCCATTGGAGCCGCCTCGGCGACATAAGGCGCCGAGTACAACGTGCAGATTATGACGACGGCTAGCCCAATAATAGGCCGCATGTAAACCTCCATGCTCCTGGTCGGCTGTATCATGACATTAAGCCTCCCCCCTTGGCAAGGGAGCGCCGGTTATTTTTAATCTAACGTTTTTGATATGTTAACGTATTAACGCAAAAATCCGTGGCATAATCCCGTAAAGCGGTTAGCCTACCAGGCACCCGCATGCAGTCGTGTCCCGGAGGAGGACTGGATGAATTCGCTTACCCGCCGAGTTATCGCGGGGGCCATCGTATTAGGACTGAGCCTTTATGCCCGGCCCGTTTTTGCTGACCAAGTTACCCTGCTCTCGATTCAATCGGGCCATTCAGTAGTGCTGAGGACCGAGGGACTCACCCGCGTCGCGGTTGGTGACGGGCGAATCGCCGGCGTCGTGCCGGTCGGAACCTCGCAGGTTGTCGTTAACGGCAAGACCGCGGGGCATACCACCGTATTTATTTGGGCCGGCGGCCGGCGTGAGGTCTACGAGGTCACCGTCACCGAGCAGCAGCTCGACGATCTGGCTCAGATGCTTCGCAGCGCGATCTCCGATCCCGGCGTCCAGGTCGTGAATTTCGACCACTCGATCGTCGTGCGCGGAAGCGTCTCCGACGGCGCCCAGTTCCAACAGATCGCCGATGTCGTCGCCCGTTTCGAGCCTTTCGTAAAGGCACAGTTGCCGCCGGTGGTGATCGTGAATGCCGTAACGATCTCGCAGAACCTCGGCGACTTGCAGCGCGCGATCGCATCGATCCCAGGTGCAAGCGGGGTGCGAGTCGATCCCGACGGAAGAGGCAACGTCATCGTCAGCGGCAACGCGACCGATGCCGTCACCGCACAGGCCATCCTCGACCGGGCTCGGGGACTCGCCGGCCCCTATCTAGCGAGCAACGGACAGCTCATCGACCGTATCAACTCGCTGAGCGACAGTTTGATCGATATTAAGGTCTACGTTCTGGAGGTCGACAAGACCGCGACATCAAACCTGGGTATTCAACTGTATGGCGCGCAGCCCGTCGAGGGCCAGCCGACGCCGAACCTTATCCCGCCCTCGATCCCATTCTTTGAATCCATCCGCCCGCCGGGACTGGCGGCGACGATTGGGCCGTTCTACCGCACAATCACCCTGGCCCCCACGCTCAATCTCCTCATGCAGGAGGGGCACGCTAAGATACTATCGAGTCCGGATTTAGTCACAAGCCCCGGGGCTAAGGCGACTTTTCTGGTCGGAGGTTCGATCCCGGTCGTAACGTCGACCGGCTTAGGGGCGATCAACGTCCAATATCAGCCATATGGCGTGCAACTCAACGTGACCCCCACCGTTCGCGGCAACGGCTCGGTCGAAGCGGTCATCGCGCCCGAGATCTCGGCCCTGGATTATACGAATGCGGTCATCGTCTCCGGCTTCACGATCCCGGCGCTGACCATCAGCCAGCTTACGACCGACGTGATCACGCGACCGGGCGAAAGCATCCTCATGGGCGGCCTGGTAAGCCGGGTCGAAAAGCGAACGATTTCCAAGATTCCGATACTTGCCGAGATCCCGATCCTCGGGAAGCTCTTCACCTCGACCTCATATCAGAATCAGCAGAGCGACGTCGTCTTCGTGATGACCCCGGAGATCCTGACGAGGTGACTTTTGACCCATGCGGTACGTTTGTACTATAGCGGTTGCCCGGCGACTAATGGTAGAATGACGCTTGGCCGCCCCTTAAGGAGGTAGTAGGTTGAACGAACGCATGGGAGAACGCGGGCAGGTGCTGCCTTTCATCGGCATCTGTCTAATGGTTTTAATGGGGGTCGGCGCGGTTGCGGTCGACATAACCTACGTCGACTATCAGCAAATGCGAATGCAGTCCGCTGCGGACGCCGCCGCTGTGGCCGGCGCTCAGCAGCTCGTTACACATGGCTGTCCCGATCAAGCAGACGCAAAGACGGCCGCGCAAAACGATTCCCAGGTCGACAACTTTACGCCTAGCGCAAGCGTACTCGTGCAGGTTGACAACCCCCCGACCATTACAGATGGACCGTATCAGGGCGACAACTGCGCCGTCTACGTCAACATTAAGGTGCCGCAGACCACGACCTGGTTTCTGAAACTCTTCAACGCACCAAGTGGCATCGCGGTATCGACCACGGCCGTCGCCGAGATGCAGACAACTAACCCAGGTTGCATCTATCTTTTGAAACCTGGCGTCACCACGAGTTTCACCGGTGCCATCATCAACGCTCCCAGCTGCAGCATTCTCTTGAATGATACCGCGAGTTTCTCGGGGTCGACGATCAAAGCCGCATCGATTGGATACGCCGGGGCGGTGCCGACCAGCGGAACGTTTCCGGAAGTTGGGCCGACGCCAATGATTCAAACCCAGGATCCTTGTCCTGAAATCGCAGGCTGCGCGGCAATCGTTGCGAGTCCGCCTTCGGTCAGCTCGTGCACGACGTTACCACCCCAAAGCGGTGGTTCGATCTCTCCGGGCTGTTACAATGGCCTCACGCTGAGTGGTGCGGTCACCTTGAACCCGGGAACTTACGTGCTCAATGGCACCTCGAGCTTCACCGGTGCGACGCTCACGGGAACCGGCGTGACCTTCTACGTCACCGCCACCGGAACGGCCGCGGACTTCTCGCAGGTCGCCGCGGGCTCGTCGTTGAGTCCGCCCACGTCGAGCGGGGCTTACCCCAACGTGCTCTACTATCAGGTCCCGGGCAATACCGGCAATCCGCACTTCACGGGGGGCCTGACCAATATTAGTGGCCTCATCTACGCTTCCGGCGCATCGGCCGCTACGTACTGCTGCACCACCGGTAACGTGGTCTTGGTCTTTGGCGGAGCAACGTTCTCCTCGGCGGTCGGAAACGCAGCTAATACCGTGACGATTCCGAGCTCCTCAAATATTGTACGAAGGGTGGTCATCGTCGAATGATTCTGCGAACGTTTAGGAGAGTGCGCCCACGCCTGCTTCGCTCGCAGGCGGGGACGGCGATGGTCGAGTTCGCCCTGGCGGCGCCGGCGTTTCTGTTCATGTTCATGGGGATCGTCGAGGTGGGCCGATACGCCACCTATGCAGTCCTCGCACAAGCCTCGGCACGCTCCGGCGCCAACTACGGGTCTGCGAACCTCATGACGGCTGCCGACCTCAACGACATCAATACCTGGGCGACGGGCGACGCGCAGTATCTCCCGACGCCGATTACCGTTACGTATCAGCACCTTTGTTCGGTCAACGGTGTTTTGCCGCCTATAGCATGCTCGTGGAATGCGGTGGCTCCGCCCGCGAACACCGTTTACTACATCAAGGTGAACGTGAGCGCAAAGTACGCTCCCTGGGTTTCGTACCCAGGCATTCCGGCCACCGTCACAGTTACCGGGTCCGATTACTTACGGGTGCAACAGCAATGATGAAAAATACTCATCGCAAGCGCGGCAGCAGCCTCCCGGAAACCGTCATGGTCATGCTCGTGATGCTGGCGATGACGTTCGGCCTCATTGACTTTGGACGGCTCATGTATACCTACGCATTCCTAACGAACGTGGCGCAGGAAGGCACTCGCTGGGCGAGCGTTCGCGGGTCGAAGTGTACGCTGCTCGATCACTGCAATGCAGATGGTCCGCCGGGAGATCCCACCGGTCAGGATGTCGCAAACTGGATTACCAGCCAGGATATCGGCATCGTGAACCCCGGCCTCATGGGCATATCGGGCGATTATGGCAATGGCAACGCGCCGGGTAATCTCGTCGTCGTCTATATCACCTATCCGTTCACGTTCCTGCCGTTCGTTTTACCGAACACAACCGTGAACTTCCGGGTCGCGTCGAGATATCACATCACCAATTGACACACCACCTGTTCCCTTAGGCTCGGCGCTCGCGCTGCGCTCTGCGGGCCGGCTAGCGCGCCCGGCTCGCATCCGTTCCGGCACTGCCCTTCAAACGCCGGCCGGAACCGTCTCGGCGTTCTTCGCGCTCGAGGGTTACGACCGGCGTCATCGCGTCGCAACCTACGCACTGCACGTGATCAACGGCACGAAGTCGGTGCTTCTTTGCCGCACCTGGGTCGTCGCGCGTAACGGCGAACCGGTGATGGCCTATCCGGTTCCCTTCGAAGTCGGTCCGCTCTCCACGTCGGAGACGCGCGTGCCCGTTTGGCCGGAGGATTTTGGCTCTTTCGACGGCGCGGTCGCGGAAATAACCGGCGAAGGCGTCCGCTGCATCGTCGAAGCGCCGGCGCCCGCGACAAAGAGGGCGGCCTCTTCGTACGCGGTCGTGGCGGTTGCGAGCCTGCTCTTCGGGCTTCTTGCGATTGCCGCTGCGGCGGCGCTCGGCGGCCTCTTGCCGCGCATCGCGGCCTTCGCAGTCCCTCCGATGGCACTCGCCGGCACGACGGTCCGGGCCGAGTACGGCGCCTCCGGGATCGGCAAGCTTTCTTACGCGGTCCTTGCGCCTGACGGGCGCCAGCTGCAGGGCGGCCCCCTCGCAGAACGCTCAGGGTCGATTCCGATCGCGCTTCCGGCGGCGAAGGCTGCCGGCGCGTATACGCTGCACATGGCGATGCAAGGCCCGCTGGGCAGCGTTGATGCGACACGGGTCCTCAACGCGATCGTCGCACGCGCCGCAACGAACCGTACCAAGTTCGCCCGAATTGGGTCGATCTCGGTCTCCCCGGTCATCGCTAAACCCGGCGAGACGATCGACGTCTCCTACACCGCCACCGCCCAGCGCGGCTACGTGCGTCTGCTCGGCCTTGACGGCTCGATCTGGGCAGAGAAGCCCTTTTCGCCCCGAGGCGAGACGCAGTTCGTCGTTCCGTATTTCTCCGCCCCGCGAGAGATGCGCGTTGTCGTGCATGTTGCGAGGGGGCAGACGAGTGCGCAATCGACGGCCGGACTCGTCGTGGCCGATCTAGCGGGTCAGCCCTCGAGCGGCGAAACGCAGGTCGCATCCGACGACGAGTCCGGATCGGGGTCGATCTCCAATGGCTCCGCAAACGGCACCTTCGCGGTCCTGACCCCGCGAGTGAGAAGCGGCAATCCGATCAAGATTCGCATACTATCGCCCCGCAACGGCCTGCGCGTTGCTCTTACGGACAGCCAATCACGCGAAATATCCCACCTCGATGCCGGCACCGATGCCGACGAGGTCCTCACGCTGCCGGCCCCAGCCGTTTCCGTTCCCACTCGCTACGTCGTCGTCGCGAGCTTTACCGACGGCTTCGGCCAAGAGAGTATCGTCCAGCCCGTCACGGTTCTTCCGTAGCATCATTGCCGCGGGGCCGCAGCAATGATAAAATAACGCCCCGCTTGAATAAAGCACAGGCAAGGAGAGTTTATCGTGTCCAGCGATTGGCGAGCTCGCTTAGGCTCACTCGCAGCCGGCCTTGGCTTTAACCGGCTGAGCGACGACTTTTCGGACGTCCCGGAAACAACGGAGACGTCGGGGGAGACCACGGCCGAGACCTCGCGTCTTCGTAGACTCCTCGACGACCTGAAGGCCGGGGATCCGAATGCCGTGGACCAGAGTACCCAGAGTAACGGAAAGGCGCCGGTAGAATCGGCGACGCCGGCAACTCCGGTGGACGAGGCGGCGAAAGCGCCTGCCGAAGAAAAACCAAAAGTGGAAGTTGCGAAGGTTACGGCCTCCGCGCCCATTCTCAACGGGGAAAGGAAGGCGGAAACCGCGATGTCCGACGATGTTTTTCTGCTCGTCGCGGAGCAACGCAAAGCGGCCGAAGCGCTGTTGCTCCAGGTCGCCGAGCTCGAACAGCGACTCCAAACGGAGGCCCATGCGGCCCAAGCCGCCGCCGATTACACCGCGGCTAAGGAAAAGGCCGAGGCGGCGGCGATCCTCGAGCAGCAGGCAAATGAACTGGCTCGCGCCGCCATGGAGCATCACCGCGCAGTCGTAGCCGAACGCCTAGAGGCGGACGATCTCCTCGTAACCACGCGAGCCGATGCCGAGACCTCGAAGGCGAAAGTAGCGGAACTGCAGGAGCAGTTACGAGAGGCGCGCCGGCTCGCGGATCAGTCGCTCGCCGCCCTCGAGCCACACGAAGCCCGCGCAAAGGAACTGGCCGCGAATGAGGCGGCCGCGCAAAAAGAAGCGGCCGAGGCCGCCGCAGGCGTCACCGCCTGTCAGTCTGCCCGCGCTCAAGCCGAAAACGACGCCAAAGAGGCGCAAAAACGCGCCGAGATGTTAACGAGCGAGATTGCGCAACTGTCGGCGCGCATCGCGCAACAGACTGCGGAAGTAACGCGCAGTCGCGAGATTATCGCTACCGCGAAGTAACTACGCGCTGCGGCTCTGGGTGCGCCAGCGCCGGATTCCTTCCTCGCGAAACTCGTCGCCCGCCGAATCCTCGCGCCAGGCTTCGGAGAAGGTCGCACTCTCGCTGCGCGGCCGGCGCGCCAGCGGTATGTCATCGAAGCGGACGCGCATTGCTACGGAAACGCCCTCTCCAAAAACGACCGCCTGCTGCGCCGGCAGGCTTGGCAGCGCGCTCATCATCGCATAGCCACTCTCAGGCAGCGCGCGCTCGACAAAGCGCTGATCGTGCTCGTTTCCCATCCGCAGGGCAAAAACCGTTCCGCACTGTGAAAGCGCACTCAACGAGAGTTCTGACGGCCGTTGCGAGACAAGCGCGAGCGATAGTCCGTATTTGCGCCCCTCTTTGGCAATGCGCGTGATGGCTCGGGCGCCTGCGGCGAAATCGGTTCGCTCGTCTTGCGGCAGATAGCGATGGGCCTCTTCGCAGACCAGTAGAATCGGCGGCCGGCGCTCCGGATCGGACCATAAGGTGAAGTCGAACATTACCCGGCACGACAGCGAGACGACCACGTCGGCGATCTCCGATGGCACGCCGGAGAGATCGATGATCGTCAACGGCTTTCCGGCCACCGGAATGCTTAGAAGGCTGCCGACGAGTTTCGACAACGAATCTTGCTTCTCTAACGTATCGGTAAACAAGAACGAAAAGCGCCGGTCCTCGCGCAACGACTCCAGACGAGCCCGCAGGCGTAGATACGAGATTGCTCCGTCGGCCTTATTGAGCTTGCCCACCTCTTCATTGAGAAAGCGGAGGATGTCGTGGACGGCAAACGGTGTGGGCGTATCCACGGTAATCCCNNAGTATTCGGATCGCCTCTTCGAGATTGAAGAGCCAGAGCGGCAAATTCAAGTTGTCGACATTGAGGACGTTGGCGAGATCGCCAAACGCCGCGGTATATTCGTTATGCGGATCGAGCAGAATGACGTGTGCGTTCGGCTGGTCGGCGAGTATCGCCGACAGAATCAACGTCACGGCGCACGACTTTCCGGATCCGCTGGCGCCCACGACGGCGAAGTGCCTCGAAAGAAGCTCGTCGACCATGACGTACGCCGGCTGCGAATCATCGTGGCTCAACGTACCGATTCTAACGTTGGAGGTCGACGGCCGTACGTACACGCTCTTGAGATCGGCGCTCGTTGCCGGTTCGACGAAAGCGCCTAACGCCGGTGGGTGCGACACGCCGCGATGGAACGTTGCGCTGCTGCCGTTACGCGAACCGGTAATCTCACCTAAAGGGGTGACGGCGACGCGCCGCTGAAACGAGGCGGCATCGAGCTCCATCGAATCGACGACTCCGACGACGTCGCTTTCTCTGCCGCGTACGACGACCATCGAACCGATCCTTAGAGCGGTTTCACTGTTGGTGTCGTTTTGGCCGGTCACCATTATCCTGGATCCGGCCAGCCCGGTTATGCGTCCGAGCGTTTCTTCCATGGATTAGACCTCGCTTGTGTCGCAGGAGTGAATGAAATAAGAGAGTCCGCGACCCTTATAAAGGCCGATTTCGCTGTCGCTACGGTCATCAACGAACCTGTAATTTAACGACTTTAGTACTGGACATATATTCGTACTACGTGGCTTGCTTCCTGGCAAGCGTTTTCTAGAAAAAAAGCCCTTCAGGCAAGCAGGCGCTTGCTATGGCGAGTGGGGCATCAGCGGGCCCGTTCGCTCCCATATCGAGACGCCGTCGGGCAGCGGCCAGGAGAGGGAGAGCGGCCCCGATGCGTAGTTCAGGCTCGGATCGGCTGAGAAATGCGCAGCAGACATCGGCACGCACAGGTTCGCAAACCCCCGCGAAAGCACCAAAACCGGGCTCGGGAGCAGCAGCGCCACGTGATCGGTTGAAAGCGCGATGACCGGCGCCCCGTTGTTGGCATCGGTCTGCGCCTGGTTGAGCACGTCTTGGCTAGCCGCGGGGCCCATGAAGGTCCAGGTCGTGCTCGACGGCAGGTAGGCAATGAGCTGCGTTACCGTCAGGTAGCCGCCGGCGGTTTTGAGATCGGGCTGGCCGTACGTCTTATCGACGACCATGCCGACGAAGGAGTTGCAGGCGCCGCCGCGAGGCTCACCCTCGGCGGTGCACGCTGCGTTGGCCAGTGCGACGCCCTTCGTGATCGAGTTAAAGAGGTTGGCCGAATATGAAGTCGAGACGTCGGGGCAGGACGCGCGGGCGCTGGCGAACGCTGCCGCCATGAAGAATCCGGCGACCCCGACGTAACGCGAGGCCCGGCAGAGAGAGAATCCCTGGTCCATCCGACCCATTATAGATTACTCGACGGCCACCGCAACGGTCATGGCACTGCGCTGGGGTTTTCTGACGAAGAAGATCAGCGGCGTCGAAAGCACGAAGACGATCGCGGTGACGCGGAAGAGATAGTTGTAAGCGATCATTGCGGATTGCTGACTGACCAGTCCCGTCAGTTGCTGGGTGGTGTAACCGTGGGTTTGGGTGACACCCGAGGCGAGGACGTTCCACGCTACGGCCGTCTGGTGTGTCAGCATGGTCGTCAAGATCGCGATGCCGAGGCTGCCGCCCAGCTGGCGGAGCAACGTGAAAACGCCGGTTGCGCCGGCCAGTTCCGCCCTCGGAACGTCGCCGAGCGAGATCGTGGTGAGCGGAACGAATAGAAACCCCAGCGCGAATCCCTGAACGAGGCGCGGCCAGAAGACATCCCAATAGCCGGCCTGCACGGTAAGGCCGCCCAAGAGCCAGGTAGACCAGGCAAAGAGGAGCGTCCCGAAGACGATCGACCAGCGCCCGTCGATGCGATTGAGAATCCGCCCGATGATCAGCATTGAAGCGGCCGTTGCAAACGCACCCGGCATCAACGCCAGACCGGTATCGTACGCCGTGAATCCCAGGATGGATTGAAAGAAGAGCGGCAAGATCAACGCCGTGCCGTAGAGCCCAAAGCCCATGATGATGCCCAAGAACGATCCGATTGAGAACGATCGGAACTTGAAGACGTTGAGATCCACGATTGGGTAGCGGTCTTGCAGCGTCTTAACGACGAACACGATTAACGAAACGGCCGAGACCACCGTAAGGATCTGAATTGCCTGCGACGAGAACCAATCGTCGCGTTCGCCTTGCTCCAACACGAACTGCAGGGAGGCTAATCCGGCGGTGAGCAGACCGAGGCCGATCCAGTCGATGCCGCCTTTGGCCTTGGCGATGAACTTTGGATCGGGAATGAAGGCGAGCGTCATCAGAAACGCCACGATGCCGATGGGTATGTTGATGTAGAAGATCAGCGGCCAGCTCGCGTTGTCGACGATCCAGCCGCCGAGCGTTGGCCCGATCGCCGGCCCGACCATCGCACCCATGCCGAAGATCGCCATCGCGGCGCCGCGACGTTGCGGAGGAAAGGTTTCAAAGAGGATCGCCTGCGCCGTGGGCTGCAGAGCGCCGCCTCCTATACCTTGAACGATGCGATAGAAAACCAGCACCCAGATCGAGCGCGCCGTTCCGCAGAAGAACGATGCTACGGTGAAGATTGCCAAAGAGATCGCGTAGAACTTTTTGCGCCCAAGCAACGCCGTGAGCCACCCGTTGAGCGGCATCACGACCACGCTGGCCAGGATGTATCCGGTAGCAACCCATGCAACCTCGTCGACCGTAGCGCCGAGGTTGCCGCCGATCGTTTGGATGGCGACGTTGACGATGGTCGTGTCGATGATGGCCATGATCATCCCGAGCATTACGGTCACGGTAATCAGAGCGACCGACCCGCCTTCGCGCTCTTTCATAAAGGCGTCCTACCCATCCCCGAACAAGGGACGATTCGGTGCAGCCACCCTTCGACACGCCACGTAAGAGAACGGCCGCTCTTCTCGTTGCCGCGTTTGCGATCTTTGCGGCAATCGATGTGTGTGCGTTTCGAACCGGTCTCTACCACGCCGTACTCGACCCATCTTCAAGTACCGGCAGTTTCGAATCGGCGATCGCGCAGTCCGCCGCCTTCCGCGGCGATCCGCGGCGCGACGTCTTGGTCTTAGGCGATTCGCGCATCTACTCGGGCCTTGATCCCGCGGCGGCGAGTGCCGCCGGCCGCCGGCTGCGCTTTCTCAACGGCGGCGTGCCCGGGACCACGCCGCGCTGCTGGCCGTTTTTCGTGCGGGCGATCGATCCGCAGGCGCGGCGCTTTCGCGCCGTCGTCATCGCGGTCGATACGTATGCCGACGACGACACGGCGATCGGCAGCCTCGACGGCGACGATCGCCCGATGGATCTCCGCTACGTGGTGTTTCAAACGCGCTTGACCGATCTGCCGAAGCTGGCCGGCTCGTTCTCCGATCCGCGCGAACGCGTCGAGAACGGAATCGATCTCTTCTGGAGAGGTCAGGAGCTGCGGGACGACGTTCAGGCGCTCGTCGCCGATCCGCTCGCGCGTATCCGAGCGCTCGAGCGGGCGCGCAGCGATGCGGCGTACGATCCGCTCGCCGCTCACCCGCGCAGCGAATCGTTGGCCGGACTGCGCGTTGATTTCGCGACCAATGCGATACTCTTTCCGCCGAGCATCTCCGACAATGCGCGCAGCGCGATCGCAACGCAGGTTCTGGCGATTGCCAAACCGAGCCCCTCGTACGCGCGCTATCGGCGAGAGTGGCTGGCGCCGATCGCCGCGCGCTACGCCGCAGCGGGAACGCCGGTCTTCTTCGTGCGAATTCCCACGCGTCCGGCGCATCGCGAGGCATCGCAAACCCCCAGCGGTTCGCTGCTCGAAATCGCAGCGCAAGATGGCGCGCGGCTGATCGACGCCACCCCCTATCTCGCGCTGGAGCGCCCGGAGCTCTTTGCCGACGAGGACCACCTCAATGCAAACGGGAGCCTGCGCTTTAGCCGTCTGCTCGGCGCGGACGTTGCCCGTCTGTTGGCCAATGCGCCGCCGAGTTTCTCGCGAGCCTCCACCGTAGCACGATCGGCGCCCTCTACGGCGCAGCCCGGTGCGCCTCCCCCACAGCACGAGCATCACTCGCTCTCGTGGTTTGCGGCAGCCTGTGGAATCGGCATTCCGCTGCGCTTTCAATCCTACGAGTTCTGGCTCTTTTTCGCGATCGTCGCCGCGCTTTTCTATTGCCTTCCGCGCCGGTACGGGCGCATCGTCCTCTTGATTGTCAGCTACTATTTTTACGCCCGTTGGAACGCTTGGTACGTTCTCTTCCTTTGGATCTTGACCGCGAGCGACTTCGCGATTGCGATTTGGATCGAAGACGCCAAAGAGGAACAACGGCGCAGTATTCGATTGCTTCTCGGTCTGGGCGTGACGGCCAATCTCGCCTTCTTGGCCAGCTTCAAATACGCGAACTTTGCCAGTAGCACCGTGGCGGCGCTGGTCGGGATGCACCAAAATCCGTGGCTCGTCAATCTCTTCGTTCCAATCGGCATCAGCTTCCACACGTTTCAAAGCATCTCGTATCTCGTCGACGTCTATCGCGGGCGCACGCCGGCAGTCCGCAAACCGCTCGATTATGCGCTTTACCTCGCGTTTTTCCCTCAGCTGCTGGCCGGCCCGATCGTTCGTGCCGGGCTCTTCTTCGGCGAGTTATTCGCCTGGCGGACACCGGGCCCCGACGATATTACGTATGGCTTAGCGCGCGCAAGTTTCGGTTTAGTGAAGAAGACGGTGATTGCCGATCAGTTCGCTTCGGTAACGAACGCGTACTTCGATGGGATCGCAGGTCACCCGGGGGCGCCCGCCGCCTGGAGCGCGCTCTTTGCCTTCAGCATGCAGATCTACTTTGATTTTTCGGGTTACAGCGACATCGCGATCGGATGTGCGAGAATGCTGGGCTTCGTGTTTCCGGAGAACTTTCGCATGCCGTACTTGGCAACGAGCATCACGGATTTCTGGCACCGCTGGCACGTCACGCTCTCGACGTGGCTGCGCGATTATCTGTACGTTCCGTTGGGCGGAAGCCGTCACGGCGCGCTCGCGACGCTGCGCAACCTGATGATCACGATGCTGTTAGGCGGTCTCTGGCACGGCGCGCAGTGGACCTTCGTCGCCTGGGGCGGCTTTCACGGGGTATTGCTCTGCATCGAACGCGTCTTCGGCATCGGGCATGGGGAGAAGCCGCGCAAGGCGCTTGCCGTGGCCGCTCGCGTCGCCCTGACGTTTTGCCTCGTGACGCTCGCTTGGGTTTTGTTCCGCTCGCCCACCTTCGGCGTTGCCGTTACCGTCTATCGCGCCCTCTTTGCGGGGGGCCCGGGGGCGACGCTGCTGACGGGCTGGCAGACCCTGCTCGCCGCCGGAATCGTCGTATTTGGCGCCGTGCGCTTGATGCTCGAGCGCCGCAACGTCGTGCTCTCGTGGCAGCAACTGCGTCCCGGCCTTCAGGCGGGAGCACTCGCCGGCTTGCTTCTCGCGCTGCAGCTTTTTTCGTGGTCCGGTGTTTCCCCAACGTTCATCTACTTTAAGTTCTAAGGTAGACTAGCGGAATGCACGACGCAGAGGAGCAAGCGATCGCAACATCCTTGTTCGAGGACCGGCACGTGATCACGCTGCGCGGCGAATGGGACATCTCCAACCGGGATCGGCTCCGGGAGGCGTTGACCGCGCTGGGCAGCGAGTCCGACGTGATCGTCGACCTGCGCGAGGCGAACTTCTTCGACTCGACGGCGCTTGCCGAGCTGATTGCGCTCTACAAGCGGCTGACCGCGCAAGAGCGCAGCCTCGAGGCGCTCGTCGGGGAGAGCAATATGCGGCGCCTCCTCGAGCTGACCAGCCTCGATGGCTTGCTGGGCGTCACGGGTACGCGCGCTCGCTACTTGATGGAGAGCCTACCGCGGCTCAAGGAGCAACAGGCGTGACGTCGCTTTCCGAGGCGCTTCCCTTGAGCGCTCACCGCGCCGCCGTTGCGCGCTACCTCGAGGGAATCGAGATTTCGTTCAACTCGGTCGCCGGGCGCATCATCACGGAGCGTCTACCCATTCGCTGCGCGCGCGATCCCATTCGGCCGTGTTTGCTGCTGTGGGCCTGTGCGGCTAATGGCGGCGATATCGCGGATGCGCTGCCCGTCGCCGCCGCCTTCGACCTCTTCGACCGATTCATGCTTCTGCACGACGAGCTCGCCGACGGCTCGGCGGAGCCGATCGCGCGGTGGGGTCTGGGCCAGAGCCTCAACGCGGGTGATGCGCTCTATGCGTTAGGCTTTCGGATGCTGGCCAGTGACGTCGGCCACCCGGAACGCCGCCTCGAAGCGGCGCGGATCGCCGGTGAGGCCGTTCTCGAAGCCATTGAAGGACGAGAGACGGCGATGGAAGGGCGCTGTGCGCTCACCGGGGCCGCACTGCAAGCCGGCGCAGTTATCGGAGGCGCTCGCGGCGAGGTTGCGCTTGCGTTTGCGAGAGCCGGGCGTGCGCTGGGGATGGCGAGCGAAACGGCCGATACGGCCGCCGCGCGCCGCTTCGTTGCGCAATCGTTGACGTTCCTGGAACCCCATACGCGCAAAGAAGATCTCGATGCCTTTGCGGAAGTCGCGCTGTACGTTGCACGACGAGCGGCCTGAGCGTTCCACCCCGTCGCGAAAGGCGGAGCATCTTCGAATCAACATCGAGCGCGACGTCGACGGCAAAGGCGTCTCTGCCGGCTTTGAGGCGTATACCTTTGCCCACCGCGCGCTGCCCGAGATCGACCTCGCTGACGTGGACGCATCGACTAGCTTTTTCGGCCGCAGACTCGCGGCGCCGCTTCTGATCTCGTGCATGACGGGCGGAGCCCCGGAGGCAACGCGCATCAATCGCCGCCTCGCGCGGGTGGCCGCGCATCACCGCCTCGCAATGGGTCTCGGCTCCGGTCGCGCATTGCTGGAATCGCCGCAAACGCTCGAAAGCTTCGACGTGCGCGCGGATGCACCGGAGATTTTGCTCTTCGCAAATCTCGGCGCGGTACAACTGAACAAAGGCTTCGGCGCCGCGCAGTGCCGGCGTCTGGTCGAAATGCTCAAAGCCGATGCGCTCGTGCTGCATCTCAATCCGTTGCAAGAGGCACTGCAGCCCGAGGGCGATACGTGCTTTCGCGGGCTGCTCGAGCGAATCGCCGAGCTCTGCGCCGCCGCCGATTTTCCGATTGTCGTCAAAGAGGTGGGATGGGGCATCGGTGCCGGCGACGTCCGGGCGCTCTTCGACGCGGGCGCCGCGGCAGTCGATGTAGCCGGGGCGGGCGGCACCTCGTGGAGCGAGGTCGAGCGCTACCGGATCTCGGAGCCCTGGCGGGCGCGCGTTGCCGGCGCATTCGCGGCGTGGGGCATTCCGACCGCGCAAGCGATCGTCGATGCCCGATCCGTGGCGCCGGAGGGAACGCTGATCGCCAGCGGCGGCATCCGAACCGGCCTGGAGGCTGCCAAAGCACTGGCCCTCGGAGCGGATCTCGTCGGGATTGCCGGCCCGTTCCTTCGAGCCGCCGATGAAAGCCTCGAAAAGGCGCTCGAGCTCGCCTGCGAATACATCGAGACGTTGCGTATCGCGATGTTCTGCGCCGGCGCGAGAACGCTTCGCGATCTGCGCGGCTGCCTTGACTAAGTCGATGAATCTCGATCTGCGCGCGGCCGACGCCTATTGTCGCGTGTTGACGCGAGGCCACTACGAGAACTTTTCGGTCGCATCGCGCTTTGTCGATGCGGCGAGCCGGCGCGATCTCATGCGCATTTATGCCTTCTGCCGAACGACCGACGACCTCGGCGACGAGAGTCCCGAGGGGACGGCATTGGCACGGCTGGAGCGTTGGCGCGATGAGGTTCGTGCGCTGTTTGGCGGCGTCGCGCCGGTCCATCCGGTGCTCGTGGCGCTCGCGCAGACGATCGAGCGCCGCGCGATTCCGGCACAACCCTTTCTCGATCTGATCGAGGCCAACGTGCAAGATCAGCGCGTGACGCGCTACGCTACGTGGGACGAGCTCGACGCGTACTGCCGGCTTTCTGCCGCGCCGGTGGGACGTATGGTGCTGCGAGTCTTCGGCGTCACAAACGAAAATGCGGAACGCCTTTCCGACGATGTGTGCATCGGCTTGCAGCTCGCCAATCATGCGCAGGACGTCCGGCGCGACGCCGCAATCGGACGCAAATACTTGGTCGAAAGCGACGTCGCGGCGGTGGGTCTCGCCGGCGCCGCCGAGCGCATGGTCCATCGAGCACGCACCTTGCTTGCTTCCGGCGAGCGGCTCGAAACGTTGGTGCCGCGGGCGCTACGGTTGCAACTGGCGCTCTACCGGATGGGAGGGCTCGCGATCTGCGACGCCATTCAAGCACTGGGCTACCGGACCGAGCAGGAACGGCCCAGCCTATCGACCCCAACGAAGGTATCTGTGGTGCTTCGTGCCGCAGTAGAGAGTTTTTCTCGAAGGCCGGCTTAATAGATGATTGATTCCGAGCAGCTCCGCGCGGAGCGCTTCAACCGGGATATGGCCAAGCGCGAGGCGGGCAACTTCTATTGGGGTTTCATCTCGCTCAGCTATCACGAGCGAATGGCAATTTACGCGCTCTACAACTTTGCCAGACAGGTCGACGATGAAGCGGACACCGTCGGAATCGAGAACCTGCCGGCGCGTCTGGCGGTTCATCGCGAGCGCATCTCGGCCTGCGTGCGCGGCGACTACGGCGACGACCCCATCCTGCGCGTGCTCTCCGAGGCGATCGATCGTTATGCGATTCCCGAAGAAGAGCTCCAGATGCTCATCGACGGCGTGGAGATGGATTTTAGCCAAACGCGGTATCCGACGTTCGAAGCCCTCAAGGATTACTGCAATCTCGTCGCCTCGGTCGTCGGCCGCATGTGCGTGCGCATCTTCGGTTTCAGCGATCCGATCGCGCTGCAGCGCGCCGACGATCTCGGCATCGCGCTCCAGCTGACGAATAT
This sequence comes from Candidatus Cybelea septentrionalis, assembly GCA_003158175.1. GTDB lineage: Bacteria > Vulcanimicrobiota > Vulcanimicrobiia > Vulcanimicrobiales > Vulcanimicrobiaceae > Cybelea > Cybelea septentrionalis. The sequence continues at coordinate 29,782 of PMHJ01000009.1, forward strand.
CTTGCGAGACGTGCGCGAGGATGCCGTCGATATGAATCGGATTTATTTGCCGCAGGACGACCTCGCGCGCTTCGACATTCCGGAGTCGGCGCTCTTTTCCGGTGAAATTCGTCCTGGCTGGAACGAGTTGATCGCGCTGCAGGTCGCGCGGGCGCGAGAGTATTTTGAGACGGGCTATGAGGTGCTCCGTTACATTCCGCGCCGCCCCGCCGCGTGCGTGCAGACGATGGCTGGGATCTACGAGGAGCTGCTCAAGAAGATCGAGCGCGAGCCGGGACTTCCGCTGCGAGCTCGCGCCGCGCTCTCCAAGACCGAAAAGCTCATCGTGGTGGTGCGATCTTGGCTGTCGAGCGCGTAGCGGTCGTCGGAGGCGGCCTCGCCGGTTTCGCAGCGGGCCTTGCGCTCAAAGCGGCCGGAGCGCACGTCGAGCTTTTCGAGCGAAGCCGCATCCTGGGCGGGCGGGCCACTTCCTTTGAGATCGACGGCGTGGAAGTCGACAACGGCCAGCACGTCTTTTTGGCGTGCTGTACGGAGTTCATCAACTTCGCGCAGAGCGTCGGAATGGCCGGCCAGCTTCACCTCCAAGAACGCTTCGACGCAACGATCCTCGCACGAAGCGGCAAAGCGGGACGGCTTCGTACGGCAGCCCTCCCGGCGCCGCTGCATTTGATTGGCTCGTTCGCGAGCTATTCGCACCTCGGCCTCGCCGGCAAACTCCGCATCGCTCGTGCGCTCGCGGCGGCCCTTCTGGGGAAATCCGATCCGAGCGAGACGTTCGACGCGTGGCTGGCGCACAACGGCCAAGGAGCGCAAGAACGCGCGGCATTTTGGAATCCGTTCTTCATTCCCGCGCTCAACGCCCCATTCGATCGCGTCGGCGCGTCCGACGCGACGTTCGTGTTGAAGACCGCTTTTTTGCGCGATGCGGGCGCGGCGCGTTTCGGCTTCTCGAGAGTTCCACTCGCGCATCTAACTCAGGCAGCCGCAAAACAACTCGACGCCGTACACCTCTCAACGCCGGTGCTCACGGTCCCGCCAAACGACGCCCGTGTCACCCTGAGCCTGTCGAAGGGCGAGACTGACTTCGATGCCGTCGTGCTTGCCGTTCCGCCGCGGCAGGCCGAACGGATTCTCGGCGACCCGCGGCGCTACGGCGTCACAAATCTCGATAAGTACGATCCCTATCCGATCATCGATGTCCACCTTTGGCACGATGGCGGAAGCATCGGCCGCGATTTCGTCGCGGCGCTCGAATCGCCGCTGCAGTGGATCTTCGAAAAAGAGCCGGGCTATCTGTGCTGCAGCTTCAGCGCGGCCGACGAATATCTCCGCCAGCCGACCGCGGAGCTCGAATCGCTCGCCTGGCGCGAGGTTCAAACGTTTCTGCCGGCGCTCAAAGACGTGAAGCTCGTGCGAAGCGCCGTCACGCGCAACCCCGAAGCAACGTGGCTTCCGCGCGTCGGCTCAAAACGAACGCAACAGCGCACAAACCATCCGGCCATCGCCATCGCGGGCTCGTGGACGGAGACCGGTTGGCCCGACACGATGGAATCCGCCGTCCGCAGCGGTAATCTGGCAGCTGCCGTGCTGCTCTCGCCGATTGGTCACGTTCGTCGTGCTACATCCTTCGACGCAAGCTCCGGATGACGTTACAGGCTCAGGATGACAAACGCAACTGAACGATCGTTGCGGCGCGCCATCGATTGGCTGCTCAAGGAACAGTCGACTGAGGGTTGGTGGTCGGGCGAGCTCGAGACGAACGTCACCATGACTGCCGAGCACGTGTTGTTGTTTCGCTTCTTAGGCTTGCCGCACGACGAGTTTCAAGCCGGCGCGGTCGGTCATATTCTGCGCCATCAACGCAGCGACGGATCGTGGGCGCTCTATTACGACGGTCCGGCAGATTTGAGCACGACGATCGAAGCGTACGTTGCGCTGAAGGTGCTTGGCGTCGATCCTTCGCGTGAGGAGATGCGCAAGGCGCGCAACATGATCTTGCAGCAGGGAGGCGTCGCGAAGGCGCGCGTCTTCACGAAGATTTGGCTTGCGCTCTTCGGGGTCTATCCGTGGTCGGGCGTGCCGTCGCTCCCGCCGGAACTGGTCTACTTTCCACTCTGGATGCCGTTCAATCTTTACGATTTTGCATGCTGGGCGCGCGGAACGGTGGCGCCGCTGACGATCGTGGTTTCGAAGCGGCCGGTTCGCGTGCTCGGCGTCGACGTGAGCGAAATCATTGCGCCGGGAAGCGAGAAGGAGATGCGCCGGGTGAGCGGTTCGCGCCATTGGCTGATGGCGGTCGAGCGGCTGCAAAAGCTCTACGAGCGTCTGCCGTCTCAGCCGTTTCGTGACGAAGCGCGGAGGCGCGTCGCGCAATGGATCGTCGAACGCCAAGAAGCCGACGGGAGCTGGGGTGGAATTCAGCCGCCGTGGGTTTATTCCCTGATCGCACTCAACCTAATGGGATATGGCGTCGATCATCCGGTGATGCGTAAGGGCATCGAAGGTATGCGGCGTTTCATCATCGACGACCGCGGCGACTGGCGCTTTCAGGCCTGCATGTCGCCGGTGTGGGATACCGCGTGGGCGGTACGGGCGCTCGCGATTGCGGGCTTCGACAAGTCGCACCCGGCGATGGAGCGTGCGGTCGAGTGGATGCTGCGCGAACAAATTCCCGACGATGCGCCGGGCGACTGGCGCATGAAGTGCAAGGAGGCGCGCGGTAACGGCTGGGCCTTCGAGTTTGACAACGACGCCTATCCGGATATTGACGACACGACGATCGTCGTGCTGGCGCTGCTCGAGGGAGGCGACCGCAACGCGGTCGCCGATTCCGTCGAGCGCGCGCGCCGGTGGACGCTGGCGATGGACTCGCGCAACGGCGCGTGGGCCGCGTTCGATCGCGACAATACTCGCGAGCTGCTCTATCGCATGCCGTTCTCCGATTTCGGCGCGATGATCGATCCGCCGACCGAAGACGTAACGGCACATGTGCTGGAGATGCTCGCCGCGCTCGGCGAGGGCGCGTCGAATGCCGCGGTCGCCCGCGGCCTGAAGTATCTGCGCGCCACGCAAAAACCGTGGGGTTCCTGGTACGGACGCTGGGGCGTCAATCACGTGTACGGAACGTGGTGCGTGATCTCTGCGCTAACCGCCTTACATACCGGAGACGAGATGATCGAGCGCGCGGTCGCGTGGCTGCTCTCGGTCCAGAATTCCGACGGCGGCTGGGGAGAGAGTTGCCACTCCTACGCCGACGAGTCGTTTGCCGGCATCGGGGCCAGCACGCCCTCGCAAACCGCCTGGGCCGTGCTGGCCCTTCAACTTGCCGGGCACCTGCAACACCCGGCGGTCGGTCGGGGTCTTGCCTATCTGTGCGAGCGGCAGCGTAGCGACGGAACCTGGGACGAGCCGGAGTGCACGGGAACCGGTTTCCCACGCGACTTTTACATCAACTACCACCTTTATCGCCACCTTTTCCCATTGATGGCCCTCGCGATGGGATGTCGTCCTTCGTCCGAAGGGTGACAGCGCCACTAACCCTGAAGGAAGAAGTCCATGAGTATGCCCCTCCAACAGAAGATTGCCGTCGCGAAGTACATAACCGGCAAGCGCCTGCGCGGCGAAACGAAGTACCCGCTCGTGCTGGAGCTCGAGCCCTTGCTTCAATGCAATCTTGCGTGCGCGGGGTGCGGCAAAATCCAGCATCCCGACGAGATCCTTCGCCAGCGCTTGAGCATCGAAGACTGCATCGCTGCGGTCGAAGAGTGCGGAGCGCCGATGGTTTCGATCGCCGGCGGCGAGCCGCTGGTGCACGATCAGATGCCGCAGATCGTCGAAGAGCTCGTCAAGCGTAAGAAGTTCGTCTTTTTATGCACGAATGCGCTGCTGCTCAAAAAGAAGATCCATCTTTTCAAACCCTCGGTTTATTTCGTGTGGATGATTCACCTCGACGGCATGCGCGATCGTCACGATCAGTCGGTCTGCCGGCAAGGCGTCTTTGACAAAGCCGTCGATGCGATCAAAGATGCGAAGGCTCGCGGCTTTCGCGTCTTCACCAATACGACGTTCTTCGACCAAGACGGCCCGGAATCGGTGCGTGAGGTCCTCGATTATCTCAACGACGATCTTAAAGTCGACATGATGCAGATCTCGCCGGCGTACGCCTATGAGAAGGCGCCCGACCAGGAGCACTTCCTGGGCGTCAAGCGGACTCGCGAAGTCTTCAGTCAGGTCTTCGCCGACGGCAAGCGCAAGAAGTGGCGCCTCAATCACAGCCCGCTCTACCTGGATTTCCTCGAAGGCAAGGTGGATTTCGAATGCACGCCGTGGGGAATTCCGTGCTACACGGTGTTCGGTTGGCAGCGCCCCTGTTACCTGATGAGCAAAGAAGGTTACGCGAAAACCTACAAGGAGCTGCTCAACGAGACCGACTGGTCCAAATATGGCCGCGGGAAGCATGAGTCGTGCGAGAACTGCATGGCGCACTGCGGGTATGAACCGACGGCCGTCCTGCTCACGACGGGCTCGATCAAGGAATCTATTCGGGCCGCCATCGGGAGCTAATCCCCGTTGAACTCCAATCGCCTTGCTTTGCCGATTGCGCTCGCGTGGCTGGTGGCATGCGCCGGCCGGGGCGGCCCGGCGAATCCGTTGCCGCAGGTTCCGTCGCCGAATAGCGCAGCGCGAGAGGCGCTGCGCGCCGAGCTTCCGGAGCCGCCCGTCGTTCGAGCGGCCGGCGGAGTCGCTAAGCTCTCGCTGGTAGCTGAGAACGATCCATCGACCGGGCAGCCCACGTTCGTTTACAACGGCAGCTTCGCCGTGATTCCGACGATCGAAGTCAAACCGGGCGAGACGATCGAGGTCAAGGTGACGGACGATCTTCCAAGCGTGCCGCCTCCGGATGGGATGCCGAGGGACATGGCGGACATGGGCACGCCGCAAGACATGAACCTGCATTTCCACGGCCTCGGATCCTCTCCGAAAAAGCCGGGTGACGACGTCCTCACCACGCTCGCGAGCCCCGGGCAAACGCTGCGTTACGTCGTGCACGTGCCGGCCAATCAGGAACCGGGTTTGTATTGGTACCATCCGCACGTGCACGGGCAGACGAGTTTTCAAGTCGGCGAAAGCGGGATGTCGGGCGCGATCGTCGTCGAGGGCCTCGAGCGGCATCTGCCGGGCTTGTCGAAAATGAAGCAGCGATTGATCATCGTTCGCGCGACGGGTCTCGGCGGCGATGACGCGCAGCCGCTACATTCGAACCGCGCTCCGTGTACGACCAAAGATCATCTCCAGGTCTCGCTCAACGATGCGGTGCGCCCGGACATCACGATTGCGCCGGGTGAGAAACAGTTCTTCCGTTTGCTCAATGCGACCGGCCACAAGACGCTGCGTCTGAACGTTGAGGGTGAAAAGCTCGAGCTCGTCGCGATCGATGGTTTTGCACTCGACAGCTACCCGGGCACGCCGCCGACGGAGATGGAATCCACGCTCATCGTGCCGCCCGCCTCGCGCGCGGAGTTCGTCGTCACCGGGCCCGCGAGCGGCCACGCCAAGTTCCGGACGCTCTGCTACGACACCGGACCCAACGGCGATCCGGACCCCGAAATACTCCTCGCCAACCTCAAGGCGCCGCAGCGAAGAGAGGGCGGCGCGTTCTCGCCCGAACCGCTCGCCGTCGGCGCACCGCTTCCCCGCAACGTCTATACGACGCAGTTGCCCTCGCCAGCAGTGAAACGCGTGGTCGTTTTCAGCGAGAACCCGAAGCCGGAGTTTTTCATCAACGCCAAGGCGTATTCGACGAAGGCAAAGCCGATGTTCGTGGTCCACGTCGGCACCGTCGAAGAGTGGCACGTCGTGAACGTCACCCAGGAAGTGCACGACTTTCACATCCATCAGCTTCACTTTTTGGTGCAAAAGATCAACGGCGTGGCCGTCAGCCACCCGTTTTGGGCCGACAGCTTCATCGTTCCGCACCGCTCCGCCGCCGGTAGCAAAGGCGTGCCGGGTTCGCTCGATCTCTTGATGAACTTCCGCGATCCGGTCATCCGAGGCGAGTTCCTATTCCATTGCCACATCCTCGATCACGAAGATCAGGGGATGATGGCGAAGATAGAGGCCATTTAGCAGCCTGTCGAATGTCATCCTGAGCGTGTTGGGTACCGATTGTCATCCTGAGCGTGTTGGGTGCCGATTGTCATCCTGAGCTTGTCGAAGGATGAAATTGAGGAGGCGTTGATGCTGAGTCATCCTTCGACAGGCTCCTAGCCGGGATACTTGTAGCGCATCACCTTCTGTAAGTTGATTCCGCGAATCGTTCCCTCCGCGTGGTAGGCCAATCCCCAGGAGTCGATCGACGACATATCCGGAAAAATACACGCTTCGAGCGTTTGGTCGATCGAGTTTTTGTCGTACCAGCCGCCGCCCGCGCCCGATGTTCCGCCAAACTGATCGGAGCCGCCCAAGAGCGAGCAGTAGCACGACGCCGGATTGCCGTTGCACGAGCCGATGGGCGGCTTGAGGATATATGCCAGCGCGGCCAGCGACGGTTTGGTCGTATAGAGCGTCTCCAAAAGAATGTGGATGCGCGAACCGTCTTTCTTGCTCGTGTATTGACAGAAGTTTCTCTCGCCTGCAAGGAAAAGCAGATTTGACGAGTTGCTGCCGTAAACGGGATGGCGGTGTTCGACCTCGCCGCCCGTCTGTTTGCAATACGCGCCCGCTGCGTCTGGCGCGGGAGCCGTTTGCAGTGCAGCCGTGCCGGCGGAGGCGGGAGGCGACGCGTTTGCGAGGATACCCCCGCAGCCCGCAAGAGCGGTGATGGCCATTGCCACGATCGCTAGAATCGAAAGTTTCATGGCGGCGCCTTACGTGCGCCGCCTGAGATGCCCTTTGCGGAGGCCATCGGAGTAGTGTAGGATGCGCACATGATAAAGGGAGGAGCCTCCGATCGCGCGCGGTGATCGCGTTTTCCTTACCGGCGCATCTGGATTCGTCGGGTCGCACATCCTGCGCGAACTGTTCGATGCGGGTTACCAAGTTCGCACGCTAATCCGTCCGCAGCGTCCTTCGACAGGGCTCAGGATGACGGTGGATGAGCGGGCGGAGCTTGTCGCGGGCGATCTGCGGAACGTCGGCGCGTTTGCGCGCGCACTCGATGGATGCCGCTACGCGGTGCACTGCGCGGCGCTCTACACTTTCGCGCCTCGCGCGAGCAAAGACATCGCCGCGGTCAACGTCGAAGGGACGTCGAGCCTGATGCTCGCGGCCGAACTCGCAGGCGTCGAGCGCGTCGTGCTCACCTCGAGTTCCGCGACGCTCGGTCACGCTCACAGCGGCTACCATCGCTCGAAGCTCGATCAGGAACGCGCCGCATTTGCGTCGCGCATTCCCGTGATCGCGCTGCTTCCGACGGCGCCCGTCGGGCCCGGCGATTGGAAGCCGACGCCGACCGGCAAGCTCGTGCTCGATTTTGCGCGAGGCAAGATCGTCGCGAAAGCCCCGGGAACCGGCGGCATGAACTTGGTCGCCGTCGAGGACGTCGCGCGCGCACACGTAGCCGCGTTGGATCGCGGAAAAATCGGGGAACGCTACCCGATCGGCGGCGAGAATCTCAGCATGGACGAGATTTGGCAGCGCCTGGCCGAGATCACGGGCCGGCCGATGCCGAAATGGCGCGCTCCCTACGGGTTGGCGCTGGGGGCCGCATACTTCGACGAGTTGCGCTGCCGCGTCGTGGGCGGCGAGCCCAACGTTCCGGTCGAAGGCGTTCGATTGTCGCGCGAGCGCATGTATACCGATTCATCGAAGGCACAAAGCGAACTAGGTTATCGAGCCACGCCGGTAACGATGGCGCTCGAACGCGCCGTCACCTGGTATCGCCAAACCGGAAGGGCCTAGCGATGCACGTTACCCTGATTGCGGCGACGTCGCTGGAATGCAAGGCGTTGCGACGCGAGCTCCCGGAAGCGCGCATCGTGCAGGTTGGGATTGCGCTCGCGAACTTAAAAGGAGCGCTCGGCGAGACGGTTGTGAGCTGCGGGCTGGCCGGCGGACTGCGAACCGATCTTCCGACCGGAACCGTCTTAATTCCGCGAGAGGTCCGAGCTCCAAACGGGAGCGTGATGCGCTGCGACGACGAGCTTGTTGAAGCGCTGACGCAGGGAGCGAGATCGCTGGGAATCGAGCCGGTTTTCGATCGGCTCCTGACGGCCGACTCGATCGTCAACGGAGCGGCACGCGAAGCGTGGGCGACGAAAGGGTACGCCGGGGTCGACATGGAGACCGGCTGCATTGTGGCGTCGCGCGTCGCCGCAGTACGCGTCGTCCTCGATACACCCCATCACGAGCTTTCGGCCGAATGGCGCTCGCCGCTTCGAGCGATGCTCAAACCGTGGAATTGGCCGCAAGCGGTGTGGTTGGCACGAGAGGCGCCGCGCGCGGCCAGGCTGGCCGCTTTGGTGCTTGGAGCAACGCAGGGCATCGGCGGGCGGGTGCGTATACCGCGCGAATGGTAATCGAGCACATCGACTCGCCTGCTGACGTCAAACGGCTCAAGCGCGAGGAAATCGACGTTCTTGCAAGCGAGATCCGCGAACTGCTGGTCACGACGTGCGCCGTCAACGGCGGCCATCTCGCGCCCAACCTCGGCGTCGTCGAGCTGACGCTGGCGTTGCATCGAGTACTCGACCTGCCGACCGACAAGCTCGTCTGGGACGTCAGCCACCAGACGTACGTTCACAAGATCCTCACCGGCCGCCGCGATCGCTTTGGCACGATCCGCAAGGGGGGTGGTCTCTCCGGCTTTGCGATGCGCAGCGAATCGCCGTACGATCCCTTTGGTGCAGGCCACGCCAGCACGTCGGTCGCCTCCGCACTTGGGATGGCGCTCGCGCGCGATTTGGTCGGCAGCGACGAAACCGTTGTCGCGGTCCTCGGCGACGGGGCGCTCACCGGCGGACTCGCATACGAAGCACTCAACAACGCAGGCGCACTCCGAAGTCCGTTCATCGTAATTCTAAACGACAACGAGATGTCGATTGCGCCGAATGTAGGCTCGATCGCCGCTTATCTTTCGGTTCTGCGCACCAAGCCGTTCGCAAACTTCGTGCGGCGAACCGGGAAAGAGATGCTCAAGCGCCTTCCCCTGGGAACGGCAGCGAAGCGCGCGATTGAAGGCGCCGAAATCGGGGCGATGCACTTTATCGGCCCCTCCGAGAAGACCGCGGTGATCTTCGAGGAGCTCGGCTTTCGTTATATCGGGCCGGTCGACGGTCACAACTACGACGTGCTCGTCGATGCGCTCCAAACCGCCAAGGATTTCGACCGTCCCGTCCTACTTCACGTTCGCACGATCAAGGGCAAAGGATACGAGCCGGCCGAGCGCGATTCGCGGATGTTTCACGGCATCGGCGCAAACGCATTCGAGCCGAAGAATGGCGGCAAAAAGACCGGACCGCCCGGACGTCCGAAGTTTTCCGATGTTTTTGCAGACGCCATGATCGCAGTCGCCGAGAAGGATCCGCGGGTCGTGGGCATCACCGCCGCGATGCCGGACGGCACGGGCCTTGCGAAGTTCGCAAAGCGCTTCCCGGAACGGTACTTCGACGTCGGCATCGCCGAGGCGCACGCCGTTTGCTTCGCGGCCGGCATGGCCTCGAGCGGATTGCGGCCGGTGTGTGCGATCTATTCGACCTTCTTGCAGCGCGCGTACGATCAAATCGTCCACGACGTCGTCGTGCAAAACCTTCCAGTAATCTTCTGCATGGATCGCGCCGGTTTCGTGGGCGACGACGGTCCGACGCACATGGGACTCTACGACATCGCGTACCTCCGCACGCTGCCGAACATGACGCTCATGGCGCCTCGCAACGAGGCGGAGCTGCAGCCGATGCTCGAGCATGCGCTCTCGCTCAACGCGCCGGCGGGGATCCGTTATCCGCGCGGGTCGACGAGCGGCAAGCATGACGAGCCCTTGGCTCCGCTGGTGCACGGCAAAGCCGAGGTCCTGCGTTGGGGCCGTGAGGTAGCCATCCTCGCTTACGGCACCTCGGTCGACATTGCGCTCGATGCTGACGTCGACGGCATCACGGTGATCAACGCGCGATTTGCCAAGCCATTGGATGAAGCGCTGCTACTGGAGCTCGAACGAGATCACGCCTATGTGATTACACTCGAGGAGCACTCGCTCGCAGGGGGCTTTGGTTCGGCGGTCGCGGAGTTCGTCTCCGATCGCGGCCTCAATCTTCGTGTCGAGCGGATGGGCGTGCCGAGCGTGTTGGTTCACCACGACTCGCAGGACAAACAGCGCGCGCTCTTCGGCTTGACCGGCGAGGCACTTGGCGCGCGCGTCCGCCAAATCTGCGCTCACGATAAGACGCCCGCGCCCGTAGCACGCTAGAGGGAACCACGCGAACCGCGCGAAGGCCTTGCACCTCTCGTTGCTCGTCATCTTGGAGGTTCTTCGTGTTGCGTTTCTACTTCAAATCGGGACTCGTTGCATTTGCTGCTGCGGTCGCCATCGGTGGGGCAGGCTGCTCCGCCGGCAGGTCGACGCTCCCGGGGATCGGGCCTCAAACCCTCGATACTTGGCGTTCGAGTCACGCTGGTCAGGTCACCCGCCTCACGAGCCAACCTCCCACGGGCATGCAACTTGCGTGGTTGCTAACCGATGGTTCCATTCTCGCGCAAAGCAACTCGAACTGGAATAGCTTCTATCGCTACACTCCCGACGCCGAGGGCGGCTATTCGGATGGCACCTGGAGTGCGGTTATTTCACTTCAGAGTGGTTATGGCCCCGATGCTGCCGCTTCCGACTTGCTTGCTAACGGCGAGTTCGTCATCTCCGGCGGCGAGTACAACGAACCGGGGAACGGATACGATTTGCAGCTCACCAACTTGGGCGCCGTTTACAATCCTCTGACCAATAAATTTACTCCGCTCGGTCATCCGCACGGCTGGAAATTCATCGGGGATTCGCCGTCGAGCGTGTTGCCGAACGGGAAACTGCTTCTCGGGGATAAGCTCACCGAAGATGATGCAGCGTTGAATCCCAAGACGCTCAAATGGAAAACCGTCAAGCACAAGGGCAAGGCCGACTTCAACGCCGAGGAGGGATGGACTCTCCTCGCCGACGGCACTATCTTGACGGCGGATGTGAAGAACGCTCCAAACTCGGAGATCTACAATCCGAAAACGGGCACTTGGAAGAGTGCGGGCTCAACGATCGTCGATCTGCACTCGCCATCGCCGTATGGGTGCCTGCTGTACGGACCGAGCCTGTGCTACTATCCGCCCGGAGAGATCGGCCCGGCCGTTCTCCGTCCGGACGGGACGGTTTTCTACACCGGATCTTATACTTCCGGATACGGACCGGGACACACCGCGGTATACAGCACGACGGCAGGCACCTGGACGAAGGGTCCCGATTTCCCGAACGGTGACAACGCCGGCGATAGTTTTGCGGTCCTCGAGCCGAGCGGCAATGTCCTCGTCTTCGGCGACAGCGGCACCGCATACGAGTGGAATGGTACGAGCTTCAACCAGCTTAACGGCATAACGGAACAGGGGCCGCCGTTGCTGCTCCCCACGGGTCAGATCATGGTATTGGGCTACAGCTCGGTCATTCTTTACACGCCCACCGGATCGCCGAAAGCGAGCTGGGCACCCACGATTTCGAACTGTCCGTCGAGCATCACCGCGGGGCAAACCTACAAGATCTCGGGCACGCAGTTCAACGGATTGTCGCAGGCGATGTCGTTTGGCGATGAGTACCAGAACCCCACGAACTATCCGTTAGTGCGCATCACGATGAGCTCAAGCGGAAAGGTCTACTACTTGCGCACGCATGACCACAGCACGATGGGCGTCGCAACGGGCAGCGCGACGGTTTCGACGAACTTCGATGTTCCAAGCGGCATCACGTCGGGCTCCGGTCAGCTCGTCGTGGTCGCCAACGGAATAGCGTCGAAGCCCGTCACGGTCAGCGTTTCGGGAAGCGATCGGCACCGCCGCTAACCGGCGCCTCCCCCCTCTTGCGGCCGAGCGCGATAGCGAGCTCGGCCGCAAGAGGAGACTCGCCGCTTAGGCCCTTAAGACTCAGCTCCTGAACCCGTACGCCGGTTTAGGAAAGCTTGGTTTCTAGGAGGACACCGTAGCAAAACGATGTCCCGAGTAGCTTTAATGCGCCAAGAAGCTCGCGGGGACGGTGGGGATCGCGGCGACACTTCATGCTGATCGCGTTTCGCAAAAATGGGTCAAGGGGAACGGCCAACCTTCGGCCACGGGATCTGTGGTTCCGTAGCCTCCTCGACTTCAATATCCGGGAGATATACGTCGTTCAAACTGAACACTTTCGTTCGACGCGCCGCTCCTTCTCCGAGGCGCATCTCAAAGTGTGAGAGAGCGTACAAACCAGTTGGCGCATCTTTCGGGATATCCAGGATTATGTACTCGATATTACTTTGTTGGACTTGGCGCTCATGGTCGCGGCTCCTAAGCGTGAAGGCCTCGTGCGCGTTGCCGCCTTGATATTCGGCGTAGCAAATTATACCTATGGGGATGTACTCGCCATCCGTTGGTTCCAGTGGAACAGGGACCTTGCAAATACGACCCTTAGAAGCCCTTAGAACAGTAGCCATCCTCTTCCATCTCCCATCGTGCCCGAGCGGCTTTGACTGCGATTGCGTGGCGCTCCTCAGGGGTCAGTGCCTTCGCGCGAGCCTTGCCGCCCTTTCGACCGAGCGCTACGGCGTGAGGTTCTTTTTGGCGACTCGCGACTTAACGAGTTTGGTTGGCTTAGGTAGTTCCTGGCCGTGTCGATCGCCACGATGCGGGTCGCGTTCACGTTGTAATCGTGCGGCTCTTTCCTTGAGCGTTTAAGCATAGCTCATTGCTCCATAGAGCCGTGCGCGCCGTTAATATGAGATTGCGACAAAAGTCTAACTGACCCGCTATCCCCATGGCAATGGCAGGGTTCCTTGACGCTCTTGGCGACGGGTGTTAAACTCGTAACCTATGCCCCTGGGCGCTTGAAGCCGCCACAAAAAGAAGGGCGAGGCACCTCCGGTAGACGGAGCCTGTGTTTCGTCTTTTTGGTGTGCCCTGAGGCAAGTCGCATAGTTCGCAATCGTTAAATTATCATTATCCACCGAGAAAGAAGAGTTAATGGCGAAGACGACAGCTCCGAAGTCCCCAGCGAAGAGCTCGGGCGACACCAAGGGCAGGTCGAGGCGGTCTACTGCCTCGACGAAGGTCGGAACGGACGGAAACAGCTCGAACCCCATGCCGTCGACCTTTCCAATGCCTACGGGTGCATTCACGGTCGAGCAGCGTCCGGAGCCGGGTCCCAAGCGCGAGCGGTACTCCTTTGGAAAAATTCCGCACGTGCTCGAGGTGCCCAACCTCATCGAGCTGCAGAAGGCCAGCTTTAACTGGTTTAAGACCGAGGGTCTGTCCGAGGCGTTCGCCTCGATCTCGCCCATCAAGGATTTTACCGGCAACCTAATTCTGGAGTTTGGCGAGCATTCGCTCGGCGAACCCAAGTATTCGATCGAGGAGTGCCGCGAGCGCGACATGACCTATAGCGCGCCGCTTCGCGTGCGCGTTCGCTTGATCACGGCCGAATCGGGCGAAATCAAAGGCATCCCCGACCAAGAGATCTTCATGGGCGACTTTCCGCTCATGACCGATAAGGGCACGTTCATGATCAACGGCGCCGAGCGCGTGATCGTGAGTCAGCTCGTGCGCTCACCCGGCGTGTATTACAGTCAAGACGTTGACACGAACTCGCGTCCGACGTTTAATGCCACGATCATTCCCAATCGCGGCGCCTGGATCGAGTTCGAGACCGACAACGGCACGAAGAACGACGAGACCGAGGGTACGATCGGCGTTCGAATCGACAAGAACCGCAAGATTTACGTTTCGACGTTCATCCGCGCGCTCTCTCGGCCCGACCTCGGGCTCGATTGGGAGAGCGACGAGGCGATACTGCGCCTTTTCGACGACAGTCCGCTGGTTCGCAACTCGATCGAAAAGGATCGCGATATCAAGACTCGCGAGGATGCGCTCAAGGAGATTTACAAGAAGCTGCGCCCCGGCGAGCCCGAGAACGCCGAGAACGCCGAGAAGCTCCTGGAATCGCTCTTCTTCGACGAGAAGCGCTACGATCTCGCGGGAGTCGGCCGTTACAAACTCAACGGCAAGTTTCATTACCGCATCGAGAACCCCGACGTCGACGCCCGGGTGGAGCGCCCCTATGTCGTGATCGACGAGTACGTCGATGCCGGACTCGAGATGCCGGCGATAACGGCAAGGTGTCTGTCGCGCGGCGACATGGTGGCCGTGATTCGCCGCTTGATCAAAGTGGCGACCGGCATCGTGCCCAAGGACGACATCGACCACCTCGGCAACCGCCGCGTTCGTTCGGTCGGCGAGCTACTGCAGAACCAGTTCCGCGTCGGCTTGCTGCGCCTCGAACGCGTGGTGCGCGAGCGCATGACGGTGCAAGACATTGAAACCGTCACGCCGCAGGCGTTGATCAACATTCGGCCGGTCGTGGCGGCGATCAAAGAGTTTTTCGGCTCCTCGCAGCTCTCGCAGTTTATGGACCAGACCAACTCGTTGGCGGAGCTGACGCACAAGCGGCGCTTGTCGGCACTCGGCCCGGGTGGCCTCTCCCGCGAGCGCGCCGGATTCGAAGTGCGCGACGTGCACCACTCGCACTACGGCCGCATCTGTCCGATCGAAACGCCGGAAGGCCCGAACATTGGTTTGATCGGTTCGCTGGCGACCTACGGACGCGTCAACCGCTTCGGGTTCATCGAGACGCCCTATCGCGTCGTGCGCGAGGGCATCGTTACCGATGAGATCGTCTATCTCACCGCCGACCGCGAAGACGAATACATCATCGCGCAGGCCAACACGGCGGTCGACGCGGCGAGCGGAAAGATCACTGCCGACTCGGTCGTCTGCCGCTATGCCGAGGAGTATATCGAAGAGCCGGCGGCGCGCGTCCAGCTTATGGACGTTTCGCCCAAGCAGATCGTCTCGGTTGCGACGGCGTTGATTCCGTTCTTGGAACACGACGATGCCAACCGGGCGCTCATGGGCGCGAACATGCAGCGTCAGGCCGTGCCGTTGCTGCGTCCCGACGCTCCAATCGTCGGTACCGGCATGGAGTATCGGGCCGCCAAAGACTCGGGAGCCCTCCTCGTCGCCGACGAAGCGGGCGCCGTTACGTCGGTGGATGCAAAAGCGATTACCGTGCGCAACGTCGAGGGGATCGATAAGACGTACGACCTGCTCAAGTTCGTACGCAGCAACGCCGGCACGTGCATCAACCAGCGCCCGATCGTCGCAGTCGGTGATGAGGTCGAGTCGGGTCAAGTACTCGTCGACGGCCCGTCTTCCGATCAGGGCGAACTTGCACTGGGCCAAAACGTGCTCGTGGCATTTATGCCGTGGGAAGGCTATAACTACGAAGACGCCATTCTGATCAGCGAGCGCATGGTCAAAGAGGATCGCTTCACCTCGATTCACATCGAGGAGTACGAATGCGAAGCTCGCGACACGAAGCTTGGACCCGAAGAGATCACGCGCGACATCCCCAACGTTGGCGAAGACGCGCTCAAAGATCTCGACGAGCGCGGCATCATTCGAATCGGCGCCGAGGTGCGTCCGGAGGACATTCTCGTCGGAAAGGTCACGCCGAAGGGCGAAACTGAGCTGACCGCCGAGGAACGGCTCCTGCGCGCGATCTTCGGTGAAAAATCTCGCGAAGTTCGCGACACGAGTCTCAAAGTGCCGCACGGCGAGAAGGGCAAGATCATCGACGTCAAGGTCTTCTCGCGCGAGAACGGCGACGAGCTTTCACCCGGCGTCAATCACTTGGTGCGCGTCTACGTAGCACAGAAACGTAAGATTCTCCAAGGCGATAAGATGGCGGGCCGGCACGGCAATAAAGGCGTCATTGCCAAAGTGCTCACGGAAGAGGACATGCCGTATCTCGAGGACGGGACGCCGGTCGACATCGTGCTCAACCCGCTGGGCGTGCCGTCGCGCATGAACCTNNGGGCAGATCATGGAGACGCACCTGGGCTGGGCGGCGCGTATGCTCGGCTTGAGCGTGGCGACGCCGGTCTTCGACGGCGCGCACGCCGAGGATATTGCCGAGTGGCTACAGGACGCCGGTCTTCCGGCCGACGGCAAGACGTGGTTGCGCGACGGTCGCAGCGGCGAGCGTTTCTCCCGACCAATCACCGTTGGTTTGATCTATATGCTCAAGCTCGCGCACTTAGTCGACGACAAGATCCACGCGCGGTCAACGGGTCCATACTCGATGATCACTCAACAGCCGCTCGGCGGTAAGGCGCAGTTCGGCGGTCAGCGTTTCGGCGAGATGGAAGTCTGGGCGCTGGAGGCCTATGGCGCAGCTTACACGCTGCAGGAGCTGCTCACCGTGAAGTCCGACGACGTCGTCGGACGCGTCAAGACCTACGAAGCGATCGTCAAAGGCGAGAACGTGATGGAACCGGGCGTTCCCGAATCGTTCAAAGTCCTCATCAAGGAGCTGCAATCGCTCGCGCTCGACGTTAAGGTGCTCACGGAGAACCGCGAAGAGGTCGACATCAAGACGCCCGAAGACGAGATGGGCGAGAGCGAGCGCCGCGAGTACGGGCTCCTAATGGGCGACGAGCAGAGCGCCGTTTCGCAGACCGTCGTCGCAACGCGTGAAGCCGTTGCCGAAGTGCCGGCCGAAGTCGAGGAAGTCGAGGAAGAGGAAGAAGAGGAACTCGACGACAGCAAACCGCTCGACGCAAGCGCACCGATCCCGGCACCGCCGGTCGTGGCGCCGGTTGCGGAGATCGAAGCCGAAGAGGTCTTCGAAGACGAAACACCAGAGGCTCCGGAAGACGAGGTCGAAGGTCCGCAAGGCTACGAGCTCGAGGAAGAGGACGAAGACGTCGTGTACGAGGACGAGAAGCCCGCGTACGAAGGTGACGAAGAGGAAACTCCGTTCACCGAAAACGCTCCCGAGGAGGAGTTCTAAACTTAGAACTCCCCCTCTCTTGCGGTCTTAGCTCTTAACGCAGGTCGTCGCGACGGTTACGCGGCGGCCTGTTTTCGTTTCGGTAAACGACGACGAGGCCGTCGTTTTGCTTGCACTCACCTTCGTCGTGGTGATGTCGGTTTGACTGTTGATGCTCGGACCCGGCTCGAAGGAAACGTCATGCCAGGCGATCTGGTTGCCGTTCCAACCCTGGGAAACTGAAAGCCCGAACGTACCCTGGTCGCCATAAAGTACGTCGACCCAACGCTTCGTGTCGGGGTCGTATGTGATCTTATCCCAAGTCCGCAGCGCGGCCGGGACCCACGACGTCTTGGGAGTCGTGGAGGTTTCGTTCATCCAGTAGCCGGTCGGGTCCATGGAGTAGGTGGAAATGGTCGTAAACGGACGAGGGCGACGCGAGCTCTTTGACGTGCAGGTCCAGCTTCCCACCATGAAGCTGAGCGAGGAAAAGTTGGGTTTGACCGTCGCGGGGATCGGGGTGCTTTCGACCTGAGCAAAGCCCGAGGCCGGAATGAAGGCTGCGAGCAGTACGGCCGCAGCAATTAAGACGCGTGATGTGCGCATGAAATCTCCTTAGAAATAAAGCGAGGGTAGCGCCCCCCGTGGGGGGCCGGGCGAGGAATCGCCGGTCTGCAAGGTTGGGCGAATTGAAGTCCGGCGCCTTCTCACGGGCGCTGCAGGGCCGGCGGGTAGGATTGCTGCATTAGCGCCCTCGTGAAGATTGGGATCGTCGGGACGGGGCGGATGGGCGCGAACCTGGCGCGGCGGTTACACGACGTTGGGTACCCGATCGTCGCGCTGTACGACGTGCGGCCCGAGCCTGCAGCCGAGGTAGCCGCCGAGACCGGCGGTGAGGCGACCTCGTCGCTCGCGCGTGTCAGCGAGCTGGCGGATGTCGTTGTGACCGTGGTGAGCGACGACGCGGCGATGTATCAGATCTTTGCGCCGCACGGCGACTCGCTCTTGAACAACGCGCAGGGCAGGATCTTCTTAAACTGCGCGACGGTGACGCCCCAGGTCCATCGCGACGTCGAACGGATGGTCGCGGAGCGCGGCGGCTACTCGCTCGAGGCGTGCATGGCCAGCTCGATCCCGCAGGCGCGAAACGGCACGTTGTATCTGATGATCGGCGGCCGCCCGGAGGTCTTCGAGCGCGCGAAGCCGCTGCTCGAAAAGATGAGCGCGTCGCTGAAATACCTCGGCGAGGCCGGCACGGCGGCGGAAGTCAAAGCGCTCGTGAACATGGTCATGAACGTCAACACCGCAGGTCTTGCCGAAGGTCTTGGCTTGGGAGATGCTCTCGGCTTGGATCTCGACCTGCTGCGCGAAGTCTTCTCGCAAACCGGTGCGAACTCGCGGGTCCTCGAAACCGACGGCGCCGACATGCAGCACCGTGAGCACGACGTCTACTTCTCTGCCGCGCACGCCGCCAAGGACTCCGGTATCGCACTGTCTCTCGCAAGAGAGGCGGGACTTTCGCTGCCGCTGGCAACGGCCGCTTTCGAACAGTACGAGCGCATGAAAGCCGCGGGATTGGGCGAGCTGGACAAATCCGGGGTGTCCGAGCTTACTTTCAAGTCCCGCCACGGCCGTTCGACGGTACCTGGGCAGTAGTGACGACGAAAAGCTCGATACTGGACGCCACGATTGCGGACTACATCGTCAACGCGACCGTGCGAGAGCACCCGATACTTCGCGAGTTGCGCGAAGAGACCGCGCGTCTCTCGCAGTGGCGCATGGCGATCGGCCCCGAGCAAGGCCAACTCATGGCGCTCTTGGCGCATGTAATCGGCGCACGGCGGTACTTGGAAATCGGCGTTTTCACCGGATACAGCTCCCTCGCGATGGCGCTGGCACTCCCGCCCGACGGCTACATCCTGGCCTGCGACGTCAATGACGCGACGACCGCGGTCGCACGCCGGTACTGGGAGTCTGCCGGCGTGGCGGGCAAGGTCGACTTGCGAATCGCGCCCGCCGCGCAAACGCTCGAAGGGCTGCGGCGCGAGAACGTCGAGCCTTTCGACATGGCATTTATCGATGCCGATAAAACCAACGTCGACGCGTATTATGAAGCGGCCCTCGAGTTGGTGCGACCCGGCGGCTTGATCTTGGTCGACAACGTATTATGGGACGGCGCGGTTGTCGACCCGTCGGTGGATGACGCCGACACTCGAGCGCTGCGCGACATCAGTCTCAAAGCCGGCCGCGACGATCGAGTAGAAGCGGCGCTAGTACCAGTCTGCGACGGCCTACTAATCGCCCGCAAGAAATGATTGTCACCCTGGACTCCCAGTGTCATCCTGCGCTCCAATTGTCATCCTGAGCCTGTCGAAGGATGACGGTGAGAGCACGGTTGCACAGTCATGGTTCGACAAGCTCACCATGACACTGGGAGCAGCTCACGAGGACACTGGGAGCAACTCACCATGACACTGGGAGCAGCTCACCATGACACTGGGAGCAACTCACGATGACGCTGGGAGAGCTCGGGATGGCGAAGTCCTACGGTGAGCGGAGGTTGTTGAAACGGGACCACGCTTGCGAAAAGCTTGCGACGTCGAAGCAGATTCGCCGATGAGGGTAGTCGACCGCCATCGCATGCATGGCGGGAAGGTTGGTCTCGATGATCCCGTTGTAGCCGTCGGGGCGCTCTGCTTCGGTGCACATCGGCATGGAGCTTGTAGCCGTCCCCGTTGCGAATCGCACGAATGCCGAGGCTCCGCAGGAGAAACCGGTTCCCGTTGGGGGCTGATCTATGTAGTTTGCCGCGGAAACCAACGGGCTGCGCAAGCGTTCGCGCACGCCGTCCCATAGCGCTCCACCGCCCGACATTCCCGAATCGAGCACGATCTGATTCAGCCACGTGCCGTTGATCTCGATCGTCGCTAATTGGCACGCGGGGAGCGAGATCGACGAGAAGACAATGCATTCGCGCGATCTTCGAAGGTGCTGGGAAGAGCGTGACCGTCCCGCGAACGCGATCGATCAGCGATGGAAAGCGCGTGAAGAAATCATAACCGCAAAGCGCGTTGTATCCGGTCAAGTTCGAAGAGATCAACGCGTGAACGTCGCGTACCGCGAACCGAGAGACGGCAAAACGCGAAATCTCGGTTTCCCGGTCTGCGTACGTTCTGCCGTCGGGCGCCACCTCAAAGGTTCCGCGCTCACCGGCGAGTCCCGCATCGCGCGCCAGGGTTGGCGAGACTAAAATGGCGGAGCTGCCGGTATCTAAGATGCAGGACGCTTGCCGGCCGTTGAAGCTCACCGGGATCGTGGCGCGGGATGCGGATAATCCGCTCGAAAGCGTCACCGGGGCCGCTGCTCGAGCCGAAGCCGCCTCGCGCTCAACTACGAGAAGCACGGCGAAACCGGACAGGAACAAAACGAGTGCGATCGCCGGTCTCATTACTTTTCGAGCGTAGAATAGCATGGCGCGGCGGGATTCGTCTGCGGCTCTCATCAAAGTGTAAGCGTCCTTCGTCCTTCGACAGGCTCAGGACGACAAGACCTTAGCGCCTGCGCGAAGCGCAGTCCTGAGCTTGTCGAAGGATCAGGATGACATTATGCGCGTAACCTGCATCGGCGGCGGTCCCGCGGGCCTCTACCTTGGAATACTCATCAAGGCACGCTTCCCCTCATGGCCCGTTCGCATCGCCGAACGTAATCGGCCTCTCGATACCTTTGGATGGGGCGTCGTCTTCTCCGATGCGACGCTGGAGAATCTGCGGGCGGCCGACGAGCCGACGCAGCGCGAAATCACCCAGGCCTTCGCGCACTGGGACGATATCGAAATTTATTTCAACGGGCATACGATTCGGTCGGGGGGTCACGGTTTCTCCGGTATCTCGCGAAAGCGTTTGCTTTCGATTTTACAACATCGAGCGACGGAGCTCGGCGTCGAGCTGAGCTTTCAAACCGATATCACCGATGTCGCGACCGAGCGAGACCGCTGCGATCTCTTGGTTGGTGCCGATGGCGCCAACAGCCGAGTCCGCCAGAGTTTTGCCGACGAGTTCCAGCCGACCCTCGAGCGGCGCGGCTGCCGCTACGTGTGGCTCGGTACGACGCTGCCGCTCGATGCCTTCACGTTCATTTTCGAACGGACCGAACATGGGTGGTTCACCGTCCATGCCTATCGCTTCGACGAAGAGCTCAGCACGTTCATCGTCGAGTGCCGCGAGGAGACGTGGCTCGCGCACGGGCTCGATACGGCAGACTCGGCGCAGACGATTGCGTTTTGCGAAGAGCTTTTCGAGCCCTACCTGCACGGCCACCGCTTGCTGACCAATAGCGCGCACCTGCGCGGCCGCGACTGGCTAAACTTCACCCGGGTGAGCAACGAGCACTGGAGCACCGGCAACGTCGTGCTGCTAGGCGACGCCGCCCACACCGCGCACTTTTCCGTCGGTTCCGGGACCAAACTCGCGCTGGAAGACGCAATCGGGTTAGCGGACGCCCTGGCAGGCGTGGAGTCCGCCGGCCTGGAGAAAGCTCTCCAGCAGTATGAGGCATCCCGGAAGCTGGAAGTGCTGAAGCTGCAGAACGCTGCGCGCAACTCGACCGAATGGTTCGAAAATATAGCGCGTTACGCAACGCTTCCGCCCGAGCAGTTCGCCTATAGCCTGCTGACGCGCAGTCAGCGGATCGGTCATGAAAATCTACGTTTACGCGACACGACCTACGTCGATCGCATCGAACGATGGTTTGGTGGCCGCGCCGTTCCGCCGATGTTCGTGCCGTTTCGACTCCGAGGACTAGAGCTGCAAAACCGAATCGTCGTTTCGCCGATGGACATGTACAGCTCGGTCGACGGGACGCCCGGCGATTTTCATCTCGTGCATCTCGGAACGCGCGCGCTGGGCGGCGCCGGTTTGATCTTTACGGAGATGACCTGCGTCACGCGAGAAGGGCGCATCTCGCCCGGGTGCGCCGGGATGTACCTCCCCGAACACGTTCCGGCGTGGAAGCGAATCGTCGATTTCGTTCACACATCCTCGCGCGCTAAGATCTGCCTGCAGCTCGGGCATTCCGGCCCGAAAGGCTCGACGAAGCTGCTGTGGGAGGGGATGGACGAACCGCTCGATGAGGGGAACTGGCCGCTCGTTGCACCTTCGGCGATTCCGTACGCGTCGCGAAATCAGGCGCCGTCCGAATTGACGCGAGCGGAGATGGTCGAGATTCGCGACGCCTTCGTGCGCGCCGCCGGCATGGGCGTGGAGGCCGGCTTCGACATGCTCGAGCTGCACTGCGCTCACGGGTATCTGCTCTCGTCATTTATCACGCCGCTGCGCAACCACCGCCACGACGAGTACGGCGGCTCGCTGGCGAATCGTCTGCGCTATCCATTGGAGGTTTTTCGCGCGATGCGAGCGGTTTGGCCGGAGGAACGGCCGATGTCGGTGCGCATATCGGCGACCGATTGGGTAGACGGCGGCATCAATGGCGAGGATGCCGTCGAGATCGCGCGCGCATTCAAGCTCGAGGGCGCCGATCTCATCGACGTTTCGGCCGGGCAGACGACGCCGGACGCAAAACCGGTGTACGGGCGAATGTTTCAGACGCCGTATTCGGACAAGATTCGCAATGAAGTCGGAATCGCCACGATGGCGGTCGGCAACATTACCGACGTCGATCAGGTCGACGCGATTCTCGCCGGCGCGCGCGCGGATCTGGTCGCACTCGGACGCCCGCATCTCGCCGATCCCTTTTGGACCCTGCACGCTGCGGCGGAACTCGGCTACGAAGAGGCGCCCTGGCCCGTGCAGTACCTCTCGGGAAAAGAGCAGCTCGAGCGGCTTGTGGCCAGAGCAAAGGATGCAGCCTCGTGAGCGTCGCGGGGAAGCACGCCGTCGTTACCGGAGCTTCGCGCGGCATCGGTCGCGCCATCGCGGAGCGGCTTCACCAAGAGGGCGCGCGCGTCAGCATAATAAGTCGCTCCGCTCCCCTTGCCGCGGTCGAAGGGTTTTATGCGCGAGCCGACGTTTGCAAGGAAGATGAAGTGCGGCGTGCCTTCCAAGAGTGTCGCGATGCGAACGGCGCAGTCGACATTCTGGTCAACAATGCCGGCATCGTGGAGTCTGCCACGCTGACGCGCACGTCCTCCGAGATGTGGGACCGAATCATCGCAACGAATTTAACCGGCACGTTTCTCTGCACGCGGGAAGTCTTCGCCGAGATGACGGCGGCGAAGTGGGGACGCATCGTCAACGTCGCGAGCACCGCCGGCCTCGCAGGCGCGCCGTACATCTCCGCCTATTGCGCGAGCAAACACGGTGTGGTCGGCTTCACGCGCGCCGTCGCCGCGGAAGCCGCGGCAACGGGAGTCACCGTCAACGCAATCTGTCCGGGCTATACGGAGACCGACATCCTTCGCAACGCCGTGACCAATATCACAGCGAAAACCGGCAGAGATGAAGAAGAAACGCGCCACCTATTGGCCGCAAGCAATCCCGAAGGCCGAATCGCGACCGTCGCCGAGGTCGCCGAGGGAGTCATGATGCTAATCGGCGGCTCGCAAACCGGGATCGCAATGATCGTCCCCGGCTTCCTCCCCGCGTAAGTGTCATGGTGAGCTCTCCCAGTGTCATGGTGAGC